>NZ_CP083956.1:0-1200000 GCF_006442795.2 Mesorhizobium sp. B1-1-8
ATGGCGGCATCCAGCGACGCGGAACAGAAGTTCGAACGGGTCAAGGCCCAGTTGAAGGCGCGTCTTGGGGCGGAAGTCTATTCGAGCTGGTTCGGTCGCATGAAGGTTGCCGAGGCGTCCCGCGGCATTGTCCGTATCTCGGTGCCCACCGCCTTCCTGCGGTCGTGGATCAACGGCCACTATCTCGACCTTATCGCCGAGCTGTGGAGGCATGAGGATGCCGACGTTCTCAAGATCGAGATCGTCGTGCGGACCGCGACGCGGCAGGGCCGCAATCATGTCGAGCCGGAAATCGCCCCGGCGCGCAAGATGACCAAACAGACACAGACCGTCCTTGCCGCCGGCACCGCGACCGCAGGCCGGGTGGAACGGGCGCCTGCGCCGCGCCCGGGCGCGGCGGTGGAGACCGAGTTCCGCCACAACGTGCTGGGCTCGCCACTCGACCCCCGCTACACCTTCGCTTCCTTTATCGAGGGGCCCTCGAACCGGGTGGCCTTCGCGGCCGCCAAGGCGGTGGCGGAATCGCAGTCGAGCGCGGTGCGTTTCAACCCGCTCTTCCTTCACGCGACCGTCGGGCTGGGCAAGACGCACCTGCTGCAGGCGATCGCGGCGGACTCGCTGCGCCACAACCCGAAGTCGCGCGTCGTCTACCTGACGGCGGAATATTTCATGTGGCGCTTCGCCACCGCCATCCGCGACAACAATGCGCTGACGCTCAAGGAGCAGCTGCGCGACATCGATCTCCTGATCATCGACGACATGCAGTTCCTGCAAGGCAAATCGATCCAGCACGAGTTCTGCCACCTGATCAACATGCTGCTCGACAGCGCCAAGCAGGTGGTGGTGGCCGCCGACCGGCCGCCGTCGGAGCTGGAATCGCTGGAGCCTCGCGTGCGCTCGCGCCTCAATGGCGGCGTGGCGCTTGAAATGTCGGCGCCGGATTTCGCCATGCGGCTTGCCATGCTCAAGCTGCGCCTGGCGACCGCCAAGGTCGACGACGCCTCGCTCGCCATTTCGGAGGAGATCCTGAACCACGTCGCGCGCACGGTGACGGGAAGCGGACGCGAGCTCGAAGGCGCCTTCAACCAACTCTTGTTTCGCCAATCCTTCGAGCCGCAGATCACCATCGACCGGATCGACGAGATCCTCGGCCACATCTACCGCTCGGGCGAGCCGAAGCGGGTACGCATCGAGGACATCCAGCGCATCGTGGCGCGCCACTACAACGTGTCGAAGACCGAACTGCTCTCCAACCGGCGCACGCGCACCATCGTCAAGCCGCGGCAGGTGGCGATGTATCTGTCGAAGGTGATGACGCCACGCTCGCTGCCGGAAATCGGGCGGCGTTTCGGCGGCCGCGACCACACGACGGTGCTGCACGCGGTCCGCAAGATCGAGGATCTTTCCGGCGCCGACAATACGCTCGCACAGGAGCTCGAACTGCTCAGAAGGCTGATCAACGAGCAGGCCTGAGCGGTCCGAAAACGGCGAAGCGCGTCGCGCGACGCGCTTCGCCGGCTTTATCCCCAGAAAGCCCGCGCAACCGGCCGGAACCGGTGTCGCGGGCTTGCGTTTGCAGGTTTTTTACTATCAGCTTACACAGATTCTGAGCTTTTCGGAGCTTTCGCGGGCGCCGCATGCCGGAGACCCGTCCATTCATTGAAGCGAGCCTGTTTGGTCATGCGTGTTATCCTGGAACGGTCAAATCTCCTGAAGTCCCTCAACCATGTTCACCGGGTGGTCGAGCGGCGCAACACCATACCGATCCTGTCGAATGTGCTGCTCAACGCCGAAGGCGGCAGCCTCGAAATGAAAGCCACCGACCTCGACCTCGAAGTGACGGAGGCGACGCCCGCCAAAGTCGAGCGCGGCGGGGCGACGACGGTTCCGGCGCATCTGCTTTACGACATCGTGCGCAAGCTCTCCGACGGCGCCGAGGTGATGCTGAAGACGGACGAGGACGGCAACGCGATGACGGTGACGTCGGGCCGCTCCAGCTTCCGCCTGCAGTGCCTGCCGCAGTCCGATTTCCCGGAACTCTCGGCGGGATCCTTCTCGCACATCTTCCGGCTCGATTCGGTGGCGCTCAAAGGCCTGATCGACAAGACGCAGTTTGCCATCTCGACCGAAGAGACACGCTACTATCTCAACGGCATCTTCCTGCACACGCATGAAGCCGGCGGCAAGCTGAAGCTCCGCTCGGTGGCGACCGACGGGCATCGCCTGGCGCGCGCCGAGATCGATGCGCCGGCCGGATCGGAGGGCATGCCCGGCATCATCATTCCGCGCAAGACGGTGAGCGAGCTGCAGAAGCTGGTCGATGACCCGGATGTGGCGGTGACCACGGAATTGTCGGACACCAAGATCCGCTTCACCATCGGCAGCGTCGTTTTGACGTCGAAGCTGATCGACGGCACCTTCCCCGACTATCAGCGCGTCATTCCGACCGGCAACGACAAGAAGCTGATCATCGACCGCCAGAGCTTCGCCGCCGCCGTCGACCGCGTCTCGACCATTTCCTCCGAGCGCGGCCGCGCGGTGAAGCTTTCGATCAATGAGGGCCAGGTGACGCTTGCCGTTAACAATCCCGATTCGGGCAGCGCCACCGAGGAACTGGCAGCCGACTATTCGTCGGACCCGATCGAGATCGGCTTCAATGCCAAATATCTGCTCGACGTCGCCGCCCAGCTCACCGGCTCGGAAGCGAAGTTCATGCTGGCCGATGCCGGCTCGCCGACGCTGATCCACGATATGGCCGACGAGACCGCGCTCTACGTGCTGATGCCGATGCGGGTCTAAGGCCCGCGCCGGCCAGACATGCCGCCGTGATCGGGGATGCCAAACAGCTTCGGCAACAAAGCTACATAAGTAAGCTTACACTTACGAATTTCCGCAATTATGCGACGCTCTCCCTTGACCTTGCCGCCGGCGCGGTGGTGCTCTCCGGCGACAATGGCGCCGGCAAGACCAACCTTCTGGAAGCCATCTCGCTGCTGACGCCGGGGCGCGGGCTGCGCCGCGCACCCTACGCCGATGTGGCGCGCGAGGGCGGCGACGGCGGCTTTGCGCTGCACGCCCGCATCGAAGGGCCCGAAGGCGAGGTCGAGATCGGCACCGGCGTTGCCGGCGGCGATGCCGCCGGAGAAGGCGGCAGGCGGGTGCGGATCAACGGTGCCGCGGCGCGCTCGGCCGAGGACATGCTGGAATGGCTGCGGGTCGTCTGGCTGACGCCGGCGATGGATGGGCTGTTTCCCGGGCCGGCGGCCGACCGCCGCCGCTTCCTCGACCGGCTGGTGCTGGCGATCGATCCCGGCCACGGCCAGCGCGCAATCGACTACGAGAAAGCCATGCGTGGCCGTAACCGGTTGCTTACGGAAGGCTCGCGTGACGGCGCCTGGTTCGATGCGATCGAGACGCAGATGGCCGAAACCGGGGTGGCGATCGCGGCAGCGCGAACGGAACTGGTGCGGCTGCTCGCCGCCATGATCGACAGGCTGCCGGGCAGCGGCCCGTTTCCCCAGGCCGATATCAGCCTATCCGGCGAGCTGGAGAGCGAGATCGCCTTTGCCCCGGCGGTCGATGTCGAGGAACGATACCGGGCGACACTTGCCAACGGCCGCGAGCGCGACCGCGCCGCCGGCCGCACGCTCGACGGCCCGCATCGCTCCGACCTGATGGTGCGGCACCGGCCGAAGTCGATGCCGGCCGAGCTCTGCTCGACCGGCGAGCAGAAGGCATTGCTGGTCGGCATCGTGCTGTCGCATGCAAGGCTGACCGGCGAGATGTCGGGCCTGACGCCGATCCTTTTGCTCGACGAGATCGCCGCGCATCTGGACAGCGGCCGGCGCGCGGCGTTGTTCTCGATCCTGGAAGAACTGAACTGCCAGGCCTTCATGACCGGCACCGACGCGGCGCTGTTTTCCAGCCTTGCCGGCAGAGCGCAATTCCTGACGGTCGATCATGGCAGCGTCGAGCCGACCGGCTGAAAGTCTTGACGGGCTCAGGGCGCGTCGCCACCTGCCGGCGCATGACAAGGTTTGCTACCCGCTATATGGTCCGCCTATGACCGAGGCCGCCCTCACCGACGAAGAGCTCGAGCGCTATGCCCGCCACATCGTGCTGCCCGAGATTGGCGGCGCCGGCCAGCAGAAACTGAAGCGCGCACGTGTGCTGGTCATCGGCGCCGGCGGGCTGGGCGCGCCGGTGCTCGAATATCTCGCAGCAGCCGGCGTCGGCACGCTCGGCATCGTCGATAGCGACACCGTTTCGCTGTCGAACCTGCAGCGGCAGGTGATCCATGACAGCGACGCGATCGGCATAGCCAAGACCGACAGCGCCTCGGCGGCGATCATGCGCATCAATCCCAATGTCGCGGTGGAATTGCACCGCCTCAGGCTGACGGCGCAAAACGCCCCTGCCCTCGTCGCCCGCTACGATATCGTCGTCGACGGCTCCGACAATTTCGAGACGCGCTATGCGGTGGCCGATGCCTGCGCTGCGGAAAAGAAGCCCCTGGTGCACGCCGCGGTCGGCCGCTTCGACGGCTCGGTGACAGTGCTGAAACCGTTCGAGACGGGCACCGACGGCATACCCAATCCGAGCTATCGCGACCTTTTCCCGGAAGCGCCGCCGGAGGGACTGGTGCCGTCCTGCGCCGTCGCCGGCATTGTCGGCGCGCTGACCGGCGTCATCGGCACGCTGCAGGCCATGGAAGCGATCAAGCTGATTGCCGGCATCGGCGAGCCGCTGGTCGGGCGGCTGCTGCTTTACGATGCACTGACCGCCCGCTTCGACACCATCCGCTACAAGGCGGTCTGAGCGCATGGAACGGCCGATCTCAATCACCATGCGCAAGGTGCTGCCGTGAGTCTTGTGCTCAGTGCCGAAGAACAGGCAATTGCAGCCGGGAACGACGGCGCGGCGATGGCGATGCGCATCGTTGCCGAAAGCGGCCGCCTGCTCGGCGCGCCGCGGCTGATCCCGATCGCCTCGGCGCACATCGATGGGGCGCTTTACCACGGCGATTCCGGCACGCTGTTTGCCGAGCGGCTGGTCGTGGGCGGCGCAAAAGTCGCGGTGCGCTCGACGCTCAATGTCGGCGCGCTCGACCTCATGGGCTGCTCGCGCGTCCGCCTGGAAGAGCCGCAGCGCGGCATGGCGCGGCGAATGACGGAAGCCTATCGCAAGCTCGGCTGCGAGCAGAGCTGGACCTGCGCGCCCTATCAGGCCGGGCACCGGCCGGCGCAGGGCAGCGACGTCGCGTGGGGCGAATCGAACGCGGTGGTGTTCTGCAACTCGGTGCTGGGCGCGCGCACCAACCGCTACGGCGATTTCCTCGACATAGCCTGCGCCATCACCGGCCGCGCGCCCGACTATGGCCTGCATCGTGCCGAGAACCGGCGGGCGCGGCTGGTGTTCGACGTCTCGGGGCTTCCGGCCTCCTTCCTCGGCTCCGAGATCGCCTGGCCGGTGCTGGGCAGCCTCTACGGCCGCGAGGTGGGCAATACGATCGGTGTCGTCACAGGCGTGGCCAATCATCCTGGCGAGGACGCGCTGAAGGCCTTCGGCGCCGCCGCAGCATCATCCGGCGCAGTCGGCCTCTTCCACATTGCCGGCGTGACGCCCGAGGCACCCGACGCCCGGAGCATCCTTGCCGACGCAAAACCGGAGACGGTGATCCGCGTCACGCCTGAGATGACGGCGAAGGCGCGCGCCGGCCTGTCGACCGCCGCGACGCCGCCGACAATCGATGCCGTGGCGATCGGCAGCCCGCATCTGTCGCTTGCCGAATTCGAGCTGCTGGAGCGATTGATCGCCGGACGGCGTCTCGGCGTGCCGATCTATGCCTGCACCGGCCGCCATGTGCTGCCCGCGATCGAGCAGAGCGGTCGGCGCAAGGCGCTCGAGGCATGCGGGGTCATCATCGTCGCCGACACCTGCGTGGTGGTGACGCCGATCATGCCGGACCTTGCCGGCGGCACCTTGATGACCAACTCGGGAAAGTTCGCGCATTACGCGCCGGGAAATACCGGCTATGCGGTGCTTTACGCCTCGCTCGCCGACTGTGTTGAGAGCGCAGTGCTTGGCAGGCCGGTATTCACGGATATAGCGGCATGAGCGCGACCGCGGAAATCCTGGTTCCAGGCAAGGCCGGCGCGGGCGAAGCGCTGGTGCTGACGGCGCCGATCAGCTTCTGGGGCGGCGTCGATGCCAAGAGCGGCCGGATTGCCGACGTCCGCCATCCGCAGCATGGGCAAAGCATATCCGGCCGCGTGCTGTTCCTGCCGGGCACCATCGGTTCGTCGTCCGCATCGGCCGTGCTGATGGAGCTTGTCCACAGCGGTCACGCGCCGGCGGCGCTCGTGCTGCACGAGCCTGATGCGATCCTTTTGCTCGGGCTGATCGTCGCCAGGGAAATGGGCTGGGAGACGCCGATGGCGGTCCAGCTGGCTCGAAACCTGTTCGAGACCTATCGCGGAAGGACTTTGACGGTCACCGAGGACGGCGCCCTCATCGCCAGGTGAAAAAAGCTCAGGTCCGCAGCGGCAGCACGCGATCCGGCGGGCGGTGGCCGTCGAAGAAGGCGCGGATGTTGATGATCACCTTCTCGCCCATGTCGATGCGGCCTTCGAGTGTCGCCGAGCCCATATGCGGCAAAAGCACGACCTTGCCCTTGTGAGCGAGCTTCAAGAGTTTGCTATTGAGCGCCGGCTCATGCTCGTAGACATCGAGCCCGGCGCCGGCGATCTTGCCGTCCTGGATAAGCTTGATCAGCGATTCCTCGTCGATGATGTCGCCGCGCGCGGTGTTGACGATGTAGGCAGAGGGCTGCATCAGCGCCAGGCGCCGCGCCGAAAGCAGGTGAAAGGTCGCCGGCGTCGAGGGGCAGTTGACCGAGATGATGTCCATGCGGGCAAGCATCTGGTCGAGGCTTTCCCAATAGGTCGCTTCCAGTTCCTCCTCGACCGCCGGCAGCACGCGGTGGCGGTTGTGGTAGTGGATCGACAGGCCGAACGCCTTGGCGCGCCTGGCAACCGCCGTGCCGATGCGGCCCATGCCAACGACGCCGAGACGTTTGCCCCAGATGCGCCGGCCGAGCATCCAGGTCGGCGACCAGCCGGCCCATTTCCTGTCGCCGGTGAGCACATTGGCGCCTTCGGCCAGCCGCCGCGGCACCGCCAGCATCAGCGCCATCGTCATGTCGGCGGTGTCCTCGGTGAGCACATTCGGCGTGTTGGTGACGGTGACGCCCTTCTTGGCCGCCGCCGCCACATCGATCTTGTCGACGCCGTTGCCGAAATTGGCGATCAGCTTGAGGTTCTCGCCGGCCTGGGCGATCAGCGCCGCGTCGATATGGTCGGTGATGGTCGGGACAAGCACATCGGCTTCCTTGACGGCGGCGACCAGCTCCGGCTGCGTCATCGGCCGGTCCTCGACATTCAGCCGCGCGTCGAACAGCTCGCGCATGCGGGTTTCGACCGGATCGGGCAGCTTGCGCGTTATGACGACGAGGGGCCTTTTCTTGCCTGCCATTTTATTCCCGAAGCTTCCTCGAAGGCGATCTCGTTGAGACCTCTTTAACCAAGACAAGCGAAACTTGTAGCCAGTCGCGGTATCAGCCCACTCCTGTAACAAGCGGTGCCGCCGAAGACAAAGAAAAAGGGGCGCTCCTGCCGACGGCAGGCGCCGAAAGGAATGAAAGTGTCTGCTTTCGCGTCGCTTCGCCTGGCCTTCAGCGCAGCCGCTCTCGGCGCGCTCATTTGTGCGCCGCAGGCCTCGGCGCAAAGCGCGGCGGCCGCGCCCGCGCAAACAGTGACGCTGGGACCGAGCGGCCTGCCGCTGCCGCGCTTCGTCAGTCTGAAGTCCGGCCGCGTCAACTCGCGCGTCGGCCCCGGCGCCAATTACTCCGTCGACTGGATGTACATGAAGGCCGGGCTGCCGATGGAAATCATCCAGGAGTTCGACACCTGGCGCCGCGTGCGCGATGCCGATGGCTCCGAGGGCTGGATCAATCAGTCGCTTCTCTCCGGCCGCCGCACGGCGATCGTCGCGCCGTGGCAGCGCAGCAAGGGCAACCGAATCAATCTGCTCGACGATCCCGATAAGGATGCCGGCGTCGTCGCTATCCTCGAGCCGGGCGTTATGGGCGCCATCAAGAAGTGCGATGGCCAATGGTGCGAAATGACCTTCGATGGTCATACCGGCTGGATCGCCCAGTCGCAGGTCTGGGGCGCTTATCCGGGCGAGAAGGTCAAGAACTAGGGCCCCTATCGGACCGCGCCAGCGCGCTCGCGACCGATGCGGCCGAGATGGGTGTCCTGAAAACCCGTGGACAACTTTAGACCATATCCCAGCGCCCGGTCGATGGCGATGTGGGCAAGCCAGATCAGTGCGACAGCGGTGGTGGTTGAGCTGGCAAGCGGGCTGCCCGCGAGCAGCAGGGCAAGCGAAAAGATCAGCGTGTGGAAGGCATTGTAGGCGATCGCACCGACGCGCGGTCCGGCCAGATAACCCAGCATCGAGAGATCCGGCGCCAGGATGAGCAGCGCAAACAGCCACCAGGACACGCCGGTCGCCGCATAAAAAACGACGGCCGCGACAGTGGCGGCAAGCCATTCGAGTCGTATCACAAGGTCGACGGGGCGCATCGCAGGCAGATCAATCGCGGCTCTTGGGGCGGAGCCTCACCACAATGTCGACATTGGCGATTTCCATGCCTTCCGGGGGGTCCGGCAGGTTGGAGACGCTCACCGGGCCGCCGGCGATATCGAAAATCCTGTTCTCGCCTTCGATATAGAAATGATGGTGGTCGGACGTGTTGGTGTCGAAATAGGTTTTCGACCCCTCGACCGCGAGGATGCGCAGCAGGCCGGCCTGGGTGAACTGGTGGAGGGCGTTGTACACGGTGGCCAGCGAAACGGGCACCCCGGCGGCGATCGCCTCCTCGTGCAATTCCTCGGCCGACAGATGGCGGTCGCCCTTGGCGAAAAGCAGATCGGCCAGCGCGATGCGCTGGCGTGTCGGCCTCAGGCCGGCTTCGCGAACCCGCTTGTCCACAGTGACTATTTCCTTCCGGCAGCCCGAATCCATCTATCCCGTCGAAGCTTGTGGCCCAGCCCCTCTAAACAGGTCCGCAATGGCGAAAAAACGTCAAAAGCCAAAAACGAACGCCACCCGACATATATTCTGTCGCCCGAATGCGATCAATAGCGCGCATTGACCCCGGCAGGCGCACGGGTTAAGCGCAAACGCCGGTTTCCGGCCACAAACAGAGTGTGTTAGGAAACCAGCGAAAATGGGCGCCCTGCCGCCCGGGACGAACACGGGGTCAGAATAGATGGCGGGTCAAAAGTCCAGCTATGATTACGAGGAACTGCTTGCCTGCGCCCGCGGCGAGCTGTTCGGACCGGGCAACGCCCAGCTGCCCTACCCGCCGATGCTGATGTTCGACCGCATCACCGAGATCAGCGAGACCGGCGGCGCCTTCGACAAGGGTTTCATCCGCGCCGAATTCGACATCAAGCCGGACCTGTGGTTCTTCGCCTGCCATTTCATCGGCAATCCGATCATGCCGGGCTGCCTCGGCCTCGACGCCATGTGGCAATTGACCGGCTTCTATCTCGGCTGGCTCGGCGAGCCGGGAAAGGGCATGGCGCTGTCGACCGGCGAAGTCAGATTCAAGGGCATGGTGACGCCTTCGGTCAAGAAAGTCGAATATGGCGTCGACTTCAAGCGCGTGATGCGCGGGCGCCTGGTGCTCGGCATCGCCGATGGCTGGCTCAAGGCGGACGGCGAACCCATATACGCAGCAACGGATCTGAAGGTCGGCCTGTCCAAGCAGCCAGCCGCCTGACCGTTTTTCGCCACGGCGCTCGAGTCCCAACGGAGGGGAAAGGGTGCCGTCAGCTGTTTATTTTGCGTATGAACCCTGGCCAAAACCGATTACGGTCCTCGGGAAATACGCTGGAAGGAGTTGCGAATGAGACGGGTCGTTGTGACAGGCCTAGGCATCGTGTCGTCGATCGGCAACAATGCCAATGAGGTGCAGACCTCGCTTCACGATGCCAGATCCGGCATCAGCTTCTCCAATTCCTTCGCCGAGCACGGCTTCCGCTGCCAGGTGTGGGGCGCGCCGACGCTCGACCCGTCGGCGATGATCGATCGCCGCGCCATGCGCTTCCTGAGCCAGGGCGCTGCCTGGAACCATGTTGCCATGGACCAGGCGATCGCCGACGCCGGGCTCGGCGAGAGCGACATAACCAACGAGCGCACCGGCATCGTCATGGGTTCGGGCGGACCGTCGACCCGCACCATCGTGGAGGCCGCCGAAACCACGCTCAAGAACGGCAGCCCGAAGCGCATCGGCCCGTTCGCCGTGCCGAAGGCGATGTCGTCGACGGCCTCGGCGACGCTTGCCACATGGTTCAAGATCCACGGCGTCAACTACTCGATCTCGTCGGCCTGCTCGACCTCGGCGCATTGCATCGGCAACGGTTACGAGCTGATCCAATGGGGCAAGCAGGACATGGTCTTTGCCGGCGGCCACGAGGATCTCGACTGGACGATGTCGGACCTGTTCGACGCCATGGGCGCGATGTCCTCGAAGTTCAACGACAAGGCATCCACTGCATCGCGCGCGTATGACGTCAACCGCGACGGCTTCGTCATTGCCGGCGGCGCCGGCGTGCTGGTGCTGGAAGAGCTGGAGCATGCCAAGGCGCGCGGCGCCAAGATCTATGCCGAGATCGTCGGCTATGGCGCGACCTCCGACGGCTACGACATGGTCGCGCCGTCGGGCGAAGGCGCTGTCCGCTGCATGCGGCAGGCGCTTGCCACCGTCTCCTCGCCGGTCGACTACATCAACACCCACGGCACCTCGACGCCGGTCGGTGATTCCAGGGAAATGGGCGCCATCCGCGAGGTGTTCGGCGACAAGATGCCGTTCATCACTTCGACCAAGTCGCTTACCGGCCATTCGCTGGGCGCGGCCGGCGTACAGGAATCGATCTATTCGATCCTGATGATGCAGGGCGGCTTCATCGGCGAGAGCGCCCATATCGAGGAGCTCGATCCGGAATTCGAGGGCATGCCGATCGTGCGCAAGCGCATCGACGACGCCAGGATCGACACCGTTTTGTCCAATTCCTTCGGTTTCGGTGGCACCAACGCAACGCTGATTTTCCAGCGCTATTCCGCATAGGCCAGCGTTTTTTAACAAGGATTGCCGGGCATGGACGGGCTGATGAAGGGCAAGCGCGGGCTTGTCATGGGTGTTGCCAACGATCATTCGATCGCCTGGGGGATCGCCAGGAAACTGTCCGAGCACGGGGCTGAGCTTGCCTTTACGTACCAGGGCGACGCGTTCGGGCGCAGGGTCAAGCCGCTTGCCGAAAAGCTCGGCGCCTCGCTCGTCGTGCCTTGCGACGTCGAGGACAGCGTCTCGGTCAGCGCGACGTTCGAGACGCTCGGCAAGGCCTGGGGCGAGCTCGATTTCGTCGTCCACGCCATCGGCTTTTCCGACAAGAACGAGCTCAAGGGCCTCTACGCCGACACCAGCCGCGACAACTTCGTGCGCACCATGGTGATCTCCTGCTATTCCTTCACCGAGGTCGCCCGCAATGCCGCCGCGCTGATGGCGAAGGGCGGCTCGATGATCACGCTGACCTATGCCGGGTCAGTCAGGGTGATGCCGAACTACAACGTCATGGGCGTCGCCAAGGCCGGACTCGAGGCCAGCGTGCGCTATTTGGCCAACGATTACGGCCCGCGCGGCATCCGCGTGAACGGCATCTCGGCCGGACCGGTGCGAACGCTTGCCGGCTCCGGCGTTTCCGACGCGCGCCACATGTTCTCCTACCAGCAGCGCAACTCGCCGCTGCGGCGCACGGTGACCATCGACGAGGTCGGCGGTTCGGCGCTCTATCTGCTCTCCGATCTGTCTTCAGGCGTCACCGGCGAGATCCACTATGTCGATTCAGGCTATCACATCGTTTCCATGCCGGCGCTTGAGGAATTGAAGCAGAACGACGGCGCCCGCGAATAATTCGCCGTTACAAATAATACCTTCCAGTAAAATTGGATTCATCGGCGGAAACTCATTTTAAGAAGATTTCCGCTAAAAGGCCCTGTAATTCAGGGACCTTGTATGCCTGCTGTCAGCAATCCGAAGCGAACTCCGCTGTTCCGGCTGATCACCGTCGCCAGCTCGGGCATGGGCAGTTTTATCCTCGGCCTCTGGGGGCTGCGTTACGGCTTCGGCGACGGTCTGGCCGGCATGCCGGCCGAAACAATGGCGGGCGTTATTGCCGCCCTCTGCGCCCTTTCGGCCGGCGGCGCCGCGTTGTCTTTCTTCGCCGGCGTCGATGAATCGGCCGACTACGTCTTCAAGGAAACGCATTTCGACAAGCTGACCGGCCTGTTGTCGCGCCCGGCCATGGTCGGCAGGATCGCCAAGGCCGCATCGGAGACGGTTCTGACGGGCGAACCGGTCTTCCTGATCGACATCGACATCGATCGTTTCAAGCAGATCAACGATGCCATCGGCTACAGCAATGGCGACGAGTTAATCCGCGTCTTCACCGGGAGGCTGACGGAGAACATGCCGCAGGGTGCGGTGATCGGGCGCATCGGCGCCGGCGAATTCGCCGTGCTGCTGCCCGACAGCGAGATCAAGGGATCGCTCGAAACGTTCGTCGAGAAGTTCATCAACGACATGATGGAGCCCTATCAGCTGCAGACGCATCTGCAATCGGTCAGCATGTCGGTCGGCATCGTGGCGATGCCTAAGGACGGCGTTGATCCGGTCCTTGTCCTGCGCCGCTCAAACCTGGCGCTGCAGAATGCGCGCGCCAGCGGCATCGGCAACTGGTCGGTGTTCCATGCCGACATGGGGCGGGTGGCGGACTACCGGCAATGGATCGAGTCCGAGCTGAAGACCGCATTCGACCGAGGCGATTTCGATCTTCATTACCAGCCGCAGTTCGACCTGCCGAGCGCGCGGGTCGTCGGTTACGAGGCGCTGATACGCTGGAAGCACCCGGAACGCGGCATGATCCCGCCGATGGAGTTCATTCCGATCGCCGAGGAAACCGGCATGATCAACCCGATCGGCGAATGGGTGCTGCGCAAGGCCTGCAGCGATGCCCGCTTCCTGCCGGAGGATTGCTTCGTCGCGGTCAACATCTCGCCGGTTCAGTTCATGACCAAGGATTTCGTCGGCATCGTGCGCGCGACGATAGCATCGACCGGCATCAAGCCGTCGCGGCTGGAGCTGGAGGTCACCGAGACGGCGATGATGCAGGACCGCGACCGCGCGGCCATCATCCTGCAGCAGCTCGCCGATATGGGCATCTCGGTGGCGGTCGACGATTTCGGCACCGGGTATTCCAATCTGAGCTACCTGATCGATTTCTCGTTCGGCAAGCTGAAGATCGACCGCTCCTTCGTCAGCCGCATCGATACCGATTCCAGCTCGGGCGCGGTGGTCTCGACCATCGTGGGATTGTCGCGGGCGCTGGGCGTCGGCATCATCGCCGAAGGTGTCGAGACCGAGAACCAGGCCACGATGCTGCGCGCGGCTGGCTGCGAACTGGTGCAAGGTTATCTGTTCGGCCGGCCGGCACCGCTCAAGGTTGAACGCGGCCAGGCGCGCGTCGCCCATGGCACACGCCAGCCGGCACGCATCGTCAGTCTGCAATAAGCAAGTCGTCCCCGCTTACCGGCGCGCCGACAACACCTTGAACATGCCGTCGCGGGCGATTTCGGCATGGCTGGAAAAGGCTGTCGCCAGCACCTCTTCATAAGGAAGCTGGCGGTTGGCGACCATGAACAGCCGCCCGCCCGGTTTCAGCGCTTTTGCCGCCGCACGGATCATGCCGGCGCCGATGCCCGGCTCGGCCGCCCGGCCGCTGTGAAAGGGCGGGTTCATGACGACCGTATCATAGCGCCGCTCGACCGCCTCGGTGAGCAGGTCGATCCAGAAGAAATTTCTCGCGACCGATAGACCGGCAGCGTCAAGGTTGGCCTTGGCCGCTTCGAGCGCCGCGAAGTCGGCCTCGTAGAGATCGAGTGCCGAAATGCCGGGGGAACGCGCTGCGATCTCGGAGGCCAGATAGCCCCAGCCGGAACAGAAATCGGCAACGCCGCCGCGCAGGTCGGTTGGAAGATTGTCCGCCAGCAGTTTCGACCCGGCATCGATCCGGTCGAACGAAAACATGCCGGGCGCGGTGCGGAAACGGCCCTCGACAACCCCATCGGGATTGGCCGCGCGAAGCGCCGCAGCCGCCTCGGAACCTGCCCGGCGGAACCAGAAGGCGACGCCATGATGTTTCGGCAGGTGAGCTTCGAGCGCCGCCAACGCATCGATGCGCCTGCGCAGGCTGTCGATGCCGTCGTCCTTGCCGCCGGCAACCACGATCAGCCCGCCCGGGGCGACACGTTCTATGGCCTCTGCTATGCGCAGCTCGTTCTGGCCGCGGTGGCGGCCGGCGAGGATAAATGCCGCATCGAAGGCCGAGCCTTCCGCTTGCGGGGTGACCTCATGGCCATTGGCTTGCAGGGCACGGAAATATGGCCGGAAGCCTTGCACCAGATGAAGGGACGCATCGAAGCCTTCGGGCAAACGGAAACCGGGTTCGGCGCCAAGAAAGAGAATGCGCGCGCCCTCTTGCGGCAGGGGCAGCGCCTCGGCCTCGAAGGGGTGGAACAGTGTCTTGAGCGGTTCTGCGGACATTCGCGCAGTCCTTCAAACAAAACGGGCGCGACCTCGCGGCGCGCCCGTTTCAATTCACCCGGTCAGACCGATCAGGCGGCGTCTTCCTCGCCGTCGGCCTTCTTCTCGCGCACGATTTCCTTGCCGGTCGCCTGGTCGACGACCTTCATCGACAGGCGAACCTTGCCGCGCTCGTCGAAGCCCATCAGCTTGACCCAGACCTTGTCGCCTTCCTTGACGACGTCCGAGGTCTTGGCAACGCGCTCATTGGCGAGCTGCGAGATGTGGACGAGACCGTCGCGCGGGCCGAAGAAGTTGACGAACGCGCCGAAGTCGGCGGTCTTGACGACGGTGCCTTCGTAGATCTCGCCGACTTCCGGCTCGGCGACGATGGTGTGGATCCATTTCCTCGCCGCCTCGATCTCCTTGGCGTTCGACGAAGCGATCTTGACCGTGCCGTCGTCCTCGATGTTGATCTTGGCGCCGGTCTTCTCGACGATCTCGCGGATCACCTTGCCGCCGGAGCCGATGACATCGCGGATCTTGTCGGTCGGGATATGCATGACCTCGATGCGCGGCGCGAACTCGCCGAGCTCGGCACGCGCGCCGGACAGCGCATGCGCCATTTCGCCGAGGATATGCAGACGGCCGTCCTTGGCCTGGCCGAGCGCGACCTGCATGATCTCCTCGGTGATGCCGTCGATCTTGATGTCCATCTGCAGCGAGGTGATGCCGTTGGCGGTGCCGGCGACCTTGAAGTCCATGTCGCCGAGATGATCCTCGTCACCAAGGATGTCGGAGAGCACCGCGAAGCGCTCGCCTTCCTTGATCAGGCCCATGGCGATGCCCGCGACAGGCTTTGCCAGCGGCACGCCGGCATCCATCAGCGCCAGCGAGGTGCCGCAGACGGTGGCCATCGACGACGAGCCGTTGGACTCGGTGATCTCCGAGACGACGCGCAGCGTGTAGGGGAACTGGTCGGCGGTCGGCAGCATCGGCCGGATGGCGCGCCAGGCGAGCTTGCCATGGCCGATTTCGCGGCGGCCCGGCGAACCCATGCGGCCGGTTTCACCGACCGAGTAGGGAGGGAAGTTGTAGTGAAGGAGGAACTTCTCCTTGTACATGCCGGTCAAGGAATCGACATACTGCTCGTCCTCGCCGGTGCCGAGCGTTGCGACGACCAGCGCCTGGGTCTCGCCGCGGGTGAACAGCGACGAACCGTGGGTGCGCGGCAGGACGCCGACTTCGGAGACGATCTTGCGGACGGTCTTGAGGTCACGGCCATCGATGCGCGAGCCGGTGTCGAGGATGTTCCAGCGCACGACCTTGGCCTGGAGCTCCTTGAACACGCTGCCGATCTGCTCGGACGTGTACTTCGCATCCTCGCCTTCGGCGGGCGCGAATGCAGCCTTGACCTTCGCCTTGACGGCATCGACGGCGGCATAGCGCTTCTGCTTGTCGGTGATCTTGTAGGCGTCGCGCAGCTCGTCGCCGACGATCTTCAGCATCTCGCCTTCGAGCTCGGAATAGTCGGGCGCGGTGAAGTCGCGCGGGTCCTTGGCGGCGACCTCGGCCAGCTTGATGATCGCCTCGATCACCGGCTGGAAGCCCTTGTGGCCGAACATGACGGCGCCGAGCATCAGCTCCTCGCTGAGCTCCTTGGCCTCGGATTCGACCATCAGTACGGCGTCGGTAGTGCCGGCGACAACGAGGTCGAGCTTGGATTCCTCCATCTCGTCGATATGCGGGTTGAGCACATATTCGCCGTTGATGTAGCCGACGCGGGCGCCGCCGATCGGGCCCATGAAGGGCACGCCGGAGAGCGTCAGGGCCGCCGACGTGGCGACGATCGACAGGATGTCCGGATCGTTCTCGAGATCATGCTGGACGACGGTGACGACGATCTGGGTGTCGTTTTTGTAGCCGTCGGCGAAGAGCGGACGAATCGGGCGGTCGATCAGGCGGGAAACCAATGTTTCCTTCTCGCTCGGACGGCCCTCGCGCTTGAAATAGCCGCCCGGGATCTTGCCGGCGGCATAGGTCTTTTCCTGGTAGTTGACGGTGAGCGGGAAGAAATCGAGGCCAGGCTTTGGCTCCTTCATCGAAACGACGGTGGCCAGAACCACGGTCTCGCCGTAGGTGGCGAGCACCGCGCCGTCAGCCTGGCGCGCGATCTTGCCGGTTTCCAGGATGAGCGGACGGCCGCCCCATTCGATTTCCACTTTGTGGTGATTGAACATATCTTGTCCTTCATATGCGGAAAGGCCGCACCGTCTTGACGGTTGCGCTTATCCCTTCCCTGGCTTCCTTCTCGGGCAGCCACGGGCAAGACAACGGGAAGCTCGAATGGTCCGGCCTCAAAAGCCAAGCGAGCGTCCTGCAATCCTGCCCCATGACCGTCCATGGGTTGGCTCCGAGTGGCCCTCTGCACTCCCGGAACCGGGTCTGGCCGACCGCTCGGCCGGCCTCGCGCATGACGCCGAAAACCCGTGTTTTCGGACCGCGCCCGGCGCGAATGCGAATTCCCGGAGCGCGTTCGCGCTCCACTTCCAGCATCTGCGCACCAGACCTTCCGATGCGCCAATGCGCGACCGGCGGACCCTCCGAGGAGAGCCCGCCGGTCAATTCGTCAGCGACGGAGACCGAGCTTCTCGATCAGCGTCTGGTAGCGCGCGTCATCCTTGCGCTTGAGATAATCAAGCAGGCTGCGGCGCTGGGAGACGAGAGCGAGCAGACCACGGCGGGAATGGTTGTCCTTCTTGTGGTCCTTGAAGTGGTCCGTCAGGTTCTTGATGCGCTCGGAAAGGATGGCAACCTGGACTTCCGGAGACCCGGTATCGCCCTTTGCAGTTGCAAATTCAGCCATCAATTCCTTCTTGCGCTCGGCAGTAACCGACATCGTGCTTTTCCTTATCTGTTCGAGGAAACGGGACGCCCACAGCCGGGATGTCGTCCAGCAGGGGCCAGTGCGAGCAACGCGTCAGGGCGCGAAGCTGCGGCGCATATAGTGCAATTCCGGACAAAACACCAGCATAATTCACAAGCCGGCTTTGTCGCAGGCCGGCGCGGCCGAAATCGCGGATTTTGCGTTCTGCTACAACCACTTCTTCCATTTGAAGAAAGCGACGAGCCCGACGGCGACAATTGCCATGAACACCAGTGCCGCCGGATAGCCGTAATAGGCCTTCAGCTCCGGCATATTCCAGGGCGAGGTGCCGGGGTCGAAATTCATGCCCCAGACGCCGACGAGGAAGGTGAGCGGCATGAAGATCACCGAGACGATCGTCAGATAGGAGATGACGTCGTTGGTGCGCGCCTGGGTCAGCGACAGATGCATCTCGATCAGGCCGGTCAGCATGTCGCGCTGGTTCTCGACCAGCTCGATCAGCCGCAGCGCATGGTCGAGCGTGTCGTTGACGAATATCTTCGTCTCGGCCTTGACGAAGGACACGTCGTTGCGGATCAGCGTCGCCAGCGCATCGCGCATCGGCCACAGCACACCCTTCAGCACATTGGCGTCGCGGCGCAACTCGTGCAGCTGCCGCATCTGATGCTTGTGCGGCGTGTTGAGCATCTGGTCCTCGATGCCGTCGACCAGCTCGCTCGCCGCCTCGATCGGCGGGAAGTAGCTGTCGACAATGGCGTCGATGAGCGCATAGGCGAGGTAGTCGGCATTGCGCGAGCGCAACCGGTTGGGCATGGCGCTGGCGATGCGCTTGCGCACGGGGTCGAACGGGTCGCCCTCGCGCTCCTGGAAGGTGACGACGAAAGTCTTGCCGAAGAACAGCGAGATCTGCTCGTAGCGATGCGCCGTCACATCGTCGATCATGCGCATGACGACAAAGGCATGATCCTCGAAGAAGTCCACCTTCGGCCGCTGGCCGGTGTTGACGACATCCTCCAGCGCCAGCGGATGCAGGTTGAAAATCCGGCCGATCTCTTCGATCAGCTGAATGTTGGCAAGCCCGGTGCAGTCCAGCCAGACGACAGGCCAGCTGTGGCAATGGGTGTTGAGGTCGTCGATGCTGGCGTTGTCGATGGTCTTGAATTTTTCCGGCGAGATCAGTGTCAGCCTGAGCTCGCTGCGCCGCGCTCCCGGGTCGGCGATCAGTGTGCCGGGCGACGCACCGACAGGTGGCCGTCGGGTTTTCAGCGGCGCCCGTTTCCTGGCGGTATCAGCCTTTGCCATGTGCCTTCACCCGATTCCCCACCGAGATTAGCGCATGGGCCTTGCAACCGGTATTGGTTTGCGGACAGATCATGCGCGAATTCAAGATGTTAGGTGGAACTTAGCCGGTAAAGACACGCTTGGGCTTGAACATGCCCTGCTCGACGGCGCCGATGGCGACGAGCTTGCCGCGCGCGGTGGCGCAAGCCTCCTCGGCCTCGACCGGCGCGTCGCGGCCGCGGATGATGACCGGATTGCCGAGCCGGATCTTGGTCGCCGCGTCGTCGCTGACCGCGATCTGCGGCAGGCAATCGAGCGCAACCGCGGTGTCGACGAGCAGCGCGTCGATGGCGCTGAAATCGGCCGGGTGATCAGTCGCCCCCGTGGCCGCACTGCCTTCCTCGCCGTCGAAGCGGGCCGCCTCGAGTTCGGCGACGGTCACCAAATCCTCGGGCGTAAACGGCTCGACCTCGACGCGGCGCAGTTCGGCGATGTGGCCGAAACAGCCGAGGTCGCGGCCCATGTCGCGCGCCAGCGAGCGCACATAGGTGCCCTTGCCGCATTCGACCTCGAAGATCGAGCGGTCGACGCCGTGTTCGACCATTTCGAGGCGGCCGATCTCGATCTCGCGCGCGGGAATATCGACCGTCTCGCCGTCGCGGGCGAGGTCATAGGCGCGCTCGCCCGATATCTTGATGGCCGAGAATTGCGGCGGCGTCTGCATGATGATGCCGGTGTATTTCGGCAGCAGCGCCCTCACCTCGGCTTCCGCCGGGCGGCGGTCCGAGCTCCTGGTCACCGGACCTTCGAGGTCGTCGGTCGAGCGCTCCTCGCCCCAGGCGACGGCAAAGCGGTAGACTTTGGCGCCGTCCTGCACGTAGGGCACAGTCTTGGTCGCCTCGCCGAGCGCGATCGGCAGCATGCCGGAGGCAAGCGGATCGAGCGTGCCGGCGTGGCCGGCCTTCTCGGCCTGGAACAGCCATTTGATCTTGGAGACGGCCTCGGTCGAGCCCATGCCGACCGGCTTGTCCAGCACCACCCAGCCTGAGACCGGCCGGCCCTTTTTCTTGCCGCGACGCGCCACTATTCCTCGTCCTCGTCCTCGTCCTTGTTCTCGTCTGCGGGGCCGAGATCGCGCGCCACTTCGGGCGACTTCAGCAGTTCGTTGATCCTGGCGAAATTGTCGAAGGAGGTATCGAGCCGGAAGCGGAACTCGGGCATGTATTTCATCTGCCGCAGCGCGCCGGAGACGCGGCCGCGGACGAACTTGGCGTGGCTGTTCAGCGCCTCGACCACCGCGTCGGCGTCGCCCGCGCCGAGCGGCGAGACGAAAGCGGTGGCGATCTTGAGATCCGGCGACATGCGCACCTCGGAAACGGAGACGACGCTGTTCTCGATAACCGGATCGATGATCTCGCCGCGCTGCAAGGTTTCGGACAGCGCATGGCGCACCTGCTCGCCGACGCGCAGCATGCGCTGGGAGGGGCCTGAAGTGGTTGGACGGGGCATATTTTCTCGATCCGGAAAGCGTGAGGCGCGGGATAGGACCATGCCGCATGTCTCAAAGGGGTTGGGCGGCAGTCTCTCGACCACCGCCCGGTCTGTTTCGGCGTGATACTCGCACTTAGAGCGTGCGGGTCACCATCTCGATGCGGAAGCACTCGATGACGTCGCCGACACGCATGTCTTCGTAGTTCTGGAAGGCCATGCCGCATTCCTGGCCGGCCGGCACTTCCGACACCTCATCCTTGAAGCGCTTCAGCGTCTTCAGCGTGCCTTCGTGGATGACGACGTTGTCGCGGATCAGGCGTACGCCGGCGCCGCGCTCGACCTTGCCTTCGGTGACACGGCAGCCGGCGATCTTGCCGACCTTGGTGATGTCGAAGATCTCGAGGATCTCGGCATTGCCGATGAAGGTTTCGCGCCGTTCCGGCGAGAGCAGACCGGAGAGCGCCGCCTTCACGTCATCGACGAGATTGTAGATGATCGAGTAGTAGCGGATCTCGATGCCGGCGGCGGCCGCGGCTGCACGCGCCTGCGCATTGGCGCGGACGTTGAAGCCGATGATCGCCGCACCGGAGGTTTCCGCCAGCGAGACGTCGCTTTCGGTGATGGCGCCGGCGCCGGCATGGACGATGCGCGCGCGAACCTCGTCGGTGCCGAGTTTCTCCAGCGCCGCGTTGATCGCCTCGATCGATCCCTGCACGTCGCCCTTGATGACCAGCGGGAATTCCTTCAGCCCGCTCGTCTGCAATTGCGACATCATCTGCTCGAGCGAGCCGCGCTGGCCGGCATGCCTGGCCACCGCCTTCTCGCGCGCCAGGCGCTGACGATATTCGGTGATCTCGCGGGCGCGGGCCTCATTGTTGACGACAGCGAAGCGGTCGCCGGCCAGCGGCGTGCCCTGGAGGCCGAGCACCTCGACCGGCATTGCCGGCGGCGCTTCCTTCACATGCTCGCCGCGATCGTTGACCAGCGCGCGGACACGGCCCCATTCGTTGCCGGCAACGAGGATGTCGCCCGGCATCAGCGTGCCGGTCTGGACCAGCACGGTGGCGACGGGACCGCGGCCCTTGTCGAGTTGCGCCTCGATGACCACGCCTTCGGCGGTGCGGTCCGGATTGGCCTTGAGGTCGAGGATTTCGGCCTGCAGAAGGATCGCTTCGAGCAGCTTGTCGATGTTGGTGCCCTTGATCGCCGAAACTTCGACGTCCAGCACCTCGCCGCCCATGGATTCGACGAAGACCTCGTGGCGCAGCAGTTCGGCCCGCACCTTCTGCGGGTCGGCATCGCGCTTGTCGATCTTGTTGATCGCCACGATGATCGGAACGCCGGCAGCCTTGGCATGGCTGATCGATTCGATCGTCTGCGGCATCACGCTGTCGTCGGCGGCCACCACCAGCACGGCGATGTCGGTCACCTGGGCGCCGCGGGCGCGCATCGCCGTGAAGGCGGCGTGGCCGGGGGTGTCGATGAAGGTGATCTTCTGGCCGTTCTTCTCGACCTGGTAGGCGCCGATATGCTGGGTGATGCCGCCGGCTTCGCCGGAGACCACATTGGCGTTGCGGATCGCGTCGAGCAGCGAGGTCTTGCCGTGGTCGACATGGCCCATGATGGTCACGACCGGCGGACGCGACACCAGGTCTTCCGGACGGTCGGCGATGTTGAACAGGCCTTCCTCGATGTCGGACTCGGCGACGCGGCGCACGGTGTGGCCGAATTCGGTGGCGACCAGTTCGGCCGTGTCGGCGTCGATGACGTCGCCCGGCTTCATGATCTGGCCCTGCTTCATGAAGAACTTGACCACGTCCACGGCGCGCTCGGACATACGCTGCGCCAGCTCCTGTATGGTGATGGTTTCAGGCAGGATCACTTCGCGCATGACTTTCTCGCGCGGTTCATTGTGCATCGCGCGCTTGAATTTTTCCTGGCGGCGCCGCATCGACGACAGCGAGCGAGCGCGCGCATCTTCATCCGACAGCGCCGAGTTCAGCGTCAGCTTGCCGCGGCGCCGGTCTTCCTCGCCCTTGGTGGGCTTGGCCGGACGCGCCACTTCGGGAGTCGCCAGGCGGCGCACCGGCGAACCGGGACCAGCCCCGGTGCGTCTCGGCTTCGCCTCCTCGTCATCGGTGGCGACATCCACGGCCATCGGGGCGCGGCGGCGGGCCTCTTCCTCGGCACGGCGGCGGGATTCGGCTTCGGCCTGCAGGCGTGCCTCTTCCTCGGCCTGGCGGCGGGCGGATTCCTCGCGCTCGCGGCGCCGGCGTTCCTCATCCTCGGTGCGGCGCTTGGCCTCTTCCTGGGCGCGCTGGCGATCCTCGACCTCGCGAGCCTTGGAGCCTTCGAGCGCCTTGCGGCGTGCTTCCATTTCGCCGCGCGACAATTCGTTCAGCACCATGCCGGAGCGTTCCCGCGGCGGCGCAGGCGGCTCCTTGGGCGCTTCCTGCACGACGGGCGCGGCCGCAGCGACGGGCTTCGGCGTGAAGACGGACACGGGTGCCGCCGGCTCCGGCTTGTCGCCGGGCAGCGAGAACTTGCGCTTCTTGGTCTCGACGACGACCGACTTGGTACGGCCGTGCGAGAAATTCTGGCGCACGGTGCCCGTTTCCATGCCGGGGCGCTTCAGCGTCAAGGTCTTCTTCGGCGTAACACTCAACGTCTTGTCGTCGCCCGATTTCGTATCGCTCATTCCATATCCTCTGCGGCATCATCTTCGTCAGCAACGGCCGCAAGCATTGCCAGATCGTCCGGGGTACCGCCCCGATACCGGTCGAGCGCAACTATGCGCTTCTCAACCGCCTTACCCGCGTCTTGCGCGAGGACGGCAGCATGTATCACATTTGTACCCCCCAATGCCAAGCTCAACTCGGCCTCGGGGAAAAGTTTGTAGGCAAGGATGGCGGGGCCGCCGAGATGGACGGTTGCCCGCCGTGCCTGACTGATTTTGCGGACGCCATCGTCCGACGCTTCGGTCGCGTGCAGCACGAAAAGCGCCTGCCCGTCGCGCACCGAACTCTCGACCTTGGCAGCACCGAGGACGACGGCGCCGGCCTTGCGAGCAAGGCCCAGCATGCCCAGAGCGGATCTGGAAAGCAGCCCGTCGACCATGCCGCCGAGATCGGCTGGAACCGTGACCTGCGCCTTGAAGGCGCGGGCAAACAGGTTCTTCGCCGCTGCCTTCTCGATATGTAGGCGGTCGGCGGTGACCCAGCAACCACGGCCAGGCAGATTTCTCTTGATGTCGGGAACGACGGCCGAATCCGGGCCGACGACGAAGCGGATCAGCTCATCCGCTTCGGTCTGCCTGCGGGTGACGATGCAGGTGCGATCGTTCATCTCGTCCAAGGGCCGGTTCTGTGCGATGCGGTTTCACCTCACGCACCGACGGCTTCGTCAGCCGGCGCTTCCTGCGCGGCAAGCTCGTCCTCGGAGATCCAGCCAGCCTTGAGACGGGCGGCCAGAACCATCTGTTCGGCATCGGCGCGCGTGACGCCGTGGCTGGCGAGAACGCCGGGATAGACCTTGGTCTCGCCGTCCTTGCGTTCCTTCCAGCCGGTCAGGTCGTCCGCCGCATAGCCGGCGAAATCCTCGATCGTCTTCACGCCGTCCTCGCCGAGCGTCACCATCATGGCGGTGGTGATGCCGGGAATTTCGCGCAGCTCGTCCTTGACGCCGAGCGCCTTGCGCTTCTCGTCGTGCTCGGCCTCGATCTTCTCCAGATATTCGCGGGCGCGGGTCTGGATTTCCGAAGCGGTGTCCTCGTCGAAACCGTCGATCGAGGCGATCTCGCCGGAATCGACATAGGCGACTTCCTCGACGCTGGTGAAACCTTCGGAGGCAAGCACCTGGCCGACCATCTCGTCGACGTCGAGGGCTTCCATGAACAGCGCCGAACGCTCGACGAATTCCTTCTGGCGGCGTTCCGACTCTTCCTGCTCGGTCAGGATGTCGATATCCCAGCCGGTGAGCTGCGAGGCAAGGCGCACATTCTGGCCGCGGCGGCCAATGGCCAGCGACAGCTGGTCGTCCGGCACCACCACCTCGATGCGCTCGGCATCCTCGTCGAGCACCACCTTGGCAACCTCGGCCGGCTGCAGCGCATTGACGATGAAGGAGGCGGCCGACGGCGACCACGGGATGATGTCGATCTTCTCGCCCTGCAATTCGCCGACCACCGCCTGGACGCGGCTGCCGCGCATGCCGACGCAGGCGCCGACCGGATCGATGGACGAGTCACGCGAGATGACGGCGATCTTGGCGCGCGAGCCCGGGTCGCGGGCCACCGACTTGATCTCGATGATGCCGTCGTAGATTTCCGGCACTTCCATGGTGAAGAGCTTGGCCATGAACTGCGGATGGGTGCGCGACAGGAATATCTGCGGGCCGCGCTGTTCGCGGCGCACGTCATAGACATAGGCGCGGACGCGGTCGCCATATTTGTAGTTCTCGCGCGGGATCAGCTCGTCGCGGCGGATGATCGCCTCGCCGCGGCCGAGGTCGACAATGACGTTGCCGTATTCGACGCGCTTGACGGTGCCGTTGACGATCTCGCCGATGCGGTCCTTGTACTCGTCATACTGGCGGTCGCGCTCGGCCTCGCGCACCTTCTGGACGATGACCTGCTTGGCCGACTGGGCGGCGATGCGGCCGAAATCCATGGGCGGCAGTTGTTCGGCGATGAAATCGCCAAGCTGGGCATCGGGGTTGCGCTCGCGCGCCGTGGAAATGGCGATCTGGGTCGCATAATCGTCGACCTGCTCGACCACCTCCATCAGGCGCTGCAGCTTCATCTCGCCGGTGTTGGGATTGATGTCGGCGCGGATGTTGGTCTCCTGACCGTAACGCGAACGCGCCGCCTTCTGGATCGCATCGGCCATGGCGGCGATGACGATCTGCTTGTCGATCGACTTTTCACGCGCGACCGCATCGGCGATCTGCAGCAGTTCAAGCCTGTTGGCACTTACAACCATCTTTTTTCTCCCGAGCCTGTTTGCCGGGCCTTTGCGCCCGGCAGCTCAATCAAAGTTCGTGTTCGTTTTCTTCCGTGGCGTCCCCGGAAGCATCATCTTCCGGCTCGCCGCGGCGTTTCTTGGCTTCCTTGCGGGCCCTGTTGTCCTTCGACAGCGCCTCGCGGATGAGATCGTCGGTCAGCACCAGCCGCGCCTCGGCAATCGCGTCATAGGGCACGCGCACCGTCGGTGCTTCGCCATAGGCCGCCTTGTCGCGCTCGATCAGCACGCCGTCGGCGTCGCTCTCGGCGATCTTGCCCTTGAAGCGCTTGCGGTCGCCGACAAGGACCGACGTCTCCAGCTTGATCAGATGGCCGGTCCAGGCGGCGAAATCCGATTTGCGCACCAGCGGCCGGTCGATGCCGGGCGACGACACTTCGAGATGATACGCCTTTTCGATCGGATCCTCGACATCGAGCGCCGGCGACACCGCGCGGCTGACCTCTTCGCAATCCTCGACGGTCATGGTGCCATCCTCGCGCTCGGCCATGATCTGCAGCGTCAGCCCGTTCTGGCCGGTCAATTGCACCCGCACGAGGCGAAAACCGATAGCCTTCAGCACCGGCTGAATAATCAGCGCAATGCGCGCATCGATGCCGCTTTCGCGGATGATACGGTCGTCGGCCTCGCTTGCCGCTGCAGTCATCAGTTTCCTGTCGCCTTATCGCTTCCGGCCGGCAGGTAATAAAAAAGAGCGGGACCGGGTGGACCCACTCTTCGTCATACCGACCAAGAATTTGAGGCTGATATAGACGATCCGGGCACGTGTTTCAAGCCTGCAGGCAGATTGCGGCGGCAGTCTACAACTGGCGCGGCCATCGCTGGGCCGTATGCATCACGGTGAGTATCTCGATCTCGCCGCCGACAACACGGTAGGAAATTATGTATGGGATGTCAGCGAGGACCAGCTCTCGCGTCCCTTTCACCCGCCCGACCCGTCCCATAGCGGGGTGCCCGGCGAGATTGTCCGCAGAAGAAACGATTCGCGCAACGACCCGTGCCGCGGCTGTTGGACTGTCCTTTTCGATGAAAGCACCAATCTGGTCGAGGCGACGCACGGCGCGTTGGGTCCAGCGGATCCGCATCATCGTTCGAAGGCCGGCCTGACGTATTTCGCTATGACGCCGGCCAAATCCCGCTCACTCGCAAATTCTCCTCGATCGGCTTCGTCAAGAGCGGCCTCGATCTCGGCAAGCTGCCATTCTTCCCTGGCGACATAGTCTTCGATCGCCTGAGCCGCTACGTAGGAACGGGAGCGGTCCACCTTTTCGGCCAATTGGTCGAGCTTGGCCACAGTCTCGTCAGGAAGCCGTACGGTGAAGGCACTCATCATCCTGTCTCCATTCTGGTTCACTGTGAATGTGATGGAACCAAAGTGGTTCGTCAACTCCGCATGTCGTGAGGCGGCCCGCTTGAGCTGCGTTGCGCCGCGCATGGCGGCGGCCATGCAATTCTTGGTGAACCGACATGTCGTCATCACCCATGTTGCAGCGCAAAGGAAGGACGCGTGCGGTGGCGCGCGAGACCAATCATATGGACCGTGGACTGTTTTTCTTCATCGGTGATTTCTTCAACGCATTCGGCAGCGCGGCAGCCGCGTCGCGGGCTGTCGAGGCCGGTCGCAAGTCGCGCCGAGGCGACTTGAAGAAGCTCGCCATCAATCCGGCCGCCTTCGACAGGATCGGCCGCGTCTGAGCAGCTGAAGTTGGGAACTGCCGACTACTTCCGGATGAAAGTCAGATAGGCGGGGCGCCGTCCCTCGCGGATGGCTTTCGCTTCGTAGCGCGTGCCGGGCCAGCCCTCATAGGGCCGGTGCCAGTCGGCGGCGTCGCTCGCCTGCCAGGCGAAAGCGCCGTGCTCGCGGCAGTGCAACAACGTCCAGTTCACATAGGTACCGATGTCGGAGGCGAAGCGGAATTTTCCGCCAGGTTTCAGCACGCGCGCGAAGCGGTCGAGATTTGCCGCACCGACGAAGCGCCGCTTCCAGTGCTTCTTCTTCGGCCAGGGATCGGGATAAAGCAAATCGATGCCGTCGAGCGAGGCCGGCGGCAGCCAGTCGAGCAGGCGCGTGGCGTCGTCGTCGTAGACTCTCAGATTGGCGAGCGGCCGATTCTCAAGCGCCGTCATCATCTTGGCCATGCCGTTGACGAAGGGCTCGACGCCGATGAAGCCGGTCGCCGGCGCTTCCGTCGCACGATGCAAGAGATGCTCGCCGCCGCCGAAGCCGATCTCGAGCTGCAGCGCCGAAACCTCCGCCTTGAACAGCGTTTTGAGGTCTGCCGGCGCTTCCGCCGTCAGGTCGAGCCGGTAAACGCGCAGGCCGCTTTCAAGCGCGGCCGCCTGATGCGGGCGAATGGTCTTGCCGCGCCGGCGGCCGAAAAATCCTTCGGTCGCGCGGCTCGGCCTGTCGTTTGGCTCCATGGATAAGGCTTGGCGACGCCGTCAGGCGGCAATCGCATCGGCGACCGCGTCCTTGAGCGCTTTTGCCAGGTCCGTCTTCTCCCAAGAGAAGGAACCGTCGCGGCCGGCCTTGCGGCCGAAATGGCCATAGGACGAGGTCTTGGCATAGATCGGCTTGTTGAGGTCGAGATGACGGCGGATGCCGGACGGCGACAGGTCCATCACCTTGCGCAGCGCTTCCTCGAGCCTGGCCTCGTCGACCCTGCCGGTGCCGTGCAGGTCGACATAGACCGACAGCGGCTGGGCGACGCCGATGGCGTAGGAGAGCTGGATGGTGCAGCGGTCGGCGAGCTTGGCCGCCACAACGTTTTTGGCGAGGTAGCGCGCCGCATAGGCCGCCGAACGGTCGACCTTGGTGGTGTCCTTGCCGGAGAAGGCGCCGCCGCCATGGGGTGCCGCACCGCCATAGGTGTCGACGATGATCTTGCGGCCGGTGAGTCCGGCGTCGCCGTCAGGTCCGCCGATGACGAACTTGCCGGTCGGGTTGATGTACCAATTGCAGTCTTCGGCGATCTTGAGGTCGCCAAGCGCCTCGCGGATGTAAGGCTCGACGACCTTGCGGACTTTCTTGGAATCCCAGCTGTCGTCGAGATGCTGCGTCGACAGCACGATCTGCGTCGCTTCCGCCGCCTTGCCGTTGACATAGCGCACGGTGACCTGGCTCTTGGCGTCCGGGCCGAGCTTGCCGGCTTCGCCATTGCCTTCATGACGCGCGGCGGCCAGCAGTTCGAGGATCTTGTGGCTGTAGTAGATCGGCGCCGGCATCAGGTCGGGCGTCTCGCGGCAGGCATAACCGAACATGATGCCCTGGTCGCCGGCCCCTTCCTCGCCCTGGCGGTCGGCGGCGTTGTCGACGCCCTGGCCGATGTCGGGCGACTGGCCGTGCAGCAGGACTTCGATCTTGGCCGTTTTCCAATGGAAGCCGGCCTGCTCGTAGCCGATCTCGCGAATCGCCTTGCGGGCGACCGACTTGAATTTGGCCGGATTGATGACAGGGTGGCCGGCCGCATCCGTGAGGATGTTGCCCGCCTTGTCCTTCTTCAAAAGGGTGTCGGGAACCCTGACCTCGCCGGCGATGACGACGCGGTTGGTGGTGGCCAGCGTCTCGCAGGCAACGCGCACCTTCCACGGGTCCATGCCTGTCTTCTTGGCCTCGCGATAGACGAGATCGACGATCTCGTCGGAGATACGGTCACAGACTTTGTCGGGATGGCCCTCGGCAACGGATTCCGAGGTGAAGAGATAATTCTGCCGCGTCACGGGTGTCCCCTCTTGAAAAAATATCGGCAGGGCTGCCGATTTTGGCGCGCCACGTGTTAGCGGTGCCGGGCGCCGCTCGTCAAGCGGCGCGACGGCTCTGGCATGAATGTCGGCATGGCAGGCTTGTGCCAACCGGCACATAGCAGGCTTGTGCCACCGGCGCATAGCAAACTTGTGCCAAACCGGCGGCAAAGCGCCGCCGGCTGCCATCAGCCTGGAATCACTCGGCGTCGTCGGTCGAGAGCGATTTCACCAGATCGATGATCCTGCGCCGAACCTTGACGTCGGGAATCTTGACGAAGGCACGGTTGAGCTGAAGTCCCTCCGGGCTGCCGCAGAATTCGATGGCGAATGCCATCGACGAGTCTTCGGCGAACCCCCGATTGCCAGCCCCGGCCTCCTGACCGGGTGCATCCTCGAAGAAGAAGGCGACGGGAACGCTCAATATGGAGGCGATCGCCTGCAAACGGCTGGCGCCAACCCTGTTCGTCCCCTTTTCGTACTTCTGAATCTGTTGAAACGTGATGCCGAGATTCTCACCCAGCTTTTCCTGGCTCATTCCAAGCATGTTGCGGCGAAGCCGGATGCGACTGCCGACATGAATGTCGATCGGATTCGGCTTTTTCTTGTTCTCTTCTGTCATTTTTTTCCTCGCCGAATTTTTCCGGCTTTTTCTATTTTTCTCGCCCAATAGAAGCCGGAGCCACCTGCCCCAACAGAACCCCTCCAACCGACTTCGAGAAAATTTTAGGCGTTACAGTATGAGTTTCTAATGTGCCGACTGTCAATTCACCCGTAGCCGTTGCCTTACATTCAATGCGAAGGCTCCCAGGCCAAACAGCAACATGATCAGCAATCCGTTAATGCGCCGCTGGTCGGCGGATAGCAGGGCATGGCCCGCAACCGGCACATGCGCATCGATGGCCCCGCGCGCGTCGACCGCCAGCGCATCGACAATGCGCCCGCGCGAATCGACGACGGCCGAGATGCCATTGTTGGCAGCACGCAACAAAGGCAACCCGTTCTCCACCGCACGAATCTGCGCCTGTCTGAAGTGCTGATACGGGCCTGGCGTGTCGCCGAACCAGGCGTCGTTGGTGACGTTCACAATAAGCCCGGCTGACGTTGCGTCAACTGCCACGAGGTCAGGAAAGATGACTTCGTAACAGATGAATGGAACGGCGCGCAGACCATTGGGCACAATGATCGGATGGCGCTCATTGCCGGCGGCGAAATTCATCGGCCCGGCGACGAGCTGGCCGATGCCGAAATGCTCGAACAGGTCGGCGAAAGGCAGGTATTCGCCGAACGGCACCAGATGCACCTTGTCGACGGCATCGGTGATCTCGCCCTTGTCGTTGATCGCCAACACGGAATTGTAATAGCGGCTGCCGGCATTGGCCGATCCGCCCTCCTCGCGCACGACGCCGGCGATCAGCATCTGGCCGTCGCCCAGCATGTCGCCCAAAGCGGTCAGCGCGTCCGGGCGCTCCGTGAACAGGAACGGCACCGAGGTTTCCGGCCACAGGATCAGTTGCGGCCTGGCATGGCCCGGCTCCGGCGATTGCGCCGAAATGCCCATCAGGGTGGCGAAGATACGGTCGCGCACCGAGGCATCCCACTTCTCGCTGAGGTCGACGGCCGGCTGAACGATGCGAACGTCGATCGAGCGGGCGGCCGGTTCGGCCGGCGCGGTAAGCCTGACGTAGCCGAAACCGACATGAGCGGCCACGAGGATGACGAATAAGGCCGCGCCGAGCCTCAGATGCTTGCGCGCAGCGGCAAGCGCCGGCAGGGAAAAGACAAAGACGGCGAGCGCATTCATGCCGATCATGCCGGTCACCGACACGCTCTGCATCAGCAGCGGCACCGGCATCGCCGCGTAGCCGACGGCATTCCAGGGGAAGCCGGTGAAGAGAAAATCGCGCAGCCATTCGACGAGGCCAAAGCCGAAGGCGAGCGCGGCGATGCGGCCGATGTCGCTGCTCCAGAAAAGCCGCGCCACGATCGTTGCCAAGCCATAGAAGAAGGCGAGCGCGAAGGGGATGCCGACGACGGCAAAGGGCAAGGCCCAGGCGAATTCATCGGCCTCGACCAGGAGCGCGGAGCCGATCCACCAGAGGCCGGCGAGGAAATAGCCGAAGCCGAACCACCAGCCGGTGGCGAAGGCCGGCCGCAGGCGCCGCAGCCAGCCGTCGGAGGCTTCGCCGGTGGCGCCGTCGAGCAGCCAGACCAGGACCGGGAACGAGATGAAACAGGCGGCGAAGAAATCGTAGGGCGCCTGGCCAAGGACCGCCAGCGCTCCGGCGAGAAACGCCACCAGCGCCCGCCGCCATCCCCACAGCAGAATTATCCGGCCGGTAAAGCGCTGCATATAGCTTCCAAGTCGCGCGAATCAGCGAAGAAGAGGTTTATCAGGCCGCGCCGCCTGCTCCAAATCAGTGTTTTGACGGAAGCCCGCCTATTGATGCCAGCCTTCGATCCGCAGACCACTCAGCCGCTCGGCCTCCTCCCTCGGCACTACGCGCACGGTCTGTGTGAAGGTCCAGACGTGGCCTTCCGGATCACGAGCCCGGTATTGACGCTCGCCGTAGAACTGGTCCGCCGGCGCTTCGACGATTTCGGCGCCCGCCGCGCGTGCCTGCTCGCAATGAGCGTCGATGCCGTCCTTCAAGCGGACATAGACCGACTGGGTGTTCCGGCCACCGACCGAGGCCGGGCTGGCAATGCGCTCGGCCCATTCTGAGTCGACGATGATGTAGCCGTCGCCGAACCGCATTTCTGCGTGAACAAGCCGTCCCTCGGCGTCGCTCACGAGCATGCTCGGCTCGAAACCGAAGGCGGCCTCCAGCCAGACCAAAGCCGCCCGCGGATCCCTGTAGAAGACGCCGGAGCCCAGGACGGCGTGCTTGAACGGGTCTTCAACTGACATTGGGGACTGGGTCAGGCCTGCTCGGTGCGGGCGGCGCGGCGGCGCTGCCGCTCGCCTTTCGGGCTCTGCACGATGCGCACGCGCTTGACGCGGCGCGGGTCGGCGTCGAGCACGTGGAATTCGAAGCCAGGTATGGCCTGCACCACCTCGCCCCTGGCCGGGACGCGGCCGAGCGTGTTGAAGATCATGCCGCCGATGGTGTCGACATATTCGCCATGCTCGCCGGCGGTGAAATCCTCGCCGATCATCCTGGCCACTTCGTCGATCTCGGCCTTGCCGTCGACGACGAAGACACCGTCGCCGGTCTGGGTGATCATCGGCTCGTCGTCATCGTGCTCGTCCTCGATGTCGCCGACCACCATCTCGACGATGTCTTCCAGCGAGGCGAGGCCGTCGGTGCCGCCATATTCGTCGATGACCAGCGCCATCTGGGTGCGCGTCGTCTGCATGCGGCCCATCAGGTCGGAAGCGAGCATGGAGGGCGGCACGAACAGCACCGGGCGGATCAGGTTCAGGTCGCCGATGGTGCGCGCCAGATCGACCTGGGCAAGATCGAGCGCGGTCGTCGCCGGCACCTTCCGGCTGGCGCGGCCTTTTCTGACGCGCGCCACCTTGGTGATGTGGGCAAGCACGTCGCGGATATGGACCATGCCGCGCGGGTCGTCGAGCGTCTCGGAATAGACCGGCATGCGCGAATGGCCGGATTGCTCGAACAGGCTGAGCAGTTCGCCGAGCTTGGTGGTGATCTCGACCGCCTCGATGTCGGCGCGCGGCACCATCACATCCTCGACGCGCACTTCGCGCAGCCGCAGGATGTTGTTGAGCATGGCCCGCTCGCCGGGCGAGAAGGCGCCCGCGTCGGTCGTCGTTTCGGCGAGCGCGCCGGCGATCTCCTCGCGCAGGCTGGTGCCGTTGCGGTGCCGGAACAGGCCAAGCACGCGGTCGAACAGGGAAGGACCGGCAGGCGACGGCTCGCTGGCCGCGCCGCCGGTCGCAATACTCGGACTGGAGCCCTCTTCCGTCTTTTCGGAAGGCTTGGCCACACTGCCGGCGTCCGCACGGGCGGCAGTTTCAGGTTTGTCGTTCATCGTCGTCCGGTCAATTGGTCTTTTTTGTTACGCGTAGGGATCGGGAATGGCAAGCCTCGCAAGCGCCGCGCGCTCGATCATCTCCATCTCCTCAGCCTCGGCGTCGGTCTCGTGATCATGGCCCAGAAGATGCAGCAGGCCATGGATGACGAGATGGGTGATATGGTTCTCGACTGGCTTTTCTTCCAGTGCCGCTTCGCGTGCGACCGTCTCGGACGCAAGCACGATGTCGCCGAGCATCGGCGGCAGCGGACCGCCTTTCGCGAAGGGAAAAGCCGGGAAAGACAAAACGTTGGTCGGTTTATCCTTGCCGCGCCATTCGGCGTTGAGGGTGCGGATATGGGCATCATCGGAAAAAACGACGCTGAGCTCGGAGGCACCGCCCACACCGGTCTCGGCAAGCGCAGCCGCGACGGCGCGATCGACGAGGCTGGTCAGTTCGGCTTGCGCCGGCCACGCGCCCGCCTCAATGAAAATATCTATCTCGACGGGCGCCCCGCCGGCGGATTTCGCGCCTTCAGCCATGCGGCTTTTGTCTTCTTGTTTAGAGCATGATCTTTCCCGAACCGGAGGTCAGCGAAGAAAAAACGCCGCGCACTTTTCGGGATCATGCCCTAGAGCCGTTCAGCGTTTGATAGAATCGCTGACCCGCTCTAAGTATTTGTTTTCACGCAATTCCGAACGGAAAACCGCTACGCACTTTTCCTGGAATTGCTCTAGCTTTCCGCGCCAAGCCCCCTGGCGAGCTTGCCGTCGCGGTCATAGGCCTTGACGATCTCGGCAACCAACGGATGCCGCACCACATCGCCTTCGTTGAAGCGCACCGTGACCATGCCGGTGACGCCGTCGAGGATCCTCAGCGCCTCGACAAGGCCCGACTTGGTGTTGGGCGGCAGGTCGATCTGGGTCGGATCGCCGGTGACGATCATGCGCGAGTTCTCGCCGAGACGGGTCAGGAACATCTTCATCTGCATCGGCGTGGTGTTCTGCGCCTCGTCGAGGATGACCGCGGCATGCGCCAGCGTGCGGCCGCGCATGAAGGCCAGCGGCGCGATTTCGATCACTTCGGCTGCGATCGCCCGCTCCACCTTGTCCGCCGGCATCATGTCGTAAAGCGCGTCGTAGAGGGGTCTGAGATACGGGTCGACCTTTTCCTTCATGTCGCCGGGCAGGAAGCCAAGCCGCTCGCCGGCCTCGACGGCGGGACGCGACAGCACGATGCGCTCGACCATGCCGCGCTCCAGGAGCATCGCCGCATGCGCCACCGCCAGGTAGGTCTTGCCGGTGCCGGCGGGACCGATGCCGAAGACGAGCTCCGAGCGCTCCAGGGCACGCATATAGGCGTCCTGTGTCAGCGAACGGGCATAGATCGTCTTCTTTCGCGTCGTGATCTGGGCTGCCGAGACCTTGCCCTTGCGCTCCAGGGTGGGCAGCGTCAGCTGGTCGTCGGCGGCGATCGCCATGCGCACGGCGCCATCGACATCCGACTGACCGATGTCGGCGCCCTTCTGCAGGATGCCGTAAAGGGTGTCCAGCGCACGGCGCGCCTGCTCGGCGGCGGTGGCCGAGCCCTTGATGGTCAGCTGGTTGCCGCGCGAGCGGATATCGACGCCGAGCTTCTGCTCGAGCCGCGCCAGGTTCTCATCGAACTGTCCATAGAGGGCACTGGCAAGCTTGTTGTTGTCGAAGGTCAGAACGATGTGCGCCATGTCGGAGGCCCCGGATGCCTGGTTCGGGGTCACGTTCTTCAGTTCAGCAGCGCTCAACCGTCTCTCCTCATCTGCCGAGGCCATCAGACCAATTCGGCGAACAGGCTGTTCTGGCCCGTTCTCGTGATTCGTACATCGATAATGTCACCGATTTCGCCGGCCTTGTCGTCAACAATAACCGGCTGCAGCCACGGCGAACGGCCGACCTTCTGGCCCGGACGGCGGCCCGGCTTGTCGATCAGCGTGCCGATGGTTTGCCCGACAAGGCTGGCGATGAAATCCTGCTGCTGAGCGCTGATCAGCGCCTGCAGGCGCCGCAAGCGCTCTTCCTTCACCGCCTCCGGCAGATGGCCGTCCATTTCGGCGCCCGGCGTGCCGGGGCGCGGCGAATATTTGAAGGAGAAAGCCGAAGCGTAGCTCACCTCGCGCACCAGCTTGAGCGTCGCCTCGAAATCGGCCTCCGTCTCGCCGGGGAAGCCGACGATGAAATCGCCGGACATGGCGATGTCGGCGCGGGCGGCGCGGATGCGATCGATCAGCTTGAGATAGTCGCGTGCCGTATGTCTACGGTTCATCGCCTTCAGGATCCGGTCGGAGCCAGACTGCACCGGCAAATGCAGATAGGGCATCAGGGCGGGCAGGTCACGGTGCGCGGCGATCAATTCGTCATCCATGTCGCGCGGGTGGCTGGTGGTGTAGCGCAGCCGCGCCAGGCCGGGAATTTCCGCCAGGCGGAAGAGCAGGCGGCCGAGGCCCCATTCCTCGCCATCCTCGCCCTCGCCGTGCCAGGCATTGACGTTCTGGCCGAGCAGCGTCACCTCGCGCACGCCGGCCTCGGCCAGGCGCTGCGCCTCGGCTACGATCTGGGCCACCGGCCGCGAAACTTCGGAGCCGCGCGTATAGGGCACCACGCAGAAGGTGCAGAACTTGTCGCAGCCTTCCTGGACGGTGAGGAAGGCGGTGACGCCGCGTTTGACGAGTTCGGCGCGCTTGGGCTGCGGCAGATGCTCGAACTTATCCTCGACGGCGTAGTCGGTCTCGACGATCTTCCTGCCGCCGCGGACCCTGGCCAGCACGTCGGGCAGGCGATGATAGGTCTGCGGGCCGATGACCAGATCGACGGCAGGCGAACGGCGGATGATCTCGGCGCCTTCGGCCTGCGCCACGCAACCGGCGACGCCGATCAAGAGCTCGCGGCCGGCTTCGGCGCGCTCGGCCTTCATATCGCGGATGCGGCCGAGCTCGGAATAGACCTTTTCCGCCGCCTTCTCACGGATGTGGCAAGTGTTGAGCAGCACCAGATCGGCATCGTCGATGGCGTCGGTAGCGACATAGCCGTCGGCGGCCAGCGCATCGGTCATGCGCTGGGAATCGTAGACGTTCATCTGGCAGCCATAAGTCCTGACGAAGACCTTCTTCGCCGCCGGGGCGGCGCTCACCGGGTGCTCGGGCGCGATGCCGATGTCGTGACTTTCAGTCGTATTCAATTCCATCAGGCGGCTTCTAACGCCTTTCCGTGACAAAAAACAGACGATTCTGCCCGTCTAGCGACTTGGAAGCGGATCGGTAAGGGCTGCCTGCATCATCTCGCGCACCTTGGCTTCCATCAATCGCGCCGTTTCCTTGCGGTTCGAGCCCTTGGCGAAAGGGATCGGCTCACCGAAATGCACCTCGACATCGAACGAACCTTCGGCAAGCAGCGCCTTGAGATGCGGCATCAGATCCTGATCGCCGATCCAGGCGGCGATCGGCCGGTGGCGGCGGCCCATCGGCACGCCGTGCAGCCGCGTATAGGCGATCGCCACCGGCTGGATGAACACTTTTTGCGCCGCCCCTTCCGATATCGCCATCGAAGCGGCGCCAAACAAGGTGCTCTTGAACGGCAGCGCGAGATTGCCATCGCCGGTCGAACCCTCGGCGAACAGCACCATGGCATCGCCCTTGGCCATGCGGCCGGCAATCTCGCTCGCCTGATCGCCTGAAGTGCGCTTGCGCTCGCGCTCGATGAAGACGGTGCGCTGCAGTTTGGACAGCATGCCGATCAGCGGCCAGCCTTCCAAGTCGGCCCGGGCGATGAATTTCACATCGGCAAAAGAGCCCAGCACCATGATGTCGGTCCAGGAAATGTGATTGGCCGCCACCAGCAGCGGACGCTCGGTGGCCAGCGCGCCTTTGATGTGGACGCGCATGCCGAGCGCCCTGAGGATCATGCCGTGCCAGATTTTCAGGATGACCGTCTCGGGCCAGAGACCTGTCTTCATCGACAGTATCTGCAGCGGCACCAGCACCAGCGAGCTCGCAACGACAAGGCCGAGCGCCAGGAAAACCCTCAACTTCTTGATCATTCGCTCCGGCCCTAGTCCCGGGCGACTGGCTAGCGAAGATCGCGGCGCATGACAAGCGCGCCGGTCGGGCCGTTCTCGGTCGACCTGTAGTAGTTCGGCCGCTTGCCGACCTGGCGGAAGCCGAGCCTGCGGTAGAGCGCAATGGCCGGCGCGTTGGTCTCGTCGACTTCGAGGAACAGCGCCTCGGCGCGCTGCGCATGCAATTCGCGCAGCACCGCATCCATCAATTGCCAGCCGAGCCCCTGGCGGCGATGCGTTCGCGCCACCGCTACCGTCAGGATTTCGCCCTCGCCGGCCGCAAGCCGCGCCAGCACGAAACCGACCGGCGGTTTCGATCCTTGCCCGGTCTCACGCGCGGCGTAGCCGAAGACGGTGTCCTGTTCGAGCAGCGCCGCAAACTCGCCATCGGTCCAGGGCCGCACGAAGTCCTCCTGATGCAGCGCCGAGACGGCGGCGCTGTCCGAAACCGTCAACGGTTCCAACGCATAGTCCCTGCGGCGCGGCTGAAAGAAAGGGATCCGCATCAGGACTTCTTCCTCCTCTTTCTGGCATCATCATCCTGTCGCGGCAGAATGAAGCCGGCCTGCGGCTTGGCGTCGGCGCCGCGCAGATAAAGCGGCTTCGGCCTTTCGCCCGGCCCCTTGGCGGCAGCCAGCCTGGCGTAGGTGGCGATGTCGGCGGTGGCGGCTACGGGGCCAATATCGAACGCGCGTCCTGCCGCCGAAGCTATGTGCGGCGCGGCGGTGCCGGCGAGGACCGCACCCGCGTCGAGAGCCATGGCAGTCGCTTCCGCGAGGGTGGTCACGGCTGGACCGTAAGTCAAGCCTAACGCTTTGTCGAAAAGGGCCGCATGGATTTCCGCGCGGCCGGCATCGAGTGCCGCAAGTACTGCGCGGCCGGGGAAGGCCGCGGCCGCTTCCGCCGCCAGCGCTTCCAGCGTTGTCACGCCGATGGCTGGGATTTTCAACGCCAAAGCCAGGCCGCGCGCGGTCGAGACGCCGACGCGAAGGCCGGTGAAAGAACCGGGTCCGGTGGCGACGGCGACTGCATCGAGATCGTGATAGCCGATCCCGCCAGCTCTCAACGCCGCCTCGATGGCGCTCATCAGGCGCTCGGCATGCCCCTTGCCGAGATCGAGCACGTGACGGCCAAGTTCACGGCCGGCGGCTGCGTCATAAACGCAGGCGGCACAGAGATTGGCGGCGCAGTCGATGGCAAGTAATTTCATAGGGGCGGCTTCATGTGGCCGGTTAACGAACAATTCCCTGTGCCCGCCATGGCCCGCCGCCGCAAGGGCCACCACGCATAAATGTTAAGCGGCTTCGCTTCCAGGGCGACGGCCTGGCGGGTTTTCCCAGGCGATCAGGCTGCGGGGGCGATACGCAGCATGTGATTGTCCCAGACATAGTCGGGCTCCGAGCGCGCCGCGCCGGTGCCGCCGACGATCGCGCCGGCGCCCGTCGTCGCCATGAAGCCCGAGCCATCCGGGGCCAGGCCGCAAACCTCGACCAGCGCTTTCGTCGCCATCACACGGCCGCTGGCGGCATCGATGACGGCCAGCGAATTGCCTTCCGGCGAGGTGACGGCGACCGTGCCGGCCGCAGGATTGGCGGCGACCGAGCCGATATAGTTGCGGAAGCCGGAGAGCACATCCCGCGGCATATCGAGCAATTCAAGCGCTTTGCCGCGCGCGGCGCGGCCGACCAGCGCCGGACGATCGCCGCCCGGCCCGCGATACTGACAGCCAAACCAGACCGTGCCGGCCTGGTCGCGATCCATGTGCCGGATCGACAGCTGATGCAGCGCCGGCGGCAATTCGTGCTTTTCGATCAGGTCGCCGGTGATGCGGTCGACCAGCACATAGGACGGTTTCATCGTCGCGATGTTGAGTTCGGCGCGGCCGAAATCCGGATGCGTCTCGATGCCGCCATTGGCAATCGCCAGCGTCCTGCCGTCGCCGAGCAGCAGCAATTCATGCGGACCCGTGCCGTAGGTCGGGAATTCGCCGACGCGGTTGAATTTGGCGCGCGCATCGTAGATGCCGACGACACCGGCGGCGTTGTCGAAATCGTTCTCGGTGGCATAGAGAAGCGCACCGTCTACCGAGAAGACGCCATGGCCGAAAAAATGCCGGCCGGCGATGCTGGCGATGGTCAGCGGCTGGTCCCGGCCGGTATGGTCGAAGACGACAGCGAACGTACCAGGCTGGCGGGCAAAGACGACCGACCGCTTCGACACCGGGTCGAACGTCACGTCATGGCCGCGGTCGGGCAGGCCGATTGTGTGCAGGATCTGGCCCGCCTCGGAAAGGACGGCGGCGCCGAAGCTGCCATCCCGCTTGACGAAGGCCGTGGCAAAAACCGCATCCGAGGCAAGCGTATCAGCCCAGGCGCGCGGCGCCATCGCCGCGGCGAAGCTTACGCCGGCGGCCCGCAGGAAATCACGACGATCGATGAGCGGGGTTTGCAAGGTTCAATCCCCGTCGAGTGAAGAGAAGCCGGCGGTCAGGCCGAATTCGGCGGTCATCCTTGTGCCGATCAGGGTCGACAGGCTCGAGGTTATCAGCGCGAAATGCTCGAGCTTGTCGCGCAACGCCTGATCGGTAAGCGCCTTGTCGACCGGACCGGTGACCGATTTGGCGGTGACGATGCCGTTGGTCAGCTGGATGTGGATGGATTCGGCCATCCATCGGGCTTCGGCCGGCAGCGCATCGCCAAGCTTCGAGGCCTGGAAAAGCGTATCGATGCCCTGGAGATTTCCGGCCAGCGAATTCGTGGTGTTTTGCGAGCGCCAGTAGATCGCCTGTTTCGGTTTGTCGGCATCCGGCTTGGAGCCAAGGAAGCCTTTGAGGCGCACGTCGCGGACCATTTCCAACTCGTTGATGAAGACGCCGACCAGCTCCGTCACCGCTTCGGTACCGTCGCGGTAGAGTGGGTTGTTCGGCCCTGGATTGGCCCAAAGCGAAGCAAAGCCGTCCGGCTTGTTCCAGGCGTCGCGGACCTCGCCAGCAAACGCTTCGATGTTGCCGGCGACCGCCGTGCCGTAGGCACAGCGATAGGGATCGTCCTTGCCGGCGAGGCTTTCCGCGCCGTCGCCGAAAAGCACGAATTCCAGCGCGCCGAGCCCTTGCATGGCGACGCTCTTTCCCGCCAGTTGCGCGGGATCGGCAGCGGCCGGATCCTTCGAGGCGAGTGTCCCCTGCACCTGCCGCAGGCCGATGCTCTTGCGGTCCGGCCAATAGAGCATCCGCTCCAGCCGGTTGTTTTCCTTGATCGGCCCGAAGCCGATGATTTCGGCCACCGACCAAGCCTCGACCGTGGCCGAGAAATCCGCGCGGGCCGCTTCGAGGTTCTGCGGGGACGGCGCACCGCAGAGCATGTGCATCGCCTTGGTCAGGCCTGCCGCATGATCGTCGAGGCTGGCATAAGCAGGGCGGACAAAGCCGTCGATCGCGCGCTGGATGACGTCGGAGGCTTTGACCGCCGCGGGCGCCGGCAAGGCGCTGGCCAGAATGAGCGGCAGAGCGAGGATGGCAGCCAGGCGGTTCAACATCAGAGCGACTCCAGGAATTTGATCAGCGCATCGCGGTCCGCTGCGTTGGCGGCGGCAAAGCGGTCGCGGGCTTTTTGGCCTTCGCCGCCGTGCCAGAGGATCGCCTCGGCAAGCGAGCGCGCGCGCCCGTCATGCAGATAGAAAGTGTTGCCGTTGACCGTCGCTGTCAGGCCGATGCCCCACAGCGGCGGCGTGCGCCATTCGCTGCCGCTGGCTTCCCCGACCCGCTGCCCGTCGGCGAGGCCGGGGCCCATGTCGTGCAGCAGGAAGTCGGAATAGGGCCAGATCAGCTGGAAGGCCTGCGCCTTATTGGGCGTGCCGCGCAAGGTGACGAATTTCGGCGTATGGCAGGAAATGCAGCCCATCTCGTAGAACTGTTTCTTGCCGGCGAGCACATCGGGCTCGTCGAGATCGCGCCGTGCCGGCACGGCCAGGTTCTGCGCATAGAAGGTGACGAGATCCATTACCGGCGGCGGTGCCTCGGCTGTGCCCAGGCGTTGTTGCATGCCATTCGGCAGGGCAAGGCAATCCCTTTGCGCCTGCGTGCAATCGCCCCAATGCTTCGGCATTTCCGGCGTGGAAATGCCGATGTCGCCGGCGAAGGCGTCGGCCGCCTGCTGGCGGATCGACGCGGTCTGCGCCTTCCAGCCGAAACGGCCGAGCGTCAACTCGCCGCCCAACTCGTCGCGAACGATATTCGGCCTGCCCGAAATGCCGTCGCCGTCGCGGTCGTCCGGGTCGGCATGGGCAAGAATGTCGGCCGGCGAAATCTGCTCGATGAGGCCGAGGCCGATCATCGGCGGTGTCAGCCGCGGCGACAGCGTTGTGCGGGGATCGAGCGGGCCATAGCCGAGACCCTCGACCGAATAGCTGGGCTTGCGCAGCGAGACCGCGGCGCCGTCGCCGAGCGTCACCTTCTGTTCGGAATAGTCGACATGCATGCGGCCCTCGCCCTTGAGGCCCGGAACCGCCAGTTCCTGCAATTGCGAGCCATAGACCGGATCGGGGAAGTTCAGCGCCTGATGGCCGGCAAGCGCGGCCTTTTCGTCCTCGCTGCTCGCATCGCGGGCCAGACGCAGGAACATCGAGGTCGAACCAGTGCCGCCCGCCGGCGGCCGGCCGCGACCATCCTGCAGATGGCAATTCTGGCAGGCGCGTTCGTTGAACAGCGGGCCGAGCCCGTCGGAGGCCTGCGTCGATGATGGCGACGACACCCAGTTCTTGCGGAAGAGCGCATTGCCGAGTTTGAAACTGCCCTCTTCCTCGAAGGTGATGTTGGCCGAAGATTGCGAGAAGGCGTCGCGGTTGACGTCTTTCCTTGACGTACCGGCGCCGCCCTGCATCAGCTCGAACGGTTCGGGTCTGGAAAAGTCCGAAGTCGGCCTGGTGACGGCCAGAACCCGCGCCTGGTCTTTCGGCGTCAGATCGGTGCGGCTGGTCGGCAGGCGGACCGGCTCGCCGGCCAGGGCCGAGGCTGAAAGCGTGACCGCCAGCAAAAGCGAAGCCCTGCGAAACACCTGGCGTCGCGGGTTTTTTTGGGACGGCAGGCCACGAACCTTGAACCGCGGGCGGCGCAAAAGATTTACGGGGCGCCGCATTCCCGCATATCCTTTACTCCGCCTCGTTGGCTGAGTCGGCGTTGAGCTGGCCGTACTTTTCCTCGCCGATCGAGGCAAGCAGGTCGAGCTGCGTCTCCAGAAAGTCGATGTGACCTTCCTCGTCGGACAGCAGATCCTCGAACAGCTTCATCGTTACGAAGTCGCCCGCCTCATGGCAGATCTCGCGCGAGCGCTTGTAGGCGGTGCGCGCGTCATATTCGCCGGCCAGATCGGATTCGAGCACTTCCTTGACGTTCTGGCCGATGCGCAGCGGTGCGACCGACTGCAGGTTCGGATGGCCTTCGAGAAAGATGATGCGGGCCACCAGCCGGTCGGCATGATGCATCTCCTCGATCGATTCGGCGCGCTCCTTCTTGGCCAGCTTGGTATATCCCCAATCCTCGAGCAGACGGAAATGGACCCAGTACTGATTGACGGCTCCGAGCTCCAGAAACAGGGCCTCGTTAAGCTGCTCGATGATTTCCGGTTCGCCTTTCATGGAATCTGCTCCCGTATTGAACCCGCAGGCCTCTGACGCGATCCAGGTGTGAAACGACGTCCATGCCACTCCCCTCCGAGCGGGCATGATAGTTCTCGGTGACCCGAATGATCGTTTCCACCACATTCGGGAAGCAGCCGCAACAACGGCCGCGCTTGCGCATGGCGTGATAGACTTTGGCAGGCACGATAAGTTGCCAGGGGTCCTCATCCAGCAGGCCGACGATCGTCTGCTCGATCTCCTTTTCGGTGATGATGTTGCAATGGCAGATCAGCATTTACTTGCTCTGGCTGACGGCCCCGCTCCGGCGTCGCTTGGCTATGGGCGCTATTTGAACACCTTGTCCGGTGCGTCGAGGCTGTCGGAGCCTTCGAACGCGATGCTGTTCAGCTTCAGCGCACCGACGGCGCGTTCGATCGACTTGGTCTGATCGATCAGCGCGTCGATCGCCGCCTGCACGGTGGCGTTGCCCGCGGCGTTGCCTTCGGCGATCTGCTGGTCATAGGCCTCGCCGGCCAGCGCACGCGCCTTGATGGCTTCCATCTTGGCGACGGTGACGTCCAGCTTATCGGAGAGTTCCTTGTCGATCGCCGGGTCGGCCGTCTTGACCATGTCGGACACGGAAGCACCCGAAACCACGGTGCCGTCGAGACGCGTATAGCTGGCATGATAGGCGGCGCGGATGCCGATCGCGTCATAGAGATGGGAATTATAGGTGTTGTCGGAGAAGCAGTCGTGCTCCTCCTCCGGATCGTGCAGCAGGAGGCCGAGCTTCATGCGCTCGCCGGCCAGTTCGCCATAGGAAAGCGAGCCCATGCCGGTGAAGATGGTGGAGATGCCGGCGTTCGGCTCGCCATCGACGAGGTTCTTGCGCGCGGCGCCGTCCTCCTTCCAGTTGCCGACCATTTCCTGCAGGTCGGAGACCAATAGGTCGCTCACCGACTTCAGATACTCGGCACGGCGGTCGCAATTGCCGCCGGTGCAGTTTTTGAGATCATAGTCGGTATAGGGACGCTCGCCGGCGCCGGGCCCGGTGCCGTGCAGATCCTGGCCCCAGAGCAGGAATTCGATGGCGTGATAGCCGGTCGCCACATTGGCCTCGACGCCGCCGGCCTCCTGCAGCGTGCCGGAGAGGAATTCAGGCGAAAGCTTCGAGGCGTCGACCTTCTTGCCGTTGATCTCGATTTCCTTGTTGGCGATGACATTTGCCGTATAGAGCGCGTTTTCATCCGACTCCGTGCCGTAGCTCTTGGCGACATAGTCGATCAGGCCTTCATCCAGCGGCCAGGAATTCACTTTGCCTTCCCAGTCGTCGACGATCTTGTTGCCGAAGCGGTAGACTTCGGTCTGCTGGTAGGGAATGCGCGCCGCCTTCCAGGCCTCGCGGGCGGCTTTCAGCGTATCGGCCGACGGCTGGGCGAGAAACGCGTCGACAGCCTTGTCGAGCGCCTGCGCGGTGGTCAGCGAATCCTCGTATTTGGCCAGCGCGATGTCGGCATAGGTCCTGATTACCGCTTTGGCGTCGGTCTCGGCTTTCGCCGGCAGCACGAAGACAGCAGCCGTCAGCGCCGCGGTGGCGCCGATCGCAGCAAGCCTGCTGCCGAAACGTGGCGCAATTATCGCTCTCATCAATCCCGTCTCTCCTGGAAATTCAATGACATAAGCGCGCCGAAGCGGGCGCGCGGCGCCGGGGCGAACACGAACGATCGGAATGGCAAGGACGCCGCGCCGTGGCGCGGCTCATGGACAAAAGACATTCGAAATGCCTCCAATCGAAAGGGTTCAAGGCCCCGACATCAAAGGAATGCGCTTTGCGCGCAGCTCCTCATAAACCGATGGAGCGGCCAGAAGTCAATTGTCGAAAGAAAGAAAAAATCAATTGAAACAATAGTTTAGAATTATTCTAAACTGCGACTGTCAACTTTACCGGTGCTTTCGCCCGATCGCGTCACCTGTGCGGCGATTGACAGGCAGCAGTCCTGGGTGCGACCCGGACTGAAGCCCTTGCGGCGGCGGCAGACAATCGCCACTTGGCGGAAGTCCCTAGATTTGAAGGAAAAAAGGACAGCGATGAAGAACGGGGTGGTCATTGTCGGTGCGGGTCATGCCGGCGTGCAGGCAGCCGCCAGCCTGCGCGAAGAGGGCTATGACGGTCCCGTTGTGCTGGTCAGCGACGAGAATGAGCTGCCCTATCACAAGCCGCCGCTGTCCAAGACCTTCATCAAGGATGGCGACGCAAAGCCGCAGCCCTTGCGCGGCGAAGCTTTCTACTCTGGCAGCAGCATTGATTTCCGGCCGGGCGTGCGCATCGCTAGCATCGACGCCAGCGCTCGCAGGCTGGACATTGCGGGCGGCGGCTCGCTCGGCTTTGCCCGACTGATCCTGGCGACCGGCTCTCGGCCACGTCTTCTCAAATTCGAGGGCACGGAGCTTTCCGGCGTCGTGTCGCTGCGCTCGCTGGCCGACGCGCGGCTGATCCGCGAGCTCAGCGCACAAAGCGAGGATGTGGTCATCCTCGGCGGCGGCTTCATCGGGCTGGAGATCGCGGCGACGCTGAGGGCTGCCGGCCGCAAGATCACCGTCGTTGAGGCGGTGGACCGCCTGCTCGGCCGCGCGGTGGCGCCGGTGATCGCGGCTCATGTGCGCCAGCGCCTGGAAGCGATGGGCGTGCGCATCCTGACCGGCACCACGATTTCCAGACTGGAGCGCGAAGGCGGCCGCGTCTCGGCCGCGATCACCTCGACCGGCGAACGCCTGCCGGCGCAAATGGTGATCATCGGCATCGGCGTGGTGCCCAATGTCGAGCTGGCCGAAGCCGCCGGCGTCGCCATCGCCAACGGCATCCGTGTCGACCAGCATATGCAGAGCTCGATCCCCGAAATCATTGCGGTCGGCGATGCTGCCTCCTACCGGCACTGGTTCACCGGCGGCGACGTGCGGCTGGAATCGGTGCAGAACGCGACCGACCAGGCGCGGCTTGCGGCGCGCACGATCGTTGGCCATGCCGAGCCTTTTTCGGCCGTGCCGTGGTTCTGGTCCGACATCGGCGACATGAAACTGCAAATGGTGGGACTGACGCAAGGCGGCGACAGCCATGTCGTGCTGGGCGACCTCGCAGAGAACAGGTTCTCGATCTATCACTACGCCGGAAGCCGGTTGCTCGGCATCGAATCCGTCAACCGCCCAGGCGACCATATGCTCGGCCGCAAGATGCTCGGCGCCGGCTTCTCGCCGAGGCCGGAGACGGTGGCCGCAGGGCCGGAAGGGCTCAAGGCGGCGCTTGCCGCGTTTCAGGATACAGTGCCGGTAAAGGCCACCGCGTAGATTGCCAAATTTTGCCATAAGCCATAAATTGGCTGAATGAGCACGATGAATATCTCACTGCCCGACAGTTTGAAGCAGTTTGTCGACCAGCAAGTAACGGATCGCGGCTATGGCACGAGCAGCGAATATGTGCGCGAGCTGATCCGTCGCGATCAGGATCGTCAGCTTCTGCGGGGCTTGCTTCTCGAGGGCGTGTCGTCCGACCCGGGCACTCCGGCTGACGATGACTATTTCGCAGCGCTGAGAAAACGAGCGCGGGGCCAATAAGTTAGTGGCCACAAAGGCAATTGTTCCTCGAACCCTTGCTCTGCGGGATATCGAGAACGCCGTCGATTATTATGCACGCGAAGCTGGTCCGCACGTGGCGTTGGGCTACGTCGATGATCTTCAAAGCGCTTACGAACTGATAACCAGCCATCCGGCGTCAGGGTCTCTGAGATATGGCTACGAAGTCGGACTGCCCGGTCTGCGCAGCGTGCAACTCAAGCGCTATCCATACCTGATCTTCTATCTTGAGCAGGCCGACCATATCGATGTGTGGCGGGTTCTGCACGCCAAGACGGATATTCCGGCTTGGTTACAGAATCCGAATTCCTGACGGTACATTCAATCGCTTCGGCGTAAGCCTTCAGGAAATGTGGACCGCCCTTCAGGCGGCGCGCACCTCGCGGATCGAGCTCTCCAGGACATTCAGCGCTTCGTTCATAACGCTGTCCTGAATGGTGATCGGCGACAGGAAGCGGATGACGTTGCCGTAGACGCCGCAGGTGAGCAGGATCAGGCCCTTGTCGAGCGCCTTCAGCCGGACCGCATTGGCGAATTCGGCCGACGGCAGGTTCCTCTTGACGTCATTGAACTCGACCGCGTTCATGAAGCCGGGACCGCGGATGTCGACGATCTCCGGCACGTCCTCGCGGATCGACTGCAGCCGCTGCTTCAGCCTGGCGCCCAGCGCATTGGCGCGGTCGCAGAGCTTTTCCTCCTCGATGACATCGAGCACGGCATGGGCGGCGGCAACCCCGATAGGGCTGCCGCCATAGGTGCCGCCAAGCCCGCCCGGGCCGGGCGCATCCATGATCTCGGCGCGGCCGGTGACCGCCGACAGCGGGAAGCCGCCGGCGAGGCTCTTGGCCATGGTGGTGATGTCCGGCGCCACATCGTGGTGGTCCATGGCGAACATCTTGCCGGTGCGGGCAAAGCCGGTCTGCACCTCGTCGGCGATCAGCAGCATGCCGTGCTGGTCGCAGATCTTGCGCAGCGCCGCCATGAAGTCGCGCGGTGCCTCGTAGAAGCCGCCCTCGCCCTGCACCGGCTCGACGATGATGGCGGCGACGCGGGCCGGATCGACATCGGCCTTGAACAGCTTGTCGAGCGCGGCGAGCGAGTCGGCGACAGTGACGCCGTGCAGCGCGACCGGGAACGGCGCGTGGAAGACGTCGGCCGGCATGGCGCCGAAGCCGACCTTATAAGGCACGACCTTGCCGGTCAGCGCCATGCCCATGAAGGTGCGGCCGTGGAAGCCGCCGGAAAAGGCGATGACCGCCTGGCGGCCGGTGGCGTTGCGCGCGATTTTTATCGCGTTCTCAACCGCTTCGGCGCCGGTGGTGACGAAGACCGTCTTCTTCTCGAATTTTCCCGGCAGCATGCCGTTCAGCCGCTCGGCCAGACGCACATAGCTCTCATAGGGCACGACCTGATGGCAGGTGTGGGTAAAGCGGTCGAGTTGAGCCTTGACCGCCTCGATCACCTTCGGGTGGCGGTGGCCGGTGTTGACCACGGCGATGCCCGAGGAGAAGTCGATATAGCGGCGGCCCTCGACATCCCAGATTTCCGAGTTCTCGGCGCGGTCGGCGTAGATTTGCGTGGTCATGCCGACGCCACGCGAGATCGACTGGTTCTTGCGTTCGGAAATGGCTGAATTCTTCATGTCATCCCTCATCGGGCCGGCGCCCGTTCTTGTTCGATGAAGCTGTTCTGGCCTTATTTCAGGTTTTCCTCAAGTCGGCACCATGGCCCAGTCGATTGGGCCTGCCCATGATCGGCGACTTACCAGCCGGGCACTGATCCCGATCGCGAAGTGTTCCGGAGACCAAAGGGCGAGGCTGGAAGTGGTGGGTTTTTGCTGGAGAGCGGTGCAGTCCATGGCTTGCACGCTGTGTACACAGTCTATTGTCCCTTGACCAATCTAGACCCGAAGCTGACCGAAAAACCGTGAATCCATTGCTGTGGGCAGCCTTGGACAGTCACCCCACAACTATACAGCAGATAAGACTCTGAGTGAGCAGAAACATACAGCATACGCGACGGCAAAAATTGTCATTATTATTGACATAGCTAATCTAATGGACGAAATCTCCTCGTTGCCAAATCCAGAGTTTCTGAATCTTTCATTTTGTTCATCAAAATTTGCTATTCCGAGCCAAAACATAAGAATTAGAGTTGGAAACAGTACAAAAGAAACAAATAGCAGACCTCCACCGTTTTTAGCGACGTCCGGATTGCTTCTGGTCGAAAGCGACGCAGCGAAAACCATCATTGCCAGCCAAGATAAGATAGCTATAAACATCCCTAACTTGAGCGAAAACCTCTCCGGCCTAAACTGATCTTCATTTGTTCTAAATTTTTCAAAGATCATTGCTTAATTCTCGCGCTTCTGAAACACCTCGTCCCGGCGTCTCTCGGTTAAGCTCTCACAAAACCCTCGCTGGCCCGGAGCAGATTGCGCGTATAATCCTGGCTCACGCGGTGCGCGATCAGTTGGCTGGCGTTGAGAGTCTCCACCGCCACGCCGTTCTGCATCACCATCAGCCGCTCGCACATATGGGTGATGATGGCGAGGTCGTGGCTGACCATCAGGAAGGTGAGCTTGCGACGCCGCCGCACTTCCTCAAGCAAATTCAATACCTCGGCCTGCACCGAGGCGTCGAGCGCCGAGGTCGGTTCGTCGAGCAGCAGGATCGACGGTTCAAGGATCAGCGCGCGGGCAATCGCCACGCGCTGGCGCTGGCCGCCGGAGAGCTGGTGCGCGTAGCGGAAGCGGAAACCGGTGCCGAGACCGACCTCGTCCAGCGCGCGCTCGATGCGTTTTTCGCCGTCGGCAAAGCCGTGGATGGCAAGCGGCTCCTGCAGCAACCGGTCGACGGTCTGGCGCGGATGCAGCGAGCCGTAGGGGTCCTGGAAGACCATCTGCACCTCGCGGTAGAAGGCCTTGTCGCGGCGCTTGCCGAGCATCTTGCCGTTGACGGCGATGGTGCCCGAGGAGACCGGCGCCAGGCCGGCGATGGCCCGCAGAAGCGTCGATTTGCCGGAGCCGCTTTCGCCGACCAGGCCGTAGGATTCGCCTTCGTTGACCTCCAGGCTGACGCCCTTCAGCGCGCGAAAGCGGTCGAAGGTTACTTCCAGGTCCTTGATGGAGAGCGCCGCCGTCACGCCGCCCACTCCGGCTTGCGCTCCAGCACCGGCAGCGGATGGCGCTCGAAGCCTATCCTAGGCATGCAGTTGAGCAGGCCGCGCGTATAGGGATGCCGGGCATCGCGGAGTTCGGACGCCTTGAGCTGCTCGACCACCTTGCCGGCATACATGACGATGACGCGGTCGCAGAAGGAGGAGACCAGGCGCAGATCGTGCGAGATGAAGATCAGCCCCATGCCACGTTCGCCGACCAGCTTGTCGAGGATGTTTAGCACGTCGAGCTGCACGGTGACATCGAGCGCCGAGGTCGGCTCGTCGGCGATCAGCAATTCCGGACCGGCGATCAGCATCATGGCGATCATGGCACGCTGGCCCATGCCGCCCGAGACTTCATGAGGGTGAAGGTCGAAGACGCGCGCGGGGTCACGGATTTGCACCGCTTCCAGCATTGCCAGCGCCCGCTCGCGCGCCTCGGCCCTGGACACCTTCTCATGCGTGCGCAGCGTCTCGACGATCTGGCGGCCGATGCTCATCACCGGATCGAGCGAATATTTCGGATCCTGCAGGATCATGGCGATATGGTTGCCGCGCAGCGCCCGGCGCCGACTGGGCGACGTCGAAAGCAGATCAATACCGTCGAAGCTGAGCTTTTTCGCCGATACTTCAGCTTGCGGCGGGGTCAGCCCCATGATGGCGCGGCCGGTCTGCGACTTGCCGGAGCCGCTCTCGCCGACAATGCCGAGCCGCTCGCGGCCGAGCGAGAAGGACACGCCGCGCACGGCTTGCACAAGGCCGGTGCGCGTCGGGAAGGTGACGCGCAGATCGTCGACTTCAAGCAATGCCCTGGTGTCATCGCTTACTGGCCGCCCGCTCATTGGTCGCCGCTCCTTGGATCGAGCGCATCGCGCAGGCCGTCGCCGAGCAGATTGAAGCCGAGGCTGACGATGAGGATGGCGAAGCCCGGCGCGCCGGCCACCCACCACTGGTCGAGGATGAAGCGGCGGCCGGACGCGATCATCGTGCCCCATTCGGGCAGCGGCGGCTGCGCACCGAGGCCGAGGAAGCCGAGGCCGGCAGCGGTGAGGATGATGCCCGCCATGTCGAGCGTTACCCTGACGATCAGCGAGGAGATGCAGAGCGGCATGATGTGACGCAGCACGATGCGGAACGACGAGGCGCCCATCAATTGCACCGCCTTGATGTAATCGGAGTTGCGCACCGTCAGCGTCTCGGCGCGCGCGATGCGGGCATAAGGCGGCCAGGAGGTGATGGCGATGGCCAGCACCGCGTTCTCGATGCCGGGGCCGAGCGCGGCGACGAAGGCCAGCGCCAGCACCAGCTTGGGGAAAGCGAGGAAGATGTCGGTGATGCGCATCAGGATGGCATCGGTCCAGCCGCCGGCGTAGCCGGCGACGGTGCCGACCAGAAGCCCGATGGGCGCGGCGATGATGGCGACCAAGATGACGACATAGAGTGTCCAGCGCGAGCCATAGAGGATGCGCGAATAGATGTCGCGGCCGAGGTCGTCGGTGCCGAACCAGTGCGCGGCGCCCGGCGCCAGCAGGCGGGCGTTCTTCAAATCGCCGACAGTCGGCGAGTAGGGTGCCAGCACATCGGCGAAGGCGGCGACGAGCAGCAGCGCGATAATGATCAGCAGGCCGACAAAGGCCAGCCGGTTGGCTGAAAAGCGCCGCCATGTGACATAGGCGCGGCCGAGCCTTGCCTGCATGCGCGAGGCCGGCCGCTCCGACAGCAGCCACTCGCGACGGCTCTGGACGACCTCAGCACTCATCCGGCTTTGGTCCTTGGATCGAGCAGCCGATAGAGCAGATCCGACAGAAGATTGATGCCGATGAAGACCGAGCCGATGATGATGGTGCCGCCGAGCACCGCATTCATGTCGGCGTTCTGCAGCGAATTGGTGATGTAGAGGCCGATGCCCGGCCAGGAGAAGACGGTCTCGGTCAGCACCGAGCCTTCGAGCAGGCCGGCATAGGAGAGCGCAATCACAGTGACCATCGGCACCGCGGCGTTGCGCAGCGCGTGGCCCCAGATGATGCGCGTTTCCGACAGGCCCTTGGCGCGCGCCGCCACGATATATTCCTGCGCCAGCTCGTTCAGCATGAACGAGCGCGTCATGCGGCTGATATAGGCAAGCGAGAAATAGCCGAGCAGCGAAGCCGGCAGGATGATGTGGCGGTAAGCGTCATAGAAGACGTCCCACTGCCCCTGCATTGCCGCGTCGAGCAGGTAGAAGCCGGTGATCGGCGTGAAGGTGTATTCGTAGACGACGTCGAGCCGCGCCGGAAAGGCGACCCATTGCAGCTTGGCATAAAACAGCACGAGCCCGAGCAGCCCGAGCCAGAAGATCGGCACGGAATAGCCGATCAGGCCGATGATGCGCACGATCTGGTCGATGAGGCTGCCGCGCCTGACCGCGGCCAGCACGCCAAGCGGCACGCCGAGCACCGCGCCGATCAACGTGCCCAATGTCGCAAGCTCGATGGTTGCCGGAAAGGCGCGGCGGATGTCTGTCATGACCGGGTTGGTGGTCAGCACCGAGGTGCCGAAGTCGCCATGGATGGCGTTTTTCACATAGATGTAGAACTGCTGGATCAGCGGCAGGTCGAGGCCCATTTCGCGGCGCGTGCGCTCGACGACGGCGGCCGGCGCCCGGTCGCCGAGCACGGCCAAAACCGGATCGATCGGGATGACGCGGCCGATGAAGAAAGTCACCGCGAGCAGACCGAGATAGGTGGTTATCGCGATGACCAGGAAACGGCCGAGCGATGATAAAATGGCGACGGCGCGGGCGCTACCGCGCCCGGCCGCCGCCTGGTTTTCAGCTACACTCACGCAGCGGGTCCGCCGGCACTATTCCTTGGAGACCGGGCCGACGAAGTTGGTGTCGAAGCTCGGGCCGAGCGCAAAACCCTTGAGGTTCTTGCGCAGGCCAGCCACTTCCAGCTGCTGGTGGATGATGACGAAGGGGCTGGTGTCGAGGATCTTCTGCTGCAGATCCTTATACATATCGGCGCGCTTGCCGGCGTCCTTCTCCAAAAGGGCGGCTTCCGTTTCCTTGGTCAGCTCCGGAATGTCCCACGAATTGCGCCAAGCGAGCGTATGGGACTTGCCGGCATCCGAATTGTCCGGGTTCGAGGCGAAGGTCTGGGCATTGGAATTCGGATCGAAATAATCCTGGCCCCAATTGCCGATATAGATGTCATGGTTGCGGGCGCGGTACTTGGTCAGCGTCTGCTTACCATCGCCGGGGATGATCTCCAGCTTGATACCGGCCTGACCGAGCGTCTGCTGGATCGATTCAGCCATGCCGGTGGTCGGCTGGCCGGTGCGCACGTCCATGGTCACCTTGAAGCCGTCCGGCAGGCCGGCCTTGGCCAGCAATTCCTTGGCCTTGGCGACGTCAAGCTTGAACGGGTTGTCGTCGACGGCGCCAAGATCGCCCTTGGGCAGGAAGGATTGGTGGATTTCGCCGATGCCCTTGAGGATGGTCGAGGCCAGCGCATCGTAGTCGACCAGATACTTGAATGCCTGGCGGACCTCCGGCTTGGCGAGAGTCGGGTTCTTCTGGTTGAGGCTGATATAGTAGACGGTGCCCTTCGGTGCGCTGGTGGTGGTGAGGTCGGCATTCTTGGCGATGGCGTCGAGATCGTTCGGCTCGAGGTTGCGGGCAACGTCGATGTCGCCCGCCTCCAACGCAAGGCGCTGCGCCGAGCTTTCCTTCATGTTGCGGTAGATGACGCGGGCGAGCTTGGCCTTGTCGCCGTAGTAATTGTCGTTGCGTTCCAGCACGACCGCCTCGTTGGCCCGCCATTCGCGCAGCTTGAACCGGCCGGAGCCGGCATAGCCGGTCTTCAGCCAGGCATTGCCGAAGTCGTTGTCATATTTGTAGTCAGCGCTCGGCGTCACGGCGGCGACATGTTCCTTGACCAGCTTGCTATCAACAACCGAGCCGACCGACGCCGACAGGCAGTTCAGCACGAAGCTCGGCGCATAGGCCTTGTCGACCGTGAACTGGAATGTCGTGCCGTCGACCGCCTTGGCCTTGTCGGCAACGTTGTCGCCGCTAATGCCGAATTGCTCGATGATGAACGCCGGGCTCTTGTCGAGCTTGACAACGCGCTCGAACGTATAGGCGACGTCGGCCGCGGTGATCGGATTGCCCGAGGCAAATTTCAGGCCAGGCTTGAGCTTGAAGGTGTAGGTCAGGCCGTCATCCGAAACGGTCCAGCTTTGGGCGAGGTCGCCCTTGACCTTGGAGGTGTCGCTGAGGTCGAGGCGAACCAGAAGGTCATAGGTGTTGCCGGTGACCTCGGCGGTCGAAAATTCGAACGCCTCGCCCGGATCCATCGAGATGATGTCGTCGATGGCTAAGCCCTCGACCAGCGTGTCGGCGGGCGTGACGGCGAAGGCGGGCGATACGAGCAGCGCCGACATGGCCGCGCCCGCAAGCAAGCTGCGAGAGCGCTGAGCAAATTTTTCCAGCATCATGGTGATTGTTCCCTGTTTTGTTGACCTGAGTTCCCGGCTCAGGGCGGCATTTTCTCTTTGGACCGAAGGCGGCCGGACCACTTACCGTCGTGGTTTTTGTCCAGTTGGTCAACACCATATATCCGGCGACCCTCGACCCGGCAACGCGCATTTGCAAGACGGCATTGGGCCAGAACGGGCGGCAGCCAGTCGATGCACAAGCCGGCTGTCTGAAGCCGCCATTCGAGAAAAATCTGCTTGGAAGGCCATCCCCGCTACCTCAGCTGCGCGACCAGCGCTGCGTCGGGAAAACAGGTCGCAGGCCTGCCGTTCTTCGACTGCCACAGGCCGATCGAGCGACGCGTCTTGAAGCCAGGCAGGCCATCGGCGCTGCCGACGTCATAGCCCTTGGCTTCCAGCGCGTGCTGCAGCGCGGCGATATCGGAGCGGTGCAGATCGCCGACCGGACCCCAACCGCCGGCGAAGGCGGCATCGCCCTTGGCGATGCGATCGGCGGCATGGCCGATGAACAGCGCGTAGAGATCGCTGGTGTTGTATTGCTTGAGCACATAGAAATTCGGCGTGACGATGAAGGCAGGACCGCTGCGACCGGCCGGCATCAACAAAAATCCCTCGGCCTTCAACTCGCCCGCCGCGAAGGCTTTGTTGTCGACGCGACGGATGCCCATCGCCACCCAGTCGGCAATCTTCTTGCCCTGGTCGGGACCTTCGAGCGAGCAGGAGACGTTTGCCGGCACGGTGACCTCGACGCCCCAGCCGCGCCCCCTCACCCAGCCATAATGGACGAGATAATTGGCGATCGAGGCGAGCACGTCCGGCGTCGAACTCCAGATGTCGGGGCGACCATCGCCGTCGAAATCGACGGCGTGCTTGAGGAAAGACGTCGGCATGAATTGCGGCTGGCCGAGCGCGCCGGCCCAGGACGATTTCATCGCGTTGACCGGCGCCAGCCCGCGCTCGACGATATCGAGCGCCGCCAGCAGCTCGGTGCGGAAGAAATCCTTCTTCGCCGACATGAACGCCTTGGTGCCCAGCACCTCGAAGGCATCGTAAGGCATCCTGGCCGCGCCGAAGCCGGTCTCGCGGCCCCAGATCGCCAGCACCACTTCGCCAGGAACCCCGTAATGTTTCTCGATCAACCCCAGGACCCTGGCGTTGGCGCCCGCGCGCGCCCGTCCGCCGGTCGTGACGGCGCGAATGATCTTCTCGGCGAAATAGGCGCCGGGTGGGCCGAACTCGGCCTGATGCTGCTTTTCCGGCGTCGTCGGCTGCTCGCCAGGCATGACAAGGTCCGGCAGCGTGAGGTTCGGCTTCACGCCGATGAAGGCGTCGTCGAAGGTTTTCCTGGAGATGCCTTTCGCCTTGGCCTCGGGCCAGAGGTCGGTCTGCAACCAGGCGCGGAACTGATCGTCGATCGGGGCGGCGAAGGTGGGCTTAGCGAAAAGGAGTGCGGCTAGCACCGCAAAAAGAAACACCAAGCCGAATTTACGAAGGCCGCGTTCTGTCGCGCCCCCCTCTGCCCTGCCGGACATCTCCCCCACAAGGGGGGAGATTAGCAGCTTCGCGGCTGGAGCTTTTCCTTCGACGTTGGTGATTGGCGAAAGCCGCGACGACAGCTGATCTTCCCCCTTGTGGGGGAGATCTCCGGCAGGACAGAGGGGGGCGCGAAGGAACTCAGTCATCGCCAGGAGCCCCTCGCACCACCTCAAAACGCCGTGCGCGATCTTAGCGCGGCGGCCAGCGTGCCTTCGTCGAGATAGTCCAGCTCGCCGCCGACGGGCACGCCATGCGCCAGCCTTGTCACCTTGACGTCGAAGCCTGAGAGCTGGTCGGTCAAATAATGCGCCGTCGTCTGGCCCTCGACGGTGGCGTTGACGGCGAGGATGACCTCCTTCACCTCGCCGCCGGAGACGCGGTCGACCAGCGAGCGGATGTTGAGCTGGTCGGGGCCGATGCCATCGAGCGGCGACAGCGTGCCGCCGAGCACGTGGTAGCGCACATTCATGGCTGCAGCGCGCTCAAGCGCCCAGAGGTCGGAGACGTCCTCGACGACGATCAGCGTGCCGGCATCGCGGCGCGGGTCGGTGCAGATCATGCAGGGATCTGACGTATCGACATTGCCGCAGGTGGAGCAGATGCGCACCTTGTCGACCGCCTCGCCCATAGCGGCCGCGAGCGGCTCGAGCAGCTGCTCCTTCTTCTTGATGAGATGGAGCGCGGCGCGCCTGGCCGAACGGGGCCCGAGCCCCGGCACCTTGGCCAGAAGCTGGATCAGGCGTTCGATCTCCGGACCGGCGATTCGCTTCGACATCGCCCTGATCTAGAGCAATTCCAGGAAAAGTGCGAAGCGGTTTTCCGTCCGCAATTGCGTCAAACGAGAAGTTGGAGTGGCTCACGTCTCCGTGAGGCGGTGAACCGATCCAGGATTTTTCAGAGCGCTTTGGAATATCCGCTACCGGGAATGATCCGCCATGCTGCCAGGCGGATCATCGGGCAGGTGGGCTGAGCCGGTTAGAGCGGCCGGTTCTGGCTGACGATCAGCGCTCCGATGGCGTCGGTGTTCTCAGGCGTCGACTGGAACCCCATCGATGCTTCCTGCGGGGCGCTCGGAACGGAGGTGACATACCGGCCCTTCAACGTGCCGCCGAAGCGGGACGCGTCCGGCTCCTCCATCGGCTCCTGCATCGCCACCACCGTCGGCTTCGCCGTGACGCGGCCGGCCTTCTGCGCCGGCGCGGCGGAGGCCGTCATATAGGTCTGCTCGGCCGGACCGGTCGCAGGCTTGACCGGAAGCGCAGGTGCCGCGGCCGCCGCCATCGCTGCCTGCTTGGCCGGATCGGCATGGACAATGGTCTTGACCACCGGTTCGGCGGAAGCGACGAGCACCGGAGCGGCAGGGTCGATCTTCTGGGGCTTGACAGAGGCCATGGCGACCATCGGCTCGTCCGGCAGCGGCTGCCAGTTGCGGCCGCGCTTCTCATAGAAGGCGTTGCCGCCGGCAACCATCGTGTAATGCATGTTGTTGTAAGGGAACCGCAGGCCGGCGGTGTGGAAATACATCGTGTTCTTGAGCTTGGCCTTGCGCTCGCCCTTGAGCACCGCCTCGGCGGCTTCCTCGACATCGGGCAGCGCCCGCGAATTCATCGGCCGGGTCATCACGCCGGGAGCGAACTGACCCGGCTCGCCGACAACCTCGCAGATGGTGTTGCCATGCTGGCCGGAACGCAACCGGTTCATGACGACGGTGCCGACGGCGATCATGCCGTCGCGGCTCGACCGGTTGGACTCGAAGAACATCGCCCTTTCAAGGCATTCCTTGTCCTTCATCGAATAGGAGCGTGAGCTCAGGAAGCTCGGCGTGATGGCATCGGTGAGACTCGCCACCGACATGCCGTGCGAGGTGGTCTGGCTGCAGCCGGCCAGAAGCAAGGGGGAAGTGACGATGCCGACCAGCAGCAGCGGCGTCTTCCATCGCGTCGCGATCAACAAAAAAGCCTCATGTCCTGATGCCAGCCCGCCCCGAGATGTGGCAAGAATGAGACTCTTTCAGGCAAAAAGATGGCTAGAAGGTTAGCAATCTCTGGACTTGGGTAAAACTTTATGAATGCCGCGAAATGCGTCCGTGAACAACGCCGGCAAAATGGTTAATAACGCGGCCTGTGCTCAATTTCCGTTCGTAATCAATTAACTGGCGGCGACTGCCTCAGAAGGGCAGTTTCATTCCGGGCGGAATCGGCAAGCCTGCCGTCAGCGCCTTGGTCTTCTCCTGCATGATCTGCTCGACCTTATTTTTGGCGTCATTGTGCGCGGCAAGCAGCAGGTCTTCCAGGATCTCGACCTCGTCCTCCTTGAACAGCGACGGGTCGATCTTCAGCGCCTTCATTTCGAACTTGCCGGTCAGCGTGACGCTGACCAGGCCGCCGCCGGCCTGGCCGGTGGCTTCGAGCAGCGCAATCTCGTCCTGCATGGCCTGGAACTTGGCCTGCATTTCCTTCGCCTTGCCCATCAGGCCGAGAAGATCCTTCATCTCAATGTCCTCTTTGTTTTGTCAGATTTCGTCGTCGTCGGCCGCAGGCTCGACCGGCAGCTCGGCTGCGGTCTCGTCCACTTCCGGCACCTCCGGAATGCGTACATCGATGATCTTCGCGCCGGGGAAACGGGCGAGGATGGCGGCGACCGTCGGGTCGCTCTTGGCGTCGAGGAAAGCGTTCTCGCGCTTGGTCGATTCCATCTCGGCCAACGTCTGGCCGCCCTCTTCCTTCGACAGCGACACCAGCCAGTTGCGGCCGGTCCAGGCGCGCAGCTTGGAGGTCAAATCGTTGAGCAGCATCTTCGGCGCGTCTTCGGTAAGGGTGACGTCGATGCGGCCGGGCTCGATGCGCACCAACCGCACGCAGCGCTTCAGGAGCACCTTGAAGGCGATGTCGCGATTGGCGTCGGCAAGAGCTGCGATATCTGCCAGCGACTTCAACGGAACGGCCGGCGTCTCGACGACCGGCTCGGGGGCCGGAACAAAGGCCGTGGGCATCGGCTCGGCCTCGACCAGCCGCATCGTCTGCGCGCCGCCACTGGAGCTGGGTATCCGCGCCTGCGCCACCGCGCTGGCGCCGCCGCCATTACCGGGGCTTGCCGGCGTTCCGTTGACGTGCGACGTACCACTCGGCAGAGGTGCCGCGCCTTCGAGCGATTTCAACGCTTCGTCCAGCGTCGGCAGGTCGGCGGCATGCGCCAGCCGGATCAGCACCATCTCGCCGGCGCTGACCGGCCGGTTGGAGGACTGCACCTCGGGAATACCTTTGAGCAGCATCTGCCAGGTCCGCGACAGCACGCGCACCGACAGCGTCTTGGCGAATTCGGCGCCGCGCCGGCGCTCGTCCTCGGAGAGCGAGGCATCGTCGGCGGCCGACGGCACGAAGCGCAGGCGGGTGACGAGGTGATTGAATTCGGCGAGATCGGTGAGCACCGCGGCCGGATCGGCGCCGGTGTCATACTGCGCGCGGAATTCGGCAAGGGCCGCCGCCACGTCGCCCTTCATGACATGCTCGAACAGGTCGATGATGCGGGCGCGGTCGGCAAGGCCCAGCATGGCGCGCACGGCCTCGGCGGTGACAGCGCCGCCGCCATGGGCGATCGCCTGGTCGAGGATGGAGAGCGAATCGCGCGCCGAGCCTTCGGCGGCGCGGGCGATCATCGCCAGTGCGTCGTCGTCGATGGAAATGCCTTCCTTGGCCGAGATCGCGGAAAGATGCGCGACCAGCGCGCCGGCATCGATGCGCCGCAGATCAAAGCGCTGGCAGCGTGACAGCACCGTGATCGGCACCTTGCGGATTTCGGTGGTGGCGAAGATGAATTTGACGTGCGGCGGCGGCTCTTCCAGCGTCTTCAACAGGCCGTTGAAGGCCTGGGTGGAGAGCATGTGCACTTCGTCGATGATGTAGACCTTGTAGCGGGCCGAGACCGGCGCGTAGCGCACGCGCTCGATGATATCTCGGATATCGTCGATGCCGGTATGCGAGGCGGCGTCCATCTCGATGACGTCGACGTGGCGGCCTTCCATGATCGCCTGGCAATGCTCTCCGAGCGCCGAAAGATCGACCGAGGGCTGATCTATTGTAGCAGTCTTGTAATTGAGCGCCCGCGCCAGGATGCGCGCCGTCGTCGTTTTGCCGACGCCGCGCACGCCGGTCAGCATCCACGCCTGGGCGATGCGGCCGGTGGCAAAGGCGTTGGTCAGGGTGCGGACCATCGGCTCCTGGCCGATCAGCTCGGAGAAATTCGAGGGGCGATATTTGCGCGCCAGCACGCGATAGGCGCCGGCCTTGCCCGTCTCCAGAGCCCCCGAATTTCCGGCTTCGCTCATTCGCCGTTAAAGCTCCAAGGACCGCCACTGAAGGCGGCCGATTCCTGCGCATAGTTTCGCCCGCACGGCTCGCAGCCGTCAATGTCGCGGGAGAAAGGCGAAGAGGCGGGAGGCTGGAACAATGACCCGTTCCGGGCTCGTTAGGGCTGCTTCCTTCCGGACCTGACCCGGTTGGCGAGTGGATCGTCCACCACCAACCTCCCGCGTCCCATATCGGCAATTCGGCGGCGAAATGCAAGGGCGCAGGCGAAGGATGGGCCGAGAGCCGTGTGGCGCCTGCCGGCGGAAAGCCCTTCAAATCGATAATGGCGCTCAATGAATCGCTTGCAGCCACCTTGCCGCCGCTCTAGCGTTCCATGTTTGAAACATGCTCCAAAAGCGAGGGAAACGCCGATGCTGCCGGGCCTCAAGGCCGGATTTTCGCTGGACGCCCGGCTGGAGGCGGACAGCGAGCAGCTGATATGGCTCGGCTTGTGCGAACTCAGGGTGATGAACGACCGCCGCTGGCCGTGGCTGGTGCTGGTGCCGCAGCGGCCGGGCGTGGAAGAAATTCACGACTTGACGCCGCTCGACCAGACGATGCTGACCTTCGAAACCAACATGGTGGCGCAAGCGCTGAAGAAGGTGACAGGCTGCACCAAGATAAACAGCGGAGCGCTGGGCAACATCGTTCGCCAATTGCATGTCCATGTCGTCGCCCGTTCCGAAGGCGATCCCGGCTGGCCCGGGCCGGTCTGGGGGCACGGAATACGCGAGCCCTACCAGCGCTCCGAAATCCGCCGGTTTGCCCAAACGATCAAGGCAGCGCTATAAGCTGACGCTCGTGTCCATTTCCGAACCTGCGCTCTCCGAGTCCCCATGAGCTTTCGCCTGTTTGACGCGCCCTTGCGCGAGCCGAGCCAGTTCGTCGGTTTCGCCGGCAACACGGTCGACCGGCAGTCGGAGAACCGCGCCGACGATTCCGTCGAGAAGGCGCTTGCCGATCCATCGACGCGGCTGCTCCTGATGCAGGGCGGGCGGCTCCATCTGAAACTGGAGGACGGCAGGTTCGACCCCTGGTTCGGCGCCGCCGAAAGCCAGACATTGCAGCCATCCCTCGAACGAGGCGTGCTGCTCGGCTTTTCGGAAAGCGGGCCGGTGCTGGCAGTGCCGGCGGGCGTCGAGCCGGAAACCCTTCCCGAAACCATCAAGGCGATCGACTACCGCTCGGTCTATATGCAGGGGCTGATCGACGAAGCGGCGGCAGGTGCGCTGGCGCAAGGCGCTGCGCTGCTTGCCTGGCATGCCAGCCATCGCTTCTGTTCGAAATGCGGCACGGAATCCGAAATGCGCGCCGGCGGCTACAGGCGCCATTGTCCGAATTGCGGCACCGAGCATTTCCCGCGCACCGATCCGGTGGCGATCATGCTGACGGTGACGCCCGAGAAATGCCTGCTCGGGCGTGGCCGGCATTTCGGGCCGGGCATGTATTCGGCGCTTGCCGGCTTCATCGAGCCCGGCGAGACGATCGAGGCGGCGGTGCGCCGCGAGACGCTGGAAGAGGCCGGCATCCGGCTCGGCCGTGTCGTCTACCATGCCAGCCAGCCCTGGCCGTTCCCCTATTCGCTGATGATCGGCTGCTTCGGCGAGCCGCTCAACGAGGACATCCAGGCCGACCTCGACGAGCTGGAGGATTGCCGCTGGTTCTTCCGCGACGAGGTGCGCTCGATGCTGGACAGAACCCATCCCGGCAATCTGATCACGCCGCCGAAAGGCGCGATCGCCCATCACCTCATCCGCGCCTGGGTCGACAGCGAATAGGAGCAGAAGAATGATCCGCCACACCGTCGTGTTCACTTTGAGGCATCCGCTGCAGTCGCTGGAGACGAAGCGCTTCCTCCATGACGCGAAGAAGATCCTGACCGGGATCAAGGGCGTCACGCATTTCGAGCAGTTGCGGCAGGTGAGTCCGAAGAACGATTACCAATTCGGCTTCTCGATGGAATTCGCCGACCAGGCGGCCTACACAAGATATAACGAGCATCCGGACCATGTCGCCTTCATCCGTGACCGCTGGGTGCCGGAGGTCGAGACGTTCATGGAGATCGACTACGTGCCGTTGGGATTTGGCTGATGTGCGGGTTGAGCGCAAACGTCGGAGATTGGCGAAGGCCTTCGTGCTTCGTCATCCACGGGCGAAGCAAGGAGCGAAGCGACGCGCGTAGACCCGAGGATCCATTCCGTGACGTCGACGCGTTACAACGGTCCAGAATTCTGCTCCGCTGCGCCCCTTGATTGAGGTAACGGCATGGATCCTCGGGTCTGCGCTCCGCTTCGCGTCGCTCCGCCCGTGGATGACGACCTCGCGAAGGCTCCCGCCAATCTCGAAGGTCTGTGAGCTCCGAACCGCCGGTTGGCGGACCGAAGACCGTTCAGTCCGCGACCTTCCACTGCTCGCGCGATGCGCTCGCCGGATAGACGCCGAGAATCCGCACTTCGCGCGAGAAGAAGCGCAGCTCGTCGAGCGCCAGCTTGACCAGCGGATCGTCGGGGTGGCCCTCGATGTCGGCATAAAACAGCGTCGCCGTGAAGGCGCCGAGCTGATAGCTCTCTAGCTTGGTCATGTTGATGCCGTTGGTGGCGAAGCCGCCCATGGCCTTGTAGAGCGCGGCCGGCACATTGCGGACGCGGAAGATGAAGGTGGTCATCATCTTGGCGTCGGAGGACGGGCGCTCGGCCCATTGCTTGTTCTTGGTCAGCACGACGAAGCGGGTGACGTTGGAATCGGTGTCCTCGACATTCCTTTCAATGATGTCGAGACCGTAGAATTCCGCGGCGAGCGCCGGCGCCAGCGACGCCATGGTGCGGTCCCCGACCTCGGAAACCAGCTTGGCCGAGCCCGCCGTGTCGCCGGCGACCACCGCCTTCCAGCCGTTCTTGCGGATGTATTTGCGGCATTGGCCAAGCGCGTGGATATGACTGTGCACGGTCTTGATCTCGTCGCGCTTCACACCCGGCAGCACCATCAGCTGGAAATGGATCGGCAGAAAATATTCGCCGACGATGTGCAGTTTCGATTCCGGGAGCAAATGGTGGATGTCGGCAACGCGCCCGGCGATGGTGTTTTCGATCGGGATCATCGCCAGGTCGGCCTTGCCGGTCTCGACTGCGTTGAAGGCATCCTCGAAGGTCGGGCACGGCAACGGCTCCATCGACGGGAACATGTTGCGGCAAGCGGTGTCGGAGTTGGCGCCGGGCTCGCCCTGGAAGGAGATTCTGTTGGTCTTTTCAGGCATTCGCCAATGTCTCGCTTACGGATGTCTCAGTTTGAAAGGATTTCCCTTGCCCGTTGCAGATCGGCGGGCGTGTCGACGCCAAGCGGCAGCGAGCGGACGATCTCGGCGTCGATACGCATGCCGGCTTCGAGCGCCCGCAACTGCTCCAGCCGCTCGCGGCGCTCCAGCGGCGACGGCATCAAGGCAACGAAGCGTTCGAGCGCGGCGCGGCGATAGGCATAGAGCCCGACATGATGATAGAGCGGCCCCTCGCCCCAAGGCGCTGTGGCGCGGGTGAAATAGAGCGCCCTGAGCCGCGTTTCTGACAACGGCGAGCCGACGATCTTGACGACGTTCGGATTGGTCTTTTCCTCGTCGCGGACGATCTCGACGCCGAGCGTGGCGATGTCGACGGCGCTGTCCTCGAAGGGTCTCAACGATGCCCCGATGATTTCAGGATCGATGGTCGGCAGGTCGCCCTGAACATTGACGATGGTCTCGACCTTTTTTCCGGGGTCGAGGGCGTTCAGCGCCTCGAAGATGCGATCGGAACCCGACTCGTGATCCGGGCGCGTCATGACCGCCTCGAAACCATGCGCCCGCACCGCTTGCGCCACCGCTTCCGTATCGGTCGCGATCACCACACGGCCAAGCCCTGCCTCGGCTGCGCGGCGGGCGACATGGACGATCATCGGCGCGCCGGCGATGTCGGCCAGCGGCTTGCCCGGCAGGCGTGTCGAGGCCATGCGGGCGGGGATCAGGATCAATGTCGACATCGGGCTTCAGGGCGCCTGAAAAAAGCGGATGGGAAAGTGGCAAAAGGTCTCACTGGAAGCGCCCTTATAGGTGTTGCAACGCCGGAGCAAAAGACCTAGTTTCCGCGCGGTTTGACTGGCCCTGCCGGGCCTTTCGCGATACCGACGGACGGAGTGGACGGGACGGTCCGCCGGAAAAGGAGCAAGGGGCGCATGGATTCCGACGAAGTCAACAAGCTGCTGGCCGGATTTCTTGGAACCGTCTTCGTCGTCTTTTCGGTCGGCATCGTCTCCGACGCGCTGTTTGCTTCGCCGGCGCCCGAGAAGCCCGGCTTCGCCATCGAGGCGGCCGAGCCGACCGAAGGCGGTCCTGCCGCGCCTGCCGCGGCGGAAAAGCCGATCGCCGACATGCTGGCCAGCGCCAGCGTCGACCAGGGCGCCGCCATCTTCAAGAAATGCCAGGCCTGTCACTCGGGTGAGAAGGGCGGCCCTAACAAGGTCGGCCCCGACCTCTGGGATGTGGTCGACCGTCCGGTCGCCTCGCATGAGGGCTTCGCCTATTCGGCCGGCATGAAGGATTTCTCGAAGGGCGGCAGCGAAAAGTGGACCTACGACAACATCAACCACTTCATCACCTCGCCGAAGAAGTTCGTGAAGGGCACGGCGATGGGCTTCGCCGGCCTGCCGAAGGAAGAAGACCGCGCCAACGTCATCGCCTATCTGCGCACGCTGTCGGACAATCCGAAGCCGCTGCCGCAGCCGGGCGCTTCGGCGGAGGCCAAGCCCGCCGAAGGCGCAAAGCCCGCCGGCGCAGCACCTGCCAAGCCCGCTGAGGGCGCCGCTCCCGCCAAGCCCGCCGAAGGGGCCGCCCCGGCCAAGCCCCCGGCGCCCGCTCCCGCTCAATAGACAAATTGTAATAGAGATATCCTCAGAAAAGCCGGGTTCGTCCCGGCTTTCTGTTAGGAAATCGCATTTGCGGCGACAAAGACCGTGCCTTGCGGTTTTCACCGCCGTCAAATGATCTAGATTGGCGGTGGACATAAGTACGCGAAGAGGAGAATGCATGAGGGTCGGCCGCTCCCGGACACTTTTCGCATCGATGATCGTGATGGCTCTCGCCGCCGGCCTGCAGGCCAGCTTCGCCGATGAATGGCACACCACCTCCTCGCTGATCGGCCCTTCCAAATACGGCGAGAATTTCCAGCGCTACGACTACGTCAACCCGGACGCGCCGAAGGGCGGCACCTTCAATTCCGTCGTCCAGGGGACGTATGACAGCTTCAACCCCTATATCGTGCAGGGAGCGCCAGCGGCCGGCTTCGCAGAATTCGGCGGCGGACTTCTCTACGACACGCTGATGGATCAGGCGCAGGACGAAGGCAGCGTCAGCCACCCGCTGATCGCCGAGGCCTATAAATACCCTTCGGACTATTCCTCGGCGACCTACCGGCTCGACACGCGCGCGAAATGGCATGACGGCCAGCCGATCACCGTCGACGACGTGATCTGGTCATTCAAGGTGCTCAAGGCCAATAGCCCGATGTACAGCCGCTACTTCGAGAACGTGACCGACGCCGTCGCGGTCTCGGATCGCGAGGTCGAATTCCATTTCAACCAGAAAGGCAACCGGGAACTGCCGAAGATCCTCGGCGACCTCGTCGTGCTGCCGAAGCACTGGTGGGAAGGCACCGACGCCAACGGCAAGAAGCGCGACATCACCCGGCCCACGCTGGAGCCGCCGCTGGGTTCCGGCGCCTACAAGATCGCCAGCTTCAAGCCTGGTTCGGAGATCGTCTGGCAGCGTGTGCCCGACTATTGGGGCGCCAAGCTTGCGGTTAAGATCGGCCGCGAGAATTTCGACACCCAGCACTTCACCTATATCCTCGACGACAATGCCGCCTGGCAGGCCTTCACCAAGGGCGGGCTGGACGACGTAAAGCCGGAAAACAGCTCCCGGCGCTGGGCGACGGCTTATAATTTCCCGGCTATCAAAGCGGGCGACGTGATCAAAAAGGAATTCAAGACCACCTCGCCGGAGCCGATGCAGGCCTTCATGCTGAACCAGCGGCGGCCTCTGTTCCAGAATCGGCTGGTGCGCGCCGCGCTGACCATGCCCTTCGACTTCGAGACGATGAACCGGACGCTGTTCTACAATTCGAACACGCGCACCCACAGCTATTTCGAAGGTACCGAACTGGCGTCGAGCGGTTTGCCGCAAGGCAAGGAGCTTGATATCCTCGAGAAGTATCGCGACAAGCTGCCGCCGGAATTGTTCACGCAGGAATTCAAGCTGCCGGTCTACGACTCGCCGCAGGCGGAACGGAAATATCTGAAGCAGGCGGTCGACCTGTTTGCCCAGGCAGGCTGGGTGATCAAGGGCGGCAAGATGGTGAACGCCAAGACCGGCGAGCCGTTCAAGTTCGAGATCCTCGGCTCGAACGATACGGACCAGGTCATCTCCAGCCCCTGGATCGCCAATCTGCGCAAGATCGGCGTCGATGCGACGCTTCGCATCATCGATCAGGGCCAGTACATCAATCGCCGCAACAATTTCGACTACGATGTCGTCATCGGAATACTCGGCCAATCGGAATCGCCAGGCAATGAGCAGCGCGACTTCTGGAGCTCGAAGGCCGCCGACTCGCCTGGATCCCGCAATTATTCCGGTATCAAGAACCCGGTCGTCGACGCGCTCGTCGACCGCATCATCTTCGCAAGCGATCGCGACGATCTGGTTGCTACCACCCATGCGCTCGATCGGGTGCTGTTGTGGAACTACTATGTCGTCCCGCAATACTACCGGGCGGTGGTGTGGCTCGCCTACTGGAACAAGTTCGGCATGCCGGAGAAACAGCCGAGCTACCGCGGCGCCGATATCGATTCCTGGTGGATCGACACAGAGAAGGAAAAGGCACTGACGGCAAAATACAAAGGCAGTGATTGATGGGGCGGGTGCTTCCCCGCCGCGACTTCCTGGCGCTCGGCGCCGCGGCGACCACCGCCGCGCTGCTGCCCGCACGAGCCTTTGCCGCTATTCCGACCGGCGTGAAGGTGCATGGCCTATCGGCTTTCGGCGACCTCAAATACAAGCCGGACTTCACGCATTTCGATTATGTCAATGTCGACGCGCCGCAAGGCGGCATCTTCAACTTCTCGCCGTCCACTTGGGACTACAACCAGAGCACCGACACTTTCAACACTCTCAATTCATTCAGCCTGAAGGGTGACGCGCCGCCGCGTATGGAGATGTGCTTTGATTCCTTGATGGTCCCAGCACTGGACGAGCCAGATGCCGTCTACGGTCAGGTCGCCGAGAGTGTGATCCTTTCGCAGGACCGCAATAGTTTCGAATTCTCGTTACGAGGCGAAGCGCGCTTTCACGACGGCACACCACTGACGGCCGAGGATGTCGCCTTCACCCTCAATCTCTACAAGGAGAACGGGCATCCCAAGCTTTCGCAGCCATTGAAGCATTTAACGGAGGCCGTGGCGGTCAGCGCGCGCGAACTGCGGCTGAGCTTCTCAGGCGGGCAATCCTCGCGCACCATTCTCAACGTCGTCCAGTTCCCGATTCAGTCGAAGGCCTTCTACACGGCCAATCCGTTTGATTCCTCGCAGCTCAATCCGCCACTAGGCTCCGGCCCCTACAAGGTTGGCCGCTGGTCGGCTGGGGCGTTGATCGAGTATGAGCGAGTGGCCGATTATTGGGGCAACCATCTTCCGGTCAATCGTGGCCAATACAATTTCCAGCGCATCCGCATCGAGTTCTACCAGAACCGCAACGCCGGTTTTGAAGCATTCAAGAAGGGCGAAATCCTATACAGGGAGGAAGCCACCTCGCGCGTCTGGGCAACGGCCTACGACTTCCCCGCCTTCACAGCCGGCAAAGTGGTCAAGAACGAGTTCCCGGGCGAAAAGCTGCCCTCCATGCAGGCCACCGCCGTTAACCAGCGACGCGAGCAGTTTCGGGACCCACGCGTGCGGCAGGCGATAGCATTGTGCTTCGATTTCGAATGGACAAGGCGCAACTTTTTCTACGACTCCTATGAGCGTTCGCAATCCTGCTTCGAGAAGTCGGATTTTCGCGCCGAAGGTATGCCGTCGTCTCAGGAATTGGCCCTCCTGGAGCCGCTGCGCGACCAGCTTCCACCCGAGACTTTCGGCGATGCGGTGACGCAACCGACCTCCGACGGCTCCGGTCGAGATCGCAAAATGCTCGGGAAAGCCGCCAAGCTGCTCGCCGAGGCCGGCTGGAAGCGGTCGGGCGATCTCGTCGCCAACGACAAGGGGAGACGGTTGTCGGCCGAATTCCTTGTCGATGACGAAGTCTTCGTCCAGGTTTATTCGCCTTGGGTCGCCAATATGAAAGCGGTCGGCGTCGATGCCTCCATCCGACTGGTCGATTCGGCGCAGTACCAGATCAGGCAATCGACGTTCGATTTCGACCTGATCTCCGCCGGGTTCTTGTTTTCGGCGACACCGACCCGCGACGATCTCGAAATCTTCTTCCATTCGCGAAGCGCGGCCATTTCAGGCTCGCGCAATTTGCCGGGCACGTCGAACCCAGCGATCGACATCCTCATCGATGCCGTGGGCGCGGCCAAGGACCGCGAAAGCCTGACGGTGGCGATGCGCGCGCTCGACCGGGTCTTGCGCGCGCGGCGCGATTGGATTCCAAGTTGGTATCTGGCGAATCATCGGAGCGCCTATTGGGACATGTTCGGCTTTCCCGAACAGAAACCCGATTTCGGCTTTCCGGTCGAAGCGCTGTGGTGGGTCGACAAGGGCAAGGCGGCGAAAATTGGCAAAGCCTGACACTCAAGTTCGCGCGGGGCCGGCGGCCTGATGGGCGCCTATATTCTGCGCCGCATTCTTTTGATGATCCCGACGCTGTTCGGCATCATGGCCATCTCTTTCGCCGTCATCCAGTTCGCGCCCGGCGGCCCGGTCGAGCAGGTGATCGCCAGGCTCACCAACCAGGGCGGCAGCGATCGTCTCGGCACCGGCGGCGGTGGCGATGCAGGCGCCACCAATTTCGACGTCGCCGGCGATGTCAGCTCGAAATACCGCGGTGCGCAGGGGCTCGACCCCGAATTCATCAAGAAGCTCGAAAAGCAGTTCGGCTTCGACAAGCCGCCGCTCGAGCGCTTCGGCATGATGCTGTGCAACTATGGCCGCTTCGATTTCGGCGACAGCTATTTCCGCGACATCTCGGTGCTCGACCTGATCTTGGAAAAAATGCCGGTGTCGATCTCGATCGGGCTGTGGATCACGCTGCTTTCCTATCTGATCTCGATCCCGCTCGGCATCCGCAAGGCAGTCAAGGACGGCTCGGCCTTCGACGTCTGGACCAGCGGTGTCGTCATCGTCGGCTATGCTATCCCCGGCTTCCTATTCGGCATCCTGCTTTTGGTGCTGTTTGCCGGCGGCTCGTTCTGGGACTGGTTCCCGCTGCGCGGCATCGTCTCCGACAATTGGGCCCAGCTGTCGTGGCCGAACAGGATCGTCGACTATTTCTGGCACATGACATTGCCGCTGGCAGCGCTTGTGCTGTCGGCCTTCGCCACGACGACGCTGTTGACCAAGAATTCCTTCCTCGAGGAAATCCGCAAGCAATATGTGGTGACAGCGCGCGCCAAGGGCCTGTCGGAGCGCAAGGTGCTCTACGGCCATGTCTTCCGCAACGCCATGCTGATCGTCATCGCCGGCTTTCCAGGCGCCTTCATCTCGGCCTTCTTCACCGGCTCGCTGCTGATCGAGAAGATCTTTTCGCTCGACGGCCTCGGCCTGCTCGGCTTCCAGTCGGTCATTGCCCGCGACTACCCGGTGGTGTTCGCCACGCTCTACATCTTCTCGCTGCTTGGCCTGTTCGTTAATCTGTTGTCCGACCTCATCTACACCTGGGTCGATCCGCGCATCGATTTCGAGCGGAGAGACGTCTGATGGCCGAACTCGTCTCAGCCACAGCGTCCGCAGCGCGTATCCGCCGGCCATGGCTGTCGCCGCTCAACCAAAGGCGGCTACAGAATTTCAAGGCGAACCGGCGCGGCTACTGGTCGCTGTGGATCTTCCTTTTCCTGTTCGTGCTGTCGCTGTTTTCCGAGCTGATCGCCAACGACAAGCCGCTGATCGCGTCCTACAAGGGCGAGATCCTGTTTCCGGTGGCGGTCGCCTATCCGGAGGAGAAGTTCGGCGGCTTCTATGCCGTTACCGATTATCGCGACCCGGTGATCCAGGAAGAGATCAACGCCAATGGCTGGATGATTTGGCCGCCGATCCGCTATTCCTACCTGACCGTCAACAACGCCATCCCTGAAGCGGCACCCGCCAAGCCGTTCTGGCTTTACGACAAGAAGACGCGCTGCAGCCAATATCCGAAAGGCGCCGACGACCCCAATTGCATCATCGGCAACTGGAACTGGCTGGGCACCGACGACCAGGCCCGCGATGTGCTGGCAAGGCTCATCTATGGATTCAGGATCTCGGTGCTGTTCGGCCTGATCCTGACCGCAGGCTCGTCGCTAATCGGCGTGGCGGCGGGCGCCCTGCAAGGCTATTTCGGCGGCTGGACGGACCTTTTGTTCCAGCGCTTTATCGAAATCTGGTCGGCGATCCCGGTGCTCTATCTGCTGCTCATCGTCGCCGCCATCCTGCCGCCCGGGTTCTTCATCCTGCTCGGGCTGATGCTCTTGTTTTCCTGGGTGTCGCTGGTCGGTGTGGTCAGGGCCGAGTTCCTGCGCGCCCGCAACTTCGAATATGTCAACGCGGCTCGCGCGCTTGGCGTACCTAACCTCACCATCATGTTCCGGCACCTGTTGCCGAATGCCATGGTGGCGACGCTGACCTTCCTGCCCTTCCTGCTCTCAGGCTCGATCTCGACGCTGACATCGCTGGACTACCTCGGCTTCGGCCTGCCGCCCGGCGCGCCTTCGCTGGGCGAATTGCTCAAACAGGCAGAGCGCAACCTCACCGCGCCGTGGCTCGGCATTTCCGCCTTTATCGTCATCTCGCTGATGCTGTCGCTGCTGGTGTTCGTCGGCGAGGCGACGCGCGACGCCTTCGATCCGCGCAAGACATTCAAATGACCGCCGCTCTGCTTTCCGTCCGCGATCTCAGCGTCGCCTTCGCGCAAGGCGGCAACCAGTCGATGGCCGTCGACCGCATCTCCTTCGACATCGCCAAGGGCGAGACATTGGCGCTGGTCGGCGAATCCGGCTCCGGCAAGTCGGTCTCGGCGCTGTCGGTGCTGAAGCTGCTGCCTTACCCGATCGCCAGCCATCCCTCGGGCAAGATCCTGTTCCAGGGCGCCGACCTGCTCGCCCTGAACGAGAATGCGCTGCGCAGCGTGCGCGGCAACAAGATCACCATGATCTTCCAGGAGCCGATGACCTCGCTCAACCCGCTGCACACGATCGAGCAGCAGATCGTCGAGGTGCTGCAGCTGCATCAGGGCCTGCGCGACAAGCCGGCCCGCGCGCGCACGCTGGAACTGCTCAAGGAGGTCGGCATCCGCGATCCGCAAAAGCGCCTCGACGCCTATCCTCACCAGCTGTCCGGCGGCCAGCGCCAGCGCGTCATGATCGCCATGGCCTTGGCCAACGAGCCGGAACTGTTGATCGCCGACGAGCCGACGACGGCGCTCGACGTCACCGTGCAGGCACAGATCCTCGAACTGCTCGCCGGCCTGAAAAGCCGCAAGGGCATGTCGATGCTGTTCATCACCCACGACCTCGGCATCGTCAGGAAGATCGCCGACCGCGTCTGCGTGATGACCAAGGGCAGAATAGTCGAGACCGGTCCGACCAAGGACATCTTCGCCAACCCGCAGCATGCCTATACCAAGCACCTGCTGGCGGCCGAGCCGAAGGGCAAGCCGCCGGCGGCGAATGCGGCCGCCAAGGCGGTGATGACGGGCAAGGATATCAAGGTCTGGTTCCCGATCAAAAAGGGCTTCTTCCGCACCACCGTCGACCATGTGAAGGCGGTGGACGGCATCGATGTCACCGTGCGCGCCGGCCAGACGCTCGGCGTCGTCGGCGAATCCGGTTCCGGCAAGACGACGCTCGGCCTGGCGCTGGCCAGGATGATCTCCTCGACCGGGGCGATCAATTTCAACGGGCGCGACATCAACCAGCTTTCCTTCAGCGCCATGCGGCCGCTGCGGCGCGAGTTGCAGATCGTGTTCCAGGACCCGTTCGGGTCGCTCAGCCCGCGCCTGTCGATTTCGGAGATCATCGAGGAGGGGCTGAAGATCCACGAGCCGAAGCTGTCGCCAGACGAGCGCGACGACAAGGTCGTCGCCGTGCTGAAGGAGGTCGGGCTCGATGCCGAAACCCGCCACCGCTATCCGCATGAATTCTCCGGCGGGCAGCGCCAGCGTGTCGCCATTGCGCGGGCCATGGTGCTCAACCCACGCTTCGTCATGCTCGACGAGCCGACTTCGGCGCTCGACATGAGCGTGCAGGCGCAGGTGGTCGACCTGCTGCGCAACCTGCAGGCCAGGCACGATCTAGCCTACCTCTTCATCAGCCACGATTTGAAAGTCATCCGCGCCCTTGCCAATGACGTCATCGTCATGCGCAATGGCCAGATCGTCGAAGCCGGGCCGTCCGAACAGATTTTCAGCAGCCCGCGAACCGACTATACGCGGGCGCTGATGGCGGCAGCCTTCAAGATCGAGACCGCGCCGGTAGGGGTGGTCAGCGAATAGGCTCGGCCCTGGACCGATAACCAAGACCGACATAACAGGGACAAAAATCCGCGAATGGAAAAAGGCAAAATCCTGCTTGCCGTCACCGGCTTTCACCCGCAGCGCTGGCGCGAGTTGCTGTCGGCCGAGCGTGAGGTGGTGCTGGAGCCGGACGGCGCCAGCGATCCTTCGATCACCTATGCGGTGGTGTGGAAGCAGCGGCCCAACTTGCTTTCGTCGTTGCCCAATCTGCGCGTTATCTTCTCGATCGGCGCCGGCGTCGACCATATCTTCGCCGATCCCGGCCTGCCCGACGTGCCGATCGTCAAGATCGTCGCCGACAACCTCACCCAGTACATGACGGAATATGTGGTCTGGCGGGTGCTCGACCACCATCGCCAGGGCATGCTCTACCGGGCGCAGCAGCTGAAGAAGACCTGGCACGAGCCGCAGCAGCGGCCGGCCGGCGACATTTCGGTCGGCATAATGGGACTGGGCAATCTCGGCCGCGCGGCGGCCTCGGTGCTTCTGTCGCTCGGCTTTCCGGTCAATGGCTGGTCGCGCACGGAGCGGCCGATGCAGGGCGTTTCCACCTATTCAGGGGAGGCCGGGCTGATCCCGTTCCTCAACGCCACCGACATCCTGGTGGTGCTTTTGCCGCTCACCCCCGAGACGCAAGGCATCGTCAATTACGGCGTTCTGAAGGAGCTGAGAAAGCGCAACGGACTCGGCGGCGCGGTGCTGATCAATGCCGGACGCGGCCGGCTGCAGAAGGACGCCGACATCTTGCGGGCATTGGACGACGGCACGCTGAAGGAGGCGAGCCTCGACGTGTTCGAGGTCGAGCCTTTGCCGAAGACCAGCCCGCTTTGGGCCCATCCGAAGGTATTCGTGACGCCGCACGCGGCGGCGACGTCCGATCCCGTCCACCTGGTTCCGATCATGCTGCGCCAGATGGACGCTTTCGAGCGGGGCGAGAAGCTCGACAATCTGGTGGACCGCAAGGCGGGGTATTGAGTTGCGGCTTCGGCCTTAGACCGTTTCATCGTTTCACGGAAACGCTGAACCGCTCTATCTCTTTGTTTTGACGCAATTCCGAACGGAAACCGCTTCACACTTTTCCTGGAATTGCTCTAGCTCTGGGCGGGTTTCGATCCCGGCAGCGCGAGACTGTCCTTCTTCTTCGGCTTGCCGCAGTCGCGGCGCTCGATCGAGCGGCTCATGGCGTCGATCTCGCCGCTCGCCTTGTCGCTGTCACGCTTTGCCTTGGAGCGCATGTCGGGCGTGAACGGGCCGAAGCCCATCGCCGGATTGGAAAAGCTCGGCTTGGCGGTGACCGGCAGATTATGTTGCTGCGCCAGCGCATTGCGATTGGCCAGCAATTGATCGCAAGGCACGCTGTCATATTGCAGCGACGATTGGACATCCTCGTCCTGGCGCTCGGCCATCGAGGAGCCGCCGACGCAGCCGGCCGCAATCAGGCAAGATGTCAGGCACGACGCCAACACCACCATGGTCCAGCGCATGGGTCCCTCCGTGCTGTATCCGCCCGACACAACCCCGCCACGCGATTGGGGCTTTTTCGCAGCAGCCGGCGCCTCGATCATCGCGGCGCCCGGCCGGCCAACACCGCCAAACCATCGACGGGCTCATCGTGGTCGTACCGGATGGCCGTGTCTTGCATCGACAGCATTGAAAATCCGCCGGCGGCCAGAACGCGCCGCACATAGGCCTCGGCATGGGCATAGCGGCGCGACGGACGCAGCACAAAATCCTCGGCGCCGACAAGCGTCTCAACCGAAAACGCGAACAGGCCACCGTCGTCCAACACGCCGGCAACCGCCCCGACGATGCGTTCGAGCGCGCCGACATAGATGAACACATCGGCCGCCACCGCCAGATCGGCCTTCAAGCCGTCATGGGAAAAATGCTGCAGGTCGGCCTTGACCAGCAGGTCGTATATGCCTTTGGCGCGCGCTTTGCTGAGCATGCTGGCCGAGATATCGTAGCCTTCCAGCCGGTCGACGAATGGCCGCAGTCTTTCGCCCATCAGGCCGGTGCCGCAGCCGAGGTCGAGAGCCAGCCGAAATCGGCCCGACCTTGCAGCGCGGATGGCGCGCGCAAGGAATTCCGGCAGGCGGTAGCCAAGCCTGCCGACAAGCGACTCCTCGAATTCGTCGGCATAATGATCGAACAGGGTCTCGACGAAGGCGCTGGGTGGCGCCGTGCCGGCCGGTGCCTTGCCGATCAATTGCAGCTTCAGCGCAGCGCCCAGCCGATCCGCCGGCTCCAGCTTCAGGGCCATCGTCCAGGCCTGGGCGGCCTGTTCGAGCAAGCCGGCGGCCTCCTGCACCTCGCCCAGCCGAAACCAGCCCGCCGCCCATTGCGGCGCAAGTTCCAGCGCGCCGAGCAGCAGTTCGGCCGTCTGCGCGGGCTCGCCGGAGGCGAAGAGCATCTCGGCGAAATCGGCGCGACGGTCGGCGTTCAGGTCGCCGGACGAAGCCTGAAGCGGTTTCATGGTTGAAGGATCCCACCGGTATTGGCGCCGGCCGCCGGCTGTAGGACGAGTCAGCAGTCTGTTGCAACAGGCTTCCCGGCAGGAATTTAGCCATTATCTTCAAGGTATGCGTGCCAGCGACCTGCTCAAGCCCCGGCCGGAGGGCCTTTACTGCCCGCCCGGTGATTTCTTCATCGACCCGGTGCGGCCGGTAGGCCGCGCATTGATCACGCACGGCCATTCCGACCACGCCCGCTCCGGCCACCGCTCGGTTCTGGCCACGCAAGAGACGCTCGACATCATGGGGCTGCGCCATGGCGAGGATTTTGCCGGATCGACGCAGGCCGCTACCCTCGGCGAGACGATCGACCTCAACGGCGTCTCGGTCATTTTCCATCCGGCCGGCCACGTGTTGGGCTCGGCGCAGATCGCCGTCGAGCACCGCGGCATGCGCATTGTTGCCTCCGGCGACTACAAGCGCCAGCAGGACGCCACCTGCCTGCCTTTCGAGCCCATCCATTGCGACGTCTTCATCACCGAGGCAACCTTCGGTCTGCCGGTGTTCCGGCATCCGCCGGACAGCGAGGAGATCGCGCGGCTGCTGAAATCGGCGGCGCAGTTTCCCGAACGCTCGCATCTGATCGGCGCCTATGCGCTCGGCAAGGCGCAGCGCGTCATGCGGCTCTTACGCGACGCCGGCTTTGATGGACCGATCTATATCCACGGCGCGCTGGCCAAGCTCAGCGAATACTATCAGGGCCAAGGGATCGACCTCGGCAGGCTTGAACCGGCGACCGTCGAAAGCGGCGGCAAGGCCGATTTTGCCGGCGCCATCGTCATCGGCCCGCCGGCCGCCTTCGCCGATCGCTGGGCGCGGCGCTTTCCCGATCCGATCTCATGCTTCGCATCGGGATGGATGCGCATCCGCCAGCGCGCCAAGCAAGGCGGCGTCGAGCTGCCGCTGATCATTTCCGATCATGCCGACTGGGACGAACTGATCGCCACGATCAAGGAGACGGGCGCGGAAGAAATCTGGGTCACGCATGGCCGCGAGGAAGCGCTGGTGCGCTGGTGCGAGCTGGAGGGCATTGCGGCGAGGCCGCTGCATCTGGTCGGCTATGAGGACGAGGGTGATTAAGTTGAACCGCTTCGCCGAACTTCTCGACCGGCTGGTGCTGACGCCGTCGCGCAACGGCAAGCTGACGCTCATCACCGACTATTTCCGCGCCGTCGAGGACCCAGACCGCGGACTGGCGCTGGCGGCGATCACCGGCGACCTGTCGATCGCGGCGGTCAAGCCGGCGATGCTGCGCGCGCTGGTGGTCGAGCGCATGGACCCGGTGCTGTTCGGCTATTCCTACGACTATGTCGGCGACCTCGCCGAGACCGTGTCGCTGGTCTGGCCGCAGCCGGCCGGGTACATCTCCAACCATGCGCCGACGCTGGCCGAGGTGGTCGGCAAGCTGCAGGCGGCAAGCCGTTCCGACGGACCGAAGGTTCTCGCCGGCCTGCTCGACAGCGCCAGCATCTCGGCACGGTTCGCCATCATCAAGCTGGTCACCGGCGGCCTGCGCATCGGGGTCTCGGCGCGGCTCGCCAAGCAGGCGCTGGCCAATCTCGGCAAGGTCGACGTCACCGAGATAGAGGAACTCTGGCACGGGCTGACGCCACCCTACACCAGCCTGTTCGCCTGGCTCGAGGGCCGCGCCGAGAAGCCGAAAAGTACGGCGCTGGCGCTGTTCCGGCCGGTGATGCTCTCCAACGCCATCGACGACGGAGACCTCGAAAAACTCAATCCGGCCGACTACGCCGCCGAGTGGAAATGGGACGGCATCCGCGTGCAGGCGGTGTGCGAAGGCGGCATTCGCCGGCTCTATTCGCGCACCGGCGACGATGTCTCCGGCGCTTTTCCGGATCTCGCCGCCGCGATGGATTTTTCCGGAGCTCTCGACGGCGAGCTTCTGGTCGGCGATCCACGCGTGGCGACGGGTACCTTCTCGGACCTGCAGCAGCGGCTGAACCGCAAGAGCGTGTCGCCGAAAATCCAGCAGCAATACCCGGCCTTCATGCGCTGCTACGATGCGCTGCTGATCGGCGACGAGGATTTACGCGCGCTGCCCTTCACCGAACGCCGCGCCCGGCTCGAGGCTTTCGTCGGAACACTCGATCCCAGCCGCTTCGATCTCTCGCCGCTGGTCGAATTCCCTGGCTGGGAGGCGCTGGAGCGGCTGCGTCAGGCGCCGCCGCATCCGATCATCGAAGGGGTGATGCTGAAGCGCTGGGATTCGCCCTATCTCGCCGGCCGGCCGAAAGGTCCGTGGTTCAAGTGGAAGCGCGATCCGCACACGGTCGACGCGGTGCTGATGTATGCGCAGCGCGGCCACGGCAAGCGCTCCAGCTTCTATTCCGATTACACTTTCGGCGTCTGGTCGGGACCTGACGGCGCCGAAGAGCTTGTGCCGGTCGGCAAGGCCTATTTCGGCTTTACCGACGAGGAGCTGAGGCAGATCGACAAATATGTCCGCGACAACACCATCGAGCGCTTCGGGCCGGTGCGCTCGGTGCGCGCCGACCGCAAGAACGGGCTGGTGCTGGAGGTGGCCTTCGAAGGCCTTAACCGCTCGACGCGGCACAAATCGGGTGTCGCCATGCGCTTTCCACGCATTTCGCGGCTGCGCTGGGACAAGCCGGCGGCGGAAGCCGACCGCATCGAGACGCTGCAGGCGCTGCTGGACGAGGCTTAGTCGGTTGCCGGCACCGAGTGGTGCTCATGCATGAAGGTCCACTGGCCGTCGACCTTCTCGAAACAGATGGTCAGCCGGAAATCGAGGTCGCTGGGTCCGGTCGCCTTTGCCTCGACGCAGCGCATCAGCGCGATCGCAAATGCCACATCGGCGCCCGCGGTGATTTTGAGATCGACGATGTCGAACACAGGCGTCGGCGGCGAAGCGCCAAAGAACAGAGGCCAGGTGTCACGATAGGCCTCGATGCCTCTCGATTGCAGCGGCGGCGGCACGTCGAACATGACGAAATCCGCCGCGTGATGACGCAGAATTCCATCCATGTCCTTGCGGCGCACGGCCTCGGCCCAGCGTTCGATCAGGCCGCGAACTTCCTCGACTTCTTTCGGGTGCACGGTGTTCATCGCGTCCTCCTCTTCTTGTGCATGGAGCGGCAGACGATCGAGAGCAATTCCAGGAAAAGTGTGACACGGTTTTCCGTCCGGAATTGCGTAAAAACAAAGAGATGGAGTGGTTCGCCGTTTCCGTGAAACGGTGAAACACTCCAGGCCGGGCGTTTGCGCGCACGCTCCTGGTCTTGCTTCGAAAGAACGATCCCGGCGTGAAATGCTTCCGAAATTACTGGGCGATCAAGACGCGTATCTCGTAGACATCGACGGACTTGCCCTGCTTGTCGAAGTCGGAGTTGACGGCGATGGTGCCGGCGGCGCCCGGGTGTTTGTCGGGGAACTGCACGTCGAACAGATATTCGTTGCGCTCGTGGCCGACCGCGTAGCGCTTGCGGCCGCAATCGCCGAGCTCGCCGAAATTGCAGTCGACCGAGATCTGCGTCTCCTTGCCCTCTTCCGAGCGGGCGATGATGTCGAACATGGCATGCTTGCCGGCGAGCTTTTCCAGGACACCCTGGCCGACATCGAAGGCGATCGCCGAACCGGAGGCGCCGGAACGGATGCGCAGGAACGAGCCGGTGTCGTCCTTCATCACCTCGGCATTGACGTCGGACGGCGTGCTGACATGGGTCGGATCACTCGGCGAGAAGATGTTGATCCAGTTCCGGGCCTGGTCCGCCTCGCCTGGCTTTTGCGGCGAGCCGGTGTTGGCCGGCTGCGAGGAGTCCTCGTCGTCCAGTGTCGCGGGTGCTTCCGGCGGCCCGGTGTCGAGCTGCGCCGCCGTCTTGAAGACACCGGTCTGGATGGCGAAGTACAGGCCGATGCCGGCCGCCGCGGCGAGCGTCGCGACAACGAAGATCGCCGTCAGCGGCAGCCGCCGTCCCCTGATCCGCCGCTCGTCGCGGTCGGACGCGACCTCGGCGCCGTCGTTGCCGACGGGAGCGCCGGGCGAATCGTCCAGCGTCGGCGCGTCGGGAAGTGCTGCCTCGTCCGGCATGATGTCGGGCACCACGGGCAGCACGCGCGAGCGCGGCGCATCCGCGGCAGCGGGCTGCACGGGTCTGTCAACGGTGATCGATGGCGAGGCTGCTTCTGCCGCAGGCGCCTGTCGCGGCGCGTCGACCGCCGGCGCCGCAGCCGGCGGCGATGCCTCGACGGCCGGTTCCCGGACCTGGTTTTGAGCCTGTGCCTGGCTTTCGGGCGGAAGCGTCACATCCGGTACGGCCGGCAGGAATTCCGATTCGATCTCGGCGATCTTGGCCTGCACCGCCTTGCGGCGGCTGATGGCGGCTTCCACCGTCACATTCGGATTGGCCTGCAGGACGCGGTCCAGCGCGGCAAAGGCCGATCGGTAGACCCTCTCGCGAAACGCCCGGTCCTCGGCATTGCCCTTCTCGAAGGCATTGCGGATCGCTTTCTCGATGGCGTCCAAGCGAGCTCCCTCTGCACGTCCGCTCTCATTGCCCTGATCGTTAGCCGCAGCCAACGGATCAATCAACGACGAAGCGCTGCCTCTGTAGGCGCGTACGGGTCCATTTCGGCGGTTTTTGCTGAAGAATCAACAATTTTCGTCATTCTTCCTCTGAGGCCAACCACCCGCCCGACAGGGTATTCTCTGTTCGAGCGGAGAGCCGTGCCGGACGGCGCTCGCAGCTGCAACGCGGCCATCAGCACCGGGAATTGCCGATCCCAAGGCTGGAATTCCGTGCCACCCATCTTGAATTAGCGCCCGGTTGAGTCTATCACCCAGCGCATCTTGGAAGCTGAGAGCTTCCCGGGCCGCTTTAGCTCAGTTGGTAGAGCACATCATTCGTAATGATGGGGTCGCGTGTTCGAGTCACGCAAGCGGCACCAAAAATTCAATAGCTTAGCTGATCGCCTCGCCGGATTTGTACAGAAACCGCGCAGAAAAGGCTCCGCACATGGCGCTCAAACGAATGGACAACGTAGGAATCGTCGTCGATGACCTCGATGAGACGATTGATTTCTTTCGCGAACTCGGCCTTGAGCTCGAAGGGCGGGCCACGATCGAAGGCGAATGGGCCGGACGTGTCACCGGACTGGGCGATCAGCGCGTCGAGATTGCCATGATGCGCATGCCGGACGGCCACGGCCGGATCGAGCTGTCCCGCTTCCTCACGCCGCCTGTCGTCGCGGATCATCGCAACGCCCCGGTCAACGCTCTTGGCTACCTCCGCGTCATGTTCGCCGTGGACGACATCGACGAGACGCTTGAAAGGCTCCGCAATCGCGGCGCGCAGCTCGTAGGCGAAGTCGTCCAGTATAAGGACGTGTATCGGCTCTGCTACATCCGCGGGCCCGGAGGGCTTCTCATCGGACTCGCCAAGGAACTCGGCTAGGGTCTACGAAAGACAGGCTACACACTGCCTCGCCACTGGGGAAATCGCCCGACAAGAGCGCTGCGTGTTCAGCACTGCCTGTCGCAAGGGCCGCGACAACGCCCCCTTCGACAAGCAGAGGCCGTTCTATTTGTGGCGGCATGTTAGACGGTTTCCCGGATTTTATCCCGTAAGGCAGCCGCGACGAAAGCCGATCGAGTAACGCCCAAACGATGGGCTGTTTCATCCACATCGGCAAGCAGGCCGGCGTCCAATGAAATATTGGCCCGCGCCGGCCTGCCGGCATCGCGTATCAAAGGTACCTGGGCCAAAATGGCGCCACCAGCGAGGGCCTCCCTAACTTCGGCATCGTTTACAAGTACCTCAATACTGCGGGGAGCAGGAATTTGACGACCTTCTGCGACTTCCTCGTCCACCCATTCGGCGAGTGCGGCCACTGCATCCTTAATGGCCTCGTCCCGATCTTTTGACTGAGCAACGCAGCCGGGGGCATCAGGGAAGGATACACCGACAAAGCCGTCGGCGGCGTCCACGAGAGCGATATAGCGAGACATAGTCCAACAAACCTTGAGCTGGGAATTTCTGTTAAGCGTTAAGCGTGAGTTGTTCGGATCCAGAGTTTTTGTGACGAGGGGCATGGACTACTCCCAGCCCGCCGCCTTGGCGATCGACCGAGCCACCAGTGGGGTCAGGGTCCGGTGACGGGGCACCATGATCGTCGGCATCCCGTCTTTTTTGTATTTGTCGTGTTTTGACCCGCCGACCTTAACCCAACCCTCTCTTTCGAGGCGGGCCTTGACCTTAGCTGTGTTATTCTCAGGCACTTCGCCATCCCAATCTATGTGCAAATATATGCACATAGATTGCGCAGCGGTCAAGCCATGACGTGCAAATAAATGCACAAGATATTCCGTGCTGTTCGCGACTGGCCTTAGGGGCAAGGCGCATATTCCAGCGTAGGCCTGACACCTGTTTCCGCGCCGAGCCAGGCGGTTTTTCGGCCTGTTGCAGCTGCCGAGAGCCGCTGTTCGGAGCTTTTCAACAACGCGAATTGAATGGACCCCATGGTTTTGCGATGAGGCTTTGCCTCGCGCAAGCGGCACCAGCTTCCCTGTGCCCACACCCTCCCGGCATCACGGCCATTGTCGAGACTCATGTTTGGTGGAAAACTCCCGGCGTCAGCATGGGAGGTCGAAAATGCCCTATAGTCTCAAGACCGGAGACGTCGTCAGGCTGAAATCCGGTGGCCCGGAGATGACCGTGAGCGACGGCGCCGCCTCGGGCACTTATCTGTGCCACTGGTTCAACCGCGAGGGCGACGTCTGGACGCCGCAGCATGCCGGCTTCAAGCCAGACCAGCTGGTGGTGATCGACCAGCCGAAATAGTCTTTCGCGAGCTCGTTCTTCTCGAGAGTTTAGCTCCGGCGCTGCCGGATCGGCTGTCGTCGTTGCCTCGATAGAGCCCAACCGACGGATTTCTTTCGTCGCCGCGTTTAACGACTGAAGCGTGGCCGCCAATGGCTGCGCCCAACCGGAGACGAAAAGCATGATTTGCCGTTCGATATTTGCCGCCGCCCTTGGTTTGCTGACCGCCGGCGCGGCACTGGCCCAGATAACGGTGCCGACTCCTGCCCCAGCGCCGGCTCCAGCGGCGCCGAGCGCGCCCGCGGCCGACAAGCATGGCCTCACGCTGGCGACGTTCGAGATGCGTCGGGAAAAGGCATTCACGGCCGCAGATACCGACGGCGACGGCAAAATCAGCCTTGCCGAATGGACGGCGTTCCAGACCAAGCGCAAGGGCAAGGGCGATCCCGAGAAATCCTTCGCGCGGATGGACGCCAACAAGGACGGCTTCATCGACAAGTCCGAGCTCGACGCCGTGCTCGCCAAGCGCTTTGCCAGGCTGGACAAGAACAGCGACGGCATGCTCAGCGCCAGCGAGCGGCCGGGCCACAAAACCGCTCCCGATCAGGAGCAATGACCGAGAGGTTATGCCGTACCATGACAATTGCGAGCGCCCCGGTTGATGGGCGCCGATCCGGACGAGGATCTGGTTCGCCGCGTTGGCGCCGGCGACGCGGCGGCCGTGCAGGCCATGGTGGCGCGCAAGCTGCCGCGCATCCTGGCGCTGGCCACCCGCATGCTGGGCGACGCGGCCGAGGCGGAGGACGTCGCCCAGGAGACCTTCGTGCGCATCTGGCGCCATGCTTCCGGCTGGCGCCGGGGGCGCGCGCGGTTCGACACCTGGGTTCATCGGGTGGCGCTCAACCTTTGCTACGACCGGCTGCGGCGCCGGCGCGAATGGACGACGGACGAATTGCCGGAGGTGGCCGATGAAGCAGCGCTTCCCGACGCATTCCCCGGCGATGACGAGCGGCGTGTCGGCCAAGCGCTGCAGCGCATCGCGCCGCGCCAGCGCGAGGCGATCGTGCTGGTGTATTATCAGGACATGTCCAACATCGAGGCGGCCAGCACCATGCAGGTCAGCGTCGATGCGCTGGAAAGCCTGCTCGCGCGGGGGCGCCGCTCTCTGCAGGCAATGCTCGCCGGAGGCGATGGCGATGACTGAGACAGCAAGGGCACTGCCGGTTCCGCGGGATGCAACGTGGGGGGCCACGCCGAAAAAGTGGAAGGGGGAACGAAATGGCTGACGGCAGAAGGCCCGCCGGCGGGCCGATGGATGCCCGGCGCTTCGCCGCGCTGGCGGATGCTTATGGCGGCGCGCTGCGGCGATGGCCACAGGCCGAGCAGGCTGGCGCGACGCTGTTTGCCGAGACCGAGGAGGGCCGCGCCATCTTGGCGAGCGCCGGCAGGCTCGACGCGATTCTGGACCGGCATCGCGTCGAGGCGCCCGGTCCGGCGCTCCATAGCGCGATTGTCGCGAAGGCCGCGACCGAGCTCAGGCTGGGCCGGCGCCGGCAACTCTGGTGGCTCGGCTTCGGGCTCGCCGGCGTCGGCCTCGCCGGCGCGGTTGCCGGGCTGGCGCTGGTCACCGTCGTCACCCCCGACATGCCCTCCGACCATTATGTGATGGATGCCAACGCGACGTCGTTCGGCGATGCCGGTTCCGACGCCGATCCGCTCGAGGAAAACCTATGAACCCCCGTCTTGTCGCGGCATCGCTGGTGCTCAACGTCTTCCTGATCGGCGTCGTGGCCGGCGGCACCGGCTGGCTGCTCGGCCGGTCCGGTCCGGGCTATTCGCTGGAATCGGCAGGCAGCCGGCTCCCGGCCGGCGACCGCAAGGCGTTCCGGCAGGCTCTCAGGGAAGTCCGTCGGGAGTCCCGCGATGTCATCGTCGACGGTCAGCAGGCGCGGCGCGAGGCAGCCAACCTTCTGCAACAGCCGACGCTCGACGCGGCTGCCCTGGCGGCCGCGCTGGAGCGGGCGCGCAACGCCGATGCCACTGTCCGCACCAGGCTGGAGCAGCGCATCGTCGCATTCGCCGCAGCGGGCTCGCCGGAAGACCGCCACCTGCTTGCCGATGCCTTGCTGCGGCATGTCGGCAGGCAGCGGACGCCGCCAGTAAAAAATTCGCCCTGACGAGCGACGGAATGAGCGGGGCATTGCCGTTCAAGGGAGAGAGGGACAGCCCTGCCGCCGCACGGATTGCGGGCAGGTTGGTTTCAACCTTGTGAACTTTCGGGAGTATCCCATGAACGGTCTGGCGAAATATTTCGGTGCTGCCGCCCTCGCCGTCGGCGGGACGGTTGCGGCAAGCGCTGCTTCGGCGATGCCGATAGCGCCGGTCGCGGCGGCTCCGGCGCTGGTGGAACATGTCGCCTGGGGCTGCGGCCCGGGCTGGCATCCCAACTACTGGGGCCGCTGCGTGCCCAACCGCCGCGTCGTCTACCCTGGCTGGCACGGTCCGGCCGTCTATATCGGCCCGGTCTGGCATCCCTACCACCGCTGGCATCACTGGCGCCGCTGGTAAGGCGTCGGCCGCTGTCATGATGGCGGGTCCGGCATCGTGAGAGCTTCCCTTCACACATGGCCGACGCGACCGGCGTCGGCCTCTGACGACGGAGGCCCTCGATGGCTGCATCCGTTTCAAATGCCGGCTCGCCTGATCCGGGCCTGATCGCGCTCAACCGTTTCGGGCTCGGCGCGCGGCCGAGCGACGACCTCGCCAAGATCGCCGGCGATGCGCGCGGTTACCTGGAGGCAGAGCTCACGCAGCCGGACATCGCGCTCGTCGCCACCGACGATCCGGCCAATGCCGGGCTGCTGGACAGCACGGCCTCCATCCAGGCCAGCATGGCGGCGGCCGCGGAACGCAAGGCGGCGCGGGACAGCATGGCGTCGCGGCCATCCATGCAGCCGGCAGCGGACGCCCCAGCCGAGGCGTCCGTACCGACCGAGGCAAAAGCCAAGCCCGCCGTGCCGCCGGTCGAGGCCGATATCTATCGGGCGGAGGCGCAGGCGCGTCTCGCTAAGGCGCTCGGCGCCGGCGCCGGCTTCGTCGAACGGCTGGTCGGCTTCTGGTCGAACCATTTCTGCGTCTCGGCCGCCAAGGCTCCGATCGTGCGGGCGAGCGCCGGCGCCTTCGAGCGGGAGGCCATCCGCCCGTTCGTGCTCGGCCGCTTCGCCGACATGCTGCTCGCGGTGGAGCACCACCCGGCGATGCTGTTCTATCTCGACAACCAGCAATCGATCGGGCCCGATTCGCGCGCCGGCAAACGGCGCGAGCGCGGCCTCAACGAAAACCTCGCCCGCGAAATCCTGGAACTGCACACGCTGGGTGTCGGCGCCGGCTACAGCCAGGCCGACGTCACCAGCTTCGCCGGTATGCTCACGGGCTGGACAATGGCCGGGCGCAAGGGCCGGCTCGGCGAACCCGGCAGCTTCGTCTTCAACGCCAACGCGCATCAGCCCGGCGATGCGGTGCTGCTCGGCAAGACCTATCCGGCCGGCGGCATGGGCCAGGCGGAAGCGGCGCTCAACGACATCGCCCGGTATCCGGCGACGGCGCAACATATCGCCGCCAAGCTCGCGCGCCATTTCATAGCGGACGACCCGCCGCCGGCGGCGGTCACCCGGCTCGCAAAAGTCTTCACCAGGACGGACGGCGATCTGCGGGCGCTTGCGCTGGCGCTCATCGACTTGCCGGAAGCCTGGTCGACGCCGCTCGGCAAGCTGCGCTCGCCCTACGACTATGTCGTTGCGCTTCGCCGCGCGATCGGTGCATCCACCGGCAACGAGCCGCAACGAACGCTTCGCTGGCTAAGCATCCTGGGCGAACCGTTGTGGCAACCGGCCGGCCCGAACGGGTTTTCCGACCAGACCGACGCCTGGACATCTCCCGAAGGCATGAAGACCCGCCTCGACATCGCCTGGCAGGCCGCGAAGCAGGCGGACGACATCGGCAGTCCCAACGAAATGCTCGACCGGCTGCTCGGCGCCTCCGCCTCGGCCGAGACGCGGCAGGCCATTTCTCGCGCGGAGTCGAAGCAGCAAGGCCTGGCGCTGCTGTTGATGGCGCCCGAATTCCAACGAAGATGATTCCAGCGCCGGCAAAACGAACGGAGATGCGGTCATGAGCCTTTTGTGCGAAACTCCCAACCTGTCCCGCCGCGCCGTGCTGATGACCGGCGGCGCGCTGTTTGCATGGGCCTATCTGCCGCGCTTCGCCCGTGCGGCCGACAATCGCGATCCGCGCCTGATCGTCATCGTGCTGCGCGGCGCGCTCGACGGCCTGTCGACCGTCGGGCCGGTCGGCGACCCCGATTATGCCGGCTTGCATGGCGACATCGCACTGTCGCTTTCGGGTTCAAACCCGGCGCTGCCGCTTGACGGCTTCTTCGCCGTCAACCCGGCGATGCCGGTGTTCGCGCGCCTGTTCAAGACAGGGCAGGCAGCGGTGGTGCATGCTGCCGCGACCGGCTATCGCGACCGCTCGCATTTCGACGGCCAGGATGTGCTGGAGAGCGGCCTGCCAGGGCCTGGCAACGCCACCACGGGATGGCTCAACCGGGCGCTCGCCAGCCTACCGACCGGTGACAGGATAGCGAAAGCCGGCGGGCTGGCGGTCGGGCCATCGACGCCGCTGGTGATCCGCGGTGCCGCCCCCGTGCTCGGCTGGGCGCCGCAGGCCTTGCCGGCACCCGGCGACGCGCTGGCGGCGCGCGTGCTCGACCTCTACAACCACCGCGATCCGGTGCTGGCGGCAGCGCTGCAGAAAGGCCTCGACGCCGACCGGATGGCGGCGAGCGACCAGCTCGATGGTGAGACGATGAAGCCGAAAGGCGGCCTCGACAATGCCGCCGGCATGCGGCAGTCGGCACAGGGCGCGGCGAAGCTGATGGCAGCCGACGACGGACCGCGCATCGCGGCGCTCGCCTTCGACGGCTGGGACACGCATGTCAATGAAGGCGGCGCCACCGGTCGGCTGGCCAATTTGCTCGGCGGCCTCGACGGCGCCTTCGAAGAATTCCAGCAAGGGCTTGGCGAGCGCTGGCAGGACACGGCGATCGTCGCCATCACCGAGTTCGGGCGCACGGCCCGCATCAACGGCACGGTGGGGACCGATCACGGCACCGGCACGGTGGTGCTGCTTGCCGGCGGCGCGATCAAGGGCGGCCGCGTCATCGCCGACTGGCCCGGCCTGAAGCCGGCTCAGCTTTATGAACAGCGCGACCTCGCCCCGACAAGCGATGTGCGGGCGGTGCTGAAGGGGCTGCTTGCCGATCAGTTCGGGCTCTCGGCCGCGGTGCTTGGCGACAAGGTGTTTCCGGATTCGGCGCTGGTGTCGCCGATGCGGGGTTTGGTGGTGTGAGCCGCGAGCTTGTCCATCAGCGATAGGCGCCAGCGCCTGGCAGCTCGTCATCCACGGGCGGAGCGGGAGCGAAGCGGACGCGGAGACCCGAGGATCCATTCCGTTACCTTAATCGAAGGGCGCAGCGGAGCAGAATTCTGTATTGTGACAACGCCTCAACGTCACGGAATGGATCCTCGGGTCTGCGCCGCGTCGCTTCGCTCCTTGCTCCGCCCGAGGATGACGAGGCTGAGGGGCTTCGGCCAATCACGAACGCTGGCGCGAAGGCCCACCGAATGAACTGCATGGGGAACTCAACAAAAACGCCCGCGCCGTTCCCGGGGCGGGCGTTCTTCTCCCCTTGGGACGATCAATAGCCCCAATAACCCGGGTGCCAGCGGTGATGCGCCCAGAAGCCGGGATGCCAATGGCGCACGGGGCGGATGGCCACGCGACCGTTCGGCACGCATCTGCCCCAGCGGTTCACGTGCCAGCCCGGACCGCAGCGCCAGCCGACGGTTTCGACTGGCAGCGGCGCAGCGTTGGGCTTGGCCATCGGCATGGCCTGCGAGCCGGCGCCGGACAGCATCAATGTCCCCGCCGCCAGCGCGAACGGTAGAAAATATTTGGTAAGCAAGGTTCGTCTCCGTGATTCATCCCTACCGCCGTGAAACGGAGGGCATGGCCGAAACCCGTCGGAGCGTGGCGGATCACATCTTCGTTATCGAGCGACGTCTTCGCCAAGCGTCGCCACGGTCTTCAGCGCGCCGTCCAGCATGTCGCCCTTTTCGTCCTTCAGCGCCGCCTCGCGCAGGCGGCGGATCCAGTCGGCGGCGTCGGCGCGGCCCTTGAGCATGGGCAGCGCCGAGAGCACGCGGTCGAATTTCGACTGGGCGCGGGCATGGGTGTCGCTGTAGCCCTTGATCAGCCGGCGGCAGTTGAGGATTTCGACAGCAAGCACATAGTCCTTCGGCGCGTGGTCAAGCGCCAGATCGTACCAGCGCTCCAGATGCTCGGCTTCGACCTTGTGGCGCAGCAGGCGGCGGCGCCATCGGCGCAGGCCGCCGATGAACCACAAAGCTGCAAAGCCGGCAAAGCTGTCGGTGCGGATGTGGCGACCGCGGTTGATGCGGCGGTCGAGGAAGGCGGCGAGCTTCGGCCGGTTCTCGATGTAGCTGCCAAGGCCCACCGGCAGCGTGCCGCAGAACTCCTCGATGCGCGGATGGAAATATTCGGTCACCTGCAGGACCGTACCGTCCTTGACGCCGACCTCGTTGCGCACCCGCTTGTCTCGCGTCGAGCGAGTCTTCAAATCCGCGACGCGGATCATGTCGTCGTAGCACATGGCGTTGGCGAGGTGCTTTGCCGCGGCGATCGACAGCGCATAACCGCGCTCCGCACTGTCCAGCGCCACCCCCCTGCCCAACCGGTCGAGGTATTCGCCGCCATAGGCGATGTCCTGGTAATCGACGACCTTCTTCAGCCCGCGCTCGGCCATGTCGCGCACGGGCTCCGGGAGCGCCGCGACCCGAGCGGCAAGCCCCTGCCAGCCCTTAAGGAGGGTTTCCGGTCCGCTGACCTTCGCCGTCGACTTGGGTTCGCCAGCAGCAGGCTTCGCTGTCTTATCGCCGGCGGGCGCAGCCGTAATCCCACGCGCGCGATCGTAAGCCGCGCCGAAGGCGGCGAGGCTTGGCCCGACGCCACGGCCGCCGGCGCCGATCGCCTGCTCGTACCTCTCGCGCGTGAACGGCAGCGCATCCGAGCCGGCCAGCGCGCCGAGCAGGCTGGCCGAGATCATGGTGCCGTTCTCGGCCGCGATCTTTTCCATGTCGAAGGCGATGAAGCGCTTGGCCGCCGCTTGCGCCGTCGCGTGCACCTTTTCCGAGGAGGCGCGGCCGTCGCCCGGCTCGATCTTTTCCGAGACGGCGGCGATGCGGTGCGAGGAGGCGATGAGCGTCGTGCGCTCGGGCGTCACGAATCCCCTGATGATGGCGCGGCCGGCCTCCATAAGCTCGGCGGCGATCAGGATATCGACATCGCCCTGCGAGGGCGACAACGCGAAGACCGGCAGCCGGCCGGTGTCGCGGGCCATCTCGACGTAATAGATCGTCGCGCCAGTGCGCTGGGCGACACCTGCAACGGACGTCGATTGCGCGATGTAGCCGCTGCGCTCGGCGACGTCGGTGATCCAGTCGGCGAGCACACCGCCGCCCTGGCCGCCGACGGCAAGCACGGCGAGTTTAATCACTGGCTCGTCTTCGCTGGCGCCGGCCTTGGGGCGCAATACGGCGTTGTGGTCAAGCATCGGCGAACATCAGGCGGCGGCTCTCGCGGCGCCGCTGCAGGAGACCAATCACCGCGCGGCGCGTGCTTTCCAGGAAGCGGTCCCAGCGGCTTGGGTTGTGCACGACATCGGCGCGATAGAAAGAAGGGCAGAGCACGGCGGCGTCGGCCACCTCGCCGCAATTGCCGCAGCCAACGCAATTCTCGTCAATCGAGGCAACCGGATCGTCGCGCAGCGGATCGTCCAGCGACTTCACCGACAGCGACGGGCAGCCCGAAAGCCGCATGCAGGCGTGGTCACCGGTGCAGATATCCTCGTCGACGCCGAATTTCGGCTTGACGATGCGCGCTCCTCCCTCGATCGCCTTGTCGATCAGCGGCTTCTCCCGGCGCTGGCGGTTGAGCATGCATTCCGACGAGGCGACGATGACCTTCGGCCCCTTCTCCTCCGTCGTCAGCGCCTCGCGCAGCGCGGCTTGCATCTTGCCGACATCATAGGTGCGGTCGATGTGGCGCAGCCATTTGACGCCCATGCCTTTCACCGCTTCATCGATCGGATGCTTGGTCGACTTGGTGCGATTGTTGGCGCGGGATGAAAGAATGTCCTGGCCGCCGGTGGCGGCCGAATAGAAATTGTCGACGATGACGATGACGCCATCGTTCTTGTTGAACACCGCATTGCCGATCGAGGAGGTCAGGCCGTTGTGCCAGAAGCCGCCATCGCCGACGAAGGAGATCGAGCGGCGTTTTGCTTCGGGCGAATTGAAGGCCGAGGCCGAAGCCGGGCCCAGCCCATAGCCCATAGTGGTGGCGCCGAGCTCGAAGGGCGGCATGATCGAGAACAGATGGCAGCCGATGTCGGACGCGATGTGGTGCTTGCCGAGTTCCTGCTCGACCAGCTTCGTTGCGGCAAAGATCGGCCGCTCCGGACAGCCGATGCAGAAGCCCGGCGGGCGGCCCGGCACGACGTTGATCAGGTCCGCGGTGTCGACGCCCTCGCCCAGCTTGTTCGGCGCACGCACCTCGCCCGGCAAAAGATGCGGGGCGTTGGTGCGCAGGAAGGAGCCGATGCCGTCGAGCATGACCTGGCCGGTGTACTCGCCGGCCATCGGCAGATGTTCCTTGCCGACCAGCCTGGTGCCGCGGCCGGCCTTGTGCAGCATGGCGGCAAAGGCCTGCTCGATGTAATTGGGCTGGCCTTCCTCGACGACCAGCACCGCCTGCTTGCCCTCGCAGAAGGACAGGAACTCGTCGTCGACCAGCGGATAGACGGCGTTGAGCACGTAGAGCGGCACCTCGGTGTCGCCATAAGTGTCGGCAAGGCCGAGCCTCTGCAGCGCGCGGATCACCGAATTATACATGCCGCCCTGCATGACGATGCCGACAGAGCCGTGGTCCGAGCCGAAGATCTCGTTGATCTTGCGGCTTTTGATGAAGTCCACCGCCGCCGGCCAGCGCTTCGCAACCTTTTCCTTCTCATGCAGGAAGGAGGCGGGCGGCAGCACGATGCGGCCGGTGTCGCGGCGCGGCGCTTCCAGTGCATCGGCCACCGACATTGGCGGGCGCTTGTTGTCCTTGGCGATGAAGTGGCCATGGACGTGGCAGCAGCGGATGCGCACCTGCAGCATGACAGGCGTATTGGAGACTTCGGACAGCTCGAAACCGTCCTCGACCGCCTTGACGATCGAAGGCAGGTTGGGGCGCGGGTCGAGCAGCCAGACCTGGCTCTTCATCGCGAAGGCATGGCTGCGCTCCTGCATGATCGAGGAGCCCTCGCCATAGTCCTCGCCGACGATGATCAGCGCGCCGCCGGTGACGCCGCCGGACGCCAGATTGGCGAGCGCATCGGAAGCGACATTGGTGCCGACTGTCGACTTGAAGGTGGCGGCACCGCGGATCGGGTAGTGCACCGAGGCGGCAAGCATGGCGGTGGCTGTCGCCTCCGAAGCGCTCGCCTCGAAATGCACGCCGAGCTCGCCCAGAATATCCTGCGCGTCGGCCAGCACGTCCATCAGGTGGCTGATCGGCGCGCCCTGGTAGCCGCCGACATAGCCGACGCCGCATTGCAGCAGCGCCTTGGTGATGGCGAGGATGCCCTCGCCGGCGAATTCCTGCCCGGCGCCGAGCCTCAGCTTTTCGACTTCCCTGGCAAAAGACCGTTCGGCCATCTCTGCCTCCTTCCGTTGCCGCCGATTTCGGGCGGCGCGTACAACTAAATCTCGTGCTTGCGGATGTTCTTCAGCATCTTCTGCAGCGTAGCGATCAGCGCGGCATATTCGGCGTCGTCGATGCCGTCGAACATCGCCTCGAAAGCGTCGTGCATGGCCGGCCAGGCGCGGGTGAACAATGCCCGCCCGTCATCGGTCAGGAATACGTGGCGGAAGCGGCTGTCGCTGACGCCCTGCTCGCGCCGCACCAGCCCCTGCCCTTCCAGCGTATCGAGCGTGCGGCTGAGCGTCGATTGCTCGATCACCGTGTAGACCGAGAGATCGTTGACGGTGATGCCGTCGGTGACCGACAGCACGGCCAGCGTGCGGACCTGCGGAATGGTCAGGCCCTGCTTGCGAAAATCCTCGCGCAGCGTGGCGTTGTAGCGGCCCATGATGCGGTTCATCAGATAGGGCGCGAATTGCTGCAGGCCGATCTGGCCGAGGGTCGAGATGCGCTGGCGCTTCTCGAGCGGCTTCTGATCCATCAGAGCCTCCTCGCCAGGAGAAAGCCGGAGCCGCCGCCGAGGCCGGCGCCGGGGTGGGTGGAGGCGCCGATATGGTAGAGGCCCTTGATGCCGGTCTCGTGGTTGCGGCTCGCCTTGAACGGCCGCCACAGGAAGGACTGGTCGATGGTGGAAGAGCCGCCATAGGGATCGCCGCCGACCAGGTTGATGTTCATGGCTTCGAGATCGGCCGGCGAACAGGCGCGGCGCGCGATGACCGTCTCGCGGAAGCCATCGATATGATTGGCTAGGATCGCCTCGACCCGGTCGGCATAGGCCTCGCGCAAGGGTTCGGTCCAGCGTCCGTCGGCCGGCGCTTCGAGCTTGCCGGCGGCATCGCCCTTGATATAGCGCGGCGCCTCCGGCAGTTGCAGCCACAGGATCGCCTTGCCCTCAGGGCAGCGCGACGGATCGAGTGCGTGCGGCTGGCCGACGCAGATGGTCGGCACTTCCGGCAGCAGGCCGCGCACCGCCTCGTTGCAGGCCTTGGAGACGCCGTCGAGGCCTGGCGTCAGATGCAGCAGCGCCACCTTGTCGAGGCCCTCGCCGCGCCAGGCCGGCGGCTTGTCCAAGGCATAGTGGATCTGGAAATTGCCTTTGCCGTAGCGATAGTTCTGCGTGGCCTTGGCTGCGTCCTCGGGCGCATCCTTGCCGAGCAGGCGGCCATAGAGCTGGGTCGGGGTGACCGAGCAGATGACGCTCTTGATGGCGTTGATCGTTTCGCCTGAGGCGAGCCGCACACCGGTGGCACGGCCGCCGCCCTGGACTATCGAGGCGACGTCGGCATTGACGCGGATGCCGCCGCCGCGCTCGCGGATCAGCGCCTGGAAAGCGGCAAGCAGGTTTTTCGCGCCGCCCTTGACGATCGGCGCGCCGGCGGCCTCCAACGCGAAGGCAATAACCTTGGCGATCTGGCCGGAAAAGGCGTCTTCCGGTCCGAGGCCGGCATGCAGCACCCAGGGCGCCCACAGCGCGCGGACGGTGTCGGATGTGTAAGCCGTTTCTAGCCAGCCCCGCGCGGGTACCAACGCCTCGCCGAGAAAGGCGGCGAGATTGCGCGGCCCGCGCCGCCAGGCCTCGCTGGCCATCAGCTTCGTCGTTGGATAAGACCACAGCGCGCCGCCAAGCAGGCCGAAGAGCAGGCCGGCATTGCGCTTTATGTCGCCGACATCGCGGCCGTGGCGGTCGCCGTCGCCTGATGCGATCTTGTTCAGCGCCGCGATGTTGGCGGCGCGGTCGGTGGTGAGCACGGCATGGCTGCCGTCAGGCCTGAGCACGCCGGTGGGCGTCGCGGTATGGCAGAACTCCAGCCCGTGCCGCGCCAGGTCCTTGCCGAGCGCCGCATAGGCCGGCGAGGTGATGAACAGCACGAAGGTCGTCGCCATCACATCGTGGACGAAGCCGGGCGCCGTGATCTCCTCCGTGCGCATGCAGCCGCCGACGCGGTCGTTGCGCTCGAGCACGAGCACTTTGGCGCCTTTGGCGCCAAGCATCGCCGCGCAGACCAGGGCGTTGATGCCGCTGCCGACGATGATGTGATCGACATCGCTCATCGTCGTGGCCTTAAGCCTTAGCCTCGTGGCACCAGCGCCAGCGCGCGGATCGGGCTGCCGGTGCCGTGCTCGATCTTGAGTGGGGCAGCGATCAGGATCGCGCCTTTCGGCGGCAGTTGATCGAGGTTGCACAGGCTGGCCAGACCATAGCGGTTGGCCTTGTGCATCAGCGTATGCGCCGGGAACGGCGGTTCCATGCCGCCGGCCTTGCCGGCATCGGTGCCGATCGTCTCCGAGCCCCAGCCCTTGATGTCCTTGCCGATCAGGAACTGGATGGCTTCCGCCGTTGGGCCAGGCGTGTGCGGGCCGGTCTCGTTGGCGTTGAGAAACTCGGCCTCCGAGCCGTTGCGCTTGTACCAGTCGGTGCGCATCACCACCCATTCGCCCGGGTTGATGGCGCCATGCTCTGCTTCCCAGGCCTTGATGTGGTCCACGGTGAGCAGGAAATCGTGATCGGCGGCGGCTTCCTTGGAGCAGTCGATGACATTGACCGGGCCGACGAAATTCTGCGCCGGAATGGTGTCGGTGGCGCCGTCCGGATAGTCCTTGCCGGTGATCCAATGCTGCGGTGCGTCGAAATGCGTGCCCGAATGCTCGCCGAGCTTCAGCCAGTTCCAGGCCCACCACGGACCGTTCTTGTCGTATCTGGAGATGGCGTGGATCTCGACCTTCGGCGTGTCGACGGCGAGTTCCGGCGGCAGCTTGATCAGCGGCGTATCCGGCCCGAGCGGCGCCGACAGGTCGACCACCTTGATGGCGCCCGAAAGCAGCTGGCCGGCGACCTCGCCGAGGAGTTCTTGCGTGTCCATGGTCTTTCGTTCCCTCTTTCTCGTGATGATCAAGGCTCGTTGCGGCCCTTAATATCCTACTAGACGAAAACATATGCATCTGCAATTATCTTTAAGCATAAAGCATCTGGGGCGGGGCGTGAGCGAGTTCGACGCCATCTTTGTCGGAGCGGGCCATAACAGTCTGGCTTGCGCCGCGCATCTGGCGCTCAAAGGCTGGAAAACCGCGGTTTTTGAACGCGGTGCAACAATCGGCGGCGCCGTCAGGACGGCGGAATATACGCTTCCCGGCTTCCGGCACGATTTCGGCGCGATGAATCTGAGCCTGTTCGCCGGCTCGGCCTTCCACCGGAAATATGCAAATGAATTGAAAAGCCACGGGCTGGAATTCGCCCCGGTGGCCGATTGTTTCGCCAGCGCCTTCCCGGACGGGAAATGGTTCGGCGTCAGCAACGACCTGGAAAAGACCGCGTCGCGGCTGGCCGCCTTCTCGGCGGCGGACGCGGCCACATGGCGTAAGCTGGTCGGTGCTTTTCCGGGGGAAGCGGAGCATTTGTTCCGCCTGCTGGGTTCGCCGATGAGCGTGCGCGCGCTCGCCGGCACGGCATGGAATCTCTGGCGCAAGAAGGGCATTGCCGGCGCGCTCGATACGGCGCGCCTGCTGTTGTCCTCGCCTCGCGCCTGGCTGGATGAAAATTTCGAGACGCCGCATGTCAGGGCGACGCTCGCCGCCTGGGGCATGCATCTCGATTTCGCGCCCGACATCGCCGGCGGCGCCGTGTTCCCCTATCTGGAATCGATGGCTAACCAGAGGTTCGGCATGGTGCTCGGCAAAGGCGGCGCCGATACCATCATCCGGGCGCTTGCCGGCATGCTCAAGGCGGCCGGCGGCAAGATCATAACAGGCGCGGAGGTGTCGGAGATCACGGTTGCCGGCGGAAAGGCGACGGGCGTGCGGCTGGCTTCCGGCGATTTTCATGCCGCCAGCAAGGCCGTCATTGCCGGCGTCGCGCCCAAGGCTCTGGCGGGCAAGCTTCTGCCCGGCGGATCGGGCGATGCCGGCTTCGATGCGGCGATGAAGACATTCCGCCACGCGCCGGGCACGATGATGATCCATCTGGCGCTGGACGACCTGCCGGACTGGCGCGCCGGCGCCGAGCTTCGCCAATTCGCCTATGTGCATCTGGCACCGTCGCTCGATACGATGTCGCGCACCTATCAGCAAGCGGTTGCGGGCCTGTTGCCGGACGAGCCGGTGCTGGTCGTCGGCCAGCCGACGGCGGTCGATCCGTCGCGGGCGCCCGTCGGCAAGCACGTGCTGTGGGTGCAGGTGCGCATGCTGCCTGCCGAAATCCTTGGCGATGCTGCAGGAAAGATCGAGCCTGCCCCTTGGGATATAGTCAAGGATGCCTATGCCGAGCGCGTGCTCGACATTATTGAGGCCTATGCGCCAGGATTGAGGCGGAGGATTCTCGGCCGAGCGGTCTTCTCGCCGCTCGACCTCGAGCGCGAGAATCCGAACCTGGTCGGCGGCGACCAGATCTGCGGCAGCCATTACCTGGCGCAGAATTTTCTGTTTCGCCCGGCGCGCGGCTTTGCGCGCTGGAACACGCCGGTCGCCAACCTCTACCTCACCGGCGCCGCGACATGGCCCGGCGCTGGCACGGGTTCTGCGTCCGGCTACATGCTCGCCCAACAGCTCGGAGGGAATTAGAATTCCAGGACGGGAAGTGCGCGGTTGCCCGGGAACCTGAACCGACGGATCGATTACGCCGCGCAAACAATGACAATCAACAAGGGGAACGACCATGACCATCAACAGACGCGATCTTCTCGGATACAGCGCCGCAGCGATCGGCACCGCCACGCTCGGCTTGCCGAAGACGGCAAAAGCGGCGGACGAGCTGACCATCGCCTACAACGTCAACCTGCCGTCCTGGGACCCGACCACCGGGCCTTCTGCCGTCAACCCGACAATCCAGGGCCTCTACCAGTCGGTGTTCGACCAAATCATCGGCCAGAAGCCGGACCTGTCCTTCACGCCCGGCCTGCTCACCGAATGGGGCTGGAACGACGACCGCACCAAGGTGATGATGACGGTGCGCGACGGCGTCACCTGGCATGACGGCTCGCCCTTCACGGCGGAGGACGTCGTGTGGTCGCTGCAGCGGGCCGGTGACGAGAAGACCGGCAATCCGATCCAGTTCGTCTGGAAGAACGTCAACAACTTCAAGATCGACGGCAACAAGATCACCGGCGACGTCGTGCAGTTCGACCCGGTCTATTTCAAGTGGATGTCGTTCCTCACCGGCTACATCCTACCGAAGGCTTATTACGAGAAGGTCGGCGCGGAAGGCTTCGAGAAGGCGCCGATCGGCACCGGTCCCTACATGGTCGACAAGTTCGAGCGCAACGCCTTCCTGCGGCTCAAGGCCAATCCGCATTACTGGGGCGCCAAGCCGGCCTTCGAAAACGTGACGATCAAATTCGTCACCGATGCGGCAAGCCGCGTCGCCGAGATCGAGTCGGGTTCTTCGCAGGTGACGCTCGAAATTCCGTATGAGGAGTATGACCGGCTGATCGCCAAGGACGGGCTCGCCGGCTCGATCAAGAACGTCTCCGATATCGGCATGATCTTCTTCAACGACATCGAGGCGATGCTGGACAAGAATGTCCGCCAGGCGGCCGTGATGGCAGTGGACAAGGACCTGCTGGTCAAGCGGCTGCTTCGCGGCTACGGCCAGCCGATCGCCACGCTGGAGACGCCGGAATATGCGGCGTTCGATCCATCGATCAAGGTCGAGCACAATGCGGAAAAGGCCAAGGAACTGCTCGCCGCTTCCGGCTATTCGCCCAAGAAGCCGGTCAAGTTCACCATTCAGACGACCAAGGGCTTCAAGCCCAAGGACTATGAGATGATCCAGGCGATCGTCGGCATGTGGCGCAAGGTCGGCATCGAGGCCAATATCGAGGTCTACGAGATCGCCAAGCATTACGAGCTGCGCGCCGCCGACAAGCTGGCGCCGGCCGCCTTCTACAACTGGGGCAACTCCATCGGCGACCCGACCACATCGACCGGCTTTGCCATGTACGGGCCGAGCCCGCATTCGGTGTGGGACAGCCAGGACCTGATCGACATGATCAACCCGCTGTGGGGCGAGAAGGACGAGGCCAAGCGCATCGCCGGCTGGAAGGCGGTCGACAAATACATCGCCGAGCAAGCCTATGTGCTGCCGCTGATGCAATATGCCCAGCCGATCGTGCATTCGAAGAAGGTCAATGTCGTGCAGCACGTGTCCGGCGCGCTGCTTCCGGCGCTGATGACCCCGGCCTGATCATCGGCCTTGCTCCTGCCGGTCTTCGCCCGGCAGGCCCCCGCATCCGGCCGCTTCGCGGCCACCTTCTCCCCGGTGGGGAGAAGAGACTAGCTCAGCCGTCTGCGACCTCTTCTCCCCTCGGGGAGAAGGTGGCCGCGAAGCGGCCGGATGAGGGGGAGTCCGTTCAGAGTGATTACGCCAGCATGCTGCTGCAAAGATTCCTCGTTCGTCTGGTGACGATGCTGGTGACGCTGTTCGGCGTCGCCATCGTCGTCTTCGTCGTCATCCGCGTCGCCCCCGGTGACCCGATCGCGATGATGCTGCCGCCCGGCGCCAGCAATGACGACATCGCGCGGCTGCGGGCGCTCTACGGACTGGACAAGACCATCGTGCAGCAATTCTTCATCTGGCTTGCCGGCGTCCTCAGGGGTGATTTCGGCACTTCGATCTCGCTCCGCCAGGACGTGCTCGGCCTTGTCTTCAACCGGCTGCCGGCGACGCTGGAGTTGGCCACCGTCGCCCTCATCATGGCAGTGGCGATCGGCGTCAGCGCGGCGATTCTCGGCGCGCGCGAGCGCGGCACGGCGGTCGAGGCCGGCATCGATATCGCCAGCGGCGCGACGCTCTCCATTCCAGACTTCCTCTGGGGTCTGGTGCTGATCCTGCTGTTCGGCGTGCTTGTGCCGGTGTTCGATATTTCCGGCAGGGTGTCGCCACAGCTCGACCTGCCCTTCGTCACCCAGTTCTATCTGATCGAGAGCATTGTCAGGCTCCGCTTCGACCTGACCTGGGATCTGCTGAAGCACATGCTGATGCCGTCGATCGCGCTGGCGCTGCCGCTGGCGGCGATCATCGCGCAGCTTTTGAAACAGTCGCTCAACGAAGTGCTCGACCTCGACTATGTCGTGCTGGCTCGGGTGAAGGGCTTTTCCGAGACACAGGTGATCCTGCGCGAGGCGCTGAAGAACGCCGCGCTGCCGACGCTGACGCTGGTCGGCGTGCAGTTCACTTTCCTGATCGGCGGCACGGTCATCGTCGAGCGGCTGTTTTCCTATGAAGGCCTCGGCAATATGGCGATCGACGCCGTCATCAACCGCGATTTGCCGCTGATCCAGGGCATCGTGCTGGTGTTCGCGCTGCTCTTCGTGCTGATCAACCTTGCCGTCGACATGATGTATGCGCTGCTCAATCCGAGGCTGCGCCATGGATGAAGCCCGCACGCCGCGACGCAGGCTGAGCCCGCGACTGTGGTTGGCCGGCGGCTGGCTGCTCGTCGCACTGCTGGCGGCGATCTTCGCGCCCCTGATCGCGCCGCAAGACCCGCTGGCGCAGGATCTGATGCTGGAGCGCCTGCCGCCCTTCTGGCTCGACGGCGCCGAGCCCGGCTATTGGCTGGGCACCGACAGCCTCGGGCGGGATCTGTTGTCGCGGCTGATCTTCGGCGGTCGCATCGCCTTTGTCGTCGCCTTTGCCGCCGCGTCGGCTGCCTGCCTTGTCGGATCGGCATTGGGGCTGATCGCCGGCTATTTCGGCAGCTGGGCGGACCGCATCATCTCGCGCATCGTCGACGTCTGGATGGCCTTCCCGCCGGTGCTGTTCGCCATCCTTCTGGTGGCGGTGCTGGGCACGGGCTTGAGCTCCGTCATCATCGCGATCGCCGTCATCGACTGGACGCGCTTTTGCCGGGTGATCCGCGCCGAGGCGTTGGGCCAGTCGCGCATGGACTACGTCGAGAACGCCCGCATCGCCGGCTATGGCCGCATCGGCATCATGCTACGCGAGGTGCTGCCCAATGTGGTGCCGTCCATCGTCGCGCTTTTGTCGCTCGAAATGGGCATCGCGATTATCGTCGAGGCGATCCTGTCCTTCGTCAATCTGTCGATCTCGACCGACGACCCGACCTGGGGCGGCATCATCGCCGAGGGCCGGCTGTCGATCCATCAGGCCTGGTGGGTGCTGGTGTTTCCGCTGATAACGCTCATCCTCACCGTGCTGTCCTTCAGCCAGTTCGGCGAAGGGCTGAAGGCGCGTTTCGACCCGGTGCTGCGATGAGCGCCGCCGCCAAATCGTGCCTCGACATCCGCAACTTGAGCGCCGTGCTGCCGAACGGCCAGCGCGTGCTACGCTCGGTCTCGCTGGTGGTCCAACCCGGCGAGGTGCGCGCGCTGGTCGGCGAGAGCGGCGCCGGCAAGACAATGATCGGCAAGGCAGTGCTCGGCGTGCTGCCGAAAAGCGTGCGCATCGTCGAGGGCGAAATGCTGATCGAGGGCGAAGACCTCGGCCGTCTCGACGCCAAGGCGCGGCGGAACCTGATCGGCGCGCGCACAGCGCTGATTCCGCAGGATCCGCTCACCGCGCTCAATCCGTCGCGCCGCATCGGCTCGCAGATGACGGACCGGCTCGTGCGCATCCTCGGCTGGAGCGGCCAGCGGGCGGATCAGCGCATACGGCAGTTGCTCGACGAGGTGCATATCCGCGACCCGGAGCGCGTGCTGAAATGCTACCCGCACGAATTGTCCGGCGGCATGCGCCAGCGCGTGCTGATCGCGGCGGCCTTCGCGGCGGAGCCCAGGCTGATCGTCGCCGACGAGCCGACGACGGCGCTCGACGTGACCGTGCAGAAGCAGATCCTGCGGCTCATCGCGCAGTTACAGCGCGACCACGGCACCGCGATCCTGTTCGTCACCCACGACCTCGGCGTCGTCGCTAAGATCAGCCAGAAGGTGTCGGTGCTCTTTGCCGGCAAGGTGGTCGAAGAAGCCGAGACGGCCGCGCTCTTTGCCGCCCCGCAGCACCCATATACGCGGGCGCTGATGGCGGCGACGCCGCGCTATACCGATCCGCTGGCGTCGCTGAAGCCGGTGGACGAAACCGTGCTCGCCGGGCTTGCGGCGGAGATCGCGGCGGCAGACCAGGCATGGAGGCCCGGCCATGGCTGAGCCGCTCATCTCCGTGCGCGGGCTGAAGGTGGCACTGCCAGACATGACGCGTAAGCCGCTGATCGGCCGGGCGCCGCTGGCCGAGATCCTGAAAGGGCTCGATTTCGACCTGCCGAAAGGATCGGTCACCGGCATCGTCGGCGAATCCGGCTCGGGCAAGTCGACGCTCGGCCGCACGCTGGTGCGGCTGATCGAGCCGAGCGCCGGCTCCGTCCATTTCGACGGGCGCGACATCAGCCATCTTTCGGACGCCGAGCTGAGGCCTTTGCGCCGCGACCTGCAGATGATCTTCCAGGACCCGATGTCGTCGCTCAACCCGCGCCGCACCATTTTCAGCATCATCGCCGCGCCGCTGAAGCAGAACGGCCTCAGCGACAGGCTGAAGGAGCGCATCGCTGAGGCCTTGCGGCGCGTCGGCCTGCCGCAGAGTTTCGCCAGCCGCTACCGACATGAATTGTCGGGCGGCCAGCGGCAGCGCGTCGGCATTGCCCGCGCCCTGGCGCTGTCGCCGAGATTCGTGCTGGCCGACGAGATCGTCTCGGGCCTCGACGTCTCGACCCAGGCGCAGATCCTGACGCTGCTGGAAAAGCTGGCGGCGGAGATGGGGCTGACGGTCGCCTTCATCAGCCACGATTTGTCGGTGATCCGGCGGCTCTGCCAGCAGGTCATCGTCATGCGCGAAGGCGTGATCGTCGAGGCCAGCGCCACCGATGCGCTGTTCGAAAACCCGCAGCAGGCCTATACGCGCGACCTGCTTGCCGCCATTCCCCTGCCCGAGATCGATGCGGACTGGCTGACGTCCCGATAGCGGCAAGTCGTCATGATTGGCCCCTTCATCTTAGAAATTTTAAGCTTGAAACAATTTGCATGACACGCCATGATGCGTGTGGGCGAAGGCAAAGAGGAGATCGCAGGCATGAAGGTTGCGGTTCTCGGCGGCGGACCGGCCGGGCTCTACTTTGCCATCTCGCTGAAACTCCGCGACGCCGCGCATGAGGTGACGGTGTATGAGCGCAACCGGCCGGACGACACGTTCGGCTGGGGCGTGGTGCTGTCGGCCGAAACACTCGAGAACCTGACCAAAAACGACCCGGTCAGCGCGGTCTGGATCCGAAAGCATTTTGCCTATTGGGACGACATCGCGGTCATCCATGGCGGTGTGCGCACGGTCTCGACCGGCCACGGCTTCTGCGGCATCGGCCGCAAGCGGCTGCTGATCCTTCTGCAGCGCCGCGCCCGCGAGCTCGGCATCAAGCTGATGTTCGAGACCGACATCGCCGATCCCAAGCCGTTCATGGAAACGCACGACCTGGTGGTCGCCGCTGACGGGCTTAATTCCAAATCCCGCGCCACTTTCGCCGATGTCTTCAAGCCCGATATCGACATCCGCAAATGCAAGTTCGTCTGGCTCGGCACGACGCAGAAATTCGACGACGCCTTCACCTTCATCTTCGAGAAGACGGAGCTTGGCTGGGTGTGGGCGCATGCCTACCAGTTCGACAGCGAGACCGCGACCTTCATCGTCGAATGCAGCGAGCAGACCTGGGAGCGCTTCGGCTTCGGCCACATGACGCAGCAGGAATCGATCGCGGCCTGCGAGCGCATTTTTGCAAAGCATCTCGGCGGCCATCCGCTGAAGACCAATGCCAACCATATCCGCGGTTCGGCCTGGATCAATTTCCCGCGCGTGCTGTGCGAGCGCTGGTCGTACAAGAATCTCGCGCTGATGGGCGATGCGGCGGCATCGGCGCATTTCTCGATCGGCTCGGGCACGAAGCTGGCGCTGGAGAGCGCTGTGGCGCTGGCCGACTATGTCGAGTCCGAGCCGGACCTCGAGGCGGCCTTCCGCAAATACGAAGATGCGCGGCGCACCGAGGTGCTGAAGCTGCAATCGGCGGCGCGCAATTCGCTCGAATGGTTCGAGGAAGTCGAACGATATCTCGGTTTAGATCCAGTTCAGTTCAATTATTCGCTGCTCACCCGCTCGCAGCGCATCAGCCACGAGAACCTCAGGCTGCGCGACGCCGAATGGCTGGCGGGTGCGGAGGAATGGTTCCAACGCAAGGCCGGCGCCGGCGGCAACAGCTTACGCCGCGCGCCGATGTTCGCACCGTTCAAGCTGCGCGACATGGCGGTGCAAAACCGCATCGTCGTCTCGCCGATGGCGCAGTACAAGGCGGTGGATGGCTGCCCGACCGACTGGCATTTTGCCCACTATGCCGAGCGCGCCAAGGGCGGCGCGGGACTGCTCTATATCGAAATGACCTGCGTCAGCCCCGAAGGCCGCATCACGCCCGGGTGCACCGGCTTCTATAAGCCCGAGCATGAAGTGGCCTGGAAGCGGCTGGTCGATTTCGTTCATGCCGAGACCGAAGCCAGGATTTGCGCCCAGATCGGCCATTCGGGCGCCAAGGGCTCGACCCGCGTCGGCTGGCAGGGCACCGACGTGCCGCTGCCCTCCGGCAACTGGCCGGTGATGGCGCCGTCGGCAATTGCCTGGTCGCCGCAGAACCAGGTGCCGAAGGCGATGGACCGCGCCGACATGGATTTGGTGCGCGATCAGTTCATCGCCTCGGCGCAAATGGCCGCGCGTTGCGGCTTCGACATGCTGGAGATCCATGCAGCGCATGGCTATCTGCTGTCGTCCTTCATCACGCCGCTGACCAACCGCCGTACCGACGCCTATGGTGGCCCGCTGGAAAACCGCATGCGCTACCCGCTGGAGATCTTCCATGCGGTGCGCGCGGTATGGCCGGCTGAAAAGCCGATCTCGATGCGCATCTCGGCCAATGACTGGGTTGGTATCGAGGGCGTGACGCCGGCGGACGCGGTCGAGATCGCGAGACTCCTGCATGAGGCCGGCGTCGACCTTTGCGACGTGTCGGCCGGGCAGACCTCGATTGCCGCAAAGCCTGTCTATGGCCGCATGTTCCAGACGCCGTTCTCCGACCGCATCCGCAACGAGGTCGGCATGGCGACGATGGCGGTCGGCAACATCTATGAGCCGGACCATGCCAATTCGATCCTGATGGCCGGCCGCGCCGACCTGGTGGCGCTGGCAAGGCCGCATCTCACCGATCCCTACTGGACGCTGCATGCGGCCGTCGCCCTCGGCGACCGCGGCGTCAAATGGCCCGATCCTTATCTGCCTGGGCGCGACCAGATCTACCGGCTGGCAGAGCGCGAAGCGGCAGGGGGGCTGAAGGTATGAGCGCTTCCTTGGCCCTAAAGCGGCGGCGTGCCCCCGCCCCTAGCCCTTCCCCTTTATGGCAGGGCAATCGCACATGGCGGCGCCAGCCCCCCACTCCGTCCGCTGCGCGGCCACCTCTCCCCCATGTCCATGGGGGAGAGGAAACCCAAGCCTTCCAACGCCGCGACCTCGGCGGTTGGCGTTTCCTCTCCCTCACCGAAGGTGGGGGAGAGGTGGCTCGGCGAAGCCGAGACGGAGTGGGGGAGCGCCGTACGCGATTGCCCTGCCCCTTGTGGGGAGGGGTTAGGGGTGGAGGTACCCAGCGCCAGCCTTCGGAGGCGTTCGCATGATCGCCGGGACGCACGCCCTCGTCACCGGCGGCGGCTCGGGCGTCGGGCGCTCGATCGCGCTGGCGCTGGCGGAAGCCGGCGTTACCGTCACCATCTGCGGCCGGCGCGAGACGGCGCTCGCGGAAGTAGCCCGCGAAAACGACCGCATCTTTGGCATTGCCGCCGATGTCACCGACGAAGCGGAAATGGCCGCCCTCCACGAGAAAGCGGAAGCTGCGCGCGGACCGATCGACATCGTGGTTGCCAATGCCGGGATGGCCGGCAGCGCCCCGGCGCAAAAGATTTCGCTGGCCGACTGGCGGCGCACGCTCGAAGTCAACCTGACCGGCGCCTTCCTGACGGTGAAGCCGGCGCTGGTCGGCATGCTGGCGCGGAAGTCGGGCCGTATCGTCTTCGTCGCCTCAACCGCTGGCCTCAAGGGCTACGCCTATGTCGCGCCCTATGTCGCGGCCAAGCATGGTGTCGTCGGGCTGATGCGTTCGCTTGCCGCAGAGATCGCCAAATCCGGCGTCACCGTCAATGCGGTGTGCCCTGGCTTCGTCGAAACCGATATGCTGGAAGAGTCCGTCCGACGCATCGTCGAAAAAACCGGCCGCGCCGCCGATGAGACGCGGGCGAGCCTTGCCGCGATCAATCCGCAGGGCCGCTTCATCCAACCTGAAGAGGTGGCCGCGGCGGTGCTTTGGCTGTGCAGCGATGCCGCCCGGTCGATCACCGGGCAGGCGATTTCGATTTCGGGAGGCGAGACATGGTAGCCGGTCCCCTGCCCGCACGCTCGGGTCCCGGCAAGGACAGGCTGCGGCTATGGATACGCCTGCTGCGCGCCTCGCGCACTATCGAGGCGGAACTGCGCGAGCGGCTGAAGAAGGAATTCGACACCACGCTGCCGCGCTTCGACGTGATGGCCGCGCTCTACCGGTCGCCGGAAGGCATGCTGATGAGCGACCTGTCGCGCTTCCTGCTGGTCTCGAACGGCAATGTCACCGGCATCGTCGACCGGCTGGTTTCCGAAGGGCTCGTCACCCGCGCGCGCCGCAACGGCGACCGCCGCACCTCGATGGTGCGGCTGACCGAGGAAGGTGCGCAGACTTTTGCCGCGATGGCCGCGGCGCATGAAAGCTGGATCGGCGAGCTGCTCGGCAATGTCAGCGAGGACGAGGCGCGCCGGCTGGCCGGCATGTTGACCTCGTTCCGCAGCAATTGGGAGGGACGCGAATGACCAACATGGCCGGTCTCAAGCCGAAGCATTTCCTCTGGCAGGTCGAAGGCAGGATCGCTCGCATCCGGCTCGATCGGCCGGAGCGCAAGAACCCGCTGACCTTCGACAGCTATGCCGAGCTGCGCGACACGTTTCGCGATCTCGTCTATGCCGACGATGTCGATGCCGTGGTGTTCCTGCCCAACGGCGGCAACTTCTGCTCGGGCGGCGATGTCCACGACATCATCGGACCGCTGGTCGAGATGGACATGAAGCAGCTGTTAGCCTTCACCCGCATGACCGGCGATTTCGTCAAGGCGATGCTCAACTGCGGCAAGCCGATCATCGCGGCGGTCGACGGCGTGGCGGTCGGCGCCGGCGCCATCATCGCCATGGCTTCAGACATCCGCATCGCCACGCCGGAGGCAAAGACCGCCTTCCTGTTCACCCGGGTTGGGCTCGCCGGCTGCGACATGGGCGCCTGCGCGATCCTGCCGCGCATCATCGGCCAGGGCCGCGCAGCCGAGCTGCTCTACACCGGCCGCACGATGACGGGGGCGGAAGGCGAACGTTGGGGGTTCTACAACCGGCTGGTCGAAGCCGCCGCACTCGAGGCCGACGCGCTCGACATGGCGGCGCGCATCGTCTCGGGTCCGACCTTCGCGCATGGCATCACCAAGACGCAGCTCAACCAGGAATGGTCGATGGGCCTCGACCAGGCGATCGAGGCCGAGGCGCAGGCACAGGCGATCTGCATGCAGACCGGCGATTTCGAGCGGGCTTACAAGGCGTTCGTGGCGAAGGAAAAGCCGGTGTTCGAGGGGAATTGAGGATGTTGTGTCCGTTTAAGAAGGACATGCTGGCGGGACAGCGCCCCCCTCTGTCCTGCCGGACATCTCCCCCACGAGGGGGGAGATCAGCTGTCTCATCGGCCTTCGCAAATCGCCAAGATTGCACGATTGAGCGGGGCGCCCGAGTTGCTAATCTCCCTCCTTGTGGGGGAGATGTCCGGCAGGACAGAGGGGGGCGCCGTAGAGCGCAACGCTTGAGGCACTGCGGAGGCGCAAATGCCTGACCGCTCCTTCCTCGACTGGCCGTTCTTCGAGGACCATCATCGCGAACTGGCCGAACAGCTCGAAGCCTGGTGCGCGAAAAACCTCCCCGTCGATCATCATGATATCGACGCAGCCTGTCGCGCGCTGGTGGCGATGCTCGGCCGCGACGGCTGGCTGGAACCAACTGCGCTCGACCCCGACAATCCGGGACCGCTCGACGTCCGCACGCTCTGCATTATCCGGGAGACGCTGGCCCGTTACGATGGGCTTGCCGACTTCGCCTTTGCCATGCAGGGGCTCGGCACTGGCGCGATCACGCTGTTCGGCACGCCGGAGCAGCAGCAGTGGCTGACAAAAACGCGCGCGGGCAAGGCGATCGCTGCCTTCGCACTGTCGGAGCCGCGTTCAGGATCGGATGTCGCCAACATGGAGATGACGGCTATCCGTGACGGCGACTTCTATCTGCTCTCCGGCGAAAAGACCTGGATCTCCAATGGCGGCATCGCCGATCTCTATATCGTCTTTGCCCGCACCGGCGAGGCGCCGGGGGCCAAGGGAATTTCCGCCTTCATCGTGCCTGCCGAGACGCAAGGGCTCAGCATTGCCGAGCGGCTGGAAACCATTGCCCCGCATCCACTGGCGCGGCTGGCATTCGACAACGCTCGCGTTCCTGTTTCGGCGCTGATCGGCAAATCCGGCGACGGTTTTCGGATCGCGATGTCGGTGCTCGACGTGTTCCGTTCGACGGTAGGCGCCGCGGCCCTTGGATTTGCCCGGCGCGCGCTGGACGAGAGCGTCAGCCGGGCCAACGAGCGCGAATTGTTCGGCGCGCCGATGGCCGATCTGCAGATGGTGCAGGGCCACATCGCCGACATGGCGCTGGATGTCGATGCAGCAGCGCTACTCGTCTACCGCGCCGCCTGGACCAAGGACATGGGGGCCGCGCGGGTGACGCGCGAGGCGGCGATGGCCAAGCTGTTTGCCACCGACCGCGCGCAAGTGGTGATCGACAAGGCGGTGCAGCTGCATGGCGGCGACGGCGTGCGCAAGGGCCACATCACAGAGAGCCTCTATCGCGAGATCCGCGCCCTGCGCATCTACGAGGGCGCTTCTGACGTGCAGAAGGTGGTGATTGCCAGACAGGTGATGGGCGCAGCCTGAAGCAGGTCGCCGGCGGGGTTTTCGAACGTGAATATTGCGAACCGGCTTTTTGTTGAATCGGGAGACTTGAGATGCATGAGATTCTGCAGCCGGAAGGCTGGGCGAAACCGATCGGCTACGCCAATGGCATAGCTGCGCGCGGCCGGCTGGTGTTCGTCGGCGGCCAGGTCGGCTGGAACGCCGGGTGCCGGTTCGAAACCGACGACTTCGTCGGCCAGGTGCGGCAGACGCTCGAGAACATCGTCGCGGTGCTGGCCGAGGCCGGCGGCGAGCCGCAGCACATCACCTCGATGACCTGGTATTTCACCGACAAGGCCGAATATCTGGCCAACCTCAAAGGGATCGGCGAAGCCTATCGCGCCGTCATCGGCCGGCACTTCCCGGCGATGGCCGCCATGCAGGTGGTGGCGCTGGTCGAAGACCGCGCCAAGGTGGAGATTCAGGCGACGGCTGTTATTCCGGAATAAGCGCCCCATCGCTTCGTCATCCACGGGCGGAGCAAGGAGCGATAGCGACGCAGCGCAGACCCGAGGATCCATTCCGTGACTTCGACGCGCAGCATCGGTGCAGAATTCTGTTCCGCTGCGCCCTGCGTCCGGGGTAACGGAATGGATTCCAGGGTCTCCGCGACGGAGCTTCGCTCCTGCTCCGCCCTGGAATGACGAAGTTGCGAAATCCCCCGCCAGCAGGTACCGACCCGGACCTTATCCTCGCAGTCCTGCCTGTCTCAAAATCGGCAGCACGTGGTCGCAGAAATAGGGCAGTTCCTGCGTGTAGTTGACGAAGGACAGCGCGATGCCCTGGTAGCCGTATCCGGCGATTGCCGCCATGTCGGCGGCGATCGTCTCCGGCGTGCCGATCAGCGGATAAGTGCCGGCGCCGCCGGCGAAGCGCTGCCGGTAGCGGTCATAGGCATGCGGGTCGTGCGACTGCGAGAATTCCTTCTTGCCGGCCATGTGGGCATCGACCGCGTCGTGGTCGGCCATGTCGACGGCATAGCGCGCGTAATAGGCCTGCGCCTCCTCCATGGTCGGGCGGCAGACGACATGCGCTACCGTATAGACGCCGACATCGCGGCCCGCCTTGGCGGCCCGCTCGCCGATATCGGCCACATGCATGCCGGCATCGGCCATCTCGGAAAAGGTCGTGAACAGGAAATCGCATTTGGCGGCCGCGAAATCACGGCCTGGCCCGCCGAAAGCGGCATTCATGGTGACCGGGCGTGGCTGCTGCAGGCTGGCCGGCCGGCTGACGGCTTCCTTCAGGCGGTAATAGGTGCCTTCATGGTCGAGAGGCTCGCTGGAGGCATAAAGCCGTTCGAGGATTTCGATCCATTCGGCCGCCTGCTCATAGCCCTTCTCGACCAGCGGCGTGCCGAACATGCCGAATTCCTTCGGATTCCAGCCGCAGACGATGTTGAGGCCGGCGCGGCCGCCGCTGATGTGGTCGACCGTAGCCAGCGCCTTGGCGGCATAGAGCGGATGCACCAGCGGCACATGCACTGTCATGAACAGGCCGATCTGCTCGGTTGCGGCGGCAAGCGCGGCCGCCCAGGTGAAGGTCTCGAACGACCATTCGCGCACCTTGTTGCGGCCGCCAAAGCCGCGCCAGCGCGCGATCGGCAGCATGAATTCCAGCCCCGCCCGGTCGGCGATCTGCGCCGCCGTCAGATTGTCCTGCCAGCCTGCCGTCCAGCGTTCCGGCACGTCGGTGATGGCAAGCCCGCCATCGGCATTGGTCGAAAAGACGCCGAGCTTCAGCCTGTTCGGACCGTGCAGGGGATGCGCTTTGATCATGTTTGGAACCCGCGGCAGGAAATGGCACGCTACGGTTCCGAGAAAATATTTCAAGCCTGAAACAGCTTCGCCTGGCCGCCATTTACGCAAGCCTGGGTGGCAAGGCCGAAGTTTTTTAAGCTTAAAACTTTTGCCTTGAAAAGTCCGGCGCTTTGGATAAGCATTCAAAAATTGATCGTGACTGCCGTGCCCAGCGTGCGGCCCCGTCGCGGCGTTCGGGGTGCGAGGTTTAATCCTTGTCGTTCATGCTGTCCCAGCCAGCGTCTCTGACCAGCGCGCGCTACGCCCGTGAAGGCGTGCGCACTCGAATTTCGCGATCTGCACACAGAAACATCGCCAACCTTGCCGTACGCGCCCGCGAGCAACGGCGCTCGACCGCATGGGTGCCGCCATGAATTGACGCCCTGCCGAAAACTGGGCGGCAAGAAACCGTGCGGGGAGAACCCGCACGAGCAACAACCAGAGGGACAACCCAGAGGGAACAACCATGAGCCTGAACCGTCGAAGCCTGCTTGTCATCGCTGCCGCGATCGGCATCGCCGCCGGCCCTGCCACCGCCTTTGCCGCCGACGTGCTGAATGTCGGCGCCTATCCGACCAACCCGCCGTTCGAATACAAGAACGAGAGCGGCACGTTCGAGGGCTTTGAAGTCGATATCGTCAACGAGGCGGCAAAGCGCATCGGCATGACCACCGACATCGCCGACCTCGGCTTCCAGGCGCTGTTCGCCGCCACCACCTCGAAGCGCATCGATGTGGCGATCTCCTCCATCACCATCACGCAGGAGCGGTTGAAGTCGCAGTCCTTCACCCAGCCCTATTACGATTCCGACATGGGCATCGCCACCAAGACCGACAGCGCGATCAACACGGAAGCCGACCTCAAGGGCAAGGTCGTCGGCGTGCTGTCCGGCTCGACCGGCGAGACCTGGGTCAAGGACCATCAGCAGGCCGACGGCTTCAGCGACGTGAAGGGCTATGACACGCAGCAAAACCTTTTGCTCGACCTCAGCGCCGGTCGCGTCGACGCGGCCGTCAGTGACATCCCCGGCATGCAGTATTCCTTCAAGAAGATGAAGGATCTGACCGTCAAGGAGCGCATCAAGACCGGCGAGCAGTACGGGCTGATGATGACCAAGGACCATCCGCTGCTCGGCAAGCTGAACGACGCGCTGACGGCGATGAAGAAGGACGGCACGCTGGCCGCGATCCACAAGAAGTGGTTCGACAGCGATGCGCCGGCCGACTCCTCGACCGTCAAGGAAATGCCACTGCCCAAGGCCTGAACGGAGACGATGCGAGGATTGTGCCGGCGGCAAGCCGGCGCGATCCTGGCAGTGCCGCACGCCCGCGGAGCGTGGCAGCGGCGCGGCCTTCTCCCTGCATAAACCTCCCGGAGAGGGCTGGCGGGCGCGGCGAAACTGCTTTCGGCGGCCCAGGTCCTGCTCTAGCGTCACTGGACGCCAAACGGTTCGGGAACGCTCCCATGTCGCTGATCGACACTTTCTTCAATCCCGACGTTATTGCGTCCAGCCTGCCGGCGCTGCTGCGCGGCTTCCTCAACACGCTGCTGCTCGGAATGATGAGCATTGTCATCGGCATCGCCGCGGGGCTGGCGATCAGCCTGGTGCGGCTTTACGCCGTGAAGCCGCTGCGGCTGCTCGCAATCGGCTATACCGATATTTTCCGCGCCCTGCCGGTGCTGGTGGTGTTGATCCTGATCTATTACGCACTGCCCTTCCTCGGCATACGCCTGTCGTCCTGGGCTTCCGCCGTGACGGCGTTCGCCATCATCATGTCGGCCTATTCGGCCGAGGTGTTTCGCTCCGGCATAGAAAGCATTCCGAAGGGTCAGTTCGAGGCGGCGCAGGCGCTCGGCCTGCCGTTCCTTTTGACCTTGCGCAAGGTGGTGCTGCCGCAGGCGATCCGCGTGGTCATCCCGCCGATGACCAGCAATTGCGTCTCGATGTTCAAGGACACGTCGCTCGCCTCCACGGTGGCGCTGCCCGAGCTCTTGAAGGAAGCGACCAACGCGCAGTCGCTCTATGCCAACCCCTCGCCGCTGATCGGCGCGGCGCTCGTCTATTTGATCTTCCTATGGCCGATGGTGCGGCTCGTCAGCCTGCTCGAAGCCCGCTTCCAGACCGAGAAGACGCGCTGACCTCACCGCCCCATCCAAGTCCTTCGCAGGAGCACGCCCCGTGAACAAGCATCAGACCGACAATACCAACGCCGCCGCATTCCCCATCGAAAAAATCCGCGCCATGTTCCCGGCGCTGCAGCGCGCGGGCGATTTCATCTTCATGGACAATGCCGCCGGCGCGCAGATCCCGCAAAGCGTGCTCGACGCGGTGACCAATCATCTGGTGCTGCACAATGTGCAGCGCGGCGGGCGTTATGGCCGCAGCGTCACCGTCGACCAGTCGGTCGCCGACGCCCGGGCAAGCGTGGCGCTACTGATCAACGCCTACAACCCGGCGGAAATCTGCTTCGGCATGAACGCCACCTCGTTCATCCGCCTGGTCAGCCTCGGCATCGGCCAGTTGCTTGCCAGACAGCCCGAGCGCGACGAGATCGTCATCACCGACATGGACCACGACGCCAACATCGCCACATGGCTGGCGCTGGAATCCGCCGGCGCCAGGTTCAAATGGTGGCGCATGCGCGAGGACGGCAATCTGCATGTCGACGACCTCAAACCGCTGGTGTCGGAGCGAACACGGCTCGTCGCCTGCACGGTGACGGCGCACTCGATCGGCTCGATTGTCGATGTCGCCTCGGTGGCGAAGATAGCGCATGCCGCCGGCGCCGAAGTGTTCCTCGACTGCGTGCATTACGGACCGCACGGCCTGATCGACGTGCAGGCCTGGGATTGCGACTATCTCGTCTGCTCCGGCTACAAGAATTTCTCGCCGCATATGGGTTTTCTGTGGGGCCGCTTCGACACGCTGAAGCGGCTGCCGACCTTCCGCGAGGATTTCATCCCCGACGAGCCGCCCTACAAGGTGGAGGCCGGCACCTTCATCTATGAGAATGTCTCCGGCATGGATGCGGCCGTGCAGTATCTGGAGCTGATCGGCCGCAATCTTGCGCCGTCCAACAACCGCTCGCGGCGCGAAAACATCGTCGCCGGCATGGGCGCCATCCGCGACTATGAGCTGATGCTGGCGCGCGAGATGCTTGCGCTGCTGAAGGATTGCGGCGCAACAATCTATGGCGTCGCCGACGAAGCCCGGCTCGCCGAGCGCGTGCCGACCTTCTGCTTCAACATCGGCAAGCTGTCGCCGCAGAAAATCGTCGAGGAAATGGCCGAGATGCAGATCGGCATCCGCGACGGTCATATGTATGCGCCGCGGCTGATGAAGCGCCTCAACCTGTCGATGGACAGCGGCGCCATCCGCGCCTCGCTGGTCCACTACAATACGGTCGAGGAAATCCACAAGTTCGGCGAGGCGCTGCGGGCGATTATTGCCAGGCTGTCGTGATCTAACGACCTTTGGTGAGAGCCTCATCGGAGCGGCTACCCTGCGTCGTCATCCACGGGCGGAGCAAGGAGCGAAGCGACGCGGCGCAGACCCGAGGATCCATTCCGTGACGACAACGCGTTGCAGCGGTGCAGAATTCTGCTCCGCTGCACCTCTCGGCCAAGGTAACGGAATGGATCCTAGGGTCTGCGCGACGCTTCGCGTCGCTCCGCCCTAGGATGACGATCTCCGGGCTTACCACCCCGGGCTACAGCACTGAGCCTAAGCCGCCTTCTTCTTTGCCAGCCTTGCCTTGATGCTCGCCACGTCCGCGCGCGGCGTCGCGGCGAATAGCGTCCTGGTGTAGCTGTGCTTGGGGTCCGAGAAGACCTCGTCGCGCGGACCGTATTCGACGGCTTCGCCGAAATACATCACCATCACGTCGTCGGCGATGTAGCGCACCACCGAGAGGTCGTGGCTGATGAAGACATAGGTCAGATGGAACTCGTCCTGCAGGTCGGCAAGCAGGTTGAGCACCTGCGCCTGCACCGAAAGGTCGAGCGCGGAGACCGGCTCGTCCAGCACAAGCAGGCTCGGGTTCAGCATCAGCGCGCGGGCGATGGCGATGCGCTGGCGCTGGCCACCGGAGAACATGTGCGGGTAGCGGTTGTAGTGCTCCGGTCCGAGGCCGACCTTCTTCAGCATCTTCATGGCGAGGTCGCTCCGTTCCTCGGCCGGCTTGTCGGTGTTGATGAGCAGCGGCTCGCCCAGCACATCGCCGATCTTCTGGCGTGGGTTGAGCGACCCGTACGGGTTCTGGAAGACGATCTGCACCTTGCGGCGCATCTCCTTCGTCAGTCCGTCCCTGGCGATATCGACCTTGTTGCCGTCGATGAAGAGGTCGCCGGATGTCGCCGGATCGATCAGCGTGATGATGCGGGCAAGCGTGGACTTGCCGCAGCCCGATTCGCCGACGATGGCCAGCGTCTTGCCTTTCTCGACGCTGAAGGAGACGCCCTTCACCGCATGCACGGTGCGGGCACCGCGAAACAGACCGCCGCCGACATGGTAGTCGCGTTTGATGTTCCTGCCTTCGACGACCTTGGTCATGCCGCGGCTCCGGTCATGTACCAGCTCCCTGGGGCGCGGCCTCGAACATCATGTCGGAGACGGTCGGCAAGCGGTCGCCGACGGCGTTCTCGGGCAATGCCGAGAGCAGCGCGCGCGTATAGTTGCTCTTCGGGTTCTCGAACAGCGACAGCACGTCGGCCTCTTCCATCTTGCGGCCCTTGTACTGGACGATGACGCGGTCGGCGGTTTCGGCGACGACGCCCATATTGTGGGTGATCATGATCAGGCCCATGCCGTATTTGGCCTGCAGCGAAACCAGCAGATCGAGGATCTGCTTCTGGATGGTGACATCAAGGGCAGTCGTCGGCTCGTCCGCGATCAACAGCTTCGGATTGCAGGCAATGGCGATGGCGATCATGACGCGCTGGCACTGGCCGCCCGACATCTGGTGCGGGAAGGATTCCAGCCGCTGTTCCGGCTCAGCGATGCCGACCTGCTTAAGCAGTTCGATGGCCCGCGCCCGGCGCTGGACACGATCCATGCCCATGTGGAAGCGCAGCACCTCTTCGATCTGGAAGCCGACGGTGAAGCAGGGATTGAGGCTGGCCATCGGTTCCTGGAAGATCATCGACATGTCCTTGCCGACGATCTTGCGCCGTTCGGCGGAGCTCAACTTCAGGAGATCGCGGCCGGCGAAGTCCATCCGGTCGGCGGTCACCGTCGCCGTCCACGGCAGAAGACCCATCACCGCCAGCATCGACACCGACTTGCCGGAGCCGGATTCGCCGACAATGGCCAAGACTTCGCGCTCGTCGACATGGAGCGAGACGCCGTCGACGGCGCGGAACGGACCCGACGCGGTCTGAAATTCGACGACGAGATTGCGGATGTCGAGCAGCGCCATCACGATCTCCTGAGCTTCGGATCGAGCGCATCGCGCAGGCCGTCGCCGATCAGATTGATGGCGAGCACGGTGATCAGGATGGCGAGGCCGGGGAAGGTCACCACCCACCAGGCGCGCAGGATGAATTCACGCGCCGAGGCAAGCATGGTGCCCCATTCGGGCGTCGGCGGCTGCGCGCCAAGGCCGAGGAAGCCGAGGGCGGCGGCCTCGAGGATGGCGTTGGAGAAGGACAGCGTTCCCTGCACGATCAGCGGCGCCAGGCAATTCGGCAGGATCGTGCGAAGCATCAGCCTGAGATGGCCGGCGCCGGCGACCTTGGCGGCGACGACATATTCGCGGCTCTTCTCGGCCATCACGGCGGCGCGCACAAGACGCGCGAAATGCGGCTGCAGCACCAGCGAGATCGCCAGCATCGCATTGAACAGGCCCGGCCCAAGGATGGTAACCAGCACCAGCGCCAGAAGCAGCGACGGGAAGGCGAGAATCAGGTCCATGACGCGCATGATCGCGACGTCGACCCAGCCACGGAAATAGCCGGCAAGCAGGCCGAGGGTGATGCCGCCCGTGAGAGCCAGCGTGACCACGACCGCACCGATGAGCAGCGAGAAACGGGCGCCATAGAGCAGGCGCGAGAGGATATCGCGGCCGACCGCGTCGGTGCCGAGGATGAATTCGGAACTGCCGCCGGTCTGCCAGGCCGGAGGTCTCAGGAACGCGGTCTTGTCCTGCACGTCGGGCGCGTAAGGCGCCAGCAACGGTGCAAAGAGCGCCGCCAGCACCAGCAGGATGAAGACGAAAAGGCCGATGACCGCGCCGCGGTTGACCGAGAAATAATGCCAGAAGGTCCTGAGGCCGGTGAGGCGGTCCGGACTGCCGGCCGCCATCGGGGCGATTTCGGTCTGGCTCATCACGCGGCCCGGATGCGCGGGTTGATGACGGCGTAGAGCACGTCGACGATGAGGTTCACGGCCATGACGATGAGGGCGATCAAAAGCAGACCTGACTGCACGACGACATAGTCGCGCTTGAAGATGGAATCGACCATCCACTTGCCGATGCCCGGCCAGGCGAAGATGGTTTCGGTGAGGATGGCGCCGGCCAGCAGCGTGCCGACCTGCAGGCCGATGGTGGTGACCACCGGGATCAGCGCATTGCGCAGGGCATGCACGCCGATGACGCGGGCCGATGAAAGGCCCTTGGCGCGGGCGGTGCGGACATAGTCCTCGCCAAGCACCTCAAGCATGGCCGAGCGGGTCTGGCGTGCGATCACCGCCAGCGGAATGGTGCCGAGCGCGATCGCCGGCAGGACGAGATGGCTGAGCGCCGAGCGCAACGCATCCCATTTGCCGTAGAGGATGCAGTCGATGGTCATGAAGCCGGTGATCGGCTTGAAGAAGAATTGCAGGCCGATGCGGCCCGACACAGGCGTCCAGCCGAGAAAGCCGGAAAAGAAGATGATAAGCAGCAGGCCCCACCAGAAGATCGGCATGGAATAGCCGACGAGCGCGGTGCCCATCAGCGACTGGTCGAACCATGAGCCGCGCTTGACGGCCGCGAAGATACCGGCCGGGATACCGAGCACCATGGCAAAGATCATGGCGAAGAAGGACAGTTCCAGCGTCGCCGGGAAGAGCGTCTTGAACTCTTCCATCACCGGGCGCTTTGATGAGATGGAAACGCCGAAATCGCCGGTGGCGACCTCGCCGACATAGCGGGCATATTGGTGCCAGATCGGCAAATTGTAGCCGAACTGCTCCTTGAGCTCTTCATAGCGCGCGGGAGTGACGCCGTGCTCGCCGGCCATGGCCAAGATAGGATCGCCGGGCAGCAGCCTGACGAAGGCGAAGGCGCAGATGGTGATGCCGACCAGCGTCGGGATCAGAAGTGCGATTTTGTTGAGAAGGTATCTGAGCATCGTAGAATGGGGCGGCGCATGATTGCGCCGCCCCGTTCGCAATCTTATTCGGCTTTGTCAACGCCGTCGAAGCGATGAATGCCGAGCGGGTCCATCATGAAGCCGCTGACATTCTTGCGAACGACCGCATAGACCTGGCTGTGGGCCAGCAGGAAGGCAGGCGCCTGCTTGGCGAAAATCACCTGCGCCTGCTGGTAGAGCTTGGTGCGCTCGCCCTGGTCGCTGGTCTTCTTGGCCTTCTGGATCAGGTCCTCAAAGTCCTTGTCACACCAGCTGGAGTAGTTCGAGACGCCAATGGCGGAGCAGGCGAAGAGGGTGGCGAAGAAGTTGTCCGGATCGCCGTTGTCACCGGTCCAGCCGATCTGGAACGCACCCGGACGGTCCTTCTTCTTGCCTTCCTCGCGATACTTGGTCCACTCGTAGTTGACGATGTTGGCCTTGACGCCGACCTTGGCCCAGTCGGCCTGGATCAGTTCGGCGGCGCGCTGGAAGTTCGGGTTGTAAGGACGAACGCGATCGGCGGCCCAGAGCTGGATCTCCTTCAGCCCGGCATCGGCCAGCACCTTCTTGGCCGCTTCCGGGTTATAGGCGTCGGTCTTCACGTCCTTGTCCCACGACCACATGGTCGGCGGGATGAGATTTTGGGCAGGCGTCGCGCCGGCGTCCTGGAACAGCGACTTGATCAAGGCTTCCCGGTCGATCGCCTGGTTGAGCGCATGGCGAACCTCCGGCTTGTCGAGCGGCGGGATCGTCGTGTTGTAGCTCATGTAACCGATGTTGAGGCCGGCCTGGTCCATCAGGGTCACGTCCTGATTGGCCTTGATGGTGGCGATGTCGGCCGGGTTCGGATAGGGCGCGACGTCGCATTCGCCGGCCAGCACCTTCTGGATGCGGGCGGTCGCGTCCGGCGTGATGGCGAAAACGAGATCGTCGATCTTTTCCTTGCCCTTGAAATAGTCGGGGTTGGCCGCATAACGGATGACCGCATCAAGCTGGTAATCGACAAACTGGAACGGACCGGTGCCGATCGGCTTGGTCGAGAAGTCGGCCATCTTGCCGTCCTTCTCAAGCTTATCGGCATATTCCTTCGAGACGATCGAGGCGAAGTCCATGCCGAGATTGGCCAGCATCGGCGCGTTCGGCTCGGTCAGCGTCAGCTTGACGGTGAGGTCGTCGACCTTCTCCCACTTGGCGACATATTTCGGCATGTCCATGCCGGTGTAATAGTCCCAGGTCAGGTTCGGCAGATACTTGGCGCCATTCCATGGATTTTGCTTGTTGAACTGGCGGTCGAAGGAGAAGACGACGTCATCGGCATTGAGGTCGCGCGTCGGCTTGAAATAATCGGTGGTCTGGAACTTCACGCCCGGATGCAGGTGGAAAGTATAGACCAGGCCATCGTCCGAGATTTCCCACTTGTCGGCAAGACCGGGCTCGATCTCGGTGCCGCCATGCTTGAACTCGACCAGGCGCGAATAGACGGTGCGCGACGAGGCGTCGAAGTCATTGCCGCCCGTCGTCGTACCCGGATCGAAATTGGCCGGCGACGCTTCCGAGCAATAGACAAGCGTCTTTGCATTGGCCATGCCGCCCAGGACGCTTGCAGCCAGCAACGCGGCTGCAAAAGTCATTGTCTTTTTCATTGAGCACTCCCTGATGTTCTTCCAAGCCCCTCTATCAGGCTCGCGAAGGGCGCATATAAGCACCGTTTTTCGGGCTTTGGAACACCCCGTTTGCGTACCCCACGGGAAGCAGGAAAAGAATCCGATTTTTGCTGGAATAGCGGAAAAAATGAGCACACTTTTTCGCTCACGACATTGTTAACGACTGAATTTTTTTATTGATTGCCCGTCTCACGAAATCGCGCCGCGCAGCCTTCCGGCCGCGGTCCGTCGCCTGCAAAGCCAAGCCCGGGATACGGCCCGATGAAAGGATTTCGACGGCAAATCTTTCCGCCGCTGCCGCCGGGGCAAGGCTTGCACGGCCGCTGATAGAGGCAATACATAGACGGCGCGGCGGATTTCTTGGGAATTCGCGGCCGGCGGCAGCGGAGGGGCGCTTCATAGAAGAGGCGAGCGCGGCACGAGCAGTGAGACCAAAGGCACCAGGGAGGAATTTGGTGGCAAGAGCAGCAAAGACGACGCCTCCGGCGAAGGCGACGGCCAAGACCGCGAAATCCGCTGCCGGCGCAGAGGTGTCCAAGGCAGCGCCGGCCAAGGCCCCGGCTTCGAAGCCGAAGGCTGCTGCGTCCGCCAAGCCAGCTCCGGCAAAGTCTACCAGGACAGGCGTCAAGCCCGGCGCAAAAACCACCAAGCCAGCCACCGCCAAGCCCGCCTCGAAGGCAGTGCGGGCAGCGAGCGCCGCAGAACCTGCCAAACGGCTGCCGAAGGCGATCGCGGCGCTCGCCGCCGGGCTGCCGGACAAGCCGTGGCTGCAGAGCTACCCGAAGAACATGCCGGCCGCGATCGGCGCCCTGCCCTACAATTCCATCGGCGATTTCCTCGTCGGCGCCTGCAAGCAGTTCTCCGGCCAGCCGGCCTTCGTGTGCATGGGCAAGTCGATCACCTATGCCGAGGTCGAGCGGCTTTCGGCGACGTTTGGCGCCTATCTGCAGTCGACGGGGCTGAAGCATGGCGCGCGCGTGGCGCTGATGATGCCCAACGTGCTGCAATATCCGGTGGCGATGATGGCGGTGCTGCGCGCCGGCTTCACGGTGGTCAACGTCAACCCGCTCTACACGCCGCGCGAACTCGAGCATCAGCTCAAGGATTCCGGTGCCGAGGCCATCGTCATCCTCGAAAACTTCGCCGGCACGCTGCAGGCGGTGATCGCCCGGACACCGATCAAGCATGTCGTGGTCGCGGCGATGGGCGACATGCTGGGCGGCCTCAAGGGCACGATCGTCAACCTCGTCGTGCGCCGGATGAAGAAGATGGTGCCGGCCTGGTCGCTGCCCGGCCATGTCCGGTTCAACGCCGCGCTGAAGGCCGGCGCGGCGATCGCCTTCAAGCCGGCGGCGGTTTCGGCCGACGACGTCGCTTTCCTGCAATATACGGGCGGCACGACCGGCATCTCGAAAGGCGCTGTGCTGCTGCACCGCAACGTCTTGTCGAACGTCGCGCAGAATTCGCTGTGGGTGGAGGATGCCTATACGGTCAAGCCGAAGCCGGCGCATCTCAACTTCGTCTGCGCGCTGCCGCTCTACCACATTTTCGCGCTGACGGTGAATGCGCTGATGGGCATGCAGCAAGGCGCCCAGAACGTGCTCATCCCGAACCCGCGCGACATTGCGGGCTTCGTCAAGGAGCTGCGGAAATACCCGATCCACATCTTCCCCGGCCTCAACACCCTGTTCAACGCGCTGCTCAACAATGAGGATTTCCGCAAGCTAGACTTCAGGCCGCTGATCCTGACGCTGGGCGGCGGCATGGCGGTGCAGAAAGGTGTCGCCGAGCGCTGGAAGGCCTTGACCGGCTGCCCGGTGAGCGAAGGCTACGGTCTTTCCGAAACCTCGCCGGTGGCGACCGCCAACAAATTCAGCTCCGCCGATTTCACCGGCACGATCGGCCTGCCGCTGCCCTCGACCGAGATTGCCATCCGCGACGACGACGGCAACAACGTGCCGCTCGGCGAGGTCGGCGAGATCTGCATTCGCGGACCGCAGGTGATGGCCGGCTACTGGAACCGGCCCGACGAGACCGCCAGGGCGATGACCGAGGACGGCTTCTTCAAGTCCGGCGACATGGGCTTCATGGACGAGCGCGGCTACACCAAGATCGTCGATCGCAAGAAGGACATGATCCTAGTCTCCGGTTTCAACGTCTATCCGAACGAACTGGAAGAGGTCGTCGCGCATCACCCCGGCGTGCTCGAAGTGGCGGCGATCGGCGTGCCGGACGAGCATTCGGGCGAAGTACCGAAGCTGTTTGTGGTCAAGAAGGATCCGGCGCTCACCATCGAGACGCTGATGGCCTATTGCCGCGAAAACCTGACCGGCTACAAGCGGCCGAGATTCATCGAGTTCCGCACCGAATTGCCGAAGACGCCGGTCGGCAAGATCCTGCGGCGGGCGCTCAGGGACCAGATTTGAGCAACAATGCTGCCGCCGCAACGCCAGCGCGGCGCAAAGGCTTCGATCCGGCGGAATTCATCAAGGCGAACATGCGGCTTGCGCCGGTGCCGTCGCTGCCGGAAATCCGCCTCTACATGGCGCATCCCGGCAGCGGGCTGAGGCGGCTGCTCGAACCGGACGACGATAGTGGCTTGGACGACCACTTGGCCGAGCCGCAGCCGCCCTACTGGGCCTATGCCTGGGCCGGCGGCGCGGTGCTGGCGCGCTATATCCTCGAACGTCCGTCGATCGTGGCCGGCAAACGCGTGCTCGACCTCGGCGCCGGCTCGGGGCTGGTCGGCATCGCGGCGGCAAAAGCGGGAGCGCGCGCGGTGATCGCAACGGAGATCGACCGCAATGGCGCCGTGGCGCTCCGCCTCAATGCGCAAGCCAATGGGGTCGCCATCCAGATGCGCGACGAGGACCTCACCGAGGGTCCGCCGCCGACGGTCGACCTGGTTCTCGCCGGCGACGTCTTTTACGCGCAGGATGTCGGGCAACGGATGATCCAGTTCCTCGACCGCTGCCTTGCCGCCGGCATCCAGGTGCTGGTCGGCGATCCGGGCCGCGCCTGGCTGCCCAGGCCACGGCTTCGACCGCTTGCCGAATATCAGGTCCCGGATGTCGGCGGCAACGGCGGCGGCGAGCCGAAGCCGAGCGCCGTCTTCGCTTTTATGCCCGACAATCGCTGACGCAATCTCAAAAACCAATTGCTCTCGAGGGCCGATTTCGACCCTTTGCAGCAGGAGTTGCCTGGGCTATTGTGCAGCGACGGATCAAAGGCCGTAAAGCGCTGGACAGATGGCGCATCGCCTTGCCGCACAAACCCCAAACCCCTCGTGTCCGAACCCCATAGCAGCTTTGCGAGCTGCGCCTGAGCTTGATCAACAACACGCCTGCACACATAGACCCAGAACTGTTTTCGAAGTTTCGTGCGCCCAGTCGAGGTTCCGGCAATCCCGAGCCCATGACCAATCCAGTCTGGACATGGGCAGTCGAGCATTGTCTAACCGCTCACTCACTGAACAAGACGTTTCGCGGCCCACGCTCCGAGCATGTAGGGCCATGTTGGAGTTTTGACCGGTTCGGTCGCACCGAGACAGAACTGCCGGACGGCCGCCTCATCAGGATCGGCGGCGAGCATGAAGATTGGTATGACCCGGATTTCTACATCTACAATGATGTGATCGTGACTGATGCGGAGGGTCGCACCGAGATTTTCGGTTACTCGGATAAGGTCTTTCCACCCACCGATTTCCACACGGCAAATCTCGTTGACTCCCGCATATTCATAATCGGGAACCTGTCTTACTCGTTTGTTCGGGCCGACAAGGCGCAAGTGCTCGTACTAGACACGACAAACTATGGCATCGATAGCGTTCACACGACTGGTGAGGCACCGCCATGGCTATACAAGCACTCTGCGGAACTGGTGGAAAATGGTGGCGCGATCCTGGTTCGCGCCGGACTCATCTGTGATCCGCGGTGGCCTGCAGTGATCGAGAACATCGACGATTGGCGCCTCGATCTCCGTCAGAGCCGCTGGGAACGCCTTACGCAGCGACCTTGGCCGCGATTTGTATTCGTTCGAGCTGATCTCGATCCAAATCATCTGAATTGGCTTCGCGGCCTTCTTTCGGATCGCAAATGGGGACGGCCCGAAAACAGAAGCAGCTTTCGAAACGAACGCCTCCGCGATCTCGGCCCCAACCCGCGACTGGATTTGCTCGAAACACTTTACACGCCCAACATACCTCACTCGAAGATGCCGGAAATTGCGGACGAACATCGTGTCCATCGCCTGTGCGTCGAGGGCGTCACCATTCGCTATGTCGAGGGTTGGAACGATGTTCGGCTGACGGTGGAAGGTGTTCTTCAGGAGCGGACCGTCGAGACGATCCGCCTGGACCTGCTGACCAAACTTGAAGCCATTGAGAATGCGAATATCGACTGTACCCGCGTGATGGTCTGATAGGTCGGGAGACGTCCGGTGCCGTTGGTCCTCAGATCGTCTCCTTGACACGCGCCGAAAGGAAATCCGGCAGGTCGGCGACCGAATCCAGGATGACATCGGCGATCGCAGCCAGCGAATCCCGGTTGCCGGTGCCGGAAAGAACACCCACTGCCAGCCCGCAGCCGCCGGCGCGCGCCATTTCGAGATCGTGGCGGTTGTCGCCGACCATGGCGATCTCGGCGGCCTTCAACCCGGTGAGGTCGCAGAAAGCGACAACTGTATCCGGCGCCGGCTTGGAATTGGCCACGGCATCGTAGCCATAGGCGGCATCGAAGAGTTGGGCGACGCCAAGCGTGGCCAGGGTCTTCTCGGCGCCGCTGGTCGAATCATTGGTGGCGACGCCCATCCGGTAGGATCGCTTGTGCAGCAGCCGCAGCGATTCAATGACGCCCGGCAGCGCGACCGCCATGGCCGAGCCTTGCGCCGAGGTGATTTCGTTGAAGCGAGCGACCGCCAGCATCTGGTCTTCGTCGGAAAGGCGCGGGAACCACAGCTCGACGACATCCATGTTGGAGCCGGAAGCAAAGATCGAATCGGGCTTGAAACGCTTGCTGACGAAATCGAAGCCGGCGGCGGCGAGCAGCCGGTCGGCTTTCCAGCGATCGCCTTCGGCGGCATCCATGGCCATGAAATCAGCGATACCGAGCCAGGTCGCGTTGAAGTCGACAAGCGTGCCGTCCTTGTCGAACAGAATTCCCTTGATGCCTGCCAATCCTGTCACTCCGCGCCGCGCAATTGGTGGATATGACCCACCAGTCCGGCAGTCGAGGCGTCGCGCTTTGCGGCAGTCTCCTTGCCCTCCACGACGGGCAGCAGGCCGGTCGCTAATTCCTTGCCCAGTTCCACGCCCCACTGGTCGAAGGAATTGATGTTGAACAGCGTGCCCTCGACGAAGACGCGGTGCTCGTAAAGCGCGATCAGCCGGCCGAGCGTGCGCGGGTCGAGCTTTCTGTAAAGAATGGTCACCGAGGGGCGGTCGCCCGAAAACACCCGATGCGGCGCGATGCGATCGACATCGGCCGGCTTCATGCCCTTGGCCAGCATCTGCGCGCGCGCCTCCTCCAGCGTGCGGCCCTTCATGAAGGCCTCCGACTGCGCCAGGCAATTGGCGAGCAGAAGATCGTGCTGATGTTTCAGCTCCGGCTCGTGGCCGACTGCCGCGGCCAAAAACTCGACCGGGATGAAGTCGGTGCCCTGGTGCAGCAACTGGAAGAACGCGTGCTGGCCGTTGGTGCCGGGCTCGCCCCAGACCAGCGGGCCGGTCGGCGTGGTGACGGCGCCGCCGTCCAGCGTCACGCTCTTGCCGTTCGATTCCATGTCGAGCTGCTGCAGATAGGCCGGCAGGCGCGACAGGCGTTGATCGTAGGGGATGACGGCGCGGGCCGGGTATTTGCAGACGACCCGGTGCCACCAGCCGATCAGCCCCAGCAGCACCGGCAGGTTCTTGTGCATCGGCGCCGTGCGGAAGTGCTCGTCCATCGCATGCGCGCCGTCGAGGAAGGCGCGGAAATTGCGCGGACCGACGGAAATCATCACCGGCAGGCCGATGGCGCCCCACACCGAATAGCGGCCGCCGACCCAATCCCAGAAGCCGAAGACGCGGTCGGAGGCGATGCCGAATTTCGCCACTAGGTCGAGCGCGGTCGAGACGGCGGCGAAATGCTTGGCGACCGCATCCTTGCCCAAAGCCCTCTCGATCCACTTCCGCGCGGTTTCGGCATTGGTCATCGTCTCGACCGTGGTGAAGGTCTTGGAGGCGATGATGAACAGTGTCGTTTCGGCGGAAAGGCCTTTCAGCGTGTCGTGAATATGGGCGCCGTCGATGTTGGAAACATAATGGGTCCGCGGCCCGTCATGGTAAGGCGCCAGCGCCAGCGTCACCATGGCCGGGCCGAGATCCGAACCGCCAATGCCGATGTTGACGACGTCGGTGATCTTCTTGCCGGTGGCGCCGGCGGCCTTGCCCGAGCGGATGGCATCGGCGAAGGCGCCCATGGCGTCGAGCACGGCGATGACATCGGCCTTGGTGTCCTGGCCGTCGACAATGATGCTCTTGCCGGTCAGGTTGCGCAACGCCGTGTGCAGCACGGCGCGGCCCTCGGTGATGTTGATCTTCTTGCCTTCGAACATGGCGGCGCGGCGGCCTGCGAGGTCGGCCGCGCCGGCGAGCTTTTCAAGCAGGTCCATCGTCTCGGCGTCGACGGCGCATTTCGACCAGTCGAGCAGAAGATCGCCATCGGTGGCGGAAAATGTCTCGAAGCGCCTGGGATCGGCGGCGAAGGCCTCGCGCATAGTGCCCCTGGCAGCCGCGCGTTGCTCACGCAAAGCGGCAAGTTGCTTGTCGAAGGAGGACTGATCCACAGGCGGGCTCCTGGCGGTTTTTGGATTGATCTTAGCAGACCGGATGTTTCCGGCGCGTGTCGTCGCGACAATCTATTGAGCCGATTTCGGTTTCGTTCAAGCGCGGCGATGACGCAGTGTCACGCAGCGACGACGCGATGCGTCGCGCTTATGATGCGCGGTATTGGACGGTGAAGATGGAAGGATCTCACCGTGAGGGTGCTGTGCTCATCGCACCGCGACGACGCTGCGCGTCGCGCCTGGGCAGTGCCGCGACGATGCTGCGCATCGCGCCTGGGCAGTGCTGCGACGACGCTGCGCGTCGCGCTTGGGCAGTGCCGCGACGATGCTGCGCATCGCGCTTGATAGATCACTGGCATAAATCCCAGCGATCAGAAAAATTGATTGGCGCAACCCCTTGTGCCACCGATACACTCGAATGGTCCAGCCAAGTGAAAACAGCTGGCCATCCGAGGAAGATTTCCCATGCCACAGCGCAACGACACGGCCATATGGTCCGGCCTGTTCCGGATTTCGGCCGAATCCGGCCAGACCCTCCAGGCACAGATCCGCCAGGCGATCGTCGCGGCCATTCTCGACCGGCAGATCGCCGCTTCGATGCCGCTGCCGTCATGCCGGATTTTGGCGGAGAAACTTGGCGTCGCCCGCGGCACGGTGGTGCTGGCCTTCCAGCAGCTGGTCGACCAGGGCTTCCTGGTGGCACGCGAGCGGCGCGGCCATTTCGTCAATCCGGACGTGCTGGCCACCCCCGCCAAGCCGCACCAGAAGGCGCCCGACCAGCAGAACGAGATCGACTGGAAGGCGCGCCGGCAGATCGCTGCCAGCGACATGCCGCCGCCGGCCAAGCACGACAACTGGATCAAGTCCTCCTATCCGTTCGTCTACGGCCAGTTCGACCCGGCGCTGTTCCCGACCGCCGAGTGGCGCGAATGCAACCGCATGGCGCTGGCGGTGCTGGAGATCCGCAACTGGGCGTCCGACATGGTCGACCGCGACGATCCGCTGCTGATCGAGCAGATCCAGGCGCGGCTGCTACCGCGGCGCGGGATCTTCGCCAACCCGGACGAGATCATCGTCACGCTGGGCGCCCAGAACGCGCTCTATATGCTCGCCACACTGCTGATGACCAAGGGCTCGAAAGTGGCGATGGAAGACCCCGGCTATCCGGATGCCCGCTCGATCTTCCGGCTCGCCGGCGCCGACATCCAGCCGGTTCCGGTCGATCACTCCGGCATCGTGACCTCCGCAATCCCGCAGGATTCCGGCTTTGTCTTCGTCACACCGAGCCACCATTGCCCGACCATGGTGCCGCTGTCGGCGGAGCGGCGGCAGGATCTGCTGGCGCGGGCCAATCGCCACAATCAGATCATCATCGAGGACGGCTATGACAGCCAGCTTCTCGACGAGGCGCCGCAGCAGGCGTTGAAGAGCCTCGATCGCTCGGGCCGCGTCATCTATGTCGGATCGATGTCGAAGACGCTGGCTCCGGGCCTTCGGCTTGGCTACATCGTCGCCTCGGCGGGGCTGATCGCGGAGCTGCGCGCGCTGCGCCGCTTCATGCTCAGACACCCGCCGGCGAACAACCAGCGCGCGGTGGCGCTGTTCCTGTCGCTCGGCCATCATGAGGCGCTGGTGCGCAGGCTGTCGGCTGCCTTCGACGAGCGGCGCAAGCGGCTGGTCCATGCGATTTCGGCGTTCCTGCCAGAGTGGCGCTCGACCGATTCGGCCGGCGGCACATCGCTGTGGCTGGAAGGGCCGCGCGGCACCGATTCGCGAGGTTTGGCCGAAGCGGCCGCTTCGCGCAGCGTCATCATCGAGCCCGGCGACCGCTTCTTCGACCGCAGCGAAAAGCCCTCGCGTTTCATGCGTTTGGGCATCTCGTCGATCTCGCTGCAGCACATCGAGCCCGGCATCCGCGAGCTCGCCACAGCCGCCGGCCGCAGGCCCGCCGCGGCCTGACCGCCAGCCCCATCTCGCAAACAGAGCCGGCCTTCGCCGGCTCTGTTTGTTTTGGTGCGACCTCCTTGCTTTAGTATTCTGGCATATTCGACGGGATAGGCTGGCTCATAGGCTGTGCCAATGCCGGCGGCATAGTCGGAGCATAAAGGGGATAGGGCAGGCCGATGGTGGACCAACCGCCGCGCGTCCTGGCCCTGAAAGCTAAAGCGGAGTGCCTCCCATGTCAGTGGCTCTTGAGAAGCAGGATGCGGCTCTTAGGCAGGATACGTCTGGCGACCAGCGTTCGCGGCGGTCCGGCGGGCGCGAGGCGCGCCGCGCGATGCGGGCGGCGCCGCTTGCCGACGATATCCGCCCTGTGCGCGCCGGTCTCGAGGGCGGCAGCTACGGACCGCTCAGCGAGAACGACCGCGAGCGCATCCACGAAGCGGTGCTGACGCTGCTGGAGACGGTGGGCTTTGCCAACGCCATTCCTTCCTGCATCGAGGCGCTGACCCGGGTCGGCGGCATCTATGGCGATGACGGCCGCATCCGCCTGCCGCGCGCCTTGGTGCTCGACACCATCAAGAAGGCAGCGCGCAACTTCACCCTCCATGGCCAGGATCCCAGGCACGACATGCTGATCCAGGGCAAACGCGTGCATTACGGCACGGCGGGTGCTGCCGTGCATCTGGTCGACGTCGAGAAGCGCGAATATCGCGAGTCGCTGCTGCAGGATCTCTACGACGCCGCCCGCCTCGTCGAAGGGCTCGACAACATCCATTTCTTCCAGCGCACGATGGTGCCGCGCGACGTCCCCGATCCGCTCGATATGGATTTCAACACGCTCTATGCCTGCGTGATGGGCACTTCGAAACATGTCGGCACCTCGTTCACGGTGCGCGAGAACGTCAAGCCGGCGCTGGAGATGCTCTACGCGATTGCCGGCGGCGAGGAGAATTTCCGGGCGCGGCCATTCGTGTCGAACTCGAACTGCTTCGTGGTGCCGCCGATGAAATTCGCCGAGGACGCCTGCGGCGTGCTCGAAGCATGCGTCGAGGGCGGCATTCCGATCCTGCTTCTGTCGGCCGGCCAGGCCGGCGCCACGGCGCCCGCGGCAATTGCCGGCGCCGTCGTGCAGGCGGTCGCCGAGGTGCTGATGGGCCTCGTCTATGTCAACGCCATCAAGCCCGGCCATCCGGCGATCTTCGGCACCTGGCCGTTCGTGTCCGACCTCAGGACCGGCGCCATGTCCGGCGGCTCGGCCGAACAGGCCGTGCTGACCGCCGCCTGCGCGCAGATGGCGCAGTTCTACGATTTGCCGGGCGGGTCGGCGGCCGGCATGACGGATTCCAAACTGCCCGACATCCAATCGGGTTACGAGAAGGGCATCACCGATGTCATGGCGGGCCTGGCCGGTCTCAACCTGGTCTACGAATCGGCTGGCATGCACGCCTCGCTGCTCGGCTTCTGCCTGGAAAGCCTGATCATCGACAACGACATGCTCGGCCACTGCCTGCGCTGCGTGCGCGGTATCGAGGTGACCGACGAGGCACTGTCGATCGACACCATCGCCGATGTCTGCCTGCGGGGCCCCGGCCATTATCTCGGCAACGAGCAGACGCTAAGGCTGATGCAGACCGAGTATTTCTATCCCGCCGTCGGCGACCGCTTCTCGCCCAAGGAATGGAACGAGAAGGGCCGGCCCGACATATTGCAGCGGGCGATCGCCGAAAAGAAACGCGTGCTGGCCGAGCGTTTTCCGCGGCATGTATCGCGGCTCGTCGACGACAAATTGCGCGCCCGTTTCGGCGAGATGATCAAGCTGCCGCGCAACAAGATGGGCGGCTGAACTCGGCGATCATTCCGCCGTCAGCCTGTAGCGCTCGACGACCTCGGCGCTGATCAGCTTCGCATGCAGTGTCATCAGCACGATCTGCGCGTCGAAACTGTCGCCGGTTTCGAGCGCGGCCTCGATGCGGCGCTCGGCATCCAGCGTCGGCTGCTCGCCATTGGCCCGTTCGAAGGTTTCCGGCCCGGCGATGCAATAGCTGCACAATTGCGCCACCGACGCATAGGCCTGTGGCGGCGGCTCTTCCGGCCAGCGGTCGTGCATCAAATTGACGATGGTGAGCTTCACGCCCTCCGGCACCAGGGCCGGATGCAGGTCGGCCTTGCGCAGAGCATCGTCGAGCTGGCGCAGGTCGCCCGAGCGGCCGAATATGCCGAGGAAGCCAAGGGAAGAGCGTCGCGCAGTCATGATGGTCTCACCGTTGTGCAGGACCTTATCTGTAGGTCCGGTGCGATCGAAACAAGAAGGGCGGCCTGCCGCGCCGGCAAGCCGCCCCTTGATTTTCGCCGACCGCGCTCAGTGATTGTCGCGCGGCACGCCGCTGGTATGGGCGACGTCCTGGTATTTCACCGCCGGCTTCAGCACCATGCCTGCCGAGAACTGATCGACCATGCCGCGCTGGATCTCCTGCCATGGCGTCTGGTGCTTGGGGTAGTGATAGCCGCCCTGGCTTTCGAGTTCGGTCCGCCGCCTGGCGAGTTCTTCGTCGCTGATCAAGATGTTGGCTGTGGCTTTGCGCAGATCGATGCGGACGCGGTCGCCGGTCTTGAGCAGCGCCAGGCCGCCGCCGACTGCTGCTTCCGGCGAGGCGTTGAGGATCGACGGCGAGCCGGACGTGCCCGACTGGCGGCCGTCGCCAATGCAAGCCAGCGAATGGATGCCCTTCTTGATGAGGTAGGCTGGCGGCTGCATGTTGACGACCTCGGCGCCACCCGGATAGCCGACCGGACCGGCGCCGCGCATGAACAGGATGGTGTGCTCGTCTATGCCCTGCGCCGGATCGTCGATGCGGGCGTGGTAGTCCTCCGGTCCGTCGAAGACCATGGCGTTACCCTCGAAGGCCTCCGGGTCGTTCGGGTTGGACAGATAGCGCTCGCGGAATTCAGGCGAAATGCCACTCATCTTCATGATCGCGGAATCGAACAGATTGCCCTTGAAGTTGATGAAGCCGGCATTGGCCTTCAGCGGCTTGTCGACGCTGCGGATGACGTCGGAATTCTCGTTGACGGCACCGCTGCAATTGTCGCCGATGGTCTTGCCGTTGGCGGTCATGGCATCGGGATGCGGCAAACGCCCAGCCTTCATGAGTTCGGCCACCACCGCGGGCACGCCACCGGCATGGTGATAGTCCTCGCCGAGATATTCGCCGGACGGCTGCAGATTGACGATCAGCGGCACCTCGAGACCGATCTTCTGCCAGTCGTCATTGTCGAGCGGCACGCCGAGATGGCGGGCGATCGCATTGAGGTGGATCGGCGCATTGGTCGAGCCGCCGATGGCCGAGTTGACGACGATGGCGTTTTCGAAAGCCTTGCGGGTCATGATATCGGACGGCTTCAGGTCTTCATGCACCATGTCGACGATGCGTTTTCCCGTCTCGTAGGCGACCTGGCCGCGCTCGCGATAGGGCGCGGGGATGGCGGCCGAACCCGGCAATTGCATGCCGAGCGCCTCGGCCAGCGAGTTCATCGTGGTGGCGGTGCCCATGGTGTTGCAGTAGCCGGTGGACGGCGCCGACGAGGCGACGATATCCATGAACTCGTCATAGTCGATTTCGCCGGCCGACAGGCGCTGGCGCGATTCCCAGACGATAGTGCCGGAGCCGGTGCGCTTGCCCTTGTGCCAGCCGTTGAGCATCGGGCCGACCGAAAGCGCGATGGCGGGAATGTTGACGGTGGCCGCCGCCATCAGCAAGGCGGGCGTGGTCTTGTCGCAGCCGATGGTGAGCACGACGCCGTCGAGCGGATAGCCGTAGAGCACCTCGACCAGGCTGAGATAGGCAAGGTTGCGGTCGAGCGCCGCGGTCGGGCGCTTGCCGGTCTCCTGGATCGGATGGCAGGGGAATTCGAAGGGAATGCCGCCCATCGATACGATGCCTTCGCGCACGCGCTTGGCGAGCTCGATATGATGCCGGTTGCAGGGCGACAGGTCAGAGCCGGTCTGGGCGATGCCGATCAGCGGCTTGCCCGACATCAGCTCGGCGCGGGTCAACCCGTAATTCAGGTAGCGCTCGAGATAGAGCGCCGTCATGCCCGGATTGTCGGGATTGTCGAACCACTCCTGCGAGCGAAATTTTTTCTTGTCTGTCGGGGCGCCGGCCATCATGGTCTCCGTATTTGTATGACAAATCGATATGACAACGCGCCGGTGCAGGCAAGAGGCAGGCGCGGTCCGAACCCGGACTTTGGTGCGATAGACACATATCTGACTGCACGCTAGGACCAACAAGCATCAGTCGCACGGGAGGTTTTGGTGGCTTTGGTGATCGAAGGCGAGGAGCGCATTGCCGCATCCGTGCAAAAAGTTTGGGAAGCCCTCAATGATCCCGAGATCCTGAAGCAAGCCATCCCCGGCTGCCAAAGCCTCGAAAAGAAATCCGATACCGGGATGGCGGCAACCGTGCTGCTGAAGATCGGGCCGATCAAGGCGACATTCAACGGCGAAGTGACGCTGAAGAATCTCAAGCCGCCGCACTCCTACACCATCCAGGGCGAAGGCAAGGGCGGCGTCGCCGGCTTTGCCAAAGGCGGCGCCGATGTAACGCTGACCGCCGACGGGGCGGACACGACGATCCTGAAATACGCGGCCAAGGCCGAGGTCGGCGGCAAGATCGCGCAGCTCGGCAGCCGGCTGATCGAATCGACGTCGAAGAAGCTCGCCGGGCAGTTTTTCTCGACGTTTGGGGAGAAGGTTGGTTCCCCTGCCCCTTGAGGAGGGAAAATCCTCGCTACTCGAAGACGATGCTTGGCACCGCCGCTTCGGCCGCACCGCGTTCTTCGTTCACCCTATCCCAGACCTTGGCAGCGATATCGCGATAGATTTTCGCTTCCGCCCCATCCGGTTTCGAGACCACCACGGGCGCGCCAGCGTCGGAGCTTTCGCGGATGCCCATCTCAAGCGGCACCTCGCCGAGGAAGGTAACGCCGAGCCGCTCGGCTTCGCGGCGCGCGCCGCCATGGCCGAAGATGTCGTAGCGCTTGCCGGTGTCGGGCGCGAGGAAGTAGCTCATGTTCTCGACGATGCCGAGCAGCGGCACGTCGACCTTCCTGAACATGTTGAGGCCCTTGCGGGCGTCGATCAACGCCAGGTCCTGCGGCGTCGAGACGATGACCGCGCCGGCGAGCGGCACCTGCTGGGCCATGGTGAGTTGGGCATCGCCGGTGCCGGGCGGCATGTCGACGACGAGCACGTCGAGCGGTCCCCACTCGACCTCGCGCAGCATCTGCGTCAGCGCCGACATCACCATCGGGCCGCGCCAGATCATCGGCGTCTCCTCGTCGACGAGGAAGCCCATCGACATCACCTTCAGGCCGTAGTTCTGCATCGGCTTCAGGACCTTGCCGTCGACGGTCTGCGGCCGGCCGTGGATGTTGAGCAGCCTCGGCATAGACGGGCCGTAGATGTCGGCGTCGAGCACGCCGACCTTCAGGCCGTTGGCGGCAAGGCCGAGCGCGAGGTTTACCGCGGTGGTCGACTTGCCGACGCCGCCCTTGCCGGAGGCGACCGCGATGATTGCCTCGATGCCGGGCACGCCGCGCTTGCCGTGGCTGTGCGAAGCGGGCGCCTGCGGCGCCGGACGCTGTGACGCCGGAGCCGGACGTGGCGGCATTGCTTGCGAAGGCTGGCGCGGCGGGACCGGCGCTTCCATGCCGCCGCCCTTCTTCTCGGCCGTCAACGCCACGACCGCGCCGGCGACGCCTGGAATGGCCTTGACCACGCGCTCGGCGGCGGCACGCAGCGGTTCCATCTCCTGCGCGCGGGCGGCGGGAACAGTGATGGAGAAAAACACCTTGGCATCGGCGATGAAAATCTCGGAGACCATGCCGAGGTCGACGATGTTGCCGGTGAAGTCAGGCCCGTTCACCGTTTTCAGGCGTTCGATGACCGATTCCTTGGTGATGGGCATGGCGGTTTCCTCAGCGTTTGGCGATCCAGATAGTGCAGTTTCCGGACGGAACCAAGCCGTGGAGCAAATGCTTGCCCCGGCGTGCCCCTGAAAACGACCGAAGGTGTCGGATTCGCCGGAACAGAACCTGCAACGGGGTTGACGGGTCTGCCACTTGCCCGTGGCCAAGCGGCCGGGGCGCCCTATTTCGGGCTGCCATAAGTGTCGACACGATAATCCGGAAGGAGGCAATCATGCTTGAAAACAGCAATGCCGTGGCCAATGTCGCGGTGAAGGACCTGGCCAGGGCAAAAGCCTTTTATGAGGGCACGCTCGGCCTGAAGCAGGTTGACGACATGGACGGCGAACTGGTCGTCTACAAAAGCGGCGACACGGTCATCAATGTCTACCATTCGCAATTTGCCGGAACCAACAAGGCGACGGCGGTGACCTGGACGGTCGGCGACCAGATCGAGCCGATCGTCAAATCGCTGAAGGCCAAGGGTGTCGCCTTCGAGCACTATGAGATGCCCGGCCTGTCGCTCGAGGGCGACATCCATGTCGGCTCAGGCATGAAGGTGGCATGGTTCAAGGATCCAGATGGCAACATCCTGAACCTGGTGGACAAGTAATACCGGACGTTCTCCTGCCGCCGGGCGATCGGATTATCGTTGCGCCGGCGCCATCTGGCGTAGCCGCCCCGCGCCCGATAGCCTGCGTCGATGATCGACAAGCTGGAATTCTTCATTGCGCTCGCCAAGGAAGAGCATTTCGGCCGGGCGGCGGAGGTGTGCGGCGTCACCCAGCCGACGCTGTCGGCCGGCATCAAGCAGCTCGAGGCGCAGCTCGGCGTCATGCTGGTGCTGCGCGGCTCGCGCTTCCAGGGCCTGACTCCGGAAGGCAAGCAGGTGCTGGTTTGGGCGCGCCGCATTGTCGGGGACTCACGCACGATGCGCGAGGAGATGCGGGCGGCGCGCCATGGCCTGTCCGGGCGCATCCGCATCGCCGCGATTCCGACGGCGCTCGCCATGGTCGCGCGGCTGACGACGCCCTTCCGCGAAAAGCATCCGGGCGTCACCTTCTCGGTGCTGTCGCGCACATCGATCGAAGTGCTGTCGCTGCTCGGCAATTTCGACGTCGATGCCGGCATCACCTATCTCGACAACGAGCCGCTCGGGCGGGTGACCAGCGTGTCGCTCTATGACGAGCGCTACCAGTTGATCACGGCGGTCGGGAACCCCTATTCCGACCGCGACAAAGTGACATGGGCCGAGATCAGCCAGCTGCCACTCTGCCTGCTGACGCCGGACATGCAGAACCGCCGCATCATCGATCAGCATCTGGCCGAAGCCGGCGTGCAGGTGCGGCCGACGCTGGAATCCAACTCGATGATCGTGCTGTTCTCGCATATCCGGACCGGCAAATGGTCATCCATCATGCCGCTCAACCTCGCGGAAACATTCGGCTTTTCCGAACCGATCCGCGCCATTCCGATCGTCGAGCCGGACGCCAGCCACACGGTGGGCCTTGTGGCGGCGCCGCGCGAGCCGCACACGCCGCTGGTGCAGGCGCTGCTGGACGAGGCAATGGCGCTGGCAGACGATTTCCGCGCCCATCGCTAGGTTAGAAAATGCGGACGGGCGTCCTTGATAGAAAATTTCTATCGAGCAACGGATCGGCTTTATTGATCTAGAGGGTTTCCTCTGATTTTGTAAGGACTTAGCGATATTGCGTCCTGTGCGTGTCGTTGCCCCAAAAACGCTCTATATCTTGGGGTGGCATACATTGGGACGCCATGACCAGGGAGGGCGCTGCATGACGATGCAGCCTGCAAGTACCGAGATCGCATCGCGCACGGCCGCGATCATCGACGAGTTGAAGGACCTCGAAGGTCCGCTGCTGCCGATCCTGCACGGCATCCAGGAAGAATTCGGCCATGTGCCGCAGGCAGCGCTCCCGGTCATCGCCGACGGGCTGAACCTCTCCAGGGCCGAGGTGCACGGCGTCGTCACCTTCTATCATGATTTCCGCGCCCGCCCGGCCGGCCGGCACGTGCTCAAACTCTGCCAGGCGGAAGCCTGCCAGTCGATGGGCTCGGACGCCGTCGCCGCCAAGGTCAAGCAATTGCTCGGCATCGATTTCCACGAAACCGCGCGCGACGGATCGGTGACGCTGGAGCCGGTCTATTGCCTCGGGCTTTGCGCCTGCTCGCCATCGGCAATGCTGGACGGCGAGGTGATCGGCCGGCTCGACGACGAGAAGATCGAAGAGATCGTCGCGGAGGTGCGCTCATGACCCCGCGCATCTACATCCCAGGCGATTCCGGCGCGATAGCGCTTGGCGCGGAGAAAGTCGCCAAGGCGGTTCGTGCCGAGCTTGCCGAGCGCGGCATCGAGGCCAAGATCGTGCGCACCGGCTCACGCGGCGCCTATTTCCTCGAGCCGATGGTCGAGGTGGCGACAGAGACGGGCCGCGTCGCCTACGGACCGGTGAAGCCGTCGGACGTGAAAAGCCTGTTCGACAGCGGCTTCCTCAAGGGCGGCCATCACAAGCGCTGGCTCGGTTCGCCCGACAAAATCCCGTTCCTTGCCAGGCAGACGCGGCTGACCTTCGCCCGCTGCGGCGTCATCGATCCGCTGTCGCTCGACAATTACAAGGCGCATGGCGGCCTGAAGGGCCTTGAGAACGCCGTCGCCATGGCATCGGCCGATATCGTCAAGCAGGTTACCGAGTCCGGCTTGCGCGGCCGCGGCGGCGCAGGCTTTCCGACCGGCATCAAATGGAAGACCGTGCTGGATACGACTTCCGACCGCAAATACATCGTCTGCAATGCCGACGAGGGCGACAGCGCCACCTTCGCCGACCGCATGATCATGGAGGGCGATCCCTTCGTGCTCATCGAAGGCATGACAATCGCCGGCATCGCCACCGGCGCCACCAAGGGTTTCGTCTATATCCGCTCGGAATATCCGCATGCGGTGGCGACGATGAACAAGGCCGTCGAGATCGCCCGCAAGCACGGCGTGCTCGGCGTCAATGTGCTGGGCTCGTCCAGCGCCTTCGACATGGAAATCCGCGTCGGCGCCGGCGCCTATGTCTGCGGCGAGGAAACCTCGTTGCTCAACAGCCTGGAAGGCAAGCGCGGCGTGGTGCGCGCCAAGCCGCCGCTGCCGGCTATCCAGGGTCTGTTCGGCAAACCGACGGTGATCAACAACGTGATCAGCCTCGCCTCGGTGCCGATCATCATGGACAGGGGTGCTGCCTTCTACAAGGATTTCGGCATGGGCCGCTCGCGCGGCACGATCCCGATCCAGATCGCGGGCAACGTCAAGCATGGCGGCCTGTTCGAAACGGCGTTCGGCCTGACGCTGGGCGAGATCGTCGACGAGATCGGCGGCGGAACGGCCACCGGCCGGCCGGTGAAGGCGGTGCAGGTCGGCGGCCCGCTCGGCGCCTATTTCCCACGCAGCCTGTTCGACACGCCGTTCGACTACGAAGAATTCGCCAAGCGCGACGGGCTGATCGGTCACGCCGGCATCACGGTGTTCGACGATACTGCCGACATGCTGAAGCAAGCGCGCTTCGCCATGGAGTTCTGCGCCATCGAGAGCTGCGGCAAGTGCACGCCCTGCCGCATCGGCTCGACCCGCGGCGTGGAGGTTCTCGACAAGGTCGCCGCCGGGATCGAGGCGGAGAAGAACCTCGCCCTGGTCACCGACCTCTGCAACACGATGAAGTTCGGATCGCTGTGCGCGCTGGGCGGCTTCACGCCCTACCCGGTGATGAGCTCGATCACGCATTTCCCCGAGGATTTCAAGCCCGCGCCGGCGCGCGTGGCCGCTGAATAGGAGCTGGCAGATGAACATCAAGGCCGACTTCCCGACACTCATCGAAGAGATCGATTTCGGAACTCCGGAGTCGAAAGCGGAGAAGCGGGTCACGTTGACCGTCGACGGCCGCAGCATCAGCGTGCCGGAAGGCACCTCGATCATGCGCGCGGCGATGGAGGGCGGGGTCGAGATCCCGAAACTCTGCGCCACCGACATGCTGGATTCCTTCGGTTCCTGCCGTGTCTGCCTGGTCGAGATCGAAGGCCGCGGGGGCACGCCGGCTTCCTGCACGACGCCGGTCGGCGAAGGCATGGTGGTGCGCACGCAATCCGAACGGCTCGACGCCATCCGCCGCGGCGTCATGGAACTCTACGTCTCCGATCATCCGACCGGCTGGAACGAGAAGGCCGGCACCGGCGCCAGCGAGTTCGACGCGGTGGCGAAGTCGGTTGGCCTCTCCGAAAACCGCTACGGCGTCGAGGGCCGCAACCACGTCAAAGACGAAGGTGGCGTCGCGCCCGGCCATGGCTCGCTGGCGGTCGACTACATCGCCCGCGACGAATCCAACCCCTATTTCACCTATGATCCGGCGCAGTGCATCGTCTGCTCGCGCTGCGTGCGCGCCTGCGAAGAAGTGCAGGGCACCTTCGCGCTGACCATCGAAGGCCGCGGCTTCGAATCGCGCATGGTCGCCGGCATGCACGAGGATTTCATCGCTTCCGAATGCGTGTCCTGCGGCGCCTGCGTGCAGGCCTGCCCGACCGACGCGCTGCGCGAGAAGACGGTGCTGGAGAAGGGCATGCCGGAGCGCTCGGCTGTCACCACCTGCGCCTATTGCGGCGTCGGCTGCTCGTTCAAGGCCGAGGTGAAGGGCGACGAGGTCATCCGCATGCTGCCCTACAAGGACGGCAAGGCGAACCACGGCCATTCCTGCGTCAAAGGCCGCTTCGCTTACGGCTATGCCACCCACAAGGACCGCATCCTGTCGCCGATGGTCCGCGAGAAGATCAGCGATCCCTGGCGCGAAGTGAGCTGGGAAGAGGCTATCGCCCATACGGCCAAGGAATTCCGCCGCATCCAGTATCAGTATGGGCGCACCGCGATCGGCGGCATCACCTCCTCGCGCTGCACCAATGAGGAGACTTATCTCGTCCAGAAGCTGGTGCGCCAAGGCTTCCGCAACAACAATGTCGACACCTGCGCGCGCGTCTGTCATTCGCCGACCGGCTACGGCCTCGGCCAGACCTACGGCACCTCGGCCGGCACGCAGGATTTCGATTCTGTCGAATTCACCGACGTCGCCGTCATCATCGGCGCCAATCCGGTTTCCGCCCATCCGGTGTTCGCTTCGCGGCTGAAGAAGCGGCTGCGCCAAGGTGCCAAGCTGATCGTGCTCGATCCGCGCCGTACCGAGATGGTGAAGTCGGCGCATGTCGAGGCCGACTATCACCTGCCGCTGAAGCCCGGCACCAATGTCGCGGTGCTGACTGCACTGGCGCATGTCATCGTCACCGAAGGCCTGTTCGACGAAGCCTTCATCCGCGAACGCTGCGACTGGGCCGAGTTCCAGGACTGGGCATCCTTCGTCGCCCTGCCGGAAAACAGCCCAGAGACGGTCGGCAAGCTCTCGGGCGTCGATCCGGAGCTGATCCGCGGTGCGGCGCGTCTCTATGCCACCGGCGGCAACGGCGCGATCTATTACGGCCTCGGCGTGACCGAGCATAGCCAGGGCTCGACCACGGTGATGGCGATCGCCAACCTCGCCATGGCGACCGGCAATATCGGGCGTCCGGGCGTCGGCGTGAACCCGCTGCGCGGCCAGAACAACGTGCAGGGCTCCTGCGACATGGGCTCGTTCCCGCATGAGCTGCCCGGCTATCGCCACATCTCGGGCGATGCGGTGCGCGACATCTATGAGAGCCTGTGGGGCGTGAAGCTCGACGACGAGCCGGGCCTGCGCATCCCCAACATGCTCGACGCCGCCGTCGACGGCTCCTTCAAGGGCATCTACATCCAGGGCGAGGACATCCTGCAGTCCGATCCCGACACCAAGCATGTCGCGGGCGGCCTTGCGGCGATGGAATGCGTCGTCGTGCACGACCTCTTCCTCAACGAGACGGCGAACTACGCGCATGTCTTCCTGCCGGGCTCGACCTTCCTCGAGAAGGACGGCACCTTCACCAATGCCGAGCGCCGCATCAACATGGTGCGCAAGGTGCTGGAGCCGAAGGCGCGCTACGCCGACTGGGAGGCGACGCAGGAGCTTGCCCGCGCCATCGGGCTGGACTGGAACTACACGCATCCCTCTGAGATCATGGACGAGATCGCCCAGACGACGCCGAGCTTCGCCGGCGTCTCCTTCGAGCTGCTCGACCGTGTCGGATCGGTGCAATGGCCCTGCAACGAGAAGGCGCCGCTCGGTACCCCGATCATGCATGTCGACGGCTTCGTGCGCGGCAAGGGCAAGTTCATCCGCACCGAATATGTGGCGACGGACGAGAGGACCGGCCCGCGCTATCCGCTGCTGCTCACCACCGGCCGTATCCTGTCGCAGTACAATGTCGGCGCGCAGACCAGGCGCACCGAAAACGTCATGTGGCATGCCGAGGACCGGTTGGAGATCCATCCGCATGACGCCGAAGTCCGCGGTGTGCGCGAAGGCGACTGGGTGCGGCTGGCGAGCCGTTCGGGCGAGACGACGCTGCGCGCGCTGATCACCGACCGCGTCTCGCCGGGCGTCGTCTACACGACCTTCCACCATCCCGATACGCAGGCCAACGTGATCACCACCGACTTCTCGGACTGGGCGACCAATTGTCCGGAATATAAGGTCACCGCCGTGCAGGTGGCGCCGTCCAACGGCCCGACCGACTGGCAGAAGGACTATAACGAGCAGGCCAAGCAGAGCCGCCGCATCGCCCCGCTGGAAGCGGCGGAGTAGTCCTTGGCCGCGCGCCGCAAAGCGACGACACAGATATCGCGGCTGGCGCATCGCGCCAGCGGCACGACTGCCGCCAACCGCATGGTGCCCGAGGAGACGCCGGTGGCGTTCTCCTATGCCGGCACCACGCATGCGGTGATGATGGCGAGCCCCGCCGACTTCGAGGATTTCGCGCTCGGCTTCTCGCTGACCGAGGGCATCATTGCCGACCCGGCAGAGATCGAGGCGATCGAGGTCGCGGATCTCGGCGCCGGTATCGATATTCAGATCAGGCTGAGGGACAAGGCCAATACGCGTTTCCAGGCGCGGCGGCGCAGGCTCGCCGGTCCGGTCGGCTGCGGGTTGTGCGGCATCGAATCGATCGAGGAAGCCATGCGTTCGGTCGATGCGGTCGGTTCGTCGAAACTTACGCTTGAGGCCGAGGACATCACCCGCTCGGTCAAGCTGCTGTCGAAGCTGCAGCCGTTGCATACCGCGACCGGCGCCGTGCATGCGGCCGGCTTCTACGTTCCAGGCAAAGGCATCGTCATGGCGCGCGAGGATGTCGGCCGCCACAATGCGCTGGACAAGCTGGCCGGCGCGTTGGCCAAGGCCGGCATCGACGGCGCTTCGGGTGCGGTCGTGGTGACGTCGCGCGTGTCGGTGGAAATGGTGCAGAAAACCGCTGCCATCGGCGCAGCCGTCATCATCGCCGTCTCGGCGCCGACCGCGCTGGCCATCCGCACGGCGGAGGCCGCCGGCATGACGCTGGTAGCGCTGGTGCGCGGCGACGATTTCGATATTTTCACCCACCCGGACCGGGTGGCTTCCGGAGTTGCCCAGCATGTCGCATGACGAGGAACACATCACCAGCACCAGGGAAAAGCTGGTGCGCATGGCCAACCAGATCGCGGCCTTTTTTCATTCGAAGCCGCGCGAGCAAGGCATTGCCGGCGTCGCCGAGCATATCAACAAGTTCTGGGAGCCGCGGATGCGGCGGCAGTTCTTCGAGATGCTGGACGGCGGCACGGAGAATTTCGACGAGCTGGTGATCGCCGCCTCGGCCAGGATCAAGCGGCCGATCACGCCGGCCGAGGCCGATCTGAAACTCGGGCTCAAAGTTCCTCCAGGCGACATCGCCGCTCCGCAAAAATAGCAGCGTAGCCGACGGCTTATATTTTCAATCGCTAAAGTTTAAGCTGCCGCAGCCGGGGCAGCTCTGCTATGGTTGACGACAGGAAATCGTCTGGCCAGACAGGGCTATTGCGTGAGGCCGATCGAGACCCGATACGCCCGTAGCGGCGATGTGCGGATCGCCTATCAGGTGGTCGGCCAGGGTTCGCTTGATCTCGTCTTCGTGCCGGGCTTCATCTCCAATCTCGACCTGCACTGGGAAGACGAGGGCTACAGCCGGCTGTTGAAGCGGCTTTCGGCCTTCTCGCGGCTGATCCTGTTCGACAAACGCGGGACCGGCCTGTCGGACCGCGTCGACACCCACCATTTGCCCAGCTTAGAGACCCGCATGGATGATGTGCGCGCGGTGATGGACGCGACCGGCAGCGGCCGGGCGGCGATCCTCGGCGCCTCGGAAGGCGCGCCGATGGCGATGCTGTTCGCCGCCACCTATCCCGAACGGACGCGGTCGCTGGTGCTCTATGGCGGCTATGCGCATTTCCACAAATGGGTGATGCCGCCGGAACGGCTCGACGCCTTTATCGAAACCGCGGAGACGTCATGGGGCACCGGCGCCACGCTGCCCAATTTCGCCCCGGGCCGGGTCGACGACCCACACTTTGCCCAATGGTGGGGACGGTTCGAGCGGCTGTCGGCAAGCCCGACGGCGGCGGCGGCACTGGCGCGCATGAATGCCGGGATCGACGTGCGCGGCATTCTCGCGGCGATTAGCGCGCCGACGCTTCTGATCCATCGCCGCAACGACGCCCGCGTCGACCCGGAGGCCAGCCGCTTCCTCGCCAGGAAGATTCCGAACGCCCGGCTGGTCGAAATACCCGGCCGCGATCACCCGATCTGGACCGGCGATGTCGACCGCGTGGCCGACCTGATCGAGGAATGTCTCACCGGCCAGCCGGCGGTGGCCGACACCGAGCGTGTGCTGGCCGCGCTGCTGGTGACGCGCATCTACGACACCGCGCGGCTTGGCGACCGATTGTGGAGCGAACGCAGCCTGCGGTTCCAGGAAAACTGGCGCATGCTGGTGGGGCGGCACGGCGGACGCATCGCCGGAACGCATGGAGAATTAATGATCTCACGCTTCGACGGCCCGGCGCGCGCCGTCCGCTGCGCGGCGCTGCTGCGCGAGGCGGCGCAGGAGATCGGTGTGGCAAGCGCGCAAGGCGTGCATGTCGGCGAGGTCGAGGTGCGCGGGCCGCCGGCAGGGCTGACGGCGCGGGTGACCATACAGCTTGCCGCCCATGCCGAACGCGGCCACATCCTCGCCTCGCGGCTGGTCGCCGACCTGGCGGCGGGTTCCGGGCTGCATTTCACCGATGCCGGGCGCATCAGCCTCGACGAATTGGACGAGCCGCTGGCGGTGGTCCGGGTAACGGCCGAACAGCATCTGGAGCCGGCCTGCCGCCCCAAGCCAAAGCCGGCCGAGCCGACAGCGCTGACGGCGCGCGAAAGCGAGGTGGTGAACCTGATTGCCGACGGCAAGAGCAATGCCGCGATCGCCGCCGAACTCAGCCTCAGCGAGCACACGGTCAAACGTCATGTCGCCAACATACTGCTCAAGCTCGACCTGCCGTCGCGGGCGGCGGCGGCCGCATTCTCGGCCAGACATGCTGGCCCGGACGGGCCATGAAAGCCATGGCGCTTTCGGGCGAAGCGGGAGGAAGATGTACGCTCTATCAATTCTCCCATGCAGGCCAGGCGGATGTCGCCGGGTAAGGCGCTGCGAACGGAGGATGAAATGATGAAGTCGAACCGGACACTCAAATCGCTGCTGGTCGCGGCAGGCATTGGCGCGCTGTTCGTCGCCACGCCTGCAAAGGCGGAAGACGCTTCGGCCGCAGCCGCCTACAAGGACATCCAGGCCACGCTCGGCACGGTGCCGGATATGTTCAAAACGCTGCCGGACGTCGCGGTCGCCGGCGCCTGGGCCGAAATCAAGGGCGTGCAGCTCAATCCGAACACCGCCCTCAACGGCAAGACCAAGGAACTGATGGGTCTCGCGGTCGCCTCGCAGATCCCCTGCCAATACTGCATCTATTTCCACACGCTGGCGGCCAAGGCCAATGGCGCGAGCGACGAGGAGATCAAGGAGGCGATCGCGATGGCGGCGATCGTGCGCCACTGGTCGACGATGCTCAACGGCAGCCAGGTCGACCTTGCCACATTCAAGAAGCAGACCGACGACCTGTTCGCCGCCGTCAAGGCGAAGTCGCAGTGACGATCCGCCGTCCGGCGATCACGCCGGGCTGCGTACCCATCAATCGAACACCCGCTCAGACGGGCCATGGTGACAAGAAATGTTGACCAAGACAAAGATAGTGGACGGCGCGGCGATCAAGAAGGCGATCGAGGGCCGTGACGGCAAGCTGCTGTCGAGCTTCTACGCCGACGACGCGCTGGTGCGCGTGGTGGACCGCAACAATCCGCCGAGCAGGCCGCGCGAGATCCGCGGCCGCGCGGCGATCAGCATCTTTTGGGACGACATCTGCAGCCGGGCGATGACCCACAAGGTCGATACCACCATCGCCGAGGGGGACAACCTCGCCTTCATGCAAGCCTGCGCCTATCCGGACGGCACCAAGGTGTTCTGCGCGGCGATGCTGGAACTGAAGAACGGCCTGATCGCGCGGCAGACCGTCGTGCAGGCCTGGGACGAATAGTCAACCGCGGGCTCAACCGCAAAATCAGGGAGGAGAATGACGATGTTCAGCGCCAGATGGCAGATCGACGCCAAGTTCGGTCACAAGCAGACCGCCCTCGAGCTGATGCGAAAATGGGAGCGCGAGATCGGGTCGCAGGTCGGGCTCGCCGACCTGAAGTTCCAGCTCATGACCGGTTCGGTCGGCGCGCGCGAAGCGACGATCGAGGCCCACCACCAGGTCGAGAGCCTGGCCCGGTTGGAGGAGTTCTTCGCCAAGATCGCCAAGATCGACGCACACGCCAAATGGGGCAAGGAGCTGGAGCCCTATGTGGTGTCGGGCACCAGCCTCTGGCAGATTTTCCGCATCGTCGAATAGCCGCGGTCGAACGCCCGGAGGTGGCGGCCAGCACGATGGACGGATGGCCGCGGCGACGGCCTGGCTCATCGTTGCGTCGAGGGAGAGGTCGTGCCCCCGCACAGCCAATCCCACGACAGCTTCCGGCTGTCCCCCATGGCTCTCCCGGGCCATGCCCCGCTGGCCCTTTCGGGCGAAGCAGCGGCGACCGGATCGGTGCAATGTGCTCTTCCTGCACCATCCGATGCATCGGCCCGATGAGGCCGCACAAACGAAGCAACAATGCGCGTCGACGCCGCTTGGCGCGGGCGCAATCAAGGGAGCAAACCAATGACCGACGAAGCCCATGCAAAACTGCGTGAAAGCCTGCGCGGGGAGGTGATCCTGCGCGACGATGCCGGCTATGACGAGGCACGCAAGGTCTACAACGGCATGATCGACAAGCGCCCGTTGCTGATCGCACGCTGTGCCGATGTCGCCGACGTGATCACCGCCGTGAGGTACGCACGCGACAACGATCTGCTGATCGCCGTGCGCAGCGGAGGACACAACGGCGCCGGACTGGGGATATGCGACAATGGCCTCGTCATCGACCTGTCGATGATGAAGGGTGTCCATGTCGATCCGAAAACCCGCACCGTGAGGGTCGCGCCCGGCTGCACCTCGGGCGACGTGGACCACGCCACCCATCCCTTTGCGCTCGCCGTGCCGTTCGGCATCGTCTCGACCACCGGGGTTGCCGGCCTTACGCTTGGCGGAGGCACGGGCTATCTCACGCGCAAATACGGTCTCACCATCGATAATCTGATCGAGGCCGATCTGGTGCTGGCCGACGGCAGCCTGGTGACCGCCAGCAAGAGCGAGCATCCCGACCTGTTCTGGGCGCTCCGGGGCGGCGGCGGTAATTTCGGCGTGGTGACCAGCTTCCTCTTCCAGGCCCATCCCGTGAACATGATCTTCGGCGGCCCGGTATTCTGGGAGGCCAGGGACGCGCCGGCCGTCATGCGGGCCTATCGCGACTATCTGCCGGATGCGCCGGAAGATCTCGGCGCCTTTGTCGGGCTGAAGTCCGTCCCCTCGACCGATCCCTTCCCGCGCGAGCATTGGGGCAAGCGCGTCTGCGCCATCATCTCGTGCTATAACGGCACCGAGGAGGACGGGCGCAAGGCCATGGCGCCGCTGCTGGACAATTTACCTCCGCCGATCTTCAACTGGATGGGGGTGATGCCCTTCCCGGCGATGCAATCGTTGTTCGATCCGCTGTTTCCGAAAGGCCTGCAATGGTACTGGAAGGGCGATTTCGTCAAATCGCTTCCAGACGAAGCCATCGCAACCCATATCGCGCAGGCCGCTCAGGCGCCCAGCGAATTGTCGCTCATGCATCTCTATCCGATCGACGGCGCCGTCCGCCGCGTCGGCAAGGACGACACCGCCTGGAACGCACGCGACGCAACCTGGTCAATGGTCATCGCCGCCATCGATGCCGATTCGGGCAAGGCTGCCGAACTGACCGAGTGGGCCCGAAATTACTGGGCGAACATCCATCCCCACAACGTCGAAGGCGGCTATGTGAATTTCATGATGGAGGACGAAGGGGAAGCGCGCTTGCGGGCGAGCTACGGCGCGAATTACGAACGGCTGAGCCAGGTGAAGGGGGCCTACGACCCGTCCAACGTTTTCCGGGTCAACCAGAACATCAAGCCAGCGCTAGCGGCGATGCAAGGCAGGACGGCGGCGTAGCTGCCGGGTAGTCGGCGCTGGCGCCGTTTCAGTGCCTGCTGCCTGCCGAATGCAGGGCCATCGCATCTAGCGGACGTGCAATGATGACCCCTTTCCGCGAACGGGAAGGGGTCATTAGCCCGCTTCTCTCACCGAATCTATCGCCGGGCTGCGCTTTGAGGCGGCGCGGCCATTGGCATGGCTGTGGAGTTCGAGGACGGCGGCGATCAGCGCCGCGGTGTGGCGACGGTCAGGTCTTCAGCAATGTGTCCTCTATTGTTTGTGAGAAGGGTTCAGGTCCGGCGGCATTACAGAGCCGCGGCACGTATTCGGGCGTGAGCCAGGGCGAACTCCTCGGCATAGGGACACGCTGAGGCCATCGCCACCTTGATGCGACGAACCGAGACGCGCACCTGCGCGCCGATCTTCAGCAGTTTCAATCTGATCGTGCCGCAACTGGCGTTGGCGAGCCGGGTATGGGCAAGACCGAGGCGACGCAAGGCGCAGATCAGGACATACGCAAACGAGGCGAACCACAGCCGCAGCTGATTGGCGCGCATGGTGTTGGCACTGGTGCGATCAGCGTAGAGGTCGAGCTGGCACTCCTTGATCCGGTTCTCCATGTCGCCGCGGGCGCAGTAGAGCTCCTCGTAAAGCACCCGTGCCGCCCAGCGCCCCGGCTTGAGTGACGTCACGATGAAGCGCGGATTGGCGCCCTGCGTCGTCCATTCGGCCTTGGCCACGACCCGCCTGCGGCGCGACCAGCTGTCTTTTGTCGACCACCTGAAGTCGCGGAAGACCCGGGCGGCCTGCCCGCTTGCCCGAGATGCCAGGCAGGCTTCCTTCAAGGTCGGGGCGATCTTGGTTTCCAGCCGTTCATTGCGGGCGAGGCCGAAGACGTAGTCGACGCGATTGATCTCGCACCAGGCCATCAGTTCCTCGCGCGCAAAGCCGGAATCAGCGCGCAGGATGATGTGGACCCTGGGCCAGGTTTTGCGGATCTGGGTCACGATCCGCTCAACCTCCTCGACCGCTCCTTTGCTGGCATCGATGTTGGAACGCCTGAGCTTTGCCGCCAAAAGGTGCCGGCCGCAGAAGATGTAGAGCGGCAGGTAGCAGTAGCAGTTGTAGTAGCCGTGAAAGAACCTGCCTTCCTGCCGGCCGTGCAGCGGATCATCGGTGGCGTCGAGATCGAGCACGATCTCGGCCGGCGGCTTGTCGTGGGCTTTTAGGAACAGGTCCACGAACAAGGCCTCCAACGCTAGCCTGTCGTAGCTGATCTTGTGATAGCGCGTCGGCTCCCCGACCCGGCCATGCTCCAGCCGGTTGAGCGTCGACTTGCCAGCAAGCACCGCACAATCGTCTCGCTTCGGCGTCAAGCGTTCCGACACAAGTGCGAGCACCGGGTCGTGGCGAAGCGTGTCGTGGTCGTCGATGTCCTCGTATCCCAGCGCGATCGCTGCGATGCGTTGCCCGACCAACGTGCGGACGCTGTGAACCGTGAGATCCGGATCGCGGTAATCGACGAAGCACGAGGCCACCCGGTCGAACAGCCCGATGGCCCGATCAACGTGACGCAGAAGCAAGGCGCCCGCGTCTGAGGTAATGGCTCCGCCGTCGAAACCAGCCACAACTTTGTGGCCGTCGAAGCCTTCAAATTCAAGCTGCTCGGAAGTACAGTGTGTCTGCATCGGACCCCGTTCCTGAATCTGATAACTCTTTGTTGCAAAAGCAGTTTCTCAGATTCTCGGGGCCGATGCACTTCTTTTGGTGAGATATTCGGGTTAGCGCCTTGCCCTTCCCGGCAAAGAAGACAAATTACCCGTGCGCCACCATCACATGGCGAACGGCGGTGTAGTCTTCCAGCGCGTAGAGCGACATGTCCTTGCCGTAGCCGGACTGCTTCAGGCCGCCATGCGGCATCTCGTTGGTCAGCATGAAATGGGTGTTGATCCAGGTGCAGCCATATTGCAGGCGCGCCGCCGTCGCCATGGCGCGCGTGACGTCCCTGGTCCACACCGATGAGGCAAGGCCGTAGTCGCTGTCGTTGGCCCAGTTCACCGCCTCGTCGACCTCCGAGAAGCGCGTGATCGAGACGACCGGGCCGAACACCTCGCGGCGCACGATCTCGTCCTCCTGCAGCGCGCCGGCGACGACGGTCGGCTGGTAGAAGAAACCCGAGCCTTCACCCGGCTTGCCGCCGGTGGTGATCTCGATGTGCTTCAATTCCGAGGCGCGCTCGACGAAGCTCGAGACCCGGTCACGCTGGCGGCGCGAGATCAGCGGCCCGATCTCGTTCTCGGTGTCGTCCGGCTGGTTGTACTTGATGGTCGAGACGGCGGAGGAGAGGTCGGCGACCAGCTTGTCGTAGACCTTCTTGCCGGCATAGATGCGGCAGGCGGCGGTGCAGTCCTGGCCGGCATTGTAATAGCCGAAGGCGCGCAGGCCGCTGACGACGGCGCCGAGGTCGGCGTCGTCGAAGACGATGACCGGCGCCTTGCCGCCGAGCTCCAGATGCGTGCGCTTGACCGACTTGGCGGCCGCCTGCAGCACCTTCTTGCCGGTGGCGACGTCGCCGGTGATCGAAATCATGTTGACCTTGGCGTGGTTGATCAGCGTGTTGCCGACGCTGTCGCCGCGGCCGAGCACGACGTTGACGACGCCCTCGGGCAGGATCTCGGCGAGAATTTTCGCCAGCTTCAGCGCCGTCAGCGGCGTCTGCTCGGACGGCTTGAAGATCACCGTGTTGCCGCCGCCGATCGCCGGCGCAATCTTCCAGGCCATCATCATCAGCGGATAGTTCCAGGGCGCGATGGAGGCAACGATGCCAATCGGGTCACGCCGCACCATCGAGGTATGGCCGGGCAGATACTCGCCGGCCACCTGGCCCGGCATCGAGCGCACCGCGCCGGCGAAGAAACGGTAGCAGTCGACGATCGCCGGGATCTCATCATTGAGCACGGCGTTGATCGGTTTGCCGCAATTCAGCGCCTCGAGCGCCGCGAACTCCTTCGCTTGCGACTCGATACGGTCGGCGATCTTCAAGAGATAGCCTGAGCGCTGCGCCGGCGTCGTGCGCGACCAACTGACGAACGCATGTGCGGCGGCACTGACAGCGGCCTCGATCTGCGCCGGACTTGCTTCGGGCAGGTTGAGAATGATCGCCCCGGTCTTTGGATTGAGGATCGGCTCCTCGGTTTCGGTGCCTTTCTCGAATTTCGAGCCGATCAGCATCTGGGTGTCCATAAATATTCTCCCTGAACAGGAGCGAGTAGCGAATAGCGAATAGCGAGTAGGGTTGGATGTCGATTTCCCTATTCGCTATTCGCTACTGCCTATTCGCTGTTTTTCATTTTCCACTCCCCGCAATCTGGTCGCTGTCGCGGGTCAGGTAATAGGCAAAGAGGATCGGCAGCAGCGTCACCAGCACGACGACCATGGCCACGACATTGGTGACCGGGCGCTGGCGCGGGCGGATCAGTTCCTCGAGCATCCAGATCGGCACGGTCTGCTGCTGGCCGGCGGTGAAGGTGGTGACGATGACCTCGTCGAAGGACAGCGCGAAGGCGAGCATACCGCCGGCAAGCAGCGCGGTAGCGATATTGGGCAGCACGACATGGCGGAAGGTCTGGAAACCGTCGGCGCCGAGGTCCATCGAGGCCTCGATCATCGAGCCCGAGGTGCGGCGGAAGCGGGCGACGGCGTTGTTGTAGACGACGACCACGCAGAAGGTGGCGTGGCCGAGCACGATCGTCCAGAACGAGAACGGGATGTCGGCGAGCGCGAAAGCCGAGCGCAGCGCGATGCCGGTGATGATGCCGGGCAGCGCGATCGGCAGGATGACGAGCAGCGAGATGGTCTCGCGACCGAAGAAGCGCGTCCGCGAGACGGCGGCGGCGCAAAGCGTGCCGAGCACCAGCGCGATCGCTGTCGAGATGGCGGCGACGCGGACCGACAGCGACAGTGCTTCCCAGACGTCCGGGCGGTTCCAGGTGACGGCGAACCATTGCGTGGTCAGCCCCGGCGGCGGCCAGACGAAGCTCTTTTCCTCGGTGGTGAAGGCGTAGACGAAGATCAGAAGGATCGGCAAATGCAGGAAGAGCAGGCCGCAGGCGGCGGCGATCTTCAGGCCGAGCGGAGCGGATTGGCCGCGGTCAGAGCGCATCGAAAGCCCCCATGCGCTTGGCGCCCCACAGGTAGAAGCCCATGATGACGATCGGCACGACGGTGAAGGCGGCGGCGAGCGGAATATTACCGGCGGTGCCCTGCTGCGAATAGACGGCCTGGCCGATGAACAGCCGCGAGGTGCCGATGATCTGCGGGATGATGTAATCGCCCAATGTCAGCGAGAAGGTGAAGATCGAGCCGGCGACGATGCCGGGCAGCGCCAGCGGGAACAGCACGTTGCGGAAGGTCTGGCCGGGCGAGGCGCCGAGATCGGACGAGGCCTCGACCAGATTGCCGGGCACGCGTTCCAATGCCGCCTGAACGGGAAGGATCATGAACGGCAGCCAGACATAGACGAAGACGATGAAGGTGCCGGTGAAGGACACCGACAGCGAATTGCCGCCGACGACCGGCAGCGACAGCCAGCCATCGAGCAGCCATAAAAGGTTCAGCTTGGCGAGCAGCCAGGTGAGGATGCCTTCCTTGGCAAGAATGAGCTTCCAGGCATAGATCTTGACCAGATAGCTCGACCACAGCGGCAGCATGACGCCGAGATAGAACAGCGCCTTCCAACGGCCGCGCGCATAGCGCGCCGCATAATAGGCGATGGGGAAAGCGATGATCGCGGAGGCCAGCGTCACCAGCGCGGCCATGGTCACGGTGCGCAGGATGATGTCGAGATTGGCGGCCTGGAACAGGTCGCCATAGGTCTTCAGCGTGAACTGGCGGTTGATCAGGCCGGAGAACTCGTCGATCGAGAAGAAGCTTTGCAAAAGCAGCGCGAACAGCGAGCCGATATAGACGATGCCCAGCCACAGCACGGGTGGCAAAAGCATGAGCAGGAGGAGCAGTTGCGGCCGGCGCCAGAAGAGGTCGGACAGCGCGCCGCGCAGACCGCCGCCGCCCGGCAGGATGGCGGGGTTGGGGTTGGATTGAACAGCGGCAACGGTCATGGGGCCGCCGCGTGCTGAAGTGAATTATCTGGAAGGTCGCGATCCTTCGCCCCCCTCTCTGTCCTGCCGGACATCTCCCCCTCAAGGAGGGAGATTAGCCGTCGCCACCGGCTTCGCCAATTTTCGACATTGCAGAACTGGCGGGACAGCCAAGCTGCTGATCTCCCCCCTTGAGGGGGAGATGTCCGGCAGGACAGAGAGGGGGGCCTCGCGCAAACCTTTCTCATGCCGGCTCATCCATCAAATGCAGGCTGTCACGGTTGAAGGTCAGCATCACCGCTTCGCCCTCCGCCGGCAGCGCCGTGCCCGCCGGCACCATGGCATGGAGCCTGAGCCCTTCGGCGTCGAGCGCCAGCCTGGTGGTGGCGCCGAGATAGTTGGTCCCGACCAGGCGCGCAGCGACGCCGTCGCCACTCGCAGCTTGCGACACGCGGATGGATTCTGGCCGCAGGCTGCCCCACCGGTGCTGGCCGGAATAGCGCTGCACGAAATCCGGCGGCAGCACATTGGAGGAGCCGACGAAGTCGGCGACGAAGCGCGTCCTTGGCCGCTGGTAGATATCCTCCGGCGTGCCGACCTGCATGATCCTGCCGTCGTTGAAGACGGCGACGCGGTCGGCCATGGAAAGCGCCTCGCCCTGGTCGTGGGTGACGAAGACGAAGGTGATGCCGAGCACCTTCTGCAGCGATTTCAGCTCTTCCTGCATGTTTTCGCGCAGCTTGAGGTCGAGCGCGCCGAGCGGCTCGTCGAGCAAAAGCACCTTCGGCTGGTTGACCAGCGCACGGGCGAGCGCGACGCGCTGGCGCTGGCCGCCGGAGAGCTGGCCCGGGCGACGGCCGCCGTAGCCCGGCAGGCGCACCAGCGACAGCGCCTCTTCGGCCGCCTTCAGGCGTTCGGCTTTGCCGACACCCTTGACCATCAGGCCGTAGGCGACGTTGTCGAGCACATTGAGGTGCGGGAACAGCGCATAGTCCTGGAAGACGGTGTTGACGTTGCGGCGATAGGGCGGCACCCCCTCTGCGCGCTCGCCGAAGATCGAGATCGAGCCGGCTGTCGGCTGATCGAAACCGGCAATCAGGCGCAGGCAGGTCGTCTTGCCGGAACCGGACGGACCGAGCATGGCGAAGAACTCGCCCGGCGCGATGTCGAGATCGACTGCGTCGACGGCGCGCACGCTGCCGAAATGGCGCGAGACTTGTCTGAAGGAAACGGCGGAGGTCATGGGCCCTGTCAGTTCAGTTGCCGGGTGTAAGAGGTCGCACGACGCCCTACCACCCCCTCGTGGGGAGGTCGCGGCGAAGCCGCGGGTAGGGGGAGGTTTCGCGCTAAGACCCCCACCCGACGCTGCGCGTCGACCCTCCCCACGACGGGGAGGGTAAGGGAGATCACCGCCCGCCGATCACGCCGATATAGTCCGACACCCAGCGGTAATAAGGCACACACTGGTCGTTCTGGCTGGCGCATTTAGAGACCGGCGTCTTCCAGAACTTGATCTTGTCGAAATTGTCGTAGCCGTTGGTCTTGCAGCCCTCGTCGCCGAGCAACTCGTTGCCCTTGCAGGCGGCCGGCACGACCGGCAGCGAGCCGAACCAGGCGGAGACATCGCCCTGCACCTTGGGCGACAGCGAATGTTCCAACCACATATAGGCGCAGTTCGGATGGGCGGCGTCGGCCTCCATCATGGTGGTGTCGGCCCAACCGGTGACGCCTTCTTCCGGAACGGTCGAGGCGACCGGCTTCTTGGCAGCGACAAGCGTGTTGACCTGATACGGCCACGAGCCGGAGGCGACCACGCCTTCGTTCTGGAAATCGTCGACCTGGATGGCGGCGTCATGCCAGTAGCGGCCGACCAGCGTGCGCTGCGTGCGCAACAGGTCGAGCGCCGCCTTGTACTGATCCTCGTTGAGCTCGTAGGGATCCTTGATGCCGAGCTCCGGCTTGTGGAACATCAAATAGTTGGCGGCGTCGGCAATGTGGATCGGCCCGTCATAGGCCTGGATGCGGCCCTTGTTCGACTTGCCGTCCGGCAGCTTCATTTCCTCGAAGACGACGTTCCAGCTCTTGGGTGCTTCCTTGAAGACATCGGTGTTGTACATCAGGATATTCGGTCCCCACTGATAGGGAACGCCGTAATGGACCTTGTCGACGGTGAACCAGGGCGCGTCCTTCAGGCGGTCGTCAACCGTCTTCCAGCTTTTGATGAGATCGGTGTTGATCGGCTGCACGCGCTTGCCGGCGACGAGACGCAGCGAGGCGTCACCCGAAGCCGTGACGAGATCGAAGCCGCCCTCGTTCATCAGCGAGACCATTTCGTCCGACGTGTTGGCGGTCTTGACGTTGACCTTGCAGCCGCTCTCCTTCTCGAAGGCGGTCACCCAGTCATAGCCCTTGTCGGTTTCGCCGCGCTCGATATAGCCCGGCCAGGCGACGATGTTGACCTCGCCCTCGCCCTTGCCGAGTTCCTTGACCTGGGCCATGGCCTGACCGGAAAAGGCCAGCGCGACAGTCAGCGCCGTGCACGACTTCAGGAATGCATTCATCATCGATCTCCCATTTTGGCGCATGATCCCGAAACCGTTTCGGTTTTCGGAAAGGATCATGCACAAATTGAAAACGTCAGAGCGCGGTGCGCTCTGACAAGCAGCGCTCTCACGGCGCGGCTTTGTTCCCTGTACCAAAAGTGCTGTGAAAATTCCGGTTTCGCAAATTCATTTATCAGAACGGCTGTATCGATTTTTCCGATACCACCAATTTCAAGCCCGCGCTGTAACCAGCCAGCTGGCGGCATTGAAACGAGCCTTACCGTCCTCCACGAAGGGCGCGAATGCAGCAGGCAGGGCTGTGGTGATTTTTTCGGCCGTTGCCCGGTCAACCTCGCGCAGCGCAGCGCCGACTGGCCCCAGCCGGGTGGCATACGTCATCAGATCGCCTTCGGCGATCTGACACGGGAGATCCGCCTGTTCGAGTTTGATTGACGACCAGCCGCTCGCTTCAAGGATCCGCTTCACCTTGGCACCGTCCGCAAAGGCAAACTGCCCCGGCGCATCGGGGTTCGGCACGGGTGCGGGCGGCAGGAAAGGCGCAGCCGCTCGCGCAGCAGTCGTCATGAAATCATTCTCTGCCGGACTGCGCCACGCGACAAAGGCGAGTTTGCCGCCGGGCCTTGCGGCCTGCCTTATGTTGATGAACGCGGCCACGGGATCATCGAAGAACATGACACCAAAGCGCGAGACAACGGCATCGAAGTGCCTGGATTCGAACGCATATGCCTGGGCATCGCCCACTTTAAAACTTGCATTTGCGACCTCTTGCACCCGCGCGCGCTCCGTCGCCAGGGCGACAAGCGGCTGCGAAATATCGATCCCGACACAACGGCCGTCGTTGCCGACGCGGCGCGCCATCGCCAGAGTCGTGGCACCGGCGCCGCAGCCGATGTCCAGCACATTGCCTCCTTCGCCGGGATAGCCGGCATCCACCACCAGGCTCTCGAACGGCGCCAGCACCCCGTCGAGGATCGGCTGCATCTCGACCCAGGCCTTTCCGCTGGCGTCGTTCCAGAGAGCGGCTTGCCGTGTGTTTGGCTGCGTGGATTGCGGCATGGCGGACCTCGCTTTCTATTGCTCTCATCGATCGTCGCGAGCACTCTACGAGTTCAAGCCGACTTGAGGTCAAGCATGAAAGATATGGACATTGCCGAAGTGTCGCGCCGCACCGGCGTGCCCGCCTCGACACTTCGCCACTATGAGGAAAAGGGCCTCATCGCCCCGATCGGCCGTCGCGGCCTGCGCCGCTTGTTCGACCCGGCCGTCCTGGAACGGCTCGCCTTGATCGCGCTTGGACGCGCAGGTGGATTCGCACTGGACGAGATTTCCGCGATGCTGGCGCCCGACGGACTGCCGAAAATGGATCGAGGGCGCCTGGACGCCAAGGCGGACGAACTGGATCGGACGATCCAGCGCCTGACCGCGATCCGAACGGCTCTGCGTCATGCCGCCCGATGTCCGGCCGCCCGGCCGATGGATTGTCCGACGTTCCGGCGCGCCGTCCGGCTGGCCGGCGCCGGCCGCTTCGAGGTTGCTCCGATCGGTCCGTTCAAGGCGGAGGCCGTCACAAGGCGCAAGCGCAAGACTGGTGACGTCGGCCTGGAGTAGGCCCCGCTCTAGCGGCGGACCATGCGCTGCGACTGGGCGAGGCCGACGAAGTCGCGTGCCGCCTGCGGCAGGCTGGAGCCACGGCGCCAGACCGTGCCGACCTGAACGACCGGCAGCGCGCCGGAAATATCGCGGGATTCGATGCGGTCGCCTTCCAGCGACCAGGGCCGGTAGACAAGGTCCGGCAGCAACGCCACGCCGGCGCCCGTGGCGACGAGGCTGCGCACGGCCTCGACCGAGCGGGTGCGGAAGGCGACATGGGGTTTGGCGCCAATCGCCGCCAAAAGCTTGCCGGTGTTCTCCTCGATCTCGTCGACGGTCAGCATGATCAGCGGCTCGGACGCGATGTCGCCGATGCTGATGATATCGGCGCTGGCAAGCTTGTGGCTGAGCGGCAGCCACAGCCGGTAGGCCGAGACCTCGAGGATTTCAGACTGCAGCGCGGTGCGGTCGCGCAGATTGGAGGTGACCATGACGGCGATGTCGAGCTTGCCGCCGACCAAAAGGTGCTCGAGATAATCGCCATTGTCCTCGATAGCCGAGACCTCGACGCCCGGATAGGCGCGGCGGTAGCGGGCAAGCAGGTCGGACAAAACATAGCCGGCGACCAGCGAGGTGACGCCGAGCTGCAGGCGGCCGCCGGCCGCCGCCTGATCGCCGAGGAAGGCGCGGCGGGCATCGGAAACGTCGGCCAGGATCTTTTTGGCGTGGCGCAGGAACTGATGGCCCTTGTGGGTGATGTTGAGACCGCGCGGATGGCGCTCGAACAGCTCGACGCCGAGATAGCGCTCCAGCTCCTTGATCGCCTCGGTGACCGAGGATTGCGAGATGGACAGGTTCTGCGCGGCACCCGACACCGTGCCCTGCTCGGCGACGGCGACGAAGAACTGCAATTGTCTGATGGTGAAGGACATGGCCGGACTAAACACGGCCACGGCGATGGAGGGAAGTGGCCATCGGCCGATCACCACATGCGTGCAGTTCGGAGCTCGCTCTAACCGTCCGCAATGCTGAGCCGCGCGCCCCCCTCACCGAGCACGGCGGCGATGTCGCGCGGCGGTGGCCGGTCGGTGGCGAGCTCGGAAAAGCCGTCGAAGCCGCAGACCTGGACCAGTCCCTGCCGGCCGAACTTGGTGTGGTCGGTGATGACCAGCGAGCGCTGGCCGCGCGACAGCACCATGCGGGCGAACTCCGCCTCTGCCAAATCATAGTCGGTGAGGCCGGCGACGGCGTCGACCGCGCCGATCGAGATCACCGCGTGATCGACGGAGAAGCGGCTGACGAATTCGATCGCCGAGACGCCGAATGCGGCGCCTGAATCGCTGCGCAATTCGCCGCCGGCCATATAGACCTTGTTGCCGTTTACCGTCGCCAGCGTGCGGGCGATGTCGGATGAGTTGGTGACGACGGTCAGCCGGCGATGACCAAGCAGCTCGCGCGCCAGGAAGGACGTGGTGGTGCCGGTGTCGAGCATGACCGACTCACCGTCGCGGATGGTGGCTGCGACCATGCGCGCAATCAGCCGCTTGGCCTCGGCATTCTCGCGCATGCGCCGTTCGAACGGCGCCTCGCCGGCCATCGAGAGCAGGCTGACCGCGCCATGCATCTTGAGGACCGATCCATCATTGGCGAGCGGCTTGACGTCGCGCCGCACCGTTTCCAGCGACACCCCGAGCCGTTCGGCCAGGCTGGCGATGGTGACGGTGCCCTCCTCGTTGAGGAGCCGCAGGATTTCGCCACGCCGCTTCGAGTGGATCATGTGGGCGTCCTGGATTTTGACCGATTCTAAGGTATTCCTGGCGCTTTTAAAGGAACTGCCTATGCATTTCGGGCAAAACACCCAAAAAAGGTCACAGCTTCTTGTTGACAGCCGGGCCGTGCCGGCGTGAGATCGGCGATGTGACAGGCTCGGAACTGCCGCGGGAGGGTGATGGCAGGGCCGCAATCGACCGACCAGATCTTCTGGAACATGCCTGGCGCGAGCTTTTTCAAATCCGCGGGGGCGGATGCCGGGGCCGTAAAACCTGGCCAAGGGGCTCGTCGGTGCGGTGCGGGACACAAATCCCGGCATCCCGCACCGACGAGGCTTTTCTGCTTTCCCTCGCTGTTGCCATGTCGAAGGCCGGCCGAAGCAGGATGAGTCCGTGAGCGCCGAAGACCGCATCCGCGCGCTGCCCTGCTGGACGGGCAGCATCGAGATCGAGCCGCTGCCGGGCGGCCTCAGCAACGCCAACTATGTCGTGACGGACGCTGCCGGAAGACATGTCGTGCGCTTCGGCCAGGACTATCCGTTTCACCACGTCTTTCGCGAGCGCGAAGTGATGACCGCGAAGGCCGCACAGGCGGCAGGTTTCGCGCCGGCCGTGCACTATGCCGAGCCCGGCATACTGGTGACGGCGTTTCTCGGCGCAAGGACCTATCTCGGCGAGGACGTGCGCGCCAATCTCGGTCGCGTGGCGGCGCTGCTGCGCGCCTTTCATCGCGAGATGCCGAACCATGTCTCCGGCGCCGGCTTCATGTTCTGGGTGTTCCACGTCATCCGCGACTATGCGCGCACATTGGACGAAGGCGGCAGCCGCAAGAAGGACCAGTTGCCAAATTACCTCGCCCTGGCGAACGAGCTCGAACGGGCGCAGAAACTGTTACCGATTGTCTTCGGCCACAATGATCTTTTGCCGGCAAATATCCTCGACGACGGCCAGAGGCTTTGGCTGATCGATTTCGAATATGCCGGCTTCAACACGGCGATGTTCGACCTGGCCGGAGCAGCCTCCAACGCCGGCATGAGCGACGATGAGTCCTTCGCCTTCCTGACCGCCTATTTCATGAAGGAGCCGGACATTGAGATCCGCCGCTCGCACGCGGCCATGCAATGCGCCTCACTGCTGCGCGAGGCGATGTGGAGCATGGTCTCCGAGCTCTATCTCGACGCGCCCGGCATCAACTATGTCGCCTACACTGAGGAAAACCTCGTGCGGCTCGACGCGGCGCTGGAAAACTACCGGACGAAATACGGAACAAAGCCATGACCTTGCCCAGTCACGCCGGCATCGTCGTCATCGGCGGCGGCATCATCGGCTGCTCGACGGCTTATCATCTGGCGCGCGACCACAAGGCGGACGTGGTGCTTTTGGAACAGGGCAAACTGACCTCCGGCTCGACCTGGCATGCGGCGGGCCTGGTTGGCCAGTTGCGCTCCTCGGCCTCGATCACGCGCGTGCTCAAATATTCGGTCGAGCTCTACAAGGGGCTCGAAGCCGAGACAGGGCTGGCGACCGGCTGGAAGATGACCGGGTGCCTGCGGCTCGCCACCAATGCCGACCGCTGGACCGAGTTCAAGCGGCTGGCGACGACGGCAAAAAGCTTCGGCATGGACATGCAGCTGCTGTCGCCGGACGAGGTGAAGCGCATGTGGCCGCTGATGGAAACCGGCGACCTGGTCGGCGCCTCCTGGCTGCCGACCGACGGCCAGGCAAGTCCGTCGGATATCACGCAATCGCTCGCCAAGGGCGCGCGCATGCACGGAGCAAAACTGTTCGAGGACGTGCGCGTCACCGGCTTCGAGATGAAGGACGGCCGCATCACGGCGGTGAAGACGCAAAAGGGCGACATCGCCTGCGACAAGGTGGTGAACTGCGCCGGGCAATGGGCAAGGCAGGTCGGCGCGATGGCCGGCATCAACGTGCCGCTGCAGCCGGTCAGGCACCAGTATATCATCACCGAGAAGATCAAGGGGCTGGCGACCGACGCGCCGACCATCCGCGATCCTGACCGCCGCACTTATTTCAAGGAAGAGGTCGGCGGGCTGGTGATGGGCGGCTATGAGCCCAACCCGCAGGCCTGGGCGACCGGTCTGCCTGGCGGCGATATTCCCAGCGACTGGGAATTCCGCCTGTTCGATGACGATTACGATCATTTCGAGCAGCATATGGCCCAGGCGATCGCGCGCGTGCCGGCGCTCGCCGATGCCGGCGTCAAGCAGATGATCAACGGCTCCGAAAGCTTCACGCCGGACGGCAATTTCATCCTCGGCGTCGCGCCCGAATGCGCCAACATGTTCGTCGGCGCCGGTTTCAACGCCTTCGGCATTGCGTCCGGCGGCGGCGCCGGCTGGGTGCTGGCGCAATGGGCGATCGACGGCGAGGCACCGCTCGACCTCTGGGTGGTCGACATCCGCCGCTTCTCGGGCCTGCACCGCGACCGGCAATGGGTTTGCGACCGCACGCTGGAAGCCTATGGCAAGCACTACACGATCGGCTTCCCGCATGAGGAATATCTTTCGGGCCGGCCGCGCATCGTCTCGCTGCTCTACGAGCGGCTGAAGACGCACCGCGCCGTGTTCGGCTCCAAGCTCGGCTGGGAGCGGCCGAACTGGTTCGGGCCCGAGGGCGTCGAGCCGCAAGACGTCTATTCGATGGGCCGGCAGAACTGGTTCGCCCCGGTCGGCGACGAGCACCGCCTGGTGCGCGAAAAAGTCGGCATCTTCGACCAGTCCTCTTTCGCCAAATATGAGATGACCGGCGCCGATGCGCTGAAGGCGCTCGACTGGATCTGCGCCAACGACATCGCAAAGCCGGTCGGACGGCTGACCTACACGCAGCTTCTCAACACGCGCGGCGGCATCGAGGCGGATCTCACCGTCGCCAGGCTCGCCGAGGACAAATTCTACATCGTCACCGGTACCGGCTTCCGCACCCATGATTTGTCGTGGATCAGCGACCATGTTAGCCAGGGGCTGGACGTTGCGCTGAGGGACGTCACCGAGGATTTTGGCACGCTGTCGCTGATGGGGCCGCGGGCCCGCGACGTGCTGTCGGCGGTGACCGATGCGGATGTGTCCAACACAGCCTTCCCGTTCGGCCATGTCCGCGAGATCGCGATAGCCGGCCATACAGTGCGGGCGCTGCGCGTCACATATGTCGGCGAGCTCGGCTGGGAGTTGCATGTGCCGATCGCGACGACGGGCGAGATCTTCGATGCGCTGATGGCGGCTGGCGAAAAGCACTGCATCCGGCCGGTCGGCTACCGCGCTCTGGAATCGCTGCGGCTGGAGAAAGGTTATCGCGCCTGGGGCTCGGACATCACGCCCAACGACACGCCGCAGGAGGCCGGGCTCGGCTGGGCGGTGAAGCTGAGGAAAAACACCGACTTCGTCGGACGGCGGGCGCTGGAGAAGAGAGTCGGCGAGGCGCTGACCAAGCGTTTTGCCGGCTTCACGGTGGACGATCCGGAGATCGTGCTGGTCGGGCGCGAGACGATCCTGCGCAATGGCGAGCCGGTGGGCTATCTTACCAGCGGCGGCTATGGCTACACGCTGGCGCGCAACATCGGCTATGGCTATGTGCGCAACGCCGATGGCGTCAGCGACGATTTCCTCGCCTCCGGCGATTATGAGCTGGTGGTGGCGATGGAACGCACGCCGGCAAAGATCCATCTCGAGCCGCTATACGACCCGGCCGGACAGAAGATCAAGGCCTGAGCCTGATCAGCGCACGCGCAGCACGAGGCCGCGGCTCGGAATGGTGTCGGCCTCGCCCGGCATCGAGACATAGGGCGCTGTCTCCTCGGCGCGGACGACCGCGCCTTGCACTTCGAGGTCGGCGATGCGCTCGGCAAAGCCCGCATACCACAGTGTGTTCTTGACCGTCAGCACGATGACGCCGCCCGGCTTGCAGATGCGGATCAGCTCGTCCAAGCCCTCGGCGCCGACATGGCCGGAGGTGAAGACGCCGGCCGAGACGATGCCGGCGTAGGTGTTGTCGGCGAAGGGCAAAGGCAGCCCACCCAGCGCCAGGCAGTGAAGCGCCGTGTAGACGCCCTTCGCCGCCGCCTTGGCCAGCATGCCTTCCGAGATGTCGAGCGCTTCGACCTTTGGATAGCCGGTGATGGCAAGCCACTCGCCGATCAGCCCGGTGCCGGCGCCGGCATCGAGCAGAGGCCCGGCGCCGCGCGGCAGATGGCGGGTAAGCAGCGCCAGGCAGATCGTCGGATGGCGGTAGCCGGCAGCCGACATGTCGGCGTCATAGGTCTCCGACCATTTGTCGTAGATCGCGGCGACTTCTTCGGGCCGCTTGGCGGCGTAGGCGGCGCTGAGCCCACCATCGTGCTTGTTGTCGGTCATTGCTGTATTTGCCGCCGCCTGTCGTGTCGCCTTCGACCGGATGATAGCCAAATGACGAAAACTGTGGAACCGTCTGACTGGAAATAAGGTTTCCAGGAGAATGCGGGGGCATGACAATGGATGAGGCACGCGCGGCGCTTTCGGCCATACCGATGATGGCCGGGTTCGACGGACCGCTGGAGCGGCTCGGCGGCCTCACCAATCTCGTATATCGGGCCGGCGACATCTGCCTGCGCATTCCGGGCAAGGGCACCGAGGAATATATCAACCGCGCCAATGAAGCGGTGGCGGCGCGCGAGGCGGCGAAAGCCGGCGTCAGCCCGGACGTGCTGCATGTCGATCCCGCGACCGGCTTGCTGGCGACGCGTTTCGTGGCCGCCGAGACGATGTCGCCGGAAAAGTTCAAGACAAGGCCGGGCAGCCCCGCGCGGGCGGGCCAAGCCTTTCGTAAGCTGCATTCCTCCGGCGCCGTCTTTCCCTTCCGTTTCGAGCTGTTTGCGATGATCGACGACTATCTGAAGGTGCTGTCGACCAAGGATGTCGCGCTGCCCGCAGGCTATCACGACGTGGTGCGCGAGGCCGAAAGCGTGCGAGCCGCACTTGCCGCGCACCCCATCAAGCTCGCCGCCTGCCACTGCGATCCGCTATGCGAGAATTTCCTCGATGCCGGCGACAGGATGTGGATCGTCGACTGGGAGTATTCAGGCATGAACGATCCGCTGTGGGACCTCGGCGACCTCTCGGTCGAAGGCAAGTTCGATGCGGCACAGGACGAAGAACTGATGCGCGCCTATTTCGGCGGCGAGGCGAAACCGGCCGAGCGCGGCCGCATCGTCATCTACAAGGCGATGTGCGACCTGTTGTGGACATTGTGGGGGCTGATCCAGCTGGCCAACAACAACCCGGTCGACGATTTCCGCGCCTATGCCGACGACCGCTTCGCCCGCTGCAAGGCGCTGATGGAGACGGAGGAATTCTCAAACTATCTGGCGGCGGTGCGCCTGGGTTAGAGCTTTCCAGATAAGATTGGTTCCCGGCTTCCGGCGATCCTACCTGAAAACATTCTGTATTTCGTTCAGCGATCCAGTTTCGTCGGACTTTTTGCAATACCAGATGATCAACGCGATGGTACCGATGGGAAACAACCCCGCAAGCAGTTGAAGCCAACCGCTCCTGTTGATGTCATGCAGCCGGCGCGTAGTCATGGCAAGTGTCGGCACAAGGATGGCAAGATTCCAAATCGATGAAATGAGTTCATTTCCGACGACGGCGTCAACCACGATCATAGCGATGCCGACGATGAAGATGAATAGATACGCAAACCAGAACGCCGACCGGCTGGCCCTGCCAGAAAAATTCGCATAGTTTTGGAAGAAACTTGAAATAGCTTCACCAAAACCCATCGAAGGCGGTGTGTCTCCGAAACGATTGACGCCGGCCGGCGGCGCCTTCAGAACAAACACCAATGGCAAGCCGACAAGAACCAGAATTATAAGCCAATGCCATATAGAGAAACTTCCCATAATTCCCCCCTGCCCAAGATTCCCGAGGATTAGTATCCTGCCTATCCCACCAAGATTCAATCGCTGATTGCGCTCGGCAGGCGATTTTGCACCGTAAAAAAGATCGTGAAATTGCTTTAGTTAACCCCCTTCGGCACGTTCTCCGGCGGCACCACGGTTTCAACCACCTTCTGGCGGTGAAAGATGAACAGACCGGCGAGCACGACGATGACCGAGCCGACCAGGATGCGAGGGCTCGGCAAATCGCCGAAGAAGGCGAGGCCGAAGACCACGGCCCACAGAAGCAGGCTGTAGTGCAGCGGCGCCAGCGTCGAGGCCGGCGCCAATTTCAGCGCCCTGGTGATCATCAGATGGGCGGCGCAGGAGACCACACCGAGCAAAAGCATGGCGCCGAAATCAAGCACCGAGGGCGTGCGCCAGGCACCGATGGTGAACACGCCGCCGACCACCAGCGTTCCGATGGTCTGCCAGGTGACAAGCGTCGTGTCACTCGTTCCACGCAAACGCCGATTGAGGATGATGGCGAAGGCGAAAGCGATGCTGCCGGCCAGCGCGAAGGCCGACGACAGCGAAAACGCCGCCGAGGAAGGCTTGAGAATAATCAGGACGCCGCAAAAGCCGACCAGGATCGCCAGCCAGCGGCGCCAGCCGACCTTCTCGCCGAGCAGGAGATGCGACAGTGCGGCGACATAGATCGGGCCGGCCATGTAAAAACTCATCACGTCGGCCAGCGGCAGATAGACGACCGCGGCGTAAAACAGTCCGGTGTCGGCCGTGGTCGCCACCACGCGCAGCAGCTGCAGGAGCGGTCGTTCCATGTGAAGCAGCCTGCTCGTCCCCTGGTTGGCGATCATCGGGCCGAGCACGATGAAGGCGCCGATGGAGCGGATCAGCACCACCTGGCCGACCGAGAAACTGGCGACCAGCCATTTGCCCATCGCGTCATTCAGCGCGAACATGAAGTCGCCGGCCAGCATCAGAAGGATGCCGGCGAGCAGCACGTTCCTGAACGTAAGATTGCGGGCGACGGGCTGGACCATGGCCGGCTCCCTAGACGCAAGCGGCCGCTTTGACGAGTGAAATCCATAAGACCAGGGGCGGGAATCGAGATTGGCCGAACCGCCGGAGCTTCGTCATCCACGGGCGGAGCGGGAGCGAAGCGGACGCGCAGACCCGAGGATCCATGCCGTAACCGCGCGCGAAGGGCGGAAGCGGCGCAGGACAAAGGTCGTTCTGCATCGCTGCGACGCTTTGAGGTAACGGCATGGATTCTATGGTCTGCGCCGCGTCGCTTCGCTCCTTGCTTCGCCATAGAATGACGAAGTCACGAGCGGTCCGGCCAATCGCGAACCGTTCATGATGCTTTGCCCCAAACGAAGCAGATCGCTGACTTTGGAGATGGGCGAAAGCGCCGCTAATGCGACCGGTCTAACCGAGACGCAGAGGCCTGCGCTGTTTTATGCCGCCGGTTCACCTGCGCCGGCCGTCCAGCGATCGACAGCCGCGTTTCCTGCCTGGTTCGCTCGGCCACGACCTTGCCCCTGGCGACGACGCAGAGGCGTTCAGGGCGCAGTCGTATCGCTTCGATAGGATTGCCGGCGTCGAGCACGACGAGGCTGGCGCGCTTGCCTTCGGCGAGGCCGAGATGATCCAACCCCATGATGGCGGCGTTGACGTTGGTGACCATATCGAAGCAGCGCGCCATATCGGCCGGGCTCGACATCTGGGCGACATGCAGGCCCATGAAGGCGACGTCGAGCATGTCGGCCGTGCCCAGCGAATACCAGGGATCGAGCACGCAATCCTGGCCCCAGCCGACGCGAATACCAAGCGCCAGCATCTCCTTCACCCGGGTCAGGCCGCGCCGTTTCGGAAAAGCGTCGTGGCGGCCCTGCAGCATGATGTTGATCAGCGGATTGGGGATGGCCGAGACGCCGGCCTCGGCAATCAGCGGCAGCAGCTTAGAGACGTAGTAATTGTCCATCGAGTGCATGGACGTGAGGTGCGAGCCGGCCGCCCTGCCCTGCAGTCCGAGGCGCAGCGTTTCATAGGCAAGCTGCTCGATGTGGCGAGACAGCGGATCGTCGGTCTCGTCGCAATGCATGTCGACCATCAGGCCGCGCTTGGCGGCGATCTCGCAGAGCTCGGTCACCGAGCGCGTGCCGTCGGCCATTGTGCGCTCGAAATGCGGGATGCCGCCGACGATGTCGACGCCCAGATCGAGTGCGCGGATGGTGTTTTGGAGCGCCGTCGGCGAGCGGTAGAGGCCGTCCTGCGGAAAGGCGACGAGCTGCAGATCGATATAGGGCGCAACGATCTTTTTGACATCGAGCAGGGCTTCCACCGCAAGCAGCCGGTCGTCGCAGACATCGACATGGCTGCGGATAGCAAGCAGGCCCATCGACACCGCCCAGTCGCAATAGGCGAGTGCCCGGTCGCGCACGGCCTCCTGGGTCAGCAGCGGCTTCAACTCACCCCAGAGCGCAATGCCTTCGAGCAGCGTGCCCGAGGCATTGATGCGCGGGATGCCGTAGGAAAGCGTGGCGTCCATATGAAAATGCGGATCGACGAAAGGCGGCGAGACCAGGTTGCCGCTCGCGTCGACCTCGGCGCGCGCGGAATTCTTAAGTTCCGGTTCGATCGCCGCAATGATCTCGCCATTTATGCCAATGTCGGCAACCCTGCCGTCGGGCAGCGTGCCACCACGCACGATGAGGTCGAAATCCATTTCTGTTCATCCCCTCGAAGAATCGACCGCTATCGTGGCCGAAAAGACACCCTGCCGCAGCCGTTTCCTTCGTGGGCGGCAAAAGGTTCCATCCAGCGGCAACTCGCTCTATAAGCCGCCTCTCGCCCCTGTGGCGAATCCGAAATTGGCATGGGACCAGCCGTTTGTTTCGCTTCTTCCGTTTGACGGAAAACCAGCGCCTCATCGCAAGGCTGGTCAAGGAATCCTTCAGCCAGCATAAATTCGGCTATGGCGCCGCCATGCTGTCGATGCTGGTGGTGGCCGCCACGACCGGCGCCAGCGCCTGGATCCTGCGCGAGATCACCAACGAATTCGTAATCTACAAGAGGATCGACCGCGTCAACCTGATCGCCGCGGCAGTCGCGGCGATCTTCATCCTCAAGGGCATTGCCAACTTCGTCCAGGCCTATTTCATGAGCCGGGTCGGCAACGCCATCATCGCCGACCGGCAGCGCAAGATATATGACCGCATCCTCGCGCAAGGCATCGAGTTCTACCATTCGACCTCGTCGTCGGACCTGATCACCCGCATGACCAACAACGCGCAGGCGGCGCGCAGCGTGCTCGATCTCGTCGTCACCTCCTACGTGCGCGACCTGGTGACGCTGATCGTGCTTGTGCTGGTCATGGTCTGGCAGCAGCCGGCGCTGTCGCTGATTTGTTTCGTCATCGGGCCTGTCGCCATCTACGGCGTCAACCATATCCTCAAGCGCGTCCGCCATATCGCCAAGATGGAATTCCGATCGCTCGGCCAGATCGTGCATGTGATGCAGGAAACGGCAATCGGCGTGCGTGTCGTCAAATCCTTCAATCTCGAAGGCGCGATGCGCAAGCGCATGCACAAAGCAGTGTCCGATGTCGAGACACGCGCCAACAACATCGCCACGCTGGAGGCCGCCACCAGCCCGGTGATGGAAACGCTGGCTGGACTGGCAATATCGGGTGCGGTGCTGGTCAGCGGCTTCCTCGTCCTGCAAGGTGGCCAGATGCCTGGCAACATCATGGCCTTCATCGCGGCGCTGCTGCTGGCCTACGAGCCGGCCAAGCGCCTGGCGCGCGTGCGCATCTCGCTGGAAACCGGCATAGTCGGCGTGCGCATGATGTTCCAGCTCGCCGACCGGCCGCTGACGCTTGCCGAAAAACCCGATGCCAGGCCGCTGCAGGCCGGGCCGGGCGAGATCCGTTTCGACGATGTGAGCTTTGCCTATCCGGAAAGTTCGCCGGTATTCGAGGACTTCAACCTGACTTTTGCAGCCGGCAAGATGACGGCCCTGGTCGGACCTTCGGGCAGCGGCAAGTCGACGATCCTCAACCTCATCATGCGCATGTATGACCCGCAACAGGGCAAGGTATTGTTCGACGGCCAGGACATCTCTCACGCCACGCTCGCTTCGCTGCGCGAAAAGATCGCCTATGTCAGCCAGGACACGTTCCTGTTTGCCGGCACCGTCATGCACAACATCCGCCTCGGCCGCCAGGACGCGACGGACGAAGAGGTCGTGGCCGCTGCCAGGGCCGCCAATGCGCATGACTTCATCAGCGCCATGGCCAAGGGCTATGAGACGGATGTCGGCGAGAACGGCGCACTGCTGTCAGGCGGCCAGCGCCAGCGCATCTCGATCGCGCGCGCAATGCTGCGCAATGCCGAGATCCTGCTGCTCGACGAAGCGACCAGCGCGCTGGATGCGGAATCGGAAGCGCTGTTCCGCGACGCGCTGCAGCAGCTCACCGTCGGGCGCACGACGATCGTCATCGCGCACCGGTTGTCGACCGTGCACCAAGCCGACACGATCGTGGTGCTGGAAAAGGGCAAGGTGCAGGAAAGCGGCCCGCACAAGACGCTGCTCAAGCAGGGCGGGCTCTATCAGAAGCTTTACGAATACCAGCTGATGCCGTGAGGGTGCCTTCGAATGTAGGCGCAGGCCCCCTCATCCGGCCCTTCGGGCCACCTTCTCCCCGAGGGGAGAAGAGGTCGTCAACGCCGGCGCCAGCCTCTTCTCCCCACCGGGGAGAAGGTGGCCGCGAAGCGGCCGGATGAGGGGGTTTAGCGCAAACCCTACTCAGGCACGTTCCGCACAGCGCCCTTGTCGGCGCTGGTGGCGAAGGCGGCGTAGGCGCGGAGCGCCGTCGTCACCTTGCGCTTGCGCTTTTCGGCCGGCTTCCAGGCGTCGGCGCCCTTGGCGTTCATCGCCGTCCGGCGCGCTTCGAGCTCGGCTTCGCTGACGGCCAGATGTATCTTGCGGTTGGGGATGTCGATCTCGATCGTGTCGCCTTCGTGGACAAGCCCAATCAACCCGCCTTCGGCCGCCTCGGGCGAGACATGGCCGATCGACAGGCCGGATGTGCCGCCGGAGAAGCGACCGTCGGTGACCAGCGCGCAGGCCTTGCCGAGGCCTTTCGACTTCAGATAGCTGGTTGGGTAGAGCATTTCCTGCATGCCGGGGCCGCCACGCGGCCCTTCATAGCGGATGACGACGATGTCGCCGGCCTTGATCTCGTTTCCGAGGATCGCCTTGACCGACGCGTCCTGGCTCTCGAAGACGCGGGCCGGGCCGGTGAACTTCAGGATCGACTCGTCGACGCCGGCTGTCTTCACGATGCAGCCGTCTAGCGCCAGATTGCCCTTCAGCACCGCGAGGCCGCCATCCTTCGAGAACGGCGTCGTTGCCGAGCGGATGACGCCCGTCTCGCGGTTCGTGTCGAGCTCGTCCCAGCGGCGGTCCTGGCTGAAGGCGACCTGCGTCGGCACGCCGCCGGGCGCGGCCAGAAAGAAATCGCGCACAATCTTGCTTGAGGTGCGGGAAATGTCCCAATGGTCGAGCGCTTCGCCGAGGCTCGCCGTGTGCACGGTCGGCAGGTCGCGGTTGATCAGCCCGGCCTCGTCGAGCTGGCCGAGGATGGCCATGATGCCGCCGGCACGGTGAACGTCCTCCATGTGCACGTCCGACTTCGCCGGCGCGACCTTGCACAGCACCGGCACCTTGCGCGACAGCCGGTCGATGTCCTCCATGGTGAAGTCGACCTCGCCCTCATGCGCCGCGGCAAGAATGTGAAGCACCGTGTTGGTCGAACCGCCCATGGCGATGTCGAGCGCCATGGCGTTCTCGAAAGCGCCTTTGGTGGCGATGCCGCGCGGCAGCGCGCTTTCGTCTTCCTGCTCGTAATACCGCTGCGCCAAATCGACGATCAGGTGACCCGCCTCGACGAACAGGCGCTTGCGGTCGGCATGGGTGGCCAAGGTCGAGCCGTTACCGGGCAGGGAAAGACCCAGCGCCTCGGTCAGGCAGTTCATCGAATTGGCGGTGAACATGCCGGAGCACGAGCCGCAGGTCGGGCAGGCCGAGCGCTCGATGACCTTGACGTCCTCGTCGGAGATCTTGTCGTCGGCGGCCGCGACCATGGCGTCGACCAGGTCGAGCGCCTGCGCCTTGCCGGCCAGCACCACCTTGCCGGCCTCCATCGGCCCGCCGGAGACGAACACGGTCGGGATGTTGAGGCGCAGCGAGGCCATCAGCATGCCGGGGGTGATCTTGTCGCAATTGGAGATGCAGACCATGGCGTCGGCGCAATGCGCGTTGACCATATATTCGACGGAGTCGGCGATCAGCTCGCGCGACGGCAGCGAATAGAGCATGCCGTCATGGCCCATGGCGATGCCGTCGTCGACGGCGATGGTGTTGAACTCCTTGGCGACGCCGCCGGCCTTCTCGATCTCGCGCGCGACCAGCTGGCCGAGGTCCTTCAGATGGACATGGCCCGGCACGAACTGGGTGAAGGAATTGACCACCGCGATGATCGGCTTGCCGAAATCCGAATCCTTCATGCCGGTGGCGCGCCACAGGCCGCGGGCGCCGGCCATGTTGCGGCCATGGGTGGTGGTGCGGGAACGATAGGCGGGCATCGAATTGTCCTTGCTGGCTGGCCGCGCCGGGCGCGGCGCGGCGGCGCTGAATTTCAGTCGGCAGCGGTTATAGCGGCCATGATCCGGCCGTGCCACAGTTTTGCGCTGCGCCATGATTCTTCAGGAAAATTTGAAGCGGCTGTCGGATCGCGCCCTGCCGATACGTCCTTGAAGCAGCGGTCACGGCACGAAATCGTCGGCGCACCGTTTAAAGACGGACCCAACCCGGGACAATCCAAGGAGCGGACATGCAAAAGATCACCACCTGTCTGTGGTTCGACGGCCAGGCCGAAGAAGCGATGAACCACTACATCTCCATCTTCAAGAATTCGAAGGTGCTGAGCGTTTTGCGTTGGCCCAAGGGTCACGCCAGCGAGGGCAAAGTGCTGATGACTTCATTCGAACTCGACGGCGTGCCGTTTCAGGCGCTCAATGGCGGCCCCAATTTCAAGTTTAACGAGGCGATGTCGCAGTCGATAGACTGCAAGACGCAGGAAGAGGTGGACCATTTCTGGACCCGCCTCACGGAAGGCGGCGAGCCCGGTCCGTGCGGCTGGCTGAAGGACAAGTTCGGCGTGTCCTGGCAGGTCGTGCCGGAGCAGTTGCCGCGCCTGCTTCAGGACCCCGACCGGGCCAAGGCCGGTCGTGTGATGTCGGCGATGATGCAGATGGGCAAGATCGACATCGCCAAGATCGAAGAAGCGGCGAAGGGGTGAGCGCGGCTTTTCCCTTCCCCCTTGCGGGAGAAGGTGGATCGGCGCGAAGCGCCGAGACGGATGAGGGGTGCTCCAGCGGAGTGAGACGCTGGCATTCCCTGGAACACCCCTCATCCGACCTCGCTTCGCGAGGCCACCTTCCCCCACAAGGGGGAAGGGAAAAACAGCTCACGCCGCCTTGTCGCGGACCTGATAGTCCTTAACCGCGGTGAAGCGGATCGCCTTCCAGCGCTCGGCTTCGTAGTTAAGCGAAAAGGCGTGCTGGGCGAGGAACACGGGATCGTTGTCGAGGTCGCGGGCGATGTCGCCGCGATGCGCCTCGATGAAGCGCTGCACCTCCGCCTTGTCGTCCGCCGAGATCCAGCGGCAGACGGAAAAGCGCGACATCTCGAAGTCCACCGGAAGCGTGTATTCGAAGTTCAGCCGCTCCTTCAGCACATCGAGCTGCAGGGCGCCGACGACGCCGACGATGGCCGGCGAGCCGTCCTCCGGCGAAAACAGCTGCACGACGCCTTCCTCGGCCATCTGGTGCAGCGCTTCCTTCAACTTCTTGGCCTTCATCGCGTCGCCGAGCCGGACGCGGCGCAGGATTTCCGGGGCAAAATTCGGCACGCCGCGAAACAAGATTTCCTCGCCCTCGGTCAGCGTGTCGCCGATGCGCAGCGTGCCGTGGTTGGGAATGCCGACGACGTCGCCGGCAAAGGCCTCGTCGGCGGTGACGCGGGTGCGTGCGAAGAAGAACTGCGGCGCCGAGAGCGACATCGGCTTGCCGGTGCGCACCAGCTTGGCCTTCATGCCGCGCTCCAGCTTGCCCGAGCAGACGCGGACGAAGGCGATGCGGTCGCGATGGTTGGGATCCATGTTGGCCTGGATCTTGAAGACGAAGGAGGTCATCTTGTCCTCGGTCGCCTCCACCATTCGCGCATCAGCGTCCTGCGCGCGCGGCGGCGGGCCGTAGGCGCCGAGCGCTTCGATCAGGTCGCGCACGCCGTAATTGCGCAGCGCCGAGCCGAAATAGACCGGTGTCAGATGGCCTTCGCGAAAAGCGTCGATGTCGAGCGGGCGGCAGGCCTCGCGCGCGAGCTCCAGCTCCTCGATGAAGGCCTCGCGCTCGTTTTCCGGCAGCAGGCCGGCGACGCGGTTGGAATCAGGACCGTTGACCGGCGTGCGCTCCCGCTCCGCATCGCGCTTGCGCACGGCGTTCAGCGCCAAATGATAGGTGCCGCAAAAGCTCTTGCCGCGGCCGATCGGCCAGGTGATGGGGGCGGTGTCGAGCGCCAGCTTCTGCTCGATCTCGTCGAGGATCTCGAACGGATCGCGGCTCTCGCGATCCATCTTGTTGACGAAGGTGATGATCGGGATGTCGCGCAGCCGGCAGACCTCGAACAGTTTCAGCGTGCGCGGCTCGATGCCCTTGGCGGCGTCGATGACCATGACGGCCGAATCCACCGCCGATAAGGTGCGGTAGGTGTCGTCGGCAAAATCCTCGTGGCCGGGCGTGTCGAGCAGGTTGAAGACATTGTCCTCATATTCGAAGGTCATCACCGAGGTGACGACCGAGATGCCGCGCTCGCGTTCGATCTTCATCCAGTCGGAGCGGGTCTGGATGCGATCCTTCTTGGCCTTTACCTCACCGGCAAGCTGGATGGCGCCGCCGAACAAAAGCAGCTTTTCGGTGAGCGTGGTCTTGCCGGCGTCGGGATGCGCGATGATCGCGAAAGTGCGGCGGCGCGCAACCTCTTCAGGTATGATTTCGGGCATTTCTCTTTTAAGGCGTTCCGTGTGACAGGCGGCGCTTCTACCAGCGCGGCGCCGGTCTGTCGACCTGCGGCGACGAACGCCTTGTGCCCGCGGCTCCGGCTCAGGCCGGTTCAGTCTCACCTTCCGCCCGGGCGATCTCAGGCAACCAACCGGCAACGGCCTTGCCGATCGTATCCGGATGGTCTTCCTGCAGATAATGGGCGCCTGGCCCCAGATCGATGAAGCGGCAGTTCTTCAGCGTCGACGCAAATTCCTTTGCCGCCTGCGGTGAAATCAGAGCGCCTGGATCGCCAGCGAAAAGCAATTTCGGATAGGTGGAGAGCCGCAGCGCCCGGTGGTCGTGCGCGCTGATTGCGGCGACATCGGCCGGCAGGCCCTCGATCGGCAGTTCCCTCGGCAGGCGCAGCGCCGGCTTGCGCGACTGCGGCGTCGGGAACGGCGCCCGGTAAGCATCCATTTCCTCCTCGCTCATCGACCGCAACACGGAGGCCGGCAGTACTTTCTCGACAAAGACGTTCTCCTCCAGCACCAGCTTCTCGCCGGCGCCCGGCGTGCGCAACGCCTTGAAGAGCTCGCGCGCCTGCGGACGCTGGTGGAAATCGTCCCAGCGCTCGAAGGGCCGGATGAATTCCATGAAAGCAAGTCCCAGAATGCGCCGCGGCCGTCGCGCGGCGAAATGGAACGCGAGCGCGGTGCCCCAGTCCTGGGCGACGATCGCCAGATCCTTGAGGTCGAGGGCGTCGATGAAGGCGTCGAGATAACGAACCTGATCGAAGAAGCGGTAGTCGATATCCGGCTTGCCCGACTGACCGTAACCGATCAGATCGGGCGCGATGCAGCGGCCGACCTGCGCGACATGCGGGATGATGTTGCGCCAGATGTAGGAGGAGGTCGGGTTGCCGTGCAGGAACAATATGGTCGGGCCATCCGATCCGGCCTCCAGATAGGACATGATTGAATCCAGTACCGCCACATGTGAACGCCGCAAGGCGGCCTGTTGTCCGTCGGTCGTCGCATTCATCACGCTGTCTCCTTCCCAAATACAGTGCTGAAGATGATTTTCTTGAACCGCTCGAGCGGTTCCGGGCTGCGCTCGACCTTCATGCGCAGCATTGCGCCCTGCCAGGACGACAGCAGGAAATCGGCAAGGTCCTCGGCATCGAATGTCCTGGATATCTCGCCTGCCGCCTGACCCTCCGCGATACAGGCTGCAAATGGCTGGCGCCAGCGCTCGAAAATATCGACCAGCCTGAGCCGGAGCGGCTCGCTGTGAACCGCCGTCTCGAGGCTGAGATTGCCGATCATGCAGCCGCGCGCCCAGTCATGAGCTTCGAGCTTGGAGGTGATGACGTCGAGATAGCGGCGCAGCCTGCCGACGGGCGGCGTGCCGTCCTGCGCCAGCGCATTTTCCACCAAGCCGCTAACATAGGCGAAGTAGCGTTCCAGCACTTCGCCGGCGAAGTCTTCCTTCGAGGCGAAATGGTTGGTGAAGGAACCCGGCCTGGCGCCGGCCGCCGCGACGATGTCGCGCACGCCGGCTGCGGTGTAGCCGGCATTCCAGATGGTCTGGAAGCCGGCCTCGAGAAGGTTTTCGCGGAGTGATTGTCTAGCCATGGCAATATAATACGTACGTACGTATTTATGTCAAGCGAGAAGTTTGCGTTGGCAAAAGCCCGCGCAGATGGCAGGTAAAAACGACCTCACCGACGAGAGGACTGAGAGGGCAGCGTGACAAAAGAAGTCATCGTCATCGGCGCCGGTATCATCGGTGCATCTATCGCTTGGCATCTGAGCAGAGCGGGTGCGCTGGTGACGGTGATTGCCGACAGCGGGGCCGGCGGTGTCGCCACACCCAATTCCTTCGCCTGGATCAATGCCAGTTGGGGTAACCCGGAAACCTATTTCCGGCTGCGTGTCCGCGCCATGGCCGAATGGAAACGGCTGGCGAAAGACCTGCCCGGCCTGCCGCTCGCATGGTGCGGCGGCCTGTGCTTCGACCTGCCGGCGGACAGGCTCGAGGCCTATGCGGCCGAGCATTCGGCCTGGGGCTACGGCATCGAGCGGGTCGGCCGCGAGCAGGCGGCGCTGATCGAGCCCAATCTCGCCGAGCTTCCGGATTTCGCAATGTATGTTGCCGAGGAAGGCGTGGCCGAGCCGGTCGCCGCCGCCAAGGCGCTGCTTGGCGATGCCGAACGGCGCGGGGCGCGGATCGTCACGGGGACCGTCGGTGCCCTGGCGATATCCGGCGATCGCGTCACCGGCGTGGTCGTGTCCGGAGAAGCAATTGCCGCCGACGAGGTCGTCGTCGCGGCAGGCGCCGGCGTTCCAGCCATCGCTGCAACGGCCGGCATCAAGCTGCCGATCGAAACGCCGCCGGGCCTGATCGTCCACTCGCGTCCATACGAAAAACTGCTCAACGGGCTGGTGCTGGGCGACCGGCTGCATATGCGGCAGACGGCGGAGGGCCGTATCATCGCCGGCTCGGATTTCGGCGGTGGCGATCCGGGCGTGGATGCAACCGCGACCGCGCGGGACCTGTTCGCGGCGACGAAGGCGATGCTGCGCGGCGCCGAGGGGCTGGAGCTCGATTTCCATACCGTCGGCTACCGGCCGACTCCGATCGATGGTTTCCCGATCATCGGCCGCGCCGAAGGTGTTGACGGTCTTTATATCGCCGTCACACATTCAGGCGTCACGCTGGCGCCCGCTGTCGGGCTGTTTGCCACCCGCGAGATCCTCGATGGCGAACGCGATGCGCTGCTTGCGCCCTATGGGCTGGGGCGGTTTGCTCAGTAGCCGGCGGGCAACCCCGACCGGGACGCGCTTGATCAGCCGACCAGCGCCAGCTTCGCCGCTGCCGGAGCAAACGGGCGGATGCTGGTGGCGTCCCCGGACATGGTGACGAAGCTCGACGGCGGGATCGCCTGCCACTCGCCGCCGTCGCGGTCGAAGGGTTCCGACACGATGCAGCGGCCGCCATTGCGGAAGACGGAGGTGTAAAGCGTCGGCGCATGATGGTCGGTAGCATAGCGCACGGCGTAGAGCGCCTGTCCGTCGGAGAAGGCGGCGGTGAGTCTCAGGGCGGGCTCGAGCCCGGCGCGGCGGGAGGCTTCCAGCACGCGGCTGGTGGCGCGCGCAACTGCGCCTTGCGGGTCGCTCGCCAAATCCTCGTCGATCATCAGCAGGAAAAACAATTCGGAATCGGTGGTGCCCTCGCGCAGGTCGAAAACTTCGTCGGAGAGCGAGTTTTCCAGGGCGCGGCGGATTTTTTCGAAGCCGCCGATCTGGCCGTTGTGCATGAACGACCAGCGGCTGGAGATGAAGGGATGGCAGTTCATGCGGCTGGTGGCGCCGCCGGTCGAGGCGCGCACATGGGCGAGGAACAGGCCGGATTTGATCTGCCGGCACAGGCTCTTCAGATTGGGATCCGACCAGGCCGGCAGGATGTCGCGATAGAGGCCGGGCTCCGGCCGGTCGCCGTACCAGGCAAGACCGAAGCCGTCGCCATTGGTCGGCGACTTGGCTTCCTGGGCGCAATGGCTCTGGGCGATCAGCGAATGGCAGGGCGCGGTGATGATGTCTTCGAGGAAGACCGCTTCACCAAAATAGGCCGCCCACCGGCACATCGCTTCTTCCGTTGCTAGGCGCGATCCATCAGGGCCCGAGGCTCCTTGACCGCATGTGAGCCTCTGTTGTGCGTGCGCTCATAGAGCTCGCGGACGATTCGGCTGGCCGTAGTCTCGAACAGAAATGGCAAGAAAGCATGAACGAGCGCGGCGCCCGCGGCCATCGACAGGCGGGAACAGAACCAGGCGGCAAAGGCCATATGGCTGAAATAGGTCTCGCCCACCTTGGCCGGGTGAGAGGTGAAGAGCGAAGCAAACCGTGTCGTCATGGTGATCCCTCCTGCCGGGATGAGCCCCGATGCTGAGTATCCTGCCACGGACCGAAGGTTCATTGGTCTCAAATTGTCCTTGTATCGCGCCATTTTTTGGGACATTTATCCCAACATGACGCTGGAAATCGATGAAATCGACCGAAGATTATTGGCAGAACTCCAGCGCGACGGCACACTGTCGGTCGACCAGCTGTCGGAGCGGGTAGCGCTGTCGCGCAACGCCTGCTGGCGGCGGGTCAAGCGGCTGGAGGAGGACGGGGTCATCACCGGACGGGTGGCGCTGGTCGATGCCGACAAGCTGGGGCTGGGGCTGTCGGTGTTCATCCTGATCCGCACCTCCAACCACGATCCGGACTGGCTGCAGAAATTCCGCGCCGCGGTGACCGTGTTTCCGGAGATCACCGGAGTCTATCGCATGTCCGGCGATCTCGATTATGTGGTGCGCGCCCGCGTCGCCGACGTAAAGGCCTATGACCGGCTCTACCAGCGGCTGATCGCCAAGGTGGCACTGTCGGACGTCTCGGCTTCCTTCGTTATGGAGGAGATCAAGGAGACGACGGTGGTGCCGGTGGAGCTGCGCTGAGGCAGCCACGGCCTCCCAACTTCGTCATCCTCGGGCGGAGCAACGCGTAGCGGAGCGCAGACCCGAGGATCCATTCTGTTACCTCGACCGTAGAATGCAGCGGAGCAGAATTCTGGATCGTCGCGACGCTTCCCAGTCACGGAATGGATCCTCGGGTCTACGCGCGTCGCTTCGCTCCTTGCTCCGCCCGTGGATGACGACGTGATGGGCGTTCTCGCCAATCGCCAAGTGGGCATTCCACCAGCGCAGCACCTTGTTGACACGTCTTCGCTTGAAAGCAAGGTCATCGTGACGCCTCAAAGAAAGCGTTGGATACCGTCACGGTCGAGTTGACCGAATCGGCATTCGCGACGATAGGAGTGGGCTCATGCGCACAGCTGTCTATCCCTCCTCCGTCATCGGCCCCCCCGTCGGTTTCGTCAGGCTTCCGCATGGCGAGGGCCTGCCGCTGCCGGCCTATGAAAGCGCCGGCGCCGCCGGCATGGATTTGCGCGCCGCGGTGCCGGACGATCGGCCACTGCTGATCCTACCGGGAAAACGCGCGCTGGTGCCAACCGGATTGATCCTGGAAATCCCGGAAGGCATGGAAGGCCAGGTCCGGCCGCGCTCCGGCCTTGCCTTCAAGCATGGGCTTACCGTCCTCAACACGCCCGGCACCATCGACAGCGACTATCGCGGCGAGGTGAAGGTGCTTTTGATCAACCTCGGCGATGAGGATTTCGCGGTGACGCGCGGCATGCGCATCGCCCAGATCGTCTTTGCCGCGGTGACGCAGGTCGCCAGCGAAGAGCGATCACTGACTGGCGGGACCGCGCGAGGTTCCGGCGGATTCGGGTCGACCGGCACCGCTTGATGGCTGGGCATTGTTTCAGTCATATTGAACCATTCTGGTGGGTGAATTCGGGCCAAATCCTTCGGCCTTCGGACTTGGCCGTGCCACCAGCACGGCCTGCGCCGAAGGTCTCGACCTTGGCCCAAATTCCCTCCGCCAGAATGGTGCAATATGACTGAAACAATGTCCCTTCCCAAACTCGTCATCTTCGATTGCGACGGAGTCCTGGTCGACACCGAGAATCTGGCTAACCGGCGTCTCGCCGAATGGCTCAAGGCTGCCGGCTTTGCCACCACTTTCGAATATTGCCGCAAGCATTTCTCCGGCCGCAGCATGATCTCGGTGCAGAAGGAGATCGAAGAGGCGACGGCTGTCAGGCTGGGCCCAGACTTCGTCGAGCGCTGGAATGCCGGTCTGCCGGATTTGTTCGCGCATGGGGTCGAGGCGATCCCCCATGCGCGCGACTTCATCGAGAAGCTGCGCGCCGCCGGCATCGCCTATTGCGTCGCCTCCTCGGCGCGCGTCTCGAAGATGCACATCACGCTCGGCCAGACCGGGCTGCTGCCACTGTTCGAGCATGCCATGTTCTCTTCGACCATGGTCGCGCACGGCAAGCCGTTTCCCGACCTATTCCTCCATGCCGCAAAGACTATGGGCTTCGCGCCGGCCGACTGCATCGTCATCGAGGACAGCGTCGCCGGCACCGAGGCCGGCATGGCCGCCGGCATGCGCGTCTTCTCCTATCATGCCGATCCCTATTCCGACCGCGACGGGCTGGCGGAAGCCGGCGGCATCCTGTTCGACGACATGCGCGATCTGGCCGGACTGGTGCCGATCCAATAGGCTGGTTTGGGTTGGCTGACCGACTGGCTCTCCAAGACACTCACGAATTGTCAGCAGAGAACGTAAAACGTTTCTGAACCAACCGCATTCGTTTGCCCGGCCCCGGCTGGCGCGATAAATTCCCCCGACAATTCCGATCATGATCGAGGACCCGCCATGGACAAAGGCAAGATCTTTCGCGACCTGCATGCCTCCACCTTCGTCATGCCCAATCCCTGGGATGTCGGCACGACCAAGCTTCTTTCCTCCTTCGGCTTCAAGGCGCTGGCGACGACCAGCGCAGGCTTTGCCTTCTCGCGCGGCCTGCCCGACGGCGGCGTGACGTTCGAGGCGATGATCCACCACTGCCGCGAAGTGACGGCGGCAACCGACCTGCCGGTTTCGGCCGACCTCGAGCGCGGCAAGGGCGACAGTCCCGAACAGGCCGCCGAAACCATCTTCGCGGCGGAAGCCGCCGGCCTTGCCGGCTGCTCGATCGAGGATCACACCGGCGACCCGGACAACCCGATCTACGAATTCTCGCATGCGGTCGAACGGGTCGCCGCGGCCGCCGAGGCGGCGCGGGCGCTGAAGCACGATTTCGTCTTCACCGCGCGGGCCGAGAATTTCCTCTGGGGCAAGACCGACCTCGACGACACGATCAAGCGCCTGCAGGCTTTCGAGAACGCCGGCGCGGACGTGCTCTATGCGCCGGGCATCAGCGATATCGAAATGGTGCGCACGATCTGCTCGTCAGTTGGCAAGCCGGTCAATGTCATGGCGCGGCCGGGCTTCACCACCGCCGACCTCGCCATGGCCGGGGTAAAACGCATCTCGCTCGGACCGTGGCTGACGAATTTCGCCTACGGCATGCTGGAGACGGCGGCGCGCGAGATCCAGCAGGACGGCACCTTCGGCTTCACCCGCGCGGCGATGCCGTTCGGCAAGCTGCAGGCGCTGTTCCGTGGCGGCGGCACCGACTAAACGGGCTCCTTCGCCGAAACCGCCTTGTGCAGATGCACCATCATGGCGGCGGCGAAGAGCGGCGTCAGCAGGTTGAGCAGCGGCACGGCTAGCAGGGCGGCGATGAGCAACCCGGCCAGGAACACCGTGCCGGCATATTTCCGGCGCAGCGCCTTGGCCTCCGCCTCCGGGCGGAACCGCATGGCGGCGAATTCGAAGAATTCGCGCCCGAGCAGATAGCCGTTGACGATGAAGAAGGCGGCGATGTTGATGCCCGGCACCAGCAAGAGCAGCAAGGCGACGATATTGCCCAAAATGACGACGCCGAAGAATTTTATCGCCAGCGCCAGCGAATGCAGCGCCGGCACGGCGCGGCCTGGCGGATCATCTGGGTAGTCGGTGCGCTCGACCACCTCGGCGATATCGTCGAGAAAGAGGCCGGCGACGATCGCCGTGGCCGGCGCGACGAGCAGTGCCATGCCCATCGCCAGGAGGATGCCGGCGATGATCGCGCCCAATAATCCGGCCCAGGACGGCAGGCCGGGCAGCAGCGCATCAAGCCACGGCCAGGCCAGCCATTCGAGCAGGCTCTCGAGAGCGAACCACAGCGCCACCAGGGCCAACAATGTCAGCCCCAGCGTCTTCAGGAACACGGTGCGGAATTCGGGCGAAAACAGCCGGCTGGCGGCGGCGCGGGCGGCGTCGAGAATCACGGCGTCCTCAAAACCCATTCGAGAAAAGACGCTTCCGAGATAAGCGGGCTTGATGAGCAGCGCAACTATTGCGCAAGCCTGGCCTGGCGGGCCGGAATGGTCATGGCCGCGACGCCGGCGACGACGAAGGCCATGCCGAGCCAGGCCGTCGGGCCGAGACTCTCGCCGAGGAAGAGGGCGCCGATGCCGACCCCGATCGGCACGCGCAGATAGGCCTGCGAGGTGGTGCCGACCGAGCCCAGCGTGTGGATGAGGCGGAAGAAGATTGAGAAGGCGAGAGCGGTGGAGAAGACCGAAAGCCCAAGCAGCGCCAGGATCGACGCCGTCGATGGCGACAATGTCCACGGCCGGTCGAAGACAAGGCTCAAGGGTATCAGGATCGCTGCGCCGCAGATCATCGAGCCGGCCGCCGGCACCATCGGGTCGAGACCGCGGAAATTGCGCCCGAAAATGGCGGCACCTGCATAGCATATGGTGGCCGCGACGACCGCAAGCTGCGCCCAAAGCTGATGACCGATGCCGCCAAGCGCTTGCGCGCCGACGATGAGGCATATGCCGGCGATGCCGGCGCCGACGCCGACCAGCTTGCGCGTCGTCACCGGCTCATGGCGAGTGATCAGCGCCGTCAGCAGGAAGGTGAAGATCGGCGACGTCGCGTTGAGGATGGTGGCAAGGCCGGCATCGATCGAGCGCTCGGCGGCGGCAATCAGCGTGAATGGCACGACGCTGTTCATGCAGGCCTGAAACATGAACCGGCGCCAGTGCACCGCATCCCAAGGCATGGCAAGGCCGCGCCAGCGGATGACTGCAAGCAGAATGCCGCCTGCGATCAAGGTGCGCCCGGCGATGAAGGTCACCGGCGGGATCGTTTCGACGCCGATCTTGATGAAGGTATAGGACGCGCCCCACAGCACCGCCAGCACCGCAAGCAGCGCCAGTTCAGTGGCCATGTCGGTCTTTGCGGGCATTGGTGTGGTTCGCGCCTCGGTTTCTGCCGGATCATCCGCTTCTAATCCACAATGAAGCGGGATGTTTCGGCCAAGGTCCAACCATAGCGGTCGTTGCTGCAGTCGATATGGTCCAGTTCGATCCGATCGATGCCGCAGCCGGCGAACAATCGCGACCGAGGTCGGCGCTGGGCAAAACGGCACCGATTTTCGGGGTATGCAAAGCGTCGGCAACTCGCTAGACCCGCGCCCGGCCGGCATGGCAGAAAGCCGGCAGTTTTTTGGCGGAGATATTGATGCCGGAATACGACGTGCTTTGCATCGGCAACGCCATTGTCGACATCATCGCCCAGTGCGACGAGGAATTTCTCGAGACCAACGGCATCATCAAGGGCGCGATGAACCTGATCGACGGCAGGCGCGCCGATCTGCTCTACAGCCGCATGGGGCCGGCGATCGAGGCTTCGGGCGGCAGCGCCGGCAACACGGCGGCGGGCGTTGCCAGCTTCGGCGGCCGCGCCGCCTTCTTCGGCAAGGTGTCGAACGATGCGCTCGGCGAAATCTATGCCCACGACATCCATGCCCAGGGCGTAGCTTTCGACACCAGACCGCTCGACGGCGAGCCGCCGACGGCGCGCTCGATGATCTTCGTCACGCCGGACGGCGAGCGCTCGATGAACACCTATCTCGGCGCCTGCGTCGAGCTCGGCCCGGAAGACGTCGAGGCCGACAAGGCCGCTGGCGCCAAGGTCACCTATTTCGAGGGATATCTGTGGGATCCGCCGCGCGCCAAGGAAGCGATCCGCCAGACCGCGAAGCTGGCGCATGCCGCCGGCCGCGAAGTGTCGATGACGCTGTCGGATTCCTTCTGCATCGACCGCTATCGCGACGAGTTCCTCGAGCTGATGCGTTCGGGCACCGTCGACATCGTGTTCGCCAACAGCCACGAGATCAAGTCGCTCTACCAGACCGCTTCATTCGAAGATGCGCTGGCGGCCATCCGCAAGGATTGCAAGATCGCCGCCGTCACCCGCTCGGAAAAGGGCTCGGTGATCGTGCGCGGCGACGAGACCGTCGTCGTCAAGGCGACGACGATCAACGAACTGGTCGACACCACCGGCGCCGGCGACCTCTATGCCGCCGGCTTCCTCTTTGGTTACACCGCCGGGCGCAGCCTCAAGGATTGCGGCGATCTCGGCTCGTTGGCGGCCGGGCTGGTGATCCAGCAGATCGGCCCACGCCCGCGACAGAATCTGCGCCGCGAGGCCGAACAGGCGGGGCTGCTTTAGATCGGTTCAGCGTCTCACTGAAACGTCGAGCCAATCCATCTTTGAGGACGGAAACGGTTTCACACTTTTCTGGAGTTGCTTTGGGTCCCCTTGCGTCACCACCGGCAGGCTCCAAAGGAGGCCATCTGTCGCGTGGCTGTCATGGAGCGCTCCTACACGAAAACTTGGGGGCCCTATGACTGACATTTCGGGGCCAGCATTTGGGGTGTCTAAAATGCACGACAGCAACCTGCCGGGTGGCTGCATCTTTTGCCGTTGCGCATTCCACTTCCCGCCATAGCCGTACAACAACCGGCCGCAGTTGGGGAGGAGCGCGCGGCCCGCAAGACAGATGCATGACCAGATTTCAGAATCCGACGGATGGAATTTCCCAAGAGGCCTTGGCAGGCCTGATCGCCGAGGCGGTGCAACAGGCATTGACGCAGCATGGCGTCGTGCTGGATGCGCAGGCCCTGGTTTCGGCCGGCGCGATTGCCGGCGCCGTTGCCGCTGCCCTTCCCTTCCTGCCGCAGGCACAGCGGCTGGAGATCGGCTCGTTCAAGGGCGAATGGACCGCTCTCGCCTCCGATTTGCTCCGCACGGCGGCTGACAGGATCGCGCGTGGCACTATCGATGCCGGCAGCGCCGGCGAAACTCCGGCAGCCCGGACCGGGAAGCCCGCGTTTCAGCTCCTGGCCGAGCAGGCTCCCGACCTCCAATCAATGCTGATCGAGGACTGGGCGGGCGAGGTTGCCGGCTCGACCTATCTGGAGGAAAACTTCCGCATCCCACGCTCGACATTGCATCGCTGGCAAAGGCGGGGCGAAGTCGTTGCGCTTCGCAAGGGCGGCCGCAAGCATGTCTTCCCGCTGGCCCAGTTCGTCGATGGCAGGCCGGCTCCAGGCATAAGCGAGGTGCTGTCGGCGATCGCCAACCCGAGGCTGGCATGGTTCTGGCTGATCCGTCCTTCACTGGAGCTCGATGGCCGCATCCCCATCGAAATGCTCAGGCAGGACATGGTCGAAGAGGTGGTCCGGGTCGCCCGCGCCTTCTCTTAACATGCTGATTTTCGGACGGCTGCAATTCTTCACCATCAAGGCCTGAAACATTAGCCGGCTATAGAACCGTCATAAAACTGCAATAAATGGGACGTTTGGCACAGTTGTAAGCTTATTTTCCGTATCTATTGTATAGATTGTGCCATATGTCCCATTCTTTCAAATATGTGACGTGATATTTACGCAACAAGACTTTTTGAAGAGTTCAAAAGCCGCTTTCCAGACACAATCTCTGTTGTATGGCGCCGCCAATTAGGTCATGTCGAAGGCGAAAAAGCGGCGCCGGTGCGCGACTTTTTCACGATGGGGACGGGGATGGCAAAGCCGAATGGCAGTCCAGGCCTGTCTTGAACCTTTGACTGGAGATTCAAGAAAATGAATATCAAGAGCCTTCTTCTCGGCTCCGCTGCGGCTCTGATCGCAGTTTCCGGCGCCCGCGCCGCCGATGCGGTCGTCGTCGCCGAGCCGGAACCGGCCGAATACGTCAAGATCTGCGACGTTTACGGCGCGGGTTACTTCTACATCCCCGGCACCGAGACCTGCCTGCGCGTCGGCGGCTATATCCGCTATGACGCCGGCTTCGGCGACGTCGGCACTTTCGACGGCCGCAAGACCACCGACGTTCAGGACGGCGACTCGCAGAACAGCTGGAACAAGAACGCCCGTTTTAACCTGAAGACTTGGACCGGCCAGGAGACCGAGCTCGGCACGTTGAAGACCTATACCGAGACGCGTTTCAACTTCAAGAATGGTGGCCCGACGAGCACGCCAACGCTGAACTTCGCGTGGATCCAGCTCGGCGGGCTGCGCGTCGGCAAGGACGAGACGCCTTATGACTCGTTCATCGGCTATGCCGGCAACGTCATCCAGGACACGACCATCCCGTACGGCATAAAGGACACCAATGTCGTCAGCTACTACTTCGATGCTGGCAGCGGCTTCTCGGGCGTGATCTCCCTTGAAGAAGGATCGGACGTTACAGGTCTTGTTACCGGCACGGGTACGGGCGTTATCGCAGGCACGATCGACAGCTACGTTCCGCATGTCGTCGGCGGTCTGAAGTATAAGGGCGACTGGGGTGCGATCACCGGTGTCGTTGCCTATGACAGCAACTACGAAGAAGTGGCCGGCAAGGTTCGCCTGGATGTCAATGTCACCAAGGAACTGACGCTGTTCATCATGGGCGGCTACGGTACGGACGATAACTTCCGCGACGCGGGTAACGCCATCAACACCCATGGCCGCGGCTTCTACAAGCCGTGGGGCGGCAACTGGGCTGTCTGGGGTGGCGGCACCTACAAGTTCGACGCCAAGACTTCGTTCAACCTCCAGGCTTCGGCTGACGACGACAAGAACTACGCCGTGGCTGCGAACATCGCCTACAGCATCGTTCCGGGCTTCACGATCACAGGCGAAGTTGATTGGGATCATTTCGGCAGGTTTGACGATGGGATCGGTGACACCAATGTCGTCGACTGGACCAAGGCCGACAAGAAGAACAGCGTCGGCGGCATCGTTCGCTTCCAGCGCAATTTCTGATCGGACTGGCGATCTCAGGGAAGGCTCGCGGCATCGCCGCGGGCCTTTTCCAATTCCAAACGTTGGCGATGTGGGCAAACGCCTCGTCAGCAAACGCCTTCGTCAGTTGCCCGCCGTATAAGCTGCAATTGCCGCCATATTGACGATGTCCGAGTCCTTGGCATTCAGCGAAACGATCTGTACCGGCTTGTTCAGGCCGACCAGCAGCGGGCCGATGACTGTCGAGCCGCCAAGCTCCTGCAGCATCTTGGTTGAGATCGACGCCGAGTGGAACGCCGGCATGATCAGCACGTTGGCCGGGCCGGTGAGCCTTATGAATGGATACTGCGCCATGGCGCGCGCATTGAGCGCCACATCGGCAGCCATCTCGCCGTCATACTCGAAATCGACGCGGCGCTTGTCGAGGATGCGCACCGCCTCCTGCACACGCTCGGAACGCTCGCCCTGCGGGTGGCCGAAGGTGGAATAGGCGAGCATGGCAATCCTCGGCTCATAGCCCATGCGGCGGGCAAAGCCGGCCGCCTCCTCGGCAATGTCGGCGATCTGCTCGGCGTTCGGCATGTCGTGCACGGCGGTGTCGGCCACGAGAACCGTCTTGCCCCGCGCGAGCACGATCGAGACGCCGATGACGCGGTGGCCTGGCTTGGCGTCGATGATGCGGCGCACGTCGTCGAGCGCGGTGGAATAGTTGCGGGTCACACCGGTGACGATGCCGTCGGCATCGCCCAGCGCCACCATGCAGGCGGCGAAATGGTTGCGGTCGTTGTTGATCAGGCGCTGGCAGTCGCGGAACAGGAAGCCCTTCCGCTGCATGCGCTCGTAGAGATAATCGGTGTATATGCCGTTGCGGCGCGACAGCCTGGCATTGATGATTTCGAGGCCCTGCTTGTCGAGATCGATGCCGGCATGCCTGGCGTTCTCCTTGATGACGTCGTCGCGGCCGAGCAGGATCGCCGTGCCGAGCTTCTGGTTCACATAGGAGACGGCGGCGCGCATCACCTGCTCCTCCTCGCCCTCGGCGAAGACGATGCGCTTGGGCTGGCGGCGCACGCGGTCGTAGATGCGCTGCAAGGTCGACGCGATCGGGTCGCGGCGGGCGGATAGTTCCTGCGCATAGCGGTCGAGGTCGAGGATCGGCTTGCGGGCGACGCCGCTGTCCATCGCGGCTTTCGCCACGGCAAGCGGGATGGCCGAGATCAGGCGCGGATCGAAAGGCACCGGGATGATGTAGTTGGGGCCGAATCTCGGCCGGTTGCCCTGATAGGCGGCGGCGACATCGTCGGGCACGTCCTGGCGCGCAAGTGCTGCGAGCGCCTGGGCGGCGGCGATTTTCATCTCGTCGTTGATGGTGGTGGCCCGGACATCCAGCGCGCCGCGGAAAATGTAGGGGAAGCCGAGCACATTGTTGACCTGGTTCGGATAGTCGGAGCGGCCGGTGGCCATGATGGCGTCGGTGCGGATCTCGGCCACCTCCTCCGGCGTGATCTCCGGATCGGGATTGGCCATGGCGAAGATGATCGGGTTTCTGGCCATCGACTGCACCATGGCGGTGGTCAGCGTGCCCTTGGCGGACAGGCCGAGGAAGACATCGGCGCCGTCCAGCGCCTCGGCCAGGCTGCGCGCCTCGGTCTTGACCGCATGCGCCGACTTCCACTGGTTCATGCCTTCGGTGCGGCCCTGGAAAACCACTCCCTTGGTATCGCACAAAATGATGTTTTCGGGCGCAAAGCCCATCGCCTTCATCAATTCGATGCAGGCGATGCCGGCGGCGCCCGCGCCGTTGCAGACCATCCTGGTGGTCTTCATGTCGCGGCCGGTGATCTCCAGCGCGTTGATCAGCCCGGCGGCCGAGATGATGGCGGTGCCGTGCTGGTCGTCATGAAAGACCGGAATGTCCATCAGCTCGCGCAGGCGCTGCTCGATAATGAAACATTCCGGCGCCTTGATGTCCTCGAGGTTGATGCCGCCGAAGGAAGGGCCGAGAAAGCGCACGCAATTGATGAACTCATCGGCATCCTCGGTCGCCACTTCGAGGTCGATCGAATCGACATCGGCGAAGCGCTTGAACAGTACCGCCTTGCCTTCCATGACCGGCTTGGAGGCGAGCGCACCGAGATTGCCGAGGCCGAGAATGGCGGTGCCGTTGGAGATGACCGCCACCATGTTGCCGCGCGCCGTATAATCGAAGGCGCGGCTCGGGTCCTCGGCGATGGCGCGCACCGGAACGGCGACGCCCGGCGAATAGGCGAGGCTCAAATCGCGCTGCGTGGCCATCGGCTTGGTGGCGACGATTTCAAGCTTGCCGGGCCGCCCCATGGCATGGAATTCGAGCGCCTCCTGCGCGCTGACGGAGGGCCCGCTGCTTTCGGTTTTCCTGGCCATGATGCTTTTGATTTCCTCACCGGTGCGGCACCGCTTGGGACGGGTGCTTTCTTATGGATTTCCGGATTAAGGCTACACGCGGCCACTGTAAACCGACAAGCCCGGCGAAGCTGCTTCAACGAGCAGGCATTGCCGGGACTCGGTTGGCGGCCGACTGGCAGTTTGCTGGCGGTTTCCCCTGCTTTTCGAGCGGCCGGCATTAAACCCCGCAGCCACATCTGCTAGCGTTTCGCTATGAATATGCACATGCCAACCGATCCCGACGGCCTGGAAACAACAGCGGCGGCGCCAGCCATGGGCGGCGTCACGCCGATGATGGAACAGTATATCGAGATCAAGGCGGCGAACCCGGATTCGCTCCTGTTCTACCGCATGGGCGATTTCTACGAGCTGTTCTTCGACGACGCCGAAAAGGCTAGCCGGGCGCTCGGCATCGTGCTGACCAGGCGCGGCAAGCACCAAGGCCACGACATCCCGATGTGCGGCGTGCCGGTGCATGCGGCGGACGACTATCTGCAGAAGCTGATCGCGCAGGGTTTTCGCGTTGCCGTATGCGAGCAGATCGAGGATCCGGCGGAAGCCCGGAAGCGCGGCGGCAAATCGGTAGTGCGCCGCGACGTGGTGCGGCTGGTCACGCCTGGCACCATCACCGAGGACAAGCTGCTCGCGCCGTCGGAATCGAGTTTCCTGATGGCATTGGGGCGCGTGAAGGGCAGCAGCGACACAAGAGGCGGGGAGCGCGGCAGCGCGACGGGGAACCCAGGAAGTTTCGCGCTTGCGTGGATCGACATCTCGACCGGCGCTTTCAGGGTCGCCGAGACGACCGCAGAGCGGCTGCTTGCCGACATCTTCCGCGTCGATCCGCGCGAGCTGATCGTTGCCGAACCGGTCTTCCACGATGCCGAGCTTAGGCCTGTGTTCGATGTGCTCGGCCGCGTCGCCAACCCGCAGCCGCCTTCGCTGTTCGATTCGGCATCGGCCGCGGGCCGCATCGCCCGCTTCTTCGAGGTGGCGACGCCGGACAGCTTCGGCGCGTTTTCGCGCGCCGAGCTCTCGGCGATCTCGGGGGCCATCGCCTATGTCGAGAAGACGCAAAAGGCCGAGCGGCCGCCGCTGTCGCGCCCCGAGCGCGAGGAAGCCGGCTCGACGCTGTTCATCGATCCGGCGACCCGCGCCAATCTGGAACTGTTGCGCACGCTTTCCGGCAGCCGCGACGGCTCGCTGTTCAAGGCGATCGACCGCACGGTGACCGGCGGCGGCGCAAGGCTGCTTGCCGACCGGCTGATGGCGCCGCTCACCGATCCGGCGGCGATCGCGGCAAGGCTGGACTCGGTGTCGTTCTTCCGCACCGAGACGCGGCTCTGCCAGGGGTTGCGGACGAGCCTGAAAGGCGTCGCCGACATGCCGAGGGCGTTGTCGCGACTGGCGCTCAACCGCGGCGGCCCGCGCGATCTCGGCGCGCTGCGGGCCGGCTTCGAAGCGGCCGGCGCGATCGCCGAACTGTTCGAGGGCGCAGAGCTGCCCGCCGAGCTGGCTGCGGCGCTGGCGGCAATCAAGGCTTTGCCCGAAAAGCTAGCCCGGCACCTCAGCGAAGCGCTCGACGACGAACTGCCGCTCATCAGGCGCGACGGCGGCTTCGTGCGCGCCGGCTATCACGCCGAGCTCGACGAGATGCGGGCGCTCCGCGACGAATCGCGCAAAGTGATCGCCGGGCTGGAGCGCTCGCTGATCGAGGAAACCGGCATCCGCTCGCTAAAAATCCGGCACAACAATGTGCTGGGCTATTACATCGAGGTCACCGCCAACCATCACGCGGCGATGACCGGCAGCGACGGCGCCAAGGCGCGCTTCATCCACCGCCAGACCATGGCCAACGCCATGCGCTTCACCACGACCGAGCTGGCCGAGCTGGAGACGAAGATCGCCAATGCCGCCGACCGGGCGCTGAGCATCGAGCTTGCCGCCTTCGATCGGCTGACCATGGAAGTCGTGGGAGAAGCTGACGCGATCCGCGCCGGCGCCGAGGCGCTCGCTGTCCTCGACGTGTCGGCCGCGCTTGCCCTGCTTTCGGAGAGCGAGGCCTGGTGCCGGCCGCTGGTCGATGCCAGCCTTGCCTTCGAGATTTGCGGTGGGCGCCACCCGGTGGTCGAACAGGCGCTGCGCCGTTCGGGCGAAGGGCCGTTCGTCGCCAATGACTGCAATTTGTCGCCGGAAGGCAACGCGAAAAACGGCGCGATCTGGCTGCTCACAGGCCCCAATATGGGCGGCAAGTCGACCTTCCTGCGGCAGAACGCGCTGATTGCGATCCTCGCCCAGACCGGCTCGTTCGTGCCGGCGCAAAGCGCCCATATCGGCGTCGTCGACCGGCTGTTCTCGCGCGTCGGCGCCTCCGACGATCTGGCGCGCGGCCGCTCGACCTTCATGGTCGAGATGGTCGAGACGGCGGCGATCCTCAACCAGGCGGGCGAGCGGGCGCTCGTCATCCTCGACGAGATCGGCCGCGGCACCGCGACCTTCGACGGCCTGTCGATAGCCTGGGCGGCGGTCGAATATCTGCATGAGAAGAATCGCTGCCGGGCGATCTTCGCCACGCATTTCCACGAGATGACGGCGCTGGCCGGCAAATTGCCGCGGCTCTCCAACGTCACCATGCGGGTCAAGGAATGGGAAGGCGATGTCGTCTTCCTGCATGAGGTCGGCAAGGGCGCGGCCGACCGCTCCTACGGTGTGCAGGTGGCGCGGCTCGCCGGTCTGCCCGAGGCCGTCGTGGCGCGCGCGAAAGAAGTGCTGCGCCAGCTGGAAGAAGGCGAAGTCTCGGGCAAGGCGAACCGGCTGGTCGACGACCTGCCGCTGTTTTCGGTGGCGGTGAAACGGGAAGCGCCGAAGCCGGTGAAGGACGATGCGCTGGGTGCGGCCTTGGTCGAGATCAATCCCGACGAGATGACGCCAAGGGAGGCGCTGGAAGCACTGTACCGGCTGAAGGGGCTGGCGACAAAACAATAGCAGCCGTCCGGGCACTGCTCATTGTGCCATTCGGTAAAAGCGCCGGTTCTATACGGGCTCAAAGCGGAAGCCGGTTTCGGTTCGGAAGATCCGCCCGACACCCGGTGAATCGAGATGCGCTCCTGCAACGCACCAGGCGTTGTCGGCGGCAAGGGCCATTATCCGCAGCCGGCTTGCTCGCGCTTGCTCCTGATCCGCGTCGAATTCCCACGCAACCTCCGGCCGATCGAACTGAAGCGACGGCACATGCACGATGTCGCCCCAGATCAACAATGTTTCGCCCCTGCTCGTCACCCGAAAACATGTGTGGCCGACTTCGTGGCCAGGGGTGGCGATCGTCTCGATGCTCACACCCAGGCGCTGTCCAGGGTCGAAAGGTTCGGCGCGGCTGTGGAAGCGCTTCAATCTCGCCTCTTGCCGAAACATGTCGAGCTCGGCTCGAGGGACAAGCAAGCGGCAGAGTTGCGGGAAACCGTCCCCGCCATTCGGAAGGATGAGCCCCTGGATATGGTCGAGATGGGTGTGGGTGAAGGCAACCGTGCGTATCCGATCGACGGCGATCTTCGCCTCGCTCAGCGCCTGCGGCAGAAAGCCCATCGTCGGGTGCCAGGCGTTCGAGGATCCGGTATCGATCAGCGTGATGTCTTCGCCGTCGTGGACGGCAAAGGCATTGACCGACAATCGGAGCGCGCCTTCGAAGAGCGGCACCTGCGAGGGGAGATCGTCGCCGAAAGGCTTGTCTCCCGGCTGGCGCAGTCTCCGGACCGGCATGTCGACATAACCGTCGCGCAGCGAGGTGACGGTCAAGTCGCCGATTTTATAGGTCGTGTGATAAGACCCGTCTGAAACTCGTTCCAATGCTTGCTCTCTTTCAGCCGTGCATTCCGACGTGGGGTTTTCGGCTAGATCATCTCCAGGCCGCGCTTGCGCGTCGGCGGCGGGAAGGCGCGGTCGAGCTCGGCGAAATCCTCCGGCGTCAGCCTGATGTCGAGCGCGGCGGCGTTCTGGCGGACGTGCTCCTGCCGGCTGGCTTTCGGGATGGCGATAACGCCTTGCTGCGCCATCGTCCAGGCAAGTGCGATCTGCGCTGCCGTGGCGTTGTGTCGGGCGGCGATCGCGTCAAGCCTGGCGTTGCGTGCCAAGGCGCCCTGCTCGACCGGCGAATAGGCCATCAGCGGAATGCCGCGCTTCAGGCTCCAGGGCGCGAGGTCGAATTCGGGTCCGCGGCGCGAGAGATTATAGAGGACCTGGTTGGTCTGGACGTTGCCGCCGTGGGCCAGGTCGACCAGTTCCTCCATCTCGTCGGTGTCGAAATTGGAGACGCCCCAGTGGCGGACCTTGCCGGCCGCCTTCAAGGCCTCGAAGGCTTCGACGGTTTCTGCCAAAGGCACGCTGCCCGGCCAGTGCAGCAGATAGAGATCGATGCGGTCGGTGGCGAGCCGTTTCAGGCTGTTCTCGCAGGCCCGCTCGACGCCGGCGCGCGAAGCGTTGGTCGGCAGCACCTTGGAGACCAGGAAGGTCTCGTCACGGCGCCCGGCAACAGCTTCCGCCACCACTTCCTCGGCGCCGCCGCCGGCATACATCTCCGCCGTATCGATCAGCGTGATGCCGAGGTCCAGGCCAAGCCTCAATGCCGCAACCTCGTCGGCGCGGCGCCGGCGGTCCTCGCCCATTTTCCATGTGCCTTGACCGAGCACCGGAACGGCTTCACCGGACGGTAGAGTGGTGGTTCTGATTTCAGCAGATTTCGGCTTGGAAGACATGGTGGCTTGCTCCGCGTGAAGCCGGATCGCAGCACAGCCATGGCCGGAAATCCAGAGCGAAGGCCTCACCTTCGTCCAGAGTCCTGGCTCTGGCTGCTACTGCACCGGATGCTTGGCAAGCCAGTCCTGCATTTCCTTGATCTCGGTTTCCTGCGCCTTGACGACGCCTTCGGCGAGCTTGCGGATTTCCGGGTCCTTGCCATTGGCGATCACCACCTTGGCCATATCGATGGCGCCCTGATGATGCGGGATCATGCCGCGGACGAAGTCGACATCTGCATTGCCGGTGTATTTGATCGTCATGTCCTTGTGCATCTTTTTCATCGCCTTCTCGTAGCCGACTGTGGCCGGGCTCTGGGCGCCCATCGCCATCTTGGACATATCGTGCTTCATCTCCTCCGACGAGGCCGGCACGCTTTCGAGGAAGACGGCAAGCAGCATTCCAGCCGCCATCAGCAACAGCACGATTTTCTTCGCCAGCGTCATTCAAGCTCTCCTTGTGGTTGGGGTTCGTATCTGGGGGTTTTGGTCAGAGTTTCAACGTCCTCAGCCGCAAGGCGTTGCCTATCACCGAGACCGACGACAGGCTCATCGCCGCCGCCGCGATCATCGGCGACAGCAGTGTGCCGGTAAGCGGATAGAGCACGCCGGCCGCGATGGGCACGCCGAGCACGTTGTAGAGAAAGGCGAAGAACAGGTTCTGGCGGATGTTGCGGATCGTCGCCTGGGCGAGCGTGCGGGCTCTGACGATGCCGTTGAGGTCGCCCTTGACCAGCGTGATGCCGGCGCTTTCGACCGCGACATCGGCGCCCGTGCCCATGGCGATGCCGACATCGGCGCCAGCCAGCGCCGGCGCATCGTTGACGCCGTCGCCGGCCATCGCAACACCGGCGCCGCTCGCGCGCAGCTCCTCGACCAGCGCGCCCTTTTGCTCGGGCAGCAAGCCGGCGCGCACCTCGTCGATGCCGAGCCTGCCGGCTATAGCTTTCGCGGTGCGCTCATTGTCACCGGTCGCCATGATGATCCTCAAGCCCTTGTCGTGCAGCGCCCTGATCGCTTCGGCCGTCGTTGCCTTGACCGGGTCGGCGACGGCGACGATGCCGGCCAACCCGCCGTCAACCGCAACGAACATCACCGTCTTACCTTCGGCCTGCAGCGCGTCGGCATTGGCCGCCGACGTGTCGATGCCGAGGTCCTTCATCATCGCGGCATTGCCGAGCGCCACCTTCTTGCCTGACACCGTGCCGGACACACCTTTGCCGGTTGCCGCCTCGAAGCCGTCGGCGTCAGCGATCTTCACGCCGCGCTCGGCCGCGCCTTCGACTATGGCCTCAGCCAGCGGATGCTCCGAACCTTTCTCTAGCGCGGCAGCGAGCGCCAGAAGGCCATTCTCATCAATGTCGTCGGCCGCCACCACGTCGGTCAATTTCGGCCGGCCCTCGGTCAGAGTGCCGGTCTTGTCGACGATCAGCGTGTCAACGGAAGCAAAACGCTCCAGCGCCGCGGCTTCCTTGACCAGCACGCCGGCGTGGGCGCCGCGCCCCGTGGCGGTCATGATCGACATCGGCGTGGCGAGGCCCAGCGCACAGGGGCAGGCGATGATCAGCACCGACACCGCCGACACGATGGCGAAGATCAGGCTGGGCTCGGGGCCGAAGAGCGACCAGGCTGCGAAGGCGATGATCGCCACGAGCACCACTGCCGGGACGAAATAGAAGGAGACGCGGTCGGCCAACCCCTGGATCGGCGCGCGCGAGCGCTGCGCCCTGGCGACCATCTCGACGATGCGCGACAGCGTGGTCTCGGCGCCGACCTTCTCGGCGCGCATGATCAGCGAGCCGTTTTTGTTCAGCGTGCCGCCGGTGAGAGGATCGCCTTTCGATTTTTCGACCGGAAGCGGTTCGCCGGTGATCATTGATTCGTTGACCGCCGAGCGTCCCTCGAGCACGGTCCCGTCGACCGGGACCGCGTCGCCCGGACGGACGCGGAGCTTGTCTCCGGTATTGACGCTGTCGAGCGGCACGTCCTTCTCGGACCCGTCGGCGCCGATCAGGCGCGCCGTCTTCGGCGCCAGGTCGAGCAAGGCGCGGATGGCCGAGCCGGTGCGCTCGCGGGCTCTGAGCTCCAGCACCTGGCCGAGGAATACCAGCGCGACGATCACGGCGGCCGCCTCGAAATAGACCGGCACGGCGCCGTCATGGCCGCGGAACTGATGCGGGAAGACTTCCGGGAACAGCGTTGCGACAAGGCTGAACAGATAGGCGGCGCCGACGCCGAGCGAAATCAGCGTCCACATGTTGGGGCTGCGGTTCAGGATCGATTCCCAGCCGCGATGGAAAAAAGGGAAGGCCGCCCACAGCACCACCGGGCTTGCCAGCGCCAGCTCCAACCAGGTTTTCGTCCGGCCGTCGATGAAGCTTTCGAAGCTGACGCCCAGCATCGGCGCCATGGCAATGACGAGAAGCGGCAGCGAGAGCACCGCGCTGACCCACAAGCGGCGGGTGAAATCGACGAGTTCCGGGTTCGGACCTTCATCACCGGTTGGCACGCCCATCGGCTCCAGCGCCATGCCGCAGATCGGGCAGGAGCCGGGCTTGTCGCGGATGATCTCGGGGTGCATCGGGCAGGTGTATTGTGTGCCTTTCGGCATCGGCTCCGGCTCAGGCCGGCCGGAAAGGTATTTTTCCGGCTCGGCTTCGAACTTGCCCTTGCAGCTCTCTGAGCAGAAGTAGAAGCCCTGCCCTTCGTGGCGAATAAAGTGCTTGGCACTCGCTCGGTCGACCTTCATGCCGCAGACGGGATCGGTGGCCGTCAAATATTTGTCCGGCTCAGCCTGGAACTTCGCGCGACAGCGCTCGCTGCAGAAATGAAAGGTCCGGCCGGCATGCTCGGCCGTCGGCTTGCCGGCGGCCGGATCGACCGTCATGCCGCAGACCGGATCGCGAATCACCGCCACGGTTCCGGGTGTGGCATTTTTCGCCGAACAGCAGGATGCGCCGTGTGCATGATGATGGTTGTGGTCGGGATGGCTCATGAGCAAATGCCTCGGAATTCTCGAATTGAGGCGGAGGTAGCCCTTCCAGCAACTGGAAGGTCAAGGGCCAGTTTCAATTTTCGGAAATTCCGGCCCGGCCTTGCGCTGCATCAATCGCACGTCATTGAAAGCGCGGCCGCCAGCCCCATACACAGCGCCGCGAAAACACGCTATAGACGCCGCCGAAATGGCAAAGATCTCCCTGAAACTCGACGAGCTCATCGACGGCGATGCCTTGCGCCGCGACATGACCGCACTGACGGCGGCGAGCACCGGCGACGGCTCCGGCAAGGCCACGCGCATGGCCGTCCTCCATCTGCTCAAAGATCGGCTGGCGGAAGGGCGAAAGATTGCCGAGGCGATGTTGAAGGAGGACGGCGGCGGCAATGCCTGCGCCGAACGGCTGTCGCATCTGATGGATGAGCTGATCCGGGCGCTTTACGATTTCGCCGCCGCCCATGTCTACCGGGTCAAGAACCGCTCGGCGGCGGAGCGCATGGCGGTCGTCGCGGTCGGCGGCTATGGGCGCGGCACGCTGGCGCCGGGTTCCGACATCGACCTGCTTTTCCTGCTCCCCTACAAGCAGACCCCATGGGGCGAGCAGATCGTCGAATACATGCTCTACATGCTGTGGGACATGGGGCTGAAGGTCGGCCACGCCACCCGCAACATTGACGAATGCTTGCGCCTGTCGCGCACCGACATCACCATCCGCACCTCGATCCTGGAAGCGCGCTTCCTGTGGGGCGAACGCAAGCTCTATGACGAGCTGCTGACCCGCTTCGACCATGAGGTGGTACGCACCACCGGGCCCGAATATGTGCAGGCCAAGCTTGCCGAGCGCGACGAGCGCCACGCCAAGGCCGGCGAGAGCCGCTACCTGGTCGAGCCCAACGTCAAGGACGGCAAGGGCGGGTTGCGCGACCTGCAGACGCTGTTCTGGATCGGTAAGTATTTCTACCGCGTGCGCACCGGCCAGGAACTGGTCGAGAAGGGCGTCTTCACCGAGGCCGAATATCGCGAGTTCCAAAAGGCCGAGGATTTCCTCTGGGCGGTGCGCTGCCATATGCATTTCCTCACCGGCAAGGCGGAGGAGCGGCTGCATTTCGACATCCAGCGCGAGATCGCCGAGCGGCTGGGCTACACCACGCATCCCGGCCTGTCGGCGGTCGAGCGCTTCATGAAGCACTATTTCCTCGTCGCCAAGGACGTCGGCGATCTCACCCGCATCTTCTGCGCCGCGCTCGAGGAGGAGCAGGCCAAGCATGTGCCCGGCTTCAACCGCATCTTCCTCACCTTCCAACGGCGCAAGAGGAAGCTTGCCGGAACCTCAGACTTCATCGTCGACAATCACCGCATCAATGTCGCCGACGACAGCGTGTTCGAACGCGATCCGGTCAACCTGCTCAGACTGTTCTGGTTCGCCGACAAGCACGGGCTGGAATTCCACCCCGACGCGCTGAAGCTGCTCACCCGCTCGCTCGGCCTGGTCAACAAATCGCTCAGGCGCGACGAGGAGGCCAACCGGCTGTTCCTCGACATTCTGACCTCGGACCGCAACGCCGAGCTCAATCTGCGGCGCATGAACGAGGCCGGGCTGCTCGGCAGGCTGATCCCGGATTTCGGCAAGATCGTCGCCATGATGCAGTTCTCGATGTATCACCACTACACGGTGGACGAGCACCTGATCCGCTGCATCGGCGTGCTGGCCGAGATCGAGCGCGGCGACGGCCAGAAGGTGCATCCGCTGTCCCATACGCTGATGCCTGGCTTGAGGAAGAGCCGCGAGGCGCTCTATGTCGCGGTGCTGCTGCACGATATCGCCAAGGGCCGGCCGGAAGACCACTCGGAGGCCGGGGCCAGGATCGCGCGGCGCATCTGCCCGCATATGGGGCTCTCCGCCGCCGATACCGAGACCGTCGCCTGGCTGGTCGAGAACCACCTCGTGATGTCGATGACGGCGCAGACGCGCGACCTCAACGACCGCAAGACGATCGAGGATTTTGCCTCGATCGTGCAATCGGCCGAGCGGCTGAAGCTGCTTTTGATCCTCACCGTCTGCGATATCAGGGGCGTCGGGCCGGGCGTCTGGAACGGCTGGAAGGGGCAATTGCTGCGCACGCTCTATTTCGAGACCGAGCTGCTTTTGACCGGCGGCTTTTCCGAGGTGTCGCGCGCCGAGCGCATTGCAGCGGCACGCGAGCAGCTGGCCGGGGCGCTCGCCGCCTGGCCGGCGAAAGAGCGCAAGCGCTATGTCGCGCAGCACTACGAAAATTACCTGCTGGCTGTCGACCTGCCCGACCAGCTGCGGCATGCCGAATTCGTCCGTGAGGCGGATGCGGCCGGCAAGAAGCTCGCCACCATGGTCAAGACGCATGAATTCGAAGCGGTGACCGAGATCACCGTGCTGGCGCAGGACCATCCGCGCCTGCTCTCGGTGATTGCCGGCGCCTGCGCTGCCGCAGGCGGCAATATCGTCGACGCGCAGATCTTCACCACCTCGGACGGACGCGCGCTGGACTCGATCCTGATCTCGAGGGAATTCGACCTTGACGAGGACGAGCGGCGGCGCGCCGAGCGCGTCGGTAAGCTGATCGAGGATGTGCTGTCGGGCAAGAGCTGGCTGCCGGAGATGATCGAGAAGCGCGCCAAGCCGAAGCGCGGCGCCAAGGCCTTCCGCATCCAGCCTCGGGCCGAGATCCGCAACACGCTGTCTAACCGCTTCTCGGTGATCGAGATCGAGGGCCTGGACCGGCCGGGCCTGCTTTCCGAGATCACCCGCGCGCTGTCGGATCTGTCGCTCGACATCGCCTCGGCCCACATCACCACGTTCGGCGAAAAGGTGATCGACACCTTCTACGTCACCGACCTCACCGGCCAGAAAATCGACAGCCCGACACGCATCGCCGCCATCCACAAGCGGCTGATCGATACGCTGGAGGGCAACGCGTCCGAACGCAACGGAAAGACCAAGGCAGCCGCCGAGTGACCATGCATTTGTCGCAATTTTCGTTGCAGTCGTCCCGCGCATGAGCCTTGTCAAGAAATTCGCCACCGTCGCCTCAGGCACGCTGATGAGCCGCGCGCTGGGTTTCGGCCGCGAGATGCTGATGGCGGCCGCTCTCGGCACCGGGCCAGTCGCCGATGCCTTCAACGCCGCCTTCCAGTTCCCCAACACCTTTCGCCGGCTGTTCGCCGAGGGCGCCTTCAACGCCGCCTTCGTGCCGCTGTTCGCCAAGGAGATCGAGACGCACGGCACCGAAGGCGCCAAGCGCTTCTCGGAGGAAGTGTTCGGCGTGCTGTTCTCGGCGCTGCTGGCGCTGACCATCGTCATGGAACTGGCGATGCCGCTGATCGTGCGCTACCTGGTGGCGCCGGGCTTCGCCGACACGCCGGGCAAGTTCGAGACGACCGTCACGCTGGCGACGATCATGTTCCCCTACCTCATCTGCATGTCGCTCGGCGCCATGATGGCCGGCATGCTGAATTCGCTGCGCCGCTATTTCGCCGCGTCCGTCGCGCCGGTGTTCCTCAACATCATCCTGATCGGCGTGCTGGCCTATGCCTGGTATCACGGGCTGGATGCCCGCGCCGTCGGCTTCGGCCTCTCCTGGGGCGTGCTTGCGGCCGGGCTGGTGCAGCTCGCCATCGTCTGGGTGGCGGTGCGCAACGCCGGCATCTCGATCGGTTTTCGACGGCCGAAGATGACGCCATCGGTCAAGCGGCTCCTGATCCTGGCGCTGCCGGCGGCGATCACCGGCGGCATCACCCAGATCAACCAGCTGATCGGCACGGCGATCGCGTCGGCGCAGGACAGCGCCGTGTCCTCGCTCGCCTATGCCGACCGCGTCTACCAGCTGCCGCTCGGCGTCGTCGGCGTGGCGGTGGCGATCGTGCTGTTGCCGGAACTGTCGCGGGCGCTGAAATCGGGCAATCTGATCGAGGCCGCCAATCTGCAGAACCGCTCGGTAGAGTTCACTTTGTTCATGACGCTGCCGGCGGCGGCGGCGCTCTGGGTCATGTCGGAGCCGATCGTGCGGCTGGTCTACGAGCGCGGCGCCTTCGCCGCCAACCATTCGACACCGGTGGTGGCGGCGATCCTGGCGATCTTCGGCCTCGGCCTGCCGGCCTTCGTGCTGATCAAAGCCTTCACGCCCGGCTATTTCGCGCGCGAGGACACGCGCACGCCAATGATCTTCGCCGCCATCTCGGTCGGCGTGAACGTCGCCACCGCGCTGACGCTGTTTCCGTCGATGGGCGCGCCGGGCATCGCGGTGGCGTCCGCGGTCGCTGGCTGGGTCAACGCGATGATGCTGCTCGCCGTGCTGATCCGGCGCGGCCATTGGGGCCGCGACATACCATTGCTCAAGCGCATTCCCAGGCTGGTGCTGTCGGCGGCGATCATGGCAACGGCACTCTATTTCGCCGAGCACTATTTCGCCGTCAGGCTCGGACCCGGCTCGCCGCTGGTCATCAAGGCGACGACGCTGCTGGCGCTGGTTGCCGGCGGGGCGGCGCTCTATTTCATCGCCGCCTTCGCCACCGGCGGCGCCGATTTCGGCATGATCCGCAGGAACGTGAAGCGGGGCTCGGCGAAATCTGCGTCGCGGGAATCGAATACCGGCCTGGACGAATAATTCGAGCTGGCTTGCAGCAACACCGGTATTGATCCCGCAAACACCTTCGTCCATAAGCGCGCCGTCGAAAGACTTTCGCCACTCGCGGTTCCCAGCCGCATGATTGGGTTCCAAAAAGTCTGCAATTTTTTGGAATCATGCCTAGACGGCCCTCCACAAGCCAAGAGGAAACCATGTCCGCCTTCAAGCCACTCGTCTTTTCGGGCGTCCAGCCGACCGGCAATCTGCACCTCGGCAATTATCTCGGCGCCATCAAGAAATTCGTCGCCTTGCAGGAGACGTCAGACTGCATCTATTGCGTAGTCGACCTGCATTCGCTGACGGCGCAGCTTGTCTACCAGGACCTTGCCGACCAGACGCGTTCGATTACCGCAGCCTTCCTCGCCTCCGGCATCGATCCGAAGAAGCACATCGTCTTCAACCAGTCGCGGGTCATGCAGCACGCCGAGCTTGCCTGGATCTTCAATTGCGTGGCGCGCATCGGCTGGATGAACAAGATGACGCAGTTCAAGGACAAGGCCGGCAAGGACCGCGAGAACGCCTCTCTCGGCCTGCTCGCCTATCCCAGCCTGATGGCGGCCGACATCCTGCTCTACCGCGCCACCCATGTGCCTGTCGGCGAGGACCAGAAGCAGCATCTGGAGCTCACCCGCGACATCGCCCAAAAATTCAACAACGATTTTTCCGAGCGCATTGCGGCGCTCGGTGTCGGCGTCGAAATGCAGGTAGGCGAGGAGACCGTCAACGGCTATTTCCCCATCACCGAACCGGTCATCGGCGGCCCGGCGGCGCGCATCATGAGCTTGCGCGACGGCTCGAAGAAGATGTCGAAGTCGGACCCGTCGGACCTGTCGCGCATCAATTTGACCGACGATGCCGACACCATCTCGAAGAAGATCCGCAAGGCCAAGACCGATCCCGAGGCCTTGCCGAGCGAGGTCGACGGGCTGGAAAGCCGGCCGGAAGCGGAAAACCTGGTCGGTATCTATGCCGGGCTGGCCGATGTCTCGAAGCAAGACGTGCTGAAGGAGTTCGGCGGCCAGCAGTTTTCCGTGTTCAAGCCGGCGCTCGCCGACCTTGCGGTGGAAAAGCTGGCGCCGATCGCCGGCGAGATGCGCCGCATCGAAGGCGACCGCGCCTATGTCGACGCCGTGCTCAAGGACGGCGGCGACCGCGCCCGTACGTTGGCCGAAGCGACGATGAGGACGGTGCGCGACATCATCGGCCTGCTGCAGGACTGAGCGAGCCAACTTCGTGGACCAGTTCGTGGACCAGCAGCGCCGCACCGGACGGCGGCTTGCCGCCGACCCGTGGCGGTGGCAGATTGCGCCCGAATTGATACCGAGCAGATAGACATGGTTTCCAAACGCCTCAGCCGCGAAGCCGGGCATCGCCGAAAATTCCTGGCGATCATCGATGACACGCCCGAATGCGAACGCGCCGTCGCCTACGCCTCGAAGCGGGCGCAAAGCACCAGCGGCGTGCTGGTGCTGCTCTATGTCATCGAGCCCGACGATTTCCAGCACTGGCTGGGTGTCGAAAAGATCATGCGCGAGGAAGCGACGGCGACCGCGCGCGCCGCGCTCGACAGCTACGCCAACAAGGTGCGCCAGAAGGTCGGCATCGAACCGGAGCTGGTGGTGCGCGAAGGCAAGCCGACCGAGGAGATCCACAAGCTGATCGAGGAAGACCAGGACATCGCCATCCTGGTGCTAGCGGCCGGGGCCGGCAAGGAAGGTCCGGGGCCGCTGGTCGGCGCCGTGGCCGGCAAGGGCGCCGCCTTCCCCATTCCGGTCACCGTGGTGCCGCAGAATCTGTCGGACGAGGAGATCGAGAGCCTGGCCTGACGCAGCCCAGGTCTCGAGACAGGCAACCGCTTTCCCAGCGACATATCGGCGCAACCACGTTCGTGTCATGGCCCCTTGGCCTGTCTTTGCAGCGCGCCATTTTGGAATCGTCACGCAGATGACATTCCATGGAGGGCCGATGGCCAAATCGAAGCGCGGGGCAAGCCGAAGCAGAAAGTCGACACATCAAAGCGAGGCAGCCGGACCATCGGTACAGCCCCGCTCGCAAGCAGCACGATCGCAGGAAAGAGCAAGGCAGACGCCTCATGCGCAGCAGGAGCGCAAGCGCCGCGTGCTCGCCAAGGGCCATCCGGCCATCGTGGACAGCATTGCCGGAGCGGTTACCGTCAAGAATCTCGATCTTTATTATGTCGTCGCTTCCGACGCTCAGATCCCGCTGAAAGGCGGGCACGGCTTCGGGCTGTATTTCCACGACTGCCGCTTCCTCGGCGGCTATGAGATGACATTGGGCGGCTTGCCCCCGATCGTGCTGGCCTCGACCGCGCAAAAGGGTTACGCCGCGCTTTTCGAATTGGCCAATCCCGACCTCCATTGCGACGGAGGGCGACTGATCCCCAAGGACGAGCTCGGCATCCGCTGGGAGCGCATCCTCGATGCGGGACAAACATGCGTGCGGGAGGTCCTGACCATCCAGAATTTCGGCAACGAGCCGCATGGCTTTCCGCTGGCCCTGCATTTCGGCGCCGGTTTCGAGGATATTTTCAATGTGCGCGGGTTGGTGCCGAGGTACCCCGGCAGGTCCGAGCGGCCCGCCTGGCGGGAGGGCAGGCTGCACTTTGTGTATCACGGCGCCGACCAGGTTCGCAGAACGGCGACAATCGTCTTCTCGCCGACGCCCGATGCGATGCACAAGACGGCGGCCGAGTTCCGGCTCGATGTGCCGTCGGGCGAAAAGCGCATCATCGCAATCACCATAGAACTGAGGGAACTGCCCGAAGAGCCTGAGCCCGAGCAGTCGAGCCAACACCCGGCGGCGTTTGCTCTCGGCAGCCTTGCCGGGAAGGTTCAGTCAGACACCGAAGATTGGCTGGAGCAACATACGAAATTCGACAGCGACAGCCTGCTGCTTAACAGCATCATGGACCGCTCGCTGCGCGACCTCGCAGTGCTCAGATCCGATCTCGGCAACAGGGAGTATTTTGCCGCCGGCGTGCCGTGGTTCGTTGCCCTCTTCGGGCGCGACAGCCTGATCGTCGCGCTCGAGATGCTCGCCTTTCAGCCGGAGATCACCGCCGAGACGCTGCGCCTCCTTGCCAGTTACCAGGGACTGCGAACGGATCGATGGCGAGAGGAACAGCCCGGCAAGATCCTGCATGAGCTGCGCGTCGGCGAGCTCGCCCGTGCAGGCGATGTCCCGCATGCCAGGTTCTACTGCACGGTCGACGCGACCCCGCTTTTCCTGCTGCTTCTCGGCCGCCATGCGACATGGACAGGCGACCTTGCGCTCTTCCGCGAACTGCAGGAGCCCGTGGAACGGGCCTTGGGCTGGATCGCAAAGGCCGGAGACAATCACGGCGGAGGCTATCTCAAATATCGCACCATATCGGAGAGCGGCCTTATCAATCAGGGATGGAAGGACTCCGCCGGTGCGATCGTCAGGACTGACGGCGGCATCGCCAGGCCGCCGATCGCGCTTGTCGAGGTGCAAGGCTATGTCTTTGCCGCCAAACACGCGATCGCCGACCTCTACGAACGCACGGGAAAGCGCGATCGCGCCAGGCAGCTTCGCGAAGAGGCCGAAAGGCTTCGCACGCGGTTCAACCGCGACTTCTGGTGCGAGGACCAAGGTATCTTTGCCCTTGCGCTCGAAGCGCGAAGGCGCCCGCTCGGGGTCGTTTCCTCAAATCCCGGGCAGGCGTTGTGGACCGGTATCGCGGACAAGGACAAGGGCCGCCGGTCGGCTCGGCGGCTGATGCAGGACGACATGTTCAGCGGCTGGGGCGTGCGCACGCTTTCGACCGCCGAGCGGCGTTACAATCCCGTCGGATATCATCTCGGAACCGTCTGGCCGCACGACAACGCATTGCTGGCAGCCGGTTGCCGACAGTATGGCGAGGACGACGCCGCGCTGCGGATCTTCACTGCCATCGCCGAGGCGGCGATGCACTTCCGCCACCATCGGCTGCCCGAGGCGATGGCGGGGTTTCCACGCAAGGATTTTCAGGTGCCGGTGCACTATCCCGTGGCCTGCCACCCGCAGGCTTGGGCGGCGGGGGCAGTGCCGTTCCTGGTGACCACCTGCCTCGGCCTGGAGCCCGATGCCTTTGCCGGCAAGCTTCGGATCGTGCGGCCGCGGCTGCCCGATTTCGTCAATCGCATCGAGCTTCGCGGGCTGCGGGTCGGCGGCGGATCTGCCGATCTCGAATTCAGGCGGACGGCCGACGGAGCCGAGGTGAACATCCAGAAGACGAGTGGACAACTCAGCGTCGAAATCGGAGGATGAACTGGCCGCGGTCGAAGCGCTCCGACCGGGCAAAGACATTCCGCCAGCCAGCCATCCGGGCGATGCGTTTCGCTTGAATGTCCAGCCGACAAAGCCTATTTAGAATTATTCCAAACTGTACGCCCTTGCGGGCATGGAGCCAGCCCATGTTCATCCAGACCGAATCGACGCCAAACCCGGCGACGCTGAAGTTCCTGCCCGGCAGGGAGGTGCTTCGCGAAGGCACCGCCGACTTCCGCAACGCCGAAGCGGCCGCTCAGGCCTCGCCGCTGGCCGGCCGACTGTTCGATATCCCCGGCGTCACCGGCGTCTTTTTCGGCTACGATTTCATCACCGTCACCAAGGACGGCCCCGACTGGCAGCATCTGAAGCCGGCCATCCTCGGCGCCATCATGGAACATTTCATGTCGGGCACGCCCGTCATGGCGTCGAGCGGGCCTGCGGCCGAGACCAGCCAGACCGGCGAATTCTATGACAAGGCCGATGAGGAGCTGGTGCTGACCATCAAGGAGCTGCTCGACACGCGCGTGCGTCCGGCGGTCGCCCAGGACGGCGGCGACATCACCTTCCGCGGCTTCGAGAACGGCACCGTGTTCCTGCACATGAAGGGCGCCTGCGCCGGCTGCCCGTCGTCGACGGCGACGCTGAAGCACGGCATCCAGAACCTGCTTCGTCATTTCGTGCCTGAAGTACAGCACGTCGAACAGGTCGCCTGATCTTTTCGCGGCGCGCCGCGACCATGTTCGCCACAACAAAAAACCGGGCCCCAACAGCCCGGTTTTCTGTTCTGGACGTCTTGTTGTTGCCTAGACGGTCCGCTTGCGAAAGCTTTTGCCTTCGGTCTTCGTGATCACAACACGATGACCTTGGCGCCGACCGAGGTGCGGTCGTAGAGATCGATAATGTCCTGGTTCATCAGCCGGATGCAGCCCGACGACATCGCCTTGCCGATTGAATTCCATTCCGGGCTGCCATGCAGGCGATAACCCATGTCGCCGCCCTTGTTGAACAGATACATGGCGCGTGCGCCGAGCGGGTTCATCAGGCCCGGCTCCATGCCGCCGGCGAATTTGGCGAGCTCGGGCTGGCGCCTGATCATCTGCGAGGGCGGCGTCCAGGTCGGCCATTCGCGCTTCAGCGCGATATGGGCGGTGCCGTGCCACTCGAACCCTTCGCGGCCGACGCCGATGCCGTAGCGCATCGCCATGCCGTCACCCTCGACGAAGTAGAGGAACTTGTTCTGGGTATCGACGATGATAGTGCCCGGCTTCTCCGGGGAGTCGTACCGCACTTCCTGCCGGTGATACTTTAGGGGCACCTTCTCTATCGGGATGCGCGGCAGCTGATAGCCGGCATCGGTCATCGCGCCATAGTTGTTGGTGAACAATTGCCCGCCGATGGTGCTGCAGCCGCTGATCGCCGTCGATAACGCAAGAGCAGCGACGATTGCAAATGACTTCACGCGCATGAATAGGTCCGCTGCCCTGCCTGAATATCAGCGGCACGAGTCGGCCGCTTTGTTGCCTACATTCATGCTGGCAATTCTTTTGCTTGCCAAGCAGGTACTGCCTATATGCGAGGTTCTACCTGCCGGTAAGCACGCAACTGCGACATTTCGGCAACAGGCCCTACAGGATTGTGAAACAAAATCAATGGGGCCTGCCCGAAGCACCGCTGAAGACAAAGGAGAGCGCCATGAATGTCGGTGATGCCGCGGAGCGTTCCGGCCTGCCGGCCAAGACCATCCGCTATTATGAGGAGATCGGCCTGATCCGGCCGGCGCGGGCCGAAAACGGCTACCGCGATTATTCCGGCGACGACATCCACAGGCTGGCTTTCCTGCGCCGCGCCCGCAATCTCGGCTTTTCAATCGACGATTGCAGGCAGCTTATGGCGCTTTACCAGGATCGCAGCCGCGCCAGCCACGACGTGCGCGAAATCGCCGCCGCCCATGTCAGGGCGATCGAGGAGAAGGTGCGCGAGCTGCAGTCGATGCGCGCGACGCTGCAGACACTGATCCACGCGTGTCATGGTGACGCGCGGCCGGAGTGTCCGATATTGGATGATATGGCGGGGGTGGTGGAGGACGAGAAGGCGTTGCTCGCGTAATTTTTGTCGATGGGGGAGCAAGCCAGCGACAAGCGCCTCAACCAAACTGGTGCAAGAGCGGGAAGGTGGAGAGTAGCGCTGTTCGCCTGCTATGTGTTTGGGTTGTGGATAATTTCCCACAGATGTCCGTCCGGGTCACGAAAGTAACCGGAGTAGATACTCCAGGGTCTGTCGTGCAGTTCAGTGACGGGTGCTCCCGCCGCTTCGGCTTTGGCTAGCAGCTCGTCCACTTACTGCCGGGTCTCGACGACATGGCCAAGGCTGAACTCCCCGCTACGCGCCGGCCCGGGTGCGATGCCTGCGTCTTTAGCAAGTTCACTACGCGGGTAAAGGGCGAGAGGCACGCATCAGTGGTTCCCATCCATCGGGCTGGTTTGTCAACCAGATAATCGCCGTCAAACAACGGGTTCAAACCGTGAGCAAAATCTGGCATGGTGGCTCCCATGCCTATCATCTCCCCGATTCCCATCAATCCCCTGATCGACGGCCGCCAGTCGGAGCGCGCCATGCTGGTGAGGCGCGGCGTGCAGCGTCTGCTCAAGGAAATGGGCGCGCATGTGCTGCCAGAGCTGTCGCTCGCGACCGGCCGGCGCGCCGATCTCGTCGCGCTGACGCGGCAGGGCGACATCTGGATCATCGAGATCAAATCCTCGATCGAGGATTTCCGGGTCGACCGCAAATGGCCGGACTATCGCCTCCACTCGGACCGCTTCTTCTTCGCCACCCATCCCGGCGTGCCCTCGGAGATTTTCCCCGAAGAATGCGGCTTCATCCTTTCCGACGGCTACGGCGCCGAGATCCTGCGCAACGCGCCGGAGCACCGCATGGCGGCCGCAACGCGCAAGGCGCTGATGCTGCGCATCGCGCGAGCGGGTGCTGCGCGCCTGCTGGCGGCGGAACTCGCCGGGGTTTCAGTGCCGGCGCTGGAGGGGGAGAGCGAGTAGCCGGTTCCTCGCCCACGAAGTGGTCCGCCTTCGCCTGGGCCTGGCCTACTCCACTTCTTCCTCAACTCCACCAGTGGCGGGCGCCATCAGCAGCACCGCGGCGCCAAGCAGTGCTGCGAGCAGCGAGCCGGCAAGGATGCCGATCTTCACCGCGTCCTGAAGCGCCACATCGCCGGCGAAGGCGAGAAGGCCGATGAAGAGGCTCATGGTGAAGCCGATGCCGCACAGCAGCGAAATGCCGATCATGTGCGTCCAGCCGGCATTGACCGGCAGGTCGGCAAGGCCGAGCCGGATGGCAAGCGCGGAGGAGCCGAAGACGCCGACCAGCTTGCCCAGCACAAGGCCGGCGGCGACGCCGAGCGTCAGCGGTTCGACCAGCCCGGCGAGGCTGAGGCCGCCAAGCGAGACGCCGGCATTGGTGAAACCGAAGATCGGGATGACGATGAAAGACACTATTCTGTATAGGCCGTGTTCCAGCCTATGCAGCGGCGAATGCTCGGTGTCATGGCCGATGCCGGCGGTGCGTTCGAGCGGGATGGTGAGCGCCAGCGCCACGCCGGCAAGCGTGGCATGCACGCCCGATTTCAGCACCAGCACCCAAAGCACCGCGCCAAGCACCAGATAAGGCACGAGGTTCATCACCCGCATGCGGTTGAGCACGATGAGCACGGCGATGACGGCGAAGGCTGAGCCGAGATAGGCGAGCGACAGACCGGTGGTGTAGAAGATCGCGATGATGATGACGGCGCCGAGATCGTCGATGATGGCGAGCGCGGTCAGGAACACCTTCAGCGAGGCCGGCACGCGGCTGCCGAGCAGCGACAGCACGCCGAGCGCGAAGGCGATGTCGGTGGCGGTCGGAATCGCCCAGCCGGAGAGTGCTGCGGAATTGTTGCGGTTGATCGCGACATAGACCAGCGCCGGCACCACCATGCCGCCGGCGGCGGCGATGCCGGGCAGCACCCGGCGCGGCCAGGTCGAGAGCTGGCCGTCCAGCATCTCGCGCTTGATCTCCAGCCCGACCAGCAGGAAGAACACCGCCATCAGCCCGTCATTGATCCAGTGCGAGACGCTGAGCGGCCCGAGATAGGCATGGAGGACGGCGAAATAGGTTTCGGCCAAGGGCGAATTGGCGACGATCAGCGCAAGGGCCGCGGCCGCCATCAGGATGATGCCGCCGGCCGCCTCACTATCGAGGAATTCGCGCAGGATCGGTTTTGGCCGCTCGTCTTGCATGGTCGCTCCCTAACCCAGCCTATTGGCCGGGAACCTGTAGTCCATTGATGCGCAGCGCCAGTGGCGATGCAAGGCTTACGAGTTACACGGCAGCGCATGTTTCGAAAATTAACTAACCGCCCGTCCCATCGTCATCCACGGGCGAAGCAAGGAGCGAAGCGACGCGGCGCAGACCCGAGGATCCATTCCGTTACATCGGAGCGGTGCCAACGGTGCAGAATTCTGCTCCGCTGCGTTCTTCGGCCGGGGTCACGGAATGGATCCTCGGGTCTCCGCGTCCGCTTTGCTCCCGCTCCGCCCGTGGATGACGACGCCTGCCTAACGCGGCGCGCGCTTGGCCAGGATACGCTGCAAGGTGCGGCGATGCATGTTGAGCCGGCGCGCGGTCTCAGAAACGTTGCGGTCGCACATTTCGTAGACGCGCTGGATGTGCTCCCAACGGACCCGGTCGGCCGACATCGGATTTTCCGGCGGCGCGGCGCGCGTGCCCGAGGTGCGGGTCAGCGCGGCAAAGACATCGTCGGCGTCGGCCGGCTTGGAGAGATAGTCGATGGCGCCGAGCTTCACCGCGGTCACCGCGGTGGCGATATTGCCGTAGCCGGTCAGGATGACGGTGCGGGCATCGTCGCGCTTCTCGCGGATGGCGGCAACGACGTCGAGGCCGTTGCCATCGCCCAGTCGCATGTCGACCACCGCATAGGCCGGCGGACGGGCGCGCGCCTTGGCGACCGCCTCTTCGACGCTCTCGGCCGTCTCGACCACGAAGCCCCTGGTTTCCATGGCCCGGGCAAGCCGGGTCACGAACGGCTTGTCGTCATCGACGATCAGCAGCGAGGTGTCCTCGCCCTCTACCATCGTAGCCGTGGTTTCGTCTGCGCTCATCGTCATTGCGATTCCTGCTGCCTTAATTTTACGCAGATACAATTCCGCAACACCAATGTCCAACTTTTAGAGCCAGTCGCAGGTTGCCATGCGGCCAGCAGCGCCGGCTCAGGTCCGGGTCAGGCCCGGCTCAGGCATTGTCGAACATGCTCGCCGGCGCCTGCTCTGGGTTGAGGAAGACACTGCGCGGCCAGGATACCTGCACCACGGCGCCTTCGCCGAGGCCGCTCGAATTGCGGAAATCGAGCGTCGCCCCGGAGCGCTCCAGCAAGGTCTTGGCGATGAACAGCCCCAGCCCGAGGCCACCGCCCGCCTCGTTGCCCTGGCGGGTCGACATATAAGGCTCGCCGATGCGGTCGATGATCTCGGCCGGGAAGCCAGGCCCGTCGTCGGTGATGGAGAGGGTGACTGCGACCTCGTCCCAGGTCCAGCTGATGGTGACCGACTTGCGGGCGAAATCGACGGCGTTCTCGACCAGATTGCCGAGCCCATAGATGACGCCGGGGCTGCGCTGCCCGACTGGCTCGGGGCCGATGCGCTCGCCGGGACGCAGCTGGATCGAAATGCCGAAATCGCGGTGCGGCGCCGTCACCTCCTCGATCAGCGAGGTCAGCGGCAGGCGCGACAGATGCGCCTCGCCCTCGGTGGACAGGCTGGTCAGCCGCTTCAGGATCTCGCGGCAGCGCTCGCTTTGCGTGCGCAGCAGCGTCACGTCCTCGCCATAGGTCGGATCCTTGCCGAGCGCCTTTTCCATCTCCCTGGAGACGAGCGCGATGGTGGCGAGCGGGGTGCCGAGCTCATGCGCGGCCGCGGCCGCAAGCCCGTCCAGCGCCGACAGATGCTGCTCGCGCTGCAGCACGAGCTCGGTGGCGGCCAGCGCATTGGCGAGCAGGCGTGCCTCGGCGGCGACGCGGAAGGCATAGATGGCGGTGAAGGCGATGGACGCGAACACCGCCATCCACATGCCGGCGACATAGATGAACGGCATCGGCAGCGGCGCGCCTTCATACCAGGGCAGCGGCAGATGATAGAACACCAGCAGGCTCGCCGCCGTCAGCACCAGTGCGCCCAGCACCGCGGTGAAGCGCAGCGGCAGAGACGCCGCCGAAATGACAACCGGCACCGAGAGCAGCACCGAGAACGGGTTGGTCAGCCCACCCGTCATGTAAAGCAGGCCGGTGAGCTGCAGGCCGTCAAAGGTCAGGATGCCGAAAGCCGAGGCAGGGGTCAGCCGGTGGGCGGCCGGATAGCGGAAGGTGAGCCACAAATTCATCCAGGCCGAGCAGGCGATGAGCGCGAAGCACATCGGGACCGGCAGCGGGAATTTCAGCCCGTAGGCCACCACCAGCACCGTCAGGCTCTGGCCGACGATGGCCAGCCAGCGCAGGCGGATCAGCGTGTTGAGCCGCAGCCGCTGGCTCAGCTGGAAATCGGGGGTGTTGAGGATGTTGATCATCGACTTACGATTATAACCGCGGGAGGGTAAGCGCTAGTAGTGCTGACCGGTCGGCAGCTGGTGTTTCGGTTCACCATCATGAGCGCTTGGTGATTGGCGAGACCCCCTCGCGATTTCGTCATCCACGGGCGCAGCGACGCGAAGCGGAGCGCAGACCCGAGGATCCATTCCGTTACCTTAACCATAGAATGCAACGGAGCAGAATTCTGAACCGTCGCAACGCCTGGAAGTCACGGAATGGATCCTCGGGTCTGCGCGCGTCGCTTCGCTCCTTGCTCCGCCCGTGGATGACGAAGTAATGGCGTTTGCGCCAATCACCAACGCACATTGTCCACTAACGCGAATGGCCTGCCGACGTGGCACGAACCTACGTCCCGCGCGGCTTGGCGCGGCTGGTTGCCGGGGCGAGCAGCGGGTTCTCCGGCCAAACATGTTTTGGGTAACGGCCGCGCATGTCGGCGCGCACATCCGCCCAGGAGCCGCGCCAGAAGCCGGGCAGGTCGCGGGTCGTCTGGATCGGCCGGTGCGCCGGCGACAACAGTTCGAGCGTCAGCGGCACGGTGCCGTTGGCGATCGAAGGATGGCGGTCGAGGCCGAACAATTCCTGGACGCGGATGGCCAGCACCGGCCACTCTCCTTCATAGCGGATCGGCACATGGCTGCCAGACGGCGCATCGAAATGCGTCGGCGCCAGCGCGTCGACCTTGCGCTGCAGGTCGTGCGGGACCAATGACATAAGAGCATTTGCAAGCGCCGCCGGCTTGATAGCCGAGAAGGAAGCGTCGCCGGCGAGAAACGGCAGCAGCCAGTCGTCGAGGCGATCGAGAAGGGCGGCATCGGAGACATCTGGCCAGGGCGCGCCGAGGCCACGATTGAGCCAGCCCAGCCGCTGGCGCAGCGTCTCGGCCTCCTTGCCCCAGTCGAGCAGCGACAAGCCGTGCTCGCGTAAAGCATCGAGGATGGCGCGGTCGGCATCGGCGCCCGACGGCGCCGGCAGCATGCGCTCGGACAGCGTGATGGCGCCGAGCCTGGCCGTCTCGCGCACGCGCACCGTGCGGCGCTCGCGGTCGAAGCTGGTCTCGCGCCGCGTCTCGATGCGGTCGGCGAGCGCCGCACGGATATCGGCTTCGTCGACCGGAGCCGCTGCGGTGATGCGGGCATTCTGCGCCTTGCCCTGCATATCGGCGACGACCAGCCAGGTCTCGCCGGCCAGCGGATCGGCGGCATCGACCACGGCGCCTGAGCCATTGGCCAGCACGAAGCGGCCGCGCTCGCCGCGCGCCCGTGCCACTCGGTCGGGCCAGGCGTGGATAAGGAGTGCGCCGGCGCCACCCTCCCCCCTGAGGGGAGGGTCGACCCGCGCAGCGGGGCGGGGTGGGGTCGCCGATGGCGTGCCCGAACCGACCCCACCCCGCTCCGCTATGCGGAGCGACCCTCCCCTCGAGGGGGAGGGTTTTGCCAGCCGCTCGGCGAGTTGCCGGGCGGCATTGGCGCGCGGCGATTTCTCGCTGCGAAAGCGCATCAGCCGGCGCTCGAGGTCGGCGCTGTCGCCGCCCAGCCCACGCTCGGTCAAGAGCACGGCAAGCGTCGCCGCCTCCAGCGCCTGTCCGCTCCTTGCCGCTTCGGCGACCATATGCGCCAGCCGCACCGGCAGCGCCAGCCCGCGCATCGCAGCGCCCGCTTCCGTCAAGCGGCCGGCCTCATCGATGGCGTGCAGGGCGCGCAGCAGCGCCCTCGCCTCGTTCAGTGCCGGCCCCGGTGGCGGATCGAGGAAGGCGAGGCTCGACGGATCGGCGACGCCGAAGGCGGCACAGTCGAGCAGCAGTCCGGAGAGATCTGCCTCGAGGATTTCCGGCGGCGTGAAGGCCGGCAGCGCCGCCGTCTGCTCGGCGCGCCACAGCCGGATGGCGACGCCGGCTTGCGTGCGCCCGGCGCGGCCAGCGCGCTGGTCGGCGGAGGCCTTGCTGACACGCACCGTCTCCAGCCGCGTCAGGCCGCTCGCCGGCTCGTAACGCGGCAGCCGCGACAGGCCGGAATCGATGACGACGCGCACGCCGTCGATGGTGATCGAGGTCTCGGCGATCGAGGTCGCCAGCACCACCTTGCGGCGACCGGCCGGCGCCGGCTTGATCGCGGCGTCCTGCGCCTTGTTGTCGAGTTGGCCGTAGAGCGGCACGATGTCCGTATCGGCGCCGACATTGCCGTGCAGCCGTTCGGCGGTGCGTTCGATCTCGCGCTGGCCGGGCAGGAAGGCGAGCACACTGCCCTGCTCGGTGGCGAGTGCTGAGCGAATCGCCTTGGCCATGGCGTCCTCGATGGCGACACCAGCCGGCCGTTCGTCATAACGTATATCGACCGGGAAAGCGCGGCCTTCGCTTTCGATCACCGGAGCTTGCACCAGGAGCCTCGCGACACGCGCGCCGTCGAGCGTCGCCGACATCACCAGCAGGCGCAGGTCGGGCCTGAGCGCGCCCTGCACGTCGAGCGCCAGCGCAAGGCCGAAATCGCCATCGAGCGAACGCTCATGGAATTCGTCGAAGATCACCGCCGAAACGCCGGGCAGTTCCGGATCGTCGAGGATCATTCGGGAAAGAACGCCCTCGGTGACGACGAGTATCCTTGTCCGGGCCGAGGTGCGGTTCTCCATGCGCATGGCATAGCCGACGGTGCCGCCGGGTTCCTCGCCCAGCAGCTCGGCCATGCGGCGGGCGGCGGCGCGGGCGGCGAGCCGGCGCGGCTCCAGCAGCACGATCTTGCCGGTGCCGAGCCAAGAGGCATCTAGCAGCGCCAGCGGCACCAGCGTCGTCTTGCCGGCGCCGGGCGGCGCCACCAGCACGGCGCTGTTGCGCCCGGCCAGCGCCTCGCCGAGCGCCGGCAGCACGGCGGAGACCGGAAGCTCCGGCAAGGGTTTTGTCGTCATCGCGCCCGCATATCAGCGGTCGTGCATGGCATGCAACTGTCGCACAAATTGAAGGCGCCGGCGCTGCCGGCGCACTTGCCGAAGGCTTCCGCTTCGAACCCACCTTCCCCTTCGCCGACATCCGCGCGCTGTTGCCGCCGGCGCCGCCGATCCGGCCGGTGACGGTAAGCACTAGGAGCGTCGGGTAAGCTGGCTGACGAACGACCCGACGAAGCATCCCGGCGGGCATTTAGCAACGATTTCAATGAGGCTTTCGCTATGCTGCGGCGCAGCAACGAATTCGCTTGCCTTGTTTAGTAAAAATTGCATCACTAAACAAATTACTAAACATCCGCCGCGCCGCGCGCTGCCATGTTTGGGCCTCTGAGGAGAGAGGTTTGAGGGCTCTTGAAACCGTCATCCGGACGCGTTTCGCAAATGGGAGGAAGGCATGAAATCGACCTTGAAAATGGCGTTGGGACTGGCCTCGGCGATCGCTGCGTCGACAGCCGTCACCAGCGCCGCGCATGCGGAAGACCTGACGCTGTGCTGGGCGGCCTGGGATCCGGCCAACGCGCTCGTGGAACTGTCCAAGGACTTCACCAAGGAAACCGGCATCGGCATGAAGTTCGAATTCGTGCCGTGGACCAACTATGCCGACCGCTTTCTCAACGAGCTCAACTCGCACGGCAAGCTCTGCGACCTGATCATCGGCGACAGCCAGTGGATCGGCGGCGCGGCCGAGAACGGCCATTACGTCAAGCTGAACGATTTCTTCGACAAGGAGAAGATCAGCATGGACGACTTCGTGCCGGCGACCGTCGTCGGCTATTCGGAATGGCCGAAGAACACGCCGAACTACTGGGCGCTGCCGGCGATGGGCGACGTCGTCGGCTGGACCTATCGCAAGGACTGGTTCTCGCGGCCTGAGCTGCAGAAGGAGTTCAAGGAAAAATACGGCTGGGATCTCGGCCCGCCGACCACCTTCGACCAGTTGAAGCAGATCGCCGAATTCTTCCAGAAGCGGCAGATCGACGGCAAGACTGTCTACGGCGCCTCGATCTACACCGAGCGCGGTTCGGAAGGCATCACCATGGGCGCCATGGACGTGCTCTACAGCTACGGCTTCCAGTACGAGAACCCGAAGAAACCCTATGAGATGGAAGGCTTCGTCAATTCCGAGAAATCGGTGAAGGGGCTGGAATTCTACAAGGCGCTCTATGATTGCTGCACGCCGCCCGGCGCCTCCAACAGCTACATGGGCGAAGGCGTCGACGCCTTCAAATCCGGCCAGGTGGCGATGCATATGAACTTCGCCTTCACCTGGCCCGGCCTGCAGAAGGACGAGAATGTCGGCGGCGACAAGATCGGCTACTTCGTCAATCCGAAGGGTCCCGACGGCGACCAGTTCGCGCAGCTCGGCGGCCAGGGCATTTCGGTGGTGTCCTATTCCGACAAGCAGGAATCGGCGCTGAAATACATCAAGTGGTTCGCCAACAAGGACGTGCAGGCCAAATGGTGGTCGCTCGGCGGCTATTCCTGCCTGAACTCCGTGGTGAAGGACCCCAAGTTCCCGTCAAGCCAGCCTTACGCGCAAGCCTTCCTCGACTCGATGGCGATCGTGAAGGATTTCTGGGCCGAGCCGAGTTACGCGCCGCTGCTGCAGGCTTCGCAGAAGCGCTTCCATGACTATGTCGTCGCCGGCCAGGGCTCGCCCAAGGACGCGCTCGACGGGCTGGTCAAGGACTGGACGCAGGTCTTCCAGGACGACGGCAAGATGTAAGCTCCTCCCGAGCTAGAAGAGGCGTCCCGTGCCACCCTTGGCACGGGACGCGGTTCAGATAAATTCCATCGCCGAGAAGACCCAAGTGACCGAAGCAGGACTGACCATGCTCAATCGGACTGCGGACAACGTTGCCCGGGCTACGCCGGAGCCGTTGGCCAAGAAGATCCGGGGCATCAGCGACAAGGGGCTGGCCTGGCTGTTCATTTCGCCGACGATCCTGCTTTTGCTCGCCATCAACATCTTTCCGCTGTTCTGGGCGATCTATCTCTCCTTCACCAACTTCCGCGCCAACCGGCCGAACGAGGTGGTGAAGAACCTTGGGCTCGCCAACTACCAGCGCATCCTCGGCGACCAGGACATCTGGATCGCCATGCAGACGACGGCGCATTTCGTGTTCTGGACCATCCTCCTGCAGACGCTGATCGGCTTTACGCTCGCCTGGCTGATCGACAGAAAATTCCGCGGCCACGCCTTCTGGACCACCATCATCCTGGTGCCGATGATGCTTTCGCCGGCGGTGGTCGGCAATTTCTGGCGCTTCCTCTACGAACCGCAGATCGGCCTGTTCTCCTATGTCATCTCCTTCGTGTCAGGCATTCCGCCGACTAACGTGCAGATGCTGTCCAATGTCGAGCTGGCGCCATGGTCGATCATCATCGTCGACACCTGGATGTGGACACCTTACGTGATGCTGATCTGCCTCGCAGGCCTGCGCTCGATCCCCGAATATATCTATGAGGCGGCCGAGGTCGACCGCGCCTCCAATTGGCGGCAGTTCTGGTCGATCACGCTGCCGATGGCGCTGCCCTTCATCATGCTGGCGGTGCTGTTTCGCGGCATCGAGAACTTCAAGATGTTCGACATGGTCAATCTGTTGACCGGCGGCGGGCCGGGCTCGACCACCGAGGTCGCCTCAATCACGCTGAAGCGGCAGGCCTTCGAAAGCTGGCGCACCGGCTATTCCTCGGCATTCGCCATCATCCTGTTCGTCGCGGTGTTCGGTCTCGCCAACATCTACGTCAAGGCGCTCAACAAGGTGAAGCAGAGATGAGCCTGACCACCGCCCATTCCGTCGTCGCGCCTTCGGCGAATTCGAAGCGCATCGCCGGCACTATCATCGTCGCTTATGCGCTGATCTCGATCGTGCCGCTGCTGTGGATCTTCGCCACCAGCTTCAAGACGCCGCCGGATTCGATCGCCTATCCGCCGAAGATCGTCTTCCAGCCGAGCATCGAGGGCTATTGCAACCTGTTCACCACCCGCACCAGGCAGACGCCGGAATACATCAACTCGCTCGGACCGGCGACCGGCTTCTGCGACGAGACGGTGCGCAAGCGCAACATGGTGATCGCCGGGCCGTCGAACTTCCTGCCGCGCTTCGTCAACTCGCTGATCATCGCCTTCGGCTCGACCTTCTGCGCTGTCTTCCTCGGCACGCTCTCGGCCTATGGCTTCTCGCGCTTCAAGGTGCCGCTGGCCGACGATCTGTTGTTCTTCATCCTGTCGACGCGCTTCATGCCGCCGATCGCGGTCGCCATCCCCATCTACCTGATGTACCGCGAGCTCGGCCTCTCCGACACCGCGCTCGGCATGATCCTGCTCTATACCGCCGTCAACGTTTCGCTGGCGGTGTGGCTGCTCAAGGGCTTCATCGACGAGATCCCGCGCGAGTATGAAGAGGCCGCGATGATCGACGGCTATACTCGGCTGCAGGCATTCTGGCGCACCGTGCTGCCGCAGGCGACCACCGGCATTGCCGCGACCGCCATCTTCTGCCTGATCTTTGCCTGGAACGAGTATGCGTTTGCGGCGCTGCTCACCTCCGGCACGGCGCAGACGGCGCCGCCCTTCATCCCGACCATCATCGGCGAAGGCGGCCAGGACTGGCCTGCGGTGGCGGCCGGCACGACGATCTTCCTGGTGCCGATCCTGGTCTTCACCATTCTGCTGCGCAAGCAATTGCTGCGCGGCATCACCTTCGGCGCGGTGCGTAAATGAGCAGTGTGGGAATAAGAAGCCGAGGCGTGCACGCTAAGCAGGCGCATGCATTGTCTCGCGTCGCGCCGGGTCGACCCCCACTCCGTCGAGCTTCGCTCGACACCTCTCCCCCGATCGACGGGGTGGAGGAAGGGCGCGAACTTCATTCAGCCAGGCTCCCTTCCTCTCCCTCCGGAGGGGGGAGAGGTGGCGCTGCGAAGCAGCGACGGAGTGGGGGAACCACCTGGCAACCATCTCTCCCCTTGAACGGGAAGGAAGGGAGGGACGCATGAACCGCTCTGTTGCCTCCAAGCGCTCCTCTTGGCCGCGCTGGGCAAGGCGCGGGCTGATGGAAAACATCGCCACGGCGCTGATCGCCATCGGCTTCCTGATGCTGTTCCAGCCGTTCGCGCTGGCGCTCTATACCTACTCCTTCATCACCATGCTCGCCGGCACCGTGATGTTCATCATCGTCTCGAAGTTTCCGGAATAGACATGGCCGAAATCCGCGTCCAGCATCTGAGAAAAGCCTTCGGCGATTTCGTCGCCGTGCAGGATTCCAACTTCGTCGTCGAGGACGGCGAGTTCTTCGTCATGCTGGGGCCGTCGGGCTGCGGCAAGACGACAACGCTGCGGATGATCGCCGGGCTCGAACTGCCGACCGGCGGTCAAATCCTGCTCGGCGGCGAGGACGTCACCATGCGCCGGGCGCGCGAGCGCGACATCGCCTTCGTCTTCCAGCTGTTCGCGCTCTATCCGCACATGAATGTACGCAAGAACATCGGCTTTCCGCTGCTGGCGCAAGGCATGCCGGCAGCCGAGATTCGCCAACGCGTCGAGGAGACGGCGAAGCTGCTGCGCATCGACCATCTGCTCAACAAATCGGTGTCGGGTTTGGCGGGAGGCGACCGCCAGCGCGTCGCGCTCGGCCGCGCGATCGTGCGGCGGCCGAAATGTTTTCTCATGGACGAGCCGCTGGGCACGCTCGATACCGAGTTCCGCGATTTGATGGTCCATGAACTGCGCGAGCTGCACAATCGCATCCACGCCACCACCGTCTATGTCACGCACGACCAGATGGAAGCGATGTCGATGGCCGACAAGATCGCGGTGATGAACCACGGCGTCATCGAGCAGTTCGGCACACCGCGTGAGATCTACGACCGGCCGGCGACGATGTTCGTCGCCGATTTCATCGGCTCACCGCCGATGAATTTTCTCGGCTTTGGCGGCGGCTTGTCGAAAGGTGCGAAGGAAATCGTCGTGCAAGGCGCCAAGGTGTCGGTGCCGGAGGTGCGCGAGGATGTGGCGCCCAGCGCCATGGCGCTCGGCATCCGGCCTGAGCACATCCGCTTCGACGATGCCTCGAAACTGCGTGGCGCGATCTACGGCAGCGAATATCTCGGCACCACGCAGATCGTCGCGGTGGAAACGGCGGAAGGTATCATCAAGGCCCGTGTGCCGGCCGGTATCCACCTCAATCCGGGCGAGCAGGTCGGGCTGTCCTTGAGCAGCGCCAGGCTGTCGCTGTTCGAGAAGGGCTCCGGCCGCGCGGTGCGGACCGCCATGCATGACAAGGCTGCGGAGGCGCGCCATGGCTGATGTCCATATCCGGGGTGTGACCAAGCGTTTCGGCGAGACGGTCGCTATCGACAATCTCGACCTGCAGATCAAGGACGGCGAATTCGTCGTGCTGCTCGGCCCGACCGGCGCCGGCAAGACGACGACGCTGAGGCTGATCGCCGGGCTGGAGCGGCCGGACGGCGGCACCATCCATATCGGCGGCCAGGACGCCACGACGCTGTCGCCGGCCGAGCGCGACACGGCCTTCGTCTTCCAGCAATATTCGCTCTATCCGCATCTTTCGGTCTTCGACAATCTGGCCTTCCCGCTGCGTTCGCCGGCGAGACGGTTTCCCGAGGAGGCGGTGCGGCGCCGCGTCGAGGAAGTGGCGAAGATGGTGCGCATCCACCACAAGCTCGACAACCGGTCGACCAAGCTCTCCGGCGGCGAAATGCAGCGCGTCGCCATCGGCCGCGCGCTGGTGCGCAAGCCGGCGATCTACCTGATGGACGAGCCGCTGTCGTCGCTCGACGCCAAGCTGCGCGCCGATCTGAGGCTCGAATTGAAGCGCATCCAATCCGAACTCGGCGCCACCATGCTCTATGTCACGCACGACCAGATCGAGGCGATGACCATGGCCGACCGCATCGGCATCCTTGCCAACGGCGTGCTGGTGCAGATCGGCACGCCGCGCATGATCTATTCGGAGCCGGCTAATCTTCACGTCGCGGCCCGCCTCGGCCAGCCGGCGATCAACCTTTTACCGGCCGGATTGCTGCCCGATGGCGGCGCGCCGACCGGCACGACGACGATCGGCGCCCGCACCGAGCATCTGTCGATCGAGAAGGCTACAAACGGCCATGCCGACGGCGTCGTCGATTGGATAGAGCATCTCGGCGACCAGAACCATCTGCATGTCACGGTGGGAGCGAAGAAGCTGGTGACATTGACCGATCCCGACACGCCATTCGGAAAGGGGGACAAGGTGACGATCCGCTATCGCTCACCGCTTTATTTTGGTTCGAACGGACAGAGGCTGATGTAGCCGGTTTCGCACACACCGCACACTGATTAATGACCGCAGATACGGACTGGACGAAATCCATGAAGCACTTTTTCAACCGCAGGGACTCAATCGTCACCGAAGCGCTGGACGGGTTTCTTGCGACCGCAGGCTCCGGCACGCTAGCGCGTCTGGACGGCTATCCCGAAGTCAAGGTCGTGCTGCGCGCCGACTGGGACAAGACCAAGGTCGCCGTCGTTTCCGGCGGCGGCGCCGGGCATGAGCCTTCGCATGCCGGCTTCGTCGGCGCCGGCATGCTGACCGCCGCCGTCTCGGGCGAGATTTTTGCCTCACCAAGCGTCGAAGCGGTGCTGCAGGCGATCCGGGCGACAACCGGTCCGGCCGGCTGCCTGCTGATCGTCAAGAACTACACGGGCGACCGCCTCAATTTCGGGCTAGCCGCCGAGAAGGCGCGCGCCGAGGGCTTTTCGGTCGAAATGGTGATCGTTGGCGACGACATCGCGCTACCCGACATTGCGCAGCCGCGAGGCGTCGCCGGCACGCTATTCGTGCACAAGATCGCCGGGCATCTGTCCGAAACCGGTCACGACCTGGCGTCCGTTGCAGCGGCAGCGCGGGCGGCGGCAGCGGATATCGTTTCGCTCGGTATTTCGCTCTCCTCCTGCTCGATCCCCGGGCAGGCGCATGAGGACCGATTTGGCGCCGATGACGGCGAGCTCGGCCTCGGCATCCATGGCGAGCCGGGCGTCGAGCGCATTCCCCTGCAGAGCGCCGGCAAGCTGGTGGCCATCATGGCCGAACGCCTCGCCGCGCGGCTCGATCCCGGCAGCCATTATGCGTTGCTGATCAACAATCTCGGCTCGGTGCCGCCGCTCGAAATGTCTTTGATCGCCAACGCTGTCTTGTCCTCGCCGCTGGCGAAGGCCGTGGCGCTGACGGTCGGCCCCGGACATCTGATGACGGCGCTCAACATGAACGGCTTCTCGCTGTCGCTGATCAGGCTGGACGCCGAGCGCGAGACGGCGCTGCTGGCGCCGGTCGGCCCGCATGCCTGGCTGCCGGCGAAGCCGGTTCACCCGCCGGTGGTCGTGGCAGTCGCCAAACCCGCCAGTCGCGATACAAAGGCGGCAAGTCGCGATGCCGGCGCTGAGCGGCTGATCGCCACGGTCTGCCAGAAACTGATCTCGCTCGAACAGACGCTGAACGGGCTGGACGCCAAGGCCGGCGATGGCGATACCGGGTCGACGGTGGCGACAGGCGCGCGCAGCGTGCTTCACCGCCTCGATACGCTGCCGCTTGCCGAAAAGGCCGCAACGCTCGCCGCAATCGGCGATATATTGGGGACCTCGATGGGCGGTTCCAGCGGCGTGCTTTTGTCGATCTTCTTCACGGCAGCGGCGCAGTCGCTCAGAGGCGGCGCACCGTTCAGCAAGGCGCTGCTCGCAGGGCTTGACCGCATGACCTTCTACGGCGGCGCGAAGCTCGGCGACCGCACCATGGTCGACGCGCTAGAGCCGGCGCTCGAAGCGCTATACTTGAATGGTCTGGAAGCAGCCGCCAAAGCGGCGCGGCACGGCGCGGAGACTACCGCGGCGATGCAGAGGGCAAAAGCCGGCCGTTCCGCCTATATCGGCCGCCAGCTTGACATACCGGATCCGGGCGCCTTCGCGGTGGCAGAGGTGTTCGCTGCCGTGGCTGCGCTGTTTGCCCCGGCATGAAGGACTGAGAATGGCCGCATCCGATTTCTCTCGATTGATCGCGGCGGCGGCGGACACGATCGCGGGGCATGCCGATGAGCTGACCGCGCTTGACCAGGCGATCGGCGACGGCGACCATGGGCTCAACATGAAGCGCGGCTTCGAGGCGGTGCGCGCCGACGCGGACGCAATTTCGGCAAAGCCGTTGCCGGAGGCGCTGAAGGCGGTCGGCACCAAGCTGGTGATGACGGTCGGCGGCGCCTCCGGCCCGTTGTTCGGAACGCTGTTCATGGCGCTGGGCAAGGACCTTTCGGCGGCGCCTGATCGCGACGGCCTGGCGGCGGCGCTGGGCAAGGCGATCGAGGCGGTTGCCGCGCGCGGCAAATCGCAGACAGGTCAAAAAACCATGCTGGATGTGCTGCAGCCGGTCCAGGAAGCGCTGGCGCAAGGCGGGACGGCAAAAGAGATCGCCGAGGTTGCCGACAAGGCGGCGGACGCCACCATAGCCATGAAGGCGCTGCGCGGACGTGCCTCCTTCCTTGGCGAGCGCTCGATCGGGCATATGGATCCCGGCGCACGTTCGACCGCGTTGCTGGTGCGGGCAATCGCTGAAACCATCGAGGGTTCTTGATGAGCAATGTCGGCATCGTCATCGTATCGCATTCGCCCTTGGTAGCCGAAGGCACCGCGGACATGGTTCGCCAGATGGTGGGCGACGAAGTGCCGCTTGCATGGTGCGGCGGAAACGGCCATGGCGGTCTGGGCACCAGCGTCGAGGCGATCATGGGCGCCATCGACAAGGCCTGGTCGGAAGCGGGCGTCGCCATCCTCGTCGATCTCGGCGGCGCCGAGACCAACAGCGAGATGGCGATCGAAATGATCGGCGAACCGCGCTCGCACAGAATTGTCGTCTGCAACGCGCCGATCGTGGAAGGCGCGGTGATGGCGGCAACCGAATCCTCCGGCGGCGCCTCGCTGAAGGAAGTGGTGGCGACGGCGCATGAACTGTCGCCGTCGTGAGTGGGAATTGACTGAATGTCCGCATCGGCCGAAGCGACCGTCATGATCACCCACGATGTGGGCCTGCATGCGCGCCCTTCGGTGAAGTTCACCAAGCTCGCCAAGTCGTTTGCGGCCGAGGTGGAGGTGGCGGTGGCGGCCAACGGTCCCTGGCTCGATGCCAAGAGCATCGTCAAGGTAATGGCGGCCAAGGCGCCGAAGGGAACCATGCTGCATATCAGGGCCAGGGGCGACGGCGCCGGCGAAGCGGTCGGCGCGCTGGTCGAGCTGGTTCGGCGCGACTTCGACGAGGACGCGGATCATGCCCGGTCGGCTTGAGACCGGCCAGCGCGGCTTCCAACCCGCGAGGACTGCGGGCCATGCGGATTGAGGGTATCCCGGCCTCGGCCGGCTATGCCGAGGGGCCGCTGTTTGACCTGGATCGGCCGCCGGCGGTCTACATCAGCAAAGCGAGCCCGGTTGAGGAGAAGGCGGCGCTGAAGGCCGCGATCGGCAAGGCGGTGAGCCGGCTTGCGGCACTGGTCGAAAGCGTCGATGGCGACGCCGCCGGCATCCTCGAATTTCACATCGCCATGCTGGAAGACGATGCGTTGAGCGGCCCGGCCTTGGCGTCGATCGGTTCCGGCCAGAGAGCGGATGTCGCCTGGCGGGCGGCACTCGACACCGAGATCGCCGGCTACGAAACGTCCGACCAGGATTACTTTCGCGCGCGCGCCGCCGATCTGCGCGACATACGCGACCAGGTGCTGCGGGCGCTGAGCGAGGACAGCGAGACCGCCGCGCCGCCGGGCGCCATCCTCTTTGGCGAGGACATCGCGCCGACGCGCTTTCTCGAAACCGACTGGAGCAAAGGCGGCGGCATCGCGCTCAGGGCCGGCAGCACGGCGAGCCATGTCGCCATGCTGGCGCGCTCGCGCGGCGTGCCGATGGTGGTAGGGCTCGCCGCCTCGCCGGCTACGCCCGCTGGCGTCGCGTTGCTCGACGCCGAGCATGGCGCGATATTGCTCTCGCCCTCGCCGGCCGAGATCGAGGCCTTTCGGCAGTCGTCGTCCTCCTTCGCGGCACGCCAAGGCGAGGCGCAGACTTTCCTGACGCGGCCGGCGGTGACCAGAGCAGGCACCGTTGTGCGCGTGCAGGTCAACATCGCCTACCCTTCGGATGTCGACGGCATCGATGTCGCGAGCTGCGACGGCGTCGGGCTGATGCGGACGGAGTTCCTGTTCGGCAAGACGCTGCCTGACGAGGAGACGCAATACCAGGCCTATCGCAAGGTGCTGGAATGGGCCGGCGACAAGCCGGTGACCATCCGCACCGTCGATGCCGGCGGCGACAAGCCGGTGCCGGGCTTCACCGTCGAGGAAACCAACCCTTTTCTTGGCCTGCGCGGCATCAGGCTTTCGCTGGCGCGGCTCGATGTCTTCCGCCTGCAGATCCGGGCATTGCTGCGCGCCGCCGTCCACGGCAATCTGAAGGTGATGTTTCCGATGATCGCCACACCCGAGGAGTATAGCCAGGCCGCTGCGCTGTTTGCGCAGGAGCGGGACACGCTTGCCGCGGACGGCATCGCGCACAAAGTGCCGCCGCTCGGCATCATGGTCGAGGTACCGTCAGTGGCGATTACCCCGGAAGCCTTCGCCCATGTCGCCTTCTTCTCGATCGGCTCCAACGATCTTACGCAATATGTGATGGCGGCGGCGCGCGACAATGCCGCCGTCGCGCATCTGAATTCTGTTCGTTACCCTTCGGTTCTGCGGCTGATCGCGTCCGTCGCGGCCTTCGGACGGGAGAAAAAGATTCCGGTCGGCCTGTGCGGCGACGCGGGCGGCGATCCGGCCGCCATCCCGGCGCTGATCGAAGCCGGGCTGCGCGACCTCTCGGTCGCACCCGCCCAGCTTGCCATGGCCAAGGCGGCCATCGCAGACGTGACGGTCTAGGCGCCATGGCCAAGACAGCCAGGATAGCTGAATCGGGCTCGGAAGAAGCAATCCGCGCCTACAAGACGATCCTGTCACATGTCATCGATCAGCGCCCGTCCGGCATGCGCCAGCGGCTTGCCGACGCGCTCGGCAAGCACCGCAGCTTCGTCACCCAGATCTCCAGTCCGGCCTATTCGGTGCCGATCCCGTCGAAACATCTGCCGTCCATCTTTTCCGTCTGCCATTTCAGCCAGGCCGAGCGCGACCAGTTCCTCGTCGCCTATCACCAGGCGCATCCCGGCAAGGTGCCGATGGCCTCCGGCCCGCGCAGGACGCGCCATGTTTCACTGATCGTTCCGGATTTCGGCGACGACAGGCAGAATGCCGCCCTCGACCGGGCGATCAATGAATTCATCCAGAAGATCACCAGCATCGCCGGCAAGGGCAGCGGCTGAACGCTACAGCAATTCCAGGAAAAGTGCCTGGCGGTTTTCCGTCCGGAATTGCGTAAGATCCAAGACTATTTCGGGAGGACTGCCATGAAGAAATTTATGAATTCGGTGGACACGGTCCTGACGGAGAGCCTTGACGGCTTCGTCGCCGCGCACGGCGACATTCTTGTGCTTGGTGACGAGCACAAATTCGTCCGCCGCAAAGCACTGAAGCCGGGCAAGGTGGCGCTGATCTCGGGCGGGGGCTCCGGCCACGAGCCGCTGCATGGCGGGTTCGTCGGCCACGGCATGCTGGATGCCGCCTGCCCCGGCCAGGTGTTCACTTCGCCGACGCCGGACCAGATGCTGGCAGCCGCGCAGGCCGTCGACACCGGAGCCGGCTGTCTGTTCATCGTCAAGAACTACGAAGGCGACGTGATGAACTTCGACATGGCGGCCGAAATGTCGGAAGGCGTCATGAAAGTGGTGACCAATGACGATGTCGCGGTCGAGAACTCGTCCTACACGACGGGGCGGCGCGGCGTTGCCGGCACGCTGGTGGTGGAGAAGATCGTCGGTGCCGCCGCCGAGCTGGGCATGGCGCTGCCGGATCTCAAGGCGCTTGGCGATCGCGTCAATGCCGCGACGCGCTCGATGGGCGTGGCGCTGACCAGTTGCACCGTGCCAGCCGCAGGCAGGCCGACCTTCGAGATCGGCGACAACGAGATGGAATTCGGCGTCGGCATCCATGGCGAGCCCGGCCGGCGGCGCGATACGCTGAAGAGCGCCGACGCGATCACCGAGGAGGTCTGCACGGCGATTGCCGATGACCTCGGCGGGCGGGCGAAGGGACCGGCGCTGCTGTTCGTCAACGGCTTCGGCGGCACGCCGCTGATGGAACTCTATCTGATGTACAACAGCGCCCGCAGGATGTTCGAGGAAACGGGCGTGACGGTGACCCGCTCGCTGGTCGGCTCCTATGTGACCTCGCTCGACATGGCCGGCTGCTCGATCACGCTGAGCCTGCTCGACGACGAGATGACGATGCTATGGGACGCACCGGTGCATACGGCGGCGCTGCGCTGGCGGATGTAACCGGCGCTGGCTTCGCCGGGGCTTTTCTGCGACACATCGCGAAACGAGCCGGGTAGATGCTGCCACCCCTCACGCCTGCCGACGAAAAACTGCTGCTCAACTTTGCCGATCCCGAGGCTCCGGCTGCCTGGGGGCAGGATCGCTCGGCCAATACCTTGATGGCGCTGCTGGCCAATGCCGAATTCCATGGCGTCTTGCCGATCATGCTGCGCAAATTGAGAGAAGTTGGCGACGCTCGTTTGCCGGGGGATGCGGCCTTGCGGCAGAAACTGTCGGAGCTGCGCGACCAGGCGACGCTGGCGACCGGACAGTCGATGCTGCTGCAATATCACGGCGACCGCATCATGAAGGCTCTTGCCGCGAAGGGCGTTCCGGCCCGCATCGTCAAGGGTCCGGTCTTTGCGCGAAAGCTGTACCGAAACTCTGCCGACCGACCATTCACCGACATCGACATTCTGGTCGATCCGGCCAGCATCGGCGACGCCAACCAGGTGATCGCCGGCTGCGGCTTCGAGCTCGCCAGCGACGAAGCGGAATCGCACGAGCTGCAGGAGTTCAAATGGCTGGAGAAGGAGAACTCCAGTCTGATGATCGAGCTGCATGGCAATCTGGTGCACGACACAGGCATGCGGCGGCGCCTGTCGCTCGGCTTTCGCGAATTGCGGGCGATCGACGGCGGCGAGACCGACACGCCGGCGGCGCTGCTGACTATCGCCATCGTCCATGCCGCCGGCGGCCACAAGTTCCACCGGCTGCAGCTTTGCGTAGACGTGTTGCAAGGCGTGCGAGCGCTGCAAGCGCCGGGAGCCGAAGCGCGCCTGCTCGAGGCCGCGCGCATGACCGGCATCGAGCTCGAACTGGCGACGGTTCTCAACGTGACCGGCCGGCTGTTCGGCGCGCCGCGCGCAATCGAGCTTGCCGACCGCATCAAGCCCGATCTGTCGATACGGCTGGCTAGGTGGCTGATCACCGGCAATACGCTGCTCCGCGTCAATTCCAGGGACAAGATCCGCTCGCGCCTGCGCCGCGATGCTTTTCGCTGGGTCCAGAGGCTTGCCAAGGCAAAGCCACATCCAGCCTAAGCTTGTCTAAACCCGATCCAGCGCCGCGCTTATCAATGGGGCCGCCTCGGCCGGCCTGGCTCCGACCTCAAGGGTGAAGGTCGGGACCTCCCTGACCAGCGCCGCGATCGCTGCCATGCGCCGTTTCTGCATCGCCAGCAGGCCGGTCATGCCGGTGCGGACATTGTCGGCAGCGAGCGCTACCATGGCGTCCGTCCTGGCCATCGGCAGCAGCCGGGTTTCCGCATCGGCCGAACGGGCAAGATGAAGCAGCGCCGCGACCGGCCTGACGATCGTGCCCTCGATGCGGATGATTTCAGCCAAACACTCCAATGAAACCGCCTGCTCGCTATTGCGGTCCCAGGAGGAGCCCAGACAAGGCGCCACGAAAGGCAGCATCGCGGCGGTATTGCGGTGGATCTTCACCTTGCGCGGCAGACCCCAGGCCGTGGTGCCGCCATCAGGCATCACCTTGAGGATCATGGCGTCGTCGGAGCAGAGGCCGAAGCCTTGCGAGGCCAGCGCCAGCGACGTCGTCGACTTACCGGTGCCGCTCGGCGCATGGATCAGCACAAGCGCATCGCGGCCGGGCAGCGTCAGGCCGGCAGTGTGGAGCATGTGCTGCCCGCCGGCATCGAGCGCGGCATCCAGCACCAGCATCAGCAGTGTCCATTTGACCTTGCTGTCGGGGTGAAGGCGGATTTCGGCCCACCCTTCCCTGGCATGGATCGAGGCCGTCTGCAGGCCGGGGAAGATCAAGTGGACGATGTCGCCGCCGTCGATCATGCGGCAATGGCCGTCCTCCGGCACTTCGCCATCGAAAGCGAGCTTCCCTTGCGGGTCTTCCGGCAGGGCCGGCGTCTCGACGATGTTGACGCGAAAACCGGGCTCTACCGGCTCGGTGACGCGCAAGGTGCCGAGCATCAGGTCGAAGTTCGGCCACAGCTCGGCGCGCGCCGCCGATATCGCGACGACCTGGCCTTGGAGGTCATAGCGGAAAGTGGCCACTATGCCGGTCAAGCGGCGTGCGCCTTGGCCGCGCCGGCATGGTGGCGATAGATTTCCACCATTCCGGGCAGGCTGTCGCTGACCACCGGCTTGCCGTCGAGGCAGACCCAGCAATGCGCCGACAGGCGCGGTTCATGCATCGATTTCGCATCGACGCCGAAGCGCAGCTCGGGATCGAAACCGGCCAGGCCCAGGAAGCGGAAGCCGAGCAGACCTTCCCTCAGGCATCTGCGATCGCGCATCAGCCAGGGATGCCGGACCGTGCGGTGGACGCGGGTGACGACATAGGTCGCGGGCAGGCCGCGATAGGGCGTGGGCGAGCTCAACGGGGCCCATTTCAACACGCTTTCGAAATCGCGCCGGCCGATCAGGACCGGCATCAGCCGGGCGCTGAACCACAAATGGGCACGGAACAGGGCTCGCAGGAACGCTCCGTCGGCCATCACGCGCCCGGGCCGGCGAGGATGCCTTCCGCCATCAGCTCGGCGGCCAGTTCGGCCATGTCCTGGTCGAGCGTTGCCTTGTCGATCTCGAATTCGTCCGACATCAGGACAACGATCTGGTCGAGGCTGCGGGTCCCGTTCACCTTGTCGAGAAAAGCCTCGGTCGTTTCGTTGCAAGTGTAGAGCTGACCGCTGCGCGCCAAAAGCACCACGGCGCCATCGCCGACATGCTGCACCGAGGCATCGTCCGCCATTCGCAGAACCGTTTCAGAGGCGATTTCGACCATGCGCCCGCTCCAGACCAATTGCCGCAGAGCAATTAGCGCGGCACCGCGGCGCTGTCCATTGCTGATGCGGATATCGCTTCGCGTGCCGTCAAGGCGGCGGTTCCCGTCAGGGTTGCCATCCTTACCCAGAGTAAGCTATGAGTCCGCCGGGGTTTTTTGGGGAGTGATGAGTATGCGTTACAATTGGGATCGGGCTCCAACGGCTTTCGAACGTCATCGGAAGGCGTTGGCTGCCGCCATATTGATCGCCGGCGGCGTCGGGCTGATGCTGGCGGCGCTGCCGCTCTAAGCCGGCTGAGATTCCCGACAGGCAGAACGGCGCTCCAGCCGGGAGCGGCGCATCAAGACGTTTTGCCGGCAACGTCGACCAAGATGCAGGAAGACATGGCCCAGAAAATCGGCATAGGCTATTGCAGGGAGGCAAGCCGTATCCGGGAGGAAGTTCCATGGCGTCACGCTACCATGAGGTCTACGAGGGCTGGAAACGCGACCCCGTAGGGTTCTGGGCGGACGCCGCGAAGGCTATCGACTGGTACTCGCCCGCCGAAAGCGTCTTCGATGCGACAGAAGGCGTCTACGGGCGCTGGTTCACCGGCGCCTCCTGCAATACCTGCTTCAACGCCATCGATCGCCACGTGGCGGGCGGGCGCGCCGACCAGCCGGCGCTGATCCATGACAGCGCGATCACCGGGACGGTGCGGAAATTCACCTATGCCGAATTGAAGCGCGAGGTGGTCGCGCTGGCTTCGGTGCTCAGGCATCGCGGCATCGGCAAGGGCGATCGCGTCATCATCTACATGCCGATGGTGGCGGAAGCGGCCGTAGCCATGCTTGCCTCAGCCCGCATCGGCGCCGTGCATTCGGTGGTGTTCGGCGGCTTTGCCTCGCATGAGCTTGCCACCCGCATCGACGACGCCAGGCCGAAGCTGATCATCACCGCGTCCTGCGGCCTGGAGCCAGGCCGCGTGGTTGCCTACAAGCCGCTGCTCGACAAGGCGATCGCGATGTCGAAGCACAAGCCCGATGCCTGCCTCATCCTGCAGCGCGATCAATTGCGCTGCGAGATGAAGGACAATTACGATTTCGACTACGCGGACGCCGTTGCCCGCGAGCGCGCCGCCGGCGCCAATGTCGACTGCGTGCCGGTGCTTGCCACCGACCCGCTCTATATCATCTACACCTCCGGCACGACCGGCCAGCCGAAGGGCATCGTGCGCGACAATGGCGGCCATATGGTCGCGCTGAAATGGACGATGGACAACGAGTTCGGCGTCAAGCCGGGCGAAGTGTTCTGGGCTGCCTCCGACGTCGGCTGGGTGGTCGGCCACTCCTACATCGTCTACGGCCCGCTGCTGCATGGCGCCACCAGCGTGCTGTTCGAGGGCAAGCCGATCGGCACGCCGGACGCCGGCACCTACTGGCGGGTTATATCCGAGCACGGCGTGGTCGCGCTGTTCACCGCGCCGACCGCCTTCCGCGCCATCAAGGGACAGGATCCGCGCGGCGAATTCGTGCCGAAATACGATCTGTCGAAATTCCGCACCCTTTTCCTTGCCGGCGAGCGCGCCGACCCCGAAACCATCAAATGGGCGGAGCAGAAGCTGAAGGTGCCGGTGATCGACCACTGGTGGCAGACCGAGACCGGTTCGCCGATGACCATCAATCCGGCCGGCCTTGGGCTGTTGCCGGTGAAATACGGCTCGCCCGGAGTGCCGATGCCCGGCTACGACATCCGCGTGCTCGACGATGCCGGCCATGAGGTGCCGCGCGGCACGCTCGGCAATGTCGTGGTCAAGCTGCCGCTGCCCGCCGGCTGCCTGCCGACGCTGTGGAATGCCGATGCCCGCTTCCGCCAGGCCTATCTCGAGGAGTTTCCCGGCTTCTACAAGACGGCCGATGCCGGCATGATCGACGAGGACGGCTACCTCTATGTCATGGCGCGCACCGACGACATCATCAATGTCGCCGGCCATCGGCTATCGACCGGCGCCATGGAGGAGGTTCTGGCGGCCCACCCGGATGTCGCCGAATGCGCCGTCGTCGGCATCGCCGACGCGATGAAGGGCCAGGTGCCGCTCGGCTTCGTCGTGCTCAATGCCGGTGTGTCGCGCGATGCCGGCGCGATCGAAAGCGAAGTGGTGGGGCTGGTGCGCGAGCGGATCGGCCCGGTCGCCGCCTTCAAGACGGTGGTGACCATCAAGCGGCTGCCCAAGACGCGCTCCGGCAAGATCCTGCGCGGCACGATGCAGAAGATCGCAGACAAGGAGGAATGGACCATGCCCGCGACCATCGACGATCCCGTGATCCTCGATGAGATCACCACGGCGCTCAAGGGACGTGGCATCGGGGTTTAAAGCATGTCTCCCGAAAATGTGCAGCGGTTTCGGGATAAAGACATGCTTAAAATCGAAGACCTAAAGCAGGTCGCGTGAATCCTTTTTCACGCGACATGCTTTAGCTGCTTGATCCGGTGTGGCGGTGTGAAGCGCCGGCCGGTGTGGAATTGTTGGCATCCGGCATGATATCGAGGCTTGGTCCACACCCTTGTGGCGCAATGCTTATCCGAGTACCGAGCCTCAAGACGTGAGCCTTTTCCAGCGATCGAGACGAACCCGGGCCCTGCCGCGCGAGCGCCTGGTGATGGACATGCGGGACACGATTGTCTACGCGGTCGGCGACGTGCATGGCTGCTATGACGAATTGCAGGCGCTGGAGCGGAAGATTGTCCTCGACGCGCTGCGGTTCCGCGGCCGCAAGATCATCATTATGCTCGGCGACTATATCGATCGCGGGCCAAATTCGCGGCGTGTGGTCGAGCATCTCATGGCGCCGCCGCCGAGAGGTTTCCTGCGCATCTCATTGGCGGGAAACCACGAGATGATGATGCTGAACTATCTCGACGGCTATCTTTCGCGGCAATCCTGGCTGGGCGTTGGCGGACTGGAGACGCTGTTTTCCTACGGCGTCGATCCGGCGCGCCTGGAACACCTCTACGCTTCGAGCGAAGACGTCGACGACCGCATCCGCCAGGTTATTCCCGCCAGCCATGTCGGCTTCCTGCGCACGCTGCCGGTGATGGTGTGCTCGGAAAACTTCGTGTTCGTTCATGCCGGCATCAGACCCGGCATCGCGCTCGAGGCGCAGGACGAGGCCGACCTGCTCAACATCCGCGAGGAGTTCTTCCAGGCCGCCCACCGGCTCGACCGGTGGGTGGTGCACGGCCACACTATCGTCGAGATTCCGAAGCTCGGCGGACGGGCGCTCGGCATCGACACCGGCGCCTTCCGGAGCGGACGGCTGACGGCGCTCAGGATCGTCGGCAAATATGGCCGGCTGCTATCGTCCCGAGACTGAACGCTGCGCTTTTCTAGCAGCGGTCCACCGTTTTCACGGAAACGGTGGAATTTCTTTGTTTGGCGCAATTCCGGAGGGCTACGGCGAAGGCGCCGAGCCTAACGTTTCACACTTTGCCTGGAATTGCTCTGGAACTGCTTCAGGCGGCCTGCTTGGTGCGTTGCTCCGACTTCTCCAGATAGTAGGTCGAATAGCGGTCGAAGAATTTTTCCGATCCGCCGAGCGAGCCGTATTTCGCCAGTTTCTTCAAATTGACCTTATTCAGCACCGCCCCGACGATCTTGTTCGCGATATAGGGTTCCGATTCGAGCATGGAGCGCACCATGGCGCGCGGCGTGCGACCCCATTCGGTGACCAGCACGAAACCGTCGACCAGCGGTGCGAACGCCTTGGCGTCGACCACCGGGCCGAGCGGCGGCAGGTCGACGATGATATACTCGAACGTCTCCTTGGCGTTCTCGATGAAGCGCCGCATGCCGGCCGAACCGAGAAGCTCGCTGGTGTGCGAGAACTGGCCGCGCAGCACGGCCGGGATGATCGCCAGCTTGGTCTGCCGGTCGACCTTGCCGACTGACTGCCAAGTCTGGCCGTTGACCACCGCTTCCATCAGCCCTTGCTCGGTTTCCATGCCGAGGCTGCGGCTGAGGCCAGGATTGCGCAAATCGCCGTCGATCAGCAATGTCTTGGCGCCGTTGGCGGCCAGCAATCCGGCAAGGTTTGCCGCTACCGTCGACTTGCCCTCGCCGGGCAGCACGGAGATGACGCCGATGACCCGGCTGCCCTGGTCTTCCATCACCACGTCGAAGGCGATCTTGGCGTTGCGCAGCGTCTCGGCGAACATTGAGGCCGGCGCATCGATGCTGACCCGCATTCGCGCCCGTTTTTCGGCGGCCGACAGGCTGGCGACCTTGGCGTCGACCGGCACGTCGTCAGGCTTTTCGTCCTTGACCTTGCCGCCGCCGATCGTCGGCAGGTAGCCGAGGAATTTCAGCCCGACGCGGTCGCGAACGTCCTCGCCCGTCCTGAAGAAGCGCTCGTTGAATTCGTTCAGCCCGCCGCAGCCGGCGCCGAGCATCAGACCGAGCACCAGCGACAGAGCGAGCACCCGCAAGGTGCGCGGGCTCGACGCCGAAAGCGGCATCGTCGCATCGGAGATGATGCGGACCTTGCCGACCGGGAAAGTCTGCTGCTGCGAGGCTTCCTCATAACGGCTGAGGAAGGTCTGGTAGAGCGTGGTGAGCGCCTGTGCCTGCTGGTCGAGCTCCTTCAGCTTCACCTGCGACTGGTTGTCGATCGAGCTCTTGCCGGCGGCAGTGGCGATCTTCTCCCGCAGCGCGGTTTCGCGCGCCTGCGCCACCTCGTAGTCGTTGCGATAGCTTTCGGTGAGCTGCTTCAGCTGTCCGAAGATCTGCGCCGACACGTCGGCCTTCTCCTTGGCGAGCGCCACTGCCTGGGGGTGGTCCTTGCCGAAATTCGCCTCGATATCCTGCAGCCGCTTGGTGACGGCGAGATAGCGGGTCTTGAGCGCTATGATGACCGAGCTGCTCGGCTGATCGGACGCGATGGCCGAATCGTTGAAGGCGCTTTCAGAGCCGCTGTCGACGATCGCCTTGTACTGCTGGTAGCGGGCGCTGGCGCGTGCCGTGTCGGCCTGCGCGACGATGAGCTGGGCGTTGAGATCGGAAAGCTGCTTGTCGCTCAGCAACTGGCCCTCGCTGTTGGCCGAGAGGCCGTGCTCGGCCCGGAATTTCTCCACCGCCAGCGAGGCCGCCTGCGAGCTTTCACGCAACTCGGTCAGCCTGCCCTGCAGCCAGACTGCGGCGCGCTCGGTTGCGTCGAAGCTGGCGTTGAGCTGATCGGCGAGATAGGCGTCGCTATAGGCCTTGGTGATGGCTGTTGCGAGCTCGGGATTTGTCGACTGATACGCGATCGAAATCACATAGGAGCGGCCGTTGCGCTGCGCCTGAATTTCGTTCTGCAGCTTGAGCACCGCATAGTCATGAGTCGCCGTCTTGATCATCGCCGCGCGCGTCGCGGCGTCGACATTTTCCATGCCGGGGATGACGTCGTCGGAACCGCTGCGGAAAAAACCGAACACGCCACGCAGGAAACCGACGCCCTGGGCCAAAGCCGATTGCGGCGGGTTCATGAAATCCTGGTTCTGATCGAGCTTCAGCTTGTCGACCACCACCGATGCCAGACGCGCGGAATTGAGAATCTCGATCTGACTGAGAAGAGCTGCGTCGTTCTGCATGGTGACGGATGCCGCCGAAATGTCGTCGACCACCTTGTTCAGACCCTCGTCGATCAGCACAGCGGCGAACGACGTGTATTGCTTGGGTGTTGTCTGCAGATAGATCACGCCCAGGAAGAGGCCGATGATGGCGCAGACCGCCACCACCTTGGCCTGCCGGGCCGCCATGCCAAGCAGACGCTCGACATCGATGAAGTCTTCACCCTTTTCCTGATCGGTACTGGGCAATGGCATCCTCTTGTCGAGGGGGAAGTTGGCATAGTTCATCTTCGGTCCAATTCCAGGTTGCAGGCGCTACCGGCCTTCGAAAAGTGGCGTCGTTACCAGAAGAGACCACGCAACATTCATGCCGGAACGCGCGGACCCATGAGGGCCACGCGCCGGGGCGGCTGTTGCGCCATCGCGATTTCGCATATGCACCCAAAAGATGGGCATTATGCGGCTACTTCCCGGCGCTCATGCGACCGGACGAATTGCTGCAGCATCTCGAAGACAGGTCCCTTCATGTCGTCGCGTGCCAGGGCAAAGGCGATGGTGGCCTCGATGAAGCCGGTCTTGGAGCCGCAGTCGAACATACGGCCGCTGAACGGCTGGGCGTAGAAGGCCTGGCTCTGCGCGAGGCGGACCATGGCATCGGTAAGCTGGATTTCATTGCCTGCGCCACGCTGCTGGTTGCCGAGCAGGGCGAAGATTTCCGGCTGCAAGACGTAGCGGCCGTTGATGTAGAAGTTCGACGGCGCATTGGCGGGGGCCGGCTTTTCGACCATCGCCGTCACCTCGAAACCGGAACCGACCTCGGCGCCGCGGCCGACAATGCCGTAGCTGCTGGTCTCGGAGGGGTCGCAACGCTCGACGGCGATGACGTTGCCGCCGGTCCGCTGGTAGAGGTCGACCGTTTCGGCTAGGCATCCCGGCGCGCCGAACGACACCATGTCGGGAAGCAAAAGCGCGAACGGCTCGTTGCCGATCACCTCGCGCGCGCACCATACGGCATGGCCGAGCCCCAGCGGCGACTGCTGGCGGATGAAGCTGGTGGCGCCGGCCACGGGCAAAAGGTCCTCCAGCGATTCGAGCTGCGCCCTCTTGCCGGCCTGCTCGAGCGTTCCGATCAATTCAGGATGCAGGTCGAAATAGTCCTCGATGACCGCCTTGTTGCGGCCGGTGACGAAGACGATGTGCTCGATGCCGGCCTCGAATGCCTCGTCCACGGCATATTGCACGACGGGCCTGTCGACGACGGGAAGCATTTCCTTCGGCATCGACTTGGTCGCCGGCAGGAACCGCGTTCCGAGCCCCGCCACCGGTATGACTGCCTTCCTGACTTTCTGCATCGCGTAATCCTTCTGAGGAGATCGATTTTTAGCTAAAGCTGGCTATGAAAAATCATTCCATGTGCCCGCATGCTTCACCTCCCCGTCCCCACGGCAAACTGTGCCGCAACCCTTTTGAGCCGGACCGCGATCGGCATCGACATATGCCTGACCGCGGCCGGATCGCTGAGCGCCGTGCGTATCGCCTTGAGCGGCGCGCGCGCCTTGATGTGCTGGACCAGCGACAGGAATGACGCCGCCTTGCGCAGGCTGCGGCCGCGCCTCGCAAAGGCGGCCCTGGCCCGGTCGTCCATGGGATGCACCGCGGCGAAAGCCGCGTCGGCGCTCGCCATCGCCTCGACATGATGCAATTCGAGCACGCGCGAGATCGAGCCGGTGCGGATATGATAGACGTAGCCGGTGGTCGGCTCGACCACGCAGCGGCCGCCCCTGGCCAGCGCGCTCGCCAGCAAGATGTAGTCTTCGCCGATGCGCAAATTCTCGTCGTAGCGAAGCGCGTTTTCGTTCAGGAACCGGCGCTGGAAGACGGGCTTCAGATAGCCGAGGTTGAAGCGCGATTCGAAGACGACGTTGCCGGCGATGTAGTCGGCGAGCGAGATCTCGCGCAGCGCTTCCAGATAGCCGGCGGGGAACATCATGTCCTCGGGCGTGCCGTCCTCGCGCACGACCTGGACATTGTCGACCGCGATCTGGGCATCCGCCTTTTCGGCCCGTGCGATCATCGCGGCCAGCCGGCCGGGCAAGACCGCATCGTCGGAATCGAGCACCGCCACCCAGCGGCCGCGGGCAGCATCGAGGCCGGCATTCCTGGCCCCGCCGGGACCGCGGTTGGCGGGCAGCGCGATCAGCTTGACGACATCCTCGGGATAAGAGCGTGCGACGTCGAGCGTGCGGTCGCGCGACTGGTCGTCGACGACGATGATCTCGACGCTGACGTCGCGCTGCGCCATCGCGCTGGCGATCGCCCGGTCGAGGGTCGCCTCGGCGTTGTAGGCGGCGATGACGAAGCTGACGTCAGGCTGCACGCTTGTCCCCTTGCTGCGAGGTGAGGCCGTATTGGCGGATTTCGCGGACGCCGACCAAACCGCTGACGACACCAACATGCATAATGCCGCGCAGCACGCTGCGGTTCCGTCGGACCGGGCTGATCGCCGTCAAAACCGCCATGCCGAAGCAATAGGCCGCCTTGGCGGAAGCGAGACCGATCTGGCCGGCACGGCGCACGCCGCCGGCATCGCGTCCGATCAGGTGGCCATGCGTCTGGCCGAAGCGGAAGCGGCGCCGGCGCAGCCAGTCGAATGCCGCCCTGGCACGCGGCACCACCTCCTCGACAAAGGCGTCGGGCGCAAAGGCGATGCGCCCGCCCGCCTTGACCATATTGTCGAAGAATTCGGTGTCTTCGCCGCCCGTCTGGCCGCGCGCCAGGCTGAAGCGCCGGTTGCGCAAGCTTGCGTCGGCCATGTTGAGCAGCACGTTGCAGGTGTAGCCGGCGCGGATCTCGCCCCCCACCCAGACCGGCAAGGTCGAATGGAAATCGCCCTTGCGCATCCAGTCGGGCGCGTCGGCGCGGTAGCGTGCCCTGACCGGTCCGAGCACGGCGGGCGCCCCTGTTTCGTCCGCGGTCGCCGCCAGTTCGACAAGCCAGGCGGGAGAAGCCGTCTCGTCATCGTCGATGAAGGCGACGAAGTCCGACACGCTGGCGTCGAGACAGGCATTGCGGGCGATCGAAATGTTGCGCGCCGGCGCATGGCGATAGCGGACGGGCAACTTCAGCTCCTGCGCCAACGCCTTCACCTGAGAATGCGCCGTCGGCTCGTCATCATTGTCGGCGACGACTATGCCGATTTCGAATCCCTCGGGCGTCTCCAGCGCGGCGATGGAACGCAGCGTGTCGGCAAGCTCCGGCCGCCGGAACGTGCAGATGCAGATGTCGATGGAGCGGCCCGTCATCATGCCACCCCGCGCCGCGCTCTGGGCGTCAGCAGCTGCAGCCAGAAGCCGACCGACCAGCCGAAATGCATAACCATCGCGGAAACGCCGGCCAGCGCTATGCCCGCATTGGCCTGGCGTATCGCCGTCACGACGCCGTAGCCGAGGCACACTGCCGCCCACAGCAGGAAAGGCACCGCCGCCAGCCAGTGGGCGAAGGAGAAGAGCGCGAGCAGCACCACGGGGGCGACCAGCAGCGGGATCATCTGTCTGATCTTCGGCAGCATGCGGTGCTTCAGCACGTTCTTGGCGCGGCCGCGGCCATAGCCGAGATACTGGAAATAAAGGCTCTTCAGCGAGGAGCGCGGATAATAGACCATCTGCGTCTTGCCGCTCATCCAGATGCGGTAGCCGGCCCGCCGCAGGCGATAGTCGAGCTCGGCGTCCTCGTTGTGGCTGAAGGTCTCGTCATAGCCGCCCACGGCCCGGAAGGCGTCGATGCGCATCAGCGCATGATGGCCGTGGTCGACCCATTCGCCGGCCGACAAATGCCGGTGCTTGGAACCGCCGGTGCCGAGCTTGGAATTCTGCGCCGCGGCGACAGCCTTCTGCACGGCGCCGGTGCCGCTGGTCAGCATAGAGACGACCACCGAATCCGCGCCCGTCGCCAGCGCCTCCTCGACCAGCCTGTCGCAATAATCGGCGGGATAGCCGCCATGCGCGTCGATGCGGATGAGATAGTCCGCGCCATCGCCGAACGCTGCGACCGCGAGGTTGATCGCTGCGCTCTGGATGCGCTTCGGGTTGGCGAGCAGCGCGACCTGCGCATCTTGCGCCGCGACCTTTTCGACGATGGCTTGCGTGCCGTCGGTGCTGCCGCCGTCGGCAACGACGATGCGGGCGCCGAGCCGTGCCGCGGCCGGCCGCAATTGTTCGAGCAGCGTGCCGATATGGGCGGCCTCGTTGAGGCAGGGAATGACGATCAGGCTCGATGCCGGTGTCTGCGTCATAGGCGCGTGCGTATCCTCGGTCATGCTACGCCAACGCCTCGGCCGCGAAGGTGCCGGGGGTTGCGGCAAGGCCGCGCAGCTTGTCGACGAAGGCCAGGCAATCGCTGCGGTCGTAGCTCCAGGTTCTCGGATTGCGCGCCAGAACGCGCGACTTCAGCCTGCGGAAGCGGTCCTGGTCCATCCGGCCAAGCGCGGCATCGAGCGCCTCGGGCGTGGCCTCGGACAGAAGCACGCCGATATCATGCCGCTTGAGGAAGCGGCCGGTTTCGGTTCTGGCCATCGAGATCGGCACGGCGCCGAAACGGCACCCCTCGTAAAGGCGGTTGGGGAGCAGCCACTCCGAATTCTGACCCTCTTCGAAGAAATCGATCGCCCAGGCGAAGTGCACCTCCCGGTAGATCGCCGCCATGTCTTCCGGGTTGCGGTAGGGCCCGCGAAACGAAAGCCACGGCTCGGCCTCGACTAGGCCATGAAAATCCGGGAATTCCGACAGCGCCGGACGGCCCCTGAGTACGACCTCGAAGCGACCGTTCTGCCCGCGGGTGAACTTGGCCAGAAGCTCCAGCGAGCGGCGGCAGCGCAACGCGCCGAACCAGCCGATGCGCCAGGGCGGCGGTACCGGGTTGCCCTCCTCGCGCAGATCGTCCGCCGTGACCGGAGCGGTGTCGAAATACTTGTTCTCGACCAGCTCGACCGGTGCGGCGATTTGCCCGAACGGCTCGAAATAGTTGGCAACGAAAGCCGGCGAGCTCGTCACCAGCAGCTTCACGTCACGGGCGAGATGGCGTTCGGCGCCACGCAGCGTCCGACCGAGCAGGTCGTTGCGCAGCACCAGACGATGGATGTCCAGGCATTCGTAGACGATCGGCACGCGCGCCCCGAAAACACCATTGGCGCGGCGGGCGAGCGCCAGCATTTCCAGGTTACGCGCAATGATGAGGTCAGGCCGCTGCATTGCGGCCAGCTTGGCGCCGATCGACACCGCCGCCTTGGCCACCGCGCCGATGCGCTGCGCGAATCGGCCGTCACGCGTCGCGCCAAGGTCGATCGGCTCGAGGCCCTCGATCTCGGCGACCGGATCGGTGGTGCGGCGGAAGCCTGCCAGGGTTATCCTGGCACCGCCTGCCCTGAGCATGATGACCCTCCGGCGCACCGCCGGGTCGGATACGTCATGCACAAGGTACAAGACATGCAGCATGAAACTTGACCGCTTTTGGGCCCACCCAGGAGGATGCTAGTACAGCTTTTGCTGCATCGCAACATTTTTGGTGCAGCGTAGCAAAACGGCAGCCTCATCGCACTGCACGATTTTTCGGCATTTCAGCGTGAAAATATACCTGAAAGCGGGCAAAACCGCGCCTCGCGTCGGGGTCGCCGATCACAACGACGCGATCCGGCGATCTAAATCGGACGCACGAGAACGGGTGCGTTAAATTAATATGTTGCACCGCAATAAAATATGGTTTTAAAATCGTAAACGTAAGTAGGCCTTCAGAACTGAGCATGGGTTTGCCGCCTGCACCTGGTTGCAGCGGTGGCGTGCAGAGTTGGGGCGGCTCGGCACTGCTTTGCGAAGACTCCCATGCAGCTAATTGCACAGGCGGAGCATGGCATGAGCAGATCTCTTCGCATTGCCGTCTACGACGACAAGTACCCGACCAGTTTTGTTACACCGCGCGCTTCCAGACATACGATCCTGCGCAAGCGGTTTCTGCCGTTCAATTTGATCTCGTCGAAGCTGGAAGGCATCACGCTGATCGAGCCCGACCGGTCGGTCGACCTCGTACATGCGTTCAACCGGATACCGGTCAACGCCTCGAAATTCATCATGTCCTTCGAATCGCATTTGCCGCGTCATTTCGCCCTGCGCAAGAAGGGCCGGATACCGCAGTATATGCGATCGCGGATCGCCAGCCCCCGCTGCCGCCGGATCATCGCCCTGTCGCATTTTGCCCGCAGATGCTTTCTGAAACAGCACGCCGACAATCCCGATCTCGGGGTCCTCACCGAAAAGCTGATCGTGCGCCATCCCAACATCATCGTTCCTGCCGTCGAGGATGCGATGGCGGACAATACCGCGGAAGAGCTCGTGCTGACATTCGTCGGCGCCCATTTCGGCCGCAAGGGCGGATGCGTGGCGGTCAAGATCGCGGAAAAGGCCTTAGAGCGGCACCTGCCGATCCGGCTAAACATCGTTTCGAGCCTGCAAGTTGGTGGCCCGATATGGACGGATCCGACAAGCCCGGGATTCTTCGATCCCTATCTCGGGCTGCTTAACCTGAAGAATGTCCAACATCACGGTGTGCTGCCCAACCATGAGGTGCGGCAATTGTTGCGCCATTCGCATTTCGGCATTCTCGCCACCTTCGGCGACACGTTCGGCTATTCGGCGCTGGAATCGATGTCGGAACACACGCCGGTCCTTGGCACCAGGGTCTGTGCCCTGCCGGAATTCCTGCAGGATGGTGTCAACGGGATCTCGTTGCCGGTGAAGCTGACCGAGACCGGCGACTGGTCGAGCCCGGGATATAATTTCCGGGGCGATGCGGGCTACGCGCGCTATTTCCGCGACGAGGTCGAGCGCCTTGCCACCGAGGCCGTCGAACGGCTAACCGTCTATATAGGGCAGCCGAAACTGATGGCGCCGCTGCGGCGCCAGGCCCGCAGAACGGCCGAGATCATGTTCGGGTCAGGGCCGGCGGCGGAATTTTTCGACGCGCTTTACGATCGTGTCGCGCTGGAGTCCACCAGGGAGCCGGCCCGGCTCGATCCAATGCACGACATTTCTTCTCCGCAATCCCTGCCGCCTGAATCCGGAGAAAAGGGCCCAGCGGCTGAGATCCGCTCGCCGCCGAGAGCTTCGGCTGCCTGAGCCCGCCGCGGACTTAATCGAACGGTTGCCTGACGGGAACGCAGCCGACTTCTGTCTTGCCAGCCGTGCGGACAGTCGGGCGCCTGCGGTCGTGGCGAGCTGGATAAATTTGCTGCATTGCAACAATTTTTGATGCGCCGCCGCAAAAATTGCCATATCCTCGCAGCACTGTTGACGTTGGACGGAGCATTTCGGTGCTCAAAGACGGTCAGGTTCACGGACCTAAACTGCACGAAAGTCAGGAGTGCTGAGTTTGCAAGGCAATGCATTCGGTCCGCCACAAAGCTCTGTTCGCAAATCGGCCGGACGCGGAGCACCAGCGACCAGGCGTGCGAGTCGGACCACAGATCGTCTCGGCCAGTCCAATTCGAAGTGAAATCGGGGGCGCTGCAATCGGAGATCGGTTATGGACGTCAAACGCAGAGAACTTCTGGCATGCCTTTGTGCCTCAGTAGCAATGCCGCTGGTCGCCGGACGCGCTTTGGCGCAGACGGTTGCCGACAAGCCCGCCCTCGATCCGCTTCCGGATTGGTCAAAGGTCAAGCTCCAGCTTTGGAAGTACAACAACCCCTTCGTTCCCTCGCAGTGGAGCGAACCCAAGCTCGGCGGCTACGACTGGAAGGGCTCGAACGTCAAGATTGTCGACGGCGCGCTGCAACTGACCGTCAGCGAAAAGGCCTCCGCGGAAGTCATCGCCGGCGGCAAATCGGCGGCGGCCTCAGCCGCGCGCTGGGAAGTGGACGTGACATTGCCAACCATGCGGCCGGGGCTTATCGCGGCTCCGCTGTGGACGTTCAACGACAAGGCCCACGAGGAAATCGACTTCGAGATCGTCGGCACCAGGGGGCTGCAGCTCACCGTCTGGGCAAGCGTGGACAACAAGCACAAGAGCGTCTGGGTCAAATGGGTCAAGCTTGGCGACCTGTCGGGTCAACGCTACCGGCTCGGCATAGAATATGAAGCCGGCAAAAGAGTAGCGTTTTTCATCGATGGCAAGGAAGCCGCCGTCGTGACACCCGCCGACACGACCGGAGGCGCTTTCCCGAGCAATCCGATGAAGCCCTATTTTGACCTGTGGGTCGCCGCGGGCGACGTCATGGATCCGCGCTGGGCCGGCAAATGGGAGCCGATGGCGCCCGCCGACAAGCTGGTCATGACCATCCACGGCTACAGGCGGTCCGATATCAGTTCGTGAGGCCAGCTGCCGCAAACTGAAAGCCAGGGCCTTGGCGGCGAACACAAAAAAACGAGGATTACCGCATGAGAATCGTCATCGAAAACACCGTGTGCCTGAATACCGGGGATGCGGCGATTCTCCTGGCCATATGCCATATCTTCCAATCCGTTGCCGGCGGCGACACGCAATTTTTCGTTTTCGACAGTCAGCCGGAGGTCGCTGCGAGGCTCTACCCGAAAAAGGACTATCCACGTCTTGAATTTCACAAGCTGCTGTCGGAATCCCTGTTCAGGTACAAAGATGGGCGAAGGATAAAAGACCAGCTCAAGTCGGTCTATAATTGGGGTGTTTTCCGCGCTCTGCGGCGGTTCGCCAAAAACAGCCCCGCGAGCAGTGCTTTTCTCAGCCAGGGTGACCGGCGCGGTCTCGATATCTATCGAAACGCCGACCTCGTGGTCACGACAGGCGGCACCTATCTGGTCGAGAATTACAACCTTGAACGGCGACTGAACCAGTTCCGCATCGACGCAATCCTTGGCAAGGATCCCGTCTTCTTCACGCAATCCCTGGGTCCGTTCAACAAAAGCTACAATCGACAGGAATTGGGGCCGATCTTCGACCGGAGTCCGCTCATCCTGCTGCGCGACGAGCGTTCGAGAGGCCACATACTGGACATGGTGAAAGAGCCTGGCAAATGCCATGTCGTGGCCGATGCCGTGTTTGCGCTCGCCGACACCGACAGGATCGAACAACGGCTGGCCTCCGCCAAGCCAGCGGCAGAGACGGGCCGCGTCGCCATCTCCGTCCGCCACTGGAACTATGTCAATGACGGGGAAGGCGGCATGCGCCGCTATATCGATTCGGTTCGCGAGATCGCGACCATCCTTGTCAGGGATCACGCCAAGGAAGTGACCTTCGTGTCGACATGCCAGGGCGTGCCGGAATACGCGCACGACGATTCCAAGACGGCGCGCGCGATCGTTGCCGAGCTTGATCCGGAGATCGCCAGGCACGTCAGTGTGGACGCTTCCTTCCATACTCCCGATCAGTTGATGGCACTGGTGAAAGGTTTTGATTTCGTCGTCGCGACGCGCATGCATATGATGATCATGTCGCTTTGCGTCGGCACGCCGGTGCTGCCGATCGCCTATGAATTTAAGACCAAGGAAGTCGCCAAGCGCATCGGTGTCGCCGACCTGTTGCTCGACATCGACACCGTCACGCCGCAGGAGGCGGCCGAAAAGCTGGGCAGGTTTGCCGGCAACCTCGACCAATATCGCCGCACCAGCCTTCAGGCCGTGCTTGAAGAGCATACCTCGGCGATGTCGGCCGCGGACTTGTTGCGGCCCCTGGTCGCCGGCGCTTCAGCGCATGTTGCGAGCAATGTTCGGAAGGGTGGCGAAGAGCATCTTGCGCGACTGGGGAAAGATCAGCATCAGGATCAGGGCGAGCCCGTAGTTGAGGCATAGCGCAAGGGCCACGGCGAAAAGGTCTGATCGGCCGATGAGCGAGGCCGGCAGCCCCAGAAAGGCAAGCCAGGCCAGCAGCGACGAAGCGATGAACAGCCCTTGCATGACCAGGAAATCGCCGGCAGTCACCGGACCGACGCGGTGGACCAGCACGGCAAGCACGGGAATGCGCAGCAAATAGCCGCTGATGGCGTAGGCAGCGGCGACGCCGACAGCACCCCAATGCAGGCCGACGACGAAAGAGGCGACCGTCGTCAGCGACGAGTAGATGCCCCACTGAAACATCACCTTGGTCTTGCCCTGGCAAATGAATATCCAGCCGGTGGTGCTTGAGACGGACTGCATCAGGCTGGCGACGCCCAGCCAGGCAAAAATAGGCGCCACGGCTGTCCAGCGCGGTCCGAAAAGAAGCGCGACGACCTGTTCGGATGTCAGCGTCAGCGCCGCGATGCCAGGCATGGTTATGGCTGCCAGCATCCAGTTGGTTCGCACGTAAAGGTCGCGGAAGCGGGGCTTGTCCTCGTGAATGCGGCTGAGCAGCGGCACCATCACGCGCGTCAGCGGCTGGGTGATGTTCTGCAGCGGAAACAGAAGCAGCTTGTAGGCACGGTCATAATAGCCAAGCTCGACCGCTCCGGAATATTTGCCGATGAGGATATTGTCGAGATTGCGTGAGAAGAAGTTGACGAGATTGAAGCCGGTCAAATTGGCGCCGAAGTGCAAGATGTCGCCCTCGACTTTCAGATCCGGCCGCGAGGGCGTCCAACCCGCCACCCGCCATGCTGCGGCGAGCGCAACCACTGCCGCGGCCGCCGGCCCCAGCACCAGCGACCAGTAACCCATTCCGGCCCAGGCCGCGATCGCGGTGACGACAAGTCCGGCGGCGGCCGTTATCACGTCGTTGAGGGCCAGCTGACCGAATTGCAGATGGCGGTTCATCAGCGCCAGCGGGACCGCGGCAACGCTGCCAAGCAGCAGCGGCAGCGCGGAGGCAATGGTGATGCCGAGCATGCGCTGGTCGCCGTAGAAGGCGGCAATGGCTGGCGCCAGCGCCGCGACCACCACGGAACTGCCCAGTCCGACAACGGCGCTGACCCAGAACACCTGGTTGAGCTGCTTCTCGCTGATGTTCCTGCGCTGGACCAGGGCTTGCTGCAGGCCAAGATTTTGCAGCAATCCGACAAAAGCGACGATCGGTCCAACGGACGCCACCAGACCGAAATCCTCGGGCACGAGAAGACGGGCGAGGATGATGACCGAAAGGAACTGGATCACCATCTTGAACCCTTGGGCGCCGGCGGTGACCAGCCCGCCGCGCAGTGCGACACGGCCGAACTGAGGAGGAGGCGGGTTGGCGTTCATGTGGGCGCTCTCATCTCAGCAAGCTCGGTAGCAATCTGCGCAAACCGTTCGTTCAGCATGTCCGCGTTGAAATCCGCCTCGATCTTGCGGCGTGCAGCGAGCGCGATCGGTTCGCACAGCTTCGGATTTTCGGCGATCCAGGTGAGTTTGCGGGCAAGGGCCGCGACGTCCCGCTCCGGTGCGAGAAAGCCTGTCTTGCCGTCCTCGATCAGCTCGGGAATCCCCGAATGATAGGTGCTGACAACCGTCAGCCCCGCAGCCATGGCTTCCATCAGCGCGACCGGTATGCCCTCGATATCGCCATCGCGCGCGCCGACGCTGGGCAACACGAACACATGCGCGTCGCGCAGGCGCTGCTTGACCTCGGCATGCGGCCTCGGACCCAGAAAACTCACCCTGTCGGCGATGCCGAGCTCGACGGCAAGACGCTTTAGCCCTTCCAGCAACTCGCCGCCGCCGATCACCGAATAGATCCAGTCGCGGCGCGGCAGGCTGGCAAGCGCGCGAAGCGCATATCCGATGCCTTTTTTCTCGGTCAGGCGGCAGACCGAGATGAAGCGTATCGTGTCGTGCTCCCAAGAGCGCCACCGGTACTCCATCTCGCCGGGCCGAACGCCCATATGGTGCACCAAGACCTTCTCCGGCGCCGCGCCTGCCTCGATCAGGGCGTCGCGGAAAAAGGCGTTCACCGGCAGGTGGAGAACGCCGTTTTCGAATACGGGCCTGTAACGCGCCAGCGTGTTGTCATGCATCGGCCCGCCCACATCATTGCCATGATAGATCGTCACCAGCGGCGCGGAAATCCTGCCGCGCTTGATGGCGCGCGCGACGCGCAGGCCATTGGTGCCGAAATGCGCGACGATGACATCGGCTTTCTGCAGTTTGTGGGCGTGCACGACATCGATGGCGGTCGAGAGTTTGTCCCACAGCCTCCCGGACCATTTCCTGAGCAACGGACGGTAGCGGCCGAGGCCGCCCCACCAGCATACAACCTTTCCGGGCAGCGCCTGCCAACGTCGATCATCGATATTGCGGTCCCTGCCGAAGGTCGTCTCGTTGCAGACGACGCCGACCTCCATGCCGCGCTCAAGGCACCCGGCTATCTGGTCGAGGACGAAGGTCTCGGACAAGGAGGGGAACTTGTCGACCACGAAGCAAATCTTCATGGGCAGGCTGCGCTCGCGCCAAAACCGGTCGGATTGCCCGTGTCAAACGGCGCATGGCCATGGTCAGCGCGCCCGCGAAGCTCGCGGGCCGGCCCTCGCGCATCACAATCGAGCGCCCGGGGAGCCGATGTGCAGCCGACGATTGTCGAGCCGAGAAACTCGTGCCCGAGGCACATGACATACAGCATGAACTCGACCGCTGTTGGCCCACCCGCCGGGAACCTAGTATAGCTCTTGCTGCACTGCAACATTTTTGACGCCGCGCAGGCAGATTTTCACATCTTCGCTGCGTCGCGAAGGTCACAAGTCTCTTCCCGTCAATAGCTGAAGAGCGCCGTCAGCCGGCCACGGGAGGGCCTGGCAAGGCATTGGCGACGCCGATATGCGACGCAGATTCATGCCCAGAGCCCTGCATGGCCACCTGGGCAACGATCTGCGCGAAACGTTCATTCAAGACGTCTGCGTTGAAATGCTCCTCCACTTTGCGACGTGCGGCAAGCGCCACACGCTCGCATTCCTCCGGATGCTCGGCGACCCAAACAAGCTTGTCGGCGAGTGCCGGAATATCCCGCTCAGGTGTGAGGAACCCCGTCTCCTGATCCACGATGAGCTCGGGGATGCCGGAATGATACGTACTGACGGCGATCAATCCCGCGGCCATAGCCTCCATGAGCGCGACGGGGATGCCTTCCATATCGCCGTCGCTGGCGGTGACACTTGGCAGCAAAAACAGATGCGCCATGCGAAGCCGACGCTTCACGTCCATATGCGAGAGGCTGCCAAGGAATGTCACCCGGCCCGTCAAGCCGAGCTCGTCGGCCAGCTTCTCCAAACTCGGCCGCAAAGGACCGTCACCGACGATGTCATAGCGCCAGTCTATCTGCGGATGGGCGGCCGCCATGACGGCCAAGGCGCGCAAGGCGAACTCGACGCCCTTCTTCTCGACCAGGCGACAAACCGTTGTCACGATCAGCTGGGTGCCTTCCCATGATTGCCAGCGATAGCTGATTTCGCGAGGATCGATTCCCATGTGATGGACCGCAGTCCCTGCCTGGGAGGCACCTGCCGCCAGCAGCATCCCGCGAAAGAACTCATTGACCGTCAGATTCAACGCGCCGCGCTTGATGAGCCCATCATACTGGGCAGCGAGCACAGCCTGGTGTGAGGGGATCGCCACGTCCGCGCCGTGAAAGATGGTTATGATCGGAGGTTTGAGGAACTTCCATTTCTTGAGTGCGACCGCTCTCTCCCCGTTCTGTCCGAAGTGGGCGACAATTACGTCGCAGCGGTTGAGGCGGCGTGCAAAAACGATATCGAGAGCGATCGAAGCCTTGTAGCGCAGGCGTGGCGGTAAGCGCGATATCAATCCGTCGAGGCCTGCGGCCCATTTCCACCAACGCTGGGTTCTTGCGAGCAGCGTCGCCATCGGCTCGCTTCGCCGGTCGATGCGATCGTCAGTCCTTACCCGGTTGCACACGACCTCCACGTCAAAGCCACGCGTCAGCAGCCCAGCCATCTGGTCCACGACGAAGGTTTCTGACAGGAGGGGAAATTCGCCGACAACAAAGCCAACGCGCATAGCCCGCCCGTAAACGTTGCGGACTGGCCTGACCATCGACGGTCCGGCAAGCCCAAGCCCCAAGTTTAGACGGGTCGAATATACACGGTCGGCTGCTGCGTTGCCACATAAATTATTGCAGCGCAACATCCGTTGAATTGCCACCAGGCACGACTGCCATCCCATTGCCCGCTGCGGGCTGGGGCTTACGAGGCCTTGCGCATGTTGTGTTGTTCGGTGGCGTAGCCCAAAACATCCATGAACGTTGCGAATTGGCTGTCGGGGTTCATTTGAGGCCGCTCTGAAAACGCCCGTGCCGCGGCCGATAATCGATCGTATTCGGCCTTGTCGTTCCACAATCGCCGAACCGCCGCAACCCAGTCGGCCAGCGGAGCATCGTAGTCGAGCACCACACCGCCGCTGCCAATCGCCTCCGGCAGGCCGCCGCGACGGGACCCCACGACTGGAATGCCGCTGCAATGTGCCTCAGATGCCACCCTGCCCCAGGCCTCTTCCCATTTGCTCGGCGCAAGCAGAATCTTCGTGCGGCCGTAAACCGTCTTCATGTCGCTGGTCCGGCTCTCCAGGGTGGCGTTGCCGAGCGGGGCGAGCGTTCGTTCGATCTCGGCCCGGTGGTCGTCGTCGAGCATCCAGCTCTCGACGAACAGGAACGGAATCTCCGGGCATTCGGCGGCAATACGAACCGCCAGCTCGAACCCCTTTTCATTGTAAGGGTTGATCATCGTCACGAACTGGCCGGTGGTTGGCGTGCTGTAAAGCGCAGGATTGATGGTGGGCGGAATCACCGTCGAATCGATGCCGAACTTTTCCTTGTAGGCGTGGGCTGTGAACTCCGAATTGGCGATGTAGAGCGCAGAGTGCAGGTCGCGCAGATCGCCGGCCAGTTCATGGAATTCGACATTCCTGAGATAGGCGACCAGCGGCACGCCCAGCGCCTGCAGTTCCTTGCCGATCGGCACCGAGTTGTGGCACTGGACCACCGCGACGTCGGGCTTCAGCTTTTTGACCGCGAAGCCCGCGGCTTTCCAGGGAAACCACGCCCGCACCACCGGATAGCCCGGGAACGTGTCGATCACGGCAGGCTGGCGGAGCAGCTTCATCTTGGCGCGCGCCTTGAAGCCGAAGATGCCGTCGCCAAACAACGCCGCCAGAACCGAGGCTTCATGACCGTGTTCGCGCAACTGCTCGACCAGATGGTGCGTGCTCGACTGAACGCCGCCGCTGAATTGCGGCGTGTAGCCGGTCCCACCTGCAAACAGAACTTTCATGAACCTGGCTCCTTATTGTGCCTCGCCACCTGCCGCCATGTCCTCATGCCGCCATCCTGCCGATCGAATGGTATTCGATGCCGTAGCGGGCGATCACCTTCGGATCGTAGAGATTGCGGCCATCGAAGATGACCGGCGTGGTCAGCGCGTCCTTGAGCGCGTCGAAGGAGGGAGCCCTGAAACTCTTCCATTCGGTGCAGATCAGCAGCGAGTCGGCGCCGCGCAGGGCGGCCTCCTTGGTGCCGCACAGCAACAGATCGTCGCGCAGACCGTAGATGGCCTGGCATTCCTGCATCGCCTCCGGATCATAGGCCTGCACCTTGGCGCCGGCCGCCCACAGCGCCTCCATCAGGTTGCGCGACGGCGCCTCGCGCATGTCGTCGGTGTTGGGCTTGAAGGCAAGGCCCCACAGCGCGAATGTCTTGCCCTTGAGATTGCCCTGGAAGTAGCGGTCGACCTTCTCGAACAGGACCGACTTCTGCGCGTTGTTGCGCTCCTCGACGGCGCGCAGCAGCTTGGCGTCGAATTGAACGCCCTCGGCAGTCTTGATCAGGGCGCGCACGTCCTTGGGGAAGCAGGAACCGCCATAGCCGAGGCCCGGATAGATGAAGTGGTAGCCGATGCGCGGATCGCTGCCGATGCCCTTGCGCACCTCCTCGATGTCGGCGCCAAGCTGTTCGGCGAGATTGGCCATCTCGTTCATGAAGCTGATCTTGGTCGCCAGCATGCAGTTGGCGGCGTATTTGGTGAACTCGGCGCTGCGCACATCCATCACGATCATCTTCTCGTGATTGCGGTTGAACGGCGCGTAGAGCTCGCGCATCACCGCTTCTGTGTCCTCGCTCGCGGTGCCGACGATGATGCGGTCCGGCTTCATGCAATCGGCGACGGCCGAGCCTTCCTTGAGGAATTCCGGGTTCGACGCGACATCGAAGGCCAAATCCTCGCGGCCACGTTTCTTCAGCGTCTCGGCAATCCTGGACTTTACCTTTTCACAGGTTCCAACCGGGACGGTCGATTTGCCGACGACGATCTTGGGTGTTTCCATCTCGCGGCCGATGGTCTCGGCGACGGCAAGCACATATTTGAGATCCGCCGAGCCGTCCTCGCCGGGCGGCGTGCCGACCGCGATCATCTGGATCTGGCCGTGCCTGACGGCGGCGGCCGCGTCGGTGGTGAACTTGATCCGGCCGGCGGCGTGGTTTTCCCTGACCAGGCTTTCCAGCCCGGGTTCGAAGATCGGGATAAGGCCCTGGTTGAGCCGCTCCACCTTCAACTCGTCGATGTCGACGCAGACCACTTCGTGCCCAACCTCTGCCAGCACAGCGGCCTGGACAAGACCGACATAGCCAATTCCAAACACCGTCAAGTTCATTCGGTTTTGTTCCTGTTCATGGCCGGGTCGCCTGCGGCCCGGCTGGTTCAGATGTCCCCCGGGCCGATCGGCCTGGATGTTCGGGCATGATCTTATCCGAGATCCCACTTTTCGGGATCATGCGTTTGGTTGCTCTCACTTATGCTGGGCAATCGCATATGGCTTAGGGAGTTTGAATAATCGGCATGCCTTGGCGTCATCCTCGGGCTTGTCCCGAGGATCTACCGGCCTCCCTGAACTGGTTGCGCTATATCCGCGTGCGACGGCGGATCCTCGGGACAAGCGCGAGGATGACGGCGTTGCGTTGGCGGCGAATGGGGCGCGCGACGCGCTGCAAACCGCCGCGGCGGAGGCGTTGTCCGGATCTGCATTCATAAACAAACTTACCTTTGTGCTGTCCGCCCAACCCAAAGTCAGTCTTGGCCCGCTTCGAACGAGCCCTTCTGATCCTTCGCCCCGTGAACTCCTCTAAAGTCTTGTACCGATGATTTATGTCTCGTATCGATGACCGGCGCCAGCCGGCGCGCCGGTCAGCCTCTTGTCGCCGACCGGGCAGGGCCGGTCCGCGAACCGGACCGCTCGGCACCGTCGTCGACGATCGCATCCAACGAATGACGCAATTCCTTCATCAGGCCGTTCTGGTGCGCGAGCTCGGCAATGCGCCGCTCGCAATTCAGGATCGCGTTGGTCATCGCGCCAACTTCCGACAGCTTGCCGGTCGATGCCGAGCCGTTTTCCACCGCCTCGACCAGGAAAGCAGCATTGGCCGCCGTCGACCGGTAGCGATTCTCCAATCCGGTTTTCTCCGCCTCGATCTCGGCGGCGATCTGGTCGAACAGCTTCGCCAGACGGTCGAAGCGCTGGAGATCGGTCTGCCGGTCGCGGCCCGGATCCCTGGACCTGAAGCCGAAAATCGACGCCATTCATCGGCCTTTCGAATTTGCTGCACCGCAACATAGATTGCCATCGTCGAAGCGACTAGGCAACCTCGTAGTTTCGGAACGCGGATTTTTTGGGACGACTCCCGGAAACCGACGCGGGATCACTCTTTTGCCGCGTTGGTTGCTGCCATGAGGAAGCGCATCGGCGGCACCTGCTGCTCTGCGGCAATGCCGGTGCGGCGGAACAGCGCGTCCAGCTTGTCGGCGGCCACGCCGCTGACGATCGGGATCAGATTGGACTGACTGGCGAAGGCGTAAGCCGCGGCCGACGCGATGCCGCGCTCGGCTTTCACGTCGAGGAAATTGCGCAACCGGTATTTGTTGCGCACGTGGCGTTCGTGACGCCGCAACGCGGCTTTCGCGCGCTCCGGCAGGTTGTTGATCGCCAGCAGCGCCAGGTCGGCGTCGGCAAGGCGCTTCAGATCCTGCGTCTTGTGGCGGCCGCTCAGCGAATCGGCGCGGACGATGGCGCCATAGCCGCAGGACTTGATGATCTTGAAGCGTGCCCCGCAGGCGACGGCGCGCGCATAAAGCTCGTAGTCCTCGCCGAGCCGCAGGTTCTCGTCGTAGCTCAGCCCGTGGCGGTCGAGGAACGCCCGGCTGATCACCGGCTTGAGAAAACCCAGTTCGCCGCGCCGAACGCGGCGGCGCGAAATGTTGCCGTCGACGAAGCGCTCGAAATCGAGAAATTCCGGATCGGCCGCGAAGGGCGGCGCGGCAAGCTTGGCCAGGTCGGTCGACGCATCGTCCCTGATCAGCATGATGTTGTCCGCCGCGAAATCCCAGTCGAGGCTGGCAAACAGCCGGCGAAAGCGGCCCTCGAGAAAGAAATCGTCGGCGTCGAGGATGCTGAGGAACGGCGATTTGGAGGCCTTGATCGCAGCGTTGCGGGCAAAGGATGGGCCGCGGTTGACGTCGAGGCGGATGACCGAAAGCCTGCCGCTGCCGTCATCGGCGGCGCGCGCCACGTCTTGCGTATCGTCGGTGGAGGCGTCGTCGACCACCACGACTTCCGCCACTTCGGCCTCGCGCAAAGCCGAAGCGATGGCGGCGGGTATCGTGCGCGCCGCATTGCGGGCGGCGATGATGACGCAGACCCTCGGGGTCGTCACGGGCATGGGCTCACCTTTCGACTGCATGGCTGGTCAGTTCCCCACCCCGGAACCTTGACTGCAAACAGGGTTCTCATCAGTCGCCCCGCATCGGTTGGATGGCGGCCGGCCGGTCGAAGATACGCCGGCTGAGATCGGCCGACGCCGCCCAGCCGGCCTCGGCCAGGTAGCGAACGGGCTCGCGGCCGCAGAGTTCCCACAGCACGATGCGCCGCTGCGGCCAGCGCAGCGACGACAGCCAGGGCGCGATCACCATGTGGAAGAGATCGGCATTGTCGATCCGCGCCAGGATCCGGGTAGCGCGATCCGAAAGCAACGTCCCGGTGCCGCCGAGCAGCACGTCGGCCGCGCGCAGGCCGAGGAGCAGCGTGTCCGCCAGACCCTGCTCTGCGGCGTGGTCGAGCACCTTGCGTTGCTCGGCCTCGCTCAGGCGGCTGGCGCTGGCCCTGACATCGCAGACATAGCCGGCGCAAGGTTCGCGGTTGAAGAAGGCCTTGGCGACGCTGATGCAGGACAAAAGCAGCATGTCCGACGCCGAAATCAGGGGAATGGCTATGCCGGCAAGCTCGACCTGGCGTTTGCGGCGCAGGAAGCCGTCGATGTCGCGCGGGCTCGGCGAACCCGGCTGCTGCAGCCGATGGTGGAGATCGACCGTGGAAACCCTCGCGCCATCGTCGCGGACCATGTGCTGCTCGCCGAGGAAGCGCACCCACCAGACTGAGCGGGACTTACCCGCAACCTCGTAGCCGACGGAGCGGAGGGCTTCGCGGGCCAAGGCGAAACCGGTCGGCGAAACCAGTATGTCGACATCGCCGGACGGTTTCATGAAATGGTCGCCATAGAGCATATGCTGCTGCAGCGGTCCCTTGAGAAAGACGAAGTCGACTTTCCTGGCGCTCAGCACCTGATGGATGGCCATCGAATCACCGAGGCAGGCAGCATTCATCGACATGGTGCGGCGGCGATAGCCATCCAGCCACGCCGGAAATTCCGGCGGCATCGCGCCGGCCGGCGCATGCCTGAGAGCCTTGAGCACGAAGACCGCGACCTTGTTCAGCCTCGCAATGTCGGCGACATGGGCCGCCGAGATCGCGGGCGCCGGCATGTCGCCTTGCATGTCGCCTTGACTGGCGGCGGCGCCGCCGGGGTTGAAAAACAGCCTCAGACAGGCCTGGACGTAAGCGACCTCGTCGGCGCAGCCGGCGGCACGCAACCTTTCATAGGACCCGTCCAGCACGGCCATGCCCGATATCGTTCTCCGCAAAAACCGCTCGCGGCTTTATACTGCAGGTGCGAAGGAAATCATCGCCAAAATTGGGCCGGTCGTCCAGTTTTCCATTGCCCCGCCCCGTTTCCGCAACCGGAGCGTTTAAATATGCCCCGCGACCGATCACATTTGGAGACAGCTTCGGCGGCTTGAGAGCGGGACTTGCGATCGGCACCTCCTGCAGCAATTTCTCGCATCCGCGAAACAGACGGGTACTTCTCAAAATTTATCGCAATTAAATCATGTGCTTATTTGACAGGCAAAGACATCGCATTGAATTCCGAGGCGATGTCCACCCGGGATAGCGCAGTCAACGGCCTATTCACCGACCAAGTCAGGCGCAACCAAGAATTGATTAATGCCTGGTAAATCAGGCTTGACTCATGAATGTTGCCGTGCAGCAATTGCATTGCAGCATAGCGGTATGCTGGCGGCATTCTTGGGGCCGCTTCCAGTCCTTAGTTGGAGAGTACAATGGAACAGAACGCAGAAAAGTATGAGTATGAGACTCCCAGCCTGACGGTTCACGGTTCGATTGAAACGATCACGCAGGGCGGCGCCGGTACGACGGCGCTTGACGCGAGTTTTCCCGCGCATACGCCGGTTGGCGAGCTTACGTTCTCTTGAGCTTGACTGCTCCCGGGGTAACGCAGTTGGGGCTCCGGACGCCGTCTATACAGGCGAGTCGGGGGGCCCTTGTCCCCCGGCTTCCTGCCCGGGCCAATCGCCGACAGCTAGCCCGGTTCGGACGATCACACGGTTCAGGTCTGGAACCCTCAGGTCTGGAAGCGAGTGGCGTTCAAAAACGAGGTTTAGGATGCACTGGAACCCTTCGGACCAGGACCGCGTGGTCGCAACCAGCGATGCGGTGGCTTGCGAATTCGGCAACGGACTGGCGCTGCTCAACCTGAAATCCAACATCTATTACAGCCTGAACGGCGTTGGCGCCTATATCTGGGAACTGATCCAGGAGCCGCGGTCGGTCCTCGACGTCCGCACCGCCTTGCTTGCGCGCTACGATGTCGACGCCGCGCGCTGCAAGGCCGACGTCGAGGGCCTGTTGAAGGGGCTGACCGAGGCAGGGCTTGCGAGGGTCCACCATGAGGAACTGGCCTAGGCTCCTCACGCTCAGCGTTCCCGAAATGTTGTTTCTGGCGCGCTGCCTTGCGGTCGTCGCAGTCGTGCGTCTCGGGTTGACGCTGTCCTCCTACAACCGCATGCGTGGCCTGGTGACACGGCTGAAAGCCAGCGATGCGGCCAGCATCGCCGATCTGCGGCGCGTCGCCTGGGGCGTCGCCGCCGCGGCACGTTTTGTGCCTGGCGCCAGCTGCCTCACCCAGGCTCTTGCCGGGCAATATCTGCTCGCCCGGCAAGGCAATGCCTCGAAAATCCGCATCGGCATCGAGCGGCATACAGGCCCGGAACTCAAGGCGCATGCCTGGCTCGTCAGCGGCAATCACATCGTTCTCGGCGGCTCGATCAACGGGTTCGCCCATCTCGTCGACCACGGACAATAGCGATGAGCGGCGTCGCCGGAATTCTGCCGAGGCAGGACGGCAAGCCGGCCGCCGCGGCCGACATCCAGCAGATGCTGGCGCGCATGCGCCATCGCGCCCGCGACGGCAGCTCGTGGTGGACGGACCGGAGCGTGGCGCTTGGCCATGCCTGGCTCGACACGACCGGCGAGGCCGGTCCCGGTCCGCTGACGATGGCCGGCGGCAAGTTCGCCGTCACCGCCGACTGCCGGTTGGACAACCGCGACGAATTGCTGGCGCGGCTCGGCATCCGCGACCGATCGATCGCGGATGCGACGCTCGTGATGCACGCCTATCTCAAATGGGGCGAAGCCTGCCCGACCTTTCTGCAGGGCGATTTTGCTTTCGCGATCTGGGATGCTGAGCGCCGGGCGCTGTTTTGCGCGCGCGATCATTTCGGCGTCAAACCATTCTACTACCATTCGACCGACAGGCGCTTTGCGTTCGCTTCGGAGATCGGTCCTATCCTTGCTCTCGAGGGCGTCGGCAGACGCATCAGCGAGCATCAGATTTCCGGCTTCCTCGCCGGGTTGCCCGACGATCCGCAAGCCACGCCCTACAGCGAAATCTTCCGTCTGCCGGCGCGCCACAGCCTTACCGTGACCGGCAGCCAGGTGGCGCTGCGCCGCTACTGGCAGATCGAGCCCTCTCAACGGCCGATGCGCCCGGATGCGGCGGAGGAGTTCGGGCATCTTTTCTCGCAATCGGTGCAAAACCGGATGCGCGGCACGCCTGCCGTCGGCGCGATGCTGAGCGGCGGCCTTGATTCTTCTTCAATTGCCTGTGTCGCCGGCCTGCGCAATGCGGCGGAGCGAAAGCCGAAACTCAAGACCTTCTCGCTGGTCTTCGAGAGAGGCTCGCCGATGGACGAAAAGCCCTTCATCGACGCAGTGCTTAGCCAGCGCCCGGTCGAGGGCACGCTGATCGCGGTGGGCAACTATGCCCCCTTCGCCGAATTCGAACGCATCCTGGAAGAGCAGGAAGGGACATTCCTGGCGCCCGGCCTGTCGCTGACCCGCAACATTTATCGTACGGCGGGCGCCAAAGGCGTGAAAGTGCTGCTCGACGGCCATGGCGGCGACGAGGTCGTGTCGCAAGGCCATGGCTATCTGCACGAGCTCGCCAATGCCGGCAAATGGCTTGAGCTGTGGCGCGAATTGCATAGCGCCGCCAACACCTATGGCAGCGGTATGCTGGGCCTATATTTCAAATTCCTGACCATCTATGGACCGGCCTGGCGGATCGCCAGGCTGAGGAGCCGGATGAACCGCGTGCTGGCCCGGCTGCAGCGCAAGCCGGGCCAGCGGTCACGCGCCACCTGGAGCGGCCTGGTCAATCCTGAGCTTGCCAGGCGCACCGACCTTGCCGAGCGGTTCCATCGCGCCGGCTACATGCCCGCCAACGTCATGGCCAGCGAGGCGCTGACGCATCGCTGGCTGCTGTCGAACGGTCTGGTGCCGCACGCTTTCGAGGTTCTCGACAAGGCCGCCGCCAATTTCGGCGTCGAACCGCGTTATCCGTTCTGGGACAAGCCGCTGGTCGAATTCTGCCTTTCGCTGCCCGGCGAAGAAAAGCTCAAGGACGGTTTTGGCCGCCATGTGCTGCGCCGGGCCATGCAGGGCGTCCTGCCGCCTGCGGTGCAGTGGCGGCGCGACAAGATCGACTTCACCGCCAATCTGGTCAAAGGCATGATCGGCAACCATCGCGACCTTCTGGACAGGCTGCTGGGGGCGGACAGCGATCTGATCGCGCCCTATGTCAACCTGCCCGAAGTCACCGCCGTCTATGCGCGCCTGCTGCGGCAGCCGGACCAGGCGAGGTTGCCCGATGTCCAATATGTCTGGCGCTCGGTCTCGCTGTCGCTGTGGCTGCGCCAGGTCCAACACGGCGGAAACCCTGCATGAACCTCTCGAGCGATTCGCTTGCCGTCAGGCCCGCCGACGCCGCCGGCAAGGCCGAAAGCCGGAGCGGGCGCATCCGCCGGTTCTACAAGGCCTACGGGCTGACGATCAGCTCCGAAGTGGCGTTGCCGGAACTCGAGCCGACGCCGCCTTCGGCGCCCGACATCGTGATTGCGGTCGGCCCGGTCGACTTTCCGAAAGCTGCATCGGAAGGCGCTACGGCCTTCCGCTTCGCGCCGACGCGCCAGTATCTGTCCTGGCAGGCGGTCGGCACCTTCCGGATCAGCGATGCCTCCCGGATCGATGTCGATCCGGCGCCCGGCGTCGACGACCCGCTGCTCGCCTTCCCGCTGCTGGGGCCGGTCATGGCGCTTGCCCTGCACCAGCGCGGCCTGCTCATCCTGCATGCCAGCGCCATCGCCGTTGGCGGCAAGGGCGCGATCTTCATGGGCGACAAGGGCGCCGGCAAATCGACGACGGCTGGCGCCATGATCCGTGCCGGCCACCTTCTGCTCAGCGACGATGTCGTTGCGCTGGATCTGTCGAACCCCGCCGGGCCGATGATCCTGCCGGCATTTCCGCAGCTCAAGCTCGCCGCCGACGCTGCCTGCGCCATCCGGATCGGGCAAGCCGAGGTGCGCCCGCAGGCGCATCCGCAGATCGACAAGGCGCAGCATCGGCTGCGCGACGGATTTTCCGCGGAACCGGTGCCGGCGACGCGCATCTATGTGCTCGAGCGCGGCGGGCGGGCGGCGATCTCGCAATTGCCGGCCGCCGCTGCCCTGCCGGCGATCATCAAATTCTCCTACGTCACGCGGTTCGGGCGGGAGGCCCTGGTCGGCGAATCTGCGTCCATCCATCTTCGCCAATGCGCGCAGCTCGCCGGCCGGATCGGCGTCTGCCGGCTCGAAGTGCCGGCCGGGCTTTCACGGCTCGACGAAGCCGTCGCCCTGATCGAAAACGATCTGGCGGCCGGCGTCGGGGCAGGGTGAGCAGAGCCATGGGCTGGTCTTCCAGGCTGCGCCTGTCGCTTTTGCGGGATGTCGCCGGCTTCGGCGCCATCTTGGCGCATGTCGGCGGGCGGCGTACCGTCACGGCGCTGGTCTTCCTGATCCTTGGCAGCCTGACCGAAGGCCTGTCGATCCTGCTGCTCATCCCGTTGCTGCATCTGATCGGCAAGGCCGACCAGGATTTCGCCGTCCGGATACCTGATGCCCTGCGCTGGCTTGTGCCCGGCGGGACGCTGCCGCTTGCGGCGGTGCTCACCCTGCTCGTCGGACTGGTGGCGCTGCAGGCGATGTTCAACCGCTTCAAATCCATCTACATGGCGCGGCTGCTCTACGATTTCGTCAATCGGGTGCGTCTCAACCTGTTCGAAAGCATCGGCAAGGCGCGCTGGGGCGTCTTCACCCGCACCCGCAGTTCCGACCTCGACCATGCGCTCAACGGCGATATCGACCGGGTGCAGGTGGCCGCCTTCTCGCTGCTGATGCTCACCCAGGCGGCGCTGCTTCTGACGGGATACCTGGTGGTCTCGCTGTTCATTTCGCCGGTGATGACCAGCTTCGCCGTGCTTATCGGCGCGGTTTTGCTCGTCGCGCTGCAGCCTTTCCGCGCCCGCGCCTCCGCCTATGGCCGTGTCCTGACCAGCAATCGCCAGGACCAGTATCGCACGGTCTCGGAATTCCTGGGCGGCATCAAGGTGGCCAAGAGCCTGAACGTGGAGGCGAGTTATTTCGCCGAGCTCGGCGCGACGCTGGACAAGATGAAGGCCGACAATATCGCCTATGTCCGCAACTCGACGCTCGGCACCGCGCTGTTCCAGATGGCGTGCGTGATCGGGCTCAGCCTTTTCATCTACATCGCGTTGGTCCGCTTCCACCTGTCGCTGGCCGAGATCGTGGTGCTGCTTCTGGTCTTCATGCGGGTCGCGCCTCGCTTCATGGACCTGCAGATCCAGGCCCAGCAGGTGCTGATCAACCTGCCGGCCTATGCCTCGATGCGGGGCCTGCAGGCTCGTTTCGATGCCGAGCGCGAGCCGGCGCAGGGTGATGCCGGACAAAGCGCCAGGCTGTCGCTCGACACAGGTCTCGACGTCCGCGAGGTTTCGTTCGCCTACGGCGACAGCGGACCGGTGGTCAGCGGCATCACCTTTGGCCTTCCCGCCGGCAAGGTGACGGCGCTGATCGGCCCGTCCGGATCGGGCAAGAGCACGATCGCCGACATGCTGCTTGGGCTGCTCGAACCGACCGAGGGCCATATCCTTGCCGACGGCGTCGATATCTCGGCGCACAACCGAAGAGCCTGGCGCGACCAGGTGGCCTATGTGCCGCAGGATGTATTCCTGCTGCATGACACGATCGCCGCTAATCTGCGCCTCGCCGCACCGCAAGCCGGCGACGACGAGCTCTGGGCGGCGCTGCGCAAGGCGCATGCGGCCGAGTTTGTCGAGCGGCTTGAGATGCGGCTCGAAACGGTGGTGGGCGATCGCGGCGTCAGGCTGTCCGGCGGCGAACGCCAGCGCATCGCGCTGGCGCGGGCGCTGCTGCGCAAGCCTTCGCTGCTCATCCTCGACGAGGCGACAAGCGCGCTGGACTGGCAGAATCAGGCGCTGATCGCCGAATCGATTGACGGTCTGCGCGGCCAGATGACCATCCTGACCATCGCCCACCGGCCGTCGATGATTGCCTTCGCCGACTGGGTGGTGGCCATCGAGAACGGCCGCATCGTCGAAGTCGGACAGTACGGGCGGCTGAAAGCAAAGTCGGGCAGCCGGCTGGCCAGGATGCTGTCGGGAGAGCAGGCCGAACGCGAAACCGCCACGTCGGCTGAAAGCACGGCCGCCCCGGCGGCTGAAAAATCAGTGCAGGCTGCGCCTGGCGCTTAGCTTCTCGGCCTCGGCCGTCTTGTCGAGGACGAGGTTTCGCTCGGCGCCACGGAGCTTGCCGGCAGACGTCGGCACGCTGTAGGCGATCATGGCATAGATCAGCAGAAAATAGCCGACCTGGATGACCACGAGGCAGATGACGGCGCGCATCATGATGGTGCCGAGCGACGCGCCGTCGAAGCAGGACCAGCAGACCACGATGGCGAGCGCGAACATCATGCCCAGGACGAATTTTGGAAGAGACATGGTCGCCGGCCCCTCAACCGATGCGAACATGCAAAAGCTGCGACTTACCCACCCGCGTATCTCCCCGTTCCGCCAAAGAGCTATTTCTGGCTGCCCAATCCGACCGGTTGCTTCCGGCCTTTCCGACCCATCCAGACTCTGACAGAAACAATTTGCGACTCTATTAAGGCAGGACGCTGACGGCAAGGCCAGCGGCCGGAGATTTCCAATGCTTTCGCAAGCTCGATTCTTCCATGCTGCGATGCACACTCCACCGCCGCCACCTATTCAAGATACCGAAGACCCGTTCAGTAATACCTACAATATTGATTAGTATTTTATGCGAACAACTTACCATAGCGAGTGATCCCGACGATCTGCAACCCGCGTTCGTCTGCAGCGAAGATCGCTTTGCCCAAAATCAGCCCAAAAACAGCACTACATTTCCCGAGAATTCTCTCACCTTGTCATAAACATGCCACAAAGACGAAAATTTGAGCAGGGAGCGTTTATTATTTAGTCAATTCATGACGCGAACATTTCACTCGGATGGGAAATTGTGTGTTGCGCTGCAGCATTTTTTTGATATCGTGCTGTAAACCATCCGTTCAACGTATGGAGCTTTTGCATGAGGGACGTCGCCAAGTCGGCTAATGCGGGTTTTTCGCAGGCCGGCATTGATTTTCCACCCCCCATCGGCGGCCTGCTGAAGCGCAGTTTCGATATCATCGGCTCACTGGCCGGTCTTGTGCTGCTCAGCCCGCTGTTCCTGATGATCGCCCTGCTCGTCAAGCTTTCGGATGGCGGCCCGATCTTCTACGGCCACAAGCGGATCGGCCGTGGCGGCCGCATCTTCGCGTGCCTCAAGTTCCGCACCATGGTCCAGGATGGCGAGCGGGTGCTCGCCGCGCATTTGGCCGCCAATCCGGACGCCAATGCCGAATGGCTGGCGACGCGCAAGCTGAAGGACGATCCGCGCGTCACGCGTGTCGGCCAGGTGCTGCGGAAACTCAGCCTCGATGAGTTGCCGCAGGTCATCAACATCCTGCAGGGCGACATGAGCCTTGTGGGGCCGCGCCCTGTGGTGCGCGACGAACTGGAGATCTATGGCAGCGCGGCGGTCTATTACCTGAAATCTCGTCCCGGCCTGACCGGGCTGTGGCAGGTGAGCGGACGCAATGACGTATCCTACGACACCCGCGTCGCCTTCGATCGCCACTATGTCGAGAACTGGTCGATGGTCGAGGACATTCGTATCATTGTAAAGACAGTGCCTGCCGTGTGGATGTCGCGCGGCAGCTATTGACCACCAGGCCTGCCCCCCGGGGGGCAGGCGTCCGGCGGTGATCTCATCGGGCGGATGGGGCCAAAGCGGATCGGAACGTTGATTTGATTGAAAACCTCTTCGGACTGCCTTTGCCTGGCAGTCTTCTTTTCAGGGCTCACGGCCGGTTCGCGGCCATCGCGCTGGCAGCTTTGCTCGCGGCTTCGCCGCTGGCGGTTGCCGGCGAATATCGTCTTGGGCCGCAGGACAAGCTCCACATCCGCGTCGCCGAATGGCAGACGGTCGACGGCACGTTCCGCGACTGGTCAGCCGTCAACGGCGAATATTCGGTCGGGCCGGCCGGCACGCTCTCGGTGCCGTTCGTCGGCGACATGCAGGCGGCCGGCAAGACCACGTCGGAGATCGCCGCCGCGATCGGCCTCGCCCTGCAGCGCAAGCTGGCGCTGACGGACAAGCCGGAAGCATCGGTCGAAATGGCGCAGTTCCGGCCGTTCTACATCTCGGGCGAGGTCCAGAACCCCGGCCAATTTCCTTACGTGCCCGACCTGACTGTGCTCAAGGCGGTCAGCATCGCCGGTGGTATGCGGCGCAATGCCGACCTCGGCCCTCAACTCGCCAAGGACCTGGTCACCGCAAAGGGCAATTTCGACATCTATGACGACCAGCGCATCCGGCTGATGGTCAAGCGCGCCCGCATCGATGCCGATCTCGCCGGCAAGACGAGTTTCGAGGCGCCGAAGGAGGTCGAGGGCGATCCGAGGCTGCCGACTATCGTAGCCGATGAGATGGCGATCCTGACCTCCGACCATAAGGCGCTGAACCTGAAGCTGCAGGCGCTCGACGATTTGAAGGCAACCCTGCAGGCCGAAATCGAGTCGCTGCAAAAGAAGATCGACAACCAGCAGAAGCAGGCCGATCTGGCGCAGCAGCAGCTCACCAGCATCGGCCCGCTGGCGCAGAAGGGCCTGATCAACAACACGCGACTGCTGTCGTCGCAGCAGGCGGTGACGGACCTGCAGGGCAAGATCCTGGACTACGAGACGGCCATCCTCACTGCCAAGCAGTCGATCAGCAAGGCGACGCAGGACGCCATCGATGCGCAGAATACACTCACTTCGCGTCTCACCGCCGACCGGCAGCAGACCGAAGCCGATCTGAATGAGTCCATGCTTAGGGTTGGCATGCAGAAGGGTCTGATTGCACAGGCGTCGGACCCCGCCATGACGGCGGCCATCACAGGCAGCCAAGAGCCGACGCTGCTCTATTCACTGCTCAGAGTTGCCGACGGCAAGACGAGCGAGATTGAAGCCAAGGAAGACACGCCCGTGCTGCCGGGCGACGTGATCAAGGTGAAGCTGGCGCCGACAGCGAGCCAGTAGACGGCTTCGCCGCAGCCTGGCTCGAGGCCGCGCGACGAAGACGGATAGAGAAGGAAAACTCGCCCGCGCCCCATGGGTCGCGGGCGGCGATTTGTCTGGGCCGCTTGACGACCCGTTGAGGCAACAAGAATGCAGCCCGCCGCCCCGCGTCACGTCTACCTCAATCTCGACGCCATCCGCGGCGTGGCGGCAATCAGCGTGATGCTCTACCACTTCTCGCCATTCCTAGCCGACGGCAAAGTGCTGCCGTCGAGCTACCTCGCGGTCGACCTTTTCTTCCTGCTCAGCGGCTTCGTCATTGCGCATGCCTATGACGGAAAGATCGAAAACGGCATGGGCTTCGGCATGTTCGTGGCGATACGCCTGATCCGCCTCTATCCGCTTTACCTGGCCGGCACGCTGCTGGGTTTCTTCTACCTGCTGGTCAAGAATCGGCTGATGCCGGCGGAATACGTGCCGGTCTCCGAGATCGGCACGATGCTGACGACAGGCATGCTGTTCATTCCGCTGGTCGGCGATGCCTATCACACGATCTTTCCGCTCAACCCCGCCTCGTGGTCGCTGTTTTTCGAGCTGATCGTCAACATCGCCTACGTGGCCGCCTTCTTCCTGCTGTCCAGGCGCGTGCTGACGGCGATCATCGCCGGCAGTCTGGCGCTGCTGATCGTCGCCGCGATCGTGGCCGGCACGCTCGACTTCGGCATGACCGGGAAGACCATCATCAGCGGCCTGCCGCGCGTAGCGTTTTCCTTCTTCCTCGGCGTGTTCCTGTGCCGATCGCTGGCACGCTACCAGGGCAGCCTCGGCTTCCTGCGGCGCGGCTGGTGGGTCGAGGCCGTGATAGCGCTGACGCTGGCCGCCTTCGCCATCGCGCCGGCCGGCGCCGGACGCGTCGGCTACAACCTCGCCTGCGTCGTTTTCATCTTCCCGGCCATGGTCGTCGCCGGCGCGGTGGCGCCGACCTCGCCGCGGCTGGCGGGGTTCTATGGCTGGCTGGGGCGGATTTCCTATCCGATCTACATCATCCACACGCCGATGCTGATGATCATCGCCGGGGCCGGCAAGGCGGTGGCGATCGACCCGTTCGCGCACCATCCCTGGTTCGGCATCGTCATGGCGCTATCGGTCGTCGTCATCGCAGATATTGCCACCCGCATCTTCGACGAGCCGCTGCGGCGCTTCCTGCAGCGGCAGATGCAGCGGTCGCGGGCCGTGGCCTAGCTTACGCAATTGCGGACGGGAAACCGCTGCGCCCGAGCCGAAACCGCTGCGCACTTTCGGGAGACATGCTCCGGCCCATCAGACCGGAGCCGGCATGCGGCCGTTCGCAGGCTTTTCTTCCTGCGCGGGAATATGCGTGCGCCGCCGGCGGACAACCGGTGCCGACTTCAGCTTGAACAGGCCGTAATAGACGATGAACGAGGCGGTGAAGTAAGGACCGAGCATCTCGACCTCGAAAAAGGAGCGGATCAGCATCAGTCCGATAGCGCCGGCAAGCACCACCGAATCGGCGCTCCAGTCGCCGAACACCACTTTCGACACATGGCCGTAGAAGGCGCGCAGGATGATCAGCGCCAGTATCGTCACGCCGACGAAGCCGAGCTCGACCAGCGTTTCGACATAGGTGTTGTGGAAATGGAAGCCTGTGCGAGTGGTGATATAGAATTCCGCCCACAGCCGCTCCGCGTCGGCGAAGCCCTGCACCCAGTAGGCGGCATAGCCATAGCCGAGCAGCGGATATTGCTGCGCCGCCTGCCAGCCCTGCTCCCAAAGATAGGTGCGTCCGGTCAGCGTCGAATCCTTGCCGAAGAGGCCGAGCACGAAATCCAGCAGGCCAAGGTTGAGGGCGGCCGCCACACCCGCCACCATCGCACCGGCGCCGACCACGAAGAGCACGCGGCGGTATTGGCGCGACAGAACCTTGCTCATGGTGAGCAAGATGACGATGCCGAGCACCACCGGCAGCGAGGCGACCGACGTGGCCGAATGCGCGATCGCCAGCATGTAGACCGACAACAACAGGAGGGGGGCGGTCCAGAAGAAGCTCAGCCAGTTGCGCCGGTAAAAGCCGAGAAAGATCAGGCAAAAAAAGATACCCAACGAGGCGAAGAAGCCGACCTGGTTCTTGGAGCCGAAGGCGCCGACGAAATTGTAGGTTCCGTCGATCACGTCGAGTGCATAGCCGTTGACTTTCAGCGAATAGAGCAGGACGAAGAAGACGCCGATCAGCGAACCCAGCACCAGCGTGCGGACGCTGATGGTTCGCGCGGCGATGTAGGCGCACAGGATATGCGAGGAATATTGTACCGCCGCCCGCGCGCTGATCCCGGCCGCATGCGACCAGAAAACCGACAGGCAGACATAGGTGGCGAAAAGCAGCGGCAGCCAGGCGTCAGAGAGATTGCGGGTGAAGCGCCGGTAATCGACGAAGAGCAGCGGAAGCCACACCGCGTAGTAGGCAAGGATCAGGATCTTGCCGAAATTGCTGGAGTAAGCGAAAGCAACAACCGAAACCGCCACGGCGAAGGCGCCATAGGCCCTGTTTGCCTCCGGATCGATCAGGATGGATTTCGGTATCTTCATGCCGGATCTTTCATCCGTTGAGCCTTCGATGCTGGCGCGGCGACCAACGGTGCCTCATTGTGCACTGCAACATAAACTATCGCCCTATTGCCGGCGGCTCAACCGGAAATCTTGTCACGGGCGCAGAGCAGCCATCAAAATGGGGATGACACAACGAAACGGCTGGAATGCGGCGGCGGCTACCGCCTTTGTAGAAGCTATGCAGTGCATTCCTGAAACCAGCGCTTGACGGCGGTGCCGTCGGCTAATGAAGATCGAGTGGTTTTCCAGCAGAGGGATCACGGAACGCTTGTGTGCATGCGGCCTGAGGCGCTGACCGACTATGCTGTCAGGTTATTGGAGCGGGGCTATATAGGCCTGCCGCTTCGAGCTGGCGGCAAGCATCTCGATCTTGCGGCGATGGGATATGAACCGCTGCACTTCAAGACCCAGCGCAAGGATCTCAAGGAGCTGGCTTTCACATCCATAGCCTTCCAATTGTCGCAGAAGCCGCCGACGGCCCGAGACATCGAGCGCTGGTTTCACGGCTTTTCCGGAAATCTGGGCATACTGGGCGGGTATTCCAATCTGATGATACTCGATTTCGACGACGGCGCCGCCTATGGCAGTTGGCTGAAGGACCACCGGGAGGTCGCAAGCGGCACGCCCACAGCGAGATCGCCGAGCGGATTTCATGTTTATCTCAGAACGCGAGAACCAACCGTTTCCTCCAGCCTGCATTTCGGGACGCGCCGGGTCGGCCACGTCAAGGCCCTGGGTGGCTATATCGTCGCCAGTCCGTCCATGCTGAAGGACGGCTCCTGCTACAGCTGGATCGGCGGCCAGTCGCCATTCGAGGTCGAACCGCAGACCGTCGAAAATCTGGCCGGACTTTCGCTGCGGCCGGTGTCACCGTTCAAGCATTTCTACAACCGCCTGCTCGGGCGCGGGTTCTTCGAGCGGCAGTGAGCAACTGAGCGCATGGCCGCCGACATCAGCGTCGTCATTCCGGCGAAAAACGCAGCGGCGACCATCGGCGCCACGCTCGGCAGTCTCGTTTCCGACCGGCCGCTGATCCTCGAAATCCTTGTGGTCAACGACGGTTCGGAGGCTGCGACCGCTGCTGTGGCTGCCGATTGCGCCGAACGCCTTGGCCTGCCGATAAATGTCGTCGACATCGATGCGGGCGGCGCGGGCGCGGCACGCAATGCCGGCATGGAACGGGCCGGCGGCGCATTCATCTTCTTCCTCGATGCCGATGACCAGGTGATGCCGGGAAGCCTTGCCGCCTTGCGCTCCGCATTCGAGGGACGCGGCGCCGGCCTTGCGATCGGCGCCAGCATACGGCGCACGAAGGGCCGGCCGGACAAGCTCAAGACGCCGCATGGCTACGGCCCGGACAGGCGCCAGAACACGCGGCGATACCTTCGAAACGAGCTGTGGCCGATCGCCATGGGAAGCGGGCTGGTGGCGAAATGGGCTACGGCAGGCATCCGCTTTCCGGAAGCCATCGGCCTTGACGAGGACACGTGCTACTGGACGGCGCTGCTGGCGCGTGCCGACGTGGTCACAGTCGACAGCCCGGTGCTTCTCTATCACCATGACGAAGAACGGATGGCGCGGCGTTTTGTCAGCGCGCCGCGCCGGACCTTCCTTGCCATAGCGCGCGAACTCAACAGGCTGGGGGCTGCGGGCGTCGACAGGGATGCGGTGCAATGGCGCAAGGCATGGATAGCGCAACGCATCGCCCGCCAGTTGATCAAGCACGGGATGTATGCGGATGCCGCCGCCATGATGCGCGCGCTCCGGGCGCACAAGGAATTGGATCGGAGCTGGAAGGCGCTGCAATACCGGGCCAGGATACGCATCGGGCGCATGATAAGGCCGGCGACGCCATCAGCCTCCCGCGCCGGCGTGACCCATTTGCGGCGCACGCTGTTCATCAGCTTCGACCCGGCCTTTCCGGCGATGTCCGGGGCTGATCTGAGGACCTTCGGCAATGCCTTGGCGGCCGCTGAATTCGGTCCGGTCTGCCTCGCCTCGATAAGGCCGGTTTCCGGTCAGGCACCGGCACTGCCCAGGCCCGACATGCGCAGCGTCGGTCTGACCGAAGAGGGGGCGAAGCGCGTGCGATCTCTTGGCTGGCGAAGGATCAGGGGCGAGAACAGGATTCCACGAATTGCCCTGGCCCGCCTCAAAGCACTTGTCCGGGAATTCGGTCCCGATACCATCGTCGTTGAGAGCATTTGGTTGTTCAAGCTGCTGCGGCCTTTGCGCCGGCTGACAGAACGGCTTGTTCTCGACATGCACAATGTCGAATCCGATCTCGCCGCGCAGACGCCGTCCCTCGGCGCAGCACGGCAATTTTCGCCCGCCGTCAGGCAGCTGGAACGCAAGGCTGCCGCCATCGTCGACCGTATCTGGGTCTGCTCGCTGCGGGATCGCGAGCGACTGAAGGCGTTCGTTTCCCAAATTTTGCCGATCGACGTCGTGCCGAACGGCATCCCGCACGCCGGCGAAATAGCGCAGGCGCTGCGACCGCCGCCCGGCACGTCGGGCGGCTTTCCGGTGATCCTGTTTGTCGGCCATCTGGGTTATGGGCCAAATGTCGATGCCGCACAAAGGCTGGCACGCACCATCCTGCCCCGCATCCGGCAGGCGTTTCCCATGGCGAGGCTCGTCCTTGCCGGCCGGGCACCCAATGCGGCCGTCGCGCTCTTATCAAGACTGGACGGCGTCACACTGGTCGAGAATCCTGACGATGTCGGGCCCCTGCTGGCGGCCGCGCATCTCAGCATCATTCCACTCAAAGTGGGCGGCGGAACGCGCATCAAGATCCTCGAAGCGATGGCCTCGGGCGTTCCGGTGGTCGCAACGCCGCTTGCCGCCGAAGGACTGGACCTCATCGACGGCGAAACCGTGTCGATCGGCGAGACCGACGAAGGGCTGGCAGACCTCGCGGTGTCGCTTTGTTCCGACCCTGCCCGGATGGCCGGCTTGCGTGCCCGCGCCCATGACACGGCGTGGTCGCGCTTCGGACCGCAGGCGATCCGCGACGCGGTCCGGCGTGGCCTGGAGGCCACCAGAAGATGACAGCCAGCATGCCGAGCCGCCGAACCATGAGCCGTCGATGATCCCGAAAATCCTGCACCAGACGTGGAAGACCGACATCGTCCCACCCCGTTTCCAGCCCTATGTCGAAAGCTGGAAGCGGCACCATCCGGACTGGACGACGATGTTCTGGGACGACCGGATGCTGCTCGAGTTCGTCGCCAGGCACTATCCGGATTTCCTGCCGATTTTTTGCAGCTACGACTATGGCGTGCTGCGCGCCGACGCCGGCCGCTACCTGCTCCTCCACCATTTCGGCGGCGTTTATGCCGATATCGACTGCGAATGCGTAGCGCCGTTCGATCTCCTCACGAGCGAGGACCGGATCGTGCTGTGCAAGGAACCGGATACGCATGCGCTTGTGCAGGCGGATTTCCGTGGGCTGCCCTATCTGCTGTTCAACGGCACGATGGCCAGCCCGCCCGGACATCCGTTCTGGCTGCACCTTTTGGCGCTGCTGCCGGGACTGGTCCACGCAAAACAGGCGATCGATGCGACAGGACCTTGCGTGCTTACCTCGGCGCAGCTCGGCTATTGCGACCAGACCGCCTTCGCCATCCATCCGCCCGATCTGTTTTCACCTGTCGACTCGGCCGGCAAGCCTGCCGGCAGCGGAGGCATGACGCTGTCGATCCATCATTGGGCCGGCACCTGGTGGACGCGCGAAGCACCGCCGCGATGGCGGCACAAGGCGCGCAAGCTGCTCTATCAGACCTTGCATCAGCTGACGCGCGGGACCCATCTTGATGAAACGACCACCAGGCAGAGCGTCAGCCCTGCCGCGGTTTCAGCAGCTCTACCGTCCGGCGAAAACATCGCCATCCTGGTGCCGCTGCGCGACGCCGCCCAGCACATTGAGCCATTCCTCGCCGCCATACAGCAGCTGGATTACCCCAAGGAAAAGATCAAACTCGTCTTTTGCGAAGGCGATAGCTCCGATGGCAGCTGGGAGCGGCTGCAGGCCGCGGTGGCACGGCTCGGCAAGGCATATCGCAGCATCGTGCTGCTGCAGAGACAGCTCGGCACTCGCCTGGACCGGGCAAAGCGCGCCCACCGGCGCCTGCAGCGCGTCAGACGCAGCGGCATCGCCAAAGTGCGCAACCACCTCATCGATCATGGGCTTGCCGGGGACGATGACTGGGCGCTGTGGATCGACATCGATGTCTGGCGATTCCCGCCGGATGTCGTCACCCGGCTGATCGGAAGCGGCCACCGCATTGTCGTGCCCCACTGCGTCAAGGTTGCGGGCGGCGACAGCTTCGATCTCAACAGCTTCATCACCATCCGGCCAACCAAGGACTATCGCTACTACCGCCACGTGCGCGGCGGCCTCTATCAGCCGCCGTTGCGTACGCCGGGCCGCCTGCATCTCAGCGATGTCAGGCATCTCGACCAGATTGGACTGGACGGTGTCGGCGGCACCATGCTGCTGGTCGATGCCGCCTTGCATCGCGGCGGCCTGCGTTTCCCGGAGATACCCTACCGCGACCTGATCGAGACGGAGGGTTTTGCCGCTTTAGCCAACGATCTCGGTATAAGGCCGGTGGGCCTGCCCAAGCTCGAGATTCTGCACGTGCCCTGGTGAAGCCTTCGCCAGGACAATCAGCCGCCGCTGGCGGCTTTCCGCCAGCGGCGCAGCCGGGTGCGAACGAAAGATGCGGGGCCAAACGGCAGCGAAGGTCCGCCCGACAACTGGCTTCCGCACCGCTCGAGGCGGTACTGCACGAGTTGTGCAAGGCGACATAATGGCGGCAAGGAGATTTGGCCGAGACGCGCCGCCAGCCCTGCGGGCAGGGGCTTTGAGCGCCAGGCAAAGTAGGCCTGATATTCCTGCGGCGTCTCAATGAGATGCCTAAGGTAGGCTGCAAGCTCGGCCGGCGTGCCGAAGGACGCCGCGTCGATATAGGAATTTTCCGGGACGAACTCGGCCGCATTGGGCGCGCCGAGATAGACCGGCACGGTGCCGGCCGCCAGCGGATCGAACATCTTTTCGGTGACATAGTCGGGCGCGATCGAATTTTCGAGCGCAAGGCAGAAACGGTATCGGCCGATGGTTTCCAGCTTCGTTTTGCGGCCAAGATCCGGGCCTTCGATGTGGCGCGTGGGATTGAACCGGCCATAGCGGTCGACCCCGATGCTTCGGGACAACTCGGCAACGAAGACGTCGCGGCCGCTTTGGTTGATCTTCGACGACTGGAAATGCACCGCCGGTGCGTCTTCCGTCTTGAGCGGTATCGCCGCTTTTCGCGCAGCTTCCCACCAGCCGGCTTCCGGCAGATAAGGCATCCAGACGTCCGATCCGGCTTCGTAGGTCATGGTGATGTCGAAGTGCCGCATGAAGGCCGGTTCGGCCGTCAGGCGATAATTCTCGACGCTCTCCATCGACCAGGCAACCCAGAGCTGACCGGGGTATTTGCGGGCATCGCCGACCTCGCGATAGTTCGGCAGATGAAAGACCACGGCCGCCGCTTCGCGAAGGCGCCGCCGGTCGTTGGTCCATTCGACCGGAACAGCGCATTTCGGCATGGCCGCGATGTCGACCGGCTTGGCAAATAAATTTGTGTAGAAAAGGATGAGCGGAGCGTTCGACAGCATCGGGCCCTTCTGGTTCAGGCGGATGCGCCGTCTTACACTTCTCGCGGCAGTCCGGGAAGAATGGCCGATTGCCGATCCCGGCTTTCAGTCGTGCAATTCCCTGGAAATCGCCGGCCCGACGGCGAAGTCGGAAAATGTCACCTCAAAGCCTTCGCGCTGCGGCGAACAGCACATCATGCCGATGTCGACGGTCTTCGAGACCGGGAAATAGGCCAGCCGCACCGGCCTCCAGCGGCCATCGGAGACATCGAGATATTGGACGCGGATGGCCTCGGCGTGGCGGGTCAGGCGGATCCTGGCTCCCTCGGGGCCGGTGGGAATGTTGACCAGCGACCAGTCGGAGGTGTCGTTGGTGACGACGACCGAAAAATAGGCGATCCCGTCGGTCAATTCGATGCCGGCCTTGATCCAGTGCGTTTCGGCGAGCCGGACCATCAGCCCCGCCTGATCGTAGAGTACTTCGTATTTGCCCTTGACGGTGACCTCGGCGCTGAAGTCGCCCTCGACCGGCCGGTGCAAGAAATGGCCGCTGTCGCGCCGGAAACCATAAAAAGTCTCGCGCCAGAAGTCGGTTTCCCTGGCCGTTCGAACATGCAGCGTGCCGTCGCCGAATTCGTGGTACGGCGGCGGGTTGAGCCAGCTCATGCCGGCCATGCCGAACGTCATGGAGCCGCCCATGCAACAGATTTGAATTTGCCGGCCATCTGATTAGCCGGCAAATGTATAGGCGGTCTTTACCGTGGTGTAGAATTCCGCGGCATAACGGCCCTGCTCGCGCGGGCCGTAGCTCGAGCCCTTGCGGCCGCCGAACGGCACGTGGAAGTCGACGCCCGCCGTCGGCAGATTGACCATGACCATGCCGGCCTCGGAGTTGCGCTTGAAGTGCGTGGCGTGCTTCAGACTGGTCGTGCAGATGCCGGAGGTCAGGCCGAACGGCGTGTCGTTGGCGACCGCCAGCGCCTCGTCGTAATCCTTGACGCGGATGACGCTGGCGACAGGCCCGAAGATCTCCTCGCGCGAACTGCGCATGGCGTTGGTGGCTCCCGTCAGCAGCGTCGGCCGCAGATAGAAGCCCGGCGTCTTGCGATCGAGCCGCTCGCCGCCGAAGGCAAGCGTAGCGCCTTCCCTGACGCCGATGGCGATATAGTCCTCGTCCTGCTTCAACTGGGTTGCATCGACGACGGGACCGATCTGGGTCTGCGCATCAAGCGCGTCGCCGATGACAAGCTTGTCCAGGCGCTCCTTCAAGGCATCGACGAAGCGATCGTGAATGCCCTCGGTGACAACCAGGCGCGAGGACGCCGTGCAGCGCTGGCCAGTGGAAAAATAGGCGCCGTTGATGGCGCAATCGACGGCGACGGCCAGATCGGCGTCATCGAGCACGACGAGCGGGTTCTTGCCGCCCATCTCGAGCTGGAACTTGCGCATGTGCTCGACGCTGGCCGCGGCGACGCGTTTGCCGGTGCCGACCGAGCCGGTGAAGGTGATGGCGTTGAGGTCGGGACTGTCGAGCATGGCCTGGCCGACCACCGAGCCCTTGCCCATGACGAGGTTGAGCACTCCCTTGGGCAGGCCGGTGCGGTGCAGGATGTCGACGATGGTCCAGGCGCTTTCGGGAACCAGCTCGGCCGGCTTGAAGACGACGGTGTTGCCGTGGGCCAGCGCCGGCGCGATCTTCCAGGCGGGAATGGCGATCGGGAAATTCCACGGCGTGATGATGCCGACCACGCCGACGGCCTCGCGGGTGATCTCGACGCCGACGCCCGGCCGCACGCTCGGCACCAGCTCGCCCGACAGGCGCAGCGTTTCGCCGGCGAAGAAGTCGAAAATCTGCGCCGCCCGAATGGTCTCGCCGATGCCTTCGGCCAGCGTCTTGCCTTCCTCGCGCGCCAGCGAGCGGCCGATCTCGTCCTTGCGCGCCATGATCTCGTCGGAAGTCTTCTTCAGCACCGCGTGGCGCGCCAGCGGCCCGGACCGCGACCAGGCCGGAAAGGCCGCCTTGGCTGCGGCGATGGCCTGCTTGGCCTGCTCCGGCCCGGCCGAAGCGTATTCGCCGACGACGTCATCGGTGTTCGACGGGTTGATGTTGCGCGAGCCGGCCTCGCCCAGCCACTCGCCGTCGATCAGGTTCTTGCGGAGCATGGTCGTCATCTTGTTTCCTTCGATTGGCTTCAAGCGGCAAGCGCCGTCATTTGTCAGACAAATGATATACGCATTGTCCGCCGACAGGTCTACCCGTGACCTTTCGATAAACCTAGGCGCACGGCGGCGGAAGTCCATCGAGCCCGTCCGCGACCACCTGTCACGATGCGGTGGGCCTCAACCGGAGAACGACCAGAACAGGCAGGCGAGCGTCACCGCCGCGAAGACGACGAAGAACAGGCTCCTGAGCAGGATGTTGCGGCGAAGACCGTTCATGGTCAGATGCGCCGCGACGATCGCCACGACGAACAGAAAGCGCCAGTTGACGAGCGCCCACAGCACCTCATGCTGGCCGAAGGCCCACCTGGCGAGGAGCGAGCCGACAATGGTGGCAAACAGCACGATCGTCGCCCAGAAGACCGCGTCGGCGCCATGGGTGAGAACGACGCCGGCGGCGCGGATGGGCAGGATCATCATCAACAGCGCGCTGAAGAAATAGAGGGCGGCGATGGCAAGGAAGGAGCCGGCATCGGCGATGCCGTCAAGGCGCTTCACGCCGAAGGCGCCATAGGGATAGCCGTGCCTCGCCACCGCCAGCGAGAGCGCCATGAGCAAAGCGCTCAACACCGTGACCAGAGCGAATGTGCCGAGGGCCTTTGTCATGCCGTTCCTTGCCGAGACGAATCAACAGGGCATGATTTTAGCCTACGGCCAACTGCCCTGCACGGCAGGCTAGCCCGAATATCTCACCAAAAGAAGTGCATCGGCCCCGAGAATCTGAGAAACTGCTTTTGCAACAAAGAGTTATCAGATTCAGGAACGGGGTCCGATGCAGACACACTGTACTTCCGAGCAGCTTGAATTTGAAGGCTTCGACGGCCACAAAGTTGTGGCTGGTTTCGACGGCGGAGCCATTACCTCAGACGCGGGCGCCTTGCTTCTGCGTCACGTTGATCGGGCCATCGGGCTGTTCGACCGGGTGGCCTCGTGCTTCGTCGATTACCGCGATCCGGATCTCACGGTTCACAGCGTCCGCACGTTGGTCGGGCAACGCATCGCAGCGATCGCGCTGGGATACGAGGACATCGACGACCACGACACGCTTCGCCACGACCCGGTGCTCGCACTTGTGTCGGAACGCTTGACGCCGAAGCGAGACGATTGTGCGGTGCTTGCTGGCAAGTCGACGCTCAACCGGCTGGAGCATGGCCGGGTCGGGGAGCCGACGCGCTATCACAAGATCAGCTACGACAGGCTAGCGTTGGAGGCCTTGTTCGTGGACCTGTTCCTAAAAGCCCACGACAAGCCGCCGGCCGAGATCGTGCTCGATCTCGACGCCACCGATGATCCGCTGCACGGCCGGCAGGAAGGCAGGTTCTTTCACGGCTACTACAACTGCTACTGCTACCTGCCGCTCTACATCTTCTGCGGCCGGCACCTTTTGGCGGCAAAGCTCAGGCGTTCCAACATCGATGCCAGCAAAGGAGCGGTCGAGGAGGTTGAGCGGATCGTGACCCAGATCCGCAAAACCTGGCCCAGGGTCCACATCATCCTGCGCGCTGATTCCGGCTTTGCGCGCGAGGAACTGATGGCCTGGTGCGAGATCAATCGCGTCGACTACGTCTTCGGCCTCGCCCGCAATGAACGGCTGGAAACCAAGATCGCCCCGACCTTGAAGGAAGCCTGCCTGGCATCTCGGGCAAGCGGGCAGGCCGCCCGGGTCTTCCGCGACTTCAGGTGGTCGACAAAAGACAGCTGGTCGCGCCGCAGGCGGGTCGTGGCCAAGGCCGAATGGACGACGCAGGGCGCCAATCCGCGCTTCATCGTGACGTCACTCAAGCCGGGGCGCTGGGCGGCACGGGTGCTTTACGAGGAGCTCTACTGCGCCCGCGGCGACATGGAGAACCGGATCAAGGAGTGCCAGCTCGACCTCTACGCTGATCGCACCAGTGCCAACACCATGCGCGCCAATCAGCTGCGGCTGTGGTTCGCCTCGTTTGCGTATGTCCTGATCTGCGCCTTGCGTCGCCTCGGTCTTGCCCATACCCGGCTCGCCAACGCCAGTTGCGGCACGATCAGATTGAAACTGCTGAAGATCGGCGCGCAGGTGCGCGTCTCGGTTCGTCGCATCAAGGTGGCGATGGCCTCAGCGTGTCCCTATGCCGAGGAGTTCGCCCTGGCTCACGCCCGAATACGTGCCGCGGCTCTGTAATGCCGCCGGACCTGAACCCTTCTCACAAACAATAGAGGACACATTGCTGAAGACCTGACCGTCGCCACACCGCGGCGCTGATCGCCGCCGTCCTCGAACTCCACAGCCATGCCAATGGCCGCGCCGCCTCAAAGCGCAGCCCGGCGATAGATTCGGTGAGAGAAGCGGGCTAGCCGATGCGGTTGCCGCTTTTCGGATCGAACAGGTGTAGCGCCGCCGGATCGGCCGACAACCGGACCGTATCGCCCGGCTTGACGCTGCTGCGCCCCATGACGAAGACGCAGACCTGCTGATTGGCCAGCCGGACATAGAATTGCGTCGACAGGCCGAGCGGCTCGACCACTTCGACCTCGCCTTTCAGCGCGCCGTCGTCGGCCAGCCTGATATGCTCCGGCCGCAGGCCGACGGTGAGCGCATCACCGTCGTTCAACGAAAGGCCTTCCGGCAATTTCAGCTTCTGGCCATCGGCCAGCACGGCGTCTGCACCGGAGACCGTCGCCGGCAGAAAATTCATGCCGGGCGAGCCGATGAAGCCGGCGACGAAGGTGTTGACCGGCCGGTCGTAGAGCTCCAGCGGGTGGCCGACCTGCTGGACGTAGCCGTCATGCATGACGACGATGCGGTCGGCCATGGTCATCGCCTCGATCTGGTCGTGGGTGACATAGACCGAGGTGGTCTTGAGCTGCTGGTGCAGCGCCTTGATCTCGGCGCGCATGTGGACGCGCAATTTGGCGTCGAGGTTCGACAGCGGTTCGTCGAACAGGAAGACCTTCGGATCGCGCACGATGGCGCGGCCCATGGCGACGCGCTGGCGCTGGCCGCCGGACAGCTGCCGCGGCAGGCGGCCGAGGAAATTGTCGAGGCCGAGGCGCCTGGCGGCCGCACCCACCCTGCCATCGATCGTCGCCTTCTCGGCCTTCTTCAAAAGCAGGCTGAAGCCCATGTTGGAGGAGACGTCCATGTGCGGGTAGAGCGCATAGGACTGGAACACCATGGCGATATCGCGGTCCTTCGGCGCCACATCGTTGACCAGCCGCTCGCCGATGCGGATCTCGCCGCCGGTCACCTCTTCCAGCCCGGCGATCATACGCAGGAGCGTGGACTTGCCGCAGCCGGACGGTCCGACCAGGACGACGAACTCGCCGTCGGCGATTTCGAGGTCGACGCCGTGCAGGATGCGCAGCGCGCCGTAATCCTTCTCGACATGTTGCAGCGTGACGGAGGCCATCGATTATCCTTTGACCGCGCCGGCGGTAAGGCCGGTGACGAGATAGCGTTGCAGGAAGGCGAAGAAGATGCAGACCGGGATCAGCGCCAGGATGGACGCCGCCATCATCTGCCCCCAGTCGACCGCGAACTTGCCGATGAAGGTGAGCAGCCCGACGGCGAAAGTCTTCTGGGCGTCGCTGGAGATCAGCATCAGCGCGAACAGCAATTCGCTCCAGGCGGCGGTGAAGACGAAGCCGAGCGTCGCGCCCATGCCGGGCAAGGTCAGCGGCACGATGACCCGGCGCATGGCCTGCGCGCGCGTGCAGCCGTCGATCATCGCCGCTTCCTCGAGGTCCTTGGGGATGCCGTCGAAGAAGGACTGCATGAGGAAGGTGGCGAAGGCGGTGTTGAAGGCGGTGTAGATGATGATCAGCCCGACCAGGCTGTTGGTCAGGCCGAGCTGGCCCATGATGCGGTAGATCGGCGGGATGACCATGACCAGCGGGAAGGTCTGGGTGAGCAGCAGCAGGATCGCCAGCGTCGCCTTGCCGCGGAAGGCGAAGCGCGACATGGCGTAGCCGGCGAGCGTGGCAATCACGGTGACGAACGCTGCCGTCGACACCGAGACGATGACGCTGTTGAGGAAATAGCGCGGGAAGTCGGAGGCTTCGAGCACGGTGACGAAGTTCTGGAACGTCGTCTCAGACGGCCAGAAGGTGATGCCTTCGGAATAAAGCAGGCGTTCCGGCGTCAGCGATATCTTCAGCGTCCAGAAGATCGGGAACAGCGCGAAGATCACATAGGCAGCAATCGCCGCATAGAGGCCGAAGCCGCCGACAATGCGCGAGGAGGTGGAGCGCCCGGCGATCATCAGACGTGCCTCACCAGCGTGCGGCGGATGGCGATCAACCCCACGGCATAGGCAATCAGCAGCACCAGCAGCAGCACCGCGACGGCCGAGGCATAGCCCTTGTCCAGCGACTTGAAGGCGCTGACATAGATGTAGACCGGCACCGTGCTGGTCGAGCCGGCCGGCCCGCCCTCGGTCATGACGAAGATCAGGTCGGCGAAAGTGGCGATCCAGATGGTGCGCAGCATGACGGTGATGACGATGGTCGGCGCCAGGAAAGGCAGCGTCACCTTGGTGAAACGCTGCCAGGGCGAGGCGCCGTCGATGGCCGCAGCCTCATGCAATTCGGACGGGATCGATTTCAGCGCCGCCAGCAGCGTGATGGCGAAGAACGGGATGCCGAACCAGATGTTGGCGACGATCGGGCCCCACATGGCGGTTGCGGGATCGGACAGCACATTGGTCGGCTCAGCCTTCAGGCCAAGGGCAAAGAGCCAGTGTGGCAGCGGCCCGATGATCGGGTTGAACAGCCAGGCCCAGGTGAGGCCGGACAGAAAAGACGGCACCGCCCAGGGCAGGAACACCACCGCCTGCACTATCCTGCGGCCAAAGAACGGCTTGTCGAGCAGCAGCGCCAGGCCCAGCCCGAGGAAGAACTGGAAGAACAGGCTGGCGACGGTCCACCACAGCGTGTTGATCAGCGCCTGGCCGAGCACCTGGTCGGACAGCATCGCCTGGTACTGGCCGAGCCCGACATATTCCGACCTGAAGGCGGAGAACTTTCTGAACGAATAGCTGACGCCGATGATCAGCGGCACCAAGAGCACGACGACCAGGAGAACGATAGCCGGCGAAAGATAGAGCCAGGGCTCGATCGCCGCCCTGCTCAGCCGCTTCTTGCGCGGCCGGCCGGCGGTTCGGATTTCGGAAACGGCATAGGTCATGGGGGCTCGCGATGGGAGGGGCAGGCGTGGCAACTGCGCCCTTCTCCCCGTTTACGGGGAGAAGATGCCGGCAGGCAGATGAGGGGCAGCGCTAAGCTAGCAGGACTTGGCGCCGTCCCTCATCCGTCACTTGTCTGTGAATGTCGTTCTCCCAAAACCGCTACGCACTTTTGAGCGACATTCATCGGGTGACACCTTCTCCCCGTGAACGGGGAGAAGGAAGAAGAAGCTACTTCTTGTTCTTCGCCATCCAGTCCTGCTGTTCCTTGGTCAGGAACGCTGCCCATTCGTCGGCCACCTGCTTGGCCGGTTTCTGGCCGAGCAGCACTTCCTGGAAATTCTTGATCGCCACCTGGTCGACGAAATTGCCGAGGTTCTCCAGATGCGTCGGCGGCGTCACCATTTCATATTTGGAGCTGTCGGAGAGCTCGGTGAACCAGCCCTTGAACTGCTCGGTCTTGAAGTGGGCGTCCTGGTCGGCGCCTTTGTGGATCGGCACCACGCCGACTTCCTTGGCCCATTCCAGATTGTCCTTGGGCGACAACAGCGTCGCCATCAGCTTCCAGGCATCATCCTTGTGCTGGGAATTGGCGAACATCGCCCAGCCGGCATAACCAAGCGTCGGATAGGATTTGCCGCTCGGCCCGACCGGCAATGGCGCAACCGCGAAGTCGTCGGCGCTCATCTTGTCGGCGATGCCGAGCAGCGCGTCCGGATCCTGGTTGAGCATGGCGCAGGTGCCGGAATAGAAGCCGGTCACCGTCTCGTTGAAGCCCCAGCTCACGGCGTCCTTCGGCGCCAGGCGGTTCTTGTACATATCGGCCAGCATCTGCAGGCCCTTGACCGAGCCTTCCTCGTTGATTGTCGAGGTGCCGTCCGCGTTGAAGTAGCCGCCCTTGCCGGCGGCGATGTTCATGAACATGTGCATGCCGTTGAAGGCGCCGGGACCGCCGCGCAGGCAGTAGCCGTATTTGCCTGGAATGGCCGAGATCTTCTTGGAATCCTCGACGAACTCGTCGAGCGTCGCGGGCGGGCCGTCGAGACCGGCCTGCTTGAACAGCTTCTTGTTCCAGAACAGGGCGTTCACATAATAGCCGTAAGGGATCATGTACTGGGTGTTGTTGACGGTCGAGCCGAACTGCTTGGCGCGATCGCCGAGCGTCTTGGCGTCGGGCCACTTGGCCATATACGGCCCGAGGTCCTCGAGCTGGCCGTTGTTGGCATAAAGGCCCATCCAGCGTTCCGGCATCTCGACGACGTCGGGCGTATCGCCGGCCTGGACCATGGTGAGGAATTTTTCGAAGGCCTGGCCCCAGGGCAGCGAAACCAGCTCGACCTTGATGCCGGGATTGGCCTGCTCGAATTCGGCGATCTGCTTCTTCAGGAATTCGGTGCGCGGCGGGCTGGTGATGACCTCGACCATCTTGACGGTGGTATCGGCCAGCGCGCCGCTGGCGGAAATCGCCAGGCCGGCAGCGGCGGCGAGCATGACTGTCAGTCTTTTCATGTTCAGGACTCCCATTTTGAACAATTTATTTTTTTGCCTTGTCGAAGGCCTGGGCGACGTCTGCCCAGAGATCCTCGACATTTTCCAATCCGACATTGAAGCGGATGGTACGGGGGCTGACGCCGAAGCGCGCCATCGAATTCAAACCCGGCGTCTGCTCGAGCGAAGCCTTTGCCGGCACGACCAGGCTTTCGTGGCCGCCCCAGCTGACGCCGATGCGAAACAGCTTCAGCGCATCGACAAAAGCCGGGATGTCGACATCCTCGGTGACCTCGAAGGAGAAAAGCCCGGCATAGCCGGCGAGCGTTTTCTTGCCGGGATGATTGGAATAAACGGGGTGGTTGACCCGCTCGACCTTGCCATGCGCCTTCAGCCGCTCGGCCAGCGTCAGCCCGCTCTTCATGTGGTGCGGCAATCTCAGCGGCAGCGTGCGCAGGCCGCGCAGCAGCAGCCAGCCTTCGAAGGGCGACAGCTTGGCGCCGAGCTGGGAATAGGTCTGCTCGTTGATGCGCTTGATGTGGGCCGCCGACCCCGCCACCACGCCGGCGACGGTGTCGCTGTGGCCGCCGAGATATTTCGAGGCCGAATGCAGCACCAGGTCGACGCCATGCGAGATCGGCTTCTGGAAGACCGGCGTCGCCCAGGAATTGTCGATGGATGTGACGATACCCTGCTCCTTGGCCAGCCGTGCCAGATGGGCGATGTCCTGCAGCTCGAACATCATCGAAGTCGGGCTTTCGAGATAGAGCAGCCTGGCGCCGGGAAGGGCAGCGGCGACCGCGTCGGGGTCGGAGCCGTCAACATAATCAACCTTGATGTTGAGGCGCGGAAACAGCCGCTCGAACAGCCGGTAGGCGTCACCATAGCAGTTGCGCACGGCAAGGATGCGCTCGCCGGCGCCAACGAAGGCAAGCACGGTGGCGCTGATCGCCGCCATGCCGCTGGAAAAGCCGCGCGCGGCCTCCGCCCCTTCAAGCGCCGCGATGCGGGCCTCGAACTCCATCACCGTCGGGTTGTCGCCGCGCGAATAGATCGGCTGCTTGCGTCGGCCGGCAAAGGTGTCGGCCATGTCGGCATAATTGGCGAAGGTGAACAGCGAGGTCTGGTAGATCGGCGGCACCACCGCGCCGTCCGGGAACGGGTCGTCATGCGCCAGCAGTGTCGCCGCCTCGCCGAGATAGTCGCCGGCCAGGGACGCGGGGTCGAAATCGGTCGGGTGCTCGTTCATTTTCGGTCCGAAAGTTTGAGGTTGGCGGCGCCGCGCTTCAGATCGTCCTCGACGGTGGCGATGAGCTTCAGCGCTTCGGCGCGGGCTCCGGCCGGATCGTGCGCGGCGATGCAGTCGAAGATGGTGCGGTGATAGGGAAAGCTGGCATGGCCGAAATCGCGCACGCCGAGCGGATGTTCCCAGAAGCGGTGGAACAATTCATGCATGGCGGCGATGATCTGCTCGAACAGCGGATTACCGGAGGCGCGGTAGATCGACTGGTGGAACTCCCAGTCCTCTTCCGAGGACATGCCGGCGCGGGTCCGGAAAGCCTCTTCCATGATGTCGAGCTTGCGCTCGATCTCGGCGATCTCGGCCTTGCCGGCGCGGACGGCGCAGAGTGCCGCGGCCTCGGCCTCCAGCGCGCGGCGGATCTCCAGCGTGCGCATCAGGCCGGAAAAATCATTACCGCCGGCCAATGTCAGCGGCATGTGCAGCATGTCGGGCGAGACGGCGGTCTTCAGATAGGTGCCTGAGCCCTGCCGCCGCTCGACGAGGCCCAGCCCCTCCCAGCGGGTCAGCGCCTCGCGCACCGTGTTGCGGCTGACCTTGAGGCGCTCGGCCAGAATGCGCTCGGTCGGCAGCTTCCCGCCGGGGCCCAGCGCCTCCTGCCGGACGAAGCCGGCCAACGCTTTCAGCACCGCGTCGTCGCGGGCCGTGGTCTGGATGGGCGGGAGGAGATCGGTCACGCCAAGCTTTACCGAAAGTGGTCCAATGGTCCAACCAATTTCTGCATGAACGAAGTGGTGAGTCAACCGTGATATTCGGGTTCAATTGGGAGATTTTGGCCGGCTTATGCGCCGACGGCGCAGCCGCTCACGCGCCGACCTCCATGCCGAGCCGATCGGCCTGAGACTGGGCGACCTGCGGCGGACCCTCAAGGACCCAATGTGATCGAATGGCGGCCTGGCCGGCTTCGGTCAGCGCGTAGACGCCGCGCTCGGCCCTGGCGAACCAGCCATAGTAATTGTGCAGCAGGATGCTGGCCGCGCGCGGCGAAAGCACTTTGAGATCGCGCGGCCGCTTCGGGCCTTCGGCCATGGCAGCGGCGCAGGCGAGCGCTTCCTGCCGGTAGGCGGTCATGATCGGTTTTCTGCTGCTGCCGCCGATCGCCGGATCGCCCTTGCGGCGGTGATGTTCCTCGATCAGGCGGGAGCGCCGCCTGGGATCGCGGCGAGGCGGCACGGCGGCGGGGCTGAGCAGCAGCTCGACCTTGCCCTTGCCGTCGACCGCCAGCAGCCCGAAACCCAGCCGCCGGCAGAGCGCGCGAAACCGGCGGTCATGCTCGCGGCCCTTGCCGCGCGCCGACTGCCGAGCCGCGAGCCAGACCTCGTCGCAGGCGGCGGCGCGGTCGACGCCCTGCAGCACGAGCTCGAGGTTGAACTGCAGCTTCAGCTCGCAGATGACGACGACCGGCGGCTCGCCATCGCGCAGCCCGACGATATCGCAGCGGCCGACTTCGCCCTTGACGGTGAAGTCGAGGCTCTCGAGAAACCGCTTCACCGGGCCGTAGAGGGACGTCTCCTGCATGACACAGGCATAACCGATTCGAACCGGCGCGGCACCTGAACGGCGCTCGCCAATCCAACCCGCTGCGTTCCGTGGATTACTGCCTGGCGAACTGGCCCGAATAGGTTTGTCCGGCAAGCGTATAGGTGCCGGCCAGCACTCCATCGGAGAGCATCGTGAAGGTGAGATCCGCCCCGTTCGGGAGGCGCCCAATCTTCAATGTGTTGCCGACAATCCTGCCGGCGCCGTCGGCCACTCCCGGCTTGTTGTCGGCCACATCGCCCCACGCATAGCTGACCGTCACCTGCCCGCCTGGAGAAACCGTCAGCACGGCCAGCTTGCCTTCATAGATGCCATTGAGCTGGCCGGCCCATATGCCCGAAAATGCGGCATATTTGGCCGGAACGCCCTTGCCGGGGGGAGTGATGGTTACGGTCTCGTCCAGCACCGCCGAATTTGGGGCAGCAGGGGCCGCGACAGCAGCCAACGCGGGTTGAGATGGGGGCTCGGGCGGCGACTCGGAAGCCGACTGGCAGGCAACGAGCGCGAAGGCCGTCAAGCCGAGGATCAGAAAAGGGCCGAGAATCAGAAAAGAACTGTTTGGTGGAGCCAATCGGGATCGAACCGACGACCTCTTGAATGCCATTCAAGCGCTCTCCCAACTGAGCTATGGCCCCACTCCCGGCAGTCGGCCGGCGCCGTTTCCGGCGAAGAGATCCGGCGCGGGCCGAAGACCGCGCCGTCGTTAGTGCTGGCGGCTTCTAGCGCCGCCTTCGGTCAAGATCAAGCCTTCAAAGGGCGCTTTTTCGTCACAAGCCAGGAAGGCCGGCAAACGATCGCGCCAAGCGCCGGATCAGACCTCGTCGTCATCGTCGCCGACGCCGATCATGTCGGCAACGTCGTCGTCTTCTTCCTCTTCGTCGGCAAGGAAGGTGTCGTCCTCGTCTTCGCCGAGATCGACATCCTCGTCCTCACCGAGATCGGGCAAATCGTCGCCGCCGGCCTTGGTCTCCTCGTCCGCCTCTTCGAGCGAGACGATCTCGGCACCCTCTTCTTCCTCGGTGTCCAGTTCCTTTTCGGCGACTTCCTCGTCTTCTTCGACGGCGGAAATCTTGCCCTCCTCGAAATAGGAACGCGGATAGCTCTTGCCGGTATAAGGCGAGACGACCGGGTCCTTGTTCAGGTCGTAGAATTTCCGACCCGTTTCGGGGTCGATGCGTTTGGTGCCAAGTTCAGCTTTTGCCACAGCAAGCCTCGTCAGTAAAAGAACGGTCCCCTTAGCGGCAGTTTGCGACGCTGTCAAAGCCAAAAGCCGGCATCATAAAACCCTGTCTTGAAAGGTCTCGCGCCAGGGGATGACCATTGCCCAACGCCGTGATACGAGACCGCCGCACACAACGAATTCCAGCCGGGTCCGCCGGCATTCTGTTTGGAAAAGACCATGTCCCACGCTGCCGCCCCGAAGCCGGCCACGGCCCGCAAGTCCCCAGCGCTGAACGGCGCGGCGCGGGTGCCGGGCGACAAGTCGATCTCGCATCGCTCCTTTATGTTCGGCGGGCTCGCCTCCGGCGAGACGCGCATCACCGGCCTGCTCGAAGGCGAGGATGTGATGCGCACGGGAGCGGCGATGAAAGCGATGGGCGCGCATATCGAAAAGAAGGGAGCCGAGTGGGTGATACGCGGCACCGGCAACGGCGCGCTCTTGCAGCCGGAAGGCCCGCTCGACTTCGGCAATGCCGGCACCGGCTCGCGGCTGACCATGGGCCTGGTCGGCACCTATGACATGGAAACCACCTTCATCGGCGACGCCTCGCTCTCCGGCCGGCCGATGGGCCGGGTGCTCGAGCCGCTGCGCCAGATGGGCGTGCAGGTGCTGAAGGCAGCACCCGGCGACCGCATGCCGATCACGCTGCACGGGCCAAAGCACGCAGCCCCCATCACCTACCGCGTGCCGATGGCCTCGGCGCAGGTTAAATCTGCGGTGCTGCTGGCCGGCCTCAACACGCCAGGCATCACTACCGTGATCGAGCCGGTGATGACGCGCGACCATACTGAAAAGATGCTCAAAGGTTTCGGCGCCAATCTGAGCGTCGAGACTGACGAGCGCGGCGTGCGCCATATCTTCATCGAAGGCCAGGGCAAGCTCATTGGGCAGACGATCGCCGTGCCGGGCGATCCTTCCTCGGCCGGCTTCCCGCTGGTCGCCGCGCTTATCGTGCCGGGCTCCGACATTACGATCGAGAACGTGCTGATGAACCCGACCCGAACCGGGCTTTTGCTGACGCTGCAGGAAATGGGTGGCCGGATCGACATCCTCAACCCGCGCAATGCCGGCGGCGAGGATGTCGCCGACTTGCGTGTTCGATACTCCGAATTGAAGGGTGTCGCCGTGCCGCCCGAACGGGCGCCGTCGATGATCGACGAATATCCGGTGCTGGCGGTTGCCGCGAGCTTCGCCGAGGGCGAGACGCTGATGCAGGGGCTGGAGGAATTGCGCGTCAAGGAATCCGACCGGCTGTCGGCCGTCGCCAACGGGCTGAAGCTCAACGGCGTCGATTGCACGGAAGGCGAGGCGTCGCTCGCCGTGCGCGGCAGGCCCGGCGGCAAGGGACTCGGCGGCCACGCGAATGGCCGGGACACGACGGTGCAGACCCATCTCGACCACCGCATCGCCATGAGCTTTCTGGTGATGGGGCTGGCGACAGAGAAGCCGGTGACGATCGACGACCAGGCGATGATCGCGACGAGCTTTCCGGAGTTCATGGGGCTGATGAAGGGATTAGGCGCGGAAATCGAGTGACGGGTGATGGCAATCGCAAACCTGGAAAATTGGCGTCCGACATCCCTCCCTTCGTCATCCTGGGGCGAAGCAAGGAGCAAAGCGACGCGGCGCAGACCCCAGGATCCATGCCGTGACTTTGAAGCGTCGCAACGGTGCAGAATTCTGGTTCGCTGCACTCTTCGGCTGATGTCACGGCATGGATCCCAGGGTCTCCGCTTCGCTACGCCCTGGGATGACGAAGGCGCGAGGGTTTGTCGCCAAGCAAACGAAGCGTCGGTCCATCCATGACCCCGATCTTCACCATCGCCATCGACGGCCCCGCAGGTGCGGGCAAAGGCACGCTGGCCCGCCGGCTCGCCGACCACTACCGGCTGAACCTGCTCGACACCGGGCTCACCTATCGCGCCGTCGCCCACAAGCTGCTAGAGCTCGGCCTGCCGCTCGACAATGTCTCGGCGGCGGAAACCGCGGCGCGGCAGGTCGATCTGTCAGACCTCGACCGCACGGTGCTGTCGGCGCATGCGGTGGGCGAGGCCGCCTCGAAAGTCGCCGTCATCCCGTCGGTGCGGCGCATCCTGGTCGAAAAGCAGCGCGACTTTGCAAAAAAGTCGCCGGGCGCGGTGCTCGATGGCCGCGACATCGGCACGGTCGTGTGTCCCGACGCCGCGATAAAACTCTATGTGACGGCAAGCGCCGAAGTGCGGGCGAGACGTCGCTTGAATGAAATCGAAAGCATGGGCGGCACGGCCGATTTCGGCGAAATCCTCGCCGACATCGAGCGCCGTGACGAGCGCGACATGGGCCGAGCCGACTCCCCGCTCAAGCCGGCTGCCGACGCGCACTTGCTTGATACCAGCGAAATGGCTATAGAAGCCGCGTTCCTGGCGGCGAGAGCGATCATCGACGACGTGCTCGCCAAGAGAAACAAGGCCTGAGCCTGGGTTTTCTCCCGTGTTTCCGTTGTCGGAGACAGAGAAAATACCCATATCGGGCACGAACCAGCCTGCCAGCATTCTTCATGCGCCGGACTTGCCGCTTAAGAAGCGGCCAAGGGCACTTTGCCCGGAACGCCGGCAGGCCAACGCAACGCTAACCCACGGCGCCCGCTCCGCTCAATTTGCGGGGCATCCAGGAGAAACAATGTCTGTAGCTAATCCCTCTCGCGACGATTTCGCGAGCATGCTCGAAGAATCATTCACCGCCGGCCATTCCGGCGAGGGCCAGGTTGTCCGGGGCACGATCACCGCGATCGAAAAGGACATGGCCATCATCGATGTCGGCCTCAAGGTCGAAGGCCGCGTGCCGCTGAAGGAATTCGGCGCCAAGGGCAAGGAAACCTCCCTCAAGGTCGGCGACACCGTCGAAGTCTATGTCGAGCGCATCGAGAACGCGCTGGGCGAGGCCATGCTGTCGCGCGAGAAGGCTCGCCGCGAGGAGAGCTGGGTGCGCCTGGAAGAGAAGTTCACCAAGGGTGAGCGCGTCGAAGGCGTCATCTTCAACCAGGTCAAGGGCGGCTTCACCGTCGACCTCGACGGCGCCGTGGCGTTCCTGCCGCGCAGCCAGGTCGATATCCGTCCGATCCGCGACGTCTCGCCGCTGATGCACAACCCGCAGCCCTTCGAGATCCTCAAGATGGATCGTCGCCGCGGCAACATCGTGGTATCGCGCCGCACCGTGCTCGAGGAGAGCCGCGCCGAACAGCGTTCGGAAATCGTGCAGAACCTCGAGGAAGGCCAGGTGGTCGAGGGCGTGGTCAAGAACATCACCGACTACGGTGCCTTCGTCGACCTCGGCGGCATCGACGGCCTGCTGCACGTCACCGACATGGCATGGCGCCGCGTCAACCATCCGACCGAGATCCTCAACATCGGCCAGACGGTCAAGGTGCAGATCATCCGCATCAACCAGGAAACCCACCGCATCTCGCTCGGCATGAAGCAGCTCGAGTCGGATCCGTGGTCGGATATCGGCACCAAGTTCCCGATCGGCAAGAAGATCAAGGGCACCGTCACCAACATCACCGACTACGGCGCCTTCGTCGAGCTGGAGCCGGGCATCGAGGGTCTCATCCACGTTTCGGAAATGTCGTGGACGAAGAAGAACGTGCATCCCGGCAAGATCCTGTCGACGACTCAGGAAGTCGACGTGGTGGTGCTCGAGGTCGATCCGGCCAAGCGCCGCATCTCGCTCGGCCTCAAGCAGACGCTCGAGAATCCGTGGGAAGCCTTCGCACGCAACCATCCGGTCGGCAGCCAGGTCGAGGGCGAGGTCAAGAACAAGACCGAGTTCGGCCTGTTCGTCGGGCTCGACGGCGACGTGGACGGCATGGTCCATCTCTCCGACCTCGACTGGACCCGTCCGGGCGAGCAGGTGATCGAAGAGTACAATCGTGGCGACATGGTCAAGGCGCAGGTGCTCGACGTCGACATCGAGAAGGAGCGCATCTCGCTCGGCATCAAGCAGTTGGCCCGCGACACGGTCGGCGAAGCGGCGACTTCCGGCGAATTGCGCAAGAACGCCGTCGTCACCTGCGAGGTCACCGGCGTCAAGGATGGCGGCCTGGAAGTGCGGCTGGTCGACAGCGGCCTCGAGACCTTCATCAAGCGCTCCGACCTCAGCCGCGATCGCGACGAGCAGCGCCCCGAGCGCTTCACCGTCGGCCAGAAGGTCGATGCGCGCGTCATCGCCTTCGACAAGAAGACCCGCAAGCTGCAGGTCTCGATCAAGGCGCTGGAAATCGCCGAGGAGAAGGAAGCGGTCGCCCAGTACGGCTCGACCGACTCCGGCGCCTCGCTGGGCGACATCCTGGGCGCGGCGCTGAAGAAGCAGGGCAGCTAAGCGCTTTCCCACAACCCGAAAACAAAACCCCGCCGGAGCGATCCGGCGGGGTTTTTCTTTGGCGGAATGTCTATGGCATCAGGCTCGGCCGTAGAGCGGCGCCAGCGTGCCGCTCATCGCCTGGTTGGCCGGCGAGGCAAGATAGGCAATCGCTTCGGCTGCCGCCTCCAGACTGACCCATTTGGCGACATCGGCATCCGGCATGGCGGCGCGGTTTGCCGGCGTGTCGAGCGTCGAAGGCGCCACGGCATTGACCAGGATGCCCTTGCCCTTCAGCTCCTCGGCCATTGCCACCGTCATTGCGGCGACGGCTGCCTTGCTCATCGCATAGGCGACCATGCCGGAGCCGCGGCGCGGATCGAGCCCGGCGCGCGCGGTGACGTTGACGATGCGTCCGGCCGTGTCGGATGCCAGCATCGAACGCACCGCCGCGCGGCTGCACAGGAACGCGGTGCGGACATTGGTGTCCATCATTTCGGCAAAGGATGCCGATTCGATCTTTTCCACCGGAGCCATGGTGAATCCGCCGGCGAGATGGATCGAGCCCCAGAGCTCCGGCACATTGTTGTAGAAAGCATCGACCTTTTCCGGATCCGACAGATCGACATTGTGCGCCAGGTGGACGCTCGCATGCGCCGGGTAAGGGAAATGCGGCGGAGCCGCGGCATGGGCGTTGGGCACGTAGCAGATGGCGCCCTGCTCCAGCAACCTGCCGACAACCGCGCCGCCGAGCGCGCCTGTGCCGCCTGTGACCACGACATGTCTGCCGTTAAGCGTTTCCGTCATAGTTCAACCGCTCCTGTCATTTTTATGATTATGCTTCTTGTGGTTATGCCGCCCCAATTTTCGAACGTCGCGCCTTTCGCGCTGTCACTCAATTGAAATATCGGCATGGCTGGCGCAGCGTCTTTGCATGTGTCATCGGGCCGGCGCGGCGCCAATGCGACGATGGCGGGCTGGCGGCAGCCAGGATCTTCAGTCGATGGTGATCTCGACAAGGCGTGGCCGCCCGGCCGCCCGCGCGCGCTTCAGCGCATCGGCGAGGCCGCCAACACCGCTCAGACGCTCGGCCCCGATGCCGTAAGCCTCGGCGAGCTTGCAGAAATCCGGCGGCGCCGGCGACACGCCGACCGGCTCGACGCCGACATCCAGCATCGAGGTCTCGATCTCGCGGTAGCCGCGATTGTTCCAGACGACGAAGATGACCGGCGCTTTCGCATCGAGCGCGGCACCAAGCTCCGCCAAGGTGAACTGGAAGCCGCCGTCGCCGGTGAGACACACGACCGGCGCATCCGGCACCGCAAGGACAGCGCCGATCGCCGCCGGCGGACCGTAACCCAGCGCGCCGAAACCGGTTGCGGCGTTGAACCAGCCGCCCGGCCGGTCGTGATCGTAATAAAGATTCGCGGCATAGATCGGCTGCGTGGAATCGCCGACGATGATCGCGCCGGGCAAGGCGTCGCGGATCACTTCGACGGCCCGTACCTGCGCCACATAATCCGGTTTCAGCTCGGCGAGCGCTGCCTCTCTTGCCGTGGCTGCGCGGGCTTCGCCGTCTTTTGCGGCGACGTGGTCAGGGCCGATCTCGGCCAGGAGCGCACGCAACGCCTCGGCGCAATCGGCCTGGATGCCGACCGTCACCGGGCGGCGGGCGAGCTGGTCGGCGCCGATGTCAATGCGGATCAGCTTCGACGGCAGCACGAAGCCGCCATCGGCATAGCCGTCATAGTCGGTCGGGCCGAATTCGGTGCCGGCCGCTAACACCAGATCGGCGCCGGCCATCAGCGCGCGCATCGCCTTCAGGCTGGGGCTTGCCGGCACACAGAGCGGATGGCGATGCAGCAGGCCGCGCGCATTGGCGGTCTCGACGACCGGCGCGCCGAGCGCTTCAGCAAGGCGCTTCAGCGCCGGTTCGGCCCGCTTCGCCCCGCCGCCGGCCAGGATAAGCGGCCGCCGGGCGGCTTTGATGAGCCTTGCAGCTTCGGTGATCGCCGCCGCTGCCGGCGCGGGCGGCGTAGCGTTGGTCAGCACAGCCGCGATGCCGTCTGCCGGCTTCACCATAACATCGGTCGGGATCTCGATATGGACCGGTCCCGGCCGCGCGGAGGCGAACAGCGCGAAGGCGCGGGCGAGCGCGCCCGGCAATTCGTCAGCCTCGGTGACGCGTTGCGAGAACAGCGCCACCTTCTCCATCATGCCGCGTTGGTCGGGCAGTTCGTGCAGGAAGCCGAGGCCTTTGCCCAGCGTGTCGATGGCGTTGACGCCGGAGATCACCAGCATCGGCACCGAATCGGCGCGCGCCTGGCCCATGGCGGTGATGGTGTTGGTGAGGCCCGGCCCGGTGATGACGAAGGCGACGCCCGGCCGGCCGCTGGCGCGTGCATAGCCGTCGGCCATGAAGCCGGCCCCCTGCTCGTGGCGCGGCGTGACGTGGCGGATTTTTGACCGCGCAAGCCCGCGGTAGAGCTCGACCGTATGCACGCCCGGAATGCCGAAGACGGTGTCGACGCCATGCGCCTCGAGCAACGTGATGAGCGCTTCGCCGAGCGTGGTCATTGGTTTTCTTCCCTTCTCACTTTTCCTGGAATTGCTGTAGCGGCGCAAGGCCGAGTTCGGCCTCGACAGCCTTGATGCCTATCGCTGCCAATTCGCCGGGCGAGAACATCTCGCCGGCAAGGCAGCCTTCGATCCAGAGCCCGTCGATGATTGCATTGATCGCGATGGCATGATGGCGCAGCCGGCTCGCGTCCGGCTTGCGCTGTTCGGCGGCGAGCACCTCGGCCACAACCGCTTCCACCTCATTGCGAAAGCCAAGGTAGCCTTCGCGGTGGGCACGGGCCAGGGTCGCATCCGCACTGGCGCGGCCGAGGAAGGTTGCCCAGAGCGAAAACACCCGCGCATCGATGATCGGCGCGTTGAGGTTGGCGGTGATGAAAGCCGCCAAGCGTTGGCGTGGCGAGGCATCTTCCATGACCAATGCTGCTTTCGCCTGCTCGGTCATGCGGCCGACCAGTGCCGTATAGGCTTCCTGCAGCAATTCTTCCTTGCCGGGGAAATAGTGCCGGATCAGCCCGGCGGTGACGCCGGCACGCAGCGCGATGGTGCGCAAGGTGGCGCCCTGCAGACCATATTGCGCTACGCTGTCGAGAGTCGCTTCGATCAGGTCCTGCCGCCGCCGCTCCTCGCCCTCGCGACGGAACTTGCGGCGCGCGTTCATTGGCGCAGGATCGGCCGCGTCAGGCATGTCGGCCCGCCTTCGCAGGCGATGCAGAGCGCATCCGCCTCGAAGATTTCAACCGTGCAGCCGGCGGCCTCCATCGCGGCTTTGGTCCTGGGAAAGCCTGCAACGGCAATGATCTTGAGCGGGCTGGTCGGCAGTACGTTCAGGCTAAGGCCATTGGACGCGGCGAACTCGTCGGCGTCGCCTTCGACCAGCCGGATGCCGCGCGCCTTCAGCATCTGATAGAACGGGGCCGGCAAAAGCGGTGAATAGACCAGCGCCAGGTCGTCAGCCAGCGGGCTGATCACCGACATCAGATGCAGGCACGCCTCTTCGCCCTGCCACAGCGGCAGGTCAAAGCCGTAGACGGAAATGCCCAGCGGCGTCAGCAGGTTGGAAACCTGCTGGATGCCTTCCTGGTTGGAGCGGATGCCGCGCCCGATCGCCAGCGTGCGGCCATCCAGCCACACACAATCACCGCCTTCGACCTGGCCCGGAGCCTCGACGCGGCCGAGAATCGGAATGCCCAGACTTCTGTAGGTTTCCTCATGCAGGGAGGGCTCCCTGGCGCGCAATGGTTTGCCCATGGACAGGATCAGCGCGCCGCGGTCGGTCATCAGCGATGGGTCATGCGTGAACACCGAATCCGAAAGTCCGTCGGCCTTGTCCTCAATCCATTCGATTTCGGCGCCGGATGCCGCCACCAATTCGGCGAGGACTGCGTGCTGCGAGGCGGCTTTCGCCGGGTCGAATGTCGGGCCGTAGTGCCATGCAGCCCTGTCGGCGCCGCGCATGGCATTGGTTGCCGCCCGCATGAGCACACGCCGCAGCGGCGCCGCCATGGACTGTGATCCGAAAGCGCTCAATCGATGCCCTTTTTAAGCTGAAAAAAATCGAGAAAATTTCATCGGAGGCTATTTATACACTTGCACAATAAGGCCGCAAGTGCCGTAATGAGCGGGATTGACGGGCTCGCGCTGTTGGGTCCATGCTGAAGTCTGGAGCGGGCAATACAGCGTATGTTGATTAGCCGGATAGACGTTCGACGAACTGCCGTCGACCATACAGAGGTCACCCGGTGAGCGCGGTGGAAGCTGCCGCAGTCTTACCCGGCAAGGTCCAGGACGGCGCCGCCGAAGCCATCCATGTCGAAAACCTGCATAAGAAATTCGGCCATTTGCATGTGCTGAAGGGCGTTTCGCTGTCGGCGCGCGACGGCGAGGTAATCGCCATCATCGGCGGCTCGGGCTCGGGCAAGTCGACGCTGCTGCGCTGCATCAACTGCCTGGAGAACCCGACCAGCGGCATCATCCGGGTCAATGGCGAGGAGATAAAGCTGAAGGCCGACAGCCACGGCCACACCATTCCCGCCGACCGCAAGCAGATCGAGCGCATCCGCTCCAAGCTCGGCATGGTGTTCCAGAATTTCAATCTGTGGAGCCACATGACGCTGATCGAGAACGTCATCGAGGTTCCGGTGCATGTGCTGGGCGTCAAGCGCGACGAAGCGATCGCCCAGGCCGAGAAACTGCTTGCCCGCGTCGGCCTGGCCGAGAAGCGCGACGTCTATCCTGCCTATCTGTCGGGCGGCCAGCAGCAGCGCGCCGCGATCGCCCGGGCGCTGGCGATCAATCCGCGCGTCATGCTGTTCGACGAACCGACCTCGGCGCTCGACCCGGAGCTGGTCGGCGAGGTGCTGAAGGTGATCGGCGACCTGGCGCGCGAGGGGCGCACAATGGTGCTGGTGACGCATGAAATGAAGTTCGCCCGCGAGGTCGCGACGCATGTCGTCTACCTCTACAACGGGCTGGTCGAGGAAGAAGGCACGCCGGAACAAATATTCGGCACGCCCAAATCCGAAAGGCTCAAGCAATTCCTCCGCAACGTCGGCTAGGGCCGGCGTCAAGCGGAGCGAAAAACCGGGAACAACAACAAACTGGGAGTCCTGAAATGAAGACTGTTCTCAAGACAATGGCCGCCGCGCTGCTGTTCGGCGTCGCCGCGATGGGCGTAGCCAAGGCCGATCCGGTCAAGATCGGCGTCGCCGCCGAGCCCTATCCGCCGTTCACCTCGCCGGATGCCTCGGGCAAATGGGTCGGCTGGGAAATCGACTTCATCGACGCCGTCTGCGCCGAAGAGAAGCTCGACTGCGTGATCACGCCTGTCGCCTGGGACGGCATCATTCCGGCGCTGACCACCAAGAAGATCGACCTCATCGTCTCCTCGATGTCGATCACGGACGAGCGCAAAAAGACGATCGACTTCTCGGACAAGTATTACAACACGCCGACGGCGATCATCGGGCCGAAGGATCAGAAGTTCGGCGCCACGCCGGACGACCTCAAGGGCAAGGTCGTCGGCGTTCAGGTATCGACGGTGCATGCCGTCTACGCCAAGAAGCACTTCACCGGGGCGCAGGAAATCAAGGAATACCAGACCCAGGATGAGGCCAACCAGGATCTCGCCGCCGGCCGGCTCGACGCGGTGCAGGCCGATTCCATCGCGCTCGGCGAATTCCTGAAATCCGATCAAGGCAAGGCCTGCTGCGACCTCAAGGGCATGGTGGCTCCGGACGACGAGGTGCTCGGACCGGGCGTCGGCGCCGGCGTGCGCAAGGAAGACACCGCGCTGAAGGAAAAAATCAACGCCGGCATCAAGGCGATCCGCGCCAACGGCAAATATGACGAGATCTCGAAGAAATACTTCGATTTCGATATCTACGGCGGCGCGCCGCAGTCGAACTGACGCCCTTTCGCGCATGAGTGAGGGCATGGCGCCGGCGCCATGCCCCTTGCCCAATTGCCACGCATGCCTGCCGCTGCTCCTGTGGCCAGCGGCTGAGCCAGGACTCCGGGGGCGAAGCTGATCGACGCGTTTCTTCCGGCCTCGGCGGCCGGCATCATCGAACTTCTGTCGCCCGTGCCGCCCGGCTGGGGCGCTACGTTGCTGGTCGGCTTGCTGCATTCGATCGAGATTGCCCTTGGCGCCACCTGCCTCGGCCTTTTGATCGGCACCGGCGGCGCCTTCGGCAAGCTCTATGGCGGGCCGGTGACGCGCGACCTTTTGGCGGTCTACACCACAGTGGTCCGCGCGGTGCCGGAACTAGTGCTGATCCTGCTGCTCTATTACGCGGGCACCGACCTGATCAACCAGGTGCTGACGGCGATAGGCTATCAGCGCGTCGATATCAGCGGGCTGGCGGCCGGCATTTTCGTCCTCGGCGTCGTCCAGGGCGCCTATTCGACGGAGGTCATCCGCGGCGCCATTCTTGCCATCCCGCAGGGGCAAATCGAAGCCGCCCGCGCTTACGGCATGCCGCCGGGCCTGATGCTGCGGCGCATAACGCTGCCGGCGATGCTGCCCTTCGCCATTCCCGGCCTTGCCAATCTCTGGCTGATCGCCACCAAGGACACCGCGCTGCTCGCCGTCGTCGGCTTCTTCGAGCTGACGCTCGCTACAAGGCAGGCGGCAGGGGTGACCAAAGCCTACCTGCTCTTCTACGTCGCCGCCGGCGCGCTCTATCTCGCCCTGACGCTGTTTTCGAACCTGATCATCGGCCGCGTCGAGGCGTGGTCGCGACGCGGCATGCCTTCGGTCAAGGAGGCGCGCTGATGTCGAGCGAGGCGACCGCGATCAACATGGCGGCGCGCGCCTCCATCTGGCTCAGGCCGCACCGCATCGTGCTGATCCTGATTGCGCTCGCCCTGGTGTTCTGCGCGGCGTTCTTCATGCGCTGGGACTGGCTGCCGCAATATTGGGAAATGGGGCTTGTCGGTCTCTGGCGGTCGCTGTGGATCCTCGCCGTCACCTGCGCGCTCGGCTTCATGATTGCCCTGCCGGTCGGGCTGGCGCAGGCCGCCGGATCGATCTGGGTCGCGGCGCCGGCCAAAGTGTTCTGCACGATCATTCGCGGCACGCCGCTGCTGTTGCAACTGTGGCTGCTCTATTACGGCCTCGGCTCGCTGTTCCCGCAATATCCGTGGATACGCGAGTCCTGGATGTGGCCGTATCTGCGGCAAGCCTGGCCCTATGGCGTGCTGGCGCTGACCTTGTCCTTCGCGGGCTATGAGGGCGAGGTGATGCGCGGCGCCTTCGCCGGCGTGCCGAGAGGGCAACTCGAGGCCGCGCGCGCCTTCGGCATGAGCCGCTGGAAGATCTTCCGCCGCATCTGGCTGCCGCAGGCCTTCTACCGCGCGCTGCCGACGCTGACCGGCGAAACCGTGCTGCAATTGAAGTCGACGCCGCTGGTGGCGACGATCAGCGTCATCGACATCTTCGCCGTCTCGTCCAAGGTGCGCCAGGACACTTATCTCACCTACGAGCCTTTGCTGCTGCTGGCGCTGATCTACATGACCATCACCGGCATTCTGGTCTTGATTTTCAGCCGGATAGAGGCTCGGATTCCGGTGAAGATCGGATAAGCGAATAGGGAATAGCGAATAGCGAGTAGTTAGCTTATTCCCCTTCTCGCTACTCGCTATTCCCTACTCGCTGTTGCGGAGCAACTCCAATGCAACTCACTCTCGACCAGGCAACAGGGCTGTGCCGGATGGCAGCGCTCGGCGCCGGCGCCAATGAGGAGGCGGCGCAATCGCTGACCGCTGCGATCGTTGCGGCGGAGGCGGAAGGCCTGGCGACGGTCGGCCTGTCGCATCTCATCGACTACCTTGAGGCGATGGAAGCCGGTCGCATCGACGGCAATGCCGATCCGGTGATCACGCGGCCGGCGCTTGCCGTCTATCTTTCCGACGCGCGCGGCGGGCTTGCCCATACCGGCTTCGACCGCACGATCGAGGACCTTGCCAAGGCGGCAAGGCTGTTCGGCGTCGCCATCTTCTCGCAGAATAACGCCTATACCTGCGGCGCGCTCGGCTATTTCACCGGGCGGCTGGCCGCGCAGGGACTGGTCTCATTCGCCGCGACCAACGGGCCGGCCCTGCTTGCCGGCTCGGGCTCGGTCAAGCCGGTCTACTGCACCAATCCGATATCCTTTGCCGCGCCCGCCGCGGAGGGACCGCCGCTCGTCATCGACCAGGCGTCCAGCTCCACTGCCTTCGTCAACATCCGCAAGGCGGCCGAGAACGGCGAGAAAATCCCCGAAGGCTGGGCGCTGGATGCCAGCGGCAATCCGACCACCGATCCTGCAGCGGCCATGAAAGGGGCGATGCTCGCCTTCGGCGGCCAGCGCGGCGCCAACATAGCACTCATGGTCGAGGTGCTGTCGGCAGGCCTTTCCGGCGCCAACTGGTCGCTCGACGCGCCCTCCTTCACCTCAGGGGCGGACAGTCCCGGAACCGGCCTCTTCGTGCTGGCTATCGAGCCCAAACTGCTCGACCCGGATTTCGAACAGCGCATAAGAGACCAGCTCGACCGGCTGCGCCGACGCTATGGCGTGTACATTCCCGGCCGCGGGCGGGCCGAGGCCGCCGAAAAAGCGACGGCGCGCGGCATCGACGTGCCGAAGGCCGTGGTGCAGCGCATTTCCGAATTTGCCGAGCGCTATTCGGCCTGATCCGGAAACCATTCCCGCGACCAGCCGTATCTTCAAAGCCTGTTGAACCTTTCGCCGTTCCGCAGCAACCCATCGGCGGCACTCCACACCGCAAGCCGCAAGGGTGGCTTCGTCGCGGCTTGCGGTTGGCGGCGCCGCGCCGGGCGTTCAGGGCCGAGGCGGGCGTGCTTGCTTCACGCCGCCTTGATACCGTCTCAGGTCAGGCCGCCTCGTTGGTCCCTGTTTTCGGCGGGCGCGTTGCCCGGAAAACCCCGCTTCGGCGGGGTTTTCTGCATCCGCTTCATCGCCGGCAGACGCGCCTCGGCAAGACATTCCGACAAGACCAAAACATGGCGCCAGCGACGACGCGTCGCCCTTTGCCTTTGGCGCGAAACCGACTATGAAACGGCTGCAGCCAAGCTTTCGAGCGCCGGAGCCAGCCATGACCGAAATCCTGCAGACGCCCAAGCTCATCGTCATCTTCGGCGGATCCGGTTTCGTCGGCCGCCATATCGTGCGCGCGCTGGCCAAGCGCGGCTACCGCATCCGGGTCGCCTGCCGGCGGCCCGACCTTGCCGGCCATTTGCAGCCGCTCGGCAATGTCGGCCAGATCCAGCCGGTGCAGGCCAATGTGCGCGTGCGCTGGTCGGTCGACCGCGCCGTGCAGGGCGCCGATCACGTCATCAACCTCGTCGCCATTTTGCATGAGACGGGCCGGCAGAAATTCACCGCCGTGCACGAATTCGGCGCCCGCGCCGTCGCCGAAGCCGCGCGCTCGGTCGGCGCCGGCCTCACTCACATCTCCGCGCTCGGCGCCGACGAGAATTCCCCCTCAGACTATGCCCGCACCAAGGCGCTCGGCGAAAAGGCGGTGTTCGAGACGATCGCGGATGCCGTCATCTTGCGGCCGTCGATCAATTTCGGCCCCGAGGACGGCTTCTTCAACCGCTTCGCCAACATGGCGCGCTATTCGCCGGTGCTGCCGCTGATCGGCGGCGGGCAGACGAAATTCCAGCCGGTCTATGTCGGCGACGTCGCCGAGGCGGTGGCGCGCTCGGTCGAAGGCAAGGTCGGGGGCGGCCAGGTCTACGAGCTCGGCGGGCCGCAGGTGCTGACCTTCAAGGAATGCATGGAAGAACTGCTCGCGGTGATCGATCGCCAGCGGCTGCTGATACCGGTGCCGTGGTGGGTGGCGAACATCCAGGCCTCTGTCCTCGGCCTCTTGCCCAATCCGCTGCTGACCAGGGACCAGGTGCTGCAGCTGCGCGAGCACAACATCGTCTCCGAGGAAGCCGCCAAGGCAAACAGGACACTTGCCGGCCTCGGCATCCAGCCGCAGGCGATCGCCACGATCCTGCCGAGCTATCTCTGGCGCTTCCGCGCCGCGGGCCAGTTCCAGCAGCGCCGCCCGATCGCTGACCGATAGAGCGTTTCACCGTTTCACGGAAACGGCGAAACACTCTATCTCTTTGTTTTTACGCAATTCCGGACGGAAAACCGTGTCACACTTTTCCTGGAATTGCTCTAGCGCGCTCCCTCAGCCGCGGCGGGAGACCTGCATCGGCAAGCCGCCTTGCGGCTGCGTGGTCAGTTTCTGTACCGGCCAAGGTTTTGTCTCGGACGTTACGTCGAAGCGGAAGCGCGACAACAGGATCGCCAGCGCGATGATTGCCTCCTGCATGGCGAAGCTGGCGCCGATGCAGACGCGCGGGCCGGCGCCGAACGGCAGATACTGGAAACGGTCGATCTTGTCGCGGTTTTGCGGGTGGAAACGCTCCGGCATGAAGGCATTCGGCCGGTCCCACAGCTTGCGGTGGCGGTGCACTACCCAGGGCATCACCAGCACGGCGGCGTAGGGCGGAATGTAGAGGCCGTTCCAGGTCTCCGGCTCGATCGGCTCGCGGTTGATCGACGGCGCCGGCGGATAAAGCCTGAGCGCCTCCTCGAAGGCGGCCCGCGTCAGCGGCATGGCATCCAGCCACTTCGTCGGGTCGGGCTCGCGGGAAAGCACGGCGTCGATCTCGTGCTCGATCTTGTCGCGCTCCCAAGGCGCCTCGGCGAGGCAATAGAGCGTCCAGCCCAGCGCGCGCGCCGTCGTCTCGTGGCCGGCGCCGATGAAGGTGATGATGTTGTCCTCGACCTCGGAGCGCGTCAGACCCTCCGGCCCCTCGGCCTTGAGCAGCAGCGTCAGAAAATCCTGCGGCACGCCGTCGGGATCGCGCTTCATGCTTTCCTCGCGCATCTTCACCGTGCCGGCGACGATGTTGCGGAAATAGGCCATGGTCTTGCGGCCGCGGATGCGGGTGAAGCGCGGCAGCCATTCCGGCGCGCGCAACAAATCGAGCGGGTCGACGCGACCCATGGTCTCGAACAGGCGGTCGATCTCCTTGGCGAAGCTGCCCGGCTCGCCGGCGATCTCACCCGAAAACAGCGTCTCGGCCAGGATGTCATAAGTGAGCAGCGTCATGTCGTTGGCGATGTCTGACGTGCCGCCGGCCTCGTAACGGCTGACGAAGTCCAGCGTGCGCTTCAGCATCGGCTGGGCAAAGCCGAAGATGTGGCGCGGCGTGAACATCGGCGCCATCGCCTTGCGCGAGCGCTTCCACACTTCGCCCTCGGCGGTGAGCAGGCCGTCGCGCAGGATCGGGCGCAGGATCAGCTGGCGCACCGTCGCCATCTTGTAGTTTTTGGCGTTGTCGATCAGCACGTGGCGGATCAGGCCGGGATCGTTGGCGATGACCAGCGGCCCGCCGATGCCGGTAACGGATATCCAAGGTTCGTTGTAGGTGTGCTCGCCCCACAGTTCGAGCGGGTTGCGGTAGACGATGCGCATCATCTCCAGCGTCGACGGCGGCGTGGTGCGCGGCGTCGGCGCCGGCGGCACGAAGGGGGCGGGCTGGGTGTCCATGGGCATGCTCCGCTGGCAGCGCGAATGTAATGCGCGGCAAAGCCGGCGTCCATGTGACCGAACGGCTGGCGGCAATCGCGCCTGACGCGGGCACTCGTTCGGCCCGCTTGCCGGTCTGCCGGCTCAGGGCGAATGAAAGGCTTCTGGCCAAGCCGGCAAAATGGCCGCAAACCTTGGAAAACCAGCCATTTGCGCCTATATCTAGGACATCAAAACGGCGCGATTCGGGACCAGTTTCTCGCGGCCGACAAGCGCCATCAATCAGACAGGATTTCATGAGCGACCAGACCGAAAGCGCCATTGGCGCGCAAGCCGAATACGGCGCCGATTCCATCAAGGTTTTGAAGGGGTTGGACGCGGTGCGCAAGCGGCCGGGCATGTATATCGGCGATACCGACGACGGCTCGGGCCTGCATCACATGGTCTATGAGGTGGTGGACAACGCCATCGACGAGGCGCTGGCCGGGCACGCCGACCTCGTCTCGGTGACGCTCAACCCCGACGGTTCGGTGACCGTCATCGACAATGGCCGCGGCATTCCGACGGATATCCACACCGGCGAAGGCGTTTCGGCGGCCGAAGTGATCATGACGCAGCTGCATGCCGGCGGTAAGTTCGACCAGAATTCCTACAAGGTATCGGGCGGCCTGCATGGCGTCGGCGTATCGGTCGTCAACGCGCTATCCGCCTGGCTGAAGCTCAAGATCCGCCGCAATGGCGAGATCTACGAAATGAGCTTCACGCATGGCAATGCCGACGCGCCGCTGAAGGTCACCGGCAGCTACGAGCAGGACCGGCGCCCGGGCACCTATGAAGGCCGCAGCGGCAGCGAGATCACCTTCTTTCCGTCGGCCGAGACCTTCACCATGGTCGAGTTCGACTATGGCACGCTGGAGCACCGGCTGCGCGAGCTCGCCTTCCTGAATTCCGGCGTGCGTATCGTCCTGACCGATGCCCGCCATGCCGACCTCGTGCGCCACGAGCTGCACTATGACGGCGGGCTGGAAGAATTCGTCAAATATCTCGACCGGGTGAAGAAGCCGCTGATCGAGAAGCCGATCGCCATCCGCGCCGAGCGCGACGGCATCACCGTCGAGGTGGCGATGTGGTGGAACGACAGCTACCACGAGAACGTGCTGGCCTTCACCAACAACATCCCGCAGCGCGACGGCGGCACGCATCTGGCCGGCTTCCGCGCCGCGCTGACCAGGCAGGTCACCGGCTATGGCGAATCCTCCGGCCAGACCAAGAAGGAGAAGGTGACGCTGACCGGCGACGACTGCCGGGAAGGGCTGACGGCGGTGCTGTCGGTCAAGGTTCCGGATCCGAAATTCTCCTCGCAGACCAAGGACAAGCTGGTCTCGTCCGAGGTTCGTCCAGTGGTTGAAAGCCTGGTCAACGAGGCGCTCGGCACCTGGCTGGAAGAACATCCGGCCGAAGGCAGGGTGGTGGTCGAGAAGGTGATCCAGGCGGCGGCCGCGCGCGAGGCGGCGCGCAAGGCGCGCGACATCACCCGCAAGAGCTCGCTCGGCGTCACCTCTTTGCCCGGCAAGCTTGCCGACTGCCAGGAGCGCGATCCGGCGAAGTCCGAAATCTTCATCGTCGAGGGCGACTCGGCCGGCGGCTCGGCCAAGGGCGGCCGCTCGCGCCAGAACCAGGCGATCCTGCCGCTGCGCGGCAAGATCCTCAACGTCGAGCGGGCGCGCTTCGACCGCATGCTCTCCTCCGACATGATCGGCACGCTGATCACCGCGCTCGGCACCTCGATCGGCAAGGATGAGTTCAATGCCGACAAGCTGCGCTACCACAAGATCATCCTGATGACCGACGCCGACGTCGACGGCGCCCACATCCGCACACTGCTGCTCACCTTCTTCTTCCGGCAGATGCCGGAGCTGATCGAGCGCGGCCATCTCTACATCGCCCAGCCGCCGCTCTACAAAGTGACGCGGGGCAAGAGCTCGCAATACCTCAAGGACGAAAGCGCGTTCGAGGAGTATCTGATCGAATCCGGGCTGGACGAGGCCTCGCTGACGCTCGCCTCCGGCGAGGTGCGGACCGGACGGGACCTGCGCAGCGCCATCGACGATGCGCTGGCGGTGCGGCAGCTGATCAACGGGCTGCACACGCGCTATAACCGCAGCGTGGTCGAGCAGGCGGCGATCGCCGGCGCGCTCAATCCCGATGTGCTTGCCGATCTCGGCCGCGCCAACGCCATGGCGGAGCGCGTCGCCGGGCGGCTCGACATCATCGCCGAGGAGACCGAGCGCGGCTGGACGGGCCGGATGTCGACCTCCAACGACGGGACCGGCGGCTATGTGTTCGAGCGCACGGTGCGCGGCGTCAAGGACGTTGCCCAGCTCGATGCCGGGCTGATCGCTTCGGCCGATGCGCGCCAGCTCGACCGCTATGCGCCGCGCCTTGCCGAGATCTATGGTGAGCCGCCGGTGCTGCGCCGCAAGGAGGTTTCCGAAACGATCTCGGGACCCATGGCGCTGCTCAACGCGGTGTTCGCCACCGGCCGCAAGGGCCTGACCATGCAGCGCTACAAGGGCCTTGGCGAGATGAATGCCGAGCAGCTCTGGGAAACGACGCTCGATCCCAACGTGCGCTCGCTGCTGCAGGTCAAGGTCAACGACGCCACCGATGCCGATAGTCTGTTCTCGCGGCTGATGGGCGACGAGGTGGAGCCCAGGCGCGAGTTCATCCAGGACAATGCGCTGTCGGTAGCCAATCTCGATATCTGAGCCGACCGGCCGACAGCCTTCTGCAACAAAAAAAGCCCAGCGGATGCTGGGCTTTTTTGTTGCAGAAGCTGCGGCTAATCAGTGATCCATGGCCTTGACGATTTCCTCGGTCATCTTCTTGGCGTCGCCGAGCAGCATCATGGTGCCGTCCTTGTAGAACAGCGTGTTGTCGATGCCGGCATAACCGGAGCCGAGCGAGCGCTTGACGAAGAGGCAGGTGCGGGCCTTGTCGACGTCGAGGATCGGCATGCCGTAAATCGGCGAGGACTTGTCGTCACGCGCGGACGGGTTGGTGACGTCGTTGGCGCCGATGACATAGGCGACGTCGGCCTGCGCGAACTCGGAGTTGATGTCCTCCAGCTCGAACACCTCGTCATAGGGCACGTTGGCCTCGGCTAGAAGCACGTTCATGTGGCCGGGCATGCGGCCGGCGACGGGATGGATGGCGTATTTGACGTCGACGCCATTAGCCTTGAGCTTGTCGGCCATTTCACGCAGCGCATGCTGCGCCTGGGCGACCGCCATGCCGTAGCCGGGCACGATGATGACCTTCTGCGCGTTCATCATCAGATAGGCGGCGTCCTCCGCCGAGCCCTGCTTGACGGTGCGCTCGATGCCATCATCGGCAGCCGCGGCCGTTTCGCCGCCGAAGCCGCCGAGGATGACGGAGATGAAAGAGCGGTTCATGCCCTTGCACATGATGTAGGACAGGATCGCACCCGACGAGCCGACCAGCGCGCCGGTGATGATCAGCGCCAGATTGCCGAGCGTGAAGCCGAGCGCAGCCGCCGCCCAGCCGGAATAGGAGTTCAGCATCGACACCACGACCGGCATGTCGGCGCCGCCGATCGGGATGATGAGAAGGACACCGAGGACGAGCGATGCCGCCACGATCAGCCAGAAGACGAGCTTCGATTCCGTGGTGACGAGCAGCACGATCAGCACCACAAGAGCAATGCCGAGCGCGATGTTGATAAGGTGGCGGCCGCCGATCATGATCGGCTTGCCGGACATGCGGCCGTCGAGCTTCAGGAAGGCGATGACCGAGCCGGTGAAAGTGATGGCGCCGATGGCGACGCCGAGGCTCATCTCGATCAGCGCCTGGCCGTGGATGTCGCCCGCCGTGCCGATGCCGAAGCTTTCCGGGGCATAGATCGCGGCAGCCGCCACCATGACGGCGGCAAGGCCGACGAGGCTGTGGAAGGCGGCGACCAACTGCGGCATCGAAGTCATGGCGATGCGGCGCGCGGTGACTGCGCCGAGGCCGCCGCCGATAGCAAGACCGAGCACGATCAGGCCGAAGCCGCCGACCGAAGGGACGGCAAGCGCCAGGGTGGTGGCGATGGCGATGCCCATGCCGATCATGCCGTAGAGATTGCCCTGACGGCTGGCGGTCGGGTGCGACAGACCACGCAGCGCCAGGATGAACAGGATGCCGGAGACAAGATAAAGGAACGAAGCGAAGTTGGCGTTCACGTCACTTGTCCTTCTTCTTGTACATGGCCAGCATGCGCTGGGTGACGAGGAAGCCGCCGAAGATGTTGACCGAGACCAGCATCAGCGCCACGAAGCCGAAGCCCGTGGCAATGCCGGACGCCGAGATGCCGACGGCAAGCAGCGCGCCGACGACGATCACGGAAGAGATTGCATTGGTGACGGCCATCAGCGGCGTATGCAGTGCTGGCGTTACCGACCAGACCACATAATAGCCGACGAAGATCGCCAGCACGAAAATGGCGAAGCGGAAGACGAAGGGGTCGATGGCGCCGCCCGATAGAGCGTGTGCGGCGCCGCCGGCGGCCTCGGCGCCGCCCGGTGCCGCTGCAAGGTTCTGCACCGCGACCTTGACGGCAGCGGTCGCCTGATCGAGCTGATCGAGGGCTCTCTGCAAGCTCTGGTCCATCACGCAGTCCCCTTCGGTTTGGCCGCGGCCTTCCTGTCAGCTGTTTTTCTCGGTGCCGCCTTCTTTTCTGAGGCGTCGGCGACCATGGTCGACGCTGGGACCGCCGCCGGTTCGACATGCGGCTGCTGGTCTGCTTTGGCAAAATTGGGATGCACGACCTTGCCGCCATCGGTCAGCATCGTCGCCTTGACCAGGTCGTCGTCGCGCCTGATGGCAAGCGTTTTTGCCGCCTTGTCGACCATCGTCTCGAGGAAGGCGTAAAGGTTCTTGGCATAAAGCAGCGAAGCGGATGCAGCAACACGACCGGGCACGTTGAGATGGCCGACGATCTTGACGCCGTTCTCAGTCGTCACGACCTTGCCCGGTACCGCGCCTTCGACATTGCCGCCGCGCTCGACCGCGAGATCGACGATCACCGAGCCCGGCTTCATAGAGGCGACCATGGCGGCCGAGATCAGCTTCGGCGCCGGACGGCCGGGGATCAGCGCCGTGGTGATGACGATGTCCTGCTTGGCGATATGCTCTGCGGTCAGCGCCGCCTGCTTGACCTGGTATTCCTTCGACATTTCCTTGGCGTAGCCGCCGGCCGTCTCGGCGGCCTTGAACTCCTCGTCCTCGACCGCCAGGAATTTGGCCCCGAGCGACTGCACCTGCTCCTTCACCGCCGGACGCACGTCGGTGGCGGTGACCACGGCGCCAAGACGGCGCGCGGTGGCGATCGCCTGCAGGCCGGCGACGCCGACGCCCATGATGAAGGCTTTCGCGGCCGGCACGGTGCCCGCCGCCGTCATCATCATCGGCAGCGCGCGGTCATATTCGGCGGCCGCGTCGATCACCGCCTGGTAGCCGGCGAGATTGGCCTGAGAGGACAGCACGTCCATCGACTGCGCGCGGGTGATGCGCGGCATGAATTCCATCGAGAAGGCGGTGATGCCGGCCTTAGCCATCGCGGCCACCGCAGCATCGTTGCCGTAGGGGTCCATGATGGCGATGACGGCAGCGCCCGACTTGTAGCCCTTGAGCTCCGCATCCGTCGGCCGGCGCACTTTCAGCACCAAGTCGGCCTTCGACGCGTCGGCAGCCTTGCCGATCGCGGCACCAGCCTTGGCGAACTCCTCGTCAGGGATGCGCGACCCCGTGCCAGCGCCCTTCTCGACGATCACGTCGAAGCCGAGACCCGCCAGACGCTTGACCGTCTCCGGCGAGGCCGCGACACGCGGCTCGTTGGCGTCAAGCTCACGAGGGATGAATACCGTCTGCCCCACCGCACGATCCTTTCGGCTGGAACCTTAATGCGCAAAGCGTCGGCCGGCACTCCGGCGGCGTCAAGGGCAATGGGTTTTTTGAACAGTCGAAAGCAAGTCGCGTGAAAAAGGATTCAAGCGACATGCTTCAGGTCTTTGATTTCAGAAATGTCTTGGTCCCGAAACCGCTGCACACGGGAGACATGCCCTAGCGCAGAATGAAGGCGCCGACGGCCATGATCAGGATGAACAGGATGGCCCCGGAGAAGATGCCACCGACGAAGAACCCGAAGGCCATTGCCAGGAGGACGCCAGCGCAGAAGAGCGAGCCGTATTTGGCAAGCGCAAGGAAAGCCTTATAGGTGCGGTCATGCTCGGCATAGTCCATCTGCGCGCCCAATTCGACAGGACCGGTCGGCGAGTGATCAGCCATAGGAGTACCCCTTCGAAGATGCCTTCGAGGCACATAGCGAAAAGCCGGACCGAGAGCAATGGCGCTATTGCCGCACAGGACGCGACAACAGCCTCAAATCAAAGTTGAAATTGGGGAAGACTGCCGCTCCGGCAACGGGGCGACCCGGCTTTTTCAGCTGGCGAGATGCGGAAACAGGCCGAGCAGGCCGACGACGATAAGATAGAGCGCGACGATGTAGTTGAGCAGGCGCGGCATCACCAGGATCAGCACGCCGGCGATCAGCGAGATCAGCGGCGTGAGCGCAAGGGAATGGATGGTCATGTCGGTGTCCTTTAAACAGCTCGGAGCAGAACGATTGTCAGGCAGGACGGCAGCCAAGGCCGGTCACCGCGCCAGCCTTATAACGGCGCAACTGCCGGAAAGGTCCATGAGACGAGGACGGACCCCCATTCAGGCGGCTTCTTGCAAATATTTCGCTGTCGGCAGGATGGACAGAGGCATCAGCCGGTTGATGGCCGGATTGCCAAACATCAGCCGTTGTTCCGTCGGCGTGGATTTGAAGAATGGCAACCGTTTGAGCGTCAGGCGCATGTTTTCGCCGGCCGGGATTTCGAACAGCGCGAGCGGGGGAAGAACGCCCGGGAATACTTTACCCTCTGTCCTCTGCACGGCCTGAAAGTAACGAACATAAAAAGCGGAATGCTCCATCTTGACCGGCGTCAGCACCGAGTCCTGGCCAAAATAACAGGAGGCGACCATGGCAATCCTGAGCGTCAGGAAGGGTATCACTCCGGGCGACGGCGCGCTGGCAGGATCGGCCGCGAACCGGGTTCCATCGATGAAGGTTTCTCCGCGCGCAAGCCGCTCGTTCAATATTTCCGGATAGGCATCGACGGAGGGCGAGAACGGACACTCGCGGGTAATATAATGGAAGCGCAGTGTGCTGACCAATTGGTCATAGCAATAGACACCGAACCGGTAGGAGTTGGGCAGATTGTCCCAGCGATCCTCGAACATTCCACTGGCGATCGGGCCACACATGCCCGAGCGCATGTAGGATTGATAGCGAAGTCGGTAGATCGCCTCCAGATCCTCGCCGCCCGTAATGAGGCGATACTCAACGTGCTCCAATAACTGCATCATCGATCGGTTAAGCACCGACTCGCCTCTTGCGCCGGCGCCAGCCAACACATCCTTCCTCGCAACATCCATTGCCAGTCCTCGAATTCCGCCTGCAGCTAGGCTATTCGAGTTGAAATGAGACACAAGCTGAAAATTCGACGGTGCTGATTTACCGTATGTTAACCTTAACGGCTAGCGGGATACTTGTCGTCAATATTGTGCAAGAAACGCAAAATCGGGACTTGGCCGTACCGCCGATCACAAGAAGGCGGCGGTTCGTCGATCCAATCGGGCGAAGCCCGCAATCGGCGCTAACTGGCTGTTCGTTTGCCGATGAGACGCAGGTCCGCGGCGAATGGCCAGGTGACATTCGACATCGTCTCGATACCCGACGCACTGAGCGCGGCACCGAAGAGGAAGCCTTGCACCAGATCCGGTTTGACCGAATGCACCAGTACCTTCAGCTGCTCGAAGCTTTCCACCCCTTCGATGGTGACGACCAGGCCCAACGTCCGGGTCAAGCCGACGATGCCCTTCAAAAGGTCGAGCGACTGCGGGCTCTGGGTTACGTCTATCAGGAAGGAGCGGTCGATCTTGATCTTGTCGAGCGGCAACTTGTGGAGATAGCTGAGGCTGGAGTAGCCGGTGCCGAAATCGTCGAGCGCTATGCGCACGCCAAGCTGCTTCAGCTCTTCGATATACTGCCTTGTCAGCGACTTGTCGTCGAGCAGCGCGGTCTCGGTGACTTCGATCTCGAGGCGGCCTGGCGCGAGGCCCGATGCCACCAGCGCCTCGCGCACCTTCTGCACGACATCGCGGTTGCGGAAGTCCTTGGCCGAAAGGTTGACCGATACGCTGGTCTGCGCCGGCCATTTGGCGCATTCGGCGCAGGCCGCCTGCAACACGAAAGTACTGATGTCGGAAATGATGCCCATCTCCTCGGCCAGCGGGATGAAGACGCCGGGCGAGATCGGCCCGAGGTCGGCGTGATCCCAACGGCAGAGCGCCTCGCAGCCAGCTATGCGCATGGTGCTCATCGCCACGATCGGCTGATAGACGACGCGCAACTCCTTGTTTTGCACGGCTGTGCGCAGATCGGCCTTCATCAGCTGGCGATTGCGGAACGCGGCATCCATCGATGCCTCGAACAGCCGCCAGCTGTTCTTGCCGAGCTCCTTGGCCTTGTAGAGGGCAAGGTCGGCCTTGACGATCATGGCGTCGACATCGGTGTCTGCGACCCTGGACAACACGGCGCCGCCGCTGGCCTGGATGCGTAGGCTGTGACCGGCGACATCCACCTCGCCCTGCAGGTCGACGAAGATCTCGTCGAGCAAATCGTTCAGATGGCTCTCGTCCTCGATGCGGTCGAAGAAGACCATGAACTCGTCGCCGCCGAAACGGCTGACATTGATGCCTGGCGCGGCGACCGCCGCCAGCCGCTCGGCCACGGCATAGATCAGCCCGTCGCCGACCGGATGGCCGAGCGTGTCGTTGACGCTCTTGAAATCGTCGAGATCGAGCACGGCGAGGCCGCAGAGCCGGTCGCGGTCGCCGGACGCCATGGCTTCGCCGACGAGCTCATGGAAATAGGCGCGATTCGGCAGGCCGGTGAGGTTGTCGTAGCGCGCCATAAAGCGGATCTTTTCCTCCGCCTCGACGCGGGCAGTCACATCCTCGAAGGTGATGACGCCCAATTCCTGGCTGCCTTCGCGCGCCGAAAACTCGTAATGCTGGCCATTGGCAAGCGAAACCAGCACCTTGCGGTCGCGGCCTTCGCGCAAGGCGCGCGTCAGCTGCGCCTCGATGTAGCGGCAGTCCTTCGGCGCCAGCATGCCGCCGGCAGCGCCGCGCATCAAAAGGCCGTGAATTGAACGCCCGAGCAGCGCCTCGGCCGATTTCAGCGACATCAGATGGGCAGCCTCGGCATTGGCGACCACGACGCGCCCATCCGGGCCCAGCATGACCAGGCCATGTGACATGGTGTTGAGCGCGCGGTCGAACCTGCGCGTCAGGTTCCTCGCCTGCTTGTGGCCGATAACCGCCGAGAACAGCACGTTGCGGACATGGTCAGCGCTGCTGATCGTGACGAACGTCAGCGGGAAGATCATCAAGCCGAGGACGACAGAAGGCATATCCATGCGCAGGACGAGCGCAAGAGCTGCCGGCCCAACGAGGGTCAAGGAAAAAATCTGGACCATGCGCATGGACCCGTAGCTTCGCCCGACAACCGTTACCAGGGTCGTCAACGACAACGACACCGACGCCAGCTCAGCAAATTGATCAGGACGCAGATAGATCGACACGAAGCAGAATGACCCCAATGCGAGGCCCTGCGCGCTGCCTTTGAGAATGTAATTACGCTCTATCGCTTCTGCCTCTGCGACACTTGCTATGGTGCCGCCCGCTCTATGGAAGCTCCGGATGCTGAAGTACCGCCAGAGGCTGGCCGACAGCAGAAGGAAAGCTAACGCCAGATAAAGCAGATCCTGCGTGCGCAGGTAGACCATGAACCCGAGAATCCAGTAGCATACGCCGCCGATCGCCACCATGCCGGCGTTGTCGAACAATGCCCGCACGAACTGGATATAAACATCCGCCGGGATGTTCTCGGTCTTTGTTCTGCCCATGTCGCTGGCCCAACACTACGCCCTGTAATGCCACGCCCCGCCTTAAGAAAGGCTTAGAAACATCGGCTTGACCTCGGTTGCCGAGGTTACGAAACCGCGGGACAGATCAGAAAATTCAACCCTTCGGCAAACAATCGGCCGGCTGGTGCGATCACTCCGCCGCCCGGAGTGCCGGCTCCGGCAAGGGCTGGGTCAGGCGGTCTAGCAGCCTAGAACGCTCGCCTGCCGCCTTTTCGGCGCTGGCCTGCCGGACATGGCCGTAGCCGCGGATGAGCGCCGGCACCGAGGCCAGGGCGGCAGCGGCTTCGATCCTGCCCGGCGCAAGTGCTGCGGCGATCAGCTCCAGATCGGCCTCGTACCGTGTCAGTTGCTGGCGTTCCATGCGCCGTTCGGCGGTGCGGCCAAAGACATCGAACGCCGTACCGCGCAGACCCTTCATCGCCGCGAGCAGCCGAAGCCCCTTCATCATCCACGGGCCGAAGCTCGATTTCCTCGGCCTGCCGTCGCTGCCGCGCCGGCCAAGAATGGGCGGGGCGAGATGGAATTCGAGCTTGTCGTAGCTCTGGAACTGCCTTGCGAGGTCGGCGGCGAAGCTGCCGTCGGTGTAAAGACGCGCCACCTCGTACTCGTCCTTTACCGCCATCAGCTTGAACAGGTTTTTCGCAGCGGCCTCGCTGACGGCGGTCGATCCAGGCACCGCCTTCGCCTCCACGGCGCGCAGCCGCGCCAGCCTGTCGGCATAGCGCTTGCCATAGGCGGCGTTCTGGTATGCGGTCAGAAATGCGACGCGGCGGGCGATGATGTCGTCAAGCGTCTCGGCAGGTGCGGGCGCCGTCTTGCCGGGCTCGCTGGCCAGGGCGCGCACAAATTCCGGCTGATGCGCGGCGCGGCGGCCCCAGCGGAAGGCGGCGATGTTCATCGCCACTGCCTCTCCGTTCAATTCTATTGCCTTTTCAACGGCTTCGGCCGAGAGCGGCAGCCCGCCATGCTGGAAGGCGAAGCCGAGCATGAACATGTTGGCGCCAAGCGAATTGCCGAACAGCGCGGTCGCCGTGCGGGTGGCGTCGAAGAAGTGCGCCCGGTCGTCGCCGGCGGCGGCGCGGATCGCCTTTTTCAACCGCTCGACCGGCAGCGAGAAATCGGCTGCGCGGGTGAATTCGCCGGGCATGATCTCGGCGGTATTGGCGAGGAAGATCGTGTGGCCCTCGCGCACCGCGGCAAGCACCTTCCTGGCGCCGGACACGACGAGGTCGCAGCCGAGCACCAGATCGGCCTTGCCGGCGGAGACACGGATAGCATGGATATCGTCAGGCGTCGGAGCGATGCGGACATGGGTGAAGACCGAGCCGCCCTTCTGGGCCAGCCCGGCCATGTCGATCATGCCGCAGCCCTTGCCTTCCAGGTGGGCGGCCATGCCGAGCACCGCGCCGATGGTGACGACGCCGGTGCCGCCGACGCCGTCGATGATCGCCGCCCAGCCCTCGCCGCCGAGCGGGAATTCGGCTGGCCTGGGCACGCCGTCGAGCGGATCGGCCCTGCCGGCAATGCCTTCGGTCTTCCTGATTTTGGCGCCGTGCACGGTGACGAAGGACGGGCAGAAGCCGTTGACGCAGGAAAAATCCTTGTTGCAGCTCGACTGGTCGATCCGGCGCTTGCGGCCGAACTCGGTCTCCACCGGCTGGATCGAGACGCAGTTCGACTGCACGCCGCAATCGCCGCAGCCTTCACAGACCAGTTCGTTGATGAAGACGCGCTTGTCGGGATCGGGAAAGGTGCCGCGCTTGCGGCGGCGACGCTTCTCGGCGGCGCAGGTCTGGTCGTAGATCAGCACCGAAACGCCCTTGACGCCACGCAATTCGCGCTGGACGAGGTCGAGGTCGTCGCGGTGATGGATGGAGACGCCCGAGGGGAATTCAACCTTGCCGGCGTATTTGTCGGGCTCGTCGGTGACGACGGCAATGCGCTCGACGCCTTCGGCGCGCACCTGCCTGGCAATCATGTCGACCGTCAGGCCGCCTTCATGCGGCTGGCCGCCGGTCATGGCGACGGCGTCGTTGTAGAGGATCTTGTAGGTGATGTTGGCGCCGGAGGAAAGCGCGAAGCGGATCGCCAGCACGCCGGAATGATTGTAGGTGCCGTCGCCGAGATTCTGGAAGATATGGTCGCGTTTCGAGAATGGCGCCTGGCCGACCCATTGCGCGCCCTCGCCGCCCATCGCCGTGAAGCCGACGGTGTTGCGGTCCATCCACAACGCCATGAAATGGCAGCCGATGCCGGCGGCGGCGAGCGAGCCGTCCGGCACCTTGGTCGAGGAATTGTGCGGGCAGCCCGAGCAGAAGAAGGGCGTGCGCGAGCCGATGTCGGTCGCGTCGGCGAGCATGGCCTGGAACTGCCGCAGCTTCGCCACCCGCGCGGCGATCTCTTGCGATGGGCCGATGGTGCGCAGGATCCTTTCGCCGAGCGCTATGGCGATCTCGTTCGGGTCGAGCGCACCCTTGGCCGGGAACAGCCAGTCGCCGCGCTCGTCCTTCTTGCCGACGATGACCGGCTGCATGGCGGTGCCGTAAAGGTTCTCGCGCAGTTGCACCTCGATCAGCGAGCGCTTCTCCTCGACGACGACGATGGTGTCGAGGCCGCGGGCGAACTCGGCGATATGCTGCAGGTCGAGCGGCCACGGACAGCCGACCTTGAACAGGCGGATGCCGATGCGGTTGGCAGCCGCTTCGTCGATGCCGATGTCCTCCAGCGCCTGGCGGACGTCGAGGTAGCTCTTGCCGATGGTGATGACGCCGAGTTTCGGATTGCGGCCACCGGAATAGACGATCCGGTTCAGCCCGTTGGCATGGATGAAGGCGGACGCCGCGGCCCGCTTGTACTCATGCAGCCGCTCTTCCTGGCCGAGCATGTCGATCTCGTGGCGGATGTTGAGGCCGCCTGCCGGCATGTCGAATTCGGGAATGACGATGTTGAGCCGCCCGATCGAGGCGTCGACCGAAGCGGTCGATTCGATGTTGTCCTTGACGCATTTGATCGCCGCCCAGGTGCCGGCGAAACGCGACATAGCAAAGCCATAGAGGCCGTAGTCGATGATCTCCTGGACGCCGGCCGGATTGAGGATCGGCACCATGGTGTCGACGAAGAGGAATTCGGTGGCGTGCGCATTGGTCGAGGATTCGGCCATATGGTCGTCGCCCATCAGGGCGAGCACGCCGCCATGTCTCGACGAGCCGGCGAGGTTGGCGTGGCGGAACACATCGCCCGAGCGATCTACGCCAGGGCCCTTGCCGTACCAGACCGAAAAGACGCCGTCATGGGTGCCTTCGCCGAGCAATTCGGTCTGCTGCGAGCCCCAGCAGGCGGTGGCGGCGAGCTCCTCGTTGAGGCCGGGCTGGAAGACGATATCGGCCTCGGCGAGCTGCTTCTTCGCCCGCCACAGCTGCATGTCGAGGCCACCGAGCGGCGAGCCGCGATAGCCGGAGACGAAGCCCGCGGTGTTCAAGCCGGCGCGGCGGTCGCGCTCGCGCTGCATCAGGAGCATGCGGACGACGGCCTGCGCGCCGGAAAGGAAAACACGCTCCTTGGCAAGGTCGAACTTGTCGTCGAGCGCGACGTCATGCAGCGTCATCAGGCAATTCCTGTGCGGAAGCGCGCGGAAGTCGGGCGCCAACGTCGGGTGGACGCCGCAGTCTTTCTCCCCTTGCCGGAGAGGTCAAACGAAATCGCAGGGGCCAGGCAACACGCAACAAACCGTCCCTTCGACGGCCGCCGGCGCATTCAAATCCCTGCCAAGCGCCCAGCAAAGCACGAAAATTTCAGCCAATTTGCGCCTGTCAGCCGGCCTTCGAGCAATCCGGCTTGGGCTCGCCAGGCAGCCTGCCGTCGGGGTGGCCTGCAAGGTCCTTGTTGAGCTCGTAGTTCGGTCCGATCACCAGCGGCCGGTCGGGCAGGATCGACTGGTCCTCCGACGAGGTCATCGTGGTTTCGATACTCTGCAGAACAGCGCCGCCGGCATCCTGGATGCGGATCGAGACGGCGTAGGGCTTGTCCTTGACCACGCAGGTGAGCGGCGGGCTGGTGAGAGTAATATGGGGAAGCTTGGGCCAGATCTTCTGGTTGACGATAAGCGGGTCGCCACCGGCCGGATTCTGGAAATTGACGACGGCGACCTGGCCCTCGCCCACCGGCCGCAACGGCTTGAGAGTGATGACATAGGTGGCGATCGCCAGCCGATAGTTGAACTCGAACAGCTTGCCGGAAATGGCAAAGAGCTGATCCTTGCCGGTATCGCGGCAGGCACCGAGAACGGTTGCGGCAATCAAGGCGGCGCCGAGAACGGTCGAACGCGTAAACTTGCTAGGCATTGATGACCTCCCTGACCGCCGTGCGGCGGCGATAATAACGGTTCGCTTTCTGGCGGTTGCCGCAGACGGCCATGTCGCACCAGAGGCGGCTGGAGTTGCGACTGCGATCGACAAACAGCCAGCTGCAATTGGGACAGATCCTGAGTCTTGCAACGGTTTCCTCGCGCAGCAGCGACAGTGCCGAGACGGCCAGGGCCGCCTCGAAGGCGATGGGCGTTGCCGGATCGCCGAAGGGTCGCCCCGGCGCGGCGATCTCGGTGGCGCTGCCCGCCAGCCCTGCGGCGCAGGCCGTCAGGAAATCCGGCAGATGGCCGGTGGCAACCGCGCCTTGTGACACGGCATGGCGGAACAGGCGATCGGTCGCCTCGCGGATCGACAGCACGGCCGGCGCAATCCTGTCCGGTTCCGGCGCCGCCAGCCGCCGGCCACCGAGCTCGGCGGCGCGAAAGCCGCTTGCCGCCTCGGCGAAGCGGGCGATCTCGGCCGGGTCGTCGAAACGGTCGAACGTCTTTTCCGCATCGTTGCGCAGCACGACAGTGTTTGCGGTGTCGAGCGCAAGGATGCCGCCGGTGAAGCGATGCGGGGTCCAGGAGACTGTCATGGCAGAAATCTAACCGATAAAGCGTATTTGACAAGTTAGATTCCGAGTGTAACGCTCGCAATGGATCGAGGCGCACGGCCCCCAGGGAATGCCAATGCTCTATTTCTTCCAGCAGGTGCTCAACGGGCTGCATTCGGGCGCGCTTTATGCGCTGCTCGCTTTCGGCTACGTGCTGACCAACGGCATCCTGCACCGCACCAACCTGGCCTATGGCGCGCTGTTCGCCTTTTGCGGCCAGACGATGATCCTGACCGCAGCCTTCGGCTACCAGGCGCTGTGGCTGACGCTGTTCGCCTCGGTGGCGCTAGGCATCGTCGCTGCCCTGCTCTACGCGGCGCTGATCAGTCATGTGCTGTCGCGCAGCGTCTTTGAAATGCTGGCCGACCGCTCGCCCAACGCCATCGTGGTGACGACGCTCGGCATACTGCTGTTCCTGTCGGAGGCGAGCCGCATCGCCGCAGACACCCATGATCTGTGGCTGCCGCCGATGCTGGCCGATCCGGTGATCTTCGCCGAGGGCGGCGGCTTCAAGGTGACGCTGACCCTCATCCAGTTGCTCGACTGCGCGGCGGTGGTGGCGGTGGTGGTGCTGGCCGCCTGGTTTTTCTCGCATTCGAGCTTCGGCCGCGCCTGGCGCGCCGTGTCGGACGATCTGAAGGCGGCAGCGATGTGCGGCGTCGACGTCACCGCCGTGTTCCGCCGCGCGGTGCTGTTCGGCGGCTTCTGCGCTGCCATGGCAGGCGTGCTCGCCGGCCTCTACTACGGCAACGTCAGCTTCGGCACAGGGCTCGTCTACGGTCTCAAGATCCTGTTCGTGACGGCGGTTGGCGGCTACCTGTCGCCGCTCAAGGCGGCGCTGGGTGCTGCCGCCTTCGGCATGGCCGAATCGCTTTGGGCCGGCTATTTCCCGCTCGAATGGCGCGATGCCTGGATGTACCTTTTCCTCGTCGCCATGCTGGTGCTGATCGGCGCAAGCCGCGACCAGACCAAAATCGCCTGACCGTCAGACCTTGGTTGCATGACGTGCCGTAAGCCGAAGGGTTTTGCCACAAGTTACCCGTGGTCATGCCCCCGTCGGCCTTTGCCATGTTGACCGGCCCGACCACGCGCTGCATACCGTTGGGCCAGGCGGCGCGACATCGGGGGGGAATCGGGCGCGCCGTAAAATATCCGGGAGGAATGCATGGCAGGGCTGCTCGCTCTATCCAGAACGATCGACCGCATGAACGAGTTCATCGGCAAATGGATATCGTGGCTGATCCTGCTGGCGATCCTGGTCAGTGCCGGCAACGCCATCATCCGCAAGGTGTTCGACATCTCGTCGAACGCCTGGCTGGAGCTGCAATGGTATCTGTTCGGCGCCGCCTTCATGCTGGCGGCCGCCTATACGCTGAAGCAGAACGACCATATCCGCATCGACATCGTCTACGGCATGTTCCCGCGCCGCGTGCAGCACTGGATCGACCTCTTCGGCCACCTCTTCTTCCTGATGCCGTTCGTGACGCTGATGGTGATCTATTTCGTGCCTTACGTGTCGCTGTCGTTCCGCAGCGGCGAGATGTCGACCAATGCCGGCGGGCTGATCATCTGGCCGGCAAAGGCCATCCTTCTCGTCGGCTTCTTCCTGCTCGCCCTGCAAGGCACCTCCGAGATCATCAAGAAGGTCGCCATCATGCGCGGCGACATGGATGACCCCAACCCGTTCATATCGGCGCATGAGCAGGCCGAACTCGAGGCGAAGGCACTCGCCGAAGAAGCCAAGGCGCTGGCCCAGGAGGCGCGCCAGTGATCGAATTCATCGCGCAGAACATGGCGCCGATCATGTTCGCCTCGCTGGTCATCTTCCTCCTGATCGGCTACCCCGTCGCCTTCTCGCTCGCCGCCAACGGCCTGATGTTCTTCTTCATCGGCGTCATGCTGTCGCCCTATTCGGGCGGCTCGATCAACCTTGCCTGGCCGCTGCTGCACGCGCTGCCCGACAATTTCTACGGCACCAGGGTGATGTCCAACGACACGCTGCTGGCCATCCCGTTCTTCACCTTCATGGGCATCGTGCTGGAACGGTCCGGCATGGCCGAGGACCTGCTCGACACGATCGGGCAGCTGTTCGGGCCGATCCGCGGCGGGCTCGCCTATGCCGTCATCTTCGTCGGCGCGCTGCTTGCCGCAACCACCGGCGTGGTGGCGGCGTCCGTCATCGCCATGGGCCTGATCTCGCTGCCGATCATGCTGCGCTACGGCTATGACCGCAGGCTGGCCTCCGGCGTCATCGCTGCTTCGGGAACGCTGGCGCAGATCATCCCGCCGTCGCTGGTGCTGATCGTGCTTGCCGACCAGCTCGGCCGCTCGGTCGGCGACATGTATGCCGGCGCCTTGATCCCCGGCCTCGTGCTGACCGGCATCTACATGTTCTATATCCTGATCATGTCGATCATCCGGCCGAACTCGATGCCGGCGCTGCCGCTGGAGGCCCGCACGCTCGGCCACGGCGTGCTGTCGCTGCTGGCGGCGCTGCTGCTGGCGGTAGTGGTTGCCTACGCGGCCTACCGCTATCTCGAGCCAACCCACGGCGACAATGCCGACATCCTCGGCGCAACCGTCGGCGTGATCGTCATCTACATCGTGGCGATTGCCGACCAGCGCCTCCACATCAACATGATGTCGAAGCTGGCTCAGCAGGTGGTGATCGTGCTGATCCCGCCGCTGGCGCTGATCTTCCTGGTGCTGGGCACCATCTTCCTCGGCATCGCGACGCCGACCGAGGGCGGCGCCATGGGCTCAGTCGGAGCATTGATCATGGCGGCGGCCAAAGGCAGGCTATCGCTCGATGTCGTCAAGCAGGCGCTGGCCTCGACGACCAGGCTCTCCTCCTTCGTGCTGTTCATCCTGATCGGCGCGCGCGTCTTCTCGCTGACGTTCTACGGCGTCAACGGCCACGTCTGGGTCGAGCATCTGCTGACCTCGTTGCCAGGCGGCGAGGTCGGTTTCCTGATCGGCGTCAACATGCTGGTCTTCGTGCTCGCCTTCTTTCTCGATTTCTTCGAGCTTGCCTTCATCATCGTGCCGCTGCTGGCGCCGGCCGCCGACAAGCTCGGCATCGACCTGATCTGGTTCGGGGTGCTGCTCGGCGTCAACATGCAGACCAGCTTCATGCACCCGCCCTTCGGCTTCGCGCTGTTCTACCTGCGCTCGGTCGCGGCGCGCGTGCCCTACCTCGACCGCATCACCGGCAAGCAGATCGCGCCTGTCAGCACCGGCCAGATCTATTGGGGCGCGGTGCCTTTTGTCTTAATCCAGGTGATCATGATCGGGCTGACCATCGCCTTTCCGCAAATGGTCATGCGCTACAAGGGCGCTGCCGTCGAACCGAGCACGATAGACATCAAGCTGCCGGAAATGCCGGCACTTTCGCCGCTCGGCGCGCCGCCGGCTGACAATGGCGCGGCGCCCGCCGCGCCCGGCACGCCCGATCTGTCACAGCCGCCGAATTTCGGCGACACGGCCCCGGCCAAGCCGGCCGCGCCAGCGCCCGACCTTTCGAAGCCGCCGAGTTTCAATTGAGGTGAGCAAGCCATGAGAGCCGTAAGGCTGGAAGCAATCGGCGCCATCGCGCTGCATGAAGTCGACAAGCCGGTTTCCGGGCCGGAGGATGTTCTCGTCAAGATCGAAGCGTGCGGCGTCTGCGGCACCGACCGCCACCTTTTCCGCGGCGAATTTCCCTGCACGCCGCCGGTGACGCTCGGCCACGAATTCTCGGGTATCGTCGAGGCGGTCGGCAGCGCCGTGTCCGGCATTGCCGTCGGCGATCGCGTCACCGGCGATCCAAACATCGCCTGCGGGCGCTGCGCGCATTGCCATGCCGGCCGCGTCAATCTGTGCAGCAATCTCAGGGCCATCGGCATCCACCGCGACGGCGGCTTTGCCGATTATGTGGTGATGCCACAACGCCAGGCCTTCCTGCTGCCCGCCGGCCTGAAGCCGACGCATGGCGCCTTCTGCGAGCCGCTGGCCTGCTGCCTGCATGGCGTCGACCTCGCCGCCATCAGGCCGGGTGCCTCGGTGGCAGTGCTGGGCGGCGGCGTCATCGGCCTGCTCGTCGTGCAACTGGCGAAGCTCGCGGGCGCGGCGACCATCATCCTGTCGACCAGGCAGGCCTCGCGCCGGGTGCTGGCCGAAGAGCTCGGCGCGACGGCGACCATCGATCCCGGTGCCGGCGATCCTGTCGAAGCCGTCCGCGGACCGGCAGGCATCATGCCCGGCGGCGTCGACGTGGTGCTGGAATGCGCCGGCGTGCGCGACACGGTCGAGCAGTCGATGCGGATCGCCAAAGCCGGCGGCACAGTCGTCATCGTCGGCGTGGTGCCGCAAGGCATGAAGGTGGCCGTCGAACCCTTCGACCTGCTGTTTCGTGAGCTGAAGGTGCTGGGCTCCTTCCTCAACCCCTACACCCATGGCCGCGCGGCCCAGCTCATCGCCTCGGGTGCAGTCGAGATCGACAGGCTGATCTCAAGGCAGGTCAGTCTGGAAGAGGCACCGCAGGTGATTGCCAATCCGCCGGCGCCGGGCGAGGTCAAGGTGCTGGTGGTGTCTGGTTGAGGGTGAGCTTCCTTCAACGAAGAGGCGTGCTTGACGTTTGAATTCGCCTCTCACGTCTACGTCGCGCCGCCCCTCATCTGGCTGCCGCCATCTTCCGCCCGTGAACGGCAGGGCAACCGCATATGGCGCTCCCCCACTCCGTCTCGGCTTCGCCGAGCCACCTCTCCCCCACCCTTCGGTGAGGGAGAGGAAATGCCAACCGCCGAGGTCGTGGCCTTGAAAGGCTCGGATTTCCTCTCCCCCATGGACATGGGGGAGAGGTGGCCGCGCAGCGGCCGGAGTGGGGGGGGCCGGGCGCCGCCATACACGATTGCACTGCCGTCCCGTAAAGGGGCGAAGGACGCTGTCATAAAGAACCCCGGAGCAACCGCCCCGGAGGTCAGGATCGAACCGGCAGCGATTACTACAGCTTGCCGTTGCGCTGCTGCACCATCATGAAGGTGTCGTAATTGTATTCGGCGACCTGGGCCCAGAGATAGTGCTCCTTGCGGAAGCCCTTGATCGACTCCCAGATCTTCTTGAACGGGGCGTTCGAGGCTTCCATTTCGGCATAGACCTCGTTGGCCTTCTCGAAGCAGGCGGCCATGATCTCCTGGCTGAACGGCGCCAGCTTGGCGCCGCTGGACACCAGCCGCTTGACCGCAGCCGGATTGACGTAATCGTATTTCTGCAGCATGTCGGCGTCCGTTGCCTGGGCGGCGGTGCGAACCAGCGACTTGTAGGTTGGCGACAGCTCTTCGTATTTGGCCTTGTTGAACATCAGATGCACGGTCGGGCCGCCTTCCCACCAGCCGGGATAGTAGTAATAGGGCGCGACCTTGTAGAAACCGAGCTTCTCGTCGTCATAGGGGCCGACCCATTCGGCGGCGTCGATGGTGCCCTTTTCCAGCGCCGGATAGATATCGCCGCCGGCGATCTGCTGCGGTACGACGCCGAGTTTCTGCACCACTTTGCCGGCAAAGCCGCCGATACGCATCTTGAGGCCGGAAAGGTCGGCCACGGTGTTGATCTGCTTGCGGAACCAGCCGCCCATCTGCACGCCGGTGTTGCCGCCCGGCAGGCCGAACAGCCCTTGCGTGGCGAGAAACTCGTTGAACAGGTCGATGCCGCCGCCGTGATAGTGCCAGGCATTCATGCCGCGCGCGTTGAGCGAGAACGGCACGGCGGCGCCCAGCGCCCAGGTCGGGTCCTTGCCCCAGTAATAGTATGCCACCGTATGGCAGGCCTCGACGGTGCCGGCAGTGGTGGCATCGGCGGCCTGCAGGCCGGGCACCAGCTCGCCGGAGGCGAAGACCTGCACCTGGAAATTGCCGTCGGTCGCTTCCGACAGCATTTTTGAGAAGACTTCGGCGCCGCCATAGATCGTGTCGAGCGATTTCGGGAAGGACGATGCAAGCCGCCAGGTCACTTTCGGATTGGACTGGGCTATTGCCGGCGTGGCAAGTGCTGCGGCGGCGGCCGCAGCACCGACGCCGGAAGCTCCGGCCTTGCGTATGAATGAACGACGATCCATGCAGTTCCTCCCTTGTGATCAGCTGACCGACGGTCCGGACATCCTCCATGCCCAATCGGCTTGCGAAGAAACATACACAGGCAAGTAGTTGAGTCCAGCTTCGCGGCCGCATTTGCCGGCAGCGTTCCAGCCAATCCGGCGCCGGCTGCAACTATAGTCTAACGAGAGGACGCCTGGCCCATTCGAGACGGCGAAACTTGCCATGGCAAAGCGCCTTCGGATCGCCTATTTTGCAGGCAGAATAATTTCTTAGCGCTCAACGGAACCCGGATCCAAAATGCAGCAGCCGCTCGTCGCCATCTCGACAGACGTCCGTCAGTTCGACAACTACACCTGGCACGCCGCGCCGCAGCAATATATCGAGGCTGCCATCACCGGCGCCGGGGTGTTCCCGCTGCTGGTGCCTTCCTTCGGCGACCGGCTGGATTTCGACGAGCTGCTGTCGTCGGTCGACGGCGTCATGCTCACCGGCTCGAAATCCAACGTGCATCCCTCGCTCTATGGCGGCGATCCGAGCGAAGCTAACGGCCCCTACGATCCGGCCCGCGACGCCACCACGCTGCCGCTGATCCGCAAGGCGATCGAACGCGGCGTGCCGCTGCTTGCCATCTGCCGCGGCATCCAGGAACTGAACGTGGCGCTGGGCGGCACGCTCGGCACCGAGATCCAGGAGCGCGAGGGATCGCTCGACCACCGCGCGCCGGTGAGCGACGACCAGGATGAGCGCTTCGGCATCCACCAGACGATCTCGATCAAGCCAGGCAGCTGCCTCGCCGGCGTGTTCGGCGCCGGTGACATCAAGGTCAACTCGCTGCATCGCCAGGCGATCGACCGACTCGGCTCAAAGCTGCAGGTCGAGGCGCTGGCCAGCGACGGCACGGTCGAGGCGGTCTCGGTCAAGGACGCCCGCGCCTTCGCGGTCGGCGTTCAGTGGCACCCCGAATATTGGGTGAAATCGGACAGCAATTCCGCCAAGATTTTCCGCGCCTTCGGCGATGCCGTGCGCCTGCACGCGGCCGCGAAAGCCGGCGCCCGCGCGGCGGCGGAATAATTCCCGCCCGAGCGGTCGTCATCTATCGTTGTTGAGCGCCAGCAGCGGTGCGGCCGGCGCATAGGATTCGTAGCCATCGCCGTCGGCAACGGAAAACGTGACGATCGGATCGACGCCGTTCTCGCTGAAGGCGACCGAGCCGTCGGCCTGCTCACGCCAGAATTTCACCCGCTCGATACCGGGCATCAGCCGGCGGCAGTTTGGTGCGACGGTGAGTTGCGACAGGCCCTCTGAGATTTCCACGCCGCGCTGGACCGCGCAGGCCGCTTCGTCGCCATTGGCGGTCAGCCGATAGGTGCTGGAAGGGGCGGCCTCAACCGCGTTCTGCCTATCGTCGCCATGCAGAAGCTGGACGCTTCCGAACAACGCAACCGACGCAACCAGACCAGCCAACAGCTTCACTCTGTTTCTCCGCACAACCGTGAGGCGTGCAGAATGATTCCAAAGGGTTAAGCCGGCGTTAATAAATATGAAGAGCCGGTTATGCGCGAGGCTTGACGTTTGCCGTTTCGGGCACCGGCGTCAGCGGCCGGCGATCGGTGAACCAGGAAATCAGATTGTCGACGCAGAGATCGGCCATGGCGCGGCGGGTGTGTTCCGACGCCGAGCCGACATGCGGCAGAAGCGAGGTGTTGGGGGCGTCGAGCAGCGCCTGCGGAACATTCGGTTCGTCGGCAAAGACATCGAGCCCGGCGGCGGCGATGGTGCCATTGGCAAGCGCGGCGGCAAGGGCCTGCTCGTCCACCGTGCTGCCGCGGCCGATGTTGACGAAGACGCCGTTCGGACCCAGCGCCGAAAGAATCTCGGCATTGACCGCCTTTTCCGTTGAGGCGCCGCCAGGCGCCACCGAGATCAATGTGTCGACCGCTTCGGCGAGGCCTTTCAGCGTCGCATGGTATTCGTAGGCCAGGCCTTCGATCTTGCGGCGGTTATGGTAGGCGATCGGCAGGCCAAAGGCTTCCAGGCGCCGGGCGACGGCAAGGCCGATGCGGCCCATGCCGAAGATGCCGACGCTGCGGCCGCGCAAGGTTAGCCGGCTCAAACTGTAATTGCCCTTCTTCACCCAGCTGCCGTCGCGCAGCCATGTCTCGGCGGCATAAAGCTCGCGCACCGTGTTGATCAGCAGGCCGATCGTGGTGTCGGCGACCTCCTCGGTCAGAACGTCGGGCGTGTTGGTGACCATGACGCCGCGCGCCGCCGCATGGCGAGCATCGACCGAATCATAGCCGACGCCGAAATTGGCGATGATCTCGAGATTGGGCAGCGCATCGATGAAAGCGGCGTCGATACCGCCGAAGGACGCGATGCCGCGCACGGTTTCGCGCATCTCGTCAGTCAGCTCCGACGGATCGGTGCGCGCGACGCGCACCCGCCGGAACGTCTTGTCGATGCGGCCGATGGCATGGTCGTTGAAATTGCCGGGCACCAGGATGGCGATAGTTTGCAGCTGTTCGGCCTTCGTCATGCACGCTCCACCGGCTTGCCGGTGGACTGACGCACATGCAGTTCCGGCCTGATCAATTCCTGCGACGGCCGTACCGCCTGTCCGTTCAACTTGTCGAGCAGCGCGCTGGCGGCACGGCGGCCGACCTCGCGCTGGCCATTCCAGACCGTGGTCAGCGCCGGCGTGGCGATCGCTGCCTCTTCGAGATCGTCATAGCCGGTGACCGAGATGTCGATGCCCGGCACCAGACCGGCCCGCGCGATGCCGTTCATCAGTCCGATGGCGACCAGATCATTCCAGCAGCAGGCGGCGGTTGGCTTGTCTTTCAGCGCCAAAAACTGTCCTGCCGCCTCAAATCCGGCCTGTTTGGTGCGCGGCCCGGCGATGCGCCAGGACGGCTTGACCTCCAGCCCGGCCGCTTCCATGGCGTTGACGTAGCCCTGGTAGCGGTCGCGGCCGGTCGAGGTCTGGTCGGTGCCGCCGATCATGGCGATACGCTTATGGCCGAGCGAGATCAGGTGGTTGGTGGCAAGGCCGGTGCCGTAGGCATCATCGCCGCGAAACACCGGCACGCCGGCGCCTTCGACCGTGCGCGCGATCAGCACCGCCGGCAGGCCGTTGTCCTCGGCCATGATGATGTCCTCGGCCGGCGTGCCGATGGCCGGCGACATGATGACGCCGTCGGCGCCGAGCTGCAGCAGCGTGTCGATGAAGGTGCGCTGCTTTTCGAGCTGGTCGTAGTGATTGGACAGGATGAAGGTCTGCCGGCTGCGGTCGAGCTCGCTTTCGATCGAGCGCAGGATCTCGGCGAAGAACGGGTTCATGATGTCGTGCACGACGACGCCGACAATGCCCGAGCGCGAGGTGCGCAGCGAGGCGGCGCGGCGGTTGTAGATATAGCCGATGGCGCGGGCATGGTCCTTGATGCGCTCGCGCGTGCTGCCGGCGACCAAGGGGCTGTCGCGCAATGCCAGCGATACCGTGGCCGTGGACACACCGAGCGCGTCCGCGATCGTCGAAAGCTTGATCTTCTGTGCCAGTGCCCTTCGCTCCCTAGGGTGCTTAAATTCAAGTCTTTAAATTTTTTAAAAGCGCCTTATGCCATCTGATCCAGGCCAAATCAAAGTTTTTTCGCCAGCGCCTCGGCTTCGGTGTCAAGCGAGGCGGGATTGCGCAGACGGAGCCTGTGCTCGCGATGAATGATGTAGAGGCCGCTGGCGACTATGATGGCGGCACCCAGCAGGGTCCAGCGGTCGGGAAACTGGTTGAAGATCACCAGGCCGGAAATGATCATCCACACCATCTGCGAATAGGGATAGGGCGCCAGCTGCGTCGTGGTCGCCAGGCGATAGGCCTGCACCAGCAGCCAGTGGCCGCCAGCGCCGAAGATGCCGAGCATCAGCAGGATGACCCAGTGCCAGCCGTCCTGCGGCAAGGCGTGCGCAAAGGGCAGGACGGGCAACAGCAGCACCGCCGGGGCCAGCGCCGAGAACAGGATCAGGCTCTCGGAAGTTTCCGACGACGACATGCGCCTCGTCATGATGACGTAGAAGGAGTTCGACAGCATCGAACCCAGCGCAAACAGGTGACCGATGCCGAACACGCCGACGCCCGGCCTGGTGATGATGAGCACGCCGACGAAGCCGGTGAGGATCGCCAGCCAGCGCCGCCAGCCGGCCCATTCGCCAAGCAGGGGACCGGCAAGTGCGGTGATCACCATCGGACCAAAGAAATAGATCGAGGTGGTCTCGGCCAGTTGCAGCGTGCGCAGCGCCAGGATGTTGAACATGGTCGAGCCGAAAAGCAGGCATCCGCGCAAGATGTGCGCCTGCAGGTTGTTGGCGCGGAAGCGCGATGGCTCGCGCCAGCCGCTCAGGAAAATGCCGACAAGCACGACATGCACGGTGAAGCGGGCCCAGGCGACGATCAGCGCCGAGACGCCGGCAAGCACCAGATATTTGCTCGATGTGTCGAGAAAGGTGAAGCAGACATAGACGCAAAGCATCAGCAGCATCGCCGCAGGCGGCGTCGCGCTGTCGTCTTGGTTTTTGGGAGTGGTCAAGAGCGTGCCGAAGGAAGATAGACGTTACCGTTCTGCGGCAATCGGCGCTGCCCGGCAAGCCAAAAGCGACTGGCCCAACAAAGCGCTTCGCACAGGCTTAGATCGCCTCACTATTGGCGATTCGCCTGACCGTTTCCTCGCGGTCGTCATTCTAGGGCGGAGCAAGGAGCGAAGCGACGCGCGCAGACCCTAGAATCCATGCCGTTTCTTCGAAGCATTGCGACGGTGCAGAATTCTGCTCCGTTGCATTCCTTGGCTAAGGTCGCGGAATGGATCCTCGGGTCTGCGCGTCCGCTTCGCTCCCGCTCCGCCCGTGGATGACGAAGCTGGATGGCGGCCGTATATTTTGCCGCAAACGCCACCTCCCGGCCACTCAGGCATGCATGCGGGCGCCCTTGGTGATCTTGTCGACGAGCTTCTTTTCAGCGCGCAGCGCGATGCCGACCACCTTGGCATCGTCCGGCGCGAATTCGGCGAAGACGGCGCGGTTCGCCACATCATGGCCGGTCGAGAACATCTCTTCGACATAGAGGGACGCTGTGATACCGCGCTCCAGGGCGCGGCGATGGATGGCGTTCAGTGTCGGGCCGTCGGCCGACAGCACGATCACCGGCTGGATCGACAGCGGATTGTAGAGATTGCCGGCGCGGTCGCGGTACGGCTCACCGATGATTTCGGGAAACTGCGCGACGATGCCGCTGGTCAGGAACGCGGTGACGTTGAGTTTCTGCCAGACGGCTAGGTCTTCTCTCAGCACGATTGCAAATTTCGTATCGAACACCAAAATTGTCTCTCCGAGGAATGACCTGTGAAGGCATGGAAGATGCGATGGTGTACGGTGTAGGTGCAGACGCCCTGCAAGGTCTTGAACGTTCGTGCTCGGACATCATTGAAGACCGGATCGTTTCGGCGCCGGGCGGCGCCGGCATCGAGCGTATCGAGGCGCGTTTTCACGGCAACGCCTTCGACCTGCACCGCCACGACACCTATGCCATCGGGGTGACGCTTTCCGGCGTGCAGCGCTTTCACTATCGCGGCGTGGTCGAGCACAGCATGCCCGGCCACGTGATCGTGCTGCATCCAGACGAATTGCACGACGGCGGCGCCGGCACCGAGGAAGGCTTACGCTACCGAATCCTCTATCTGGAGCCGTCGCTGCTGCTCGACTGCCTCGGCGGCGCGCCGCTGCCTTTCGTCCGGAATGTCGTGATGAGCGATTCCGCGTTACGCGCCACCCTGCTTTCGGCACTGGCGCCGCTGGACGAGGCGCTGGACGAATTGTTCGTTGCCGATTTCGTAGCGCAGTTGGCGCAGCATCTGGGGCGCCATGCCGGACAGCCGGCCAAACCCACGGGAAAGACGGCCTGGCGCGCAGCGGCGCTTGCCCGCGACTATCTCGAGGAGAATGCCGAACGGCCGGTGCGGTCAGACGAGCTGGAAGCCATCACCGGCCTCGACCGCTATGCACTGTCGCGCCATTTTCGCGCAACCTATTCGACCAGTCCGCATCGCTTCCTGCTGATGCGCCGGCTGCAGCGGGCGCGCAGGATGATCGCGGCGGGCGAGCCGCTGGCCGAAATCGCCATCGCCGCCGGCTTCAGCGACCAGAGCCATTTCAACCGGCATTTCAAGAAAGCGTTCGGGTTGACGCCGGGCCGGTGGTCGGCGCTGGTGCGAAGTGCGACGCGCGGCGTCGTCGCTCAACCGCGAGACGTCCGGTGATAGCGCTCAGGCGCGACGCGCAGCGTCATCGCCCTTCCCCTGAGCCGCCGATGCTTTGGTGGTGCGTGGAGAGACGACGTTGCGCGTCGCGCTTACAATGCTGGCGCGGCGCGTGAAGCGGCGATGCTGCGCATCGCGCCTATGTCGCCCGAGACGACGCTTTCGCGTCGCTCGTAGGTCACCAACGTCTCGCGGTTGAGCGATGACGCTGCGCGTCACGCTTCATCGAGTTCGGCGTCGTCGTCGATCAGCACCAGCTCTTCGTTCGAGAGGTTGGCCTCGATGCGGGCAAGCAGCTTGAACAGCGCCTTCTGGTCTTTCTTGTCGAGGCCTCTCAGCGCCTGCTTCTCGGTCTTCTTGACCGATTTTTCGATAGCGCGGATGGTATCGCGGCCGGTATCGGTCAGGAAGATGTGAGCCTGGCGGGCATCAGCGTTGGAGGCACGCTTTTCGAGGAAACCCTGCGCCTGCAGCCGGTTGATGGTCTTGGTGATGGTCGGCGGGCGCACGCCCAGCTTGCCGGCGAGATTGCCCGGGGTCTGGCCGTCCTCGCGGTCGAGCGCCAGCATGATCTGGTCCTGGCCGGCGTAGAAGCCATGCGCCAGAAGCCGCGCCGCAAGCGCCGTGCGCGCCAGCCGCGCCGCCGAATGCAGCCGGCTCATTGTCGCTGTCTTGTCCGCCTTGGCCATGGTCATCCCTCTTCGATAGAACCGGCGCGGCCAGCATAGAGGCTGTCCGGCAACTGGCAAATGACGATCTAAAAGGTCCCGGCTTGCAGAACAGCTTTGCCGGCAAGCATTGCGATGTCCGCCGTGGTGATGCCAGATGTTTATTTCAGTTAGATGACAAACGACTTTTCGGAGCCAGGATTTACACTGACAAATGGCGCCATGCCAGGGGTGCTCAACCCGCTTCCACCGCCGTCGTCGGCGCTGCCTGAACAGCACCCTTTTTTCGGCGGCGGAAGCCCATAAACCTGCTGGACCTGGTTTGCCCGACAGATTCGGCCGGATCGGCTGGCCCATCGATTTGCCTCGTGCAAAGGCGCGGTTCGCATCCTATATGAGGCCGACAAATCCGAAATTTTCGAGGCCAGACTTTTCGAGGTAACGCCATGAGCGATGCACAGACGCAGATCCCCGTAACCGTTCTCACCGGCTATCTCGGCGCGGGCAAGACGACGCTGCTCAACCGCATCCTGTCGGAGAACCACGGCAGGCGTTATGCCGTCATCGTCAACGAGTTCGGCGAGATCGGCATCGACAACGATCTGATCGTCGAGTCCGACGAGGAAATCTACGAGATGAACAATGGCTGCGTGTGCTGCACGGTGCGCGGCGACCTTATACGCGTCGTCGAAGGCCTGATGCGGCGGCCCGGCCGCTTCGACGCCATCGTCGTCGAGACCACCGGGCTCGCCGATCCGGTGCCGGTGGCGCAGACCTTCTTCATGGATGACGATGTCCGCTCCAAGACCAAGCTCGACGCGGTGGTGGCGCTGGTCGACGCCAAGCATCTGCCGCTGCGGCTGAAGGACTCCAAGGAAGCCGAAGACCAGATCGCCTTTGCCGATGTGGTGGTGCTCAACAAGACCGATCTCGTCACGCCCGAGGAACTCGCCAAGGTCGAGGCGACGATCCGCGCCATCAACCCGGCGGCCAGGATCCACCGCACGACGCGCGCCGGCGTGGCGCTGGCCGAGGTGCTCGATCGCGGCGCCTTCGACCTTTCGCGCGCGCTGGAGAACGATCCGCATTTCCTCGACGCGCACGATCATGACCATGATCATCACGACCACGACCATCACGAGCATGACGGGCATCATCACCACGACCACCTTTCCGACATCCATGACGTGACGGTGAAGTCAGTGTCGCTGCGCGGCGGCGAGATGGACCCGAAGAAGTTCTTCCCCTGGATCGAGAAGGTGACCCAGATGGAAGGCCCGAACATCCTGCGGCTGAAGGGCATCATCGCGCTGAAAGGCGACGACGAGCGCTATGTCATCCAGGGCGTCCACATGATTCTCGAAGGCGACCACCAGCGCGCCTGGAAAGACGGCGAGAAGCATGAGAGCCGGCTGGTGTTCATCGGCCGCGACCTCGACGAAGAGCGGCTCAGGAAGAGTTTCGAGGCCTGCCAGGCGGCCTGATTTCGGCGCGGCTCTTCCTTCTCCCGTAATCCAAGGCGGGGTTGAGACCCGAAGCTCAAACCCTTAAGGGGGAGGGCAGAAATCTCGAATGGAATAGCCTTGCATGCCCACCGTCGCCCCGCTTGATCTTGAAGGCCATTGCGTCGCCGCCGTCTTTCTCGGTGACGCGCCACATTTCGCTCTGGCCGACGGCGCGATCCATCGGCTCGACAATGGGCACAAGACCGTGCAGGCCAACGACGGGCTGCTCGCGGCCTTCCACGACGCGGCCAACGACCGGCTGATCACCGGCGGCGAGGACGGCAAGGTGTTTGCCGTCAAGGTGGGTGGCGAGGTGGCGGAACTCGCCAGCGCCGGCAAAAAGTGGATCACCAGCGTTGCCGCCGGTCCGCAAGGCGCGATCGCCTATGCCTCGGGCAAGACCGCTTTCGTGCGTTTCGCCGACGGCAAGGTGAAGGAATTCCAGCATCCGCGCTCGGTCGAGGGGCTGGCCTTTTCGCCAAAAGGTATGCGCTTCGGCGTCGCCCGCTACAACGGCGCGACGCTGCATTTTCCGGCGGCCGAGGGCAAGCCGGTCGAGCTGGAATGGGCCGGCGCCCATACCGGCATCAGCTTTTCGCCTGACGGCGCCTTCCTCGTCACCACCATGCAGGAAAACGCGCTGCATGGCTGGAAGCTGGCCGACGGCAAGCACATGCGCATGTCGGGCTATCCCGGCAAGGTCAAAAGTCTGTCGTGGAGCGTCAAAGGCAAGTGGCTGGCCAGCTCCGGCGCGCCGGCGGCGATCGTCTGGCCGTTTTCCGGCAAGGACGGGCCAATGGGCAAGGCGCCGCTGGAGCTCGGCACGCGCGGCAACACCATGGTGACATGCGTCGCCTGCCATCCGAGCCAGGACGTCACGGCCATCGGCTATGAGGACGGCATGGTGATCGCGGCGCGCTTCGCCGACGCCAAGGAAGTGCTGCTGCGCCGCCCCGGCAAGGGCGCCATAACCGCGATGATGTGGGACAAGGAAGAACGGCGCATCGTTTTCGGCAGTGCCGCCGGCGACTGCGGCGTGATCGACATCACTGGCTAGGAGAGTAAGGGAGTAGGGGAATAAGGGAGTATGAAAGGGTAGATTGCGCGATTGAGCCTACTCCCCTACTCCCCTACTCCCCTACTCCCCTACTCCCCTACTCCCCTACTCCCCTACTCCCCTACTCCCCTACTCCCCTACTCCCCTACTCCCCTACTCCCCTACTCCCCTACTCCGGTTGCGGCCCGGCTTGCGGCATGAGACAAGCGACCATGGACAATCCAAACGCGGCCGTGACCTCCCCTACGGGCTCGACGCCAAGCGAGGCGAGAGCGTTTCTCGGCGCCCATCCACATATCGAGGCTTTCGACATCGTCTTGACCGACGCCAACGGCATCGGCCGCGGCAAGATCGTGCGCCGGCATGAGCTGATGAGCATTTTCGAGGGCGGCAGGCACATGCCGATCTCGATCCTCGGCCTCGATATCACCGGCGAGGACGTGCACGAGACCGGGCTGATCTGGGACACCGGCGACGGCGACCTGCGCGCATGGCCGATCCCCGGCACGCTGGTGCCGCTCTACGGCACCAAGCCGGCGCGCGGCCAGGTGCTGATGTCGATGTATCACCTGGACGGCCAGCCTATGTCGTCGGATCCGCGCCTGGTGCTGGCGAGACAGGTCGAGCTGCTGGCAGCGAGAGGGCTGCATCCGGCCGGCGCCTTCGAGCTCGAATTTTTTCTGCTCGCCAATGAGCGCGACGCCGACGGCAAGGTGCAGGCAGCCCACGCGGTGCTGGACGGACGCCGCTCGGTCAAGACCGAGGTTTATTCGGTCGACCACCTGCACGGCATGGAGCCGCTGTTTTCCGACATCTACGCGGCGGCGAAAGCGCAAGGCATTCCGGCCGAGACGATCATCTCCGAATATGCTCCCGGCCAATACGAATTGACGCTCAACTACCGCAAGGACGTGATGCGGGCGGCCGACGACCTGGTCATGCTGAAGCGGCTGGTGCGGGCGCAGGCGCGCCGGCACGGCATCACCGCCTGCTTCATGGCCAAGCCGATCGAGACCTATGCCGGCTCCGGCATGCATTTCCACGTCTCGCTGCGGGACGATGCCGGCCGAAACGTCTTCACCGAAGCCGACGGCGAGACATGGTCGCTGCCGCTGCTGCGCGGTCTCGGCGGGCTCATCCATACGATGGCGGAATCGATGCTGGTGTTTGCGCCGCACGCCAATTCCTGGCGGCGCTTCGTCTCGCAATCCTATGCGCCGGTGGCGCCAAGCTGGGGCGTCAACAACCGTTCGGTGGCGCTGCGCGTGCCGGCCGGCGACGCCAGGAACCGCCGCATCGAGCACCGGCCATCCGGCGTCGACGCCAACCCCTATCTGGTGGCGGCGACGGTGCTGGCCGGCATCGTCAAGGGACTGGACGAGGAATTGGATCCCGGCCCGGAGACGGCCGGCAACGGCTACGAGCGGGCCGTGGAAACGTCGCCCATGCCGGCTGACTGGCGAGCCGCGATCGAAGCGGCCAGGGCCTCCAGTTTCCTCAAATCGGCGCTCGGCGCGGATTTGCACCGGACTTTCGTGGCTATCAAGCAGGCGGAATATCTACGCGTCGCGCGCACCGTCAGCGAGTTGGACTACCACCTCTATCTGCACGAGGTATGAGCCTCGCGGCCCGCGCGGAGCAATCCCTCGCCCCTCGCGGTGAAGGCGATGCCGAAGAAATATTGGCGGAACCTTCCGGAGGCCTCGCTCATTGCAGTTTTGATTGCAGGAGCGGACGGAGCCAAATCAGCCATGATCGCCCGGATGCCAACCACGCCAGCACCCCATCACGCCAAGGCCAAGGCAAAGCACTGGCCGACGCCGCAGCCCTCGGACTTGATCGGGCCGGAGAGCGCTGACATTCCGGCGTTGCGTGAAGAAGCGAAAGGCTGCCGCCGCTGCCCGCTCTGGCGCGATGCGACGCAAACCGTGTTTGGCGAAGGACCTGAGAGCGCGGATGTGATCTTCGTCGGCGAGCAGCCCGGCGACCAGGAGGATTTGGCTGGCAAGCCGTTTGTAGGCCCGGCCGGCAGGGTGTTCGACAGCATTCTTGATGATGCCGAAATCAACCGGCGAAAGGTTTATGTGACCAACGCGGTGAAGCACTTCAAATTCGAGCCGCGCGGCAAGCGCCGCATTCACTCCAAGCCCAATGCCGGCGAAATCCAGGCCTGCCGCTGGTGGCTGGACAAGGAGCTCGATCTGGTCAAGCCGAACCTCGTGGTGGCGCTCGGCGCGACCGCGGCGCAGTCGCTGCTCGGCAAGGCAGTGCCGATTACCAGAATGCGCGGCGACGTCATCGAGCGCGAGGACGGCGTGCGCATTTTCGTCACCATCCACCCCTCTTTCATCCTACGCATTCGCGAGCATGAGGACAAGGAAGCCGAGCGCGAGCGGTTCCTCCAGGATATGAGGAAGGTGAAGCAGCTGATGGCTGCTTGACGGTTATGCAACTTTGAAGATTAGCCGAAACGCCTGTCGCTTCGTCATCCACGGGCGGAGCAAGGAGCGAAGCGACGCGCGCAGACCCGAGGATCCATGCCGTTACTTCGACGCGTTGCAACGGTGCAGAATTCTGCTCCGTTAGCATTCCATGCGAGAGGTCACGGCATGGATCCCAGGGTCTGCGCGCGTCGCTTCGCTCCTTGCTCCGCTCTGGGATGACGACCTTGGGGGTATTGCCGCTATCGGACGAGAATAGCACGCAAGTCGTTCACGTTGGTCCCGGTCGGTCCCGGCACGAACAGATCGCCGATAGAATTAAAGGCCGTCCAGGCATTGTTGCCGGCAAGCATCGCCTTGGCGTCGACACCGGCAGCCCGCATGCGCCCAACTGTCGAGCCGTCGGCAAACGCCCCGGCATTGTTCTCCGAGCCGTCGATGCCGTCCGTATCGGCCGCGAGCGCATGAATGCCATCCAGCCCATCGATGCCGATGGCGAAGGCGAGCAGGAATTCACTGTTGCGACCGCCCTTGCCCTTGGCCCGCAGTGTTACGGTGGTCTCGCCGCCGGACAGGATCAGCACCGGCCTGGCGAACGGACGATTGCGTGTCGCCACTTCGCGGGCAATCGCGGCGTGGACGCCGCCGACCTCGCGCGCCTCGCCTTCGATGGAATCCGACAGGATAACCGCCTCGACGCCTTGCCGCTTCGCCTCGGCGGCCGCGGCTTCCAGCGACACGCCGGCCGAGGCGACGAGATGCACTTCATTGCCGGCAAAGCGTGGATCATGAGGACGCGGGGCATCGGCGGCCGGCGAGTTGATATGCGCCATGACCGAAGCCGGCAGCTTCATGTTATAGGCGGCAATCGAGGCCAGCGCGTCGTCGCGGCTGCCGCTGTCGGGAACGGTCGGCCCCGAAGCCACAAGCGCCGGATTGTCGCCTGGAATGTCGGAGACGACCAGCGAGACCACTTTGGCCGGATGAGCGGCGGCGGCGAGGCGGCCGCCCTTGATGGTCGAGACATGCTTGCGGATGGTGTTCATCGCCGCGATCGGCGCGCCGGAGGCAAGCAGCGCCTCGTTGACGGCGATCTCGTCGGCTAAAGTGAGGCCTGCGGCCGGCGACGGCAGCAGCGCCGAACCGCCGCCGGAAATCAGCGCCACGACGAGATCGGCCGCCGTCAATCCGCGCACCTTCTCCAACAACCGCCGCGAGGCTTCCAAGCCGGCGGCGTCCGGCACCGGATGCGCCGCCTCGATAATCTCGATGCGCTCGCATTTGGCGCCATAGCCGTAGCGGGTGACGACCAGGCCTTCGACCGGACCGTCCCAAGCCTTCTCGAAGGCCGCCGCCATCTGCGCCGAGCCTTTTCCCGCGCCGATGACAATGGTGCGGCCTTTCGGCTTTGCCGGCAAATGATCGCGTATCGTCTTTTCAGGATCGGCGGCGGCGACGGCCGCGTTGAAGATCGCGGTGAGGAAGGCCTTCGGATCGGTCATTTGTCTTCCGGCGGCAAGCTGAGCCCGCTTGCATCGATGCCGAGGTGGCCACAAAGCGCCTCGACGACGACGCCATGATCCTCCCGCTCCGGCAGGCCGGAGACGGCGATCACGCCAATGACGCCGGCGCCCCTGACGGTGACAGGAAAGCCGCCGCCGGCCAGCACGTAGTCGGCTATGTCCAGCGCCTCGCCGACCTTGAAGGTGCGGTCCGGCCGCTGCTGTTCCAGCACCATGCGGTAGGTGCTTCTAAGATAACGTTTCACGACGTTGATCTTGCGCCGCGCCCAGTCTGGATTGGAGGCGTTGGAGCCGGGCATCGCGGCATAAAACAGCGGCCGGTCGAAGGTCCTGATGTCGACGATGATCGGGAGGTTTTCCTTCAGAGCCCGCTCCCGGATCGCCGAGCCTATCTGAAAGGCGACGGCCTCGTCGAAGGCGGGAAAGACCAGCGTGGATTCCTGTTTCTGGATCAGAGCGATATCTTCGGCGGCGGCCATATCTCGTTCTCCGAAAGTCGACACCGTCGTTTGTACGACAACCTCTGTCCGGTCAAGCACTCGTCGCAGAAGGCCCCCTCATCCGGCCGCTTCGCGGCCACCTTCTCCCCGGCGGGGAGAAGAGGCGTGCGCCGGCGATCTCCTCTCCCCCTCGGGGAGAGGTCGGATTGCCCTGAATTGCCTTTCGCAATTCAGCTGGCAATCCGGGTGAGGGGGTTCACGCAACAATCGCGCTCTTCGCCGGCCGGCCCGCCACATAAACTTCGCGCACGGCGCGGTCGTCGCCGAGCGTTTGCAGCAGGAAGAGCTCCTCGGCAAGCGTCTCCACCGTCTCCATCCTGAGCCGCATCGCCGGCGTGGCGCTTGCGTCGAGCACGACGATGTCGGCGTCGGTGCCTTCGTCCAGTGTGCCGATTTTTTCCGCCACCGACAGCGCCTCGGCGTTGCCGCGCGTCAACTGCCAGAAGGACTGGAACGGGTTGAGCTTCTCGCCGTTGAGCGCGATCACCTTATAGCCTTCATCCATGGTGCGCAGCATCGAATAGTTGGTGCCGCCGCCGACATCGGTGGCGGCAGCGATCCTCAGCGGCTTCTCGCGGCGGCGGAAGCGCTGGTAGTCGAACAGGCCGGAGCCGAGGAACAGGTTGGAGGTCGGACAGAACACCGCCACCGAGCCCGACTGCGACAGCGCATCCGCCTCGCGTTCCGACAGATGGATGCAGTGGCCGAACAGGCTCTTTTTGCCCAGCAGCCCGTAATGCTCGTAGACGTCGGTATAGTCGCGCGACCAGGGATAGAGCTCCTGGGTGAAGGCAATCTCGGCGTGGTTCTCCGACAGATGCGTCTGCATGTGGAGATCGGGATATTCGCGACAGAGCGCGCCGGCCATTTCCATCTGCTCGGGCGATGAGGTGATGGCGAAGCGCGGCGTGATCGCATAGTGCTGGCGGCCCTTGCCGTGCCATTCGGCGATCAGCGCCTTGGTGTCGTCATAGCCGGTCCGCGGCGTGTCGAGCACGCCGTCCGGCGCATTGCGGTCCATCATCACCTTGCCGGCGACGTTGAGCATGTTGCGATCATGCGATTCGGCGAAGAACGCTTCCGCAGAGGCCTTATGCACCGAGCAATAGGCGGCGACCGTCGTCGTGCCGTGGCGCACCATCTCGTCCAGGAACAGCCTGGCGATGCGGCGGCCATGCTGGGCATTCTGGAATTTCGACTCCTCCGGAAAAGTGTATTTGTTCAGCCATTCGAGCAGCTCGGCGCCGTAGGACGCGATGATCTGCATTTGGGGAAAGTGCACATGCGCGTCGATGAAACCCGGCAGGAGCAAATGCGGGCGGTGATCGATCTTTTCGACGCTTTCGCCCGCGCGCTTCTCGACCTCGGCGTAACAACCGGCGGCGACGATCTTGCCGTCACCGACGAGCAGCCCGCCATCCTCCTCGTAACGCCAGGCGGAATAGTCGTCTATCGCTTCGGGCCAACGCAGGAAGGAAAGCGTGCGGCCGCGCAGGAGTTTCGATGTCATGTTACCTGCCCGCGCCTTCGAACCAGGCCACCAGCAGGGCTCGCTCCTGGTCGGTTATCTGGGAGACGTTGGCGGGCGGCATGGCATGGCTGCGGCCGGCCTGTAGGTAAATCTCGCGGGCATGCTCGGCGATTCGCGCGTCGGTGTCGAGCATGACGCCCTTCGGCGCGTGGTAGATGCCTTCGTAGCCCGGCTCTTCGGCATGGCACATCGAGCAGCGGCCGAGCACGGTGTCGCGCACGGCCGGGAAATGCGCCGAGGCCATATAGACCTGGGCCGCGGCGGAAGCAGCGGAAGTCTTCGGCTCGCCGGTCAAAACTTTCGGCACAGTCGACAGCCAGATGATGACGACGAAGAGAACGGCCGCACCCAGCCAGGTCCAGGTCGGGTTGCCCTTGCGGGCGTGAACAGTGTTGAAATAGTGCCGGATCAGCACGCCGATAATGAAGACCAGCGAGGCGATGACCCAGTTGAACTCGGTGCCGAAGGCCAGCGGGTAGTGGTTCGACAGCATCAGGAACAGGACCGGCAAGGTCAGGTAGTTGTTGTGCAGCGAGCGCTGCTTGGCGATCTTGCCGTATTTCGGGTCCGGCTTGCGGCCGGCGATCAGGTCGGCGACGACGATCTTCTGGTTGGGGATGATGACCATGAAGACATTGGCCGACATGATCGTGGCGGTGATGGCGCCAAGATGCAGGAAGGCGGCGCGGCCGGTGAAGAGATGGGTCAGCCCCCAGGCGATGAACACCAGCACGCAATAGAGCACCAGCATCAGGCCGGTGTCGCTTTTGCCGAGCGGCGAGCGGCAGAGCAGGTCGTAGACGATCCAGCCGACGCCGATGGTGGCCAGGGACAGCAGGATGCCGACCGGCACCGAGATGTTGAGCACGTTGGGATCGATCAGGAACAAATCGGCGCCGGCATAATAGACCACGCACAGCATGGCGAAGCCCGACAACCAGGTGGCGTAGGATTCCCATTTGAACCAGGTGAGGTGCTCGGGCATCTCGGCCGGCGCCACCAGGTATTTCTGGATGTGATAGAAGCCGCCGCCATGCACCTGCCATTCCTCGCCGAAGGCGCCGGCGGGCAGGCCGGGACGCTGCCGGAGCCCGAGGTCGAGCGCGACGAAATAGAAGGACGAGCCGATCCAGGCGATGCCGGTGATGACATGCAGCCAGCGGACGGCGAAGCTCAGCCAGTCCCAGAAAATAGCGAAATCCATCATTTGAAGTCGTCCCTGCCGATGTGAGCGACTTTACGGGCTGGCGCGCAAACGAAAAGAGGCGAGGTGCGCGATGACTTTCAAAAAAAAATGGAAAATACTAGGGTTGTCACCCGCAGCCGTTTGAGAGCCATGCATGGCCTATCTCGACAATATCGCCGTCTTCGTCCGCGTCGTCGAGCTGGGCAATCTTTCGGCGGCCGGCCGCGACATGCGCATCTCGCCGGCGGTCGCCTCGAACCGCATCAAGGAGTTGGAGAAGCATCTCGGCGTGAGGCTGTTCAACCGCACGACCAGGCAGTTGATGCCGACCGAGCACGGCACGGTGTTCTATACCGGCGCCAAGCAGGTGCTGGACGCGATCACCGAGGCGGAGGCCGCGGTCTCGGCGCTGTCGGGCCAGCCGCGCGGCACGATCAGGGTGACGGCGCCGCTCGGCCTCGGCCGGCGCCTGATCGCCTCCGGCATTCCGGATTTCCACGACCGCTATCCGGATATCGAGGTGCGGCTGAGGCTCTCCGACCACAATGTCGACATCATGAAGGAAGGCATCGACGTCGCCTTCCGGCTGGGCATCATCGAGGATTCCAGCCTCAGGATGCGCGGCATCATGGAATGCGAGCGCGTGCTGGTGGCGGCGCCGAAATACCTGGAAGCGCGCGGCGAGCCGGCCGAGCCGCAGGAATTGATCGGCAAGAAGCATGACTGCCTGATGCTGCGCTATGCCGGCGCGCGCGAATATGTGTGGACGCTGCAGACGCCGAACGGCCCGCAGAAATACGAGGTGCACGGACCCTACGACACCGACGATGGCGACGTGCTGACCGGCTGGGCGCTGTCGGGGCGCGGCATCATCAACAAGCCGCGCTTCGAGGTCGAGCCGTTCATCCGCGACCAGCGGCTGAAGGTGATCCTGGCCAAGACCCCGCCGACGCCGGTGCAATTCGCCGCTGTCTATCCGCACAAGAAGCTGCAGGACCCGAAAGTGCGGCTGCTGCTCGACTTCATGGCCGAGCGCTGCCAGCGGCTGATCAAGGATCTGTTGGCTGGGAAATAGGCCATAGCGTTGCATAGCTTCGAAATTGGCCGAAGCCCCCCCGTGACATCGTCATCCACGGGCGGAGCGACGCGAAGCGGAGCGCAGACCCGAGGATCCATTCCGTGACCTTCGCCGAAGAGCGCAGCGGAGCAGAATTCTGCGCCGTTGCAACGCTTTGAAGTCACGGAATGGATTCTATGGTCTGCGCCGCGTCGCTTCGCTCCTTGCTCCGCCATAGAATGACGACCGCGAGGGGCGCTCAGGCCAATCGTCAATGTATATCGCTCGCCGACGCAATACCCGGCCGTCAAGAGTACTACCCGCGGGATGCGGTGGCTGGCTGGCAAGTGACAAGCTAGTGGCCCACTCGATCCCGTTGTCTTGTGCAAAAGTGGGTCTAGGTTTGGTAGCCAGAACGGTCGCCCGATTTTCAGGGTAGCCGAATGGACCACTTCATGCATCTTGCCGTTTCGCTCAACATCGCCGCCGCCAAAGGGCAGGCTGTCCTAGACTTCGGCCAGATCAGCAGCTTTGTGCGCAAGGTGGAAGCGGCCGATGCCGACATGGTCATCATCTCCGACTCGTTGCCAAGCGGCGAGCCATCGATCAGCCCTTTCGAAGCGACGACGTTGCTGGCTGCCCTGGCAACCGTGACCGACAGGATAGGCCTCGTGGCCAGCGCCTCGACGCTCGCGCATCAGCCCTACAACCTGGCGCGCCGCTTCGCTTCGCTCGACATCATCAGCCACGGCCGGACCGGCTGGAACGCGACCATGAGGCAGAACCCGCGCGAAGCGGCGAATTTCAGCCGCCCCGAAGGTTTCTCCGACGACGACTTTCGCCGCCGTGCCAAGGAATTCATCGACATCGTACGGACATTGTGGGTCGGCTGGGAACACGACGCGCTGCTGTTCGACAAGGCATCAGGCCGCTTCCACGATCCCGACAAGATGCATCCGATGGACTTCACCGGCGAATTCTTTTCGGTGCGCGGGCCGCTCAATGTCGCGCGCTCACCGCAGGATAGTCCGCTGCTTCTGTTGTCGGACTTGGAGCAGGCCGACTTCGATTTCGCCAGCCGCCGCGCAGATGTCGTCCTATTGAACGAGCCTAAGCCGCCGGAAGCGAAAGCGGCCTGCGACAAACTCAGGCACAGGGCGCGCGAGGCCGGGCGTGATCCGTTGTCGATAAAGATGCTGACGGTCGCGGATGCGCGACAGGAACCCGATGGCGCCAGCTTGGAAGCCTTGTGCCTCGCATCTGGTTGCGATGGCGTCGTTCTGACTGTGCAACCTCATCCGGCTGCCTTCGAGGATTTCAGCGAGCGCTTGCTGCCGCAACTTAAGCGTCACGGACTTATTGAGGCACACCCGGGTAAGACACTGCGCGACCGTCTTGAGTTGGATAAGGACGGCTGGCCATGACGCCGCGCCAGATGAAGCTCGGCCTGTTCCTGTGGGCGACCGGGCACCACATTGCCGCCTGGCGCCATTCGGATGCGCATGTGAGGGCCGGCATCGATATCGACCACCACGTCAAGCTGGCGCGCACGGCGGAAGCGGCGAAGTTCGACATGGTGTTTTGCGAGGACGCCGCCGGCCTGCGCGAGGCCAATGTCCAGATCGCCAGCCAGACCTCGCGCTCGATCGGCTTCGAGCCGATCAGCCTGCTTTCGGTCCTTGCGGTGCAAACCGAGCGCATCGGCCTCGTTTCGACGGCATCGACCAGCTACAACGAACCCTATGGACTGGCGCGGGCTTTTGCCTCGCTCGACAATCTGAGCGGCGGTCGCGCCGGCTGGAATCTCGTCACCTCGGCCAGCCCGATCGAAGCAGCGAATTTCGGTGCGACGGGTTTGCGGCCGCATGCCGACCGTTATGCGCGAGCGCGCGAATTCGCGACGGTGATCACCGGCCTATGGAACCGGCGCGCCGCCGGTCATGACGGCGAGAGCTTTTCGGTGCGCGATCCGCTCGACGTGCCGCCCTCGCCGCAGGGTGCGCCGGTCATGGTGCAGGCCGGAGCCTCCGACGACGGCAAGGATCTTGCCGCGCGAACCGCCGATGTCGTGTTCTCAGCGGCGCAGACTTTTGAAGAGGCCAAGGCCTTCTACGACGATCTCAAGGGGCGGCTCGCGGCCTACGGACGCCAGCCGGACGATGTGAAGATCATGCCCGGCGTGGCGCCGATCGTCGCGGCGACGAGAGCCGAGGCCCAGGCAAAATACGATGCGCTGCAGGAGCTGATCCCCGACGAGGTCGGCGTGGCGCTGCTCTCCAGCTATCTCAGCATTTCCGACCTGTGGCGCTATCCGATCGACGGGCCGCTGCCCGAACTCCCGGAGGGCGAAGGGATGAAAAGCCGGCAGGCGCTGGTCATCGAGCAGGCGCGCCGCGACGGCCTGTCGATCCGCCAGCTGGCGCGCTATTTTGCCGGCGCGCGCGGTCATTGGCGCCTCGTCGGCACGGCGTCACAGATCGCCGACGAACTGCAGGCGCGCTTCGAAGGCGGCGCCGCCGACGGTTTTAATGTCATGCCCTCCTGGTTCCCCGGGGAACTCGACGCCTTCGCCACGCTCGTCGTGCCGGAACTGCAGCGGCGCGGTCTTTTCCGCACCGATTATGAAGGCCGTACTTTGCGCGAGCACCTCGGCCTGAAGCGGCCGATCCGGAACTGACGTTTGCGGGGCACGCACCGCATAGAGCTTGCAGCGAAGTCGACGCGGAACGAAATCCGCCCGATTGCCGTTGTGGCAATCGGCGGCCGCACCGAGCCGCACTTCGAGACCAGCCCCTAAGCTTTCACCAAGCGACGCACCCGCGACAGGAGCCGATCATGGATGCCATCGTCACCAAGAACGACCTCAAATCCGACGCCAAGAAGGAATCGATCGATCTTCTCAATGCCAGGCTTGCCGACGCCATCGACCTGGCGCTGATCACCAGGCAGGCGCACTGGAACGTCAAGGGGCCGCAGTTCATCGCCATCCACGAAATGCTGGACGAATTCCGCGAGGAGATCGACGGCCATGTCGACATCATCGCCGAGCGCGCCGTGCAGCTTGGCGGCACCGCGCACGGCACCTCGCAGGAGGTGTCGAAGGCCACCAAGCTGAGGCCCTATCCGAGCGACATCCACAAGACCAAGGACCATCTGGCGGCGCTGATCGACCGCTACGCGACGGCCGCCAAGCTGACCCGCGAAGCGATCGACGAGGCGGCGGATGCGGGCGACGCCGACACCGCCGACATCTTCACCGCCTATTCGCGCGCGCTCGACAAATTGCTGTGGTTCCTCGAAGCGCACACACAAGAGAAGGAATAGTTTTCCGCCGATGCCGGCTTGATCAAACGGCCATCGCCTTCTCGGGGGTGGTCGACCGTGCCGCTTCCGCGGCATGGGATACCAGCGCCGACATGATCTCGGCGGCAGCGAGTGCTGCTATGACCGGAGGTCGCTTGTCCTTCACCACGTTGCCGCCGATCGGCGAGACGAGACGGTTGAACTGCGCCTCGCTGCCATCGGCCGACTTCAGGAACCAGTTCTTGAAGGTCGCTTTCTTGGTCTTCGAGCCGATCATGCCAACATAGGCGGTGTCGTCGCGCTTCAGCGCCTCGGCGACGATCAGGAAATCGAGCGCGTGGTCGTGGGTCAGGACGGCGAAGGCTGCTCCCGCCGGGGCCTCGCGCACAACGGCCTCGGGCATCGGCGTCAGCCTCGTCTCGACCGTTTCCGGCATTCCGTCCAGAGCCTCGGCGCGGGTCTCGACGACGACGACACGGATCGGAAGAAGCGACAGCGATGCGGCCAGCGCCTGGCCGACATGGCCGCCGCCGAAGAGATAGACATGAGGCAGATGCGCTTCCTCGGCTTGCGCCGCCGCTACCAGTTGCTGCGCCAATGCGCCATCGACCAGCCGGATCAGCACCTCGACCCGGCCGCCGCAGCACTGACCGATCTCCGGCCCGAGCGGAACATCGAGCGTGGCGCAGACCTCATCGACTTCGATGCGGGCTTCCCTCGAGGGGAGGGTGGCGGCGAAGCCGCCGGGTGGGGTCGCTGCGGCAGTGCTCGGCACCCTTGCGGCGCCTCCTGAGAGGACCACCCCCTCTGGCCGCTTTGCGGCCATTTCCCCCTCACGGATAAGCTGCCGCGCCTTGTCGATCGCCATGTATTCGAGCTGGCCGCCGCCGATGGTGCCGAAAATCTTCGAAGCCGAGACGAGCATGAAGGCGCCGGCCTCGCGCGGCGTCGAGCCTTTCGTCGCCGCGACCTCGACAAGCGCCACTCGGCCGGCCTGGCCGAGAAAAGCTTTCAGGCGTTGCACGTTTGAGTTCATCGTCTGCATTCCCTATCGCGAAATATAGGGTTTTTCGGCCTGAATTGCACGTTTGCCCGGTTCAGTCCGGCTTTTCGGTCTTCAGCCGCTCGATCGCCATCAGCACCCGCTCCGGCGTCGCCGGCGCGTCGAGGCGCGGGCAGATCCTGTGGCCGGCGACGCTCGCCACCGCATCCGACAGCGCGTGCAGCACCGACATGCCGAGCGGGAAGGGCGGCTCGCCAACCGCCTTGGAACGGTGCACCGTCGGCTCGTGCGCCTCAGGCCAGTCGGCCAGCGTCACGTTGAAGATCTTTGGCCGGTCGGAGGCGAGCGGGATCTTGTAGGTCGAGGGCGCATGGGTGCGCAGCCGGCCCTTATCGTCCCACCACAATTCCTCGGTGGTCAGCCAGCCCACGCCCTGGATGAAGCCGCCCTCGACCTGGCCGAGATCGATGGCCCGGTTCAGCGAGCGGCCGGTCTCATGCAGGATGTCGGTACGCTCGACCACATATTCGCCGGTCAGCGTGTCGACAGACACTTCCGAGCAGGCGGCGCCATAGGCGAAATAATAGAAGGGGCGGCCTTCGCCGTTGTCGCGGTTCCAGTGGATCTTCGGCGTCTTGTAGAAGCCGGCCGCCGATAGCTGGATGCGTGCCATGTAGGCCTGCTTGACGAGATCGGCGAAGGCGATCTCCTGGTTGCCGATGCGCACCCGGTTGGGCAAAAAGACGATCTGGTCGCGCGGCACCTGGTAATTCCCGGCGGCGAAATCGGTCAGCCGGTCACGGATTTGCCGGGCGGCGTTCTGCGCCGCCATGCCGTTGAGGTCGGTGCCCGACGATGCCGCGGTGGCCGACGTGTTCGGCACCTTGCCGGTCGTCGTCGCGGTGATTTTCACCTGGTCGAGGTCGATCTGGAATTCTTCGGCGACAACCTGCGCCACCTTGACGTAGAGGCCCTGCCCCATCTCGGTTCCGCCATGGTTCAGGTGCACCGAACCGTCGGTGTAGACATGCACCAGCGCGCCGGCCTGGTTATAGTGTGTAGCGGTGAACGAAATGCCGAACTTGACCGGCGTCAGCGCCAGGCCGCGCTTGATGAAGCGGCTGTTGTTGTTGAAGGCCGATATGTCGCGCCGGCGGCTCGCATAGTTTGAGCTCGCTTCCAGCTCGGCGACGATGCGTTGGATGATGTTGTCCTCGACCGTCTGGTGATAGGGCGTGATGTTGCGGTCGCTGGTCCCGTAAAAACTCTTCTTGCGGATCTCGAGCGGGTCCTTGCCGACGGCAAAGGCGACCTCGTCGATGACGCGCTCGGCGCCGACCATGCCCTGTGGACCGCCAAAACCGCGGAAGGCGGTATTCGAGACAGTGTTGGTGTAGAGCGGCGCCGACCGCGCATGCACGTTCGGCCAGAAATAGGCGTTGTCGCAGTGGAACAGCGCGCGGTCGGTCACCGGGCCGGACAGGTCGGCGGAAAAGCCGCAGCGCGCCGCGAACATGAAGTCGACGCCGAGAATGTTGCCGTCGTCATCGAAGCCGACCTCGTAGTCGACGAGGAAATCGTGGCGCTTGCCGGTGGCGATCATGTCGTCGTCGCGGTCGGGCCGGATCTTGACCGCCCGATGGTGCCGTTTGGCGGCAATCGCGGCGAGCGCTGCAAACTGGTTGCCTTGCGTTTCCTTGCCGCCGAAGCCGCCACCCATGCGGCGGATCTCGACGGTAATGGCATGGCTCGGCACGCCCAGCGCATGGCTAACCATATGCTGGACTTCGCTCGGATGCTGGGTCGAGGAATAGATGGTTACGTCCTGGTCCTCGCCGGGAATGGCCATGGCGATATGGCCCTCGAGATAGAAATGCTCCTGGCCGCCGATGCGCATCTTGCCCTTCAGGCGCCGCGGCGCCTGGCGGATCGCGGTGGCGGCGTCGCCGCGCCTCAAGGTCAGCGGCGGCGTGACCAGTTTGTCCTTCCGCGGGTCGAGCTCGCCGATATCGGCGACGAAGGGCAGTTCCTTGTATTCGACCCTGGCCAGCCTGGTGGCGCGGCGCGCCTGCTCGCGCGTCTCGGCGATGACGCAGAAGATCGGCTGGCCATAAAACTCCACCTTGCCGTCGGCGAGCACCGGCTCGTCATGACGGCCGGTGGGCGAAATGTCATTCTCGCCCGGCACATCCTTTGCGGTCAGCACATCGACGACGCCGGGGGCGGTCCGCACCGCCGCCAGATCCATTTTGGTGATCGCGGCGTGGGTCGCCGCGGAAAGGCCGAGGCAGCCATGCAGCGTGCCCGCCGGCTCCGGCATGTCGTCGATATAGACGGCGGTGCCGCTGACATGCTTGTGCGCTGAATCGTGGCGCTGGTCGGTGGCGACGCCGCCGGAGATTTTTTCGGCCTTGAGGTTGGCGTGCTTGTCCATCAGGCCGCCTCGTTGCGTGACACCTGGAATGGCGCCGTTGTGCCGCTCGTTTCGACATAAAAGCGCAGCAGCAGGTTCTTCGCCGCCAGCGCCCGGTATTCGGCGCTCGCCCGCATGTCGGTCAGCGGGGTGAAGTCGCTGGCGTATTCGGCCATGGCGGCCTCGACCGTCGCTTCTGTCCAAGGCCTGCCGGCCAACGCCTTTTCCACCGCGAAAGCGCGCTTCGGCGTCGCCGCCATGCCGCCATAGGCGATGCGGATATCGGCAACGGCGCCATCCTTGGCCAAGGTCAGATAGAACGCGCCGAGAGCCGCTGTGATGTCCTCGTCGCGGCGCTTGGTAACCTTGTAGACGGCAAATCTTGCGCCCTTTGCCGGCACCGGAACATGCACCGCCTCGACGAATTCGCCGGGCTGGCGGTCCTGCTTGCCATAGGCGATGAAGAAGGTTTCGAGCGGTATGGTGCGCCTTGTGTCGCCGCGCCGCAATGTAAGGCGCGCGCCGAGCGCGATCAGCGGCGGCGGCGTGTCGCCGATCGGCGAGCCGTTGGCGATGTTGCCGCCGATGGTGCCCATGTTGCGCACCTGCTCGCCGCCGATGCGGTCGAACAGCGGCCCGAGCGCCGGGATGCGCTTCGACAGCATGGCGAAGGCTTCGGAGTAAGTGACGCCGGCGCCGATCGAGATCACGCCGCCGGCTTCCGATATCGCACACAGACCGTCGAGATTGCCGATGAAGACCGCCGGCGAGATGTCGCGCATATGCTTGGTCACCCACAGGCCGACATCGGTGGAGCCGGCAACGATCGTGGCGCCGGGCTCCCTATCGAGCACGGCAGCGAAATCGTCGACATCAGCCGGCATAATGAGCCGTGTCTTGCCTGAGCCGATCTCGATCCGGGCGCCGTCGCGCAGCGCTTCCAGCCTCGCGGTAATCTCCCTGCGTTCCACCGCGAGCGGGTCCTTAGCGGCTTTGCCGTAGCTCGATGTGGCGCGGGCGGCGCGCATGATCGCCTCATAGCCGGTGCAGCGGCAGAGATTGCCTTGCAGCGCCTTCTCTATGGCCGCATCGGAGGGATCTGGCGTCTTCATCCACAGCGCATAGAGCGACATGACGAAGCCGGGGGTGCAGAAACCACATTGCGAGCCGTGGAAATCGACCATCGCCTGCTGCACCGGGTGCAGTTGGCCAGGCAGGCCACGCAAATGTTCGATGGTGACGACATGGGTGCCATCGAGCGAGCCCATGAAGCGGATGCAGGCATTGACGCTTTCATAGACCAAGCCTTCGGCCGACAACTTGCCGACCAGCACGGTGCAGGCGCCGCAATCGCCTTCGGCGCAGCCTTCCTTGGTGCCGCGCAATGAGCGGTCGAGCCGTAGCCAGTCCAGCAAAGTGGCATCGGGCGCAACGTCACTCAGCGCGACATCGCTGCCGTTCAGGATGAAGCGGATTTCGTTGCGGATTTTGATCTCGGCCATCTATTTCAGCTCCCGCGATAGGTCGAGTAGCCGTAAGGCGAAATCAAGAGCGGCACATGGTAATGCCGTTGCTCCGCCATGCCGAAGCGGATCGGCACGGTGTCGAGGAAGGCCGGCTCCGGCAGGCTCACCCCTTGCCCGCGCAGATAATCGCCGGCGGCGAAGATGAGCTCGTATTCGCCTGTACGGAATTCGGCGCCGGCAAGCAGCGGCGCATCGCAGCGGCCGTCATCATTGGTGATGACGGTTTTCAGATGCGTGCGGGTCTGGCGTTCGATGCGAAACAGCTCGATCGACAGACCCTTTGCCGGCCTGCCGGTCGCGGTGTCGAGAACATGGGTCGTCAGACGCCCGCCATCGGCTTTCGACGTTTCTGCCACTGGCCGCCTCCCACTTCCAGTACGACCGATTGGCCGGTACTGTCCGACATTTTCAAGTCAATTGTGCGCTCATTAAAGGCCATGCATAAGTCCCGGTCGAGCGGAGTGGGACAAAAAGCACTTTCAAAAATTTTCGGGGGAATGCGCGGGCACTCCTTTCGATATCCTCACATCAACCATCGGGCAGGAGCGGCAATGCGTTACGAACGGGACATGCGCGGTTACGGGGCAAATCCGCCGGACCCGAAATGGCCCGGCGGCGCGCATATCGCGGTGCAGTTCGTCGTCAATTATGAAGAAGGCGGCGAGAATTGCGTGCTGCACGGCGACAAGGCCTCGGAAGCCTTTCTCTCCGAGATCGTCGGTGCGGCGCCCTGGCTCGGCCAGCGCCACTGGAACATGGAATCGATCTATGAATATGGCGCGCGGGCCGGCTTCTGGCGGCTCCACCGGCTGTTCACCGAAGCCGGAGTGCCGGTGACCTGCTACGGTGTCGCCACCGCGCTGGCGCGCTCGCCCGATCAGGTCGCGGCGATGCAGGAGGCCGGCTGGGAGATCGCCTCGCATGGGCTGAAATGGATCGACTACCGCGACCACGGGGCGGAGGACGAGCGGCGCGATCTCGAAGCGGCGATCCGGCTGCACTATGAGGTGACTGGCGCGCGGCCGACCGGCTGGTACACCGGCCGCACTTCGGTCAACACGGTGCGGCTCGTCGCCGAGGAAGGTGGCTTCGACTACGTCTCCGACACCTATGACGATGAGCTGCCCTACTGGCTCGACCGCGAGGGGCTGGAGACGCCGCAGCTCATCATTCCCTATACTCTCGACGCCAACGACATGCGCTTTGCAACGCCGCAAGGGTTCAATTCGGGCGACCAGTTCTTCGCCTATCTGAAGGACAGTTTCGATACCCTCTGTGCCGAGGGCAAGGCGGGGCGGCCGCGCATGATGAATATCGGCCTGCACTGCCGGCTGGTCGGCCGTCCCGGCCGCGTGGCGGCCCTGAAGCGCTTCATCGACTATGTGAAGTCGCACGACAAGGTGTGGCTGGCTCGGCGCATCGACATCGCGAAACACTGGCGCGAAACGCATCCCTACCAGGCGCCGGCGCTACGCCCCTCCAGGATGGAGTTCCAAGAATTCGTGCATGCCTTCGGCGGCGTGTTCGAACACTCGCCGTGGATTGCCGAGCGCGCCTTTGAGCTGGAGCTCGGCCCGGCGCATGACAGCGCCGGCGGGCTGCACAACGCGCTTTGCCGTATCTTCCGCGCGGCGACGGAGGCCGAGCGGCTCTCGGTGCTCAACGCCCATCCCGATCTTGCCGGCAAGCTGGCCAAGGCCAAGCGGCTGACGGCGGAATCGACCAAGGAGCAGGCCTCGGCCGGGCTCGATGCGCTGACCGACAAGGAGCGCGAGCTGTTCTCAAAGCTCAACGCCGCCTATGTCACCACCTTCGGCTTTCCCTTCATCATTGCGGTCAAGGGCAAGACAAAAGACGAGATCCTGGCGGAATTCGAGGCGCGCATCGGCAACAGCCGCGGCGCCGAATTCGAAACCGCCTGCAAACAGGTCGAGCGCATCGCGCTGCTTCGGCTGAAAGACATGCTGCCACTCTAATGTTTGTTTTTACGCAATTCCGGACGGAAGGCCACGGCGAAGTCGCCGAACCTAACCGCTTCACACTTTTCCTGGAATTGCTTTGAGAGCCAGGAACCCCATGGATATGATCAAGACGCCCGAGCGAACCTACTACGCCCCGCATGGCGGCCACCCCGGCCAGAGCGAGCTCTTGACCGGCCGCGCAGTCTTCACCGAGGCCTATGCCGTCATCCCCAAAGGCGTGATGCAGGACATCGTGACAAGCGCGCTGCCGTTCTGGGACAAGACCAGGGTGTGGATCATCGCAAGGCCGCTTTCGGGCTTCGCCGAGACCTTCTCGCAATACATCGTCGAGGTCGAGCCGGGCGGCGGCAGCGACCGGCCGGAGCCGGATGAAGGCGCCGAGGGCGTGCTGTTCGTGGTCGAGGGCGAGCTCAGCGTTTCGCTTGCCGGCAAAAAACACGTGCTTGCCCCCGGTGGCTTCGCCTTCCTGCCGCCGGCGAGCGGCTGGACGGTTCGCAACGAGAGTGGCTCGGCCGTCCGCTTCCACTGGATCCGCAAAGCCTATGAGGCGGTGGATGGCCTCGACGCGCCGGAAGCCTTCTTCACCAACGAGCAGCAGGTGGCGCCGAACGCGATGCCGGGCACCGAAGGCCGCTGGGCGACGACGCGCTTCGTCGATCCGGCCGACATGCGCCACGACATGCACGTCACCATCGTCACGCTGGAACCGGGCGCGGTCATCCCCTTCGCCGAGACGCACGTCATGGAGCACGGGCTCTATGTGCTGGAAGGCAAGGCCGTCTACCGGCTCAACCAGGACTGGGTCGAGGTCGAGGCCGGCGACTACATGTGGCTGCGCGCCTTCTGCCCGCAGGCCTGCTATGCCGGCGGCCCCGGCAAATTCCGCTATCTGCTCTACAAGGACGTCAACCGGCACGCCAAGCTGGGCGGCCATCTCGGGGGCCGCGCGCGGTGACCCGCGTCGTTGCCCGGCCATTAACGCGGGAAAATTTCGCGCCTTTCGGCGATGTCATCGATATGGGCGGCGACAATCACTATCCGATCAATGGCGGCAAGGCGATGCGCTACCACGACCTCGCCACCGCCGAGGCCATCGGGCCGAACGCAAAGGTGCTGATCTCGATGGTGCGCGGCACGCCCTACGAGATGCCGCTGAAGCTTACTATGGTCGAGCGCCATCCGTTCGGCAGCCAGGCCTTCATCCCGCTGTCGCCGCGCCCGTTCCTGGTCGTCGTCTGCCATGACACCAAGGACGGTCCTGGCGAGCCGCATGCCTTCATCACCGCGCCAGGCCAGGGCATCAATTACCGCCGCAACCTCTGGCACGGCGTGCTGACGCCGATCGGCGAGGAGCAGGATTTCCTGATTGTCGACCGCGGTGGCGAGGGCTCCAACCTCGAGGAGTGCCATTTCTCGCATCCTTATGAAATCCACCTTCCCTAAGAGCTTTCGATTTCCCATGACCGACATTTCGCTGATCGACCGCCTGCTCGACGTGATCGAGCACGATATCGTGCCGAAGACGGCTGAAGGCGTTTCTCACGGCAACAAATTGTTCGGCGCCGCGATCCTCAGGAAGGACGATCGCTCGCTGGTGCTGGCCGAAACCAACAACGAGATCGAAAACCCGCTCTGGCATGGCGAGGTGCATTGCCTGAAGCGCTTTTACGAGATGCCGAAGGCCGAGCGTGTCGACACCAAGGATGCGCTGTTCCTGGCCACGCACGAGCCCTGCTCGCTCTGTTTGTCGGCGATCACCTGGACCGGTTTCGACAATTTCTACTACCTCTTCAGCCACGAGGATTCGCGAGATTCATTCGCCATCCCGCATGATCTGAAAATCCTGAAGGAGGTGTTCACACTGGATCCAGGCGGCTACAATGCCGAGAACGCTTATTGGAACAGCTTTTCCATACGCAGGCTGGTCAGGGCTTTGCCCGAGGCTGAGCGCAAGCGGCTGGAGGCGAGGATCGGCAGGATTGCGGCGCGCTATGACGAGCTGTCGGACGCCTATCAGGCAAGCAAGGCGGAGAACGACATTCCGCTGAACTGACGCGGATTGCCTACCTTACCTTCGCGTTTTTCAGCACTTCATTTATCCTTGCCTGCCAGCCTTTGCCGGTCGCCTTGAATTTCCTGACGACGTCCTGGTCCAGGCGGATGGAGACGACTTGCTTTGGTTTTTCCAGGGCCGGCCGGCCACGGGAACGCCGTATGCTCTCGAAAAGCTCCGGGAGCGCTTCTGCGAAGGACTTGGCTTGAGTCAGCTGTTCGTCGGTCGCATCTCCGTCCTCGGGATCGGCAGCAATCTGTCTTTGAATTTCTGCTTCCTCGGCATCAGTAAGCCGCCGAATGTGTGACTTAGCGTTGCTCATACACGGACCTTTCCTTTCGGCTGGCATGACGCATCGAGATCACCGAGATAGCTTCGGAACCAAGCGGCTTGAAGATCACGGCGAGAATGACCTCTCCAAATTCTCCAACCGCCTTGAGCCGGCCGGCCTTGGCCGGGAGGACGATTGACGTGGCAAAAAACTCGATGTCGAGATCGGCGAAGTCGAGACCCCGGTTTTCGAGGTTCGTCACCCGTTTTGGCTCATCCCAAACGATTTTCAGGCGAGATCATCCACTATGTATGCGTCGGGCCATTTAAATAAACGTAATACATAAATTAATCGGGGATGCAAGAGAAGCGGATAGTGGAGGATGCGCTCACTAACGACCCAGGTCGCATTTTTTGATGCTCCAGTCGCGAATGGCGATTGAAAGTCGGGCCGCCGCGGGGCGTTATGCCCGCCATGAAAACCGTCACCGAATTTCCCCGCAAGATCGTCGAATTTCCTGATGTGGGCATCGTCATGCCGGACGGCTGCCGGCTGTCGGCGCGGGTCTGGATGCCGGAGGACGCGTCGGACGACCCAGTGCCGGCGATCATCGAGCATCTGCCCTACCGCAAGCGTGACGGCACCATTTTCCGCGATCAGCTGACGCATCCTTATTTCGCCGGGCACGGCTACGCCTCGATCCGCGTCGACATGCGCGGCAACGGCGATTCCGAAGGGCTGATGGACGACGAATATTCCGAGCAGGAATTGCAGGACGCCTGCGACGTCATCGCCTGGGCGGCGGCGCAGCCATGGTGCAACGGCAATGTCGGCATGATGGGGATTTCCTGGGGCGGCTTCAACTGCCTGCAGGTGGCGGCCAAGCAGCCGCCGGCGCTGAAGGCGGTGATCAGCCTGTGCTCGACCGTCGATCGCTATGCCGACGACATCCACTATAAGGGCGGCTGCCTGCTGCTCGAGAATTTCGGCTGGGCCTCGACGATGCTGTCCTATTCGTCGCGGCCACCGGATCCGCTGATCGCCGGCGGCAATCGCTGGCGCGATTTGTGGCTCAGCCGGCTGGAGAACCAGCCCTTTCTTCTGCCGCTCTGGCTCAGTCATCAGCATCGCGACGCCTATTGGAAGCGCGGCTCGATCTGCGAGGATTTTTCGGCTGTTCAGGCCGCGGTGCTGTCGATCGGCGGCTGGCATGACGGCTACCGCAACACGATCTCGCATCTCGTCGCCAATATCCAGTCGCCGGTCAAAGGCATCGTCGGCCCGTGGATCCACAAATACCCGCACTATGCGGCGCCCCAACCGGCCATCGGCTTCCTGCAGGAGGCCTTGCGCTGGTGGGACCGCTGGCTGAAGGGCATCGAGACCGGCGTCGAGGCCGATCCCGCCTACCGCGCCTATGTGATGGACAGCGTGCGGCCGGCGCGCTGGCATCCGGAGCGGCCGGGCCGCTGGGTGGCCGAACAGCAATGGCCGTCGCCCGACATCAGGAACAGCGAAATCGAGCTTATCGCTGATGGCGCCAAGCCCGCGATCGTCGCCTCCCCGCAAAGCTGCGGGCTTGCCGGCGGCGAGTATTTTCCGTTCACCTTCGGGCCGGAATTGCCGGGCGACCAGCGTCCCGACGATGCGTTTTCCATGTGCTTCGACCAGCCTGAGCTCGGCCAGGCGATCGACATCGTCGGCGCGCCGGAGGTCGAGGTCCGGGTTGCCTCCGATCGGCGCCAGGCCAACATCGCGGTCAGGCTGTGCGACGTGCATCCCGACGGCGCCTCGGAGCTGATCGCCTACGGCGTGCTCAACCTGACCCACCGCAACTCGCACGAATTCCCGGAAGCGGTGGTGCCCGGCGAGACGGTTTCGGCGCGTGTCGTGCTCGACCAGTGCGCCTATCGGGTACCGGCCGGCCACCGGCTGCGGATCGCTGTTTCCAATGCCTACTGGCCGATGATCTGGCCGTCGCCCGAGCCGGTCCGCCTCGAATTGTCGAGGGCGACACTGAAGCTGCCGCTGCGCCCGCTGGCGAAAGGCAACGAGGTTTCCTTCCCCGAACCGGAAGCTGCCGCTCCCTGGGCTGCCGAGACGACCAGGCCCGCCAGCTCCGAGCGGCATATCGACCGCAACGAAAAGACCGGCGTCGTCACGCTTTCTATCACAGATGACTTCGGCGAGGTGCGCGACCTCGAGCACGGGCTTGTCCACGGCAGCATGGTCAAAGAGAGCTGGGCGATTCATCCCGACGATCCGCTGTCCGCCACAGGCAGCACCCATTGGACGCAGACATTTTCGCGAAACGAGTGGTCGGTGCGGACCGAGACCTTTGCCGACATGCGCTGCGATGCGCAGAACTTCATCGTCAGCGCCAGAATCGAGGCCTATGAAGGCGGTACCTTGGTCTTCGAACGCGATTTCGAGCAGGCGATTCCCCGCGCCTTCGTCTGATCGGTAACGGATTGGTCCAAATGCGACGCGCCATTTACGCCACGGCATGTCGCATTCGGTCTTGCTTACAGCTTTCCCTTACGGTCATTATCTCCTCCAATAAGCAGAAACGACCATAAGGTCGGACCATCAGAGTGAGGAACCCATAATGACAAATGAACTGGACTATCTCAGCCGTCGCGTTGTCGCCGGCAAGCTCAGCCGTCGCGACTTCCTTGGCCGTGCCGCTGCGCTCGGCGTAACCGCGCCCTTTGCCAATTCTCTGCTTTCCAGCGCTGCCCGCGCCGCCGGCCCGGTCAAGGGCGGTACACTGAAGGCCGGCCTGGTCGGCGGTGAATCCACCAACAGCCTCGATCCTGCGCTGATGATGACGCAAGTGCCCTTCGCTTTCGGCAAGTGCTGGGGCGAAATGATCGTCGAACTGTCGCCGGAGGGCAAACTCGAGAACCGTATCGCCGAGGAGATCGGCTCGTCGGACGACGCCAAGGTATGGACGCTGAAGATCCGCGACGGCATCGAATTCCACAACGGCAAGACGGTGACCGCCGAAGACGTCGCCGCCACGCTCGAGCGCCATTCGGACGAGAAGTCGAAGTCCGGCGCGCTGGGCTATATGAAGGGCATCGAGACGATCAAGGCGAGCGGCAAGGAAGTGGTGCTGACGCTGAAGGAGCCGAACGCCGACCTTCCCTACCTGCTCAGCGATTACCACCTGATCGTCCAGCCGAACGGCGGCAAGGACAAGCCCGATGCCGGCATCTCGGCCGGACCCTACAAGGTCAAGGTCAACGAGCCCGGGGTGCGCCATGTCGGCGAGCGTTTCGCCAATTACTGGCAGGGCGACAAGATGGGCCATGCCGACCAGATCGAAGTGGTCGTCATCAACGACGCGACGGCGCGCACGGCGGCCCTGCAGGGCGGCCAGGTCAACATGATCAACCGAGTCGAGCCGAAGATCGTCGATCTCATCAAGCGCGTGCCGGGCGTCACCATCCGCAACCACTCCGGTCCCGGCCACTACGTGTTCATCATGCATTGCAACACGGCGCCGTTCGACAACAACGACCTCAGGATGGCGCTGAAGCTGGCGATCAACCGTGAGGAGATGCTGAACAAGGTGCTGCGCGGCTACGGCTCGCTCGGCAACGACTTCCCGATCAATGCGTCCTACCCGCTGTTCACCGAGATCGAGCAGCGCAAATACGATCCGGACAAGGCCAAGTTCCATTACAAGAAGTCGGGCCATGACGGCTCGATCCTGCTCAGGACCTCGGATGTCGCCTTCCCCGGCGCCGTCGATGCCGCGCAGCTCTATCAGCAGAGCGCGGCCAAGGCCGGCATCAAGCTGGAGATCAAGCGCGAGCCCGGCGACGGGTATTGGAACGAGGTCTGGAACAAGCAGCCCTTCTGCGCGTCCTATTGGGGTGGCCGCTCGACTCAGGACCAGATGTACTCGACCGCCTATCTGTCGAGCGCCGACTGGAACGACACGCGTTTCAAGCGCCCGGATTTCGACAAGATGGTGCTGGCGGCGCGCGCTGAGCTCGACGAGGCCAAGCGCAAGCAGATGTACCACGACATGGCGGTCATGGTGCGCGACGAGGGCGGCCTGATCCTGCCGATGTTCAACCAGTTCATCGATGCCACCGGGCCGAAGGTCGCCGGCTGGGTGGAGGATCCGCACCAGGAGCTGTGCAACGGCTACGCTTTGGCGAAGTGCTGGCTCGAAGCCTGAGCCCGGCCTTGCGCTTATGTCCGCACCCATCGTGAAACTGGTGGCCCAGCGCATTGCGCTGGGCGTCCTCCTATTGCTGGCCGTTTCGGTCCTGATCTTCGCCGGCACCCAGATCCTGCCCGGCGACGTCGCGCAAGCCATCCTCGGACAATCGGCGACGCCGGAGTCGCTCGCCAATCTGCGCGAGCAGCTCGGGCTCAACGACCCGGCCTATATCCGCTACTTCCATTGGCTGGGCGGCGTGCTGACCGGCGATCTAGGCACCGCCATGTCGAGCGGGCAGGACATAGCGACATCGATCAAGGAGCGGCTGTGGAACACGCTGTTCCTTGCCTTCTGGGCGGCGATCGTGGCCATTCCGCTGGCGATCATCCTCGGCCTGATCGCCGTGCGCTACCGCAATGGCTGGGTCGACAAGCTGATCTCCGGCCTGGCGCTCGCCTCGACTTCCTTCCCGGAATTCTTCATCGGCTATCTGCTGGTGTATTTCTTCGCGGTCAAATGGCAGATCTTCCCGGCCATCTCCACCGTCTATGAGGGCATGTCGTTTGGCGAGCGCTTGCAGGCGATTGTCCTGCCGGCGACCGCGCTGACACTGGTGGTGCTCGCCCATATGATGCGCATGACGCGCGCGGCGATCCTTAACGTCATGCAATCGGCCTATGTCGAGACCGCCGAGCTCAAGGGGCTGTCGGCCTTCTCGGTCATCCGCAAGCATGCCTTCCCGAACGCGATCGCGCCGATCATCAACGTCGTCATGCTCAACCTTGCCTATCTCGTCGTCGGCGTCGTCGTCGTCGAGGTGATCTTCGTCTATCCGGGCATGGGGCAATATCTGGTCGATCACGTCACCAAGCGCGATGTACCCGTGGTGCAAGCGGTCGGCCTGATCTTCGCGGCGGTCTATATCAGCTTGAACATCATCGCGGACATCGCGGCGATTGTCGCCAATCCGCGGCTCAGGCATCCGAAATAGGGGCGGCAGATATGCTCGATATCAGACGCATCCCCGTCGCGGCGCTGGTCGGCATCGTGCTGACGACGCTGTTCGTGCTGGCGGCGGTCTTCGCGCCACTGATCGCACCCTACGGCAATGCCGAGATTGTGAGCGAGGTTCCCTGGGACGTGATGTCGGCGGCACACTGGCTGGGCACCGACAATCTCGGCCGTGATCTCTTATCGCGCATGATCTACGGCGCCCGAATCACGCTGTTCATCGCGGTGCTTGCGACCGCGCTGTCCTTCTCGCTCGGCGCCATTCTCGGCTTTTCTGCGGCGGTGTTCGGCGGCTGGTTCGACACCATCCTGTCGCGCCTCGTCGACCTCCTGATGTCGATCCCGACGCTGATCATGGGCCTCGTCGTGCTGTCGGTGCTGCCCTCCAATCTGGTGACGCTTATCCTGGTGATGGGCATTCTCGATTCGACCCGCGTCTATCGCCTGTCGCGCGCCGTCGCCGTCGACATCAACGTCATGGACTATGTCGAGGCGGCGAAGCTGCGCGGCGAAGGCAAGGGCTGGATCATCTTCCGCGAGATCCTGCCCAACGCGTTGTCGCCGCTGGTCTCGGAACTCGGCCTGCGCTTCATCTACGCGGTGCTGTTCCTGTCGACGCTCTCCTTCCTCGGCCTTGGCGTGCAGCCGCCGGATGCCGACTGGGGCGGCATGGTGAAGGAAAACAAGGACGGCATCGTCTTCGGCATTCCCGCAGCGCTCATCCCGGCGGCGGCGATCGCAGCACTTGCGATCTCGGTCAACCTTGTCGCCGACTGGGTGCTCAACCGCACGACGAGTCTCAAGGGAGGACGCGGCTGATGGCTGACACAAAAGCGAACTCCGGCCTGCTGCTCGACATCCGCAATCTACGCATCGAGGCGACGGTCTATCCGCCCGGCGAGGCGCCGAAGACCATCACCCTCGTCCACGACGTCTCGCTGACGCTGGAAAAGGGCAAGGTGCTCGGCCTGATCGGCGAATCCGGCGCCGGCAAGTCGACCATCGGCCTGTCGTCGATGGGCTATGGCCGCGGCGGCGTGCGCATCACCGGCGGCGAGGTCATTCTCAACGGCCGCGACATCCTGAAGGGCGGCAAGGAGGGGTTCCGCAAGCTGCGCGGCCGCGAGGTGTGCTATGTCGCGCAATCGGCGGCGGCCGCCTTCAATCCGGCGCACCGGCTGATGGACCAGGTGGTGGAGGCGACGCTGCTGCACGGCACGGCGACCCGCGCCGAGGCCGAGAAACGCGCCGTCGCGCTGTTCAAGAAGCTCAGCCTGCCCAACCCCGAAACCATCGGCGAGCGCTTCCCGCACCAGGTCTCGGGCGGCCAATTGCAGCGCGTTATGACGGCGATGGCGCTGTGCTCGGAGCCGGACCTCATCGTCTTCGACGAGCCGACCACGGCGCTCGACGTGACAACGCAGATCGACGTGCTGGCGGCGATCAAGGACGCTATCCGCGACACGCATGTGGCGGCCCTCTATATCACCCACGACCTTGCCGTCGTCGCGCAGGTGGCGGACGAGATCATGGTGCTGCGCCACGGCCGGCTGGTCGAATGGGGCGGCACCCGTCAGATCATCAAGGAACCGCGCCAGGAATACACCAACGCGCTGGTGTCGGTGCATGAGATCGAGCACCAGGAGCAGAAGCCCGGCAACGCGCCATTCCTGTCGGTCAAGAATGTCACCGCCGCTTATGGCGGCGGCCACATCAAGGTGCTGAAGAACGTCTCGGTCGATATATACCCGGCTCAGACGCTGGCCGTGGTCGGCGAGTCCGGCTCCGGCAAATCGACGCTGGCGCGCGCCATCACCGGCCTGCTGCCGCCCGAACAGGGCACGGTGACCTTCGACGGGCGGCCGCTGGCCAACCGGCTTGCGGACCGGCCGAAGGAGGATCTGCGCCAGCTGCAGATGATCTACCAGATGGCCGATGTGGCGATGAACCCGCGCCAGACGGTGGGCACCATCATCGGCCGGCCGCTGGAGTTCTATTTCGGCATGAAGGGCCGCGAGCGCGACAGGCGTGTCGCCGAACTGCTCGACGAGATCGAGATGGGCAAGGGCTTCATCGACCGCTATCCGGCCGAGCTGTCGGGCGGCCAGAAGCAGCGCGTCTGCATCGCCCGCTCGCTCGCCGCCAAGCCGAAGCTGATCATCTGCGACGAGGTGACCTCGGCGCTCGATCCGCTGGTGGCCCACGGCATCCTCAAGCTGCTCTTGAACCTGCAGCAGCACGAGAAGGTCGCTTATCTGTTCATCACCCATGATCTCGCGGCGGTGAAGTCGATCGCCGATTCGATCGCGGTGATGTATCGCGGCGAGGTGGTGCGCTATGGCGCCAAGAGCAAGGTGCTGACGCCGCCCTTCGACGCCTACACCGACCTTCTGCTGTCGTCGGTTCCCGAAATGGAGATCGGCTGGCTGGAGAAGGCGATCAAGGGCCGGCGCATGGCAAGCGCCGGCAATTAGGACGCCTCTTTCCCGCGCATTTGGGACCTGGCCGTGGCCTCCCCGACGCCGTCTCCTTCTGCAGAACCCTATGGAGCCGCTCGTGGCGCTCAAATCCAAACTGCTGCTCATCATCCTCGACGGCGTGCCTTACCGGAACTGGCGCCGGCTGATGGGCAATCTCGAGGGCTGGGTGCAGTCCGGCGAGGCGCAGGTCTGGAAAATGCGCTCGGTGCTGCCATCGACCTCGGCCTGCTGCTACGCCTCGATCCACACCGGCGTCTCGCCGCAGGTGCATGGCATTCTTTCCAACGAGAACCGGTTTCGGGCCGAGCAGCCGGACATCTTCTCGGAGATCAGCAAGGCCGGCGGCAAGACCGGCGCGGTTACCCATTCCTACTGGTCGGAATTCTTCCGCAGCTTCCTGTTCGACGTGGTCGAGGACATGGAGTTCGACGAGCCGGACGGGCCGATTACGCATGGCCGCTTCCACACCATGACCGGATACAATGCCAGGAACCAGATGACGCCGAGCGACGTCGACCTGTTCGCGACGCTGACCATGCTGACCAGGCGCCACAGCATCGACTACGGCATCCTGCATACCTGCACGCTGGATTCGATGGGCCACCGCTTCGGCCACGACTGCATCGAGATGGACCATGCCTGCTACGCCATGGACGGGATGCTCGCCGCCTTCCTGCCGGGCTGGCGGCAAGCCGGATACGAAGTGATCGTCACCGCCGATCACGGCCAGACGAACCGCGGCCATCACGGCGGACATGACGATGAGATGCAGGATTTTGCGCTCTATTATTTCGGACAAGGCGACGGCCCCGAGGCCGATACGCTGCTCGACCAGCTGCAGCTGGCGCCGACGGTGCTGAGCCGGCTTGGCGTGCCCATCCCCGCGACGATGACGGCGAAGTCGTTCCTGGGGTGATCGGCGCGCCTCTGGCAACCGCCGCGCTCTTCGGTTAGCCTCCACAAATTCCTTGGCGGAGGATGAACCTTTTTGGACCGTTCAGCGACTGAACAGGCAGGAGCCAGGCGGCTCGACCGGCGATGACCGCGGCGACGGAAACTGACCGCGCGCTTGTCGACCGGGTCGCGAAGGGCGACCGGGCCGCCGTGCGGCTCCTGTTCATGCGTCACCACGCGCGGATCTACCGCTTCGTGGCGCGCCAGACGGGATCGGAAATGATGGCCGACGATATCGCGAACGAGGTCTTTCTGGAGCTGTGGCGGCAGGCGCCCGGCTTCGAGGGACGCTCGGAAGTCTCGACATGGCTGCTCGGCATCGCCCGTTTCAAGGCGCTGTCGATGCTGCGCAAGAAGAAGGAAGACTGGATCGACGACGACGATGCGGCGCAAGTTCCCGACGGCGCCGACACGCCGGAAGTCGTCACCATGAAGGAAGACAAGGCCGCCGCCTTGCGCCGCATGATCAACGCCTTGCCGGAAGAGCACCGCACGGTGATCGATCTTGCCTATTACCACGGACAGTCGGTGACCGAGATCGGCGAGGTGCTCGACATTCCGGTGGCGACCGTAAAGACCAGGATGTTCTACGCCCGCAAGAAACTCGGCGAGGCCCTCAAGGCCGCCGGTTACGACAGGGGGTGGCCATGAGCGCCGCTGAAAAGATGTCGCGCCGCGACGCGATGGAAACGCTGCTGCCGTTCTACCTGAACGGCTCGCTGGAAGGCGCCGAGCTGGAAGCCATCGAAGAATGGCTGGCGTCGGACCCGGCCGCGCTTGCCGCCCTTGACGAGGCCGAAGCCGAGTTTTCCGGCACGGCGGCCGCCAACGAGGCGATCCGCCCGCCCGCCGATGCGCTGAGCCGCTTCGTCAAGGCGCTCGACGCCGAGGCCAGGCCGGTGCGCGAACCGGCCGGCCAGTCATGGCTGGCGCAGGCCTTCGGCCGGCTGGGGGCGATACCGGCCGGCTTCGCCTGGGCGGCGGCAGCAGTGCTGCTTGCGCTGGTCGTGGTGCAGTCCTTCGAGCAGCCGGGCGGCAAGGGCAATGATTTCCAGGTGGCAGGGCAGGAAGACGAGCTGGCGAAGCTGCCGTTCGCGCTGGTCAAGTTCAAGCCGGATGCGAAGATGTCGGACATCGCCGCCTTCCTTGGCCAGAACGGACTGAAGATCGCCGGCGGGCCGACCGCCGATGGTGTCTTTCATGTGACCGTTCCGGCGAGCACCGCGGCCGATTACGACAAGCTTGTCGGCCTTATTGCCACCCAGCCTTTCGCGGAGGCTGTGATGCAGGGGAGGAAACCGGTCGATGGCGACTAAGGCGGTCATGCTTCATGCGGCAATGCTTGCTGCGACCTTTATCGCCGCGCCTGCGTTTGCGCAGACCAACGACCCGAATCTATCGCAGAAGCAGATTGACTGCCTCAATGGCAAAACGGCGGCCGGCGCCGATTGCGACAAGGACAGCGGCGCCAGAAACGATGGTGGCACGCCCGGCGCGGGCACGACTGTCGGCGGCGGCGCGGTGTTCCTGCCGGCGCTGATCGTCGACCTGTTCCCGAACCCGCCGGCCGGTCCAGCAGCGCCGGCACCCCCGAGTGGGACGTCGCCGCCGACCAGTCCCGCCAACACGCCGACACCCGCGCCAGCGCCGAGCGGACCTGTCACGGTGCCCAACGGTCTCAATCTCGCCGCGCCGCCGCGCGCGATCAGCGGCGAGTTCGTGCCCGACGAGGTGCTGGTGACGGTGAACGGCGACGCCGGCGCGGTGCAGCAGATCGCCAATTCCTTCGGCCTTCAGGTGCGCTCGCAGCGCCAGTCGCGGCTGCTCGGCACCACGCTGGTACGCTACGGCATTCCGGACGGGCGGCCGGTCGGCGTCGTGCTGGCGCAATTGGCAGCCGACGGCCGCACGCAGCGGCGCGAGCCGAACCACATCTATTCGCTGCAGCAGGCCGCCGGCATCGTGAACTATGCCTTCGACCGCATCGCGCTCGATTCCAAGAACGCGAGCGGCGAGAATGTGCGTGTCGCCGTCATCGACACCGGCATCGACGACACCAACCCGGCGCTGAAGGGCGTGATCGCCGCACAGTTCGACGCCATGCCGAACGTGCCGATCGAAAAGCGCGACCACGGCACCTCGGTCGACGGCCTGATCGCCGGCGTCGGCCCGCTGGAAGGCATGGCGCCGGGTGCAATGATCTATCACGCGCGCGCCTTCGAAGGCGGCAAGTCGACCATGGACGTTATCCTGTCGGCGCTCGACTGGGCGGCGGAACAGGACGTGCGCATCATCAATATGAGCTTCGTCGGCCCGAAGAACGAGTTGCTGGGCACCGCTTGCCGCAATGCGCGCGCGCTCGGTATGGTGCTGGTCGCCGCTGCCGGCAACAACGGACCGAAGGCGCCCTATGGCTACCCGGCCGCCTTCGACGGCGTCATCGCTGTCACCGCCACCGACGCCAAGGACGCGCTGATGCCGCAGGCCAATCGCGGCGCTTATGTCTTCCTCTCCGCACCCGGCGTCGAGATGGTGGCGCCGAGCGGTGCCGGCTCCGATGTGGTGACCGGCACCTCCTTCGCCGCCGCGATCGTCAGCGGCGCCATCGCCAATCTGATCCACGCCGCGCCCGATCGCTCAGCCGACGACATCGAGAAGGCGCTCGCCACAACAGCCAGGGATCTCGGCCCGAAAGGGCGAGACAATGACTTCGGCTACGGGCTGCTGGATATCAAGGCGGCAGCGGCGGCGAAGGAGTGAGTTTTTAGACGAGGAATTCAACCCATTCGCATCGCACTGGTTTTTTAGTAGGCTGTCGCGAGGCAAGGTTGAGGATCCGGCGTGACGGTAGTCGACGATCGTCTGCTCGAAAGCAAGATGACCAAGGTGGAGCAGGCGCGAGCCTGGAGCCCACGCGTCATCTCGAAATTCGAGACGCTGATCAAGAGCGCCGACGACCACTCACTCTATCGCGTTAATCCGCTGGCCTTTGCTCGCGACCGCGCAATCGCCGAGCCTGAAGCCATCGACCTCTTCCTTCATGCCGCCCGCTGTGGCTTGTTCGAGATGAGCTGGGATGTGCTCTGTCCCCAGTCCGGGATGGTGCTCGACAGTTTCGGTGCCCTGCGCACGCTGAAGACCCACTATGTCTGTGGCCTGTGCGACGTATCGGGCGACACCGACCTCGACGACTTCATCGAGGTCACCTTCTCGATATCGCCAAAGTTACGACGCCTGCCGTACCACGATCCCGAGACGCTCTCCGTCGAGGATTTCCACTGGAAGCTCCACTTCGGACATGACGCGCGGCTGCCGGGCCAGGACGTTCGCTTTCTCGACGTTCTGCGCGGCTTCGTACGCGGCATGACGTTTCTGCCGCCCGGCACCACCACAGTGCTCCGCGCCGACCTGGGACCGGGCGCCCTTGCGGGCGTCAACGTACAGACGCAGGCCGCATTCGCTGTGCCGGTCTCAGGCGATCCGGTGCTGGCGCCGACACTTCTGAAGATCGATTATGACGGCAGACGCTTCTTGCCGGCGTTGCCCGCTGTGCCGCCTGGTCCGATTGTCATCGAGGTAGCGAATAAGGGGCCGGTACGAGGGTCCTTGCTTGTCATCAACTGGCCGCCGGAGCTCGTCGCGCTGACGACCAAGCCGGCACTCGATTTCGACCCTTATGTTTCCGGTGGAGCGCTGCTTGCGCGGCAAACCTTCCGTCAGCTCTTCCGGTCCGAACGTGTCGACGAGAAGGAGGGGCTCGGCATCCGGCAGATCACCTTCCTGTTCACGGACCTCAAGGGTTCGACCGCCATGTATGAGCGTCTGGGCGACCTCAACGCCTATGCTCTGGTCCGCGAGCATTTCGCCCTGGTCAACGCGGCGGTTCAGCAACATTCCGGAGCGGTGGTCAAGACAATCGGGGATGCGGTGATGGCTGCATTTTCGCAGCCGTCGGATGCGATTTCGGCTGCACTCCACATCTTTGAAGAAATCGATCGCTTCAACGGCGACCATGACGGGCCGGGGATCATCCTCAAGATCGGTGCCCATTGTGGACCGTCGATCGCCGTGACGCTCAACGACAACCTCGACTATTTCGGCCAAACCGTGAATGTCGCCGCGCGCGTGCAATCCCTGGCAGAAGCCGGACAGGTCTGCATTTCCGAGGCGCTCTATTCCGCTTCCGGGGTCCGCGAAAGGCTTGCCGGCCATCATGTCGTGGCTTTTGACGCGCCTCTTCGGGGTGTGGAGGGGAATGCAACTGTCTATCGCATTACGCGGGGATAGACACAATCTGGTGCCACGGCTTACCACGTCGCTCGGAGCGATTGAGTTTTGATCTCTACGCGGGTGCCCCGGCGACCGAACCTCTGACCACCAGGTCGACCGGCCAGACCTCGCCTCGCGCCCCTTCTTCCAGCCCCGATATGCGCGCTGCAAGGCGCTCGGCGACGCGGGCGCCGGCGAGGCGGATCGACGAGCGCGTCGTCGACAGCGGCACCGGAAAGTTCTCCGGCCGCAGCCAGGGGAAGACGTCGTCATGGGCAACCAGCGACAAATCGCCCGGAATGGTCAGGCCGAGATCGCGGACGGCGCGCACGACGCCGAGCGCCATGATCAAACTCGAGCAGGCGATCGCGGTCGGCGGTTCGTCCTGTTCGAGCAGGCGCCTGGCGGCACGGTAGCCGTTTTCCTCGGTCATGGTCAGCGAGCAGATGTGGCGCTCGCCAAGCGTCAGGCCGCTTGCGGCGAGCGCGCGGCGCATGCCGCACTCGCGGTGGATGGCGAAGGTCTCGCGGTCGTCGCCGTTGATCAGCGCCAGCCGCTTGTGGCCGAGCTGGACGAGCAGCCGCGCCGCTTCATGGAAGGCGCCCTCATTGTCGATATCGACATAGGGATAATCGAAATCGAGGCCGTCGCTGCGGCCGTGGACGATGAACGGAATGCCCAGCGTGTTGACAAGCGTCAGCCGCCGGTCGGACGGACGCGGTGAGGAGACGTAGACGGCATCGACCTGCCGGTTGGCGACGATGCGCCGGTAGGTCGTTTCCTGGTCGTCGGCGTCGGCCGGCGACAGCACGAGGTCGAGATCGTGCGAGCGAGCATAGTCGCCGAGACCGGAGAGGAACTCGACGAAGTGCGGATCGATGTCGACGGCATTGCCGGTGGGCAGCACGTAGCCGATCATGCCCGACTTGCCGGTGGCCAGCCGCCGCGCGCTGGGGTTCGGCCGGTAGCCATGGCGCTTGGCGGCATCCATCACCCGCCGCCGCGTTTCCTCGTTGACCTCGGGATAGCCGTTCAGCGCCCGGCTCACCGTGGTCTGCGACAACGACAGCATATGAGAGAGCTGTTTGAGGTTCACCAGAGGCCTCCAAGCCTCAAAGCGCTTTCAATTTGAATCGATCCGATGACCGGCTGGTGACACAGCCGCACTATGCGGACCATAGAGGTGACGGAGATCACTTTGAAGCAGAATTGTTATATATAACCATAAAAAACACCCCTGCGGCGCGCCTTGCCTCAAGTTTGGAGCAGAAACTAAATCGGGCAGTTCCCCTCGCTCTTGACTCTCCCGCAATTCAATGGCGAGATCGGAAAACCCAAAGCGCTTTGGAAGACTCTACGAAAGGTTGCGGTTCCCTTCTCGCTGAGTCACAGTCCTGCGGCGCCGGCGGGCGGAATGGAGGTTCCGTCCGGCAATTTGTGACCACTGGGAGGAATAGCTATGAAGAGAATGCTTCTGCTGGGTGCCGCGTTTGCCGCGCTCACCCTTAGCCTGCCGGCGCAAGCCGAGCTGAAGTTCAAGCCGGGCGAGGACCCGCGCTTCCACTGGGCGAATTACGACGACCTCAAAAAGGTCGACCTCAAGGGCGAGACGCTGACCATTTTCGGGCCGTGGCGCGGCGAGGACGAAGGCCTGGTGCGAACGGTTCTCGAATATTTCCAGGAAGCCACCGGCGCCGAGATCAAATATTCCTCGTCGGAAAATTATGAGCAACAGATCGTCATCGACACCCAGGCGGGCAGCCCGCCCAACATCGCCGTGCTGCCGCAGCCGGGGCTCATCCAGGACCTCGCTTCCAAGGGCCTTTTGACCCCGCTCGGCGACGACACCGTCAAATGGATCAAGGACAATTACGGCGCCGGCCAGTCCTGGGTCGACCTCGGCACCTTCAAGGACAAGGACGGCAAGCCTGGCTTCTTCGCCTTCCCCTACAAGGCCGACGTGAAATCGCTGGTCTGGTATTCGCCGGACAATTTCCAGGAAGCCGGTTACAAGGTGCCGAAGACGCAGGAAGAGCTTGCCGACCTCGAGAAGAAGATCATCGCCGACGGCGGCACGCCCTGGTGCATCGGGCTCGGCTCTGGCGGCGCCACCGGCTGGCCGGCGACCGACTGGGTCGAAGACATCATGCTGCGCACCCAGACGCCCGACGTCTACGACAAATGGGTGAAGAACGAGATCCCGTTCAACGATCCGGCCGTGGTCAACGCCATCGATACCTTCGGCAAGATCGCGACCGACGACAAGATGGTCGACGGCGGCGCCAAGGCGGTCGCGGCGACCGACTTCCGCGACAGCCCGAAGGGGCTCTTCTCGGTGCCGCCGAAGTGCTACCTGCACAAGCAGGCATCGTTCATCCCGACCTTCTTCCCGCAGGGCACCAAGATCGGCCAGGACGCCGACTTCTTCTACTTCCCGCCCTATGCTTCCAAGCCCGATCTCGGCACGCCGGTGCTCGGCGCCGGTACCTTTGCCATGATCACCAAGGATTCCAAAGCGGCGCGCGCCTTCATCGAATTCCTTAAGATGCCGCTGGCACACGAAATCTGGATGGCGCAAGGCGGTTTCGTGACACCGTTCAAGTCGGTCAACAAGGAAGCCTATGCCAGCGACTCGCTGAAGAAGCAGGGCGAAATCCTGGCCAACGCCTCGACCTTCCGCTTCGACGGCTCGGACCTGATGCCCGGCAAGATCGGCGCCGGCTCGTTCTGGACCGGCATGATCGACCTGGTCGGCGGCAAGTCCGCGCAGGATGTCGCCACCGACATCCAGAAGAGTTGGGATGCGATCAAATAGGCAGCCGGTTGCGGTTCCTCGCTAGACCTTTCTGATCTTCATACCGGATCCGGGCCACACGGCCCGGATCCCAACGGCGCACGCCGGAAGCCTTTTGCGTTCGCTTGTTCCGAATAATCAAAAATCGGTGCGTCCGATCGCCAGAATTGTCTGGCCGGTCATGCGCAGGGAGAGAGGGACCCATGGCGGCTCAGATTTTCTCGGCCATTTTCGTCATCATCATCGGCGTCGGCGGCTGCGTCGCCTATTTCTGGGGCGCCAACAAAGCGCTCGACCTCATCTTCCCCTCGCGCGGCGTCAAGGGTGCTGCGGCAATCGACAATCTGCGCCGGCAGGGGCTGGTGCGGCCATGGCTGTTCGTCGGCCCGGCGATGATCATCCTCACCATCTACCTGATCTATCCGGTCATCGAAACGCTGCGGCTCTCATTCCTCGACCGCGGCGGCGCAAGCTTCGTCGGCCTTGCCAATTACGAATGGGCGTTCGGCGATCGCGAGCTCCACAGCTCGATCCTCAACAACATCGTCTGGCTGGCGGTGGCGCCGGCGGCCTGCACCTTCCTTGGCCTGATCATCGCCGTGCTCACCGACAAGATCTGGTGGGGCACGATCGCCAAGAGCCTGATCTTCCTGCCACTGGCCATCTCCTTCGTCGGCGCCAGCGTGATCTGGAAATTCATCTACGAGTATCGCGGCGACGGCCAGACACAGATCGGCCTGCTCAACGCCATCATCCAGTATTTCGGCGGCCAGCCGCAGGTCTGGATATCCATACCGTTCTGGAACAATTTCTTTCTGATGGTCATCCTGATCTGGATCCAGACCGGCTTTGCCATGGTGATCCTGTCGTCGGCGCTGCGCGGCATTCCGGAAGAGACGCTGGAAGCGGCAGTCATCGACGGCGCCAACCCGTTCCAGATCTTCTGGAAGATCATGGTGCCGCAGATCTGGGGCACCATCGCCGTGGTCTGGACCACCATCACCATCCTGGTGCTGAAGGTGTTCGACATCGTGCTGACCATGACCAACGGCCAGTGGAACAGCCAGGTGCTGGCCAATTTGATGTTCAACTGGATGTTCCGCGGCGGCGGCGATTTCGGCCGGGGCGCCACGATCGCCATCATCATCATGATCGCGGTCATTCCGATCATGGTCTGGAACATCCGCCAGGCCAACAAAGAGACCGGAGGGCACTGAGATGGCCGTCGCCACCGGAAACTCCTTCGCCAGCCGCTTCGGCGTCCACATCGCGGTGCTCGTCTTCGTGGCGATCTGGACCGTGCCGACGCTGGGCATCCTGGTCTCGTCGCTGCGCGACAAGGACCAGATCATCGCTTCGGGCTGGTGGAATTCCTTCGCCAGTTCCAGCCAGACGGAAGCCGGACGACTGCCCGCCGCCTCGGCGCAAACACAGAAGGACGGCAAATACGTCATCGAGGGCAACGTCTTCGGCAACGGCGCCAAGCGCGACATCAGCGCCTTCGGCGTCAAATCGTCCGCGCCGACGCAGTATCCGGCAGGCTCGACGGCCGATCTCGGCGACGGCGTCACCCTGCAGGTCAACGCCGACGGCAGCTTCGTGCTTGCTTCGCCGAAAGCCTTTGAGGGCGACCGCGGCCAGCGCGTCTATTTCGCGTCCTCGGCGCCGCCGAAATTCACCGCCGACAATTACCAGACCGTGCTGTTCTCGGAAGGCATCGGACGCTCCTTCATGAACTCGCTGACCGTGACTATTCCCTCGACCGTCATCCCGATCCTGATCGCAGCCTTCGCGGCCTATGCGCTGGCCTGGATGCGCTTTCCCGGCCGCGCCCTGCTGATCGCCGTCATTATCGGCCTGTTGGTGGTGCCGCTGCAGATGTCGCTGATCCCGCTGCTCAAGCTCTACAACGGCGTCGGCAGCTTTTTCGGCGTGCCGTCGAAGACCTATCTCGGCATCTGGCTGGCGCATACCGGCTTCGGCCTGCCCTTCGCCATCTATCTGCTGCGCAGCTACATTGCCGGCCTGCCGCGCGAGATCATGGAATCGGCCCGCATCGACGGCGCCAGCGATTTCGAGATCTTCGTCAAGATCGTGCTGCCGCTGTCCTTCCCGGTGCTCGCCTCTTTCGCCATCTTCCAGTTCCTGTGGGTTTGGAACGATCTCCTGGTGGCGATGGTTTTCCTCGGCACGGAGGCCGATCAGATCGTGCTGACGGCCAAGCTCAATGCGCTGCTCGGCTCGCGCGGCGGCGACTGGGAGATCCTCACGACATCGGCCTTCGTCACCATCATCGTGCCGCTGATCGTGTTCTTCTCGCTGCAGCGCTATTTCGTCCGCGGGCTGCTTGCCGGCTCGGTCAAAGGAGGTTGAGAAATGCTATCGGCTTTGAAGCCAAGTTCGAGACCGGACCCCGCCGTCGACCGCGACTGGTGGCGGGGCGCGGTGATCTACCAGATATATCCGCGTTCCTATCAGGACTCGAATGGCGACGGCATCGGCGACCTCAAAGGCATTGTGCGGCGCCTGCCCTACATCGCCTCGCTCGGCGTCGACGCGATCTGGATCTCGCCCTTCTTCAAATCGCCGATGAAGGATTTCGGCTACGACGTGTCGGACTATTGCGACGTCGATCCGATGTTCGGCACGCTCGCCGATTTCGACGCGCTGGTGAAGGAAGCGCACCAGCTCGGCCTCAAGGTGATGATCGACGAGGTGCTGTCGCACACCGCCGACATCCACCCCTGGTTCAAGGAAAGCCGCTCCAGCCGGAGCAATCCTAAAGCCGACTGGTATGTCTGGGCGGACGCCAGGCCCGACGGCACGCCGCCCAACAACTGGCTGTCGATCTTCGGCGGCTCGGCCTGGCAGTGGGACACCAGCCGCCAGCAATATTACATGCACAATTTCCTGGCCGAGCAGCCGGACCTCAACTTCCACAACGTGAAAGTCCAGGACGCGCTGCTCGACGTCACCCGCTTCTGGCTGGAGCGCGGCGTCGACGGCTTCCGTCTCGATACCATCAATTTCTATTTCCACAGCCAGGGGCTGGAGGACAACCCGCCGCTGCCGCCGGAAGAGCGCAACGACCAGACCGCACCCGCGGTCAATCCCTACAACTACCAGGACCATATCTACGACAAGAGCCGGCCGGAGAATCTCGGCTTCCTCGAGCGCTTCCGCGCGCTGCTCGACGAATATCCGGCGCAGGCGGCGGTCGGCGAAGTCGGCGATTCGCAGCGCGGGCTGGAAGTGGTGGCGGCCTATACCGCCGCCGGCAAGCGCGTGCACATGTGCTATTCCTTCGACTTCCTGGCGCCCGAGAAGATCAGCGCCGCCAAGGTGCGCGCGGTGCTGGAAGCCTTCGGCAAGGTCGCCAGCGACGGCTGGTCGTGCTGGGCCTTCTCCAACCACGACGTCATGCGCCCCGCCTCGCGCTGGGCGGCCAACGAGGCCGACCCGACCGCCTACCTCAAGGTGATCTCGGCGCTGCTGATGTCGCTGCGCGGCTCGGTCTGCCTCTATCAGGGCGAGGAGCTCGGCCTTAGCGAAGCCGACCTCAAGTTCGAGGACCTGCAGGACCCCTATGGCATCCGCTTCTGGCCCGAATTCAAGGGTCGCGACGGCTGCCGCACGCCGATGGTGTGGGACGCCGCCGCCAAGAATGGCGGCTTCTCGACCGCGAAGCCCTGGCTGCCGGTGCCGGGCAAGCACCTGTCGCAAGCGGTCAACGTGCAGCAGAGCGATCCAAGCTCGCTGCTCGAGCACTACCGGCGCTTTCTCGCTTTCCGGCGCCAGCATCCGGCGCTGGCCAAGGGCGACATCGATTTCATCGAAAGCGATGGCGACACCGTCGCCTTCACGCGCCGCGAGGGCAATGAGCGCATCGCCTGCGTCTTCAATCTCGGCAGCAAGCCCGCCGATGTCGATCTCGGCCAGGGCTCGCTGCAGCCCTTGCCGGGTCATGGCTTTTCGGGACAGACTGGCTCCGGACCTGTCCGCTTGGGCGGCTATGGTGCCTGGTTCGGGCGCATCGACTGAATGCAACGGAAATTCACTGGGAGGACAAAATCATGGCCGATGTCACGCTGAGACAGGTGAAGAAATCATACGGCAACCTCAACATTCTTCACGGCATCGACCTCGACATCAAATCGGGCGAGTTCATCGTCTTTGTCGGGCCGTCGGGCTGCGGCAAGTCGACCTTGCTGCGCTCGATCGCCGGGCTGGAGGAGATCACCTCGGGCGAGCTCAAGATCGACGGCGAGGTGGTGAACGACGTGCCGCCGTCGAAGCGGGGCATCGCCATGGTGTTCCAGTCCTACGCGCTCTATCCGCATATGACCGTCTACGACAACATGGCCTTCTCGATGAAAATCGGCAAGGAAAGCAAGACCGAGATCGACAAGCGGGTGCGGCAGGCGGCGGAAATCCTGCAATTGACCAAATATCTCGACCGCCTGCCCAAGGCGATGTCGGGCGGGCAGCGGCAGCGCGTCGCCATCGGCCGCGCCATCGTGCGCAATCCGAAAGTGTTCCTGTTCGACGAGCCACTGTCGAACCTCGATGCGGCACTGCGCGTCGCCACCCGCATCGAGATCGCGAAGCTGAAGGAATCGATGCCGAACACGACGATGATCTACGTCACCCACGACCAGGTGGAGGCGATGACGCTGGCCGACCGCATCGTCGTGCTCAAGGAAGGCCATATCGAGCAGGTCGGCACGCCGATGGAGCTCTACAAGCGGCCCGGCAATCTGTTCGTCGCCCAGTTCATCGGCTCACCGGCGATGAACATCCTGCCGGCCAAGATCGAAAAGGCCGGCAATCCGACTGTGGTCAGCCATGTCGGCGGCCGCAAGGCTACGGTGCCGATCGCGACGCCTGCCTCGGCGAACGGAGCGGCAGTGAGTTTTGGCGTGCGGCCCGAGGATCTGGCGATCGCCACCGGCACGGACTATCTGTTCGAAGGCAAGGTGGACTATGTCGAGCAGCTTGGCGAGGTGCAGCTGGTCTATGTCGATATCGGCCGCGCCGACCTGCCGCTGGTGACGAAGCTGCCGGGCAATGTCGAGGTCAAGCGCGGCGAGACGTTGCGGCTGAATGCCAGTGCCGGCGACCTTCATATCTTCGATGCCGACGGCCACTCCTTCACGCTGCATCGCGAGGAGGCGAAGGCGGCCTGACGCTGACTGGTTCCGGCTGCTTCGCTGGCTGAAGGCAGACGTAAGTCCGGCTAAAAAGAAAGAGCGGCGGGCAAAAGCCCGCCACTTTTTTTGGAAATCGGATCGGCTGTTAGTTGTTGCCGAACAGGTTCCGATCGCTGCCCTGCGGGGCCGACTTGTGCTCGTCGCCCGAGGCATTCAACAGCTTGTGGACCGACGAGTTGGTGCCGATCGACGAGGTGCGCGTGGTATCTGCAGCGGGAGCCGGCTGGTTGACGCCGTTGGAACCATAATTGTCGCTTGCCGCGAAGGCAGCGCTCGAGACGGCCAAAAGGGCCGCGGTGGCAAGAACGATCTTTCTCATCTTAGTCTCCTGAATTTTGTTGAATTCGACTTTCCCGGGTCAGCCGGGGACGGCAGCGAACCTGCCGCCAGTCTGAAATCGGCTATTAGCGGCCGAAGAGGTTGCGATCGGCGCCCTGGGTGACAGGCTTCTGAACCGGCTCCGACTTGTTGGTCGAGGCGGTGTAGGAAGTGTCGGCCGCGACGGCCGGCTGGTTTGCGCCGTTGGAACCGTAATTGTCGCTGGCTGCGAAGGCGCTGCCGGAAATGGCCAGAAGGGCAGCGGCAGTGAGAACAATCTTTTTCATTTTTGCTACTCCAGTATTTTATTTCCGTCCGTCTAGCGGCGTGTCTTGGGAATGAAATCGCGTCGTTCGGACAGCGCCGATGTGGGTGGGCCGGCTGGCGGATTCCAATCACGAAGATTTTCCGGCTGGACCATGAACCCGCATCTTGAAATTATGATAAGCATGCCTACGATCTATTTTTATCGTAGCTAAATCAATCCATTACCCGATCCTGGCGGTTGGCTCACCGAGCGTGTCAGGACGCCAACGTTCACCGCTTCTTGTACGCACCGTCAACAGAAACGAACCGTTCAGTTCGATTAGGATCTTCTAATAGTCACTTTTCGATACCGTCGGCGCTTTAGAACCGGTCGGAAGTCGGTTCGAAAGGCGTTTGGGCTCGCATGGTCCGACGGACAAAAATGACGATTTCCAGTGCGGCCAAGACGAATGAATAACGACGGCACCCTCGGTCAAGAGATCGATGGCGGCTTCATCGCACGCCGCTCGAAAGCGCACCCGCCACTCGAAATTGATGCTTGATCGGCGTCCGCCGCAGGCGCATCCATAGCCGAGACTTGGCGATGTCGTGAACCATTCGTTGGTCGAGGGCGGCCCGATGCGTATTGTCTTCCGTTGTGACCCGGCGCTGGCCGAAATCTTGCCTCGTCCGGTTGCCGCGCGAGGCATCCTGCCGGACTGGCTTCGCGCCATGCCCGCGAAGGCGCATTCGGAAATTCATGGCCGCGCAATTCGAACCGTCAAGCAGTGTCCACCGTTCGTCGACGCCATGTCGTATGGATTCATGATCCTGCTGCCATGCGATGTGACGGTTCATAACGGTGGATTCTCCTGGCATTGGGACACCCCGGAACCGTCAACCAAAGGGCACCCGCGGTCTCCGCTCAGCTTTCACGTGGCCGAGCAGCTTGCCGGCGCGCCGCAGTTCAATGGCTTGGCCGCGATAAAGTTCAACAGCTTCTGGACGATCGAGCTGGAGGACGGCTGGTCGCTCTTCGCAACCCATCCGGTCAACCGCGACGACCTTCCCTTTCGCCTCGTCACCGGTATCGTGGATGCCGATCGCTTTCAGGACGCCGGCATCAATTTCCCGGCGATCTGGTCGGATCGCGACTTTTCGGGTGTCCTGCCGAAGGGCACCCCGGTCGCGCAATGCTTCGCGGTGCCGCGTGCCGCGTCGGAACTGGTCTTCGAGAGCTTCGACCCCGCCCGGGAAGCGGCCTATTCGAAAACCGTCGCGGACGTGCTGGCCGCCCCCGGCGTCTATCGCAAGCAGTTTCGCGTCAAGCGCCCTCGGTAGGATATTCCAGCAGTTGCCTGAGCGCCTCGCGATCCAGCCACAACCGGCCGCTCGGCGCCGAGGTCAGCGACATTGCGATGACGCCGAAAGTAGCTGGTCGCAGACGGTAGGCAATCCGGTAGGCCTCGATCGCGGCTTCCACGTCGCCCATGTCCTGGAGGGCTGCACCCAGATTGACGGCAGCCTCGGCATCGTCAGGGCGCTTCCGCAACGCCACCCGGTAGGCGGCGGCGGCTCCAGCCGCGTCATGCAGCTCGTGCCTGGCCAAGCCAAGGTCGAACCAGGCCGAGGCTGGGCTGTTCTCGGTTGCGGCTCGCTCCAGCAAGGGTGCCGCCGCGGCCGGGAATCCGTCCTCCAGCAACATTCGGCCCAAGCGGGCGGCGGCCTCGCGCGATGCCGGATCGGCCTGCACCACTTGCCGCCAGGCATCGCGCGCCCGGTCGCGGTCGCCCGCCGCATCCAGCGTTCGTGCGCGCTCGACATACGCGTCGCCGCCCGGCGCCAATTCCCGCGCCCGCCCGAAATGGACCAGCGCTTGATCGAAATCCTCGGCTGCGCGCGCAATTCGCCCGGCAAGCAGCTGCGCGGGCGCATTGTCGGCCCTCACCGCGAGACTTGCCTGAATGCGGCTCCTGGCTTCCTCTACCTTGCCCGAGGCAAACAGGACGGCGGCCAGAAGATGGTTCAGGGCCGGGTCGCGCGGCTGGCGCCGCAGCGCTTCCTCACAACCCCGGCGCGCCTGTTCGTGGCGGCCGGCATTGAAATCGGCCACGATGCGATGCATTTGATCTTGAGCCGCCGGCTCGGTCCTGGTCATCCGCCCTGCACCATCCCGCGCCAACAATGTTCTGAGCGTGTCCGCGGCCACCCCTTGTAACACGCCCGCGCACGTGCATGCACTGATGGCTCCGATTCCATTGGCGGCTTACATGCGTGAGAATTTGCCATGCTGGCTGCGATCCGGTCGAGGATAGCGGGGCCGGGACTAAATGCGTATTCCGATGTCTGTGCGGTTCCCAGGCAAGGACATTGTCTTTGAAACCTTCGACTGCGAAGCCGTTGTGCTCGATCTCTCCAGCGGCAGGTATTCAAACCCCGTAGCGCTCGGTGCGGATCAGCCTTGCCGGGATGCCGGCATCGATCATGGCCTGGGCGGCGGCCGAGACGAAGGCATTCGAGCCGCAGACATAGGCGAGCACAGGCGCCTTTGGCAGCCGCTCGATGGCTTGCACGATCATCCGGGCATCGACGCGCCGGGAATAGTCGGCAGGGCGCCGGGCCTGCTCGCGCGTCAGCGTCAGCACCAGGTCGAACCCGTCGCGGCGGTCGTCGAGCCCGATCAGCTCGTCGCGAAAGATCACCTCGTCCCAGACCCGCGCCGAAAACACCAGCGCGATCGGCGCGGCCGATTTCCGCAAGGCGCGATGACGCACCATGGCCATCAGCGGCACCACGCCGGAGCCGCCCCCGACCAGCAGCAGCGGTCCGCCATCGCTGTCGGACCAGATGAAATGGCCGCCGAGCGGCCCGCGCAGCTCGATCTCGTCGCCGACGGCCGCCACGTCGTGGAAGAAGGGGGAGACCTCGCCGTCATCGAGCCGCTCGATCGCCAGCTCGATACCGGCGCCTGCTTCCGGCGCCGAGGCGATGGAATAGGAGCGCCGCGCCTGATAGCCGTCCGGCGCGCTCAATCTGACGTCGACATGCTGCCCGGCCTGGTGGACAAATGGACGCGACGGCTGGAACCAGAAGCTGGTGACGCGCGGCGTGCGCTTTTCGATGCGAGAGATCGTGGCCGTCTGCCAGGGCGACTGCGGCAGCGGTTCGGCGCTCATGGATCGCCCGAATAGCGCTGCTCACGCCAGGGGTCGCCATACATGTGATAGCCGCGCAGCTCCCAGAAGCCCGGTTCGTCGCGCTCGGTGAATTGCAGCCCGTTCACCCATTTGGCCGACTTCCAGAAATAAAGATGCGGAACCAGCAGGCGCGCCGGCCCGCCATGGTCGGCGGTGATCGGCTCGCCTTCGTAAAGCAGCGCCACCATCGCCTTGCCGGTGACAAGGTCTTTTGGTCGGCACATTGGTGGAATAGCCGTCGAAGGACAGCGCCAGCGTGAAGGCGGTCGGCGGCTCGATGCCGGCGTCGGCGAGAATGTCGTCGATCAGCACGCCTTGCCAGGGCGTGTTGAACTTGGTCCATGCCGTTACGCAATGGATGTCGCGGGTCATTTTGTTCTGCGGCAAGGCGTTGAATTCGGCCCAGTTCCATTTCTTGATCGGCCGCGGTCCGTGCTTGAGCGTGAACGACCAGTCCTCGATGCGCACGCGCGGCGTCGGCCCGGCCGACAGCACCGGAAAGCCGTGCTCCAGATACTGTCCGGGCGGAATGCGTGCGTCGGTATCGGTGGAGGGGCGCCGTCCGGAGAAGAAGCCGCGGGTGACCATCGGGACGCCTCCTTGGCAATGAGGTCTTGTCGTCAGCAGTGTTCTCGAAGACGCCCCGGCGGGCAACCGAAATCTTGGGGGAGGGACCCGCCGAAATTGTCGGCAGGTCCCGTCATTTCTCAGCCGGCGGCGAAAGGCACGGCGACAAAGATCTGCTGGTCGCCGCGGTCGACCAGCAGCAGCACCGACTTCTTGCCGGACTTGCCCGCCTCGGCGAGCGCCTGGTTTGCCTGCCTGGCGCTTTTCACCGGCGTGCGGTCGACGGCGACGATGACGTCGCCCGGCTGGATGCCGGCGGCCGAGGCGCCCTTGTCCGGGTTGACGCGCTCGACGACGGCGCCGCGCTGGTTATTGGCAAGGTTAAGCTGCGCGCGGATGTCCGGGGTGATGTCGGTCAGGCCGAGGCCGAGCGAAGGCAGGCCCTGTTCGGCCGACGGCTTGCCGCCTTCACGGTTGGAGGCGGTCTTCACGTCCTCGGTGTTGCGGCCGACATCAGCGGAGATCTGCATCACCTTGCCGTTGCGCCAGACGTTGAGCGTCTCCTTGACGCCGGGCTGAACGTCGGCGACGGCACGCGACAGGTCCTTGGGATCCTTGATCTCCTGGCCGGCAAAGCCGGTGATGACGTCACCGGTTTCAATACCGGCCTTGGCCGCCGGCGATCCGTCGGTGACCGCGGCGACCAGCGCGCCGCCCGGATGATCGAGGCCGATGGCGCTGGCGACGTCCTGCGTCACCGGCTGAATCTGGACCCCGAGGTAACCGTATTCGATATTGCCGCCCTTCATCAGCTTGGCGACGACCTTCTGCGCCTGGTCCGACGGGATGGCGAAGCCGACACCGACGCTGCCGCCATTGGGCGAATAGATCGCGGTGTTGATGCCGATGACATTGCCGTTGACGTCGATCAGCGGACCGCCGGAATTGCCGTGATTGATCGGCGCGTCGATCTGGATGAAGTCGTCGAACGGCCCGCTATGCAGGTCGCGGCCGCGCGCCGAGACGATGCCGGCGGTGACGGTGGTGCCAATGCCGAACGGGTTGCCGATCGCCAGCACCTGATCGCCGGTCATCAGCTTGTCGGAATCGCCCCATTTGACGGTCGGCAATGGTTTGCTTGCCTTGACCTTCAACACCGCCAGGTCGTTCTTGGCATCGTGGCCGACCAGCGTGGCGGGAAGCTCGGTGCCGTCATCAAGCGTTACCTTGATCGAGGTGGCGCCGTCGACGACGTGATTGTCGGTGACGATGGTGCCATCGGCGCCGACGATAAAGCCTGAGCCAAGGGCCTCGGCCCGCTGCGACTGCTGCGGCGGCGTCTTCGGCATCGGAATGCCCTGGTCGCCGAAGAACCGCTGGAAATATTGGTCGAAGGGCGAGTTGCCGTCGAAGGGCGAGCCCTCGCCCGTGGCGTCCGGCTGCCCCTTCGTGACCGTCGTGATGGTGACTACTGCCGGCTTGGTGACGGCGATGATCGGCGCGAAGGAGCCGTTTGGCGCTGTGATGCCGGCAGCCGGAGTCTGAGTGGTCGCGACGGCATTGCTCAGGCTGGCTTTGCCCGCGTTTTGCGCGGCAAAGGAGACGATGACGGGCGAAATGATCAGCGCAGCGCCCAGCAGGGCGGCGACGCGATGTCTGCGAAGAATGCTTGATGGTGACATGGTCGTTCTGTCCGGGCGAGAGTTGATCCGGCGCCGCGGGTGGTTCTCGAGGGAAGCGCCCATCGGCGTGTCGAGGGCCGGGATTGCCTGTCTCGCCATGCAGCGCAGCCGGCCGGATCGACAACCAAGCATCTAGGGTGCGGATTGGCCCGATTTAGGGTTTTGAGGTGACCTTACGAAGATTTAATTCAGAAAGCGCTCACGAAACGCTCCTGCGACGCAGGTAGGCGGACGCGATTTCGCGCATCCTGGCGCGGTCGAAACTCGGGCCGTGGCCGCCATGGCCGATGCGGATCGGCAGGTCGAGCAGGCGCCGCATCGTGTGGCAATAAGCGGCGCGATCCGAATCCGGCAGGTCGTCGATCAGCATGCCGTCATAGACGGCGTCGCCGGCGAAGAACAGGCCGTCGGCCTCGTCGAAGAGCGCGATCGAATCCGGCGAATGGCCGGGAACATGCAGAACGCGGAATTTTCTATCGCCGAGGTCGACGGTATCGCCCTCATCCAGCGCGCGCGTCAGCGGCGCCGGCGGAACGCGATAGTCAGCCGGCTTCCAATCGGGCGCCGGCAATTTCGAAACGGCGCCATCGAGATTGTGGAACATATAGGCATAGGTGACGGCGTCATCCATGCTGTCGAATTGCGCCGCGCTCATTTGCGGTCCTATCCTGAGCGGAAATTCGTGCAGCGAGCCGACATGGTCGAGATGAATATGGGTGGCGACGACGATGAGCGGCTTGCCGGCCGGCGTGTCGATCTCCGGCGCCAGCGGACGGATGCCCATGCCGGTATCGACGAGCAGGTCGGCGTCGCGGCCCTTGAAATGCCAGATATTGGCGCGCACGAAGTCGTGCACGAAGGGCTCGGTCAGCATTGTTGTTCTGGCATCGACGACGGCCTTGCCGAACCAGTCGCCCACCACAAGCTCGCCCATCAGACGAACGGCTTTCCGACCTTGTATTTTTCAGGCACCAGCCGCTTCAGATAGGCCATGCCCGCATCCGCCAGCTGGTTGACGTCGGCTTTCATGAAATCGTCCGGCATGTGGCGCGTCTTGCCGGCGACGGCCTTCAGCGGCACCTTCTTCATCAGCACGGTCTTCGACCCGTCATATTGCAGCGCCACCGAGCCGCCGCCTTCCTCGGCGACGCCGACGGCGAAGGCGCCGGCATCGAAAGCCTCCTGCGCATCGACGGCGCTGATGGCGCCTACATAGCCGCGCGGCATATAGCCCAGCGCATCGACACGCGCCCGCTTGCCGGGCAGGCCTTCGGCGAGCGCACGCTCAAGTGCGGCCGGCAGGTCGCTGCCCGACAGCTTGACGTTGCCGTGCTGGTCGCGCTCGAGCTTTTCCGGCGGCACCAGGCTTTCGACCAGCGCCTTGCCGTCGGCGGTGCTGACGCCTTCGGACACCGCAACGATGCAGCGCTTGTGGCGGTCGAGCGTTTCGCGCACGTCTTCGATGAAGCGCTTGGCAGAGAAGGCGCGCTCCGGCACGTAGACCAGATGCGGGCCGCTGTCGGGATCGAGCTGCCAGGCGGCCGCGGCAGCGGTGAGGAAGCCGGCATGGCGACCCATGACGATGCCGACGTAGATGCCAGGCAGCGCGCGGAAATCGAGATCGACCGAGAGGAAGGCGCCGGCGACGAATTCGGCCGCCGAGATGAAGCCCGGCGTGTGGTCGTTCTCCTCGAGGTCGTTGTCGATGGTTTTTGGCGCATGCACGAAAGCCATCGAGCCGCCGGCGGCATCGGTGAGGATCTGCTGGGTGCCGGAGGTGTCGTTGCCGCCGATATAGATGAAGGCATCGGCCCCGGCCTTCTTCAGGCCGTTGAGGATGACCTCGCAATAGGCGGCGTCGGGCTTGTCGCGGGTCGAGCCGAGCGCGGCGCTCGGCGTGCCGGCGATCAGCCGCAGCCGGTCCTCCGGGATGGCGGAAAGGTCGACGTAATTGCCGTCACGGATGCCACGCACGCCATGGATCGAGCCCAGCACTCTGGCGCCGGGATGGCGCTTGCGGATTTCGAGTGTGGCGCCGACGACCGTCTGGTTGATGACCGCGGTCGGGCCGCCGCCCTGTGCGATGACGAAAGTTCCGGCCATGCTTTTCTCTCCCGATGCGAAGGTTTTCAGGGCACCTTCGCCTGTCTTGCGGTATCGCGCAACCGGGAGAGACGGGTAGATAAAAGGATCAGACGACGACGACCGGGTTTTTCTTCGACACGCGGCTGTAGAGGTCGATGATGTCCTGGTTGATCAGCCGCACGCAACCCGACGACATCGCCTGGCCGATGCTCCACCATTCCGGCGAGCCGTGGATGCGGTAGCCGGTATCCTTGCCGTTCTGGTAGATGTAGAGCGCCCGGGCGCCGAGCGGGTTAGTGAGGCCGCCGGGCTGGCCGCCCTGCCATTTCACCAGTTCGGGCTTGCGCTGGATCATTTCCGGCGGCGGCGTCCAGACCGGCCATTCCTTACCGTACTGGATGTTGGCGCGGCCCGACCAGCGGAAGCCGTCCTTGCCGATGCCGACGCCGTAGCGGATGGCGTCGCCGCCCGGCTGCACCAGATAGAGCATGCGCTCCTGCAGATGGACGACGATCGTGCCGGGCGCCTCGCCGGTCTGGTCGACGACGATTTGGCGGCGGAACTGGGGCTTGACCTTCAGGTAGGGCACCGCCGGCACCTGGAAGCCGCCGTCGGTGAGCGCGGCATACATCACATCGGGACCGGTGATGTTCTTGTCGACGCTGATCGCCGGGCGGATGGGATGGACGGAGCCGGTGACGGTATCGTCGAGCCGCAATTGCGGCAGGTCGAGCGTGTCGGTGGTGCTGCAGCCGGCGATGCCGAGCAGCGCCATGGCGCCGGCGCCGGAAAGCACGGCGCGGCGGGAAAGCTGAATTTCGGTGTCGATCGTGTCGCCGCTCGATGGCGGCGTTTGCGGCAACTCGCGCATATACCCAAACCCTACGCTGTCGGCGGGAAGCACGGTCCGGCCGGATAGCAGGCATTTTCATCATTCATGGTTGAAAAAGCGTGAAAGACTTTGCGCCAGCCTTAACCCTAACGCCCGGTTGCTTTGGCTCTCGGGCTCACAGGCGGGTGACGAAGAGATTTTCTGCGCGCCTCTTTACATTCTCGCGCCGCCAAGGATTTATCCTTTTCTTTGCGCTCAAAGGAGTGAGGGAATGTCCTTCGAAAACTGGGCCGCCTTTGCCGCCGCCTCCACCATCCTTCTCGTCATCCCGGGGCCGACGATCCTGCTGGTCGTCTCCTATGCGCTCGGCCAGGGCTGGCGCACGGCGCTGCCGATGGCGGTCGGCGTGGCGCTCGGTGACTTCACCGCCATGACGCTGTCGATGCTCGGCATCGGCGCGCTGCTGGCGGCCTCGGCAACCGTTTTCACCGTGCTCAAGGTGATCGGCGCCGGCTACCTCATCTATCTCGGCATCAAACTGTTCCGCGCCGGCGGCGCGCTGAAGGCCGAGCCGCGCACCGATGAGGTATCGGCGGCGAGGATGACGGCGCATGCCTGGCTGGTCACCGCGCTCAACCCGAAGAGCATCACCTTCTTCGTCGCCTTCCTGCCGCAGTTCCTCGACCGGCATTCCGACTTCTGGACGCAGATGCTGATCTTCGAGGCGACCTTCCTGGCGCTGGCCTTCAGCAACGCCTTCGGCTACGCGCTGATTGCGTCCAGGGCGCGCGCCGTGGTGCGCAACCCGAAGGCGATCCGCATCTTCAACCGCACCGGCGGCACGCTGCTGGTCTGCGCCGGCATCGCCACGATGGCGGTGCGGTCCAGCAATTGAGGGCAGGCCCGGCGGCACCTCTCGATGAGACGCTGCCGCCTCGGTTGGCGGACCAGCTTTTGATGCTTTGAGAAGCCGCGCTTCGCGCCGGCGACGCGGCGCTGGCACGAGCGCTTGCGGCCGAGCGTTCACCGGCAAGGCCGGACAGTCCGCTGTCGGCGCTGCTTTCGCGGCGCGGCCGATTTGTCAGAGAATTGACCGCAAAGGGATCTTGTCTTAAGAACTGGCTTAGCCATATTTTTTCGAGATCCGAAAAAATTAACGGCGATGGGAGGACATCATGTATCTCGGCCTCGACCTGGGCACATCGGGCGTCAAGGCGCTGCTGATCGATGCCGGGCAGAAGGTCATCGGCTCCGGCCATGGCTCGCTCGACGTCTCGCGGCCGCATCCCGGCTGGTCGGAGCAGGAACCCGCGCATTGGATCGAGGCCTGCGAGACGGCCATTGCCGAGCTCAAGGCTTCGCACCCGAAGGAACTCGCCGCGGTCAAAGGCATCGGCCTGTCCGGCCAGATGCATGGCGCCACCTTGCTCGATGCGGCGGACAAGGTGCTGCGGCCCTGCATCCTGTGGAACGACACGCGCAGCCATGTCGAGGCGGCGGCGCTCGACGCCGACCCGCGCTTTCGCAAGCTCACCGGCAACATCGTCTTTCCGGGCTTCACCGCGCCTAAGCTTGTGTGGGTCAAGGACAACGAGGCCGGTGTTTTCGCCAAGGTGGCGAAAGTCTTGCTACCGAAGGATTATCTGCGGCTCTGGCTGACCGGCGAGCATATTTCGGAAATGTCGGATTCGGCCGGCACCTCCTGGTTCGATGTCGGCCAGCGGCGCTGGTCCTCCGAACTGCTGGGGGCGACATCGCTAGACGAAAACCAGATGCCGTCGCTGGTCGAAGGCGCGGCCCAGGCCGGCGCCTTGCGCGCCGGGCTCGCCGCCAAGTGGGGCGTCACGGCCGGCATCCCGGTGGCCGGCGGCGCCGGCGACAATGCGGCCTCGGCCTGCGGCATGGGCACGGTGGGCGCAGGCCAGGCCTTCGTCTCGCTGGGCACCTCTGGCGTGCTGTTTGCGGCGAACGCTGCCTATCTGCCCAACCCGGAAAGCGCGGTGCATACCTTCTGCCACGCGTTGCCCGAAACCTGGCACCAGATGGGCGTCATCCTGTCGGCGACCGATTCGCTGAACTGGCTGTCGGAGATCACCGGCAAAGGCGCGGGCGAACTCACCGCCGAGCTCGGCGACACGCTCAGGGCGCCGACGGGCGTATCCTTCCTGCCCTATCTTTCGGGTGAACGCACGCCGCACAATGATTCCGTCATCCGCGGCTCCTTCACCGGCCTCGCGCATCAATCCAGCCGCGCCGTGCTGACCCAAGCCGTGGTCGAAGGCGTCGCCTTTGCTTTCCGCGACAGTCTCGAAGCGCTGAAGAAGGCGGGCACGACATTGACCAAGGTGACGGCCATCGGCGGCGGCTCGCGCTCGCGCTACTGGCTGAAGGCTATCGCCACCGCGCTTCAGCTGTCTGTCGACATCCCAGCCGACGGCGATTTCGGCGCCGCCTTCGGCGCCGCGCGGCTGGGGCTGATCGCGGCGACGGGGGCCGATCCGCTGGCCGTGTGCACCGCGCCGGTGACGGATGCTACGGTCGAGCCGGACGCGGGGCTTGGCGGCGCTTTTGCCGATGCCTACCAGCGATATCGGGGGCTTTATCCGGCGATCAGGAGCGCAACCGCGTGAGTCGGTGCGAGGCCCCCCTCTCTGCCCTGCCGGGCATCTCCCCCTCAAGGGGGGAGATCAGCAGTTCGGGCGCTGGCTCCTACCTGTCGGCGTTGGTAATTGGCGAAGGTCCGCGCGACAGCCAATCTCCCCCCTTGAGGGGGAGATGGCCGGCAGGCCAGAGAGGGGGGCCTCGCGCATCCCTTAGCGGCGTACCCTCACTGCGCCGGCACCTTGTCCAGGAACCCGGTGACGCTCTTCAGACGCCCATCCTCGATGACACCGATATCGGTGCCTTCGAAGACGGATTCCGTACCTTCCGGCCCGAGATTCCAAGAGAAGCGGATCTTGTCGCCAAACCCGTCCGGCCGGCCCTTCAGCGAGAAGCGGAAGCCGGCAAAGCGCTGCTGCACGCCGTCGATCAGCGCCGCGATGCCTTCATGGCCATCACCCTGCATGACCGGGTCGCGGTAGCTGACATCCCTGGTGAAGGCCGCATCGAGCAGCGCCTTGCGGCGCGTCGCATCGCTCTCGTTCCAGGCAGTGATGTAGTTTTGGGCGATCGTGTTGAGGTCGGTCATTGTCTTCATCCTTCGTTGGATCGTTTCGACGCGATCGTTTTCGCCCCACCAGCGCATGAAACCAATTACGCCTGAGGTAATCGGGCGGATCTATTTCGGAGAGGAAAGAACCCATGAGCAGCGGATTTTTCGGCGACATCAGCAAGATCAAATATGAGGGGCCGGATTCGACCAATCCGCTGGCCTACCGGTTCTACAACCCGGACGAAATCGTTGCCGGCAAGCGGCTGGAAGACCATCTGCGCTTTGCCGTCGCCTACTGGCATTCCTTCGCCTGGCAAGGCGGCGACCCGTTCGGCGGCCAGACCTTCGACCGTCCCTGGTTCGCCAAGCCGGGTGGCGTCGACACGATGGAACTCGCCAAGCTCAAGGCCGATGTCGCCTTCGAGATGTTCTCGCTGCTCGGCACGCCGTATTTCTGCTTCCACGACGCCGATGTCCGCCCCGAGGGCAAGGATTTCTCCGAAAGTGCCGCTCGGCTCGACGAGATCGCCGACTATTTCGCCGACAAGATGAGAAAGACCGGCGTCAAGCTTTTGTGGGGCACGGCGAACCTGTTCTCCAACCGCCGCTTCATGTCGGGCGCGGCCACCAATCCCGATCCGGATGTCTTTGCCTATGCGGCGGCGACGGTGAAAAGCTGCATCGACGTCACCAAGCGGCTGAAGGGCGAGAACTACGTGCTGTGGGGCGGGCGCGAGGGCTATGAGACGCTGCTCAACACCGACCTTGCCCGCGAGCAGGAACAGGCCGGCCGTTTCCTCAATCTCGTCGTCGACTATAAGCACAAAATCGGCTTCAAGGGCACCATCCTGATCGAGCCGAAGCCGCAGGAGCCGACAAAACACCAGTACGATTACGACGTCGCCACGGTCTATGGCTTCCTCAAGCGCTTCGGGCTGGAGAAGGAGGTGAAGGTCAACATCGAGCAGGGCCACGCCATCCTCGCCGGCCACTCTTTCGAGCACGAGCTGGCGCTGGCCAATGCGCTCGGCATCTTCGGCTCGATCGACATGAACCGCAACGACTACCAATCGGGCTGGGACACCGACCAGTTCCCCAACAATGTGCCGGAAATGGCGCTGGCCTATTACCAGGTGCTGCAGGGCGGCGGCTTCAAGACCGGCGGCACCAATTTTGATGCCAAGCTCAGGCGCCAGTCGCTCGATCCGCAGGATCTGCTGATCGGCCATATCGGCGGCATGGATTGCTGCGCGCGCGGTCTGAAAGCTGCGGCCAAGATGATCGAGGACAAGGCGCTGTCGGCTCCGCTCGCCGAGCGCTATGCCGGCTGGAACACCGCCGAAGGCAAAGCGATGCTTTCGGGCAAGCGCACCTTGGAAGAGATCGCCGAGCGCGTGGTGAAAAAGAAGATCGAACCGCAGCCGCGCTCCGGGCGGCAGGAAGCGCTGGAGAACATCGTCAACAGGTACGTTTAAAGCCTGGCCCGACAGCTGCCGCGTGTGGCTGAAAGCCGCCGCGGCTCAAGCGGCTGGCCTCGCGCGACCGTGGCGTGGAGCTAAGAACGGCTTTGCCTGAAGGGGCGTATCCGACGACAAGGTTTTGCCCCTGGCGCCTCTCAATGACCTCGCTCCTGCCTTCAAACTGCCGTCACGTATCTCGTATAAGAAGAGCGCGTGGCGGGAAGGAAAGGAGGCGAAACGATATGCAACACGAACGTGAAATCGACGCCCTGCTCTCACCTGGCGAGAACGGATCAATCATCGATCGGCTGATGGCAATGCCGCACCCGAAGGATGGCGCAAAGCGCGCCAACGAATGGGATCGCGCCGTCGCCAGCCGCTTCGAGACCCACCTTGCGCGCCAGATGCGCTCTGAAATCGACAGCGCCAGCACTCGCCAGACTGCTGGCTGACTGATCCCGTTTTGTGCATGTCGTAGTCCCCAAAACTGCAATACACCCTCGGGTCAAGCCCGTGGGCATGCTTTTGGGCGACATGCACGATCAGCCCCTGCGAAACCTGACCGGCGCCTCGCCGAAAGCTCTTGAAAACGCTCTGGAAAATGCCGCGGCGGACGAAAAGCCCGTCCGCCCGGCAATATCGGCCATGGCTACCCGCGTGTCGACCACAAGGCGCCGCGCGGCGCTGAGGCGCAGCCTCAGATAGTAAGCGCCGGGCGTCTCGCCGATCGACCTGCGGAAAATGCTTTCCAGCGTTCGCGCCGTCACCCCGGCGCGCCTGGCCACCGCGTCGATGGTCAACGGCTGGTCGACATGCGCCTCCATCAGCCGGATCGCCTGCGCCAGCCGCGGGTCGTAGCCGTCGAGCCGGCCGAGCGAGACCAGTGGCTGCGCGTCGGTGGCGGCGCGCGCCTGGTCGTAGATGAACACGCTCGCCACATCGAGCGCCGCCGCCATGCCGAGCCTGGTGCGAATGAGATGCAGCATCAAATCGAAGGTCGGCGAGGCGCCGCCGGAGGTGAAGACCGGCCCGTCGATGACATAGCGATCCGGGCGAACGTCGACGCCAGGAAAAGCGGCGGAAAAGTCCTCCATGTCTTCCCAATGGGTGGTGGCGCTGCGGCCTTCCAGCAGGCCGGCCCGCGCCACCAGCCAGGTGCCGGCCTCGACGCCGCCGCAGGCGCGGGCCGCACGCGCCGCCCTTCGCAGGCCGGCAAGCAGCGCCGACGTGGCGTAGTTCTGAGTGCCGAAACCGGCGACGACGATCAAAACATCAGTGACCTCGTTGGCATCGAAGCGGCCGCTGACCGCGATCGGCAGCCCGCAGGTGGTGACCGGCGCTTCGCCGGTAACCGAAACCAGCCTGAAATCGAACAATGTCTCGCCGGAAATGCGATTGGCGGCGCGCAGCGGGTCGACAGCAGAGGCCACGCACATGATCGATGCGCCGGAAAACACCAGCAGCGTCACCTTGAGCGGTGAGCGCTCGGCGCGAAAGATGCTCGGTTTTTCGCTTTTGATCATGCGGGCTTCGTAAAATGCAAAACAGTTTCCGGCAAGTCGCGCGATGCTGGCGCTTGATCGAATTTGGGAGGATACGATGCCGCTCGCGATGAACCGTGAGGTCTTCATTACCTGTGCCGTGACCGGATCGGGCGGCACGCAGGACCGCAGCCCGCATGTGCCACGCTCGCCCAAGCAGATCGCCGATTCGGCGATCGACGCCGCCAAGGCCGGTGCTGCGATCGTGCACTGCCATGTGCGCGACCCCGAGACCGGCAAGCCCAGGCGCGACGTGCATCTCTACCGCGAAGTGACCGAGCGTATTCGCGAGGCGAATGTCGACGTGGTGCTGAACCTCACCGCCGGCATGGGCGGCGACATGGTGTTCGGCTCGCCGGAAGCGCCGCTGCCGCTCAACGAAAAAGGCACGGACATGGGCGGCGCCACCAACCGCATGGAGCATGTGCGCCAGTGCCTGCCGGAGATCTGCACGCTGGACTGCGGCACCATGAATTTCGCCGAGGCCGACTATGTCATGACCAACACGCCCGGCATGCTGCGCGCCATGGGCGGCATGATGACGGCGCTCGGCGTCAAGCCGGAGATCGAGGCCTTCGACACCGGCCATCTGTGGTTCGCCAAGCAGCTGGTCGAGGAGAAGGTGCTCAACGCGGACGCGCTGGTGCAGTTCTGCATGGGCGTGCCATGGGGGGCGCCGGACGACCTCAACACCTTCATGGCGATGGTCAACAACGTGCCCTCGACCTGGACCTGGTCGGCCTTCTCGATCGGCCGCAACCAGATGGCTTATGCGGCGGCGGCGGTGCTCGCCGGCGGCAATGTTCGCGTCGGCCTGGAAGACAATCTGTGGCTCGACAAGGGCGTGCTGGCGACCAACGCGCAGCTGGTCGAGCGAGCCGCCAGCATCGTCACCAACCTCGGTGCCAGGATCCTTGGGCCCGAGGAAGTGCGCAAGAAGCTCAACCTGACCAAACGGGCGCCGATTGCTGCGTAAGTCGATTGCCGGGAGGCAGAGATGACGACCGTCAAATTCACCGCGATGAAGGATGGGGACAGGGATGACTACGAGTTCCTGACCGCCCACGAAATCGACTATGCCGCCAAGACCGGCGAGCGGCTGCTCGACGCGCTGGTACAGCTCGACGAGGGCCTGTCCGGCTACAAGATCACCCGGCTCGGCCATTCGCTGCAGGCGGCGACGCGGGCCTGGCGCGACGGCGCCGACACCGACTGGATCGCCTGCGCCGTGCTGCACGACATCGGCGACATCTACGCCCCCTACAACCACGACGAATACGCCGCCGCGATCCTGAAACCCTTCGTGCGCGAGCAATGTACCTGGGTGGTGGAGAAACACGGCGACTTCCAGCGGCTGTATTACGCCCACCATCTGGGCGGCAACCGCCATGCCCGCGACCGCTTCGCCGGGCACATGTATTTCAACGATTGCGACCAGTTCTGCGAGCGCTGGGACCAGTCGAGCTTCGATCCGGATTACGACACGCTGCCGATCGAATTCTTCCGGCCCTTCGTGCTCGAAGTCTTCGCCCGCAAGGCTTACGACCCGGCCGTGATCCGCGCCGGCGAACGCGTGGCCCTCACCGACCCCGAAACAGCCAGGACAAGGACCGGAGCATGAGCATCATCAACAAGGCGGCCGCCATCGGCGGCGGCGTCATCGGCGCCGGCTGGGTGGCGCGGCTGCTCTTGAACGGCATCGACGTGTCGATCTTCGATCCCGATCCGGAGGCCTCGCGCAAGGTCGGCGAGGTGATGAAGGGTGCGCGCCGCGCCTATAAGCAGATGCTGCCCGACGGCCTGCCCAAGGAAGGCAAGCTCACCTTCGCCAAGACAATCGCCGAGGCGGTGGCCGATGCCGACTTCATCCAGGAAAGCGTGCCGGAGCGGCTCGACCTCAAGCATCGCGTGCTGGCCGAGATCGACCAGCATGCGCCGGCCAACGCCATCGTCGGCTCGTCCACCTCCGGAATCAAGCCGACCGACATGCAGGTGGCGATGAAGAAGCACCCCGAGCGGCTGGTCGTCGGCCATCCGTTCAACCCCGTCTATCTCTTGCCGCTGGTCGAGATCGTCGGCGGCGAGCAGACTTTCCCGGAGGCGATCGAGGTCGCCAAGGAGCTCTACGCCTCGATCGGCATGAAGCCGGTGGTGATCCGCAAGGAGATCGAGGCTTTCGTCGGCGACCGCCTTTTGGAGGCTGCCTGGCGCGAGGCGCTGTGGCTGGTCAAGGACGGCATCTGCACCGTCGAGGAACTCGACGACATCATGCGCTATTCCTTCGGCCTGCGCTGGGCGCAGATGGGCATGTTCCAGGTCTATCGCGTCGCCGGCGGCGAGGCCGGCATGCGCCACTTCATGGCGCAGTTCGGGCCCTGCCTGAAATGGCCGTGGACCAAGCTGATGGATGTGCCGGAATTCAATGACGAGCTGGTCGATCTCATCGCCACCCAGTCGGATGAGCAGGCGCACGGCCTGTCGATCCGCGAGCTGGAAAAGATCCGCGACGACAATCTGGTCGCGATCATGGAGGCGCTGTCGAAGCAGAACAAGGGCAAGGGCTGGGGCGCCGGCGCGCTGCACAAGGACTATACCAAGCAGCTCGCCAAGCTGGCGGCGAAGAAACCCACCGCCTCCAAGGTCGCGGAAAAGGCGAAGGCGAGCAAGCCGGTGAAGAAAGCCGAGAAGCCGGCGAAAAAGAAGAAAGGCTGAGGCGATGAATTTCGGTCTTTCGGACGAGCAAAAACTCATCGTCGAGACGACACGGGCCTTCGTCGAGAACGAGCTCTACCCGCATGAGCGCGAGGTGGAGCGCACCGGCGTGCTGCGCCGCGAGCTGATCGAAGAGCTCAAGACCAAGGCGATCGGAGCCGGGCTTTACGCTGCCAACATGCCGGCCGATGTCGGCGGCGCGGGGCTCGATACGGTGAGCTGGCTGCTCTACGAGAAGGAGCTTGGCCGCGCCAACTACGCGCTGCACTGGACCTGCGTGGCGCGTCCTTCCAACATCCTGCTTGCCGGCACGCCGGAGCAACGCGAGAAATATCTCTTCCCCTGCATCCGCGGCGAGAAATGGGATTGTCTCGCCATGACCGAGCCGGGCGCCGGATCGGACCTACGCGGCATGAAGGCGACCGCCGTTCAGGACGGCTCGGACTGGGTGCTCAACGGCACCAAGCATTTTATCTCCCATGCCGACATTGCCGACTTCGCCATCGTCTTCATGGCTTCCGGCGAGGAAGATTCGCCACGCGGCAAGCGCAAGAAGATCACCGCCTTCTTCGTCGACAAGGGCACCAAGGGGTTCACGGTGCGCGACGGCTACCGCAATGTCTCGCATCGCGGCTACACGAATTCGATCCTTGAATTCGACGATTGCCGGCTGCCGGCGAGCCAGGTGCTGGGCGAAGTGCACAAGGGCTTCGACGTCGCCAATTCGTGGCTCGGCGCCACCCGCCTGCAGGTCGGCGCCACCTGTCTTGGCCGCGCCGAGCGGGCGCTCGGCCATGCCATCGAATATGCCGCGCAGCGCCAGCAGTTCGGCCAGCAGATCGGAAAATTCCAGGGCGTGTCGTTCAAGCTCGCCGACATGGCGACAGAACTGAAGGCGGCCGACCTGATGGTGTTCGAAGCCGGCTGGAAGTACGATCAGGGCACCGTCACCGATCAGGACATGGCGATGGCCAAGCTGAAGGCCACCGAGATGCTGGCGTTCGTTGCCGACGAAGCGATCCAGGTCCATGGCGGCATGGGACTGATGGACGATTTGCCGCTGGAGCGCATCTGGCGCGACGCGCGCGTCGAGCGCATCTGGGAAGGCACTTCGGAGATTCAGCGACATATTATTTCGCGGGCGCTGCTGCGCCCGTTCGGGGCTTAGAGCATGATCCCCAAAAGCCGGGCTCCGGTTTTGGAAAAGATCATGCTCAAACGAAAAGATGACCATGCATAAACTCGAACGTCTCCTGCGCCCGAAATCGATTGCCGTGTTCGGCGGGGCGCAGGCCGCCGCCGTCGTCGCGCAATCGATCAAGATGGGCTTTGCCGGCGAAATCTGGCCGGTGCACCCGACCAAGGACGAGGTCGCCGGCCGCAAGGCCTACCGCTCCGTCGCCGATCTGCCCGGCGCGCCGGACGCTGCCTTTGTCGGCGTCAACCGGCACCTCACCATCGAGATGGTCAAGGCGCTGGCTGAGCGCGGCGCCGGCGGCGCTGTGTGCTTCGCTGCCGGCTTCCTCGAGACCGAGGCCTATGACGAGGACGGCGAGCGGCTACAGGCCGAGCTCGTTGCCGCTGCCGGCCAGATGCCGATCATCGGTCCGAACTGCTATGGCCTGATCAACTATGCCGACGGCGCGCTGCTGTGGCCCGACCAGCATGGCGGCATCAGGCTGCCCGAGGGCGGCAGGGGCGTCGCCATCATCACGCAATCGTCCAACATCGCCATCAACATGACGATGCAGAAACGCGGCTTGCCGATCGCCTTCCTGATGACGGCGGGCAACCAGGCGCAGACCGGTCTTTCCGAAATGGCGCTCGGCCTGATCGAGGACGAGCGCGTCACCTCGCTTGGCCTGCACATCGAAGCTTTCGACTCCGTAGCCGGCTTCGAGCGGCTGGCAGTAAGGGCACGGGAGCTCAAAAAACCAATCATCGCCATGAAGGTCGGCCGCTCAGAACAGGCCAGACTGGCGACCGTTTCGCATACCGCTTCGCTGGCCGGTTCGGACGCTGCCTCGGGCGCCTTCTTGAGGCGGCTCGGCATCGCCCGGGTCGATTCCATCCCTGCCTTCATCGAGGCGCTGAAGCTGCTGCACATCACCGGGCCGCTGCCGGGCAACCGGCTGTCGTCGATGAGCTGTTCGGGCGGCGAGGCGTCCGTCATGGCCGACAGCGCCGAAGGCCGCTGGGTGCATTTCCCGATTCTGACGGAACAGCACCGCGCGCATGTCAAATCGACGCTCGGGCCGCTGGTCGCGGTCGCCAATCCGCTCGACTACCACACCTTCATCTGGAACAACGAGCCGGCGATGACCGCCACCTTCACCGCCATGGTGTCGGGCGGCTTCGACCTCAACATGCTGGTGCTCGACTTCCCAAGGCCCGACCGCTGCTCGGTCACCGACTGGTGGGCGACGCTGCGGGCCTTCGAGGCGGCGCTTAAGACCAACAAGGCAAAGGGCGCGATCGTTTCCTCGCTGCCCGAAAACCTGCCGGAAGAATATACCGCCGAGTTAATGGCACGCGGCATGGTGCCGTTGTTCGGCATTTCCGAAGCCATGGATGCCGCCCAGGCTGCGGCCTTCATCGGCTGGGCCTGGCGCGAGCCGCAGGCGCAGCCGGTCGATACCACCGCATCGGGCGCGTCAAGCGGCAGCCGTGTCACGCCGGACGAGGCCGAGGCCAAGGAACGGCTGCTCAAGGCGGGCCTGCCGGTGCCGAAGGGCGAGCGCGCGGTCAACGCCGTCGAGGCGGTGATTTCCTCGATGGCGCTCGGCTTCCCGGTGGCGCTAAAGGCGCTGGGCGTCACCCACAAATCCGAGGTCGGCGCGGTGCGGCTGAACCTCAAGGATGCCGAATCCGTCAGCACGGCGGCGCATGATCTTTTGCCGCTCGGCACCGGCCTCTACGCCGAGCGCATGGTGCGCGACGGCGTCGCCGAGCTGATCGTCGGCTTCACCCGCGACCCGATGTTCGGCGCGGTGATGACGCTGGGCACCGGCGGCGTATTGGTCGAATTGTTGCGCGACAGCGTGACCCTGATGCTGCCGGCGACGCGCGACGACGTCGAGGCGGCGCTGCGTGGACTGAAGCTCTTCCCGCTGCTCGAAGGCTATCGTGGCCGGCCGAAAGCCGACGTCCAGGCTGCCATAGACGCTATTTCGGGCATCGCCGCCTTCGTGCAGCAGAATGCCGGCGAGATCGAAGAGCTTGATATCAACCCGCTGATCGTCTGCGCCGAAGGCAAGGGCGCCTGGATCGCGGATGCGCTGCTGGTGCTTGGAGAAAAGAAGAATGGCTGACGTCATCACCACCCGCCGCGAAGGCACGATCCTCGAGGTGACGCTCGACCGGCCGAAGGCCAACGCCATCGACCTGAAAACCTCACGATCGATGGGCGAAACCTTCAAGGCCTTCCGCGACGATCCGGAACTGCGCGTGGCCATCGTCAAGACCGCCGGCGACAAGTTCTTCAGCGCCGGCTGGGATCTGAAGGCCGCCGCCGGCGGCGATCCGGTCGACGGCGATTACGGCGTCGGCGGCTTCGCCGGGCTGCAGGAGCTGCGCGACCTGAACAAGCCGGTGATCGCCTGCGTCAACGGCATGGCGGTCGGCGGCGGCTTCGAGCTGGCGCTGTCCTGCGACCTGATCTACGCCTCCGACCATTCCTCTTTCGCGCTGCCCGAAATCCGCGCCGGCACGCTGGCAGATGCCGCGACGATCAAGCTGCCCAAACGCATTCCCTACCATGTCGCCATGGATCTCCTGTTCACCGGCCGCTGGATGGATGTGGCGGAAGCGCATCGCTGGGGCCTGGTCAATGAAGTGCTGCCCAAGGAAAAACTCGAGGAGCGGGTCTGGGAGATCGCCAGGCTGCTCGCCAGCGGCCCGCCGCTGGTGTTTGCGGCGATCAAGGAGACCGCGCGCGTTGCCGAGGCGCTGACCTTCCAGGACGCGATGAACAAGGTGACGCGACGCCAGTTGCCGACGGTCGATGCGCTTTACGGGTCGGAGGACAATATGGAGGGATTCCGCGCCTTTGCGGAGAAGCGCGAGCCGGTTTGGAAGGGGAAGTGATCTCGCGCAGATGACAGCGCCAGGCCCCCCTCTCTGTCCTGCCGGACATCTCCCCCTCAAGGGGGGAGATCAGCAGCTTCGGCGACATCGCCCTTTCTGCAATGTTGGAGATTGGCGAAAACCTTCGCGACATCCAATCTCCCCCCTTGAGGGGGAGATGTCCGGTCCACCCTCCGCAGCTGCAGCGCAGCTGCTGCGGAGGACGGGCAGGACAGAGAGGGGGGCCTGGGCGCCATCACCTAAAGCTGGTCATCTGATATGACCGATTACAAAACCCTCATCGACGCCGAGACGTGGGCCTTCATCGAGAAGACCAATTCCTATTATCCGCCGGATACGATCGACTACACGATCGCCGAGCAACGCGCGATCTACAACCGCATGTGCCGGGAATTCTTCGCCGGCTATCCGCAAGGCGTGACAGCCGAGACGACGGCCATCACTGATCCCACCAACAGCATCCCGATCCGCATCTATCGCAGCGCGACGCCGAACCAGGCGGCGGCGGTGCTCTACATCCATGGTGGTGGCTACATTCTGGGCGGGCTCGACAGCCATGATGATGTCTGCGCCGAGCTCTGCCACCGCACCGGCTATGAGGTGGTCTCCGTCGATTATCGCCTGGCGCCGGAACATCTGCATCCGGCCGCCTTCGACGATGCGATGAGCGCCTTCGAATGGGCCGCTGAGACCTATGACCGCGCGATCGTGCTCTGCGGTGACAGCGCCGGCGGCAATCTCTGCGCCGCGGTCAGCCACGCGACGCGCGGTCACGTCAAGAAGCCGGCCGGCCAGGTGCTGATCTATCCCAGCCTTGGCGGCGACCGCTCGCGCGGCTCGTACATCAACCATGCCGGGGCGCCGATGCTGACTGCGCGCGATCTCGACTTCTACAAAGATATCCGCACCGGCGGCGTCGACCGGACCGGCGACATCACCTTGTATCCGCTCGCCGATGCCGATTTCGCCTACCTGCCGCCGACCGTGGTGATCACCGCGCAATGCGATCCGCTGTCCTCCGACGGCGAAGCCTATCGCGACCGCGTCATAGCTGCCGGTGGCCTGGCCTATTGGTTCGAGGAGCCGGGGCTGGTGCACGGCTATCTCAGAGCCCGGCACGCGGTCGGCCGGGCGCGGTCGAGCTTCACCCGCATCGTCGAGGCGGTATCCATGCTCGGCAAGGGCGAGTGGGTCTGGTGATCCAGGGTCAGCCTACTCAAACAGATTGAACCTTTCCATGCCCGTCCGCGACTGACGTGCAGGCACCGCAATGGTGCGGGCCGAAAGGAAAGCCCCAATGACCCGAAACCCAGAGGCTCCGCGGTCTCCAGGAACAACGCAAGCTCGGCGCGCCCACCGTCTTCGGGACGGGATCGATGCGCTGGGCTTCCGGCTGATTCCGTTGACCCTGCCAAGGAGCCGGCGTATCGTGACCAAGCGGAAAAAAGACAATTCGATCAGGGACGAACGAGCCGGAACGCCGCGCCTTGCCCTGATTTGCGCGGCGAAAACGGATGGTTCTTCCGACGGCCTCGGGGGGAGTTCAATGTTTTGCGACCGCGGCTCGTTCGTGGCTTCCCGCGCTGGCCATATAGGCCGCGCGATAACGACGACCAGCGGAATTCTCGCTTTGGCGCTGTCCGCCGGCCTCTGGCCCGGCAGCTCCGCCCAAGCCCAGGAAGCACGGATCATCTATCCCGGCTCGATGGCGGTGACCGGCTTCCCCGGCACCGTTATCCCCAATTTTGACTCTCCCGATTCTGAAAAGGGGGGCCTGCCACCCGGCGTCGACCCGGTCGACGAAACCTTCATCGACACCGCGCAGGCCTCGTTGCGGATTTTCGACGTCTCGCATCTCGGTGGACCGGCCTCCGGTCAGCTCGTCTACACCCCGCCGCCTTTCGAGGTGACTGCCGGCCAGATCGGCGAAGTATTCGGCCTCACCTATGACGACGGCGTCCGCGATGGGGTGCCGTCGGGTGTTCCGAACCTCTATGCGGCGGCGACCTCGCTGCATGGCATCGAGATCGTCACGCCGGACGCCGACAATGACGGGCGCCCCGAGCGGCAGCGCCGCGGCACCGCGGGCGCCGTCTTCATGGAGGGGCAGTTCGGCACCGAGAACGGCGGCGGGCCTGGCACGATCTGGAAGATCGACGGCATCAGCGGCGCCGTCTCGAAATTCGCCGACATCGGCACAAACAGCGGTCCCGGCATCGGCAATCTCGCCTTCGACCCGACCCACCGTGAGTTCTTCGCCTCCGACCTCGACACCGGGCTGATTCACCGCATCGATATCGAGGGCAATCTGATCGACACGTTCGACCATGGCGTTGCCGGACGCCCGGCGCATGGGCTGGCCCCGGTCGCCGACGACGGCGCCGTCATGGACATCCAGGGCGCCGCCTTCGATGGCGAGAACCCCGGAACCTGGGGTTATACGCAGGACGAACGTCGCGTATGGGCAGTCTCCTATCATGGCGGGCGGCTCTATTATTCGGTCGGCGGGAAGGCCGAGATCTGGTCGGTCGGCATTGCGAGCGACGGCGGCTTTGCCGGCGATCCGCGCTGGGAGTTGACGGTCAAGGCCGACAAGGACCAGGCCGTCACCGATATCGCCTTCGACAACAAGGGTTTCATGTATCTCGCCCAGCGTGGCCCGGTCGAAAACCGCTACGACTACAGCCGCTTCGCCGATTCCGGACAGGGCGAAGTCATCCGCTACCAGCGCGAAGACCCGGACGATCCGGCGACGGCATCGGTCTGGGTGGAAGCCCCGCAGGAATACGCAATCGGCTTCCCGCAGACCAACCGTCAGTCGGCCGGCGGCGTCGACCTGCAATATGGCTATGACGCCGAAGGCAATCTCGACACTTCGGTCTGCGCCGATACCGTCGCCAACACCGGCGACAAATTGCGCGACAATCCGGGGCTGGCCGAGCGGCTCGCCGCCGGCGGGCCGCTTGCCGTGCATGGTGTGCAGTTGACGCCGAGCGCGCTGGTCAAGCCGGCCAACGTTCCGCCCTTCGGCTCATGGTTCGTCGACTTCGACGGTTATTTCGAAGACCCCGACGTTGAAGGCCATGTCGGCGACATCAGGGTATGGCGCCCCTGCGAGGGCCGCGCCGGCTATTATGAGGAAATCCCCGGCGGCGGCTTCCTGCCCCCCTTCTATCCGCCGGACTTCCCGCCGCCCGGCAATCTGCCGCCCTGCGTCGATGTCGAGGACGTGCACTATTACTGCACGCCGCGCGGACTTCAGGCCGATCTCTATCTCAAAGACCCGGCCGGCTTCGGCGGCGATTCGATAAAGGCGCAGTCCAAGACGCCTGGCGTCGGGGTGACCTCGCCGATCTCGCACGCGCCGGGCAAGCCCTACACGATCGACGTCACCGGCCATAATCCGGGTGAGACCGTCAATGTCGGGCTCTGCTTCTACAAGAAGTCCGACCAGGACAAGGGCGGCTATTACCCTTGCTGCAAGATGACGCTGCCGCTCAGAACGCCGGCCGTCAGCTGCGAAGCGCCGAGGAGGGACAGATGAGCAGTCTCGCCCTTCCCCGCTTCGCTTCGCGCAAAACCGTTACGATCATGAAACCGCTGTCATACGCCAGGCGCGGCGCGCGTTGGCTGATGGCGGCCGGCATCGCGATCGCCATGATGCCGGCATTGCCGGTGCTTGCCCAAGACAAGGCCGCGGCGGCTACCGGCCAAGCCGCGGAATCCGCTCCTGAACCGCGCGGCATCAATCCTGAGCTCAGTCGCATAGTGCCATTCTTCACCAAGAAAGGCGGCCAGAGAGGCTGCGATTCCGCCGACTATGTCTTGAGCTTCGGCATCCGCGGCGACCCGCAGGACTTCGACCGGCCAAGCGTGGCGGCCCTGCTGAAAGCGACAAGGCTCGACTTCAAGGACCAGTTGCCGCACGGCTTGCAGATCGTCAGCGTCGATGTCGCCGGAGACGGCACCAGCGCCTCCGGCGGACCGTTGCCCGCTGCTTCGATCAGCACATCGGCCAGCCCGAACGACACGGCCAGCGTTTCCAACTTCCGCATCAGCGCTTCCAACCTCGACGGTGTCGGCGCCGCGAATGAACGCATCATTAATTTCCGGATCACGGCCAAGATCGATCCTGCGACCTTCCCCGTGCCGGCGACGGTCGATAACCAGGGACTGATTGAAGTGGCCTTCAGGGGTGGTCCGGCAACCACGATCCCGTCGCAGGATCCCGACAAGCCCGACGACGGCGATTTGCTCACCGGCGTCAAGACCTCGATCCAGATCGACCCGACCAAATGCAACCCGCCGCCTCCGCCTCCTAGCAAGGAGTGCTTCAAGTTCGAGCGCGGCACGGTCGATTGCGTGCCCGGCGGCGGCGCCTTCATCTACCACATGCCGGTCGGCCCGGAGATGGGCGGCAAGTGGGTGCAGGTGTCGACGACCACACCCGGCATCACAATCGTGCCCGACACGCAGCAGGTGCCTGCCGGCGGCGGCGTGCTGGACTGGAAGATCGTCGGCGCCTCGCCCGGCGAGGCCATCCATCTCATCGTCTCCGGCATCGAACCCTATGCCGGACCGAAGGAGGGCTGGGGGCTTTGCTGCACGCAGACGATCGACATCGTCATCCCGCGCGACCTCAGATGCCCGCCCGAAAAGCAACCCGACCTCAAGGTGGAGAAGTGGGCCGAGGTGCCGCGCTGCACGATGGCCGGCGGCTGCGACTTCACGATCACGGTCACCAATGTCGGCGATGCGCCCTACAACGGCAAGATCGTGCTCGACGAGGTGATATTGCCAGCCGGCTCGGTGCTCACTTCAGGGCCAAATCCGCCCTGGGTCTGCGTGCCCGCAACGACTCCGATGACCTGCACCTATCCGGCGACGACGCTCAATCCCGGCGCCTCCGTCGTCCTCAAGCTCGGCTTCAAGCCGGCCGGCGGCTGGCAGGGCGGCGTGCTGCGCAATTGCGCCGCCTATGACTACCAGGCCAGCGGGAAGCCGCTGTTTGGCAGCCAGCAGAACGACCGTGGCTGCGCCTCGATCCCGATCTGCCGCCGTGGCGATCGCGACCCGCAGTGCCAGCCTCCGGTCGGGAAGAAGGTCGACCTGATCCTGAAGAAGCGCGCCCGCATCCCGGTCTGCACGCCGGACGGCGTCTGCACCTTCGTGATCGACATCATCAACAACGGCACCAGCACCTATAACGGGCCGTTGACGGTGCTCGACACCTACCCGGGCGGCGCGCCGACCTCCTCGACCTTCGGGCCGAGCCCGCCCTGGACCTGCGGCCCGAACGGCCCCGGCCAGTTCCGCTGCGACAATGCCGGCATCTCGTTGCCTCCGGGTGCTTCGGCGTCGATTGTCGTCAATGCGGCGATGCCGGCGAATTACCGGCTGGACAGTGTCGAGAACTGCGCCGAGGTGAAGGCGGTAGCCGGTGAGGTCGACTTTGCCAATAACAAGGCCTGCGCCAAGGAACGTATCCGCCATCCGAACGGCGGCCTGCCCGGCCTGCGCATCACCAAGGTGTGCGACGGTTCGCTGGCGGGTGCTGCGACGGTGTCCTGCCGCATCACTGTCAGCAACACCGGCACCGCAGCCCCGACCGGGCCGGTGCGGGTCAACGATGCCGCCACGCTGGTGTCGGGCGGAGCGCCCGCGCAGGTCCAGACCATCACGCCCGATGGCGCAGACTGGACTTGCGGACCGGTGCCTGCCAACACAGTGTCGTGCCAGATACCCGGCTCCGTCATGACGCCCGGAGCCTCCAGGCATTTCAACGTGACTGTGAGTGGTAATGGCGAATTCGAGAACTGCGCGCGCGGCTCCTACGGGCCGGCGCCGGGAGACGACGTCGTCTATCCGATCGGCCAGGCCTGCGCGAAGGGCGGCGGCGGCTCGACCATTCGCGTCGAGAAGACCGGCGATGCCGAGTGCCGGCCGGGAGAGTCCTGCTCGTTCGAGATCACCATCACGAACGATGGCCCGAACTCCTTCTCCGGTCCGGTCCGCATCGGCGATGCGATCGGCGTGGACGGGCTCGGCCGGCTGGAAGGCGTCCGGATCACCGCGATCGAGCCGCCCTTCGGCTGCTCGCCGGAGCCGGCGACGCTGCCGGCGTCCTGCATCGCCAACCTGGCGCTCGGCGCCGGCGAAAGCCGCAAGCACCATGTCACCGTGACCCTTCCCGACGACAGGCGGCTTGCCGATCTCAAGGGCACGGTCAGCGGGCAGAACTGCGTTGGCGTGCTCTCGCCGAACACACCGGTGCAAAGCGGCGGCGACGTGCTGTCGCGCACGCCGAGCGGCGTGCAGGGCGATCGCGGCAAGGCTTATGCGTGCCATCCCTTCACCGTCAGCCGAGAGGTTAAGAACCAGTGCTTGTACGGAATGGTGCTGAACTCGGCCGGCCGTTGTGTCTGTCCGGAAGGCACCACCTTCCGTGACGGCCAATGCTCTTCCGGCGGCAGCAAGCTTCTGCCGCTGCCGGTGCCGCAGCGTTGCGTCCTGCTGCAGGGCCAGATCCGGACCGAGGACGGGCGCTGCGTCTGCCCGCGCGGCACGGAACTGGTAAATGGCAAGTGTGTGCAAAGCGAGCAGCCGCAGGAGCCGCAGTGCACGCTGCGTCCCGGCCAGTACCGCGACCAGGAGGGCAATTGCGTCTGCCGGCGCGGCGAGCTGGTGAACGGCGTCTGCCAGATTGTTCCGCCGAAATGCAGTATCCGCGGCGCGGTACTGACCGCCGAAGGCTGCGTCTGTCCCCAAGGCACCCATCTCGACCGGGTCGCCAAGGCTTGCGTGCCGGACCGGCAGCCGCCGAGCCAGTGCCGCATCCGTGGCCAGGTACGCAATGGAGATGGCGATTGCGTCTGCCCGAGCGGCATGGAAGTGCGCGGCAAGGCCTGCAGGCCGATCCAGACCAGCCAGTGCCGCATCCGCGGCCAGGTGCGTGACGCCAACGGCAACTGCGCCTGCCCCGACGGCCTGGAGGTACGTGGCAAGGCCTGCCAGCCGCCAAAGCCGAACCAAGAGCAGTGCACCATCCGCGGCCAGGTCCACAACAAGCGGGGCGACTGCGTCTGCCCGCGTGGAACCGAGATCCGCGACGGCGCCTGCCGCAGGCCGCCGGTGGAATGCGCACCGGGTGCCGAGTTCATCGACGGACAGTGCCAGCCGGTCTTCACCCGGCAGCGCTGCCCGGCCGGAACGACCGGACAGTATCCGGATTGCTACCCGATCCGCAGGCGGCCGGGCATCGAGATCAACCCCGGCATCCTGCTCAATCCGCTGCAGCAACTGGTGCCGCAGCGCCAGCCGCGGCGGCTGCTGCAGGACCCGGCAGGCGCCAACATCCAGAACTTCAAGCCGTAATTCGGCCGGCTGAAAAACGAAGCCCGCCGGAGCCATCCGGCGGGTTTTGTGTTGTTCCTCTTGTTTAGCCGCATTTCTGCGGCGCCAGATGATTCCACTTGGCTGCAAAATGCTCTAGGCAGTTCTGATCGCAACAAGGGCGAGGCCCGATTATGAGCAAGAAGACACTGATCGCGCCCTCGGTGCTGGCGTCGGATTTCTCGAAACTCGGTGATGAGGTCGAGGCTGTTGCTGCCGCCGGCGCCGATTGGATCCATCTCGACGTGATGGACGGTCATTTCGTGCCCAACATCACCTTTGGCCCGCCGGTGATCAAAGCGATCCGCGACCGCACCAAAACCTTCTTCGATTGCCATCTTATGATTTCGCCGGCCGATCCTTATCTCGCAGCCTTCGCCGAAGCCGGCTGCGACGGCATGACGGTGCATGCCGAGGCGGGACCGCATCTCGACCGCTCGTTGCAGACCATCAGGAATCTCGGCAAGAAGGCCGGCGTCTCGCTCAACCCAGCGACGCCGGAAACGGCGATCGAATATGTGCTCGACCGGCTCGACCTCATCCTGATCATGACCGTCAATCCAGGCTTCGGCGGCCAGGCCTTCATTCCGGCCATTGTCGACAAGGTGAAACGGGTGAAGGCGCTGATCGGCGACCGGCCGATCCGCATCGAGATCGACGGCGGTGTTTCGCCGGAGACGGCGCCGCTGGTGACAGCCGCCGGCGCCAACGTGCTGGTGGCCGGTGCCGCCGTCTTCAAGGGCGGCGGTGTCGAGGCGTACCGGGCAAATATCGAGGCGATCCGTTCGGCAGCCGACAGCGCGGCCATCTGAAAAAGCGATTTATCATTTGCAAGCGCAAGCTGCACGACCGCACCTGCTGTTGAATGGCCGCTCAATACATCAACTTGCGCAGGAATCTCAGGTTTTCTACCCGAACTTTACTGTCGCGACCCGATCGAGCGCCTGTCTCCTCTTAAAGTCGAATACCGTCATCTTCCGCTTGAGGCGGCATTGCCCCGTTGTATGATACATGTACGGGAAATTGCTTCGCCGCGGGGCCCTGACTAATCAGGGGCAAGCAACAGGAGTTGGATTGACAAACGCAAACGCCGATCCGGGCGAGGGCAAGCGTGCCAAGAGCACGCTGGCCAGCACGGTCTATCAACAGCTTCGCGACGATCTTCTGCGTGGCGTGCTCGAAACCGAAAGCAAGCTGCGGGTCGAGTGGGTGGTTTCGCGATACGGCGCGGGGGCTTCGCCGGTGCGCGAAGCCCTCAACCGCCTTGCCTCCGAAGGACTGCTCGGGCGCCACGACCAGCGCGGCTTCTTCCTGATGCCGGTGAGCGCGGAGGAACTGGAGGAACTGACCCGCACGCGCTGCTGGCTGGAAGAGCGAGCGCTGCGCGAATCGATCGAGCACCGCACCGCCGAATGGGAGGAGCAGCTGGTGCTGGCGCTGCACCGCCTGGCCCGCGCGCAACGCCGCCCGACCGATGATCCTTCGTCGCACAATCCCGATTGGAAGACGTTGCACCGCTTCTTCCACCGCGCGCTGATTTCGGGTTGCCGGTCGCGCTGGCTGGTTGGTTTCTGCGAACAGCTTTCCGACCAGGCCTCCCGCTACCGGCTGATGTCGCAACACGGTCCAGGCAATGAGCGCGACGATCTCGCCGAGCATCGGCTGATCGCCGAGCGCACCCTGGACGGCGACGCCGACGGTGCGGTGGAGGCCCTGCTCAGCCACTACCGCCTGACGGCGGCCATGTGCATGGCCCGCCTCAACCAGGGCGATGGCCTGATGGCCGGCTTAGGCAAGACGGGCCGGGTCCGCAGATAGCTGCCCATCGCCGACAAATCTGATATTCGCTTCGGCAAACGCGATTTGCCATTGGCTTCGACGCCCGAGGGAATCTCATGACCAATCACCTGTTCGATGCCTTTCGCGCCCGAATGCCGGCTGCCGATCGCCTGCTCATGGAGACGGACGACGGCCGCTCAATCTCCTATGGCGATATGCTGGCGAAATCGGCGCAGCTGGCGCATGCGCTGTTGCAACTGGATGTCGAGCCGGGCGACCGGGTCGCCGTGCAGATCGAGAAAAGCCCCGAGGCGGTGCTGCTCTATCTGGCCTGCGTTCGCGTCGGCGCCGTTTTCCTGCCGCTCAACACCGCCTACACGCTGCCGGAACTCGCCTATTTCTTTGGCGATGCCGAGCCCCGGCTGATCGTCTGCGATCCGGCAAGGGCGGCCGATATCGAAATGCTGGCCGAGGGTACGGGCGCCGCCGCCGTCGCGCTCGGCGGCAATGGCCAGGGCTCGCTGATCGACCAGGCCTCGCGGCTGCCGTCGGAATTCCGTGATGTGGTGCGGGGGCCGGACGACCTTGCCGCAATCCTCTACACCTCCGGCACAACGGGCCGCTCCAAGGGAGCCATGCTCAGCCACGAGAATCTCGCCTCCAATGCACGCGTTCTGGTCGAGCAGTGGCGCTTCAGCCCGAACGACGTACTGATCCACGCGCTGCCGATCTTCCACACGCATGGGCTGTTCGTCGCCACCCATGTCACTCTGATGGCCGGCGCAAAAATGCTGTTCGAACGGAAGTTCGACCCGGGCCGCATCATATCGCTTCTGCCGCGCGCGACGGTGCTGATGGGCGTGCCGACCTTCTATGTGCGGCTGCTGCAGCAGGACGGCCTGACGCAGGAGGCCGCCAAGGCCATGCGGCTGTTCATCTCAGGCTCGGCGCCGCTGCTTGCCGAGACACATAATGCCTGGCGCGAGCGCACCGGCCACGCCATCCTCGAGCGCTACGGCATGACCGAAACCAACATGAACACCTCGAACCCCTATGACGGCGAGCGGCGGGCCGGCACGGTCGGCTTTCCCCTGCCTGGTGTCACGCTGCGCATCACCGATCCCGAAAGCGGCAGGCTACTTGCCCAGGGCGACATCGGCATGATCGAGGTGAAGGGGACAAACGTCTTCTCGGGCTACTGGCGGATGCCGGAGAAGACAAAGGCCGAGTTCCGCGAGGACGGCTTCTTTATCACCGGCGATCTCGGGCTGATCGATGCCGACGGCTACGTCCACATCGTCGGACGCGGCAAAGACGTGATCATTTCCGGCGGCTACAACATCTATCCGAAGGAGGTCGAGAGCGAGATCGACGCGCTTGCCGGCGTCAGCGAGAGCGCCGTGATCGGCGTCGCCCATCCGGATTTCGGCGAAGGCGTCACAGCAGTGGTGGTGCGCAAGCCGGGATCGGCCGTCAGCGCCGCCGACATTGCCGACGCCATCGCCGGACGGCTGGCGAAATACAAGCATCCGAAGCAGGTGATCTTCGTCGACGAATTGCCGCGCAACACGATGGGCAAGGTGCAGAAGAACGTTTTGCGCGAGATGTATAAGGATATCTATGGGGCGAGCAAAGCCGGCTAAACATCCATCGCGTCATCCTAGGGCGAAGCAAGGAGCGAAGCGAAGCGCGCAGACCCTGGGATCCATTCCGTGACGCTAAGGCATTGCAACGATTACAGAATTCTGCACCGCTGCGCTCCGCGGGAGAGGTCACGGAATGGATCCTCGGGTCAAGCCCGAGGATGACGAAAACCGCGAAGGCCTATGCTCCAAACACCTTCCTGCCGCCGATCCAGACGCTCTTCACGCCCAGCCCCTCCGACAGGCCGACGATGTCGGCGGCGGTGCCGTTGGCGAAGCGGCCGAGCCGGTGCGCCTGGCCGATCGCTTGCGCCGGATAGAGCGAGGCCATGCGCAAGGCTTCGTCGAGTTCGAGCCCGACGACGCGATGGACGAAGCGGACGGCCGAGATCATGTCTAGATCGGCACCGGCCAGCGTGCCGTCGGCAAGCCTGAGGGTCCCGTCCTTGCGATAGATGGTGCGGCCGTTGAGCGTGAAGGAGGTCATGTCGGTGCCGATCGTCGCCATGGCGTCGCTGACCAGCAGGATCTTGCCCGGACCCTGCTTGGCACGCAGCGCAAGGATTATCGTTGCCGGATGGACGTGGATGCCGTCGGCGATGATGCCGGCAAATAAGCTGCCCGTGTCGATTGCCGCCCCGGCCAATCCGGGCTCGCGATTGCCGATCTGACTCATGGCGTTGAACAGATGCGTGGCCATGGTGGCGCCGGCTGCAGCAAAAGCGCTGGCGATCTTGTAACCCGTGTCGGAATGGCCGAGGCTGACGATGATGCCGGCCTTGGCGAGCGCTGTGACGCGGGCAGACTCGACCGATTCCGGCGCGATCGTGGTGAGCAGGACAGGAAGTTTCTTCCGCGCGGCGATCAGTGCCGCCTGGTCGGCATCCGTCATCGGCCGGATCAAGGCAGGATCATGCGCGCCCTTGCGCGCGACCGACAGATGCGGACCTTCGAGATGCAGGCCGAGAAAGCCCGGCACCTTGCGCCGGGCGGCCTCCGCGCCGGCGGCGACAGCGGCGGCGGTGGTTTCCGGCGTGTCGGTGATCAGCGTCGGCAGCAGCGCCGTCGTGCCGAACGGCGCGTGCGCCCGGCAGATGGTTTCGACCGAGGCAACATCGGGGTGATCGTTGAGCATGACGCCGCCGCCGCCATTGACCTGCAGGTCGACGAAGCCTGGCACCAGCAGCCCGCCGCCGGTCTCGACCTCGGCAACACCGGATGGAATGGCGCCGACGGGCAGGATGGCCTCGATCAGGCCGTCCCTGACGACCAGGGCGGCATCGTCGTGCCAGTCGGCGCCATCGAAGATCTTGGCGCCGGTCAGGGCGAAACGGTCGCTCATACGGTTTCCGTCACCTTGCGCAGATTGCGCGGCGTATCGGGGTCGAGGCCGCGATGGCGGGCGAAGGCCTCGACGAAGCCATAGAAGGACACGATCAGCGGCAGCGGATCGGTGAGCGGATGGCCGGTGGCGACATAAGGCAGCTTCAGGGCAGTCTTCACCTTGTCCGAGGTGGCGAAGGCGGCGGCGCCCTTGGCCGCCACGCCGTCAGCGGCCTCGGCGACGGACGGTTCCGAGGCATCCCGCGCGGCGAGCGCCAGGACCGGAAAACCCGGCCCGACCAGCGCCAGCGGCCCATGCATAACCTCGGCGGCGCTGTAGGCCTCGGCATGCATGGCGCAGGTTTCCTTGAACTTCAGCGCCGCCTCGCTGGCGATGGCGAAGGACGGGCCGCGGCCGAGGATGAACAGCGACTGCGGCGCCGCCAGCGCCGCGGCCAGCGCCATCCAGTCGCAGGCGATCGCCTTGTCGAAATGCTCCGGCAGGCGCGCGAGTGCCGCCAGCAATGCCTGATCGCCGGTGCTGTGCGCCATCAGCGCCATGCCGGCGACGGCGGAATTGACGAAGGTCTTGGTGGCCGCGACGCTGCGCTCCGGCCCTGCGAGAATATCGATGGCATAGTCCGAAGCTCGCGCCAGCGGCGAGTCGGCGGTGTTGGTGATGGCGACGGTGAGAGCACCGCCGGCCCTTGCCGTTTCGGCCATGGCGACAATGTCCGGGCTCTTGCCGGATTGCGAGATCGCCAGGCAGGCCGAGCCGCGCAGCCTGAGTTTCGCGCCGTAGATCGACGCGATCGACGGACCCACGGAAGCGACCGCAAGGCCGGCGGTCAGCTCGACGGCGTATTTCATGAAGGTGGCGGCATGGTCGGACGAGCCGCGCGCCACGGTGACGACGAAATGCGGGTCGCGCTCGCGAAGGCCGCGTCCTGCCTCGGCAAGCACAGCGGCCGAGCCGTCGAGCAGGCGGGCGGCGGCTTGCGGGATCTCGTCGATCTCGCGCCGCATATGGGTGGTGTTTGAATTCATGGTCGGCTGTCCTCTCCCGGCCCGGTCAGCCGGAGTTCGGCGACAAAATCATAGGCATCGCCCCTGTAGGTGGAGCGGGTGAATTCGATCACCTTGCCGCTCGTCAGATAGGAAATGCGCTCGATGTGCAGTCCGGCAACCCCCGGCGACACTTCCAGCAGGCGCGCATCGCCGTCGCCGAGATTGGCGGCGGAAATCCGCTGCACCGCCCGCACTGGGCGATTGCCGGTCAATTCCAGCGTGGCATAGAGCGATGAGCCGATCGCCTCGGGATCGGGCAGCACGCTGGCTGAGAGCGCCGCGCGCTCGATCGCCAGCGGCGTGTCGTTGGCGATGCGCAGGCGCGCGACGCGCGCCACCAGCTCGTTCGACGACAGGCCGAGCACCATCATTTCGTCCGGCGAAGGCGCATAAAGGCCGCGGTCGAGCCAGGCCGAGCGCACCGCCATGCCGCGGCGCGCCATGTCCTCGGTGAAGGAGGTGAGCATCGACAGCGACTGCTCGACACGCTCCATGCGCGGCGCGACGAAGGTGCCGGAACCATGGCGCTGGACCAGGATGCCGCCCTTGACCAGATCCTGCACCGCCTTGCGCACGGTGACACGCGAGATGTCGGCCTTGCTGGCGATGTCGCGCTCGGACGGCAGCGCGTCGCCCGGGCCGATCAGGCCGCGACTGACCGCTTCCTCGATGCTTTTCCTGAGCTGCAGGTAAAGCGGGGCGCCGCTCTGCGAGGATTCTTTCAGCATGGCGAAGATCTGGTCGGCGGCGCTCATCGCGGCGCCTCCGACTTGCCGGCGAAAATGCGCAGCGCCATCTGCACCGCACCGCCGAGCGCGTCGTCGAGCGGGGATTTCAGCAGCGCCTGGTAACGCGCCGACAGGCGCGGCGCGTAAAGCGGCGCCAGCCCGCCGAGCAGGCAGAGCGGCGCATCGCCGGCGAGGTCGAGCGCGCCGAGCGATGCCTCGACGTCGGCGACCGCCTTGTCGAGGATCCAGGTGGCGACGAGATCGCCCTTTTCGGCATGTTCGAACACTTTTGGCGCAAAGCCACCGAAATCGCCGGGCTTTGCATTGGTGGTGAATTCGACCACGTCTTCCGGGTTGTTGCGGAAGACGGCCAGCATGGCTTCAGTCAAGGGCGAGCCCGGGCGGATGCCGTCATAGGCGAGCAGCGTCTGCTCGAGCAGATCGCGGCCGATGCGGGCGCCGCTGCCCTGGTCGCCGACCTGGAAACCCCAGCCGCCGATGGCGCGCGACTTGCCGCCCTTGCGCGCCATATAGGCGGTGCCGGTGCCGAGGATGGCCATGGCGCCGTCGCCAGACCCGACCGCGCCCTCGAGCGCGATCTCGGCATCGGTCTCGACGCGGCTTCGGCTGAACGGCAGGATCGCCTCGAGCTGCTGCCGGTAGGTGCCGACATTGGCGCCGGCGAGGCCGAGAATGGCCGGCGTTTGCGGGATCAGTTCCGGATCCTTGCCGGCGGCGAGAAAGGCTTGCCTTGCCGCATCGACGATGTTGGCGCGGGCTCCGGTGAGGTCGGTGCGGATGTTGGCGGCGCCGCTCCTGGCGCGGCCGACGACGGTGCCGTCAACGGTCGCAAGGGCCGCCCTGCAGCTGGTGCCGCCGCCATCGATGCCAAGCACGAAATTCACGCGATTTCTCCTCGTGGCGGATAATACCAATAAAATACCAATAGCCAAGGATTAATTTCGGTTCAAAAAAGATTAAGGCGTATTTTATTGAAAACTCACCACATTTCGCCGACTAGCGACTTTCAGGTGCCGGAACTCGTTAATGGATGTGGACAAGTGGTATTTTTTTGGTATTGTTCGCTCAGTCGGAGGACAATTGATGGCCGAGATGCGCACGGAAGCGCTTCACCAGAATGCCGAGGGACTGGACGTCCAGACCCCGGATGCCATCCTTTCGTTCCTGGCCAACGCCCAGATCGAGGCCGCCAAGACCGTGCACGGCGCTATTCCGGCCATCGCCGAGGCCGCCGAACTCATCGCAAGACAATTAAAGGCTGGCGGCAGGCTCGCCTATGCGGCGGCCGGCAGCTCGGCCCTGATGGCGGTGGCCGATGCGCTAGAGCTTCCAGGCACATTCGGTATCGCGCGTGACCGTATCGCCATCCTGGTCGCCGGCGGCGACGAGGCCTTCCGCACGCTGGCCGGCGGACCCGAAGACGACACCGGGGAAGCCGCAGCGGCCGTCGCCGGCGCCGGCATCAGCAAGGGCGACTGCCTGATCGCGATTTCCGCCAGCGGCTCGACGCCCTATGCCGTGCAGGCGATCGGCGATGCACGGCGCCAGGGCGCCGCGACCATCGCAATCGCCAACAATAAAGGCGCGCCACTCTTTAACCAGGCCGACGTCGCCATCCTGCTCGAAACGCCGCCCGAGCTGATCGCCGGTTCGACGCGCATGGGCGCCGGCACCGCGCAGAAGATCGCGCTCAACATGCTGTCGACGCTCACCGCCATCCATCTCGGCCATGTCCATGACGGCTACATGGTCAACCTCACCGCCGACAACATCAAGCTGCGCGACCGCGCGGTGCGCATGGTCGCCGCCATCAGCGGCCGAGGCCGCGACGACGCGGCGCGGCTGCTCGAAGAGAGCGGCGGCGTTGTCAAAACCGCCATTCTGCTCGCCGCCGGCGCCGCCAACGCCGATGCGGCCGAGAAGATACTGGAAGGGGCCGGCCAGAAGCTCAGGCCGGCACTTTCCGCGCTGGGGCATGATCCCGAAAAGTGGAACCCGCTTTTCGGAAAAGATCATGCCCTAACAAAGAAGTAGGGCCCGTTTCATCCCGATTTCCATCGGGGCGAAACGGGCTTGCGAGGGGAGCAAGGGGCGCTAGTCCCTGTTCTCATCAGAACCGAACCTGAAAAAGGTCAACAGGGAGACTGAACATGACGACCAAATTACTGACGGCCCTTCTGCTCGGCACAAGCATCCTCGCTTCGACCGGGATGGCTCTGGCCGAGGACGTGACGCTCAACATCGAAAGCTGGCGCGGCGACGATCTTTCCATCTGGAAAGACAAGCTGATCCCGGCCTTCGAAGCCAAGAACCCCGGCATCAAGGTGGTGTTCGCACCCTCGGCGCCGACCGAGTATGACGCCGCTCTCGGCGCCAAGCTCGCCGCCGGTTCGGCCGGCGACCTGATCACCTGCCGCCCGTTCGACAAGTCGCTTGAGCTGTTCAAGAAGGGCAATCTCACCGACCTGAGCTCGCTGCCCGGCATGGACAATTTCTCGTCGGTGGCCAAGGCCGCCTGGCAGACCGACGACGGCAAGTCGAGCTTCTGCGTGCCGATGGCCTCGGTCATCCACGGCTTCATCTACAACAAGGACGCCTTCGACAAGCTCGGCCTCAAAGTGCCGACGACGCGCGACGAGTTCTACGCCGTGCTCGACAAGATCAAGGCTGACGGCACCTATATCCCGATGGCGATGGGCACCAAGGACCTCTGGGAAGCCGCGACCATGGGTTACCAGAACATCGGCCCCAACTACTGGAAGGGCGAAGAGGGCCGCCAGGCGCTGATCAAGGGCGAGCAGAAGCTGACCGATCCGCAGTGGGTCGAGCCCTACAAGGAACTGGCCAAATGGAAGCCCTATCTCGGCGACGGCTTCGAGGCGCAGACCTATCCCGACAGCCAGAACCTGTTCACGCTCGGCCGCGCCGCCATCTACCCGGCCGGCTCGTGGGAAATCGGCCTGTTCAACACGCAGGCGCAGTTCAAGATGGGAGCCTTCCCGCCGCCGGTGCAGAAGGCCGGCGACACCTGCTACATCTCCGACCATACCGACATCGGCATGGGCCTGAATGCGGCATCGAAGCATCCCGAACAGGCCAAGAAGTTCTTGGAATGGGTCGCCTCGCCCGACTTCGCCACCATCTATGCGAACGCGCTGCCGGGCTTCTTCAGCCTGAACAGCACGCCGGTGAAGATGCAAGACCCGCTGGCGCAGGAATTCGTCTCCTGGCGCGGCAAGTGCAAGTCGACGATCCGCTCGACCTACCAGATCCTGTCGCGCGGCACGCCGAACCTCGAGAACGAGACCTGGGTCGAATCGGCCAATGTCATCAACGGCACCGACACGCCGGAAGCCGCGGCCAAGAAGCTGCAGGACGGCCTCGACAGCTGGTACAAGCCGGCGAAGTAAGTCTTTAGCCAATCGAGCCGGCCGGGCGCCAGCCCGGCCGGTATTCGGACAACTTTTAGATTGCGATTGTCGGCGCCGCGTCTCGGTCTTACCCTCCAATCCGGCGGGGAAGACGAAGCCGGACTATCGCTGGCCCTTGTCCCTCGCGAGGGGACAACCGGACCGTGCATCGAGGCGTCACCTAGCATCAATTCGACCTGGAACCGAGAGAGACGGCGGGGACCGAACTCATGGCTGCACGACCGAAAAGAGCATTTCGCTGGCATATCGGCGTCTTTCTGGCGCCGGCGGTACTGGTCTATACGGCGATCATGATCCTGCCGCTCGCCGGCACGCTGCAGCTGTCGCTGTTCCGCAACATCGAGCAGGCGCAGGTGTTCGTCGGCTTCGACAATTTCCGCACGCTGTTCGGCGACCCGAACTGGTCGGTCAATTTCTGGAACGCGCTCAGGAACAATGTCTGGTTCTTCATCATCCACATGCTGGTGCAGAACCCGATCGGCGTGCTTTTGGCAGCACTTCTGTCCAGCCCGAGGCTGCGCTTCGCCGTCTTCTACCGCACGGCGATCTTCGTGCCGACGATCCTGTCCTTCGTCATCGTCGGCTTCGCCTGGAAGCTCATCCTGTCGCCGCTGTGGGGCGTGGCGCCGCACCTTCTCGACTTCGTCGGCCTGAAGAGCCTGTTCACGCCGTGGCTCGGCAAGGAGCAATATGCGCTGACCGCCCTCAGCCTGGTCTCGGTCTGGCAGTTCGTCGGCATTCCGATGATGCTGATTTATGCAGCGCTGCTGTCGATCCCCGACGAGGTGATCGAGGCGGCCGAATGCGACGGCATCACCGGCATGGCGCAGTTCTGGAAGATCAAGCTGCCGCTGATCCTGCCCTCGATCGGCATCATCTCGATCCTGACCTTCGTCGGCAATTTCAACGCGTTCGACCTGATCTACACGGCGCAAGGGGCGCTCGCCGGGCCGAACTATTCGACCGACATCCTCGGCACTTTCCTCTACCGCGCCTTCTTCGGCTTCCAGCTGCAGGTCGGCGATCCCAATATTGGCGCGGCGATCGCCACGATGATGTTCCTGATCATCCTTGCCGGCGTCTGCGTCTATCTGTTCCTCATCCAGACGCGCCTGCGTCGCTACCAGTTCTGAGGGGCGCGAGATGAGCACCGCCACACGTTCGCTGCCCCGCACCATCGGCGCCCACGCGATCCTGTTGACCTACACGGCGATCGCGCTGTTTCCGGTGATCCTGGTGATCATGAATTCGTTCAAGTCGCGCGCGGGCATCTTCGGCGCGCCGCTGACGCCGCCGACGCCGAAGACCTTCGACCTGATCGGCTATACGACGGTGATCGGCCAGGGCGATTTCATCCACTATTTCCAGAACAGCCTCGTTGTCACCGTAGGCTCGCTGTTCTTCGTGCTTCTGTTCGGCGCCATGGCCGCCTTCGCGCTGTCGGAATACCGCTTTCGCGGCAACACGATGATGGGGCTTTATCTGGCGCTCGGCATCATGATCCCGATCCGCCTCGCCACCGTCGCCATCCTGCAATTGATGGTGGCGAGCGGACTGGTCAACACGCTGACGGCGCTGATCCTGGTCTACACCGCGCAAGGCCTGCCGCTCGCCATCTTCATCCTGTCGGAATTCATGAAGCAGGTGTCGGACGATCTGAAGAATGCCGGACGCATCGACGGGCTTTCGGAATACACAATCTTCTTTCGCCTGGTGCTGCCGCTGGTCAGGCCGTCGATGGCGACGGTCGCGGTCTTCACCATGATCCCGATCTGGAACGATCTGTGGTTCCCGCTGATCCTGGCGCCGTCGGAAGAAACCAAGACGGTGACGCTCGGCGCGCAGCTCTTCCTTGGCCAGTTCGTCACCAACTGGAACGCGATCCTGGCGGCGCTGTCGCTGGCGATCCTGCCGGTGCTGATCCTCTACGTCATCTTCTCGCGGCAGCTGATCCGCGGCATCACGTCAGGAGCCGTCAAGTGAGTCCGGAAACACCTCTTCGCGTCGCAAATCCTCTACGGGTAATTGTCGCAGGCCTCGGCAATATGGGCCGCAGCCATGCGCTGGCCTATCACACCAATCCGGGCTTTCAGATCGCCGCTTTGGTGAACCGCTCCGACGTGCCGCTGCCGGAAGGACTTTCCGGCTACCCCATACGGCGCTCCTTCGAGGACGCGTTGCGCGAGGAGAAGCCGGACATCGCCGCGATCGCCACCTATTCCGACAGCCATGCCGGCTATGCCGTGAAGGCGTTGGAAGCGGGCTGCCATGTCTTCGTCGAAAAGCCGCTGGCAACGACGGTGGCGGACGCCCAGCGCGTCGTCGACGCGGCCAAGGCGAACGGCAAGAAGCTGGTGATCGGCTATATCCTGCGCCACCACCCGTCCTGGATCCGGCTGGTTGCCGAGGCGCGCAAGCTCGGCGGCCCTTATGTGTTCCGCATGAACCTCAACCAGCAATCCTCCGGCCACAGCTGGGAGACGCACAAGCAGCTGATGCAAACGACCTCGCCGATCGTCGACTGCGGCGTGCACTATCTAGACGTGATGCTGCAGATCACCGACGCCAGGCCGGTCGAGGTGCGCGGCATGGGCGTGCGGCTGACCGAAGAGGTCGCGCCGTCGATGTACAATTACGGCCATCTGCAGGTGCTGTTCGACGACGGCTCGGTCGGCTGGTACGAGGCCGGCTGGGGTCCGATGATCTCTGAGACCGCCTTCTTCGTGAAGGACGTGATCTCGCCCAAGGGCTGCGTGTCGATCGTCATGAAGGAGGGTGTGCGCTCCGACGACATCGACACCCACACCAAGACCTCGACCATCCGCCTGCATAGTGCTGCGACCGGGCCTGACGGCAAATTTGCCAGGCCGGACGAGATGCTGTCGATGGAAGGCGAGCCCGGCCACCAGGAGCTTTGCGACCTCGAACAGGCTTTCCTGCTCAAGGCCATCCGCGAAGACATCGATCTCACCCGGCATATGGACGACGCGGTGAAGTCGCTCGCCGTCTGCCTTGCCGCCGACGAGAGCGTGCGCAGCGGCGCCGCCGTCAAACTCTAGAACAGGGACGAAGCCGTGGGCTCGCTGAACATCGAGAATGTGAAGAAGGCTTTCGGGCCGGTCGAGGTGCTGAAGGGCATCGACCTCGAGGTGACGGATGGCGAGTTCGTCGTCTTCGTCGGCCCGTCCGGCTGCGGGAAGTCGACCCTGCTGAGGGTCATTGCCGGGCTGGAGGATTCGACCTCGGGCCGGGTGGTGATCGACGGCGAGGACGTCTCGGTCACGCCGCCCGCGAAACGCGGCATCGCCATGGTGTTCCAGACCTATGCGCTCTACCCGCATCTGACGGTGAAGAACAATATGGGCCTTGGCCTGAAGCAGGCCGGCACACCCGCGGCCGAGATCGACCGCCGCATCAAGATTGCCTCCTCGATGCTATCGCTGGAGCCCTATCTGGAGAGGCGACCGGCGGAGCTCTCCGGCGGCCAGCGCCAGCGCGTGGCCATCGGCCGCGCGGTGGTTCGCGAGCCGAAGCTTTTCCTCTTCGACGAGCCGCTGTCGAACCTCGACGCGGCGCTGCGCGTCAACACAAGGCTGGAGATCGCGCAGCTGCACCGGCGGCTGAAGGCGACGATGATCTACGTCACCCACGACCAGGTCGAGGCGATGACGCTGGCCGACAAGATCGTCGTGCTCAATGCCGGCCGCATCGAGCAGATCGGCAGCCCGATGGAGCTTTACAATTTTCCGGCCAATGAATTCGTCGCCGGCTTCATCGGCTCGCCGAAGATGAACTTCATCGACGGCGCCAAACTTGGCGAGACGGCGAAGACCATCGGCGTGCGGCCGGAGCACCTGACGGTCGATCCGAAGTCAGGCGACTGGAAAGGCACGGTCGTGCATGCCGAGCACCTCGGCGCCGACACCAACCTCTATCTCGACTGCGAGAAGGCCGGGCTGATCACGGTGCGCATCTTCGGCGTCTACAATGCCGAGCCGGGCGCGACGCTCTATACGACGCCGGATGCGGCGAAGACGTACCGGTTCGGGGCGGACGGGAAGGTGTTGAAGTAGTGGCTTTCTCCTTCTCCCCTTGTGGGAGAAGGTGTCGCCGAAGGCGACGGATGAGGGGTGTTGGACGGATCGCTGCGTCGAAGAATTAGGCGCTTGTCAGCACATTATTTTTCGGCGCCTCATTTCTTCCAACACCCCTCATCCGCCTCGGCGCTGCGCGCCGAGCCACCTTCTCCCACAGGGGGGGGGGGGAGGTAAGGTCGTGCTTACTCATCGGCCTTAAAAGTCTGCTTCTGCTGGCCCATGCCTTCGATGCCGAGCTCGACGACGTCGCCGGGCTTCAGGAACACCGGCGGTTTCATGCCCAGCCCGACGCCGGGCGGCGTGCCGGTGGAGATGATGTCGCCGGGATGCAGCGACATGAACTGGCTGAGATAGGAGACCAGGTACTTCACACCGTAGACCATGGTCCTGGTCGAGCCGTTCTGCATGGTCTTGCCGTTGACGGTCAGCCACATCTTCAAATTATGCGGATCGGCGACCTCATCCTTGGTCACCAGCCACGGGCCGATGGGCCCGAAGGTGTCGCAGGACTTGCCCTTGGTCCACTGGCCCTGGCGCTCGGCCTGGAAGGCGCGCTCGGAGACGTCATGCGCGACGCAATAGCCGGCGACATAATCCAGCGCCTCGGCTTCCGAGACATATTTCGCTTTTCTGCCGATGACGACGCCGAGCTCGACCTCCCAGTCGGTCTTGACCGAGCCGCGCGGGATCAGAACGTCATCGTCGGGACCGACGATGGCCGAGCTTGCCTTCATGAAGATGATCGGCTCCGGCGGCACGGTGGCGCCGGTCTCGGCGGCGTGGTCGGAATAGTTGAGGCCGATGCAGATGAATTTTCCCGTGCCGGCAACGCAGGCGCCGATGCGCGGCTTGCCGGATACCGCCGGCAGCGATTTCGGATCGAGCTTCGACAACATGTCCAGCGTGGCCGGATGCAGCGCCGTGCCGGCAATGTCGGCGACATAGGCGGAGAGGTCGCGGATCGTCCCATTCTGATCGAGCAGGCCGGGACGCTCGCTCCCCACCTCGCCATAGCGCAGCAGTTTCATGCTATTCCACTCCTCAATGAGATTGGTTCAGATCGACCAGCCGCCGTCGATATTATAGGCCTGACCCGACGTATAGGTCGCGCCGGCCAGATAGACGGCGAGATCGGCGATTTCCTCCGGCGTGCCGAGCCGGCCCATCGGCTGGCGGGCGATGAAGGCGGCGCGGGCGGCTTCGTAATCCCCCTGCGCATGCATGCGGTCCTGCAGCGAAGGGCTCTCGACCGTCCCGGGGCAGATGGCGTTGCAGCGAATGCCCTTGCCGACATAGTCGGCGGCGATCGCCTTGGTCAGGCCGATGACCGCCGCCTTGGTCAGGCCATAGACGAAACGGTTCGGAACGCCCTTCTGCGAGCTTGCCAGCGAGGCCATGTTGATGATCGAGCCGTCGCCGCGCTCCAGCATGCCGGGCAGCACGGCGCGTATGGTGCGAATCATCGCGCGAACATTGAGGTTGAGCGCGAAATCGAGATCCTCGTCCTTCATTTCGAGGATCGAGCCTGAATGGACGAAGCCGGCGCAGTTGAACAACACATCGACAGGACCGATCCCGGCAAAGGCCGAAGCGACCGCCGCGTCGTTGAGCACATCGAGCTTGCGCGTCTTGATGCCTGGGGTCTTGCCAAGCTCGGCAAGCAGCGTCTCGTTAATATCGGTGGCATGGACCGTCGCGCCGGCCTTGGCGAAAGCCAGCGCGCTTGCCTTGCCGATGCCTTGCGCCGCCGCCGTGACGACCACCACCTTGCCTGCCAGATCCGCCATGCTTTCCTCCTCGCCCGCCTGATGCATTCGCCTTTATCGGCGGCCGGCCAAGGCGTCATGTGCCAGTCAGGCGCCATCGTGCGGCCTGCACAGCTGCCGGTTCACAGATAAAGATGTTTTTTCTGGTTAAAGAACATACGTGCGAGCGTCAAGCACCAACACGATCACCATCGCGACTGTGACGTTGAAGTCAACCTGGCCGCCGATGCGGCCTCGATAGAGAAGCATCAATCGCCGTAAGGCACCCATACGTTCTTGACCTCGATGGCGCGGCGCAGGAAGGCGGCGCCTGCGGCATCGGCCGCTGCCCAGTCGAGGCTGCGGCCATTGCCGGTCCAGACGCGCTTGAGATTGCCGATAGAGTCGGCTTCCGCCCTGGCGCAGGTCCCGGCATCGGCAAAGACCCAGAGCCCGTCGACATCATCATGCCTGGCCAGCACGCCGCAAAGCTCGGCGCTGCGGCCGGTGACGATGTTGATGGCGCCGGCCGGAATGTCCGAATATTCGATCACCTGGTAGAGGTCGGTGGCTAAAAGCGGATGGCGCTCCGACGGGACCGCCACCACCGTGTTGCCCATGGCGAGCGCAGGGGCTATCAGCGACACAAATCCAAGCAGCGGCTGGTTGTCGGGCGCGACGATGCCGACGACGCCGACCGGCTCGTGCAGCGCCAGCGTGACGGCGCGGGCCGGCGGCTGGTGCACGCGGCCTTCGAACTTGTCGGCGAGGCCGGCATAGAGGAACAGCCGCTCGATCGAGAGGTCCACCTCGTCGCGCGCGGCCTTGGCGGCGACCCCGGTGAGTTGCACGAGGCGGGCGGCGAACTCGTCGGCGCGGCCGGACAGGTTTTCCGCGAGATAATAGAGCACCTGGCTGCGATTATAGGTCGTTGCTTCCGGCCATGCCTTGCAGGCGCGCGCGGCAGCGACGGCGTCGCGAATGTCCTTCCTGTTGCCGAGACCGACTTCGCCGGCGAGCTTGCCCTTGGCGGTGGCGACGGCGAGCGAATAATTGCCGTCCGGCCGCACCTGCTTGCCGCCGATGAACAGCTTTGCCGTGCGATCGATGGACGTTCCGTCGGCTTGCTCGACCGGCTGGGCGGAGAGCGTTGCCGGTTTGATGACGGGGCCGACGGGGAGTTTCGCCGCCAGATATTCGAACATGCCCTCGCGGCCGCCCTCACGGCCAAAGCCGCTTTCGCGGTAGCCGCCAAAGCCGCAGGCGGCGTCGAACATGTTGGTGCCGTTGACCCAGACGACGCCGGCCTTCAGTTGCGGCGCGACGTGCAGCGCAAGGTTGATGTTCTCGCTCCACACCGAAGCAGCCAGGCCATAGCGCGTGTTGTTGGCAAGCTCGATCGCTTCCTCGGTGTTGCGGAAGGTCATCGTCGCGAGCACCGGGCCGAAGACTTCCTCCTGCGCCAGAATATTAGCCGGCGAAACGCCCGTGGCGAGCGTCGGCAGATGATAGTAGCCGGAGGACGGCAAGGCAGCATCCGGCTGCCAGCAGACCGCGCCCTGTTTGGCTCCCTCGGCGATCAGGCCCTTGACGCGGTCGAGCTGGGTGCGGTCGACCAGCGGGCCGATGTCGGTGTTCTTGTCGAGCGGGCTGCCGACGCGCAGCCGGCTCATCCTGACCTTGACCTTGGCGATGAAGGCTTCGGCGATGCCTTCCTGCACTAAGAGGCGCGAGCCGGCGCAGCAGACCTGGCCCTGGTTGAACCAGATGCCGTCGACCAGGCCCTCGACGGCGCTGTCCAGATCGGCATCCTCGAAGACGATGAAGGCCGACTTGCCGCCAAGCTCCAGCGACAGTTTCTTTCCGGATCCGGCTGTGGCCTTGCAGATGATCTTGCCGACCTCCGAAGAGCCGGTGAAGGCGATCTTCTGGATGCCGGGATGGTTGACGATGCCAGCACCCGCCTCCGGGCCGCCCTGGACGATGTTGACGACGCCTTTCGGCACGCCGGCGCGCTCGCAGATCTCGGCGAACAAAATGGCGGTGAGCGGCGTGAACTCGGCCGGCTTCAGCACTACAGTGCAGCCGGCGGCCAATGCCGGCGCGATCTTCCAGGCCAGCATCAGCAGCGGGAAATTCCACGGAATGACCTGGCCGACGACGCCGACTGGCTTGTGGTCCGGAAAATCCTTCTCCAGCGCCTGCGCCCAGCCGGCATGATGGATGAAATGGCGGATCGCCAGCGGCACGTCGATGTCGCGGCTCTCACGGATCGGCTTGCCGTTGTCGATCGATTCCAGCACCGCGAAGAGCCGCTGGTGGCGCTGCATGGCGCGGCCGATGGCATAGAGGATTTTGGCGCGTTGATAGCCTGAAGACGCCGACCATTTCGCCAGCGCCTTGGCGGCTGCTGTAACGGCCGCGTCGATGTCGGCGGCGCCCGCGTCCGAGATCTTGGCGAGCAGTTTACCCGACGACGGTTCGCTGGTGTCGAACGTCTTGCCGCTGGCTGCCGTCTTCCAGCCGCCGTCGATGAACAGCGCTTTTGCGAAATCGCGCCCGGCGAGCCAGGCGTCGGCCTCGTTATGGGCCTCGGGCGCCGGGCCGTATTCCATGGCGTGGTAGCGTTCTAGTATGTTCATGGGTGGCTCCTCCCCGAGGAGATTTCTGGATAAGTGGGAGCTCTACGGCGCCCCCCTCTGTCCTGCCGGACATCTCCCCCACTTGTGGGGAGATTGGCCGTCATCGGCGATTTCGCCAATCGCCAGCGTTGCAGGACTGGAGCGGACAAAGGCGCAAGCTGATCTCCCCCCTTGTGGGGGAGATGTCCGGCAGGACAGAGGGGGGCGCGAAGGAACTCGACGTTCAAAGTTATGGCCTGCTTAAGCCATCGCGTGGCGATGATTGGCCGAGTAGTGGCCGGTCAGGTGGTGCTCGAGCTGGCGTTCGATGTCGGTCAACAGGCTCGATGCGCCGAAGCGGAACAGTTCCGGCTCCAGCCATGGGCGTCCGAGCTCTTCCTTCATCAGCACCAGCCAGTCGAGCGAGACTTTCGCGGTCGAGATGCCGCCCGCCGGCTTGAAACCGATGAGATAGCCGGTTTCCTCGAAATAGGCGCGGATGGCGCGCACCATGGCAAGGCCGACGGGCAGCGTGGCGTTGACACTTTCCTTGCCGGTCGAGGTTTTGATGAAATCGGCGCCGGCCATCATCGCCACCATCGAGGCCAGCACGACATTGCGCAGCGTGGCGAGGTCGCCGGTGCCGAGGATGACCTTCAGATGAGCGTCGCCGCAGGCGGCGCGCATGGCGACGATCTCGTTGAACAGCTCGCGCCATTTAGCGCCGTAGACCAGGCCGCGCGGAATGACGACGTCGATCTCGTTGGCGCCATCGCGCACCGAAGCCTCGATCTCCTGCAGGCGGGTGGACAGCGGCGCAAGGCCATGTGGGAAGGCGGTGGAGACCGCGGCGACATGGATGCCGGTGCCGCGCACGGCGTCGACCGCAGTGGCGACGAAGGGGTGGTAGACGCAGACCGCTGCCGGGCGAATGGTTTCGCCTGATATGCCGAGGCCGTCGACGATGTCCTTGCGCAACGGGTTGATTGCCTTGGCGCAGAGCCGGCGCACGCGCTCATCCGTGTCATTCGAATTCAGTGTGGTGAGGTCCATGCAGGCGATCGCCCGCAGCAGCCAAGCGGCCTGGTTGTCGGCCTTGATCGAGCGCCGCTTGGTGAGCGTGGCGACACGGCGCTCCAGTGCCGAGCGATTGACGCTGCGCACCGATTCCAGGAAGCCGAGATCGAGCTTCATGCCGGGGTTGCGGGCGATGCCATGCTCCAGCGGCATTGGCGTGTTGGCGGCGGCGCGCGCCGGCAGCGGCATAACCTTGGACGCGCCGGCGCCTGCGCCGGCCTCGCGGATGGTGCTGCTCATCTCCTGCCCTTTCATTTCAGCGAGTTGACGCCGAATGTAGCCCGTGAAGCGATGCTTCACGAGTCTTTCAGGGCGTCATAACGGAAAAAGGCTGTCCAAGCAGCATGTTTTTGACCGTATGGTCAAAACATCATTCTGAGTAGGCGCTCCCGGCGTTGGAGATTGGCCGAAACGCCCATCCCTTCGTCATACTCGGGCTTGACCCGAGTATCCATGCCGCGACCTCTGCCGCAGAGTGCAACGGTGCAGAATTCTGTAACCGCCGCAACGCCTTGGCGTAACGGCATGGATTCTAGGGTCTGCGCGCGTCGCTCCGCTCCTTGCTCCGCCCTAGAATGACGAAGCACGAATGTCGTCGGTAAATCTCAGTGGCTTCCAACAGAGCTGGACGGCGGCGCGCCTCAACCGACGAAGGCGCGCTCGACGACGAAGCTGGCGGGGTGATGCAGGGAACCTTCCTGGAAGCCGAGGCTTTCGGCCAGTTCTTTGACGTCCTTCAGCATGTGCATGGAACCGCAGATCATGATGCGGTCGGTCTCGGGATTGAGCTTGTCGATGCCGAGGTCGCTGTAGAACTTGCCCGAGCCGATCAACGCGGTGATACGGCCCATGCGCGCCGACTCCTCCCGGGTCGTCGAATTGTAGAGCGTGACGCGGCCGCCGGTCAGCTCGCCGATCAGCGGATCGTTCTCGAGTGCGGCCACCAGTTCCTGGCCGTAGACCAGCTCGGCATTGTCGCGGCAGGTGTGGGTGAGGATGACCTGGTCGAATTTCTCATAAGTATCGGGGTCGCGCAGCAGGCTGGCGAAGGGTGCGATGCCGGTGCCGGTCGAGATCATGAACAGGCGTTTTGCGGGGGTCAGCGCATCGACGACCAGCGTGCCGGTCGACTTCTGGCGCATGATGACGGTGTCGCCGACCGCGATCTTCTGCAGCTCCGAGGTCAGCGGACCGTCCGGCACCTTGATGGAGAAGAATTCGAGCTCGTCGTCCCAGGCCGGGCTGGCGACGGAATAGGCGCGGAAGATCGGCTTTTCGGCGTTGGGCAGGCCGATCATGACGAACTCGCCGGAGCGGAAGCGCAACGACTGCGGCCTTGTGATGCGGAACGAGAACAGCCGGTCGGTGTAGTGCTTCACCGAAACCACCGTCTCGGCGTAAACATTGGCTGGAATCGGGAACTGCAGCGGGCGGGCGCCGACCGTGCTGAACGCGGATGTGGTGTTCATCAATTCCAACCTTCTCGCCCCTTTAATGAGGCGGATTACCGACTCGGACGCCAAACCTTCCGGTGCGCGCCCAAACCATTCAGGTTCCGGCGTGCCTTGCACACACTGCCAAACGTTAAGCTCTTGTGTCCGGAATTTATTAGTATACAAATGATATTTGCGTCAAGACGGCCGCGTAAAACGCCTTTCCAAACTGAGACATATCCGTAGTCCTGGCATTTCGGGTTTCGACAATGGATGAGAATTTTTCGGCATCGGCGGGAAGCGTTGTTGCCGGCATCGATGTCGGAGGCACCTTCACCGATCTGCTTCTGATCGATGGCAAGGCGGGCGGCAAGGTGCATATCGCCAAGACGCCGACCACCGTCGAAAACCAGGCCTTCGGCGTGGTTTCGGCGCTTGCCGCCACCGGCTTTCCGGTCGACGGCATCGACATCATCGTGCACGGCACGACGACGACCACCAACGCCGTACTGGAGCGTCGGTTGGCACAAACCGGCATGATCACGACCAAGGGTTTTCGCGATGTGATCGAGCTTGGCCGGCGCACAAGGCCGCAGGCCTATGGCATGACCGGAACCTTCGTGCCGGTCATTTCCCGCGACCTTCGGCTCGAAGTGTCGGAGCGGGTCGAGGCGTCGGGCGCCGTGCGCACGCCGCTCGACGAGGCCGAAATGCGCGATGCGGTAAAGCAGCTCATCGACGCCGGCTGTGAGTCGCTGGTCATCCATTTCCTGCATTCCTACGCCAACCCTTCGCATGAGCGGCGCGCCGCCGAGATCGCGGCGGAGCTTTGGCCGAACGGCCACATCACCACCGGCCATGCGCTGCTTTCGGAAGCGCGCGAGTTCGAGCGTGGAGTGACCGCCGCGGTCAACGCCTCGGTGCAGCCGATCCTCAAGCGCTATGTCGAGCGGCTGCGCAAGGAGCTGGCGGCAAAAGGCTATGCGCGCGACTTCCTGATCATGAACGGCAATGGCGGCATGATCTCGGCCCGCTTCGTCACGCAGGAATCGGCAAAGACGGTGATGTCCGGTCCGGCGTCGGGCGTCATCGCCGCCGCCTACACGGGAAAACGCGCCGGCTTCGGCAATCTCGTCACCTACGACATGGGCGGCACCTCCACCGACGTGGCGCTGATCCGAAACGCCGAGCCGGCGGTGTCGAACGAGATCGAGATCGAATATGCTATGCCGATCCATGTGCCGATGGTGGCGGTGCACACCGTCGGTGCCGGCGGCGGCTCGATCGCCCGCGTCGATGCGGCCGGCCTGATCCAGATCGGCCCGGAAAGCGCCGGCGCCAATCCGGGCCCGATCTGCTACGGCCGCGGCGGGACGGAGCCGACCATCACCGACGCCAATCTGGTGCTCGGGCGGCTGGCGCCGAAGAAGCTGCTGGCGGTCGACAATCCGGTCACTGTCGAGCGTGTCACCGGCATTTTCGAGGACAGGATCGGGAAGCGCACCGGCCTTTCCGGGGTCGAAGCGGCGGGTGCCGTCTTGCGGCTCGGCAACATGAAGATGGCGGGCGCCATCCGCATGGTGTCGGTGTCGCGCGGCCACGATCCGCGCGATTTCGCGCTGTTCGCCTTCGGCGGCGCCGGGCCGCTGCATGCGACGGCGCTTGCCCGCGAGCTCGGCCTGCCCCGGGTACTGGTGCCGGCGCGCCCGGGCATCACCAACGCGCTCGGCTGTGTTGTGGCCGACCTGCGCCACGACTTTGTCAACACAATCAACATGCCGGTCGGGGCGCTCGACGAAGCAATGCTTCGCGAGGTCTTGGAACGGCACCGTAACGAAGGCGAGGCTCTCATAGCCAAGGAAGCCGTCAAGCCGGACGCGATCCGTGTCACCCATTCGGCCGATATGCAGTTCGTCGGCCAGACGCACATTATCAACGTGCCGCTACCCTCCTCGTCGGTTTCACGAAAAACACTGCAGCTTCTGTTCGAAAAGGCCTATTTCGCGCGCTTCAAGGTCGAGCTGCCGGAGATCCGCGCCAACCTCGTCAACCTCAACACGTCGGTCACCGGCGTGCGGCCGCAGGTCGACCTGTCACGGCTGATCGATCCGTCGGGGCGCGCGGCAACGCTTGAAGAAGCGCGGCGCGAAATCCGGCCGGTCTGGTACAGCGGGCGCTGGCACGACACGCCGGTCTATGCCCGCGAAAAACTGCCGCTGGCCGCCGTCATCAATGGACCGGCAATTCTCGAACAGATGGATGCGACGACGGTGCTCGAACCCGGCGACCGGGCGCGCTCGGATGCCGACGGCAACATCATCATCGACATCGGTAAGGCCTGACATGTCAAAGCTCGACGCCATCACGCTTTCGGTGCTCCAGGCAGCCCTGCAGCAGGTTTGCGACGAGATGGACCTGACATTTTCCCGCGCCGCCTTCTCGCCCGTCATCGCCGAGGCCAATGACCGCTCCGACGGCATCTATTCGGCGGTCGACGGCTCGCTGATCGCGCAAGGCAGCCAGGGCCTGCCGGTGTTCGTCGGCGTCATGCAGTATTCGACCAAGACCGTCATCGAGATGATCGCCGACGGACGCTGCCTGGCGCCGGAGCCCGGCGACATCTACATCGTCAACGACCCCTATCTCGGCGGCACGCATCTGATGGATGTGCGCTTCGTCATGCCGGTCTACCGGGCCGGCAAAATCTTCTGCTGGCTTTCCAACACGGGTCATTGGCCGGATATCGGCGGCTCTGTGCCCGGTGGCTTTTCCGCCTCGGCCACCGCCGTCGAGCAGGAAGGCTTACGGCTGCCGCCGGTGAAACTGTTCAAGAAGGGCGTGCTCGATCCGGAGATCTACGCCATCATCTGCTCGAACATCCGTGTTGCCGACCAGCGCATCGGCGACATCCGCGCGCAGGCGGCCGCGTTGTTGATCGGCCAAGACAGACTCAATGAAATCCTCGATCGTTACGGGGACGAAACCGTGGTCGAGGCGATCGCCGAACTGCGCCGCCGCGCCGCCGACCAGATGCGCGCCTCGATCGCCGCCATACCGGACGGCATCTATCGCTCGCAAGCCTTCGTCGATTCCGACGGGGTGGTGAACGAACCGCTGACCATCAATCTCGCCGTCGAAAAGAAAGGCGACACGCTGACCTTCGACTTCGCCGGCTCGTCGAAGCCATGCGCCGGGCCGATGAACAGCGTGCTGGCAACGACCTTGTCGTCGGTCTATCTCGCCATCCGCCATATCTTTCCGGAGGTGCCGATCAGCGCCGGCGCCTTCGAGCCGCTGATCGTCAAGCGGCCGGAAGGTACTTTCCTCGATGCCAAATATCCGCGCCCCGTGTCGGGATGCGCGGCGGAGGTCTCGCAGCGCATCGCCGAGGCGGTGTTCGCCGCCATGGTGCAGGCGCTGCCGGAGAAGGTGACGGCGGCGCCTGCCGGCTCCAGCGGCAATTTCGCGCTCGGCGGGAACGACCCGGCGCGCGGCCGCGACTACGTCATGTATCAGATCTCCGGAGGCGGCTATGGCGGCAATGCCGGCCATGACGGCTTGAGCAATGGCTGCTCGACCATCGGCATTTCGAAATCGCCGCCGGTCGAGATCATGGAGCAGGCCTTTCCGGTGCTCTACCGGCATTATGCTTTGCGCGAAGGCTCCGGCGGCGCGGGAAAACATCGCGGCGGCTTCGGGCTTGCCTATGAGGTCGAGATATTGCGAGGCGAAGCCCGCGCTTCCTTCGTCATGGATCACGGCCGCTTCGGGCCGCAGGGCGCGCTCGGCGGCAAGGACGGCGCGCCCAATACGGTGATCGTTTTCCGCGACGGCGAAGCGCATGTGCCGCCGCATCTTTCCAAGGAACAGGACATCGCGCTCAAGGCCGGCGACCGCGTACGCGTCGGCACGCCGGGCGGCGGCGGCTATGGCGACCCGCGCGAGCGCGACCCGAAGCTGGTCGCCGAGGATGTTAGGCTGGGTTTCTATACGGCGGAGCAGGCCAGGGAGATGTTCGGGGTGGCTCTCTCGGCGGATGGATCGGTGATCGATCGAAGGGCATAGGAAAAAAGAGCTGATAGCCTTTCTCACAAACAAAGGTGCTTGCGTCGCCGGATCCGGCACTTGGTGATTGGCCGCTACACCCATCGCTTCGTCATCCTGGGGCGAAGCAAGGAGCGAAGCGAGGCGGCGTAGACCCCAGGATCCAATGCCGTTACCTCAACCGAAGAATGCAGCGGGGCAGAATTCTGCACCGCAGCGGTGCGTTGAAGTCACGGCATGGATCCTTGGGTCTTCGCTCCGCTTCGCGTCGCTACGCCCAAGGATGACGAAGTTGGGAGGGCTCGGCAAATCGAGCCCCCCTGGAGCTTCAAGCCAGCTTCGCCAGCAGCCGCAGGAATGTCGCGGCTTCCTTGGCGGTCAGCGGCGCGAGCGTCTCCTCGGTGATGGTGCGGGCAAGCGGGATCAGCCGTTCGATCGCCTCGCGGCCCTCGGGCGTCAGATTGACCAGCAAGCGCCTTTTGTCGACCTCGTGCTTGGAAAGCTCGACCAGTCCGCGCGCTTTCAGCCGGTCGATGACGCCCTTCACCGTCGCCGCGTCCATCGCGATCAGCGTTCCGAGCTGGTTCTGCGAGGTCTCGCCGATGTCGTAAAGCTTGGCTAAAGCCGCGAATTGCGGCGGGGTCAGATCGCCAATGTGGGACGCAAAAATCGCGACATGGCGCTGGTGCGCCTTGCGCAGGATGAAGCCGACCTGATCCTGCAGGTGATAGTTGTTTTCGTCGGACTCTTCAGCCTCGACCAGCCGCAGCAGATTGTCCTCGCCGTTCATCGCAAGCCGTCCCATGCCTTGATGTCTTCGGCCGCGAGGCCGCCCATGCGGTTATGGACGCGCGGACCGCAGGTCATGGCGAGGCAGAACAGGATCTCGTCGGGGCGGGGTCCGTCGCCGATGCCAACCTCCATGGCGTCGAAATGGCTGCGCACATAGGCGGCGTTAATGTGGCCGAGCGGCACGTCGAGCCGTGAACCGAAGCCGCCGACTTTCTTGGCCGAGGGCACGATCGCCTTGGCGTCGCCGAGGCGCTCGCGCATGGCATAGCCGCCGGGAACATGCCACAGCGCGCCATGCTCCAATTCGCCCGCGGTACCGACGATGGCGCCCTTGCCGTACCCGTCGATCTTCTTCACGTCGCCACCAAGTGCTGCAATCAGCCTGTCGGCCAGCATCAGCCCTAGCGGCTTCAGGTCGTCCATCGCCCCCTGCAGCTCCTCGACATAGCGACCCGCGAAGGGGTTCTTCACAAGTGCCATGGCGGCGGCACGCAAACGCGGCTCTTTCGCCACCGGACCGCCCTCGTGAAAAATCTCCTCGGTCAGCACCGCGACCTTGCGGATCGGAAAGTCAGGCATGGGCAAATTCCTCCCGTTCATGCTTGTTGGGCGCGGCGAGCGCTATCGCGCCGCTGATGCGGGCCTCGCCCGCCAGAAACAGCGCCGCTGCGGCAATCAGGCCGCGCCGGCGAAATTCTTCGGCGACGGCAAGGCCGTTGTCCAGCGCCTGCTCTACCTCGGCGGCCGTAAGCGTGCCGACGGCCTGCGTCACCAGCCGGTCGCCGAGATCGCTGTCGGGTGCCAGATCGCGCGCCGCAGCACGGGCGATGGCAGGATGGCCGGGCAGGTCGACGGCGTTGGCAATCAGCGTTGCCGCCGCGTCGGCCCCGGCGCCCGTGCGCGCCAGAACGGTAACGGCGTCGGCGATCCCCAGCGAAAACGAGCGGCCGCGCCAGCCGCTGGTGGCGACGCCGCGCACGCCGTCTTCGGCGCGGATGGTGACGCGGTCCCCCATGCCATTGCCGGTACCGGCGATTGCCACTCTCATCGACTGGTTTCTACCGAGATGGAGGGCGCTGTCGCCGCCATTATTGACATAAGCGCGGTCGAGCCGGCGGCCGGCGAGCATTGCGCCAAGAATTTCATCGGCTACCGAACCGGCAACGGCGGCCATGGGCGTGATGAAGCATTCCGCCAACGGCATGACGGCGGCTTCCATGCGGCGGGCCGTGGGGCCGGCAAAAGCGCGCGGCGCCAGGAAGAATGCCGGGAGGCGCAATTCCGGAAGCTCCTTCACCAGCTCGATCAGGATCGTCTGGAAGCGGGTGACTGCCTGATCGTAAGCGGCGCGGCATTCATCGGCGGACCCAAACGCCTCGACGATGAGGTCGATCGGTCCATGATTGAGGTGGAGCCGCCTGCCGTCGGCGAGCCAATGCGCCTGCGGGCCGTTCATCATCCGGCCCCGTTCGCGCCGCCACGGCGCAACTGCGCCAGCGGCGGCCAGGGATTGCCGGCGGGCGCGCCGGCGCTGCTGCGCGGATTGAGATACTCGCCGCCTTTGGCGAAAATGTCCTCGACGCTGCGGATCTCGCTCTCGTAGCCGCCGAGCCGAACATAATCGTCGCGGCGCATGGTGAACTCGATCGGCGCGACCAGCGCCGGGGTCGGCACATAGCCGAAGGCGCCTTCCGGCACGCGGGTGACGTCGACCATCAGCGTGATGCCGCCGCCCGGCCAGACATAGACCGGCGCGCCGCCCACCGTCACATAGGTCTTCAGGCCCTGCACGGAGCGGGTGAGGTTGACCGGGTTCTCCGTGACGCCGGCGCGCAGCGAGCCGCCGGCGCCGCCGATGAACAGGACGGTGCACAAAGCCGGCTCGCAATTGTCCTCGATCAGGGCGACGGACTTTTGCAACCGCTCCGGGAACGGTTTTTCGACCGGCTTCAAATTGTCGTCCAGCTCGTAATAGGCGAACTGCTCGCCGGTGGTCGAAACCATCAGCAGCGACAGGCCGGGCCGCGCGCCCTTCCTGGCGTTCCAGTCGCCGAGGATCGACAGCGGGTCGGAGATCGTGGTGCCGCCCCAGCCGAGGCCGGGTTCGGAAACCTTGAAGTAGCGGCCGGGGGTCGAGCGGCGGCCGATGATCTTAATACCGGTATCCTGCCAGCCCAGCACCTTGCCGGCCTGGTGCTCGGAGACGACGCCGGTGATGTGGTCGTCGACCACCACCACCTCGTCGACCAGCCCGCGCCATTGCGTGGCGAACATACCGATGGTGGCCGAGCCGCAGCCGACACGCATGCGGTGCTCGACCTTGCCATCGATGACCGGCGCCTTGCCGGCCTCGACGATGACCGTCGCGCCGCCATCGATGGTAAGTTCCACCGGCCTCCTGTTGCAGAGGTTGAGCAGCGCATCGCAGGTGGCGCGCCCTTCAGCCTTCGAGCCGCCGGTCAGGTGATGGACACCGCCGAGCGACAGCATCTGCGAGCCGTATTCCCCCGTCGTGACGTGGCCGATCGCCTCGCCTTCCGAGCGCACTGTCGCCGTCTCGTCGCCGATGTGGCGGTCGGTATCGATCTTCACCTTGACGCCGCAGTAGGAGAAGATGCCTTCGGTGACGACTGTGACGAGATCGACGCCCTCGACCTCCTGGCTGACGATGAAGGGCGCCGGCTTGTAATCGGGATAGGTGGTGCCGGCGCCTATTGCCGTGACGAAGCGCCGGCCGGTGTTGACCAGCTCGCCATTCCAGGCCTCGCCCTCGGCGATGAAGGGCACGACCGCGCCGCCGGTCTCGGCTGTATGGTCAAGGATGGTGAGCGGATCCATGCGCACGATGCGGCCGTCGACATTGCCATAGCGGTCGCAGGCGCCGGTACGGCCGTCGGCGATGTAGCACATGACGGGACAGGCATCGCAGCGGATCTTTTCCGCCACCTGCTTCTCGCCGGGATCATGGGTTTCGAAACGTTCGGCAAGCTCGCTCATCGGCGCGCCTCCTTGTCGCGGATCGCCGCCAGGATGCGGCTCGGCGTCGCCGGCACCTTGGTGACCAGCACGCCTGTGGCATGGCGGATGGCGTTGAGGATCGCCGGCGCGGTCGGGATCAAGACATGCTCGCCCAGGCCCTTGGCGCCGAATGGCCCTTCCGGGTCCGGAACTTCGATCAGGATGTGCTCGACCGGCGGCACGTCGCCGATGGTCGGGATGAGATAGTCGTGCAAATTCTCGGTGCGGCCGGGGATGTATTCCTCCATCAGCGCCATGCCGATGCCTTGCGCGATGCCGCCCTCGATCTGGCCCTCGACCAGCAGGGGATTGATCGCCTTGCCGACGTCATGCGCGGCAGTGATCTTGATCAGCTTCACCGTGCCCAACTTGAGATCGACCTCGAGTTCGGCGATCTGGGCGCCATAGCCATAGACGGCGTAAGGCTTGCCCTGGCCCTTGGCGTCGAGCGGCAGCGTCGGTGGATCGTAGGTTTCTTCCGCAACGAAGACGAAGCCGTCGGCATCGGCCTTCAGCGCCGCAAGATCGATGCGCCGGGCCGCGTCGCCCTCGCGGATTGAAATGCTGGCGCCGTCGAGCGCGATCGTCGCCTGTCCGGAGACATTGGCGAAACGCAGGATTTCCTCGCGCAGCGCACGGCCGGCTTTTTCCGCCGCCTTGCCCGTTACGAAAGTCTGGCGCGAGGCCGATGTCTTGCCGGCGTCGGGCGTGATGGCGGTGTCGGCGCTTTTCAGCCGGAATTTTTCCAGCGGCAGGCCGAGCGCGTCGGCACAGATCTGGGCGATGACGGTGTTCGAGCCCTGGCCGATATCGACCGCGCCCTGGTGCAGCACGACCTCGCCCGAGGCCGAGATGCCGACCTTGATGGTCGAGGGATTGGGCAGCGAGGTGTTGCCGCAGCCGTACCAGCAGGAGGCGATGCCGACGCCGCGCTTCTTCCCCGTGTTGGTGGCGTTGAATGTCTCAGCCTCTGCGAGCGCGCGCGACCATTGCGGTCGAAGCGACTCCAGGCATTCGCCGATGCCGACGCCCGTCTCCAGACGTTGGCCGGTCACCGTTTCGGAGCCGTTGCGCAGGCAGTTCTTCAGCCGGAAATCGAGACGGTCGATGCCCAGCTTGCCGGCGAGCTCGTCATAGAGCGTTTCCTGCATGATGGTCGCCTGCGGCACGCCGAAGCCGCGGAAGGCGCCGGCGATCGGGCCGTTGGTGTGGATGGCACGGCCGATCGCGCGATAGTTCGGTGTCAGATAGGGGCCGGAGGCGTGCACCGGCACACGGTTGGCGACGGTCGGCCCCCAGCTGGCGTAAGCGCCGGTGTTGAAGTCCCCCGTAAACACCATGCCCGTGACGCGGCCCTCGGCATCGGCGCCGATGGTGGCCTGCATCTCGGCCGGGTGGCGCTTGGTGGTCGACATCATCGATTCGTTGCGCGTGTAGGCGAGTGCGGCCGGCCGGCCAGTCTTCATCGCCACAAGGCCGATCAGAGGCTGCAGCGAGACATCCAGCTTGGAGCCGAAACCGCCACCGGTGGCGGTTGGCACGATACGGACTTTTTCTACCGAAAGGCCGAGCACCTTGGCCGTGTCGTCGCGGTCCATATAAGGCGCCTGGGTGCAGGCGACGACGACCAGCGTGTCGCCATCCATGTAAGCGTAGCCGGCTTCCGGCTCGATATAGGCATGCTCGACGAAGGAGGTCTCGATGGCGCCGGACGCGGTGACCGCGGCGCCGGCAAGCGCGGCGTCGGGGTCACCGCGCTCGACAAAGCCGGAGGTGAGCAGGTTCGCCGGCCGATGCTGGTGGATCAGCGCAGCACCTTCGGCCTTGGCCTCGCGGGGTTGCAGCACATGCGGCAATTCCATCCAGGTGATCGGAAAATCCGCAAGGTCGAGATCGAGGATCGCTTCGCGCTCGCCGGCGACCAGCGCCACCGCCTCGCCGCGAAAGCGCGCGGAACCTTCGGCTAGCGCCGGCTGGTCGGCGAAGGGGCCGATAACGCCAAAACAGTTCTTGCCGGGAATGTCGGCGGCGGTGAAGACGCCGGCAATGCCGGCATGCGCTTTCGTCCACGCCTCCAGATCGCCGAAACTGAAGCGGGCGTGATAATGCGGCGAGCGTACCACCAGCACCGACAATGCATCGGGCGGAAAAGAGTCGCCGCCAAACTGTTCGCCACCAGTGACCTTCGGCACGCCGTCAAGCCGGATCGGCGAGGCGCCGACGGCGTGGCCGACTTCAGGCAAGCGGCGGTCGAGGTTACCGTCAAATCCGGAACGTTGGCGCTGCCCCTCACCCTTACCCTCTCCCCGTAAAGGACGGGGAGAGGGGGGCGCCAGCGCTGGAGCTTCTCCCTTCTCCCCGTCACTATACGGGGAGAAGGTGCCGGCAGGCGGATGAGGGGCAGCGCCGTCCATCGATGGTTCGCACCGTCCAGCATCCATGACCGCGGCAATGATCTTTCGGTACCCCGTGCAGCGGCAGAGAACGCCGCCCAGCGCATCCTGCGTCTCGACCTCGCTCGGCGTCGGGTTGCGCTCCAAAAGCGCGGTGGCGGCCACCAGCAAGCCTGGGGTGCAGATGCCGCATTGCGCGGCACCATGCTCCAGAAACGAGGCCTGCAAGGCGGACAGCGTGCCTTTGGCGAGGCCTTCGACCGTGGTGACGGAGGCGCCGGACGCCGAGGCGGCCGGCAGCAGGCAGGCGCAGACCGGATTGCTGTCGACCAGCACGGTGCAGGCGCCGCAATCGCCGGCGTCGCAGCCGACCTTGGTGCCGGTCAACCGCAATTCGTCGCGCAAAACCTGCGACAGCCGCCGCACCGGCGGCACCGAGACGCTGACGGCGGCGCCATTGACCGAGAAAGCAATAGCGACGCGTTCCATGCCCGGATGCGCCTCGCCTATGGCAGGCTGCGCTTGGAGCCTGTCGGCCAGAGCTTCGCTCATGCCGCCACCTTGCTGTCGCCAACACCGATGGCCGCGCACACAGCGCGGGCGACGATCTCGCGCGCAGCATCCAGCCGGTATTCGGCGCTGCCGCGCACGTCGGCAATCGGGGAGAGTTCGTCGATCGGCGCGGAACGCACCGCGTCCGCAAGCCCGGCCGTGGCAGGCAAGCCGCGCAACGCCGCTTCGACGCCGGTGAGCCGGCGGGCGACGGCGGAACATGCGCCAACGGCGATTGCCGCATCGGCGACCGCGCCGTCCTCGACCACCAAGCGGGCCGCCGCCATAGCGATGGAGATCACGAGATAGCGCCGGGCGCCGAGCTTGACAAAGGCCGACGCGCCGATGGCATCGCGCTTCGGCACGCGAATGGCGGTAACCATCTCGCCCGGCTGCAAAGCGGTGCGGCGGTTGCCGAGGATGAATTCGCCGAGCGGCAGATGGCGAGTGGCCCGTGCCGACCGCAATTCGAGATCCGCATCGAGCACCAGCAACGCCGGCACGCCGTCCGCGGCCGGCGAAGCGTTGCAGCAATTGCCGGCCACCGAAGCGACATTCTGGATCTGGACGGAACCGACTTCGCGCGCGGCGGCCTTCAGCGCGTCGAACGCGGGCGGCATGGGATGGCTCACGACGTCTGTCCAGGTGGTGCGGGCGCCGATCCGCCAATAGTCGTCCGTCTCGGCAATGCCGCGCAGCGAGGCGAACCCGTTGATGTCGAGGATGTTGTCGCGGAACGGTTTTGCGCCCTGCGCCGGATAGAAGTCGGTGCCGCCGGCCAGGATGCGCCAGCGGGCCTCGCCCAGCAAGGCAAGCGCCTCGTCGACCGTGGTGGGTTTGGCGTAACGGATCACGCTCTGCCTTCCAAAACAGGGCCGATTGGCCCGCCCAAAGCACCTTAGCTTTGGGACTTCATGCCGCGTCCGAACGGTCAAATTCATTCGTATGCAAATGATATCAAGTTCCAGGCGATTGTCAAAGCGGCAACTCCATGCAGAACCGTCAAAACAGGCCGCGACGGCTTTGTTATGCCCGGAGGTTGACGCAGGCGGCCATCTGGTCAAGGTTCTGCCTCCGGTCGCGTCAGCGGCTTTTGACTGGTGCCCAAAAAGGGAGGTCGCATGGCCGAGGAAGCACTCATCGTCATCGACTTGCAGAACGACTTCTGCCCGGGCGGCGCGCTGGCGGTTGCCGGCGGCGACGAGATCGTGCCGCTGGTCAACGACCTGATCCGCCGGACCGATCATGTGATCCTGACGCAGGACTGGCACCCCGCCGGCCATTCGAGCTTCGCTTCCAGCCATCCCGGCAAGCAGCCCTTCGAGACCATCGAGATGCCCTACGGGCTGCAGACCTTGTGGCCGGACCATTGCATCCAGGGCAGCCTCGGCTCGGATTTCCATTCCGGGCTCGCATGGACCAAGGCCGAACTGGTGATCCGCAAGGGCTTTCGGACCGCGATCGACAGCTATTCAGCCTTTTTCGAGAACGACCATACGACGCCGACCGGCCTCGCCGGCTATCTGAAGGAACGTGGCATCGACACCATCACCCTGGTTGGCCTTGCCACCGATTTCTGCGTTGCCTTCTCGGCGCTCGACGCGGTCAGGCAGGGTTTCAGGACGACGGTGCGGCTCGATGCCTGCCGCGGCATCGATCTCAACGGCTCGGTCGATGCCATGCTGGCCAGAATGCGCGAGGCCGGCGTGACGCTCGAAGATCACGTCTCGGACTGAGCGGATCGTGGGGAAGGACCCCCTCACCCGGATTGCCAACCGAATTGCGAAGGGCAATTCGGGGCAATCCGACCTCTCCCCGAGGGGAGGGGAGATAGCCAGTTTGCTGCGACGGGATGGGGGCTCCCCCTTCTCCCCTTGTGGGAGAAGGTGTCGCCGAGGGCGACGGATGAGGGGTGTTCCAGGGAACGCCGACGTCTCATTCCGCTGGAGCACCCCTCATCCGTCTCGGCGCTGCGCGCCGATCCACCTTCTCCCACAAGGGGAGAAGGGAAGGCGCGGGGCGGCCAGATGAGGCGGCTTTTTTTATTCGCCGCGCTTGCCATGGCAGTGCTGCTTCCAGCACAAGCGCTGGCAGCCGAAGCTCACGCGCTGCCCGGCGCGGCGATGTCGCTTTGGTGGGCGCTGCCCTTTGCCGGCCTGCTGCTGTCGATCGCGACCGGGCCGCTGCTCTTCCATCATGTCTGGGAACATCACTATGGCAAGATCGCCGCCGGCTGGGCGGCGCTGGTCGTGGTTCCTCTGGCGATCGCCTTCGGCATCCCGACGGCGGGTGAAGCGGTGCTGCACACGCTGCTCACCGAATATATGTCCTTCATCATCCTGTTGTTCGCGCTCTACACGATTTCGGGCGGCATCCTGGTTGCCGGCAACATCCACGGCACGCCGCTGGTGAATGCCGGATTGCTGCTGATCGGCTCCATCCTCGCCTCGATCATCGGCACAACCGGCGCCTCGATGATCCTGATCCGGCCGATGCTGCGCGCCAACGACAACCGCCCGTTCAACGCGCATGTGGTGATCTTCTTCATCTTCCTGGTCTCCAACATCGGCGGCTCGCTGACGCCGCTCGGCGACCCGCCCTTGTTCGTCGGCTTCCTGCGCGGCGTCGACTTCTTCTGGACCACGACCAATCTCTGGCGCGAGACATTGTGCGTCGGCGGGCTGGTGCTGGCCGTGTTCCTGGCGATCGACATCATCCTGCATCGCTGGGAGAAAGGCGCGCCTAAGATCAAGGACCCGACTCCCGATACCAAGGTACGCCTGCGCGGCCTCGCCAACCTGCCGCTGCTGGCCGGCGTGATCGGAGCGATCCTGCTTTCGGCCAGTTGGAAGCCAGGCGTGAGCATCCCTATCCTGGGCGTCAGCCTTGAGCTTCAGAACCTCGTGCGCGATGCCATTATCCTGGCGCTGTCGTGGCTGTCGCTTCGCGTCTCGTACAAGAGCCACAGGGAAGCGAACGGCTTCACCTGGGAGCCGATCGCCGAAGTGGCGAAATTGTTTGCCGGCATTTTCACCTGCATCGTGCCGGTCATCGCGATCCTGAGAGCCGGTCACGACGGGGCGCTGGCGCCGCTGGTCGCGCTGGTCACCTCGGCGGACGGCCAGCCCGACAACCTTGCCTATTTCTGGCTGACCGGGGGACTGTCGTCCTTTCTCGACAATGCACCGACCTATCTGGTGTTCTTCGAGCTGGCCGGCGGCGACGCCGGGCACCTGATGACGGAGGCGGCCTCGACGCTTGCGGCGATCTCGGCCAGCGCGGTGTTCATGGGCGCCAACACCTATGTCGGCAACGCGCCGAACTTCATGGTCTATGCCATCGCCAGGCATCGCGGCGTGAAGATGCCCGGCTTCTTCGGCTACATGGTATGGTCGGGACTGGTGCTGATCCCGACGTTTTTGATTGCGGGGTTGCTGTTTTTTGGGTGAGGCGCAAGGCCGCGACCCCGGCGGTTGGCATTTCCTCTCCCTCACCAAAGGTGGGGGAGAGGTGGCTCGGCGAAGCCGAGACGGAGTGGGGGAGCGCCATATGAAATTGCCCGCCACAAGCGGGAGGGTAATCCTCACCCGACCCCCACATACCGCCGCACCGCCGACGGGTCGGCACGCAATTCATCGACGCCGACCGTCTCACGATTGCGGCCGTTCTCGATGAAGGAGACACGGTCGGCGACCGAGAGCACGGCATCGACCCGCTGCTCGACCAGGATAGTCGACACACCGAGGTCTCGCAGCTTTGCCACCGTCTCGCGAATCTTTGCGATCATCGACGGCATCAGTCCTTCGGTCGGCTCGTCGAGCAGCAGCACCTGCGGCTCGAGACAGAGCGCGCGCGCCATGGCCAGCATCTGCTGCTCGCCGCCGGACAAAGTTCCGGAGCGTTGCCTCAGCCGCTCCCTGAGCAACGGGAAGAGATCGAGCACATTTTCCCGCACGGCCTTGCCTTTGCCGCGCGCCATCAGGCCGATCTCGATGTTTTCCGCCACGCTCATGTCGGCAAACAGTCGCCGGCCCTGCGGCACGTAGGCGACGCCGGCCTTCGGCACGTCATGTGGGGCGAGTCCGGTCAGCTCCACGCCGCCCAGCCGGATCGAGCCGGCAGCCGCGGGCACCAGCCCCATGATCGTCTTCAGCGTCGTTGTCTTGCCGGCGCCGTTGCGGCCGAACAGGCAAAGCACCTCGCCCTTGTTGAGCGTGAGGTCGAGGCCGTAGAGGATCTGCACTTCGCCGTAGAAGCAGTCGAGCCCGGAGATGGTGAGCGCCGCCTCAGCCATGGGTAGCTCCGAGATAGGCATCCTGGACTTGCGCATTGTCGCGTATCTGGTCCGGCGTGCCTTCGGCAAGAATTTTGCCGGCGTTGAAGACGGTGATGCGGTCGGCAAGCTGCATGACCACCGGCATGTTGTGCTCGATGAGGAGCACGGTTGCGCTCTTGGCGATCTCGCGCACCAGCCCTATGAAATTGTCGATCTCGCTGTCTGCCAGGCCTTGCGTCGGCTCGTCGAGGATGAGCAGGCGCGGCTTCAGCGCCAGGCCCATCGCGATTTCGAGCAGGCGCTGGTGGCCGTAGGACAACTGCCCGGCCAGCGTGCCGGCGCGGTCGGCGAGGCCGGTGCGCTCCAGCGCCGCCATGACGCCGCTCCTGACCGCCCCCTTCGAACTGCCGTCGGTCAGCGTGCGCTGCACCGGCAGCGCGACGTTGTCGAAGGCGGTGAGATTGGCGAAGACGCTGGTGATCTGGAAGGTATAGGCGACGCCGAGGCGAACTCTTTGGTAAGCCGGCATGCGTGTTATGTCGGCGCCGTCGAAAACGATCATGCCCGAGGACGGCCGGATGCGGCCCGAGAGCAGACTGACGAAGGTGGTCTTGCCGGCGCCGTTAGGGCCGATGATGGCGCGGACCTCGCCCGGCATCAGCGCGAAGTCGACGCCGTCGACGGCGCGCAGGCCGCCGAAATTGCGCGACAGGTCCTTGGTCGTCAAAAGCGGCATCACGGCAGCCACCCCAGCCAGCGCTGGCGGATGCTGCCCAGAATCCCCCTCGGGGCAAACAGCACCAGCAGGATGAGCGCAATGCCGACGATCAGCAGATAGGCCGAGGTGAAGCCGCTGGTGATGTCGGTGACATAGTACATGAACAGCGTGCCGATCAACGGCCCGAGCGTTGTCGCCGCGCCGCCGAGCAGCGCCCAGAGCAGGGGCAGGATGGAATATTGCACCGAGGCGAAGCTGGAGCCGATATAGCCGAACAGCAGCGCATAGGCCGCGCCGGACGCGGCGCAGATGGCGCCGGAGGCAACGACGGCGGCGAGCTTGTTGGCGACCGTGTCGTAGCCGAGCATCTTTGTGCGCTCCTCATTTTCGCGGATGGCGACCAGCACGCGGCCGAAGCGGGAGCGGACGATGGCCAGGGTGACCAGCAGCACCACCGAGAACAGCGCCAGCGCGCTCATATAGCGCATAGTCGGATTTGTGAGGTCGAAGGAGGTGCCGCCGAAGTTGAGGGTGCGCGCAGCCTGCTGGATGACAAGGCCTTGGTCGCCGCCGGTCCAGGCGGCGAAATAGAGGATCAGCAGGTAAAAGACCTGCGCGAACATCATGGTGACGATCATGAACGCCACACCCGAGGTGCGCAGCGCGAGCAGGCCGATCACCAGCGCCAGCAGGGCTCCGCAGGCGACCCCGGAGGCAAAGGCTTCAGGCACGCCCCAGCCGAGATGGTAAACGGTCAGCCCGGCGCCGTAGAGGCCGGCGGAAAAGAACATCGCATGGCCTAGGCTGAGCAGGCCGACATAGCCGAACAGCAAATTGTAGCCCATGGCGAAGACCGCCAGCACCATGATGCGGGCGAACAGCCCCTGGTGGTAGTCCGGCAGGACGAAGCTCAGTGCGAACAACAGAGCGATGATGCCGATATGCAGGGCGTAGGATTTTGCCGGCGAAGCATCCGTCATCGGGGAGTGGTCCCGAACAGGCCTTGCGGCCGGAACACCAGCACCATGGCGACAATCAGCGTGGCGATGATCTTGGCCAAGGTCGGCGAGAAGAACACCGAGATGATGCCGTCGGAAAGGCCGATCAGGACGGCGGCGACGACAGTGCCGCGCAGCGAGCCGAGGCCGCCGATGATGACGACGATGAAGGATAACAGCAGCGGGTCCTGCCCCATCAGGTAGTGCGCCTGGCTGATCGGCACGATCAGCACTGCGGCGATTGCCGCCAGCATGGCGCCGATGGCGAAGACGCCTGCATAGACGCGCTCGACCGGAATGCCGAAGGCCTGCGCCGTCTCGCGGTCGTACTGGGTGGCGCGCATGATGAGGCCTATCTTGGTGCGCGTCAGCACCAGCCAGGTCAGCACGAGCAGCAGCGCCGAGGCGGCGACGATCGACAGCTTGTAGCCGGAATAGCCGAACCACGGCAAAAGGATGCGGTAGCTGAACGGCGGCTCGACCGGCCTCGCCTCCGGACCGTAGAAGGTCAGGGCCAATTGCTGGATGATGTAGAGCATGCCGATAGTGGCGACGATGGTGGCTTCCGGATTGTAGTTGAGCCGGCGCAGCACCAGCCATTCGGCAAAAAACGCGACCAGCCCGACCAGCAAAGGCGCGACCACAAGCGCGGCCACAAAGCCGAGCGCCGGATGGCCGGCAATCGCCGTCGAGATGGCCCAGGCGAGCACCGCACCCAGCATGAAGAATTCGCCATGCGCGACGTTGACGACGCGCATGACGCCGAACACCAGCGACAGCCCAAGCGCCGTCAGCGCCAGCACCGCTGAGGTGACAAGGCCTTCGAGGGCGGCGAGGAGGAGGTGGGGTCCGAAGTGCATGGGCTAGACACAGGTTGGCGCCAAGTGCACCCCTCTCTGCCCTGCCGGGCATCTCCCCCTCAAGGGGGGAGATTGGATGTCACCTAACGCTTCGCCAATCACCAACGTCGGGAGATAGGTGCTGCCGCTCGAACTGCTGATCTCCCCCCTTGAGGGGGAGATGGCCGGCAGGCCAGAGAGGGGGGCCTTGGCGCTCACGTATGCAGGAGCAGCTAAACTCACAGCGCCTGCGTCGTGTAATCCCCTTCCGGCTCGTAGAGGCCGTCCTCGATCTTGGTCTTGTGGACGACCTTGAGCTTGCCGCCTTCGACCTTGGAGATGTTCTGGATGCCGAAGCATTGGTGGATCTTGCCGTTGAAGGTCTTTGGCCCCTGCGGATGCTCCGGCCCCTCGGCGAATTCTTTCAGCGCCTCGGTCGCCTCGACCAGCTTGGCGCGGTCTTCCGGCCCTTTGTAGCCGGCATCCTCCATCGCCTTCTTGACGACATAGAGCGTTTCCCAGCAGCCGAACATGTGAGCGGCGGTGGAGACATCCTTGGGATCGCCGACGGCGGCGCCGTTGTCGTCAATGCCGACCGCGGCGCGGTAGGCTTTTTGCGCGGCGGAATCGTCAGGCTGCGCATAGCGCGGCGAGCCTTCCCAGAAATGGCTGCCGTCGAGGAATTCGAGCCCGGGGCTGTTGATGTCGACGGCTTCGAGCGAGTCGATGAAGCCGAAGAGCTGCGGCCTGGTCGAGCCGTAGAACTCGCCGAGCTCCTTGACGAAGGTAAGCACCGCCGGGCCGACCATGACGTGGTAGATGACATCGGTCTCGGCCGGAATCTGCGGGAAGTATTTGGTGAAGGAGGACTCCGTCGGCGGGATGGCGATCTGGGCAATGACCTCGCCCCCTTGCGCTTTCAGCGCCGGCGGCAGGTAGTCGCGATGATCGTAGCCGAAGGCGAAATCCGGGAAGATCTGCGTCACCTTCTTGCCGGCGTTCGCCGCGATCCACGGCGCCATCGCCTTGATCTGGCTCTTCACGTCGGTGATGCCGGGCTGGAAAACGTAGCGGTTGAGCTTGGTCGAGGCGACGTGATGGCCTTCGCTGACGACGAAATAGGGGATCTTGTTCTCGCCGGCGGCGGGCGCCGAGCCGATCACCACGTGCGAGAACAAGGTGCCGAAGACGATGTCGGTCTTGTGCTGCTTGGCGAATTTGTTGACCACCTCGGCGCCGCGCGCCGGATCGGTGCCGTCATCCTCGATCACCAGCTCGACCTTGCGGCCGCTGATGCCGCCGGCATCGTTGATCGCCTTGACGGCGGCGGCGCTCGTCTTCTCGTACCAGCGGCCATAGGCGGCGCCGATGCCGGTGCGGTGCGACTGGAAGCCGATCTTGATCGGCGCCGAGCTCTGCGCCTGGCTGTAGCGGGCGAAACCGGGCGCCAGCGCGAAGCCGGCGCCGGCGGCCATGCCCTTCAGCGCGGTGCGGCGCGAAAGCGTGGTCTTCGAGAGGTCGAAAAATCCGTTCTTGTCAGCCATGTCCGTTCCCCTGTTTTTTCAGTTTTGACCAGCGATAAGGCGGCACGACCATCCTCGATCCGAGGATGGGAAAATTGCATGTGTACAAACTAAATCACCAAAGCCGTTACCTGGCAAGCGAGCTTCCCCAGGGACACTCTCATCCGGCGGTCGGCGTGGCAAGCAGCCAGAGGCCGAAGACCGTGTAGGCGATCATCAGGACAGTCAGCGGGAGCTGGCTGAACGCTGCGCGCGAAGCGTGCTTGTGCAGGCGCCAGGCGAGGCCGTGCGCGATGAGCACCGCCAGCATATGGCCGGCGATGATGACTCCCGCCTGCAGGTTCCAGAGCCACCAGGCAGACTCGGCGCCGGCGACGATACCCGCCTCGACTGTCATATCGGCGGTGCCGAACAGATTCCAGCCGAGCGCGAAGGGGTCCGACAGAGCGCCCAGCGCATACTGGCCGTCGACCAGTAGCGCGGTGAGGTAATGCGCGATGTGGTAGGCAAGCGCGATCGGCACGATCGACCACACCAGCAGGCCGGCGGACTCGCCGAAGGCGATCCTGTCGCCGGCGAGGCGCTGGCCGAGAAAGACGGCCAGCGCGAACACCGCGCCGAGCAGGATGAAGGTCAGGACGAGGCCGAAGCTGCCGATGCCGATCAGCGCGGTGCGGCCCGGGTATTCCAGCGGGTTGACGCCGAACAGGCCGAGCCAGAAGAAGGTTTTCGACAGGCCGTCGAAGGACACCGAAGAGAGCGCCAGCAAGACGAAGGCGACGCCGCTCGGCGGCATTGGTTCGGCCGCCAGCAATTTGGCGCCCGGCCAGCACAGATGAAGCCGGCCTTGATCGCGCTGGAGAGGCGCGAAGCGGGCCACCATGGAAAAAAAGAGGCTGAGGAATTCGCCGCGCCGGCTCCAGTCGCGATAGCCGAAGACGAGCATTGCGATGAAGCTGAGGAGCCAGTAGAGGCCGGCGGCATACGCCAGGCGCGCCGGGTCGTCGGGCGCCGCATCGATCAGTTCGAACCAGGCGAAGGCGAAGAAGAGGACAAAGGCCGGCCAGAAGCCGAGCCATGAGGGCAGGCGCGATGGCTGCGTTTCGTCTTTGCGTTCGCGGGTCACGACGCGCAAGGGGCCGTACCATGGGTTGAGCCATGACCAGAGATTGCCGAACACACTCTGTAGCAGGGTGAAGCCGGCCCAAAGCAGTGTCCAGATCACCAAAGGCAGCGGGTTGGAGAGCGGGTCGCGGCTGCCCAGCAGGCCGGCGCCGATGAGGAACGCGAAGCCGACGAAGGAAACCAGGCTGACGATGGTGCGCGGCCTGTCACCAAAGGTGAAGAGTGACAGGCGCCGGCGCCAGAAACGGTCGAGCGCGGCGGGCGGCAGCAGCGCCAGGACGAAGAAGCTGACGGCGACAGCCAGCGCGCCGCCGGCGATGTAGTAGCCGGTCGGCAGGAGGAGGACGTGGCCGCGGTCGGAGGCATGGGCGAAGGCGGGGGTGGGGAGGAGTGCGAAAGCGAGCGCCTTAATGGCCTGTCTGCAGCGATGGCGCTTTACGGCACCCCCCTCTGTCCTGCCGGACATCTCCCCCACAAGGGGGGAGATCAGCAGTTCGGGCGCTCGGCGCTCTTCTTGCGTCGTCGGCGATTGGCGAAAGCGAAGATGAAGTCCGATCTCCCCCCTCGTGGGGGAGATGTCCGGCAGGACAGAGGGGGGCGCGACGGAACTCAACCTATCTAGGAATTCCATTCGTCACAGCCTTCGCCCCTCATACCTTGACCAATTGCTCCACCCTGTCCTTCTCGCCGAAAATCTTGAGATAGCGCTTGATCTCCTTCTCATCGCCGGTCGCCTTGGCGGGGTTGTCGGAGAGCTTCACCGCCGGGCGGCCATTGGCTTCGCTGACCTTGCAGACCAGCGAGATGGCATCGAGGCTCTTGGTCTCGGTCGGCGCGCAGCCCTCGAAATCGTTGGTGAGATTGGTGCCCCAGCCGAAGGACATGCGCACCTTGCCGCGGAAATGGTGATACGTCTCCTCGATGGTCTCGACCTCCAGCCCGTCGGAGAAGATAAGCAGCTTCTGTTTCGGGTCCTTGCCCTTTTCGCGCCACCAGGACAGGATCTTTTCGCCGCCCTCGATCGGCGGCGCGCTGTCGGGGCGGAAGCCGGTCCAGTCGGCGATCCAGTCCGGCGCGTCGCGCAGGAAGGCGGCCGTGCCGAAAGTGTCGGGCAGGACGATCAAGAGATTGCCGCCATAGTAGCGCTGCCAGTCCTGCAGCACCTTGTACGGCGCCTCGCGCAATTCCATTTCGGACCGGGCGAGCGCGGCAAACACCATCGGCAATTCATGCGCGTTGGTGCCGAGCGCCTCAAGGTCGTTATCCATGGCTAAAAGCACGTTGGAGGTGCCGGTGAAGGCCTCGCCGATGCCTTCCTTCAGTGCTTCGACACACCAGCGCTGCCACAGGAAGGAATGCCGGCGGCGGGTGCCGAAATCGGAAATGCGGATACCGGGCAAGGCCTTGAGCCGCTCGGTCTTGGCCCACATCTTGGCCTTGGCGCGGGCATAGAGCACGTCGAGCGCGAACGGCCCGAAGGAGCGCATGGCCGCGCGGGAGCGCAGCTCGTTGATGATGGCGAGCGCCGGGATTTCCCAGAGCGTGGTGTACATCCAAGGGCCCGGAAAGGACAGTTCGTACTGGCCGTCGCGCCTGGAGAGTTCGTAGTCGGGCAGCCGGAAGCCTTCCAGCCAGGCGAGGAATTCCGGCTCGAATATCTGCTTGCGGCCATAGAAAGTGTTGCCGCCCAGCCAGATCATCTCTTTTTTAGAGAAGCGCAGCGTGCGGGCATGGTCGAGCTGCTCGCGCAATTCGCCCTCGTCGATCTCATCGGCAAGGCGCACCGAAGTGGTGCGGTTGATCAAGGTGAAGGTGGCGTCGACCTTGGGGTACATGCCCCAGATCATCTGCAGCATCAAAAGCTTGTAGAAGTCGGTGTCCAGCAGGCTGCGGACGATCGGATCGAGCTTCCAGGTGTGGTTGTAGACGCGCCGCGCTATATCGGTCCGTGCCATATCTCGTCACCACTTTCGCCATTGGCTATAGCCAATGGCCTCTTAGCATTGAATTTTTGATCGCGCTGCCCGCTTTGCAAGCTGGCCCGACAAAAAGAGCCGGCCTGCGGCAAACGGCAGGCCCGAATGCATTTGATTTTTCGTATGCCCTACCGGACACTCCAGCCAAGACAGTCAGGAGGAGAAACGGCATGGGTTACGATCGCGGCAAGCTCGAAGCGTTGCGCCGCAAATATGGCGAGAGCCACGGCGGCGAGATGTTCGACCCGAAATTCCGCAAGGTCGCCGACAAGATCTTCTCCAAGAGCGGCACGCGGCTGGCGCCTTATTCCGGCATCCCGACCTTCCTGGCAGCACCTTACCGGCAGGTGGCGGCCGACGATGCGGATTTCGGCGACCTGCAGGTGGCGATGATGGGCGTTCCGATGGATCTCGGCGTCACCAACCGGCCGGGCGCGCGCTTCGGGCCCCGGGCGCTGCGTGCCATCGAGCGCATCGGCCCGTACAATCATGTGCTGGAATGCGCGCCGACGCATGAACTTCGCGTCGCCGATATCGGCGACACGCCGTTCCGCAGCCGCTACCGGCTGGAGATCAGCCATGAGGATATCGAGCGCCGCACCAACCAGATCGTCGATGCCGGCGTGTTGCCACTCTCGGTCGGCGGCGACCACTCGATCAGCCATCCGATCCTGAAGGCGGTCGGGAAAAAGGCGCCGGTCGGCCTCATCCACATCGACGCCCATTGCGACACCAGCGGGCTGTTCGACATGACCAAGTTCCACCATGGCGGGCCGTTCCGCAACGCGGTGCTGGACGGCGTGCTCGACCCGACGCGCACCATCCAGATCGGCATTCGCGGCTCGGCCGAATATCTTTGGGAATTCACCTACGAATCCGGCATGACCGTGGTGCATGCCGAGGAGGTGACCGGGCTCGGCATCCCCGCCATCATCGAGAAGGCGCGCAAGATCGCCGGCGACGGGCCGACCTACATCTCCTTCGACATCGACAGCATCGATCCGGCCTTCGCGCCGGGCACCGGCACGCCTGAGGTCGGCGGGCTGACGACGCGCGAGGTGCTGGAGCTGCTGCGCGGTCTGAAGGGCCTCAATATCGTCGGCGGCGACGTCGTCGAGGTGGCGCCGCAATATGACGCCACCACCAACACCGCGCATGCCGGCGCCCAGGTGCTGTTCGAGATCCTCAGCCTGATGGTGTTCAGCCCGGCGATCAGGAAGACCTGAGACAACGCAGAATCTAACGGCCGCCGGACGACGTGGCGGCCGTCAATGCCCGAAGGACAGCGCCGGCGCGATGCGATCGCGCCGCAGCCAGCGCGCCAAAAGCAGCGCCGCCACCACGGCCAGTCCGGACGCCAGGCCGATCCAGATGCCGACGCCGTTGAAGCCGAAATGGAAGGCGAGCAGCACGCCGAGCGGCAAGCCCACGCCCCAATAGCCGATCGCGGCATAGATCATCGGCACCTTGGTGTCGTGCAGGCCGCGCAGCATGCCGGAGGCCACCGCCTGCGCACCGTCGAAGATCTGGAACAGCGCGGCAAAAACCAGGAACGACACGGCAAGCGCGATCACCCTGGTATTGGCCGGATCGGCAAGATCTATGAAGGCGCTGATCAAAAGCTGCGGCCACAGGATCATCACCAGTCCCATCAGCGCCATGAACGAGACGCCGATGACAAAGGCGGTCCAGCCGGCGCGCGAAACGCCTTCCGGATTGCCGGCGCCGTGGGCGAGGCCGACACGTACCGTCACCGCCTGGTTGAGGCCGAGCGGCACCATGAAGGATATCGAGGCGATCTGGATGGCGATGGCGTGGGCAGCGAGCGAATCCGCGTCGATCAGGCCCATCAGCAGTGCGGCCGCATTGAAGATCGTCACCTCGAAGGCGAGGATGCCGGCGATCGGCAGGCCAAGTCTGAGCAAACCGCGAAAGCGCGGCCAGTCGGCGCGCCAGAAGCGGCCGAACAGGCGGTAGCGGCGGAATTTCTTCTCCAGCAGGACCACCGCAGCCAAGCCGGCGAACATCAGCGTGCTGGAGAGCGTGGTGGCGAGACCCGAGCCGGCAATGCCCATCGAACGGATGCCGAGATTGCCGAACATGAACACCCAGTTGAAGAGGGCGTTGCAGGCGACGGCGACGAAGACGATGACCAGCGCCCAGCCCGGCCGCTCCAGCGCCGAGATGAACGAGCGCAGCACGATGTAGGCGTAGAAGGGCAGCACCGCCCATTCGAGCCAGCGCAGATAGATGCCGGCCTGATGCGCAAGGTCAGGCTTCTGGCCCATCGCCAGCAGCACCGGCTCGCCATGCCAGAGAAAGATCCAGATCGGGATCGCGATCAGGATCGCCAGCCACAGGCCTTGGCGTACCGTGCGGCGCAGGTCGCGCACTGAATGGCGGCGGCGGCCGAGCTCGGTCGCCATCATCGGCGAGGTCGCCAGCATCAGGCCGAGCCCGAAGATCAGCGGCATGAAATAGAGGTTGGTGCCAAGAGCGCCGGCGGCCAGCGTATCGGCGCCCAGTCGACCCATCATCATGACGTCGGTGGCAGTCATCGCGGTCTGGCCGAGATTGGTCAGCACCATCGGCCAGGCAAGCGCCAGCGTCGCCCTGATTTCCTGACGCCAAAGATTTTCCGGCGCGCGAGCGCCGGCTTCGATCGCAGACATTGTTCCGCTCTTTCAGATCGCGGCGCGTCGGGTCCTTGCCCGGAATCCGCGGTGCAAACGGCAAAACCTTCGGTTTCGCGGCGTTTGCGTCGTCTCTTGAACGAAATGCGACATGAAGGCAAGGGAGGAGGCGCGAGCAGCTATTGAGCCAGCGCCGCGTTCACTTGCCGACCGGGGACTGCTACGGATTGCCGGAGCAGGCGGACCGGCGCAGTGCCGGGAGGTGAGGATGCCGTTCAGACGAAGAAAGAACACGGCCGCGATCCCGCGCACGGTACCCGCCTTCGAGCACATCGTGACCGAAGCGAGCGACAGTTTTCTGTGGCGACTCGATGATTACCCTTGGGAGCGCAATGTCTGGAACTTCCATCCCGAATACGAAATCCATCTCTTGCGGAAATCGTCGGGCGTCGTCCTGGTCGGCGACCATATCGGCGAGTTCGGGCCGGGCTACCTGACCATCGTCGGCGGCGGGCTGCCGCATGACTGGGTGACAGCGGTGCAGCCCGGCGAGTTGATCGAGGGCCGCGATATCGTGCTGCAGTTCGATCCCGAACGGCTGCGCGGCTCGGCCGGGCTGCTGCCGGAACTGCGCGAGCTGGAACCGTTCCTGGAGCGCTCGCTGCGCGGCATGGTCTTCCACGGCCAGACCGCGCTCGACGGCGCCGAGCTGATGGAGAGAATGGGCGAGGTGCATGGGCTGGCACGGTTACGTCTGTTCCTCGAGTTACTCGACCTTCTGGCCGCCACCGATGAATACGAGCTCTTGTCGTCGCCCGACTTCTCCCCGCTTCTCGACGCGGAATCGCTGGACATCGTCCAGCGTTCTCTGACCTATCTGTTCCAGCATTTCGCCGAGGATTTGAAGCTGCCAGACGTGGCTCAATTGGCCGGCATGAGCGAAAGCGCCTTCTCGCGCTTCTTCCAGAAGAACACCGGCAACTCGTTCAGCGACCATGTCGCCAAGCTCAGGCTCTGGCAGGCCTGCAAGCTGCTCGCCGATACCGAGATCCCGATCACCGACATCTGTTTCCAGGTCGGCTACATGAATATCTCGAACTTCAACCGCGCCTTCCTGCGCAAGCACAAGATGACGCCGTCATCCTATCGCAAGCTGTCGCGGCAGCGGCTGACGCTGCGGGCCTGATCGAGCCGGAAGCGGCTGCGCTTGATGGAGCTGATACTCGTGTGACGGGCGGACTCTGCCGGCGCCTTTTTTTGCGCCGCACAATGCATAAAAGTACAGGTCTGCTGCAACGGGGCTTCTAGTCTCTGCCTTTCCAACTGCTCATTTTGGCGGCGGGTAGAAAGTCGACCAGGCGACGGTGAGGGTCGCTTGGTCCGAGGACCTGCCGCTTTCGCGAGTGTTCCTGGAGGAGAAAAACCAAATGAATTCAAACCGGCTCGCTGCCAGCCTCGGCGCAGCGTTCGTGCTTACCGCTTCCGTATCAACCGCAGCACTGGCGCAAGCGCCGGTCTGCTCGGCGCCGGTCAAGGTGCTGGCGCAGCCGCGCGACGGCTTGACGCTCCTGGAGAACTCCAAGGACGAGTTCAAAAAACTCTCCGGCGCCTCGTTCCAGATCGATTACCTCAACGAGAACGACCGCCGCGCCAAATCGCGCGCCGATGCCTCCACCGTCGGTAATTACAACGTCTACTATGTCGACGAGGCCAATGTCGCGCTGTTTGCGTCCTCGGGCTGGATCGTGCCGCTGACCGACTATTATCCGACTGACTATGACTACGCGGACTTCGATCCGGGCCGCCAGAAGGTCGCCACCTATGACGGCAAGGTCTGGTTCGCGCCGCTGACCGGCGGCGGCGACCTGATGGTCTACCGCAAGGACGTGCTGGAAGCCGCCGGCATCCAGCCGCCGAAGACGCTGGAGGAGCTGATCGCCGACGTGCCGAAGCTGACCAATGCCGACAAGGGCGTGTACGGCATCGCGCTGCGCGGCGCGCGCGGCTCGGGCGCCAATGTCTGGCGCTGGATGCCTTTCTTCAAGGCCTATGGCGGCAAGTGGTTCGACGGCGACAAGCCGGCCTTCAATTCGGACGCCGCCGTCAAGGCGACGGAGACCTATCTCAAGCTGTTCAAGGACTCGGCCCCCGGCACGCAGACCGGCAGCTGGGATGAATCGACCGGCGCCTTCCTCTCCGGCCAGGTCGCCATCCTCGTCGAATCGACGCCGCTGTCGGGCATGGCGGTCGATCCCAAGACTTCGCAGGTGGTGGGCAACGTTGGCTTCCTGCCGCCGCCCTCGCCGCTGCCGGGCGGCGGCTACGGCCACGGGCTCGCCATCGGCACCAAGGCCAATGCAGACGACGCCGCGAAGAAATGCGCCGGCCTGTTCATCGCCTGGGCGACCTCGAAGGAGAACGAGAAGCGCCGGCTCGATGCGCATCAGTTCGGCGAGTTGAACCGCACCAGCATCCTCTCCAGCAAGGAATTCGCCGAGATCTACGGCGCCGACCTCGGCAAGGCGCTGGCCGACACCGGCAAGGTGACGGCGGTGAACTTCTGGCAGGATCCGCGCTGGCCGGATCTCGGCGACCGCTGGGGCATCATCCTCGAGGAACTGGTCACCGGCACCCGCACCGACATCAAGGGCGGCCTCAACGAGCTTGAGGCCTATGCCAACGAGCTGGTGAAGAAGAAGTAATCCTCCCGCCCGCGGCGCGGTCTCCGGCATTCGTCGGAATGCCGGAGATCCGTGCGCCGCGGGTCACGCCAGCGGTCCAAGGCATCCGCGATACCCCGAGGATAGGCAATGCGCCGACGCTCTTCCCTGCCCGTCACATTTCTCGTTCCTACCCTCGCCATCCTTCTGGTGCTGTCGATGGTGCCGACGCTCTACGCCATCGTGATCGCCTTGCAGAACCGCGAGCTGAGTTCGCCGGGCTATTCCTGGGTGTGGTTCTCGAATTTCGCCGATCTCTTCCTCGACCGCCGTTTCCTCAACGCCGTCTGGGTTTCGGTGAAATGGGAGATCGTCACCGTGGTAGCGACGATGGTGGTGGCGGTCGGGCTGGGTGTGCTGATGTTCGAGGTCGCCGGCCCACGCCTGCGCAATTTCTACTGTCTCCTGTTCATCATCCCGGTGCTTTTGCCGCGCGTCTCGGCTGGCTTCGTCTGGAAGTTCGCCTATCACCCGCTCTACGGCATCGCCACCTATCCTTACCGGCTCGTCACCGGCGGGCTGATCTTCGATCCGCTGTCCAAGCCCGGCACCGCATTGTTCGCCGTCGCTTCGGTGGACGTCTGGCAATGGGGGCTGTTCTTCGCCGTCATCGTGCTGAAGCTGCTTGAAACCTTGCCGCCGCAACCGATCGAGGCGGCCAGGCTCGACCACGCCAAGCGCTGGCAGATCCACGCCTATGTCACCTTGCCGATGCTGAAGGCGCCGCTGATCAGTCTGATGTTTGTCAAGATGATCGAATCGCTGCGCTCCTTCGACCTGATCTATGTGATGACGCGCGGCGGACCCGGCGTCGCGACGGAGACGCTCGACATGTACGCCTTCTCGCAAGGCTTTATCGAGTCCGGCAAGGTCTCCTATGCTTCGGCGATGGCGGTGCTGATGATGATCGCGACCGTCATCACCTTCACCATGCTGTGGAAGCGGGTGCAGGCATGAAGCCATATCCGATAAGGCTGGGCCGGCTGATCGCCAAGGCCGTCCTAGCGCTGGCCGGATTCCTGGCCGTGTTCCCGCTTGTCTGGACGGCGCTCAACGCGCTCAAGAACAATGTCGACATCATCACGCGCGTGCCGAAGGTGATATTCACGCCGACGCTCGCCAACATCAGCTATATCCTCGGCCGCGACAGCGTGCTGACCGGGCTCTACAACTCGGTCGTCGCCTGCGGTTCGGCGGTGCTGATCGGCGTCGTGCTCGGGCTGCCGGCGGCCTATGCGGTGGCGCGCTACCCAAACCGCTTCGCCGGCGACATCCAGTTCTTCGTGCTGTCGCTGCGCTTCCTGCCACCGGTGGCGGTAGCCATTCCGCTGATGGTGATCTGGCTGCAGGTCGGGCTCTACGACACTTTGCCGGCGCTGGTCGTCACCTATTCGCTGCTGACCATCTCGGTCATCATGTGGCTTGCCATTCCGGCCTTTCAGGGCGTCCCGAAGGAGATCGAGGAAGCCGCCTTCGTCGACGGCTACGGCGCCTATTCGGTTTTCTGGCGGATCGCGCTTCCCGTCGCGGCGCGCTCGCTCATAGGCGCCATCGCCTTCAGCTTCGTGCTGGTCTGGAACGAATTCCTGATTGCGCTGATGCTGTCGAGCTCCAACGCCAAGACGCTGCCGATCGTGGCTTCCGAGCTCTCCCAGCAAGGCATGAACGTGCCGTGGGGAATCCTCAACGCTTCGGTTGTGCTTCTGTCGCTGCCGCCGCTTTTGTTCCTCGGCGTTTTGAGCGGCTTCCTGAATTCCGTTTTCCGGCAAAAGAAAAGTTGATGCGAGGATACCCGATGCGGGCACTGGTGCTTGAGAAAAAAGGCGAACTGTCGCTGCGCGAGATCGCGCTGCCGCAAGACGTCGGACCTGACGACGTCAGGATCGCCATCCACACGGTCGGCGTCTGCGGCAGCGACGTGCATTACTACACGCACGGCGCCATCGGCAGCTACATCGTGCGCCAGCCGATGGTGCTCGGCCACGAGGCATCGGGAACGATCGTCGAGGTTGGTGCCAATGTCACGAATCTCAAGGTCGGCGATCGTGTCTGCATGGAGCCGGGCGTGCCTAACCTTTCGTCACGCGCGACTAAGCTCGGCATCTACAATGTGGACCCGGACGTCCGCTTCTGGGCAACGCCGCCGGTGCATGGGGTGCTCGCGCCCTACGCCATCCATCCGGCGGCCTTCACCTATAAGCTGCCGGATAATGTCTCCTTCGCCGAGGGCGCGATGGTCGAGCCCTTCGCCATCGGCATGCAGGCGGCAACGCGCGCCCGCATCGTGCCCGGCGATGTCGCCGTCGTCGTCGGCTGCGGCCCGATCGGCATCATGATCGCCTTGGCCGCGCTGGCGGGCGGCTGCTCCAAAGTGCTGATCTCGGACTTCTCCGCGCCCAAGCTTGCGATCGCCGCCCAGTATCCCGGCATCGTGCCAGTCGATATCGGCAAGCAGTCGCTGGTCGACGCAGTGCGGGACGCGACCGACAGTTGGGGCGCCGACATCGTGTTTGAGGCGAGCGGCAATCCAAAAGCCTTCGCAGATCTGTTCGACACCGTTCGGCCGGGTGGCGCGGTGGTGCTGGTCGGGCTGCCTGTCGAGCCGGTCAGTCTCGACGTGCCGGCGGCGATCTCGAAGGAGGTGCGCATCGAGACCGTGTTCCGCTACGCCAACATCTTCGATCGCGCGCTGCAACTGATCGCTTCCGGCAAGGTCGATCTCAAGCCGCTGATCACCGGCACTTATGATTTCGGCGACAGCATCAAGGCCTTCGAGCGGGCGGCTCAGGGCAATCCGCAGGACGTCAAGCTGCAAATCCTGCTTACCGGCGAGAAGGGCTGACCGATGTCCGCCATCACCTGCTCCCATGTCGACAAGGCCTATGGCGCCACGACCGTCATCCGCGATCTCAACCTCTCGATCGAGGAGCACGAATTCGTTGTGTTCCTCGGCCCGTCCGGCTGCGGCAAGTCTACGCTGCTGCGGATGCTGGCCGGGTTGGAGGACATCAGCGGCGGCGAGGTGTCGATCGGCGGCAAGGTGGTGAACGATCTCGACCCTGGCGACCGCGGCATTGCCATGGTGTTCCAGAACTACGCGCTTTATCCGCACATGACGATCTTCGACAACATCGCCTTCGGGCTGAGGCGGCAGAAGGTGCCGGCGACCGAAATCCGGAAGCGGGTCGAGACGGTTTCGAAGACGCTCGGGCTCGAGCCCTATCTCGGCCGCAAGCCGAGCGAGCTTTCTGGCGGCCAGCAGCAGCGCGTGGCGATCGCGCGCGCCATGATCAAGACACCCAAAGTGTTCCTGTTCGACGAGCCGCTGTCCAATCTCGATGCCAAGCTGCGCAACCATATGCGGGTCGAGATCGCACGGCTGCACCAATCGCTGAAGACGACGACCGTCTATGTCACCCACGACCAGCTCGAGGCGATGACGCTGGCCGATCGCATCGTGCTGTTGAAGGACGGCGTGATCGAGCAGATCGGCTCGCCGGCCGAGATCTATCGCCGGCCGGGCAATCTGTTCGTAGCAGGCTTCATCGGCACGCCGAACATGAATTTCATCGAGGTGACTGTGGGCGGGGCAGAGAACGGGTGGGCGCTGACCGGCGCCGGGACGGTTCTTTCGATCGAGGGCCGGGGATTCCATCTGCAGCATGGCGATCGCGCGGTGCTCGGCATTCGGCCTCCGGACCTGAAGACGGCAAGCACCGATGGAAATCGCACCCTGCTGCTGGGCACGGCCGACCTTATCGAGTTCCACGGCAATGATGCGCTGGTGACGTTCGGCTCCGGCGGCAAGGAGATCAGCGCGCTGGTGCCGGCCCGAGAATGCCCAGACCTGCGCGCGCCTGTCCGCTACACGTTCAACGAGAAAAGCATTCACCTGTTCGACGCAACGACGGGCATGTCGCTGCGCAAATAACCGGCTAACTTATCGCGTCGAGCGCCTGCCGCTGGCGATGCATCTCAAGGAAAATCCGGTAATCGCGGTCGAACTTCGAGCTGGCGGCCGGGTTGGAGCGCCGTGTCTTGCCGCCTTGCTGCATGGCGACGCAGGCCGCGTTCAGGTCCGGAAACAGCCGGGCGGCGGTGGCCGCCACCATGCCGGTGCCGAGCAGCACCGCTTCGTCAGCCAGCGGCTCGATTACCGTGCAGCCGGTGGCGTCGGCATAAAGCTCCATCAGCAGCGGGTTCTTGGTGTGGCCGCCGGTGACGTGCAGCGTGTCGATCAGGTAGCCGTTCTCGTTCAGCGCCTCCAGCACGTGGCGCACGCCGAGCGCGATGCCGACAGCGGTGCGCCAATAGAGCTTGCACAGGCTGTCGAAGGAGGAGTCGAGCGTCAGCCCGCTGACGACGCCGACGGCATGCGGATCGGCCAATGGCGAGCGGTTGCCGTGGAAATCTGGCAGCACATGCAGTCTTGCGGCGAGGCCGTCGCCTTCGGCGGCGCGCAACTCGGCGACACGCTTGGCGATCCTGGCATGCATCGCCGCATCCGGCTCGCCGCCGGCGCCGTGCCAGCGGATGATGTGGTCGAGCAGCGCGCCGGTCGCCGACTGGCCGCCTTCCGACAGCCAGAGTCTTGGCAGCGCAGCGCCATAATATGGCCCCCAGACGCCGGCAAAGGGCTGCGGATCGGGCGACATTGCCATAACGCAGGAGGATGTGCCGGCGATCAGCGCCAGGTGCCGGCTGATGTTCTTCTCGTCGCCGGCAAAGCCGCCCAAAACACCGAGCGCGCCGGCATAGGCGTCGATGACGCCGGCGCCGACGCGGCATTTTTCCGTCAGGCCAAGCTCGGCCGCCGCCTGCGCGGTAAGCCTGCCGATATCGGCGCCGACCGGGCTCGCCTTTTCGGGAAGGTTGCCATGCTCGAACAGGTCGCCCAAGCCGACGAGCTCGAAGAAATCGCGCCGCCAGCTCGTCTCCTCATGCGCGAGATAGGTCCATTTCGCGGTCAGCGTGCATTGCGAGCGGGCGAGCGAGCCAGTCGCCTGCCAGGTCAGGAAATCGGTCAGGTCGAACAGATAGCCGGCTCTATTCCATGTCTTCGGCAGATGGCGCTTCAGCCACATCAGCTTCGGCGTCGCCATTTCCGGCGACATGACGCCGCCGATATAGTCGAGGACCGCATGGCCGCTGTCCGTGCATTCGTCGGCCTCGGCGATGGCGCGATGGTCGAGCCAGACGATGGTGTCCCAGCGCTTCTCGCCGGTGACCGAGACGCTGAGCTGGCCGCCCTGGCTGTCGCGCACGACCAGCGAGCAGGTGGCATCGAAGGAGATGCCGACGACATCCTCGGCAGCGACACCGGCCTTGTCGCGCGCGCCGCGCGCGGCGGCGCAGACCGCCGACCAGATATCGCGCGAATCATGCTCGGCGTGATCGGCCTTGGGCTGGTGCATGGCGATCGGCCGCTCGGCGCGGCCGAGCAAGGTGCCGCGAGCGTCGAGAATGCCCGCGCGAGCGCTCCCGGTGCCGACATCGACCGCGCAAACGAAGCTGTTCGTCAAGGTGCTCTTACTCTCGCTCCCAGGTCTGCAATCAGATCCGGCAATTGCAGCATGTCAGCGAATATAAAGTCCGGCTCACTCGACGCAAGCCGCGCTTTCAATGCGGGGTTGCCGGCATGCGAGCCGCCGGTGAAGGCAAAGACGCGCATGTCCGCCGCACGGGCCGCGGCGATGCCGGCCGGACTGTCCTCGATGACCAGGCATTGGCGCGGATTTGCCCGCATGGCGGCGGCGGCGTGGAGGAACAGGTCAGGCGCCGGCTTGCCGCGCATGACCATGGTGGCGCTGAACAGATGCGGCTCCATAAGCCCGAGCAGCCCGGTGACGTCGAGCGCGTAGCGGATGCGTTCCAGCGTGCCGGAGGAAGCGACGCAAAAGGGCAGGCCGAGCTTCGGCAGCATCTCCTGGACACCGGGGATCGGCTTCAGCTCCTCGCGGAATTTGCGCATCAAATCGACGCGCATGGCGGTCAGATGCCGGTCGCTGATCTCGATGCCGAAGTCGCGGCCGAGGATCTCACGCACACTCTTCATGCTCCTGCCGAGGAAATGCTCGTAGGCGGCGTCTTCGCTCAGCGCACCGCCGGCGAGCTCGATCATGCCGAGCAGCGCCGAGACCGACAGCGCCTCGCTGTCGACCAGCACGCCGTCACAGTCGAAGATGACCAGTTCGGGCGTCATCGCTGCTGCTTCCAGCGGGCTTCAGAGCTTGCCGGCGAGGTAGCGCGTCAGCGTCTCGCGCGCGCCGTTTGCCCACAGCACGTTGAGCGCGTGGGCGAAGGCCTCGGCGAAAGCGGCCGAGCGGCCGACATCGCCATAGATGTCTTCCATGGCAAGCCAGGCGCCGGGTGCATCCTTGGCGGCCTTCGCGGCCGTCTGCAGCCGGTCCCAATTAGGGTCGTTCGGTTCGGTGACGGCGCCGCTGTCGGTGGTGCCGAGGCAGTAGCGGCACCAGAGCGCCGATTCCAGCGCCAGACCGGCGACGCCCTTGCCCGCCTTCAGCCGGTCGGCAATGGTCGGGATGATGAATTTCGGCTGCCGGTTGGAGCCGTCAAGACAAAGCCTGCGGATGGTGTCGCCGATCTTCGGGTTGGAGAAGCGGCGCTCGATGAGCTGATAATAATCCTCCAGCACCGTATCCGGTACCGGCGGCACGGTCGGGATGATCTCGTCGCGCTCGAGCTTGGCGAGGAAGCCGCGCACCAGCGGTTCCTGCATCGCCTCATGGACGAAATGGATGTCCATCAGCCCGGCCGGATAGGCGATTGCTGCATGGCCGCCGTTGAGGATGCGTATCTTCATCAGCTCATAGGGCGCGACATCCTTGACGAACTGCACGCCGACCTTTTCCAGCGGCGGACGGCCGTCGGTGAAATGGTCTTCCAACACCCATTGCCGGAACGGCTCGCAGAACACCGGCCAATTGTCCTCCAGCCCGAAATCGCTGGCCAGGATGGCACGTTCGCGGTCGGTGGTGGCCGGCGTGATGCGGTCGACCATGCCGTTCGGAAAGGCGACATTGTCCCTGACCCAGTCGGCCAGATCCTCGTCGATCAGCCGGGCGAGGCCGATGACGCCATCGGAGGTGACATGGCCGTTATGAGGGATGTTGTCGCAGGACATGACGGTGAACGGCACGATGCCGTCGGCGCGCCGGCGCACAAGCCCGGCAAGGATGATGCCGAACACGGTCTTCGGTACGGCACCTGGCTGCGCGTCGGCGACGATGTCGGGATGGGTCGGGTTGAACACGCCGGAGGCCGGGTCGATGAAATAGCCGCCTTCGGTGATGGTCAGCGAGACGATCCTGATCGCCGGGTCGGCGAGCTGCTCGACAATGGCCGCCGCATCGCCAGGCATCAGGAAATCGACCATAGCGCCGGTGACGTGGGCGCTCATATGGCCCTGGTCCTGCTCGACCACGGTGGTCAGCCAGTCCTGTTCCTCAAGCTTCGAGCGGCCGACCTTCTCGCCCTCGAACACACCGGCGCCGATCAGCGCCCAGTCTTGGCCGATCCCCGAGTTGAATAGATCATCGAGATAGACGGCCTGGTGCGAGCGGTGGAAATTGCCGACGCCGAAATGGACGATGCCGGCCTTCAGCGCGGCGCGGTCATATCGCGGACCGGAGACGTTGGAAGGGAGTTTGGCGAGGTTTGAGGAAGAGAGTTTCACGGTCATCTGCTTTACCCTTTGGCCGAAAGCTGGCCCGACAATTCCGGCGCCGCCGGTGCTTCGGGAGAGTGAGGGGCTGCACCTGATTTTCAGTGTGCTGCCCCTCACCTGCCCCGCGGCGCGTTCTCCCCGGAGGAAGGGAGACGCGCCTCCCCTCAACTCGCCCCCGTCAGCTCATCCATTGGCCGCCATCGACATTGTAGGTCTGGGCGACAATGTATTCGGCCTCGTCGCTGGCGAGAAACACGGCCATGCCGGTGAGGTCCTCGGCCCTGCCCATGCGGCCATAGGGCACGCTTTCGCCGACCAGCCTTTTCTTTTCACCCTTCGGCCGGTTTTCGTATTTGGCGAACATCGCATCGACATGATCCCAATGCTCGCCGTCGACGACTCCGGGTGCGATGGCGTTGACGTTGATGCGGTGCTTGATCAAATCCAGCCCGGCCGATTGCGTCAGCGAAATGACGGCCGCTTTGGTGGCGCAGTAGACGGCGACCAGCGGCTCGCCGCGCCGGCCGGCCTGGCTTGCCATGTTGATGATCCTGCCACCCCGGCCAGCGGCGATCATCGAGCGGGCAGCCGCCTGCAGCATGAACAGCGTGCCCGCGACATTGACCGAAAACAGCCTGTCGTAGCTCGCCTTGCTGATCTCGACGATCGGCGCCAAATCGAAAAGCGCGGCGTTGTTGATCAGGATATCAAGGCCGCCGGTTTTCGCCTCGACCGCCTTCACCGCCACCGCGATCGAGGACTGATCGGTGACGTCGAGCTTGACCGCATGGGCGGCCGGACCGATCGCCTTGGCGGTGGCTTGCGCCGCTTCGAGGTTGATGTCGGCGATCGCCACCGTCGCCCCTTCGCGCGCATAGGCCTCGGCGAAGGCCCTGCCGATGCCGCGCGCCGATCCGGTGATCAGCGCCGATTTGCCTTTCAGCCTCACTGCGCCATCGCCTTGCCGTCGGCGCCGAAGCGATGCAGCTTGGCCTTGTCCGGCGTCAGGTAGATGGTGTCGCCATGCTGGACGGCGAGCTCGCCGTCGGCGCGCACGGTCAGCGGACCGACGCCGTCGGCCTGGACGTGCAGGAAAGTGTCGGAGCCGAGATGCTCGGCGACGCCGACGGTTGCCTTCCAGTCGCCCGCGGTGGTCGAGATCAGCATGTGCTCGGGCCGGATGCCGACCGTCTTGGCGCCGTATTTGGCTGCCGGCGCGCCTTCGATCAGGTTCATCTTGGGCGAGCCGATGAAACCGGCGACGAACAGGTTCCTCGGCGTCTTGTAAAGCTCCATCGGCGAGCCGACCTGCTCGATGTTGCCGGCGTTGAGGACGACGATCTTGTCGGCCATGGTCATCGCCTCGACCTGGTCGTGGGTGACGTAGATCATCGTCGTATTCAGCTGTTGGTGAAGCTCGCTGATCTCGAGGCGCATGGTGCCGCGCAAGGCCGCGTCGAGATTGGACAGCGGCTCGTCGAACAGAAAGGCCGAAGGCTGGCGAACGATGGCGCGGCCGATGGCGACGCGCTGGCGCTGGCCGCCGGAGAGCTGGCCGGGACGGCGCTCGAGGTAGTTGGTGAGGTTCAGGATGCGCGCGGCGTCCTTCACCTTCTTGTCGATGGTCGCCTGATCCTCGCCCGCCATCTTCAGCGGAAAGGCGATGTTCTTGGCTACCGTCATATGCGGATAGAGCGCGTAGGACTGGAACACCATGGCAAGCTTGCGCTTGGCCGGGGCTTCGCCGGTGACGTCGCGACCGTCAATGTTGATGGTGCCGCCGCTGGTGTCCTCCAGTCCGGCGATCAGGCGCAGCAGCGTGGACTTGCCGCAACCGGACGGGCCGACGAACACCACGAACTCGCCGTCCTCGATGACGAGGTCGATGTTCGGAATGATTGTCGTCGACCCGAAGGACTTGGAGACGTTCTTGAGCGTGATGTTTCCCATGGTTTCCTCCCCGGGGTATTTTTCGTCGTCCGCCGCTAGGCAGGGCTGTTACTTCACGGCACCAAAGGTCAGGCCGCGCACCAGCTGTTTCTGGCTGAACCAGCCCATGATCAGGATCGGCGCGATCGCCAGCGTCGAGGCGGCCGAAAGCTTGGCCCAGAACAGGCCTTGCGGACTGGAGAAGGAGCTGATGAAGGCGGTGAGCGGCGCGGCGTTGGTGGTGGTCAGCCGGATCGTCCAGAACGCCTCGTTCCAGGCCAGGATGATGTTCAACAGCATGGTCGAGGCGATGCCCGGCACGGCCATCGGCGTCAGCACGTAGATGATCTCGTTCCACAGCGAGGCGCCGTCCATGCGCGCCGCTTCGAGGATCTCGCCCGGGATTTCGCGGAAATAGGTGTAGAGCATCCAGACTACGATCGGCAGATTGATCAGCATCAGCATAACGGTGAGGCCGATGCGGCTGTCGAGCAGGCCGGTGTTGCGGAAGATCAGGTAGATCGGGAACAGCACCGCGACCGCCGGCATCATCTTGGTGGAGAGCATCCACATCAGGACGTCCTTGGTGCGCTTGGACGGCGAAAACGCCATCGACCATGCCGCCGGGATGGCGACCAAGAGGGCGATGATCGTCGAGCCCACCGACAGGATCACCGAATTCAGGAAGAACTTGAAATAGCCGTTCTGCGCCTGGACCTCGGAATAGCTTTCCATGGTGCCTGACGGGATCAGGTTGAAGCCCTGGATCGCCTCCTGCTCCGACTTGAACGAGGTGATGATCGTGTAGAGGATCGGGAAGAAGATCAGAAAGGCGACGATCCAAGCCGCGGCCGTGGCGATCGTCTTGTGCTGGGTGGTGACTGCGCGGGCCATCTTACCCTCCCTTACCTGTCGAGGTTCTTGCCGACGGCGCGCATGGCGAAGAAGGCAACGATGTTGGCGAGAATGACGGCGATGACACCGCCGGCGGATGCCTGGCCGATTTTGAACTCAAGCAATGCCTTCTGGTAGACGAGGAAAGGCAGGTTGGTGGAGGCGTAGCCGGGGCCGCCATTGGTGGTAACCAGGATCTCGGCATAGACCGAAAGCAGGAAAATCGTCTGGATCAGGATGACGACGGTGATCGCCCGCGACATGTGCGGCAGCGTCAGATACCAGAATCGGCTGAGGAAGCCGGCGCCATCCATCTCGGCCGCTTCCTTCTGCTCGCCGTCGAGCGACTGCAACGACGTCAACAGGATCAGCGTCGCGAAGGGCAGCCATTGCCAGGCGACAATGATGATAATTGCGGTGAGGGGATGCTGGCCGAACCAATCGATCGGCTGCAGGCCGAAGAAGCGCGCAATGTCGGCGAAGACGCCGTATTGCGGGTGCATGATCATGTTCTTCCAGACAAGGGCGGCCACCGGCGGCATGACGAAGAACGGCGAAATCACCAGAATGCGAACGATGCCCTGGCCCCACATCGGCTGATCGATGAGCAGCGCGAGAAGAATGCCGCCAACCACGGTGATCACAAGCACGCTGACGACGATGGTGAGCGTGTTGAGGATCGAATACAGGAAGGCCGGGTTCGAATAGAAAAGCTTGTAATTTGCGAACCAGACGAAGCCGTCACGGATCGGATTCAGCGGGTTGTACTGGAGCAACGAAAACCAGATCGTAAAGGCCAGCGGGACGATCATCCAGACGAACAGCAGCACCACGGAAGGCGCCAACATGAAACGCGCAAGCGAACGGGTTTGCTGAGTAGCCATGACGGTACCCTTCGACGGTCAGCGAATGTTTCTTCAGAGGTGAAAGAGGCCGCCCGAACTGGGTTTCGGACGGCCCTGGCCGGTCATGATGCGCTACCGGCTCTCGGCACCGGGAGGAGCCTTACTTGATATAGCCACCTTCGGTCATCGCCGCGGTCGCGGCGTCCTGGGCCTGCTTCAGCGCGTCGTCGACGCTCGACTGGCCGGCGAGGGCGGCCGAGAAGAGCTGGCCGACGGTGGTGCCGAGGCCCTGGAATTCAGGAATGGCGACGAACTGCACGCCGACATAGGGCACCGGCTTGACGGTCGGATGCGTGGGATCGGCGGCGTTGATGGAGTCCAGCGTCATCTTGGCGAAGGGTGCTGCCTTCTGGTACTCCGGATTGGCGTAGAGCGAGGAGCGCGTGCCCGGAGGAACGTTGGCCCAGCCTTCTTTCGAAGCGACGAGCTCGGCATAGTGCTTGCTGGTCGCCCAGGAGACGAACTTCTCGGCGGCGTCGGCCTTCTGCGTGCCGGCCGGAATGGCCAGCGACCACGCCCACAGCCAGTTGCCGCGCTTGCCCAGGCCCTTGTCGGGCGCCAGTGCGTAGCCGACCTTGTCGGCGACCTTCGAGCTCTTCGGATCGGAGACGAAGGAGGCGGCGACGGTCGCGTCGATCCACATGCCGCACTTGCCCTGCTGGAACAGCGCCAGGTTTTCGTTGAAGCCGTTGGAGGAAGCGCCTTCCGGCCCGTCGGCCTTCATCAGGTCGACATAGAATTGCAGCGTGTTCTTCCATTCCGGCTGGTCGAACTGCGGCTTCCAGTTCTCGTCGAACCAGCGGGCGCCGAAGGAATTCGACATGGCGGTGAGGAAGGCCATGTTTTCGCCCCAGCCGGCCTTGCCGCGCAGGCACACGCCGTTCACGCCGTTGGCGCGGTCGGTCATCTTGTCGGCGGCCTGCTTGATGAAGTCCCAAGTCGGCGCGTCGGGCATCTTCAAGCCCGCCTTCTCCATCAGGTCCTTGCGATACATGACGAAGGAGCTTTCGCCGTAGAAGGGCGCGGCATACAGCTTGCCGTCGACCGAGAGGCCGCCGGCGATGGCCGGGATGATGTCCTTGGCGTCATAGTCTTCGCCGAGCTTGTCGAGCGGCAGCAGCCAGCTCTGCTTGGCCCAGATCGGAACCTCGTAGGTGCCGATGGTCATGACGTCGTATTGGCCGCCCTTGGTGGCGATGTCGGTGGTGACGCGCTCGCGCAGCACGTTCTCCTCGAGCGTGACCCAATTCAGCTGGATGTCGGGGTTAGCCTTGGTGAAGTCGTCGGTCAGCTTCTGCATGCGGACCATATCGCCATTGTTGACGGTGGCGATGGTGATGGATTCGGCATGCGCGGCGAAAGCGAAAGCGCTGGCCGACAACAGGCCCAGTGTGAGCGTGCGAAGTTTCATCAAATTCCTCCCATAAACCAAGATGAGCATTTGCCTTGGCTTTGAGCAATTACTCACCTAACATTAATTATGTCAAGCAGGAATCGATGCTGCAGCGCAGCACGCCATGAATGCCGGCGGCTAACCTGCGCATTGAAATTGCGTCGACTAAGCACAGCCGTGCCGAGTGCCAGATGAGGGAACAGAAAGGTCTCGGGCAGACCGAACCTTCAGCAGGCGATCTCGGCCAGCAGCCAGTCGCGGAAGGCCCGGATCTTCGGCACATTGCGGCGCGACTCCGGGTAGACCAGCCAGTAGGCATGGCCATCGTCGCCAACAAGGTCGAAAGGCTGGATCAGGCGGCCGTCGGCCAGTTCCGCCTTGAACAGCGCCCGGGTCAGGATCGCAACGCCATGGCCGGCGATTGCCGCATTGGCCTCGTAGGCCTGCGCGCCCATGCTGCTGCCGGGCCGCGTGGCAAGGTCGTGCGAATGAACGCCGGCGGCTTCGAACCACTGCGTCCACCAGATGTCGCCAGGATCGAGGATCGGCAGCCGCAGGAGGTCGGCCGGCTCCTTGACCCCGCCGATGCTCTGCGCGAGCTTCGGGCTCAGCATCGGCGTAAAATCGGCATCGAGCAATTTGAAAGCTTCAAGACCCGGCCACTTGCCGCCCCCCGACCGGATGGCGAGATCGACATCCTCGCGCGCGAAATCGGTCAGGCGGCTCGACGTATCGAGCCGCACGGCAAGCGTCGGATGAGCAACCTGGAAAGATCCTAGATGGTGCGCCAGCCAGTTCGAGGCAAAGGTCAGCACCGTGGTGATGCACAACAGCCCGTCGGCGCCGGTGCGGGCGGCGGCATAGGCGCTGCTCAGCAAGGAGAACGCCTCGCTGACGGCGGGCGCCAGGCGTTGTCCGGGCTCGGTCAGCTCGATCTGACGGGGACGGCGCAGGAACAAAGGCGCGCCAACGCGCTCCTCCAGCAGCTTGATCTGATAGCTGGCGGCCGCCTGCGTCATGCCGAGCTCCTCGGCGGCCTTGGTGAAAGAAAGGTGCCGCGCCACGGCTTCGAACACCCTGATCGCCTGCAGCGGCGGGAGTTGCGAAACCTGTCGCGAGCTGAGGTCAGGCATAAGGCCTCCTTATGGGCCATGATCGACGTTTGATTGGAAGCATTGTGCCGCCGGCACGATATTTGGGGTCGACGATCAATCCAGTTCAAGCATAGCGAAGGCTGACGATCATGGCCACGGTACAGGAAAAGCTCTCTTCGATCCCGGCACGCGGATTGTTTTCACTGCTGGCGCGTGAATTTTCATGGTTTGCCGGCCGCAGACGCCGCTACGTCGATCTCAGGGACCTGTCGCCGCATCTGCTGCGCGATATGGGTTTTCTGGACGGCAAAGACCCTCACGGGCGCCACGATTAGCCACTTCGAATTGATCGGTAATCAGCCGCCGAGCAGCGCCGTCGCGGTGCGCTCGTCGGTGATCAGGCCATTGACCAGCCGCCGGTTGACGGCGGCGAGGATGCCCGGCAGCTTGCGCTCGCCCATGGCGAGCGCAATGACCAGCGACCTCTCGCGCGACGGCAGCGCCGCCGACGACACCCGGTCGTTGGTGATGCCCTCGATCATGCGGCCTTCGCGGTCGAACACCCAGCCGACGATCTCGGCGATGCCGCCGGCCTTTTGCAGCGCTTTCAATTCCGCTTCGGAGATGAATCCGTCCTCGTAGAGCGGCGCCCTGGGCCCGAGGTCGCCAATGCCGACGAAGGTGACGTCGGCCTCCGCCGCCAGCGCCAGCGTCGGCTGGATCATCGGCTGGTTGAGCAGCATTTCGCGCTCCTGCGACGAGGATGCGATAACCGGCAGCGGCATCGGGAAGGAGCGCGCCTTGACGCGGTCGGCCATGGAGAAGATGACGTTGTAGAAGGCGGCCGAGCCGTCGGGCGAGATGTTGCCGGTCAACGACACCACCTTGTGATGCGGGCAATCCATCGGCGGCAATAGCTCGATCGCCGCCTTCAGCGTGCGGCCGGTGCCGATCGCCATGACAATGGGCGTCGGCGAACGCAGCCGCCGTTCGATCTCGGCCGCGGCCGCCTCGGCGACGCCGATCGTCGTCGAGGACGAGGTCGGATCGCTCGGCACCACCTCGACCAGATCGAGCGCGAAGCGCGACTTCAGCCGCGCTGCGAGGTCGAGGCAATTGGCGATCGGATGATCGACCCGCACCTTGATCAGGCCTTCCGACACCGCCAGCGATACCAGGCGCTGCGCCGTCTGCCTGGAGATGCCAAGTGTGGCGGCGATCTGGTCCTGCGTGTTGCCGGCAACGTAATAGAGCCAGCCGGCGCGCGCGGCGTCGTCCAACCTGGTGCTGCCGGTTTCCTGTCGCGAATTCACGTCCTGCCTCCCCAACCCGCGATGCTTCAGACGGGCGCCATAGCTTACAGCGAATGCAACGGCGCGCAATTGTCTATCGACAAGAGCAATTGCTTGCTCGATCCGGCTCGGGGCAATGGCTGAATTCGCCCCTGTGCCCACCATTTGCCGGCCGGGCGGTTTATCTCGGCCGGGAAACGCATTAAGGGGATGGCAAAAGGAGCCTCGCATGACGCCGAAAGCGGTTTTCTGGGACATGGACGGAACGCTGGTCGACAGCGAGCCGCTGCATGAGGCCGCCCTTGTCGCCGCGCTGCGCAGCGTCGGCATCGCGCCGCCGGCCGATCTGCACAACCGCGTGCTCGGCATCGCGGCATGGCCAGTCTATGAGATGCTGCGCGACGAGTTCGGCCTTGCGCTGCCCTTCGACGACTGGATCGTGCGCAAATACGACCATTATCTGCCAATGGCCGAGACGCTGAAGCCGCGCCCCGGGGCGATCGAGGTCTTCAATGAATTGCAGGCGCTGGGCGTGCAGCAGGCGGTGGTATCGAATTCCGATCGGCTGATCGTCGACGCCAATCTCAGCGCGGTCGGACTCACCTATCCAGGCATGCGGACGATCAGCCGCAACGACGTGATCGATGGCAAGCCGCTTCCAGAACCCTTCCTGCGCGCTGCGTATCTTGCCGGCGTCGACCCGGCGGACGCAGTCGCGGTTGACGACAGCTTGACCGGCGCCATGGCCGGACTGGCCGCCGGGATGAAGACGATTTTCTGGCCGGAGGCGCCGATGGAAGGCCCGCCGGGCGCGGTTGTTATCAACAGTGCGAACGAATTGCGGACGCAATTGGGGCTCTGAGGCGCGGGCGAGTTTGGCGCGGACATCCGTGGCTTCACGCGGACATCGTTGGCCCCGCGCCTCTACCTTTAGCCCAGCGCCGTCATCCTTGGGCTTGTCACAAGGATCTGCCGTCCGACGAGAATATGACGCGATCAGTCTTGGGTCGGTAGATCCTCGGGACAAGCCCGAGGATGACGGCGCGAGGCCCGAAGACGATTGCGGTAGGCCGGCAATTCCCGCTCCCGATCGCCGACCAGTCATTCCGAAACCCGCAGCCCTCAATTCCGGTAGACCGGCTCTTCCTCGTCGAGGATCGCCTTCAGTTCGGCAAGGTGGCGTTCGGCCTGGCCGGGATAGTCGTCCATCTCGCTGGCCGTCTTCTCGGCGATGGCATCGGACAGCGTGCGCAACGGCCGGCCTGTCCACAGCGCCTTGATGTAGGTCTCGGCGGCGCGCTCGAAATAGAACATGCGGTTGAAGGTGTCGGCGACGCTGTCGCCGATGACCATCACGCCGTGATTGCCCATGACCATGACCTTGACTTTGGGATCGGTGAGCAACTGCGAGCAGCGCTCGCCCTCCTCCTCGAAGGCCAGCCCGCCATAGTGAGGGTCGACGACATGGCGGTTGAAGAACATGGCCGAGTTCTGGTCGATCGGCGGCAGGGTCGAGTCGGCGAGCGAGGCAAGCACGGTGGCATGGATCGAATGCACATGCATGGCGCAGCGTGCATGCGGCACGTTGCGATGGATGGCGCCGTGCAAGCCCCAGGCCGTCGGATCGGGCGCATTGGGGCCAGACAGCGTCTCGGGATCGTTGGCGTCGATCAAAAGCAGGTCGCTCGCCTTGATGCGCGAGAAATGCACCTGGTTGGGGTTCATCAGGAATTTGGTGCCGTCCTCGTTGACGGACAGCGAGAAGTGATTGGCCACCGCCTCATGCATGTTGAGCCGAGCCGTCCAACGGAAGGCGGCGGCGAGATCGACGCGCTCTTCATAGAAAGGCAGATTGGTCAGTTGTTCCTTTTGCAGACGGGCAAGGCTCATCGAAAATCCTCCGGTTTCCGGGAGCATGCCGTGCGCGGCGCAGGCCAGCAACCGTAAACTGGTAGGTCAGACTACGCCAAGCTCAGGCCGCCGGGCGCGTCGATTGCAGCCCGCCATGCTCGAGGATGAACTCGATCACCTCCCGCAGGCCCTTGCCGCGCGACAGGTCGGTGAAGCCGAAAGGCCGCTTGCCGCGCATGCGGGCGGCATCGCTTTCCATGACATCGAGCTTGACGTTCACATAGGGCGCCAGGTCGCTCTTGTTGATGATCAGGAAATCGGAGCGGGTTATGGCCGGGCCGCCCTTGCGCGGGATCTCCTCGCCCTGGCAGACCGAGATGACATAGAGCGTCATGTCGGCGAGGTCGGGCGAGAAGGTGGCGGCAAGATTGTCGCCGCCGGACTCGATGAAGATGATGTCGAGATCGGGGAATTTCTTGTTCAACTCGGCGATGGCCCGCAGATTGATCGAGGCGTCCTCGCGAATGGCGGTGTGCGGACAGCCGCCGGTCTCGACGCCGATGATACGCTCCTCGGGCAGCGCCTGCAGGCGGGCCAGCATCATGGCGTCTTCCCTGGTGTAGATGTCGTTGGTGACGACCGCGATGGAAAAGTCGTCGCGCATGGCCTTGCAGAGCTTTTCGGTGAGCGTTGTCTTTCCGGATCCGACCGGGCCGCCGATGCCGATGCGAAGAGGACCGTTTTTCGACTTCATGCCGGAAACTCCGTGATGGCGAGGGTGGCGAAGCCTGCCCCGATCAACAGGCAGAGCGGCGAATAGAAGCGCTGATCGAGCCGCGCGAAAGGCTGTTCGGGTGCCAGCCGGCGCCACCAGGGCGTGAAGCCGGCGATGCCACGCCCAAGGAAGACGAGCCCGAAAAGCAGCGAGGTGGCGGCAAGCCCTTCTTTCGGGAAAGGCGCGGCGAAAACGCCTGCTAGCGCCAACGGCCACAGCGTAGCGAGCGCCAGGCACGCGGCGACGGCGAAGCTCGCAAAGGCCGAGGGCATTTCATCGACGCCGCGGAAGCCGACGACGGCACGCGCGCAGGATGCCTGATCGGTGCCGGGCCAGATGCCGCCAATGCCCCAATAGACATGCAGCGTGGTGATCAGGAGCAGGACGACAGAAAGGGCGAAGGCGAGAACGATCATGAGCGGAACAGCCGTGAATACTGGGTTTCGTGCTTCATCGCCATGATGTCGGAGACGAAGGCTGAGCCGCCGAGACCGTCGAGGGTCGAGCCGGCGGCGCGGGCGGCGGTCTCCAGCGCCAAAAGTTCGAATCCGGCCAACAATGAGACAGCGTCGTTCTGGCCAACGACGCCGAGCCTGATCGCAGCTTGCATGAGGTTTGAAAAGAAGGCTTGCAGGAAGGCGGCCAGCGATACCTGCAGGCCAATGCCATTGCCGCCGGCAATAGCGCCGACCGCGACGCAATACGGGCAATCGGCAGGCAGACGTGAGAGCACCAGGCTCGGCCAGGCAGAGGCCGCCTTGAGGAAGGCCGCGCCCTGCAGCATGGTTTCCATGTGGCGCTCTTGCGATCCGGCAAGCGCCTCGGCCAGCGCGGCGATCTCCCGCAGATCGCCGCCGTCACGCGCGCGCCGCCAGCTTTCGGCAAACAGCACCGCATCGTTCCATCCCGAACCCATCTCGACCAGCGTCTCCAGCCACTCGGCGAGATCGCCGCGATTGGCGACCAGCCCGTCATGCACGGCGCGTTCGAGACCGTGGCTGTAGGCGAAGCCGCCGACCGGAAAGGCCGGCGACAGCCACGCCATCAGCCGCAGCAGTGCGGTGCTCGACAGTTCAGTCATGATCGTGATGGTGGTGATCGTGTGAATGCGAATGGCTATGCGAATGCGATTCGCTGTGGCTGTGACCATGGCTGTGCGCCCCGGCGTGGGCATGAGCATGGCCGTGGTCGCCGGAATAGGCGCCGCGCACGGGCGTGAACGGCTCCAGGACCTCGCTGACCGTGGCGCCCAATCCTTCCAGCATCACCTTGATGACGCGGTCGCGCAGGATGAGCATGCGGTTCGCTTCGATCGCCGCGGCGAGATGGCGGTTGCCGATATGCCAGGCGAGCTCGGCCAGGTGCACGGCGTCGCGGGCACGGACGTCGTAGACTTCTTCCGGCGCCGCTACGATCTCGAGCTGCCGGCCGTCCTCCAGCACCAGCCGGTCGCCGTTGTTCAGCGCCACCGGCTCGGGCAGATCGACCAGCACCCTGTCGCCGCCTGCTGTCTCGACGGCGCGGCGGCGCAGATGCCGTTCGTCATGGGCAAGGATGGCCTTGTCGTAGGGTGCTTTCGCTCCGGCCTCGCCGGCGGAGAGCACTGACACGGCGCGCGGGAATTTGGTGAAATCGGTGGTGATGTTGAGCTTCATTTCATGGCTCCGCCATTAGAGCGCCGCGCGTCCTCTTGGACGCGCAAAGGACGCTCTAACACTTTTTAAATCTACGCATCGTGCTTTCCGAAAATCGGTTCCGATTTTCGGGCCGATGCGGTGGCTTGCGCCCGCGCCCGAGCGGGACGGGAAAGCACGCGATCGAGATAGGCGTTGACGCGTTCCGAGTCGATCGGAAACCGGCCGGCACGGGCCCAGCCGCCCATGTCGCCGAGCAGCACATCGACAGCGGAGAAACGGTTCCCGAGCGCAAAAGGCCTGTCGCCAAGCCGGCGGTCCAGCGCCTTCACCTCGGAGGCGAAGTCATAGGCCGCTGCCGGACCGACATCGACCCGCAGGTCCTTAGGCAAGAGGAAGCGGTGACGCAGCTTGTTCCACAGCGGCGCTTCGAATTCGCTCTGGGCAAAATGCATCCAGGAATCCATCTCGGCCCGGCCGGCAAGGCCGGGATTGGCGCCCATGCCTTTGTCGGGATGCTTGTCGGCCAGGTAGACGCAGATCGCCGCCGAATCCGTCACCTTCACCTCGCCGTCGATCAGGATCGGCACTTTCCCGGACGGATTGAGCGCGTAGGCTTCCGGCGAGCGCAGCCCGACCTCGACGAATTCATAGGGCTGCCCGAGCTCCTCGAGCATCCAGAGCACGCGGCTGACGCGGGACCCGCGCGATCCGACCGCCTTGTACATGGTTGAACCTCCTTTCCCGAAAACCTAGACGATCCTGAGCATCGGCCCAATGGTGGTCAGACGATGGTGTCGAAGAGCCGCAGGATGAACGAAATCTGATAGATGAGCGCGGCAACGACGAAAGCGATGTGAAAACGACGATCGCGCACCAGGATCGCGGCGATGCAGAGCGCGACGAAGACCGGCGTGCGGAACAGATATTCGATGCCGAAGCGGGCGAAATGCTCCGGACCTTTCAGCAATGTGTCGATAACGTCGAGCAGATAGGTCGCCGCCAGCAGGCCGAAAAACCAGGCGCGACGCGAGTAGAAATAGTCCTCGTAGCTGGTGTAATCGAGCATCGAATCCGGAAACAGCAGCGCGCAGAGCAGGAACAGCGTAATGGCGTAGAAGATGATGAAAAGGTATTTGCCGAAGGTCCAGGACTCGATGGCGTAGAGCCCGAACTCCCACCACCAGAAATGCACCAGCATCAGCAGCACCGAGCCGACCCAGGCCAGATGCACCGCATAGAGCCGGTACTGGCCGGGATGCTGGACGGTGCGGGCCACGCCGGACAACAGCCGGGTGACGCCGAGACCGATCACCATGCCCATGACGATGCGGATATGCGGGAAAATGTCATGCGGGGAGGCGATTTCGGTGGGCATGCTAATCACAATGCAACTGCTGCTTTGCCGCATATTGCGGTCTGCGCGCGCGAGCCGCAACGATATTTGCCCATTCACCGATCAGCCTCCTGTCAAAACAGGAAATACCGCTGCGCCATCGGCAGCACGGTCGCCGGTTCGCAAGTCAGCAGCTCGCCGTCGGCGCGCACTTCGTACGTCTCCGGATCGACCTCGACATGCGGCGTGGCGTCGTTAAGCACCATCGAATGCTTGCCGATGCCGCCGCGGGTGTTTTCGACCGCGACCATCTGTTTGTCGACGCCCAACCTTGATTGCAGACCCGCATCGAAAGCGGCCCTGGACACAAAGGTCACCGAGGAATTGGTCAGCGCCTTGCCATAGGCGCCGAACATCGGCCGGTAATGCATCGGCTGCGGCGTCGGGATCGAGGCGTTGGGGTCGCCCATCGGCGCCGCGGCGATCATGCCGCCGATCAGCACCATCTCGGGCTTGACGCCGAAGAAGGCTGGGTTCCACAGCACGAGATCGGCTCGCTTGCCCACGCTCACGGAGCCGATCTCCTTCGACAGGCCGTGCGCGATGGCTGGGTTGATGGTGTATTTGGCGATGTAGCGGCGGACGCGGAAATTGTCGTTGTCGCCGCTTTCCTGGGGCAGCGACCCGCGCTGGCGCTTCATCTTGTCGGCGGTCTGCCAGCAGCGGATCGCCACCTCGCCGACGCGGCCCATAGCCTGGCTGTCGGAGGAGATAATCGAGAAAGCGCCGATGTCGTGCAGGATATCCTCGGCGGCGATCGTCTCCTTGCGGATGCGGCTTTCGGCAAAGGCGATGTCCTCGGGGATCGACGGCGACAGATGATGGCAGACCATCAGCATGTCGAGATGCTCTGCCAGCGTATTAACCGTGTAAGGCCGGGTCGGATTGGTCGAGGACGGGATGACATTGGGCAGGCCGCAGACCTTGATGATGTCGGGCGCATGGCCGCCGCCGGCGCCTTCGGTGTGGAAGGCGTGGATAGTGCGGCCCTTGATTGCCGCGACGGTGTTCTCGACAAAGCCGGACTCGTTCAGCGTGTCGGTGTGGATCATCACCTGCACGTCGTAAGCGTCGGCGACCGACAGGCAGCAGTCGATCGCCGCTGGCGTCGTGCCCCAGTCCTCATGCAGCTTCAGCGAACAGGCGCCGGCGAGCACCATTTCTTCCAATGCCGCCGGCAGCGAGGCATTGCCCTTGCCGGACAGGCCGATATTCATCGGGAAGGCGTCGAAAGCCTGGATCATGCGCGCCATGTGCCAGGGGCCCGGCGTGCAGGTGGTGGCCAGGGTGCCATGCGCCGGACCGGTGCCGCCGCCAAGCATGGTGGTGATGCCCGACATCAGCGCTTCCTCGATCTGCTGGGGACAGATGAAATGGATATGCGCGTCGAAGCCGCCGGCGGTGAGGATTTTGCCCTCGCCGGCGATGATTTCGGTGCCCGGCCCGATGATGATGGTGACGCCATCCTGCGTGTCCGGATTGCCGGCCTTGCCGATGCCCGCGATGCGGCCGTCCTTGAGGCCGATATCGGCCTTGACGACGCCGGCAATGGCATCGATCACCAATGCGTTGGTGATCACCGTATCCACGGCGCCCCCAGCCCGCGCGACCTGGCTCTGGCCCATGCCGTCGCGGATCACCTTGCCGCCGCCGAACTTGACCTCCTCGCCATGCACGGTGAAATCCTTCTCGACCTCGACGAAGAGCTCGGTGTCGGCAAGCCGCAGCTTGTCGCCGACAGTCGGGCCATACATCTGCGCATAGGCGGCGCGGTTAATTCTGGCCATCAGCGATTGTTCCCGAAAATGAGGTTGATTGAGGTCCGGCCCCACATTGTCGCCACCCAATGGTCACGCAATGACCCGCTCGGCGACACTTTGCGCGCCAATTTGGGCGTTCCCATTTGGCCGTTAAGGTGGATGGGGCCATCCCGAAACGACCGTTTGCCAAATCGACGGAAGGATAATCCATGCGCAAGACGATACTTCTCGCCGCAGCCGCCACGCTCGCGCTGGCGGGCGCCGCCGGCGCCCAGCAGCAGCCCTCGCCGCAGCCCAGCCCGGCGCCGGCCGCCCCAGCTTCGCCCGAGGCCCGGCCACCGACGATCCAGAGCGTCAACATCGTCGATATCACGGAGCTGCCCAAGGACACGCAGACGCAGGTGAACCAGGTGGTCGCCCAGCGCGGCGATGCCGGGCTGCAGAAATTGCGCAGCTCGATCGATGCCACACCCAAGGTGAAATCCGCGCTGGAAGCCAAGGGCATGACTTCCGCCCAGGTGATCGCCGCCAGTATGCAGCCCAACGGCGCGCTGACGTTGATCACCAAAAAGGCAAGCTGATTGCGCGCGCCGGCGGGCCGGGTCTGCGCCCGCCGGCAATTTTGAAGGAACTTCTCCCCAACGAGAGTCGTTTCGCTTTTTTCGCCCCGCCACGAATTCTGCCAGGAGCGAGCGATGGCGAACGTCCCGCGCGTCAGAAATTGGTTCCCAGCCGTAGCTCTTGTCGCGCTTGTCGTGGCTGCTCCCGCACTCGCGGTGCAACCCCTGGACACCAGCAAGCCAGCCGCGGCGATCGTCGGCTCCGACATCCGTCAGGAAGAGGTGCTTTCCAGGACAGAAGCCGGAAAAGTCATAACAGCGATCGACCGCACGCGCGAAAACATCGGCACGGTGCGCAAGACGACCAAGCTCGACACGGTGGATATCGTGTTTCTCACCGACGCGGCGCGCAGCGAAGGCGGCCCGCCGCCGGCGATCGAGAACAAGGTCAAGCAGCACCAGGACGATGTCACGGAATTGCGCCAGGAGATCGAGGCCAACGCGCTGCTCTTCAACGCCATCGATTCCAGGCGCGTGCTGGCCGAGGATGTTCTCGCCGTCGACTTCGACAATCCCGGCAAGGTCGTCATCTATGCGGCCGCCAAGCCGCCAAAATGAAGTGAGCGCGCCGGCATCCTTCACAGCTTGCCCATCACCTTCTGCTGGAAACCGTAGACTTCGCGTTTTCCCCCGAGCGGCACCAGCGTGACGTCACGCTCCTGCCCCGGCTCGAAGCGCATGGCGGTGCCGGCGGCGATGTCGAGGCGCATGCCGCGCGCCTGCTCGCGGTCGAATTTCAGACCCTCATTGGTCTCGAAGAAATGATAGTGGCTGCCGACCTGGATCGGCCGGTCGCCGCTGTTGGCGACCTTCAGCGTCACCGTCGGCAGGCCTTTATTCAGCTCGATGTCGCCTTCCGCCGTGATGATTTCGCCCGGGATCATCGCTCCCCTCACAGCATGCCGAAGGCGAGGCCGGCACCGACGGCCGAACAGGTGGTGCGTTTTGTCGAAGCGGAGATCATCCGTCTGCCTTTCAAACTGGAGCAGTCCAGCGTTTTACCGAAACGCCGAACCGCTCTGACCATTTGTTTTTACGCAATTCCGGACGAAAAACCGTTACACACTTTTCCTGGAATTGCTCTGGGGATGTTCATGCGGCCTTGCGCGGCCCGCAGCCCTCTGCTTTCAGCACGCGCTTGGCCGATGGCGGATATTTCGTCAGCTTGGCCGCTGGCCGGATCGGCCGCGGCGAGAAATTGCCGCCGCAATTCGGGCAGACGCCGCCCAGCACATTGTCCACGCAGTCGGCGCAGAACGTGCATTCGAAGGTGCAGATCAGCGCATCGGTTGCTTGCGGCGGCAGATCCTTGTCGCAGCATTCGCAATTGGGCCTGAGTTCCAGCATCGGTTTTCTCCTCACCTGATCGGTTCGTGCACGGTCACCAGCTTGGTGCCGTCGGGAAATGTCGCCTCGACCTGGACGTCGGGAATCATCTCGGCGATGCCGTCCATGACCTGCGCACGGGTGACGACATGGGCGCCGGCCTCCATCAGCTCGGCAACGGAGCGGCCGTCGCGGGCGCCCTCGACGACGAAGTCGGTGATCAGCGCGATCGCCTCGGGATGATTGAGCTTGACGCCGCGCTCCAAGCGCCTGCGCGCCACGATCGCCGCCAAGGCGATGAGCAGCTTGTCCTTTTCGCGCGGCGTCAGATTCATACGTCTTCCCGGTATCACAGTGACCATAATTTGGGCAGGCCCGCCTGTCCGTTGAGCAGTTCGACCAGCGGAACCAGCCGCTTGCGGAGCTGGTAGCCGTCGCCGGCGGTGAGCCTCGCAAGAAGCTTGCCAGATCGTCCGACGCTCCAGCAACTGGCGCCGCCCCGATCGCCGACGATCGCCCGGGCCGGCTCCAGCAGGGCCTCGGCGCGCGGCGAAACGAGCAGCAGCGTAACCATCGCTAGCGCGCCGCCAGCCACGGCCGGTCGCCCTAATCGTGCCGCAATATCGGGTCCGATGCGGAAATCCTCGGCATGGATGAGCGCGCCGCCCCGGCGCACCCGCCAGCGGTCGTGGAAGCTGCCATCGATTACCCGCTCGCCCATCGCAAGCCGGCCGAAGAGCGTGGCCTCGAGCAGCAGCGCCTCGGCGCCCTCTTCAAGCTCGACATCCAGGGTGCGGGCGAAGGCGGCGCGGTCGAAGACGATCGTTTCCTGCGGCAGCCAGGCGACACGGCCGCCGGCGCCGACCCGCAGGCTGGCGCGCGTTTCGGCCCGGTCCGATGCTGCCCGGTAGACCTTCTCGCAGGCCTGGGTGGTGATGGAGGCCGAGGCGCCTTCGCCGACCTCGATCATCCAGCCCAGCCGGTCGCCGCCCGTCAGCCCGCCGGCGGTGTTGATCAGCACGGCCTCAAGCGGATCGCCTTGCACCGCGGGCATGCGGATCTTGGCCGATCCATCCTGGTAGAGGCGCTGGAGACGGGTCCGGCCGCCGGTCCTGCCGCAGAAAAGCCGGGCAGTGCCCGCAACACGCTGGGCGGCAGGCGGGGCGGCAGGCAAGCAAGCCGGGCTATTGTCGATCATGTCCACGGCGCTAAGGTTAAGCACTGCGGCGGCTTTGTCGATATATCGCTTGTTGCTTGACATCGTTTCGGTTTCTATAGAGGGAGGGCACCCTGGAGCGGTCACGCGGTGCCTGGCGAGGTAAGGCGACGTTCGAATCCGGGAATAAAGAGGCGCTGATCAGTTGGCGTCGAGAAACGACAGGGGAAGGAACCGAATGGCTGACCAGCTGACGACCGAGATCATCGAAAAGATCAAGGCCCATGCCGAGCCCGGCGGCGAGGAAATCACCACCAGCACCGATCTCAACACGTTGGGCATCCATTCGCTGGAGCTGACCGAGATCATCTTCGATCTCGAGGAAAAGTACGGCATCGAGATCGAGATGAACACGGTCGACGCCTGGAGCAATCTGAAGAACGTCGGCGACATGGTCGAGGCGGTTCGCGACCTGATCGCGAAAAAAGCCTGACCGTATGCTGAAGCGTGTCGTCATTACCGGCATTGGCGGGATATGCGGGCTCGGCAACGATGTAGCCGCGATATGGGACGCAATGCGCGCCGGCCGTTCGGCGATCGGCCCGATCGACAATCCGTCCCTGCATGACCTGAAGGTCAAGGTCGGCTGCGAAATCAAGGCCCTGCCAGATCACGGCATCGATCGCAAGCAGGTGGTGTCGATGGACCGCTTCAGCCTGCTGGCGGTGATCGCCGCGCGCGAAGCCATGCGGCAGTCCGGTCTGACGACGCATGCCGACAACACCTACCGGATGGGCGCTGTCGTCGGTGTCGGCGTCGCCGGCTTCGAGACGATCGAGGAAAACTATCGCGCGATCCTGGTCAATGGACGCAACCGCGCCGCCATCTTCACCGTGCCGAAGGTGATGCCGGGCGCGGCCGCCGGCCAGGTCAGCATGAATCTCGGCCTGCGCGGCCCGGTGTTCGGCGTCACCTCGGCCTGCTCTTCGGCCAACCACGCCATCGCTAGCGCCGTCGACCAGATCAGGCTCGGCCGCGCCGACGTCATGGTCGCCGGCGGCACCGAAGCACCGCTGGTGTGGGGCGTGCTCAAGGGCTGGGAGGCGCTCAGGGTGCTTTCGCCCGATACCTGCCGGCCGTTTTCCGCCGACCGTCAGGGCCTGTCGCTCGGCGAAGGCGCCGGCATGGCGGTGCTGGAAAGCTACGATCACGCCATGGCGCGCGGCGCCACCATCCTCGCCGAGATCGCCGGGGCCGGCCTTTCGGCCGATGCTTCCGATATCGTCGCGCCGACGATCGAGGGACCGGAAGCGGCGATGCGCTTCTGCCTTGTCGACGCCGGGCTCAACCCCGAAGATGTCGACTACCTCAACGCGCATGGCACCGGCACCAAGGCCAACGACCAGATCGAGACGACGGCGATCAAGCGCGTCTTCGGCGAGCACGCGCGCTCGCTCTCGGTTTCCTCGACCAAGTCGATGCATGCGCATTGCCTGGGCGCGTCGGGCGGGCTGGAGATGATCGCCTGCGTCATGGCGATCCGCGAAGGCATTGTGCCGCCGACGGCCAATTACCGCGAGGCCGATCCGGAATGCGATCTCGACGTGACGCCGAACGTGGCGCGCGAGCGCAAGGTGCGCGCCGCGCTCAGCAACGGCTTTGCTTTCGGCGGCACCAATGCGGTGCTGGCCTTCAAGGCAATCTGATACGGGCGATCTGACACGAACGCCCGCCATCGTCGCAAAGCTTGCATCCTCCTGGATTGCATTGGTTGACTGTCCGTGCACGGCGGGTCGATTGGCGGCATATTGATCCCGAAGGGCCGGGATCCTAATTCTTACCGACCCGCCTCGCGCGCCGCTCGGCGCCAGTCCGCACCGGAGCCCCCCGATGACCGATCTGTCCGCCTTTCCGATCGCCAAGCGCTGGCCGGCCAAGCACCCCGACCGGCTGCAGCTCTATTCCTCGACGACGCCCAACGGCGTGAAAGTATCGATCGCGCTGGAGGAGATCGGCCTGCCCTACGAGGCACACCGCGTCGACATCGGCAACAATGAGAGCTGGACGCCGGAATTCCTGTCGCTCAATCCGAACGGCAAGATACCGGCGATGATCGACCCGAACGGTCCCGGCGGCAAGCCGCTCGGCCTGTTCGAATCCGGCGCCATCCTGCTCTATCTCAGCGACAAGACTGGTAAGCTCATTCCGGCTGATCCGATCCGGCGCTACGAGACGATCCAGTGGGTGTTCTTCCAGATGGCTTCGATCGGGCCGATATTCGGGCAGGTCGGCTTCTTCAACAAATTCGCTGGGCGCGAGATCGCCGACAAGCGGCCGCTGGAGCGCTATCGCGACGAGTCGCGGCGGCTGATCGGCGTTTTGGAGACGCGGCTGAAGGGCCGCCGGTGGATCATGGACGACGATTTCACCATCGCCGACGTCTCGATGCTCGGCTGGGTGCGCAATCTGATCGGCTTCTACGAGGCGCGCGACCTCGTCGGCTTCGACGACTTTCCCGAAGTCGGGGCTTGGCTGGAGCGCGGCCTTGCCCGCCCGGCGGTGCAGAAGGGGCTTACCATTCCGGCCAAGGGCTGAAGGCCGTCTATTTCGCCTTGGCTTTTGCGCCGCCTCTGCCGAGAACGGAAGCGGCGAGGCGCGCGGTCGCCACCACCGCGCCAGCCGCGACGCTCGCCACGGTGCGGATCGGGCCGGATTTGCTCGCCGGCGGCGTGCGCGGCTTAGCGGCGTTTGCCGCAACCTTGTGTGTGGCGCCGTGCGCCACCTTCTTGGGCGCTGCCTTGCCGAAAGTTGGCTTGGCGTCTTTCGACCGCTCGGCGACCGCGGGACCGGCGCCGGCTTTTGCCTGGGCTGTCCTTGATCGATTGGCCCGGCTTCTTGCGGGCGCGGTTTTTCTGGTCTTGGTTGCCATGGGACACTTCCCTTACGCGGACAATCGGGGATAGGGGCATAACGACCCGAAAGTCTTAAGGTTCCCGTCAAAAAATCCTGAAAATTAAGCGGGTTAACCAATCACCAGATCGGCCGACCGGCGCCGCGCCAGGACGCGTTCGATGTTGGGCATGTCGTTGGAAGCGATCCAGGCGCGGGCGTCTTCGTCGGAGCGGCCAAGACCGCGCCAGCGCTCCATCAGCCGGCGCTCGAGCTCGCCCCGCGGCACATCGACGAAGATGGTGAAATCGAACAGCGGCGCCAGCCGCGACCAGGGCTCCTCGTCAAGCAAAAGATAGTTGCCCTCGACCAAGATGAACTTGGTGTCGGCGGAGACGATGGCGGCGGCGGCGCGCGACAATTCCATGCTGCGGTCGAACACAGGAATGGCAATATCTGGCTCGCCGGAGCGGATGCGCTTCAAAAGCGCCTCGAAACCGCCGAAGTCGAAGGTTTCCGGCGCGCCTTTGCGCGCCCGCAGGCCGCGGCGGTTGAGCACGATGTCGTCATAATGGAAGCCGTCCATCGGCACGATTTCGGAGGTGCCTTCGGGCAGCAATTCATGCAGCCTGCCCGATATGGTCGACTTGCCGGCTCCCGGCGGGCCGGCGATGGCGACGACGAAACGCTTGGCCTTGCCGGCGCGCTTGAAAATGGCGGCGGTAATATGGGCTAAGTCGGACATCGGCGCCTCTCCGCTCTTTGATGCAATTCCGGACGGAAAACCGTTTCACACTTTTCCTGGAATTGCTCTGGCGATCTCGGCCCACATCTTGGCGGGTGTGGATGGAAATTTCAAACCCGGATTGGCCGCAGGCCTTAGGCTAGAACGGAGCGGCCGATGCGCAGGAACTCGCCGTCGAACGGGATGTTCCTTGCCGTGCCGTCAATGGCCAGGATGCTCATGCGGTCGCGCGCGGTTTCGATGCCGCGCGGCGGCTCGACGTCCGCGGATGGGACGGCGCCGATGACGTGGCGGAAGGAAACCGAGCGCCCTTCTGCCAGCGCGAAGGCGGTCGCCACGCCTTCATGCTTGAGCCAATTGTCGCCGAGCGAGGCGGCATGGCCCATGGCGGCGCGGCCATCCTCGATGCCGAGCACGCCGAGATGGCGGCCGCTCCACGGCGCATAGTCGCGGCCGCCATTCGAGAACCACAGCATGGTCACCGGCAGTTCGGCCGGGTTCTTCAGCACCAGCACCAGATCCTGCTCGGCGCGGCGGGCAATGGCCGTCCAGCCCGGTCCGCCGTGATCGGCCTCGACCAGGGTGACGAAATCCTCCCGCTGGTCCTCCATGCGGTAGTCGGTGAGGTCGGTGGTGCCGCCGGCGGCGATCGGGAAATGCGTCAGATCGGCGGCGCGTGCCGGATAGGCAAGGCGTGTCCGGCCGCGCGCCGGGTCCGGCTCCAGCGAGGTGTCCGGCGTCGCCGCCAGCCGCTTCGGCGAGAACGCCAGCCGGCCGCCTTCGCGCATCGCCGTCATCGGATGATGGGCGACGGAAATGGCGCCGGAGCCGCCGGAAAAGACATGCTCCTGGTAGAGGAAAGGATGGCCGTCGCGCAGGGTAAAAATCTTGTCGACGGTAGCGCCCATGACCTTGCGGCGCAGCCGGAAGACGGCCCGCCGGCCACCGGCGATGGCGCCGTCCTCGACGACATCCCACGGGCTGTTGGCCGGCCAGCCATGCAGGGGCGCTTCCTCGACGTCGCTGGTGGAAAACGGCGCGCAGAGGAAATCGCCGGACAGGCGCAATGTGCCTTCGGGCAGGTTTTCCGGCAGGCTCTCGCGCGGCTCGCCGATCCAGGGGGCGCGGTGCAGCGGCTTCAGGACGCGGCCGCCGGCTTCGACCTCCATGCCGGCGATATGGCCGACAGCGAGGTCGAGCGAAACCGAGATGCCTTTTGCGCCGATCGCGACCGTGTCCATGGATGCCCTCCCGAATCTGCCGGTGCCAGCAAAGCCTGTGCAATGCCCTCCGCGCAAGCGGGGTGACAGGCATTTTGCATCAGATCGTCGCGCCTACGAAATCCCGTCTCTTGGGGTGTATCTAAAGGACAATGGCAAACGGCGGCGCTGCCCCTCATCCCCCTGCCGGGACCTTCTCCCCGTGAACGGGGAGAAGAGGGCTGTTTCCGATAATTTCGCCAATCGCCGACGTTGCAAGAAAAGCAGCAAAGTCGCGGCCAGCCACTTTCTCCCCGTGCACGGGGAGAAATGCCCGGCAGGGCAATGAGGGGCGGCGCAAACCTCTGAAACCTGGGCAGATGCCTTACTTCCGCCGTTAACCAAATGGACGCGGCAGATGCGTTACGTTAGCTTCGCCGCATTCTTAGCAACAGCCGTGTTCCTGCCCTTGTTCCATCCCTTCCCGCTCTTCCGCAAATTGATCGCCGTCTTCGCCGTGCTGGTGCTGGCGACCGGCTGCACGACCGCGGCGCCGCCGGAAAGCGTACTGACCGTGCCGGCGCAGCCGCAGAAATATGCGGCGATCGTGGTCGACGCCTCGACCGGCAAGACGCTGTTCGAGGTCAATTCGACGGCGCAGCGCTACCCGGCCTCGCTGACCAAGATGATGACGCTCTATATGCTGTTCGAGGCGCTGGAGAGCGGCCGCGTCAGCAAGCAGACGCAGATCCCGGTTTCGGAGCACGCCGCCTCGCAGCCGCCGACAAAGCTGCGTTTTAGGCGCGGCGAGACGATCGACGTCGATTCCGCCATCCGCGCCATGGTGGTGAAATCGGCCAATGACGTGGCGGTGGCGGTGGGCGAATATCTGGGCGGCTCGGAGGAGCAGTTCGCCGCCATGATGACGGCCAAGGCGCGCCAGCTCGGCATGACCAGCACCAGTTTCCGCAATGCCTGCGGCCTGCCCGACGACGGCCAGGTGACCAGCGCGCGCGACATGGCGGTGCTGGGCATGGCGCTCGAGCACCGCTTCCCGCAGCATTTCCACTATTTTTCCGAGAGCGACTTCATGTTTCGCGGGCGGCTGGTGCGCGGCCACAACGACATGCTCGGCCGGGTGCACGGCGTCGACGGCATCAAGACCGGCTATATCCGCGCCTCCGGCTACAACATCGTCACCTCCTACAATGCCGACGGCCGCCACCTGATCGTGGTGGTGATGGGCGCCAGCAGTGCGCGCCAGCGCAACGACCATGTCGAGGCGCTGATCCAGCGCAGCCTTGGGCCGATGACGGCTGACGCCAGGACAACGCTGATGTATGCCGGGCAGGCCGGTTCGCCGCTTACCGGCCTGGCGACGCCTGGTTTGCCGGCGCCTGGTTTGCCGGCTCCCGGTTTGCCCGCACCATAAGCAGCCGGCGGCGCTCCCCCGCTGCGCTGCCGCAGGCGATTAAAAGCCGACCAGAGGCGCCTTCCCGACATCACAAGTGCTTGCACGGACAGGCGAAATTCACCGGGACGGTGGATATGCCGCGCCGGCTTGGCGTATCGTGGCGGCAGCGACCAAAGGAGACGGCATCATGGGCACCGCCCCCAAGACCCCCGAGCATATGGATGCGGACAACGAGAACGAGAGCGGCGGCGAATATCTCGAGGCGGCCACCGTGCCCGAGGACGCGCATGAGGCGGCCGACGAGCTCCTCGAAACGCCCGACGTGCCGGATTCCGAGCCCGCCGCCCACGGCACGGCGCGGATCAAGCCGAAGAAGAAACCCTCGGCGATCAGCGGCAGAAAGTTCCGCAAGCGCGACCTGGTGCGCATCGACGATCTGAGGCCGAGCCTCGCCGACCGCATCCGCTCCGACCATCCCGACCTGCCGCGCGGCGCCCGCATCAGCCGCGAGGAGCTCGGCCGCTACCGCATGCGCTACATGGAGGAGTTGCTGCAGCAGGAGCATGGCGAATTCTCCGAGCTCGACCGCCAGGTGGTGGAATCGATCGCCAGGCAGGACACGATTTCGGAAAACTCGGAAGAGGAGTTCGAGGAGCACCGCTCCTTCGCCGACCGCGTCTCCGACACCATGGCCGAATTCGGCGGCAGCTGGTGGTTCCTGATTTCCTTCGCCGCCGTGCTCTTGATCTGGATCGGCATCAACCTCGTCGCCGGCACGATGCACGCCTTCGATCCCTACCCGTTCATCCTGCTCAACCTCCTGCTCTCCTGCATCGCCGCCATCCAGGCGCCGGTGATCATGATGAGCCAGAAGCGGCAGGAAGCCAAAGACCGGCTGCGTTCCTTCAACGACTACCGGGTGAACCTGAAGGCCGAGCTGGAAGTGCGGCACCTGCACGAAAAACTCGACTACCTGATCTCGCGCCAATGGCAGCGGCTGGCCGAAATGCAGCAGATGCAGCTCGATGCCATGCACGAGCTGACGGGCGCGAAGAAGCCGAAGCGGGCGGCGCGAGGGGTGCGGACAAGGGCGGTGAGAGGCGAGGCGGGGGAGTGACGCCCGAAAGCTCGGGTTCCTCGCCCCCATGAAATGGGGGGTCCGAAGGACGGGCGAGACCCGCGGCTCGCCCCGGAATGGTGGCTCGGCGAAACCGAGACGGAGGGCGCCATATCCGATTGGCCGCATCGGTGAGACCCCATCAAAGGGTGCCGCGCCGCACAATCGCCAATTGCCCGTTGAAGCCCGCCCCCGCTTCCGCTAAGAAGCCATGGCTGGCCGGCTCACCGGCCGGTTCGTTTTCCGGTTTCCCGGGAAGCACCCGTAGCTCAGCTGGATAGAGCGCTGCCCTCCGAAGGCAGAGGTCACAAGTTCGAATCTTGTCGGGTGCGCCAATTATTTCGGATATTTAGCCGAGTCTCACCGCTTCAAATGGTCGATTTGAAACGATTTTGCATTGCCGTATAGATCCGCGCGGTTGAGAGAGCTGCAGCGGAGGATCGGCGCTTCGGTTGAGGCAAGCTGCTACGTCACAGGCGATCATCCCGCAGAACGAGATGATCGCCTGCCGTATTGCTCTGAACGGCGGTCCGAGGACTTACATCTCTTTTTCCCACCAGCCGCGGGTGTTCACGTCAGCGGCGTCGGCGAGAGCTTCCAGGTCTGCAACGTCATCGCTGGAGAGCGTCATGCTGGCGGCCCGAACCAGACCATCGATATAGCTGGGCTTGGTGACGCCGATGATCGGCGTCGCGCCCTTTGCGATGGCCCAGGCTGTCGCGACATCGGGCGCTGCGGCACCCTGGCTCTGGCCGATCGAGGCGAGCTTGTCCGTCAGCGCCTTCAGCTGAGCCAGCATGCCGTTGTAATTTTCCGCCCGGCTGCTGCCGCCGCCGGGAGCGCCATCCCGGCCCATAGGCAAGACGGTGTCCGACGCCGGCGCCGGTCTGCTCGACGCGGCGCTGCGCCTGCTGCGCCTGCTCGACGATCCGGCAGCGCTGCCCGTGCTCGGGCCGCTTGCCGAGCAGGAAATTCTCTATCACCTGCTCGCCGGCCCGGACGGCGCCAGGATGCGCCACATCACCTCCAGCCAGGGTCGGGTGGCCCAGGTCGGCCGCGCCATCGCCTGGATCGGGAAGAACTTCCGGGACCGGTTCAGCGTCGAGCGGCTTGCCGCGGACGTAAGCATGAGTCCGTCGAGCCTGCACGAGCATTTTCGAGCCGTGACGGCGATGACGCCGCTGCAGTTCCAGAAGCAGCTCAGGCTGTAGGACGCGCGCAGCCTGATGCTGGTCCAGGACATCGACGCCACGACTGCCGCCTTCCACGTGGGTTACGAAAGCCCGTCGCAGTTCAGTCGCGAATATCGCCGCCACTTCGGAGAACCGCCGGCGCGCGACATTGCCCGCTTGCGCGCTTCGCCGGGCTTGGCAGTGGTAGCTTGAGTTCAGCCTGCCCGGCATCGTTCAAATCGGCGTTCATGCGCGTGCCAAAAACCAATTGCAAAATAAAATCAGTCGGCCTAACCTGAACTGATTGCATGGCGCAATCAGATTGCGCGGATGCCATTTGAGGCACAGGCATGGCCAAGCTCGTCTTCGGAATGAATCAGTCCCTCGACGGTTACGTCGATCACACGGAGTTCGGGCCAAGCCCTACGCTCTTTCGCCACTTCATCGAGGAGGTGCGGCGGAAGGCAGGGAGCGTCTACGGTCGCCGCATGTATGAAACCATGCGTTACTGGGACGACGAGCATCCCGAATGGGATGCCGAGCGACAGGCCTTCGCGGCGGCGTGGCGGAACCAGCCGAAATGGGTCGTCTCGCGCTCGTTATGGTCTGTAGGTCCCAACGCCAAGCTCGTCGAAGATGATCTCGAGGGCTTGATGCGCAAGCTGAAGGCTGAGCATGACGGCGAAATCGCGGTCGCCGGCCCGGATCTGGCGCGAAGCCTCACCGAACTTGGCTTAATCGATGAATATCGCATCTACCTGCATCCCGTGGTGCTTGGTCATGGCAAGCCCTATTTCGCCGGACCACGGCCGCCGCTCCGCCTCATGGCTCATGAGCGGATCGACCAGAATGTGATCCGGTTGACCTATGGTCCTGCCTGATCTTGCGACGCCCTCCCGTGCCGCACAGGACTGCTTGCCTGGAGCGTTCACGGTTTCACGGAAACGGCGAACCGCAGTAGAGCGATCGTCGAATGCAATTTCTCGCCCCGTTCGTGTTTTAAGGGTCGAGACCCCAAACATCGGGATTTCGTGCGAAATACTCGATCAGCGTTTCGATGAGGACCCGGACTTTCCGTGTGGGGTTCTTACCCGGCGGTCGGACGACATACGCGCCTGCCGAAAGTAGGGGATCGCGTGTCATCACCGGAACGAGCGCGCCGGAGGCCACATATTCGTGTGTGAGGCAATCGGGGAGCCAGGCGACGCCGAGGCCTGCCGCCGCGGCAGCGGCAAGCGCCGTAGCTTTGTCGGAGGGCCTGATGGTCGAAGACCTGCTTCACAGTCTCAGGTGAACCGCGCGCTTTGAAGTAATCCGGGCTTACGATAAGCTTTCCATAGATCGGCCCGACGCGCTTCGCGATCAGGTTGGAGTCCTGAGGTAACCAACCCGGATCGCACGATCGAAACCTTCGGCGATCAGATCGACGAAACGATTCGCGTGGAGCTGGGGGTGGTGTTGCGCCATTTCCGCAAGCACGGGCAGTCGTCTTGCCGACCGCTCACGACATTGAAGTTGGACCCTCGATCTCGTCGCCTTGCTGCATGGCCACCAACTGCCTCAGCATCCGCCTCATCTCCTTCACCAGGGCTTCCTTCTGCTCTCGCATGCGCTTGCTGCTGTTGAGCGTCATGTCGTATTTGCCACTCCACTCCGTCATCGCCAACAGAAGTGGAAGCAGGTCCGCACCCTTTCGAGTAAGCGAATAGAGCTCGCTTCGTCCGTCATCGGGGTCGGGCCGCTTTCGCACGATCCCTTCTCGCTCCAGGTAATCGAGTCGATCCGCCAGGATGTTGGTCGCTATGCGCTCGCTGGATTGCCGGAAAGCGCCGTGCGTGCGCTTTCCGCGCAGCAGGATGTCGCGCACGATCAGTAAGGACCATTTGTCGCCCAGCGCGTCGAGCGCGCAGCTCATCGGGCAGTTGGACCTGCGTCTCTGCTTCCGCATCGGAACTCGCCTCTCAATCCGCAGTTCGTGGCCTGCTCGGGTGTTTACCGAAAATAGTTTGCGTTTTGCAAACTAAATGAATAACGTCGCCTGGTCAAAGTCAACCAAACGGAGGCCTCCAATGAACATATCGTTGCGCAACCGTCCAACCGCCCTGGTGGCCCTCTACTGGGCGGCAACGGCCGTCATCTTCCTCGTCTTCATGGGATCCGGCATCGCGCTGCTTGCCGGCGCGCCGGCAATGGTCGCGGGCATGGCACATCTGGGGTACCCCGCCTATTTCATTCCTCTCCTCGGCGTCTGGAAAGTGCTTGGCGCGCTCGCCATCGCCGCGCCCCGACTGCCGCTCGTAAAGGAGTGGGCCTATGCCGGCATCATGTTCGACCTGACTGGTGCGGTCACGTCGCGGCTTGAGGTCGGGGATACCGGGATGGATGCGGTGCTTCCGGCGCTCTTCATTGTGGCCGCTGTCGCATCCTGGACGCTGCGGCCGACCGACCGGAGGTTGGTACCCGCGGCGAGCGTGCACAGGCCGTGAGTTCGGCGACGGCAAACAAGCGGCCATAAGCCGGCGTGCTGCTGCCGGCGATGCCCGGAGAGGCAGCGGCACGTGCTCTCGACTGGCGCCGAACCCGGCCTGTGGTCGAGTCGGTCGGGCGCGTCCCGATCGTCGCAAAGACCTATTGCGGCGCGTGCGCGAATCGTATAGCCATATGGCTATGCAAATCACGCCCACGAATTATGCCGCCGAGCTGCGCCGCCATTTGGACGCGACGCCGGAGCTGGTGTTCGCCGCCTTCGCGGATCCGGCATTGGTGCGCCGCTGGCTTACGCCAGCTCCGCAGGTGAGGCTCGAGGTGCTGAGCTTCGATTTCCGCGTCGGCGGCGCTTACCGGTTCGCCTATCATGTGCCGGGCGGCGCGATCATGCACGTCAACGGTGTGTTTCGCGGCATCGAACGGCCGTCGCGGATCGCCTTCTCCTGGAATATCGAGCCGCCGGATGAGCACGCAGGCGTGCAGTCCGAAGTGCGGGTCGCGATCGCACCGGACGGCGATGGCGCGCTGCTCCACATCCGCCATGTCAAGCTCGATCGCATCGGCGCGCCGCAGCGCCATGCCGAAGGCTGGCGCGGCGCGGCCGAGCAACTGGCTGGGCTATTGAGGGAGCGTGAGAATGGAAGCTGACGCCATCGCGGCCGCCGTGCGCACAGCGCTCGCGGCCATTGACGAAGTCAGGATGTTTGGCGGCGCGGGTTTCATGCTCAACGGCAACACGCTGGTCGCCGCCTCGAAGCGCGGTCTCCTTGGTGCGGGTCGGCAAGGACGCGCAGTCCGCCGCGCCTGCGCGTCCAGAGGCGCTCGCGCGGAAAACGAGGCGGCAGGAAAGAGGAGGAAAAACACATGATGCGCTTCGGGCTTGCCGTGCTCGCCTATGTCCTGCCCACTTTCGGGCTCGGCTTTGTTTGGCATCTTGTTCTGTTCGATGATTACTACCGCGCGCTGCATATCTACCGGGACGACATCATCATCCCGTTCGGCCTGCTTTCGATGCTCATCCAGGGCGGCATCTTTGCGTGGATCTACGGCAGGACACTCGCCCAATCGGCGACGAGCTTCGGCTCACGCGCGCTGCTTTACGGCCTGTTGGGCGCGGTCCTGTCATGGAGCTTCACGACGCTCGCGGTCGCGGCGAAGAACATCATGACCTCCGTGCCAGGCTACCTCCTGATCGAAACGGGTTTCACGCTCGCGCAATGGATCATGGTTGCGCCGCTGACGGTTCTGGCGTTCCGCCGATCGGTCAAGGACAGCGCGCTGGCGCAAGCCTGAACCCATGGCCATCCACTACACGGATACGCTGGACCGCACCTTTCATGCGCTGGGCGATGCCTCGCGCCGGCGCATGCTCGCCGCCATCAGCAGGAAGGGCACCTGCTCGGCCGGCGAGCTGGGTGCGCTATTCGACAGCGCACAGCCGACGATCTCGAAGCATCTGCGCGTGCTCGAGGAGGCCGAGCTGATCGCAAGGCGCGTCGAAGGTCGCCGTCATGTCTTCACACTCGCACCATCGCGCATGCGCCAGGCGCAGCACTGGCTGGAGCGGCATCTCGCCTTCTGGGAAGGCAGCCTGGATCAGCTCGAAGAACTGCTTGAAGAGTTGAAGAAGCCGCAGGGCAACGAAGACATGAATGAGTGAGCTGCCTACCTAAAGCAGGTCTCCCGAAAGTGTGCATTGGTTTCGGGACAAAAAGCGGGCGCGCCATTATTTCAAGTGCTTAGATGGATGCTGCGGGAGTCACGCTGACCTCGCGGCAGCCATCGTTCGATCCGCTCTCACGGAAGCGGCCAGGAACCTGCCGCCGATCAGATCGTTTCGCGATATCTGGCCAGATCAACCGGACGGAGAAGAGCTCGAAATTCGGCATGCTCGCAACCGCGCGGCACCGAACACCGGTCGGTCTGCCAGTTTAGGACTTGGCGCAATGTTGCATGACGTCGACTATGTCCTGCGAAAACTCGATTGGCTGCGCGCCGAAGGCATCTGGCCCAACGGCTTGCGGTATCTGTGGACCGATGCATTCGGCGTCGTGCTCTATGTCTCGCTTTACACAGAAACTGGCGAAGAGCGCTGGCTGGGCGCGGCCGACCAGCTGGTGGCCGATGTCGAGCGTGTGCTCGGCCGCCGGCGCGGATTGAGGATCGGCGAAGCGGCGGATCGCGATGGCCAGTATTTCCATTATCTGGCGATGTGGCTGTTCGCCTTGGCGCGTCTCGGCGATCTAAAGCCGGAATACCGCACGCGCGGCATTGCGCTGGCGCGTGACATTCACCCGGCCTTTGTGATCCCCGGCCGCGGCGTGATCTGGAAGATGCAGGAGGATCTGAGCAGCTCATATCCTGGCTACGGTCTCGGCAGCATGGATGCTTACGACGGCTACGTCTCTTACCGGATGCTCGATGAGGATGCACTGGCGGTCGAGATCGCGCAAATGCGTGACCTGATGGAGCGCGATTGGCGCACCCTCGACATCGAGCAGGACCTCGGCCTGGGCATGATGCTGTGGCTCGCCCATTTCTTTCCCGACGAGCCGTGGGCAGAGGCGCAGACGATGCGTTCGCTGCGAACCCTGGAAACGATGTGGGTCGACCCGCCCGGCTATTTCGCCCGCGCCCCATGGCTGGGCGATACCAAGTTCGCCTTCACCAATTACGGCGTTTCGCTCGGCCTGCAGGCCGCCGGTATCTGGCCGGGGCGTGTCGATAGGCTGAACGCCTTCTTCGAGGACTGGCGCTCCGGCGACGAATACGACCGCGAGGCGATCACTTGGGTGATGGCCTGCACCTCGCACCTTCCCGGCGCTTTTCTGACCCGGGGTGGTCGCCGTGCTTAACAACGGTGTCATCGGATATCAAAAAAGACGCCGAGATGGCCAAGTTCGGCCGCTACGCCGCGGCAGGGCACCTCTGCCATGTGGATCGCGCCGCAATTGCGCATGCCTGCGGCGGCTATAGGGAGCACGTGGACCGCGCGCGCGATCTCGATGCCGCGTTCGAGTCCGACAAACTGGCCTTGCTCGACGTGCTGACCGATCCGGAGCCCATTCGCCCATTGCGCTTCATGACGGCACGCTCGATCGGCTGGAGAACGGACGGGTGATCCAGAATCCAGTGCCATAGGGGCGTCGAGACGTTCTTTTGAGAATGCGCTGCGTGCACGGGATCACGCGACATCCTTTATGTGCTGGAACGAAACTTCAACGCTCCGCGCGAACCGGCCTGCGTGGAGCCACCACCATCGGCTGGAGCGCGGCGGCGCCGAAATCGCGCGCCGCCAGAAGCCCCTCGTAGTCGCTCGGCGCCGAATCGTTGGACAAGATAATTGAGCCTAAAATCAGTTGGGATGCTGGCGCATGTCACAATCGTCCAAACTGGCTCGTCATGGAGGTGTGAAACAGACTCGACAGGAGAAACGACATGCTGAAAAAGATACCATACGTTGCGCTGTTGGTAAGCGACCAGGACAAGGCGCTCGATTTCTACACGAACGTCATCGGTTTCGAGAAGCGGATCGACGCGCCAACGCCGGTCGGGCCGCGGTTCCTGACCATCGGCGTTCCGGGACAAGATTTCGAACTGGTTCTGTGGCCAGGTTCGCCAGCTCGAGCCGAGCTCGGTTCCGCGGTTTACACCATCGAGGTGGACGATTGCCGGTCGACTTTCGAAACGCTCGCATCGCGCGGCGTGAAGTTTGAGCCGGCGCAGGTGCTTGAGTTCCCGTGGGGCTACGCCGCTCGGTTCAAGGATCCTGACGGGAATCTGCTTCAGCTGCGCCAGGGCCGCGGGGCTGCTCAGCATTGAGCGAAAGCCACGAGCGGCGAAGTTACGAGATAGGTGGGCGGAATCATTTTATGTCCGGTGTCCGCATCAGCAAGCCTACGCCCAATGTGAGGACGCCAATCGCAAGCACGATAGCCCCGAGATAGGTCGAATAGATAAAGCCGTTCGGCGCCTTCGCGTCAGGACTTGCAACTGAAAGGAAGAAGCCGAGCGGCATCAGGATCGCGGCAATCGGAATGAAACTGCGGGCGATCCACTTCCAGAAGCCGGACAACGGCGTCTCGTCGACATAACGGAGCGCGACGAGCGACAGGACCAGAAGGACACCGGCATGAGCGTGTCCAGCCCGCCAAAGGTTCTGACGCAAAGGATTCGCCAAGTAGCTCGGATCATTGATAAGCATCGAAAGCAATGTGACGCCGCCGTACATCACTGTCGGCAAGAGAATGAGGAGCATTCCCGCCAGCCGTCGGGATTCGATTGTCATGGCCGTTTCGCTCCAGCTCGAGGAGCCGTCATTGGGACCGGGGCCGCCTTGTCGTCCGGAGCGGCGTCACCCACCTAACGTCTTGAGCGGTGAATGGTTTCCGGCGTTACGAGGAGATGCCGGCCGCTGCGTCCACTCGTCCATGAGCACGCGCGTGGGCATGGCAATGATGAGCGGCGGCACTCCAGCGACTGCGCACGGTTCCCCCGACTTCCGAATTATCCAGGCCTGATATTCTGGTTCAACCGGAAGAAATTGGTCGGGTCGTATTGCTTCTTGATGGCGGCGAGGCGCGCAAAGTCTGCGCCGTAAGCCTCCCGCACGCGCTCGTCACCCTCGTCGCCTAGATTGTTGGCATAGACGCCGCCGGTGGAGAAGGGTCTGACCGCGTTCCACAGGTCGCGCGCCCAGCGGATGTTGACCTCGTCATCGGCCGGATCGTCCCAGATGGCGATCGGGAAGCAGTCAAGCGCTGCATCGCGATTGGCGTAGGGCGAATGCGACGCCGGCACCCGAGCGATCGCGCCGCCGACCTGCTGCAAAACCAGCAGCGACGAGCGATTGGGGGCCTGCGCATAGCTGTTGAGCAGCGCGTCGATCGCACCGTCGCTGATCTCGCGCAGAAACTGCGCCTTCCAGTAATAGCGCCGTCCGCGAGGAAAGAGGCTATCGGCCGCCGATTGGATCTGAAGATAGGGAACCGCCTGAAGCCGGCTTTCGATGGGGGATCCGAATGCCATCAGCGGTGCGATGACGGCGTCGCCCGCTTCGGGTGCCCCGACATGGCAAGCCGAGATGCTGAAGGCTCGGTCGCCTGACGGCAGCGTAACCAGCGCGGCGTCGACGCTCAGCTCGTCCGGGGCATCACGCGAGAATTTGTCGTAAAACCGCATCGCCTCGCGCGCATGATCGTAGGCGTGCAGCACCGAGCCCACGAGAAGGTCCGGGCCGAGCGGATGCAGCCGGTATTCGAACGCCGTCACTATGCCGAAATTGCCGCCGCCGCCGCGCAAGGCCCAGAACAGGTCGGAATGCTCGGCTTCGCTCGTTCGCAACAGCCGTCCGTCGGCCGTGACGATGTCGGCGGCGACCAGATTATCGCAGCTCAGACCGTGCTTGCGCCCGAGCTTGCCGAAGCCGCCGCCCAGCGTGAGGCCGGCAATGCCGGTGTCGCCGTTGACGCCCATGGTCGTTGCAAGTCCGTGCGCCTGTGTGGCCGCGTCGAACTTGCCGAGGTTCAGACCGGCTTCGGCCCTGGCGATGCGGCGCGCGGGATCGACCGCGATCTTCTTCATGCGTGACAGATCGATCACCATCCCATCGTCGCAGACCGACAGACCTGCGACGTTGTGGCCGCCGCTGCGAACCGCCACGACACAGCCTTGCGACCTGGCATAGGTCACGGCCCGGGCGACATCACCGGAATCGGCGCAAAAGACGATTGCGGCAGGGCGTCTGTCGATCGCCCCATTCCAGACCCTGCGCGCCTGATCGTAGGCGGCGTCTGTCGGCAGCACCAGTTCGCCCCGCAAGCCTTGCCGCAGCTGTTCGAGCGCCGCGCCCGAAGAATGGGATTGGCCCAACAGCGCATCGATCTGTCGTGGAAGCTCCATCGGTATCGTCCCCGGTTCTCGGCGGGACGATGGTCTCACAGGGAAGCGACCTTCTGCAAAAGCGAAATTCTTGGCTGCCGGATGAGAAAAATTCATCTACGCTGCCGGCATGAGCAACCGCCCGCCGCTGCGCGCTTTGCACGCCTTCGAGGCCGCCGCCAGGCACGGCAGCTTCAAGGCCGCAGCGGCGGAACTCGGCGTGACGCCGACGGCAATCAGCCACCAGGTCCGTTTGCTGGAAGAAATATGCGGCCGCAAGCTGTTCCAGCGCCGGCCGCGCCCGCTCGTGCTGACGAGTGCGGGAGCGCGCCTGTTTCCTATCCTGCGCAACGGTTTTGATCTGCTCGCCCGCTCCCTTGCCGCAGTTGCCGAGCCGGATGTTCAAGCGCCGCTAAGGGTAACGAGCCCGAACGCTTTCGCGAGCCGATGGCTGGTGCCCCGGTTGCCGAAATGGCGAGAGGCCAACCCTGCCGTGCCGCTGGAGATCATCGGCACGGACGCGCTGCTCGATCTGCGCGGAGGCGCTGCGGATGTGGCGATCCGCTACACACGCCGCCCGCCTTTGGGCTTTGCCGCGCAGGAGATATGCCGCGATATCTTCTTTCCCATTTGCAGTCCCCGATTATTGACAAGCGACGGGCGAGCAATTGAGCGTGCCGCTGATCTCCTGCGTTATCCGTTGATTCATTTCGACTGGATGAACCGGGATCCGGATGCTCCCACCTGGTCCCGATGGCTGGCGACGGCCCGTTCGATCGATCCGGATCAGATCCCGGACAAAGCCTGGGATTTGAGCTTCCGCGAGGAACTGCATGCGATCGATGCGGTTGTCGCCGGGCAAGGCATTGCGATTTTGAGCGACGTCGTCGTCGGCCGTGAACTTGAAAACGGCTCGCTCGTCAAAGCGCATCCTTTGTCCTTGCCGGGCTACAGCTTTTATGTCGTATGGATGCACCACAGTCCGCGATCCACGGTGATAGAGTCCTTCCTGGCGTGGATGAGAGCCGTCATATGATACGAAGCTGGCGCGCCGGGTCGGCCCGAGGGATAGGCATTTCGGTCCCCCCTTCACCGACCTGTTTGATTTTATCAGCGCGTGCGGCGCCTTGCGCTTGAGAACGCGAACGCTGTCATTCCGCCAAGGCAACGAACCGTCGTCGTTATCCGCCCACAGTTCGACATAGGCTCAGTAGCTTGGTGGCTCTTCGGTTGCTCCGCCAAGCAACCTGACATTGAGCCGGCCGCCCGTGAACAGCATGTCGTCAAGGGCCTCCGCAAGATCCCTGGAGGTCACGACCTCTCCGTCGCCCTGCATGATGCTGGTTTGTGCGGCACGGCGCATAAGCTCTTTGATGAAGGCTGCGCTGACGCCCTTCGTACGCGCCACCGCCTCACTCACGATCTTGTCGGAAAGTTTCAGCCCACCGCCATAAAGGCGCACGAGCTTCTCCCGGCAGTCATCGTCCGGCAGCGGCACCTCGATGGCCTGGTCGATACGACCTGGACGCCCTGTGAGAGCACCTTCAAGTTGTTCGGGCCGGTTGGTGGTCAGCACGAACAAGATGTCTGCATTGTCCTTCAATCCGTCCATCTCGTTGAGCAAGGTATTGAGGAGGGATTCTTCGCACGGTCCCCCCATATTCTCGCGGTCGCGGGCAATGAGGTCCACATCCTCAATCACTACCGTCGCCGGCTGCAGCAGGCGTGCTAGTGTCATGTATTGCGACAGAAGGCCCATCTGGCCGGCAGTAATGATCAGCGTCGTATGTCCAGGGAGGTTGGCGGCGAGGTAGCGAATGGTGTGCGTCTTGCCGGTGCCTGGCGGGCCGTAGAGCAGGATGCCTTTGCGCGTCGATTGCCCAAGCCGCCTCAGCGCTTCTCGGCTCTCGATGAATCGGATCACGTTGCGATCGAGAAGCTTCAGGGTCTGTTCCGGCAGGATGATCGCTTCGCGTCGCACTTGCGGCAGGCGATGGACCATCACGCCTTTCGAGCGGCCCTGATAGTCCCCTTCAGTTTCGAGGGAAAGAACCTTGCCGCGGTAGGATCGCGCGGCATTGATGGCAGTCTCGAGCTGCGAGAAGCAGCGGTCCACAAGTGCCATACCATCCTCGCCGGCCGGCACGGCGATCTCGACGCAGGTCCCGGACTCGCGGCCGTATTCGCGGTGGAAGGACAGCACGACCGCGTAATGCAGGTCACCATCGCGATTGAGCCACAAACCGTTGTTGAGACATTTTATTGGCTCGCTCTCGCCGATATCGACATCTTGATATTGCGCGGCCGAGATGGTGACGGCGAACTGTCCATCTTTCGTCAGGGCGGCATAGGTCAGCGTCTCGTAACGATGTTGCTCGTAGAGGCCGAAGAAGCGAACGGGCGAGACTGAGAACAGTTTGTCGAGCGCTACCTGCACGTCGGCGCGCATATGACCGGGAAACTGGCGGGATGTTGTGACGATCTCGTCATGCGCCAGTCCTGCGAAATGCCAGGCGATTGCCTCATGGGCGTATTTGAACTTTTTGTCGCGCGAAGCCTGCGCCGGTTGGTCGGGTGAGGTTGCGTCCTCGGTTCCGCCAGGAGCGGCCGTGATGCGAAGTGGATGATCGGCTGCCTTGATGCGCTGCTGGGCCGTATCCAGCATCGCCTTCGCGACCGCGGAAGGATAGCTGCCGCACACAGCCTTTCCCTGCTGCGAGACCGTCGCGGTCAAGGCCTCGGCCTCCGACTCGGACCGGCTGAAGACCGAGCGAATCAGATCGGCGACAAACGCCCATGGAGTCTGGTCGTCATTGTGGATGACAAGTTGTAGTGCCTCGTCGGGTGTATGGCGCACTGTAACGGCTCGCTTTCTTAGGCTGCTGTGGGCCGACAATATCTGCGTCATATTGCATGATTTGTTAACAGATCAACGACCGACAGCTTGGGAACTATTCGGCTGGCAGTCGGGCGAGCGGAACTGCACGCCGCTGATCGTATCGCGCCCGTTGGCCGACTGCGGCTCGGCGCCCGTCGCGCTGACCGTCTGAGCTGGCGTCGCACTGCCAACAAGCGGCTACCGCGCCACAGTCAGCGCTGCAACCCCGGCAATCTCACAGATCAACCCCACGGATCGAGACTTCCATAAGGAGGTTGGTGAGCCGACGAAGTTCCTGTCCAGATAGCGTCTCATCTGCGCAGACGCTGGTGAACTGAGCCGCAAGTCTGCTGGCACCGCGCGCCTAATCGCCAATCGGTCGGATATCGGCATCGGCCACGCAATAGGGCGCGTAGCGGAAATCGCGGATGCCGGCGACCTGGTCGCCGCGCCATTCGAGCAGCATGAAGCCGCGCACGTCCCCATCCCCGTGCGGATCGCGGATCAGGATAGCCGGCTGGTTCTCGACGAAGCCGAGCGACAATGCCCAGTCGCTGATGCGGTCGTAGTTGCCGAAATAGGTCGAGGCCTGCTTCTTGCCGCTGAGGCGGATGCGGTTGACGACCTCGAGCTGGATGTCCTCGGCAATCAGCGCCCTGACCGCATCGAAATCGCGCGCGTTGAACAGGTCGACATAGCGGCGCAGGCGGCGTTCCTCGTCGGCTTCGAGTTTCGGCATGGGGGCTTCGTCCGGCACCGATGCCAGCGTTCTCAATTCCGCCCGGCCGCGATGCAGCGCCGCCTTGGTGGCGGCGAGCGTGGCGCTCGTCACCTCGCAGGCTTCCTGCAGGCTGAGGCCGAGCACGTCAACCAGGATCACGGCGCTGCGCTGCGCCGGCGAGAGCCGCATGAAGCTGCGCAGGCTGGTGGCCGCGGCAATCCGCGCGTCCGCGCTTTCTGCGGGGTCCTCTATTGTCGTCATGTCGGTCTCGATCATGCGCGAGCGCTCCCGCTGGCGGCGGCGCAGATGATCCTGCGCCGCGTTGTGAGCGATGCGAAAAAGCCATTGCTGCGGACGGTCGACCACCGCGCCGCCGTCGAGGGCCTGCAGCGCCTTCAGTACCGTCTCCTGCACGATATCCTCGCCGTCGATGACCGAACCGGCCATGCGGGCCGCGTAGCGGTGCAGTTTCGGCCGCAGGCCGGCCAGCATCGCTTCCAGCGCCGCGCGGTCTAGTTTTGCTGCGCTCATCGGTTTCCCTCTCCGCACGCGATCCGGCACGGCGCAAGGGCCGTGCCGGATATCGCTGGTCAGGCCGGCACGGTTTCGGCGGCGCCGGCCAGCATACGATAGTCGCCGACGATCTTCGCCGCCGATCTGGCAAGCGGCGTCGAGCGCCTTTCGCTATGATCGGCGCCGAAGGCCTTGAAGGCGTCAAGCTCTGTGATCGCCGAACTATCCTTGTCGAAGCCGACGAGATGGACGAATTCGCCATTCTCCAGTTCCAGCACGAGATAACGCACCGATTGCGGCTGCTTTTCGTTCAGCGCTTCGAACACCTTTGCCACCAGCGCGCGATTCTGCGCGATGCTGGCATCTTTCACGCCGTAGCGAATGAGGTTGTAGGCCATGGTTGGTCTCCTGTCTGGCAAGTCTGCACGAAGAAGACGTTCCATGTAGCCGAAAGGATTCTCTGCACCCGTCGGAATCTTTTTGGCCACCTCGATCGTCTTTCACCGTTGAGACCGCGTCGCGGTCTCCGCGATGAGGAGAGACATCATGCATATCCAGTTTGCCGAACTGCCGGTCTTCGACCAGGACCGCGCCAAAGCGTTCTACACCGGTCACCTTGCTTGCCAAGTCATAACCGACCAGCCGATGGGCGACGGCGGTTGGCGCTGGATCGAGCTGGCGTTTCCGCATGCGGTTACCAATCTGCATTTCATCAGGCGGCCCGACAATGCACCAGGCGCGGAGCCGGTGCTGGTTCTGGTCGATGAGGATGTCGAAGGGACGGTCGCGGCGCTGAAGGAGCGCGGCGTCGAGATCGTCACCGAGCCGCAGCAAGCGCCCTGGCAGCCGGGCCGCACCGTCGCCGAGTTCCGCGACAGCGAAGGCAACCGCATGATGCTGGCCAACCGTTAGAGCACGGCTCCCGAAAGTGTGCAGCGGTTTCGGGACTTAAAATCAAGGACCTGAAGCAGGTCGCGTGAATCCTTTTTCACGCGACATGTCAGGCGACCGCCTTGGCCATCGCCCGCCTGGCGCTGCGGCAAGCGCAGCGGTCGGATCAACGAGTTTAGGGCGTATAGGCCAGTGCCAAAATTCGTGGACGGGCGGTACAACGCACCAGCAAACGTCGGCCGGATGACGTGGCCGCTTCGCCTGATTTCAAATCCACGGAAATGTCATCGAATTCCAGCATTCGGCCGTCGAGCGGAAACGACGCCTTGTAAACTGCCTCTTTCGCCGCGAACAGCAGGCGGCCGCCTATTCCCTGATCGAGGTTGCCCAACCTGTCATGTGACGTGATCACAACAGCTCGGAGGTCGGGAGGCAATGGCAACATTGGCTCGACGTCGACGCCGACGCTTCTCACCGACGGACTTCGCATAGCGACCGCCGCGACTGCCAGCTCTTCGTCATGTGCGATGGAACCGACGATCCCCGGCGGCCACATGGGACTGCCCAAGGGGCCCCGGAGTACGGCTACATCCTCACATCGCAGGCGTCGCAGCAATTCATGCACGATCCTGCGACCCGCTCCACTCGCGGCACGAGCCTTGCGGTCGCGCGTGGCCATGGAATCGCGCTCCGCCGGCAGCAGGAACTGTTCGTCGCCGCCGCGAATGCGACGGCAACCGGTCAACAGGCCGGGCGGGCCAAGGGCTTTCAGTGCCTCGGCGACGGCTAGCTCGGATGGTGCACTGTCCGGCTGGATGGCCAACCCGTTATGGCCCCAGTTCGCGTACGGCGATCATCTCGTTCTCCTCGTCCAGCCCCTTCTCGACGAATCCGAAACTTGCATAAAGACGGCGCGCGGCCAGGTTTGCCGGCTCATAGCAGATCGAAATGCGGCGTACATGCTCCAAGCGCCCAATCTCTTCCAGCAGCCTCGTGATCGCGGCGCGGCCAAGTCCCTTGCCCTGTTCGCGGCGATCGATCATGAAACGGTAAATGGTTGCCTCATCGTCGTCTTCGGGCGCGCTGTACATCAAAAAACCGACGACGCGGCCGGTTGCGACTACGGCGCGAGCTATGGCTTCGTCGTCCTGCCGAGCCTCTTCCAGCGATTCGGCATTGGAGGCGACAAAGCCCTGTTGTTCAGGCATCAGTTCGAGATCGAGGACCGCGGATCGATTGCCTTCGCCGACAGGTTCAAGCAGAACCGGCTGTTCAGTGTTGCGCATTTCGGCGGAGCGCGTCACGGCGCCTGGCCGATTTTGATCGCGCGGGCATCTATCGGCGTCACGACGCTATAGAGCTTGGCCGGATTGCCGCGCCAAACAGTGTTGGGCTCGAGGACTTCGCCTTTCATCACGAAGCAGTCGACGTCAGCGACCGATCCTTCCCCCATGACTACCGCATAGTGGATGAAAGAGGAGGGGGCGAGGGTGCAGCCGTCGCCGATACGGATATAGTCGGACTTGAACGCACCTTCCTCCAGCGAATGCGCCTGGATGACGCAGCCCTCGTTGAGGGTCGCGTCGTTGCCGATCTCGACCAGCGACCGTTCGGTAATGATGCTTCCACCGTCATAGACGCGCCGCCCGACCTTCACGCCCAGCATGCGCAGGATGAGCGGCCTGAACGGGGTGCCGGTGAACAGGCCCATGATCGGCGAATCCGACAATTTCCAATGGCGTTCGTGCCGCCAGAAGACAGGGTCGTAGATTGTGGCCATGCGCGGCTTCAGCCGGCGGAACCCGAGGCTGGCGCGTTCGAGGAAGATGTAGAACGGAATACCAATCGCCGTGGTCAGCACCACCGCCACGAACAGAGCCGTCTGCCCCCATTCGGTATAGTAATTGAGCCCCCGGTCCCAAATGGCGAGCGTCAGGAACAGGATCAGCCATTGCGCTGCGACGAACAGCAACGCTGTGACGAGATTGTGGAGGTTCTTCAGCGGCAGGCGGCGATGCTTCTCCTTGTCGGAAATCAACCCGAGCAGTTCTTTGTCGCGGTTGACCATGCGCGGGATCTCGAACGGTGGCGAGCCCAGCAGGCCGACGTTCTCGCGGACAGGGCCATCCACCGGGACATGGACCTTGGTTCCGAGCAGGCAGTTGTCGCCGGTACGGGAATCCGGTGAATAGATGATGTTGTTGCCGAAGAAATTGCGATCGCCGACCCGCGTGTGCTCGAGGCGGAAGGAGTTGGCCGACTTTTGCATGTTGACCATGAACAGGCCGTCGGACACCATCGTATGCGAGCCGATTTCGCTCAGCTGCGGATTCTCGTGCCTCTGGTTGGTGCCGAAATTCGAGCCGGTCTGATCCACCTTGTTCAGTCGCCAGCCGATGGCGCGCAGATAGTAGACGACGGCCGAGCTGTCGCCGAACAGCACGTTCAGCAGGCGTACATTGCTGACCAGTTCCAGCATCGATTGCAGCCAATAGTGGAAGCCGTAAAGCGAATAGTCTCGGCCGGGTTTGAGCAAGAGGTTGAAGAGCCGCGGCACGATGGCGGCCAAGAGCACCCCGCCGACAATGAATCCGGCGACGGTGACCGTGGTGCCGATCGCTACGATGCCGATGGTCTCCTGATAGTCGTCGCCGACATTTTCCCAATAGGTGTGGAAGAGCAGCGGGAACGGCGTGACGATGGCGAAGAGGATGACGAGCTGGATCGTCTCATAGATGACCCGGCGCACTCGCGACAGCGGCATGTTGGGGACGGTGCAGTAGTTCGCGTCGGTCGGGATCGCCGGCGAACCGTGCCAACGCTCGCCGGCGGGGATAACCTGTCCGCGATGCAGCGAGGAGGCGTGGCCGAGTTGCGCGCCATCGCCCATCCTTGTGTCGATGTCCAGGGTCGAGCCGACGCCGACGAAAGCATTGTTGCCGATGTCGAGCGGCCCGGTGTGGATGTAGCCCGCCTGCGCGCGGAAGCCGAGGATCATCGAATCCTTGCGCAGGATCGAGTTGTCGCCGATCGTAATCAGGTCCGTGCAGACGGGAACGGAGCGGCACTCGATGACCGTGCGGTTGCCGAGCCGCGCACCGAGCAGGCGCAGATAGAGGCTGTAGAGCGGGCTGCCGCGAAACAGCACCACCGGCGCGCTGCGGACCAGCGTCTTTACGACCCAGAAGCGATAGTATCGCCAGCCCCAGATCGGGAACGTCTCGGCCTTCCAGCGGCCAACCAGCAGCCATTTGGCGACGATGGCAACGCCGCTGAGCCCGAAGAACACGGCGGCGGACAGAAGAACGCAGCGCAGATAGAGGCTCGGCGCGTCGTCCAGGGCATCATAGACCCAGTTGAGGCCGTCATTGATCGCCCACAGCGAAAGATAGCTGTAGACCGCGTAGAACATCAGCTGGCCGAAGCCCGTCCTCCAATAGGCAAGATTGGAGGCCCGATGTGTCAGCATCGGCTCGCTTGCGGCCACCGCGGTCATCTGCGGCGCGCGCAGGTGATCGGCGAGCTTCGCAACAGTGGGATACAGGTAGATGTCGCGCATCGAGGTTGTCGCCCAGGCCTTGCGGGAACGGATGCGCGCGCAGAACCGGGCCATGAGCAGCGAATTCGCGCCGAGATCGTCGAAGAAGTGATCCTCGATGGAGATGTCCTCGAATTTCAGCACGTCCGCGAGCGTGTCCACGAGAAACTTCTCGTCCTCGTTGCGCGGATCGATCATCGCGTGTCCGGCCGCGACGCGCGCGCTTGTCGGCTTCGGCAGTTTCCTGAGATCGACCTTGTTGGAAACCGTCATCGGGATGGCGGGCAGCTGCTCCAGATACGCCGGCACCATGTAGTCGGGCAGCCGTCGCTTCAGCTCCTGCACGAGCATGGTGCGGTCCACGCCTTCGCCGCCGCTTTTGGGCGCATAGTAGCCGACCAGCTCCGTGCGTTCGGGCTCGATCTCCCACGTCGTGACTGCCGCCTGCGCGACGCCCGGCTGATCCAGCAGCACGGCCTCGATCTCGCCGAGCTCGATGCGATAGCCGCGGATCTTGACCTGTGTGTCGATGCGGCCGTGATATTCGATGTCGCCCTGGTCGTTGATGCGGCCAAGATCGCCCGTTCGATAGATACGTCCGCTTGGATTATTCGGCAGACCGATGAAATCGTGAATAAATTTCTCGTCCGTCAATTCCGGCCGGTTGAGATAGCCGACCGCCACGCCCATGCCGCCGATGCAGATCTCGCCCAGCTCGTCGCCAGTCAGCACCTTCGGGTTTTTCGGGTCGAGAATGGCTATCGAATAAGTGGGCAGCGGGCTGCCGATGGTCACCGGCTTGTCCGGCGTCAGCAACGCCATCGTGGCGGTTACCGTGGCCTCGGTCGGGCCATAGGTGTTCAGGATCTGGCGGCCGGGCTTTGCCCAGCGCGTCACGAGCTTCTGCGAGCAGGCCTCGCCGCCGACCAGGATGGCGCGCAGACTGGCCGCGTCGCTCTCGATCGAAGAGAGCAGTGTCGGGCTGCAGGCCATGCATGTGATCTGGTGTTCACGCAGGAAGCTGGCCAGCTCCTCGCCCACGAGAGGCTGCTGGCCGGGTGCCGGCACGACGGTGGCGCCTGCGGCAAAGGGCACCCAGATCTCCTCCGAGGAGAAGTCGAAGGCGATCGTCATGCCCTGGTACACGCGGTCGCCCGGCTGATAGCCGTAGGATGCCGTGGCCACCCGAATGAAGTTGCAAAAGCTCTGATGGGTGATGACCACGCCCTTCGGCTTGCCCGTGGTGCCCGACGTGTAGAGGATGTAGCAGGTCTGGTCCTGACTGCCGTCCGGCAAGGGCGCAGTTTCCGGCTTGAGCGCGATTTCGGACTCCGCGGAGTCGATCGAGATGTGCGGAACCGGCAGGCGCGCCACGCGGGCCGCATAGCCGGAGACGCTGATCACCATCGTGACATTGGCGTCCTCGATGATCATCACCATGCGATCTTCGGGGAACGCGGTGGCCAGAGGGACGAAAGCCGCCCCAGCCTTCATCACCGCAAGGATGGCGATATAGGTCTCTGCCGATCGGTCCAACAGAAGGCCGATCCTGTCGCCCGGCTTCACTCCGCGCTCGATCAGCAGATGCGCGAACTGGTTGGCACGGTTGTTCAGCTCTCGGTAAGACCAGGGCCGGCCGTGAGAAATGACTGCCGGCGCGGCATCGAAGCGGCTCGCCAGATCGCTGAAGAACCGGTCGAGTCTCTCATGCGGCTCACCCTTCTGGATGAAATCTGGGCCGATGAGGATCTGCTCGCGGGCGGGCGGTCCTGCCGTTACTTTCGCATGGCGGGAGTTTTGCCCGGCGGGCTTGGTTGCTTCATTGAGAGACATTGGGAACCCCGCGAGCTCGTGTTCGCTCGCACATGCCGGGATTGGCGAAAAGACGATAAGTTGGTGATGTCGGGTCAGTTGTCCCCCTGACCCGACCGACTTGGCCGGGCGTGTCGGAACGGAGCTGGACCGATTTCCGCCAGCCCTATGGTGCTGCTCTGATGGCCGATCCGTGACGATCAGGCGACCTCACGATTATTTGATCAGGTCGTGCCTTATGCGGCGATCAATCGCCGGACTCGTCGTCAACCGACCGCCCTGGCCGCCGCCCGCCCGGCGCTGCGCCCAGAAAAGATGCAGCCGCCGAGGAAGGTGCCTTCCAGCGCCGCGTAGCCATGCACGCCACCTCCGCCGAAGCCCGCCGCTTCGCCCACCGCAAAGAGCCCCGGCACCGGCTGTCCGGTGGCATCGAGCACGCGGCTGTCGAGGTCCGTCTGCAGCCCGCCCAGCGTCTTGCGGGTCAGGATGTTGAGCCGCACCGCAATCAGCGGACCGTTTTCCGGATCGAGCATCTTGTGCGGCTTCGCCGTGCGAATCAGCCGGTCGCCGAGATAGGCGCGCGCACCGCGCAGCGCCGTGATCTGCATGTCCTTCGAGAACGGATTGTCGAGCTGCAAGTCGCGGGCGCGGATCTCGCGCTCGACTTGCGCCACGTCGAGCAGCGGTTCGCCTCCGGCCAGCGCGTTCATTCGCGCCACCAGCTTCGAAAGGTCGGCCTCGATGATGAAATCCTCGCCTTTTTCCATGAATGCCTTTACCGGGCCGGGAATGCCCGAGGTGGCGCGTTTCAGCACCTGGCGCCAGCTTTTCCCCGTCAGATCCGGGTTCTGCTCCGAGCCCGACAGCGCGAACTCCTTCTGGATGATCTTCCTGGTCAGGATGAACCAGGAATGGTCGAAGCCGGTGCTCATGATGTGGCTGAGCGTGCCGAGCGTGTCGAAGCCCGGATAGAGCGGCACTGGCAGTCGTTTGCCGCGGGCGTCGAGCCACAGCGAGGACGGGCCGGGCAGGATGCGGATCGCATGGTCGGTCCAGATCGGCGCCCAGTTCTTGACCCCTTCGACATAGTGCCACATGCGGTCGCGGTTGATGACCCTGCCGCCGACCGCCTCCGTGATCGCCAGCATGCGGCCGTCGACATGGTCGGGCACGCCGGTGATCATGCGCTTCGGCGCCGCGCCCAGCCGCTGCGGCCAGTTCTCGCGCACAAGCTGATGATTGCCGCCGATGCCGCCCGATGCGACGATCACCGCTTGCGCATGAAGTTCGAAATCGCCGGCTGCATCGCGCGAACTCTTGCGGCCGCGCTCGACGGTGCTCGGTTGCAGGATGTCGCCGCACACCCCGGTCACGGTGTTGCCGGTCCGTGTCAGTTCGTTGACCCGGTGGCGGAACCTGAAACTGATCAGCCCGCGTCTTTCAGCCTCGCGGACGCGCTGGACGAACGGTTCGAGCACGCCGGGTCCGGTGCCCCAGGTGATGTGGAAACGCGGCACCGAATTGCCGTGGCCGACGGCATTGCCGCCGCCGCGCTCGGCCCAGCCGACGACCGGGAAGAACTTCAGCCCGCGCTCGATCAGCCAGGAACGCTTCTCGCCGGCGGCGAAGCCGACATAGGCTTCCGCCCATTTGCGCGGCCAGTGATCCTCCGGCCGGTCGAAGGCGGCGGTGCCCATCCAGTCCTCGAGCGCCAGATCGTGGGAATCGTGGATGCGCAAGCGCCGCTGCTCGGGCGAATCGACCAGGAAAAGCCCGCCAAACGACCAGAAGGCCTGGCCGCCCAGCGACTGCTCCGGCTCCTGGTCGACGATGACGATCTTCCTGCCGGCCTCGGCCAACTCGGCGGCGGCGACAAGGCCGGCCAGCCCAGCGCCGACGATAATCACGTCCGCGTCGTCAGCCATTCTTCCTCCCCATTAGCCGGCTAAAGCAATTTCAGGAAAAGTGTGAAACGGTTTCCGTCCGGAATTGCGTTAAGACAAAGGGTCAAACGGTCTCCCAGCCGTCCTTGCCGCCGGCGCGGAAGATGGCGTCGATGACCTTCTGGTTGAGCACCGATTCCTCCAGCGTGAAGACGCGCTCGCTACCGCCCTGGGCGGCGCGCGCAAAAGTCTCGACCTCCAGCCGGTACTGTTGCGTGCCGGGAAAGCGGAACACCTGCGCCTCGGTATGGTTCTGGTTGTGCAGCTCGATGCGATGGTGGTCGTAGAGCCCGGCGTTGAACGGGGAAAAGACCTCGATGAAACCCTTCTCGCCGTGGAACACCATCACCTGGCGTGCCGCCATCTGCGTCGACAAATAGAAGGACAGCTCGAAGTCGCCGAAATCGGCTCGGATCGAGGAGTAGATGTCGGTGCCGAAAGTCTTGTCGCGCTCGATGCTCGCCTGTACGCGCAGCGGCTCCTTGCCGGTCGAGAACCGCGTCGACACCGTCGGATAGACGCCGATATCGGGCAGCGCGCCGCCGCCGAGATCGAGCTGGTTGCGCATGTTCCTGGGGTCGACATTGTAATAGGAAAACGCGCCCTGCACGTGGCGCAGCCGGCCGATGGCGCCGCCGGCGATCAGGTCGCGCACCTTGATCCATTGCGGATGGTAGACGACCATGAAGGCTTCGCAGACCAGCACCTTCTTCTCGTCGCGCAGCTTGATCAGCGGCGGGATGTGCTTGGCGTCGAGCGCCAGAGGCTTTTCGACCAGCACATGCTTTCCCGCCTCGATGGCCTTGGCCGTCCATTCGACGTGCTGCGATGTCGGCAGCGGGATATAGACGCCGTCGATGTCGGGAGAGGCGAGCAGTTCCTCATAGGAACCGAAGGCATGCGGCGCGCCGAAGCGGTCGGCCAGCGCGCGGGCCTTCGACAGATCGCGGCTGGCGATCGCCGACAGCACGCCGTTCTCCGCATCGACGATTGCCGGCAAAAGCTGCTCGCGGCCGATCTTGGCCGTCGACAGAACACCCCATCGGAACATCGCGCTTCTCCATGTCGATTTACATCGATGGAGGTGTGCCTCAATTCAGGAGAAAAGCCAATTGGGTACTGGCGCATCGACCGCACCGTCGTCATCCTCGGGCTTGACCCGAGGATCCATTCCGTGACCTATGACCTAAAGTGCGACGGTGCAGAATTCTGTAACCGTTGCAATGCCTTAGCGTCACGGAATGGATCCTAGGGTCTGCGCGCGTCGCTTCGCTCCTTGCTTCGCCCTAGGATGACGAACCCGAGGAGGCGGGGCTTAGAACTAACCCCTCTTCCCCGTCAGCGTCATGTTGAAGTCGACGACGTTGGAATAAAGCGGCGTGCCGACATCCATGCCGTAGCGCGACCGCAGCACCTTTCCGGTGACGTGGAACTGGATCGTACCGGCTTTCAGGCCGCCGAGCTCGGCGGTGAATTTTTCCGGAAACGTCTTGCCGCGCGCCGTCAGCCGGCCGGTGACGGTCGCCGTCGTGTCGCTGGTGCGGGTTACACTGGTCGAGTGGAACTGGATCTCCGGGCTGTTGGCGGCGTCGAACACCGCGTCGGAGCGCAGGAAGGCGTCGATGCGGCTCTGGCCGGTGCCGACGCTTTCGGGATAGATGGTAAGGTCGACCTTCGAGCGTCCGACATCGCTGTTGTCGATGCGGATGGTGCCCTTGAAGCGGGCGAAGGCGCCATCGAAACCGCCGCCGCCGGCCTTGCCAATGGTGAAGCGGACGGAGGAGCCCGCCGCGCTGATCGTATAGCTGCCGGCGGCGTCGTTGAGCGCCACCGCCGCAACCGCGGGCACGGCAAGGCATGCGGCAAAGGCCGCGAATCCAAGGATGCGCGCATACATGGGTTTTTTCCTTCTTGAGACACGCAAAAACTTGCGTTCGTGGGTATGAACGAATGAGCCCTCCGCTCTATTCCCGGCTACGAAGGCGTGATCATGCGCGTCAGCACGCTGTCGCGCAGCAGGAAATGATGGCGCAGCGCCGCCACGGCATGCGCGGCGACCAGCGCAATGCCGGCATAGGCGAGATACCAGTGCGCCGACGTCCAGAAACTTTCGGCGGCATCGGATTCGGCCAGCGGCAGGTTCGGCATCACGAACAGATTGAACGGCATGCTCGGGATTTCCAGCGTCGAGACCGAGACCAGCGCCCAGCCCGAGAGCGGCAGGGCGATCTGAAACGCATAAAGCGCCAGATGCGCCAGGGGTGCCGCCCGCCGCTCCAGGGTTCCGACGGAGGGCGGCAAGGCCGGCGCCGCATTGCCGATCCGCCAGGCGATGCGCAGGATGACCAGCCCAAGCAGCAGGAAGCCGAAGGATTTGTGCAGCTGGATCAACTCAAATGATGTACGCTGGCTTGCCGCCCGCACCATGGCGAAGCCGAGCACGAACTGGCCGATGAAGATGATGCCGATCAGCCAGTGGAGGGCGATCATCGCCCAGCCATAGCGGGTTGCGGTGTTGGTGAGGGATTGCATGCGAGGCGAACGAAGCCGGCGATCAGATGGTCCTCGTCGAGGATCAGCGGCCCTTGCGCGGCGATTTCTATTTCCTCGCCGTCCCTTTCGAATTCCCAGCGGTAGAGGATGCCGCTGGAGAAACGAAAGCGGATGCAGCGGTGATCGGCAAGCTCGCGCGGATGGCGTGGCTTCGGCATCGCCTCGAAATAGGACGGCGCGCCGACGACGGCGCCGCGAAGGTCGGGCCCGATGCGCACCGCGATCATGTCGCGCTGCAGGCTTTCGCCGAGCCGCACGCCGGCGTCGAAGCCGCCTTCGACGACGTCGGTGAAGCGGTCCTCGATGACGATCTCCAGCACGATGTCGGGATAGGCCGCGGCAAAGGCGCCGAGCCGCGGCGTCAGCACCAGATGTGCGGCGGTGCGCGGCACGCTGAGCCGCAGACTGCCCGCCGGCCGGTCGCGCGCCTCCACCGCTGTCTCCAGCGCCAGGTCGATCTCTGAAAGCGCCGGCCGCAGCCGTTCCAACAGCTGCGCGCCTTCCTCGGTCGGCGCGACGCTGCGGGTGCTGCGCGCCAGCAGCCGCACGCCTAGCCTCGCCTCGAGGCTCGACACCGCATGGCTGACCGCGGACGGGGCGATGCCAAGCTCGCGCGCGGCGCCGCGGAAGCTGGCGCATTGGGCGACCGTGGCGAGCACGGCCAGTTGGGAAAGGTTGGTGCGGTTCATTGATCTATATTACAGAACAAGCTGTGCAAAAGCGACATGGTTATCGAACGATTGGCAAGCCGCTATCTCCCTGGCATCGCAACAAGGAGAGCGACGATGCAAACCCGCAAGCTAGGAACTGAACTGAACGTCTACCCCGTCGGCCTCGGCTGCATGGGCATGAGTTTCGCCTATGGCGGCCAAGAGGAAGCCGACGCGATCGCCACGCTGCGCCGCGCCGTCGAGATCGGCGTCACCTTTTTCGACACGGCCGAGGTCTATGGTCCCTATGAGAACGAGATCCTGCTCGGCAAGGCGCTGAAACCGCTGCGCGACAAGGTGACGATCGCCACCAAATTCGGCTTCAAGATTGCCGAGCAAGGCTCAGGCATTGACCGCATGGTCGGCGTCGACAGTCGCCCCGAACATGTCAAGGCGGTGGCGGAAGCATCGCTGAAGCGGCTGAACACTGATGTGATCGATCTCTATTACCAGCACCGCGTCGACCCGAACGTGCCGATCGAGGACACGGTCGGCGCCATGGCCGAGCTTGTGCGCGAGGGCAAGGTGCGCGCGCTCGGCCTGTCGGAGGCGAGCGCCGCGACAATCCGTCGGGCGCATGCCGTGCATCCGATCGCCGCCGTGCAGAGCGAATATTCGCTGTGGAGCCGCGATCCCGAGGACGAGGTCTTCGCCGTCTGCCGCGAGCTCGGCATCGGCTTTGTCCCCTACAGCCCGCTCGGCCGCGGCCTGCTCACCGGTGCGATCGGCAAGCCCGATGTGCTGGGCGCGGATGATTGGCGCCGCGGCCTGCCGCGCTTCCAGGCCGACGCCATGGCGGCCAACAATGCCGTCATCGCGGTGCTGGAAAAAATGGCGACTGAAAAGGGCGTGACCCCGGCCCAGCTGGCGCTGGCCTGGGTGCTGCACCAGGGCGATTTCATCGTGCCCATCCCGGGTGCGCGCAAGATACGCCACCTCGAGCAGAATACCGCGGCGGCGGGAATTGAGTTGAGTGCAGCCGAGGTCGCAGCGATCGGCGAAGCGCTGTCGCCCGACAAGGTGATCGGCAAGCGCTACACCGAAGCGGCGCTGGCGCTTGTGAATGGGTAGGCAAAAGGGGCGCTTCGGGTTTTGTTGAAAGGTCGGCGCTTGAACCCCCCTCTCTGTCCTGCCGGACATCTCCCCCTCAAGGGGGGAGATTGGCTGTCATCGCCGCTTTCGCCAACTGCCAACGTTGCTTTCGCCAATTACCAACGTTGAAGGAAGGGTGGAGCGCCAAAACTGCTGATCTCCCCCCTTGAGGGGGAGATGGCCGGCAGGCCAGAGAGGGGGCCTCGCGCCGACGTATCTCCCTACCAAGGCACCACGCTGATCTCCGGCCAGCACTCCCTCGCCCTCGTTCCCTTCGCCTCATGCGTCCGCCGATTATCCATCACCCGGTTCGGCGTGATCCGAAACGAAAACACATCATCCAGCCCAAACGGCGCCACCAGCTCCAGCTGCCCGTCTCCACCGAACCGCACCCCGACCGCATGTGTCTTCGAGGCAAAATAGCCGACGGATTCGCTTGAGCTCATGTAGCGCGGGCACTCCTGACCGAACTTCTGCGGATACCACAGATGCACCCGCGCCTGGTTGCGCACCTCGACCGGCAGCGGCAGCCTTTCGAAATGCGGCGCCGCCCGGCGGATGACCGTGTCCTCGGCCTCGTAAGAGAGATCGGCATCGTCGAAATAGAACAGGTCGACGTCCTTGATGCCGTAACCCGAAGGCTTGCCGGTCAGATGGTTCCAGATGCTGTTGTAGAGCGCGCCGGACACCACGAGCCAATCCGGGAGAGCGAGCGCGCGCACCCGCGCCAGCGTTTTTACAAGCAGCGGGTCAGTGGCGACGATGTCGAGAAACGCCGCGCGCTGCTCTTCGAAGGGGAGTCCGGAATAGCGGAGATGGTCCATCGCCCTTTGGAGGGCGATTCGCCATCGTTCCGCAATGCCTTACGCTCTGAGCACGCCGCCGGTCTGCTTGTTGACATTCTCGACAATGCGCCTGGCCAGCGCTTCGAAATCCTCGTCGGTCAGCGTTTTCTCGACCGGCTGGATCGACACTTCTATCGCGATCGACTTCTTGGCCGCGCCCAGCGAAGCACCTTCGAAGACGTCGAACACCGAGACGCCGGTGACCAGCTTCTTGTCGGCGGCGAGTGCGGCTCGCACCAGCGTGCCGGCCTCGACCGACCTGTCGACGACGAAGGCGAAGTCGCGCTTCACCGCCTGGAAGGGCGAAAGCTCCAGCTTCGGCTTGGTGCGCGTCGGCTTGGCCTTGGGTTCCGGCACCGCGTCGACAAAGACCTCGAAGCCGCAGAGGGGCCCGGAGACGTCGAGCGCTTCAAGCGTCTTCGGATGGAATTCGCCGAACGTGCCGAGCACGGTCTTCGGCCCGAGCTTGATCGTGCCGGAGCGGCCTGGATGGTACCAGGCCGGACCACCGGGCTCGATCTGCAGCCGGTCGACCGGCGCGCCGCAGGCTTCCAGTGCTGCGATGGCATCCGCCTTGGCGTCGAAGACGCCGACGGAGCCGGCATTGCCGGCCCAGCTGCGGCCGGAGCCGTCGAGCTTGGCCGTGCCGCGCCGCACGCCGGCGGCGACGCGCCGCTGCTGGTCGGCGCCGTCGCCCTCATAAGTGCCGGAGACCTCGAACAGCGCCACGTCGCCGATGCCCCGGTCGGCGTTACGCTGTGCGGCCGCGATCAGACCGGGCAGCAGCGAGGGCCGCATGTCCGACATGTCGGCGGCGATCGGGTTGGCGAGCTTCAGCGCCTGCTGGCCGCCGCCGAACAATTCGGCGTGTCTGGCCGGGATGAACGACCATGTGACGGCCTCCATCATGCCGCGCACGGCCAGCGCGCGCTTGGCCGCGCGGGTGCACACCTGCAGCGTGGTCAGGATCTTGCCGTTGACCGCATCGTGCGCGGTCAGCGGTTGCGGCGCGATGTTGTCGACGCCATGGATGCGCATAATTTCCTCGACCAGATCGGCCTTGCCGTCGACATCCGGCCGCCACGACGGCACCTCCACCTTGACGACGTCGCCCAATCCCTTCGGCTCGAAGCCGAGGCGCGTCAGGATGTCGAGGCTCTCCGCCTTCGGCACTTCGATGCCGGTCAGCCGCTTAACCTCCGATAGCGGGAAGGCAACGATCTTCGGTTTGTGGCCGGCATAGCCGGCCACCTCGATCTCGCTCGGCGTGCCGCCGCAGAAATCGAGCACCAGCCTGGTCGCGAGCTCGATGCCCGGCACCATGAATTCGGGATCGACGCCGCGCTCGAAGCGGTAGCGCGCATCCGAGATGATGCCGAGCGTACGGCCGGTGCGGGCCGTGGTGATCGGGTCCCAGAGCGCGGATTCGATCAGCACGTCGGTGGTGTTCTCGTCGCAGCCGGAATGCTCGCCGCCCATGATGCCGGCGATCGATTCGACGCCATTGTCGTCGGCAATCACGCACATCTCCGGCGTCAGCGAGTATTCGCGCCCGTCGAGCGCCAGCACCTTCTCGCCCTCCTTCGCGCGGCGCACCACGAGGTTGCCGGCGACCTTGGCGGCATCGAAGACATGCAGCGGCCGGCCGCGGTCGAAGGTGACGTAGTTGGTGATGTCGACCAGCGCGCTGATCGGGCGCAAGCCGATGGCGATCAGCCGCTGCTGCAGCCATTTCGGCGACGGGCCGTTCTTGACGCCCCTTACCAGAGTCAGCGCGAAGCCGGGGCAGAGTTCCGGCGCTTCGATCGTCACCTTCACCGGGCACATGCCATCGCCGACATGCGGCATGATCGCGCCGCCGGTAAGCCGGCCGAGCCCGCTCGCGGCGAGGTCGCGGGCGATGCCGTAGACGCTGGTGGCGTCCGGCCGGTTCGGCGTCAGGTTGATCTCGATCACCGGGTCGTCGAGATGCGCGTAAGCGGCGAAGCTGGTGCCGACCGGTGCGTCTTCGGGCAGGTCGATGATGCCGTTGTGCTCGTCGGAGATTTCCAGCTCGCGCTCGGAACACATCATGCCATGGCTCTCGACGCCGCGGATCTTGCCGACCGAGAGCGTCACGTCGATGCCCGGGATGTAGGTGCCGGGCGCGGCGAAGGCGCCGATCAGGCCGGCGCGGGCGTTCGGTGCGCCGCACACGACCTGGACGGGCGCCTTGCCGTCGCCGGTGTCGACGGTCAGCACGCGCAGCCGGTCGGCGTCGGGATGCTGCGCCGCCGTCAGCACCTTGGCGATGACGAAGGGCTTCAGGCTCGCCTTGTCGTCGACATATTCGACCTCGAGGCCGATCGCCGTCAGCCGCTCGACGATCTCGCTGAGCGATGCGTCGGTCTCGAGATGGTCCTTGAGCCAGGAGAGGGTGAATTTCATGACTGTGTTCCGTCTGGTCTTTGCCCGTCCGGGCTTCGCATGTCTGGTCTGGGCACGCTGGTTCGCAGATGGCGCGGCAAGTCGTCCGGCATGTGCAGGAAGGGCAACTGCTCGCGCACATAGGCGTGCAGCGTCGGCTTGAAGTAGGCCGGCATGTCCATGGCGCCGAGCATGAAATAGATATGGCCGTTGAGCCGCTGATCGACATAGGCGATCGGCGAGCCGCAAATGCCGCAGAAGGAGCGCGTCACCGGGCCGTTCTCGAACGTCTTCAGCGCCTTGCCCTCAAGCGCGATCTGGTCGGCCATGAAGCCGACAAAGGCCGACACCGGCGCGCCTGTGGCGCGGCGGCAGTCGCTGCAATGGCAATAGGAGATGTGGTGCGGCTCGGCCGAAGCCTCGAACCGCACCGCGCCGCAGCGGCAGCCGCCCGTGTGCGGGGCGGTCATGTCGAAAGCCCCCCGAACAGCGTCGGCAGGTCGAGCGGCCGAAAACCGTAGTGCGACAGCCAGCGCACGTCGGCATCGAAGAAGGCGCGCAGATCCGGCATGCCGTATTTCAGCATGGCGATGCGGTCGATGCCCATGCCCCAGGCAAAGCCCTGATATTCGTCGGGATCGAGCCCGCCGGCCTTGAGCACGTTGGGGTGCACCATGCCGCAGCCAAGGATCTCCATCCAGTCGGAGCCTTCGCCGAAGCGCACTTCGCCGGGCCGCGAGCGGTCGCACTGGATGTCGACCTCCAGGCTTGGCTCGGTGAACGGGAAGAAGGACGGCCGGAAGCGCATCTTGACGCTAGGCACCTCGAAGAAGGCCTTGCAGAACTCCTCCAGCACCCACTTCATGTTGGCGACATTGGCAGACTTGTCGACCACCAGCCCCTCGACCTGATGGAACATCGGCGAGTGGGTGGCGTCGGAATCCTGCCGGTAGGTCTTGCCGGGGATGACGATGCGGATCGGCGGCTTCTGCCGCTTCATGGTGTGGATCTGCACCGGCGAGGTGTGGGTGCGCAAAAGCTTGCGCTCGCCATTCTCGTCCGGGTGGAAGAAGAAGGTGTCGTGCATCTCGCGCGCCGGATGGCCTTCGGGGAAATTCAGCGCGGTGAAATTGTAATAGTCGGTCTCGATGTCCGGACCTTCGGCAATGGCGAAGCCGAGATCGCCGAAGATCGCCGCGATCTCGTCGATGACCTGACTGATCGGATGGATGCGGCCGCGCTCGGCCGGCGACTGCCGCACCGGCAGCGTCACGTCGACCGTCTCAGCGGCGAGCCGTGCGGCGATCGCCACGTCCTTCAATTCGGCCTTGCGGGCCGTCAGCGCCTCGCTGACGCGATTCTTAAGGCCGTTGATCGCCGGACCCTTCACCTGCCGCTCCTCGGCGCTCATGGCGCCGAGCGTCTTCAGCATTTCGGAGACCGAGCCCTTCTTGCCCAGCGCCGAGACGCGCACCGCCTCGATCGCCTGCTCGTCGGCAGCCGATGCGATCTCGGCAAGCAGCGAGGTTTCCAGGGCTTCAAGATTTCCAGCAGTGGCGTTCACGGCGAAACTCTCTTGATCAGGCGACCGCCGGCACCGGGCGTGTCACCAATTAGGTTGCATCAGACATAAAAGAACCCGCGCCAGCCGTGCCAGCGCGGGTTCCCTAAAATCAGAATTGCGAATGCTTGGGAAGCGCTGGCTTAGGCGACAGCGCTTTCAAAAGCGTTCGGCGTGGTGTTCTTCAGATATTCGAGCGCGACCTTGGCCTTGGCGACCAGCGCGGCGAAAGCCTGCGGCTCGTGGATGGCCATGTCCGAAAGCACCTTGCGGTCGATCTCGATGCCGGCCTTGTTGAGGCCGTCGATGAAGCGGCCATAGGTCAGGCCGTGCTCATGCGTCGCGGCGTTGATGCGCTGGATCCACAGCGCGCGGAACGACCGCTTGCGGTTCTTGCGGTCGCGGTAGGCGTATTGCAGCGACTTCTCCACCGCCTGCTTGGCGATGCGGATGGTGTTCTTGCGGCGGCCGTAGAAACCCTTGGCGGCTTTCAGGACCTTCTTGTGCTTGGCGTGGGCGGTGACGCCTCTCTTTACGCGTGCCATGTCATGATCTCCTTAAAAGCAATTCCGGAAAAGTGGCGTGCGGTTTTCCGTTCGGAATTGCGTAAAAACAAATGCGTTCCAGACCGAATGCTCAGAGGCCGTTCGGCAGAAAATTCTTGATGACCTTCTTGCCGTCCGGTTCAGCCAGAACCATCGTGCCGCGGGCATTTCGAATGAACTTGTTGGACCGCTTGATCATGCCGTGACGCTTGCCGGCCGCAGCCGACAGCACTTTACCCGTACCAGTGACTTTGAACCGCTTCTTGGCGGCCGATTTGGTCTTCATCTTGGGCATTTTGCTTCCTTTCCTGGAGGCCCACGATCGGGCCGTTGTTCGCTTCGGGCCGACCAGAGCCCGAAAAGCAAATGAAACCGCCACGGCATGCCCTGCCGGGCGGTTTTCTTGAACGGCGGTGCTATAGATCAAAGATGGCTTGTGCGCAACACCTCAAGCTCTGCGACGCTCTGTCCCGATCAGCGCCCCCGAATCATGGCAGCGTGAACCACACCGGCAGCATGCCCGACTGCTGCGCGCCGTCGATCAGCTCGAACGCCGGCAGCGCCACCAGGAACACCAGCCCATCGAGCAGCGTGGTGAGAAGCAGGCGCGGCTTGAAGCTGCCGGTATCGCCTTCCTGGTAGAGCGAGAGATTGGGAAAGAAGCGCGGCACGCGCGCCAGGTAGGCTTCGTAGGGGGCGCCGAGCGCCTGCCTGAGGAATTTCTCCTCGCGCAGGATGACGATGTGGAACGCCCCGGCGCACAAAAGCGCAAAGAGAATGATGCCGCTGAACGAGCCGATCTGGGCGCCGACGCCGGCGGCCGCCACGGTCGAGAACACGTAGAGCGGGTTGCGGGTGATCGAATAAGGCCCGCCGGTTACAACTTCGGAGGATTTGCGCCCGCCTATATAGAGCGTCGACCACAGCCGCCCGACAATGCCGAGGAAGATCAACAGCACGCCGAACATCTCGATCGATTCATGCATCCATGTCTCGGGCGCAAAGCTGGACTGGCCGAACAGCAGCGCCGCGAACAGCACCACGATGAGCGCCGCCAGCACCATCCTGCGTATGTACTGGTAACCGCCCAACCCTTTTATTTGGTCTGCAGGCGGGACGTTCACGTCATCGGCCATAAGAAAAATCCGATCGTCGAGGTTTGCCGGCGATCGGATAGAAAACAGGCGCCCCGCCGATCGTCGGGACGCCCTGCTCCGCAATTCAGGCAGATTTTAGAGCACGATACGGTGGCGGCTGGTCAATTCTGCTTGTAGTGGCCGTGATCCCGCGAACGCTTTGGTGGTCGCGCCGGCACGGATCGAAACAAGCTGGAAAGGACGGGCGCCCGCTGTCAGCGGGGCGCCAGCACCATCATCATCTGGCGGCCTTCGAGCTTCGGCTCGGCTTCGACCTTGGCGATCGGCGCCACTTCCTCGCGCACCTTGTTCAGAAGCTGCATGCCGAGCTCCATATGCGCCATCTCGCGGCCGCGGAAGCGCAGCGTCAGCTTGACCTTGTCGCCTTCCTCGAAGAAGCGCCGCACGGCCTTCATCTTGGTCTCGTAGTCGTGGCTGTCGATGTTCGGGCGCATCTTGATCTCCTTGATCTCGATGACCTTCTGGTTCTTGCGCGCTTCGGCCGCCTTCTTCTGGTTGGCGTATTTCAGCTTGCCGAGATCGAGGATTTTGACGACGGGCGGCTGGGCGTTGGGCGATATCTCGACAAGGTCGAGCCCCGCCTCTTCGGCGAGCAGCAATGCGTCGTTGATGGAAACGTCGCCGCGATTTTGGCCTTCGGCGTCGATGAGCTGGACTCGGGGAACCCGGATGTCTCGGTTGGAGCGCGGGCCATCCTTGGTGGGCGCCGCTGCTTTGAAAGGTCTGCGAATGGTCGTGGTCTCCTCGGCCGTTTCGTTAAGGGTTCTTTAGATCAAATACGTGGACGCGCCTATGTGGTGAGCGCGCGGCCGGAGTCAATAGCACAGCCTCGCCAGGAAATCACCTGCCCGCATGCCATTGCGTGCACCAAGCAAAGCCATTTGCCTGCACTAAGCAAAGAAAGCGCGCGAGCACTTTCCGTTGAACCACCGGCTGTGCCAAAAGACCGGCTGGAAGGACAAGGGTCATGACCGCCAGCGCGCCAGTTTTCCTCGACGTCGACGGATCGGGCATCGCCGTCAGGCAGGTGCCGGGCAGCGCACCCGGCATCGTCTGGCTCGGCGGCTACAAGTCCGACATGCTGGGCACCAAGGCCGAGGCGCTCTCGGCCTGGACCGCAAGCCAAGGCCGCGCCTATCTGCGCCACGATTATTCCGGCCACGGCGAATCGGGCGGCGCCTTCGCCGACGGCACCATCTCGAAATGGCTGGCGCAAAGCCTCGCCGTCTTTCGCCGCTTCAGCAAGGGCAAGCAGATCCTGGTCGGCTCCTCGATGGGCGCGTGGATTGCGCTGCGCATGGTGCAGGAATTGCGCAAGGCCGGCGACGGCCGCGTCGCCGGGCTGGTGCTTCTGGCGCCGGCGCCGGATTTCACCGTCGAGCTGGTCGAGCCTATGCTGACCGACGCGCAGCGGCAGGACCTCGAGGAAAAAGGTTTCTTTGCCGAGCCGTCCGACTATTCGGACGAGCCTTACATCTATACGCGCGCGCTGATCGAGGACGGTCGTGCGAACCGGGTGATGACCGGACCGATCGACACCCACTGCCCGGTGCATATCCTGCAAGGCCTTGCCGATCCGGATGTGCCGTCGGGCCATGCGCTGAAGCTCGCCGCCCTGCTGCCGGCCGACGACGTCACGCTGTCGCTCATTCCCGATGGGGACCATCGTCTGTCGCGTCCCGAGGATCTCGACCTGCTGTTGCGCGCGGCGGGCGATATGGTCCAGCGGGTCGCCTGAGAATGCGCCTTTCCATTCCGATATCGGCGTTTGTCGCCGCGATCGTCGGCTTCGGCGGCACGCTCGCCCTTGTCATTGCCGCCGCCAAGGCGGTCGGCGCCACGCAGGTCGAAACCGCCAGCGGCGTGACGGCGATCTGCCTGGCGATGGTGATCGAATGCCTGTGGCTGTCCTGGCGCACGAAGATGCCGATCATCACCGCCTGGTCGACCCCCGGCCTGGCGCTGGTCGCCGCCTCCAGCGGCTTCACCATGGCGCAAGCCGTCGGCGCCTTCATCGTCACCGGCGTCCTCTTGGTCGCCACCGGCCTGTTCAAGCCATTGACCCGGCTGATCGCGCAGATACCGCCTTCGGTCGCTTCAGGCATGCTGGCCGGCATCCTGCTGAGCTTCGCCGTCAATGCGGTCAAGACCATTCCTTCCGACCCCTGGCTGGTGCTGCCGCTGATTGCCGCCTTCTTCGTCATCCGGCTGTTCAATCCGGCGCTCTCGGTGCTGGTCGTGCTGATCGGCGGCGGTCTTGCTGCCTTCCTCACCGGCCGCGTCGGCGGCCTGCCGACGCCGGAACTGTCGACGCTGACGCTGATTGCGCCTGAGTTCAGCGCCGCGGCGATCATCGGCCTTGCGCTGCCGCTCTACCTCGTCACCATGGCCTCGCAGAACCTTTCCGGCATCGCCGTGCTCAGGGCCGCCGGCTACAATCCGGAGCCCGGCCCGCTGATCGGAGTCACCGGCCTGTTTTCGCTGCTCTCGGCGCCGTTTGGCGCCGCGACCACCAATCTGGCGGCGATCTCGGCGGCGATATGCACTGGACCGGACGTCCATCCCGATCCCGCCGAGCGCTGGAAGACCGGTCCGTTCTATGCGCTGGCCTACCTGATCTTCGCCATCTTCGGCGCCTCGCTGGTGGCGATCTTCGCCGTTCTGCCGCAGAGCCTGATCGTGCTGGTCGCCGGCCTGGCGCTGATGGCGCCGCTTGCCAACGCGCTGTCGATCGCGCTCAAGGACGAGGGCGAGCGCATGCCCGCTACCGTCACCTTTGCCGTCACCGCCTCGGGGCTGACGCTGCTCGGCGTCGGCGCGGCGTTTTGGGGCCTGGTTGCCGGCATGGTCGTGCTTTTCCTCGAAAAACTCAAAAAGCGATAATCATTTCAGTTGCTTCGCCGGTTTTGGGCGAACTTGTCTTGAATCGCCGATTTCGCCATCCCATTTCGATTCCACGCAGCCGGTTTGGCTGTCTCCAACGGAAGGATTGGGAGAAATGAATACGACCGCATTGATCCGTCCGGCGTGGACGCCGGCGACCATCGCGCTGATGGTGATCGGTTTCATGGTGTTCTGGCCGCTCGGCTTCGCCATGCTTGCCTATATCATCTGGGGCGATCGGCTCGAGGGCTTCAAGCGCGATGTCAATCGCGCCACGGACGGCATCTTCGCCGGCTGCCGCCGCCGCTCCGACAAGGCCGCCCGCTGGGGCCATGGCTCGGCCCGCACCGGCAACGTCGCTTTCGACGACTGGCGCGAGAAGGAGCTCGAGCGCCTCGCCGAAGAGCGCCGCAAGCTTGACGAGATGCTGACCGAGTTCGACGACTACGCTCGCGAACTGCGCCGCGCCAAGGACCAGGACGAGTTCGACCGCTTCATGGCGAACCGCAACAAGTCGACAGCGCCGACGACCAACGAGTCGGCACCGAAGGGCGACAAGGGCTCGAACCTGCTCGACGACTGAAGCCGCGCGACAGGCTTCGGCATGATAAGGCGGCGTCGCGCAAGCGGCGCCGTTTCTTTTTTGTTCTCTCTGTATCCTCACTCCACTAGTCGTTTTTCTCGAATCGCGTATCGTCCGGCCATGACCCTCGGCTTCTTCCGCACCCTGACCAAGCCCAAATCCAAGCCCGTGGTGGAGCGCGAGCATTGCGTCGCCGGCCGCACGCTGCCGCTCAAGATCGTCGAGAGCGCGCGCGCCCGCCGGCTGACGCTGCGCATCGATTCCGGCGGCCAGGGCCTGCGCATCACGGTGCCGCCGGGTCTGCGCCGCGGCGAGGTGGAGAAATTTCTCGACCGTCATCAGGACTGGCTGGAGCAGCGTCTGGCCAAGGTGCCGACAAGGCCGCAGGTGCGGCCCGGCATCAAGATCCCGATCCGCGGCGTGCCGCACCGCATCGTCCATGAGCCGGCAAAGCGCGGCACCGTCACCATCTTGCGCGACGAGCGCGGCCCGCTTCTGGTCGTGCATGGCGAGCGCATCCACCTGCCGCGCCGCATCGCCGACTATCTGAAGCGCGAGGCCAAGCGCGAGATCGAGAAGCTGGTGGTCAAGCACACCGAAGCGATCGGCAAGCGCGCCAAGGCGATCCGCTTCAAGGACACTTCCAGCCGCTGGGGGTCCTGCACGTCGGAAGGCAATCTGTCCTTCTCCTGGCGCATCATGATGGCGCCGGCACCGGTGATAAACTACCTCGTCGCGCATGAGGTGGCGCATCTGAAAGAGATGAACCATGGCCCGAAATTCTGGAAACTGTGCGAAAAGCTCTGTCCCGACACCGAGCGCTGCAAGGACTGGCTGAAGCGCAACGGCGGCGCGCTACAGGCGATTGTGTTTGAGTAGGGTGGGTTGGGCAGCGGCTGAGAGCCATCGAGTGCCAGCGCAAACGCTGGAGATTGGCCGAAGCCATCTCAGGTTCGTCATCCTAGGGCGAAGCAAGGAGCGAAGCGACGCGGCGCAGACCCTAGGATCCATTCCGTTACGCGCGAGCGCTGCAACGGTGCAGACCCTTGGGTGCCCGCAAGAACGATCGTTGCAGCACACTATCCCATTCTCCGCGGCAGCATTCTTCGGCAAAGGTAACGGAATGGATCCTAGGGTCTCCGCTTCGCTCCGCCCTAGGATGACGAAGGCGTGACTAGCGCCAGCATAGCCTCTCAATCGTCATTCGCCGCATTCAGCTCCTCCGGCCGCAGCCCCTCTTCGCCATGATGCGGCCACGGCAGGAAATTCCGGTCGAAATCATCGCTGCCGAAATAGTCGAGCGCCCGGTGCGCTTCGGCGCCGTTGAAGGCTGCCTTGTCCATCAGATGCGCGATCACCTCGCGCGCCTGCGCGATCTTGAGCCTGAGTTCGGCGATGGTCTGGTCGGCCATGGTTGCTGCTCCCGCCTCTATGCCTGATTGAAAGGTAGCGCTTTCCACTGCGTCGGCAACAGCATGCTTTTTCTCGACTCTTCAGCCGTTTCGTGCCAATCCCGCCCGATGGCGCTCGACATCAAGATCTGCGGTTTGAAGACCGACGCTGCAATGGCAGCTGCCCTTGCCGGCGGCGCCAGCCATGTCGGCTTTATCTTTTTCGCCAAGAGCCCTCGCTATATCGACCCCGCCGATGCTGGCCGTCTGCGCGAAGCGGCGCGCGGCAAGGCCTTGGCGGTCGCCGTCACCGTCGATGCCACTAATACATTTCTGGAGGAGATCGTCGCAAAGTCGCAGCCGGACATGCTGCAACTGCACGGCTCCGAAACGCCTGAGCGGGTAGCGGAGCTTAAGGCGCGCTACGGCCTGCCGGTGATGAAGGTGTTTTCCATCAGCGAGCCAGCCGATATCGAGCGGATAAAGCCATTCGTCGGTGTCGCCGATCGTTTCATGTTCGACGCCAAGCCGCCGAAAGGCTCGGTATTGCCGGGCGGCAACGGCGTCGCCTTCGACTGGCGCATCCTTGCCGGCCTTGACGCCGGCGTCGATTACATGCTTTCCGGGGGGGTCAACGCCGCCAATATCGGCGACGCCTTGAGATTGGCAAACCCGCCCGGAATAGACGTCTCGTCCGGTGTGGAAAGCGCTCCCGGCGTCAAGGATCCGGCGCTGATCGAGCAGTTTTTCCGGGCCGTCAGGGCCGCGCGCGACGACCGCGCCGCCTGAGGACCTAACCCGAGCATGTCCCGGAAAGTGGAATCCGGTTTTCCGAAAAGGACATGCTCAAGAACTAAAAACAGCATGTCCCGGAAAAGTGGGAACCGGTTTTCCGACATGGACATGCTCACTAAGTCAAGGAGCGATCGGCGATGAACAAGCCGGCTATGCCCAATTCCTTCCGCACCGGGCCCGACGAGCAGGGCATGTTCGGCATTTTCGGCGGCCGTTTCGTTGCCGAAACGCTGATGCCGCTGATCCTCGATCTTGAGCGGCACTGGAACGAGGTCAAAAACGATCCGGACTTCAAGGCTGAATTGCAGAACCTTTCCACCCACTATGCCGGCCGGCCCTCAAAACTCTATTTCGCCGAAGGCCTGACGAAGCATCTTCGTGAGATTTCCGCGGCGAAGGGCCTCGGCGGCGGCGCCAAGGTCTATTTCAAGCGCGAGGACCTCAACCACACCGGCTCGCACAAGATCAACAACTGCCTCGGCCAGATCCTGCTCGCCAAGCGCATGGGCAAGAAGCGCATCATCGCTGAGACCGGCGCCGGCCAGCACGGCGTCGCCGCCGCTACCGTCGCGGCACGCTTTGGCTATCCCTGCGTTGTCTACATGGGCGCCACCGATGTCGCCCGCCAGAGCCCGAACGTCTTCCGCATGAAGCTGCTCGGCGCCGAGGTGCGGCCGGTCACCGCCGGCCACGGCACCCTCAAGGACGCCATGAACGAAGCCCTGCGGGACTGGGTCACCAATGTCGAGGACACCTACTACCTGATCGGCACCGCCGCCGGCCCGCATCCCTATCCGGAGCTGGTGCGCGACTTCCAGTCGGTGATCGGCACCGAGGCGCGCGCCCAGATCCTCGAACAGGAAGGCCGGCTGCCGGATGTCATCATCGCCGCTGTCGGCGGCGGCTCCAACGCCATCGGCCTGTTCCATCCTTTCCTCGACGACAAGGATGTGCGCATCATCGGCATCGAGGCCGGCGGGCGCGGCCTCGATGGCGTCGAGCATTGTGCCTCGATGAATGCCGGCGCGCCGGGCGTGCTGCACGGCAACCGCACCTATCTCTTGCAGAATGCCGACGGCCAGATCCTCGACGGCCACTCCATCTCGGCCGGCCTGGACTATCCCGGCGTCGGCCCGGAGCATTCCTGGTTGCGTGACAGCGGTCGCGTCGACTATGAGCCGATCCTCGACGACGAGGCGCTGGATGCCTTCCAGTTGACCACCCGCGTCGAGGGCATCATCCCGGCGCTGGAATCGGCGCACGCCATCGCGCATGCGATGAAGATCGTGCCTGCCATGGACAAGGATCAGCTCGTCATCGTCAATTTGTCCGGCCGCGGCGACAAGGACGTGCACACGGTGGCCAAGATGCTGGGCATGGAGATCTGAGATGACCACCCGCATCGACCGCCGCATGGCGAAGCTCAAGTCCGAAGGCCGCCCGGCCTTGGTCACCTATTTCATGGGCGGCGACCCGGACTACGGCACCTCGCTGTCGATCATGAAGGCGCTGCCGATCGCCGGCGCCGACATCATCGAGATGGGAATGCCGTTCTCCGACCCGATGGCCGACGGCCCGGCGATCCAGGCCGCCGGCCTGCGCGCGCTGAGGGGCGGCCAGACCCTGGTCAAGACACTGAAGCTGGCGGCCGACTTCCGCGCCGCCGACAACGAAACGCCGATCGTGCTGATGGGCTACTACAACCCGATCTACATCTACGGCGTCGACCGTTTCCTCAAGGATGCGATTGCCAGCGGCATCGACGGGCTGATCGTGGTCGACCTGCCGCCGGAGATGGACGAGGAACTCTGCATCCCGGCGCTGAAGGCCGGCGTCAACTTCATCCGACTGGCGACGCCGACCACCGACGACAAGCGCCTGCCCAAGGTTCTGGAGAACACCTCCGGCTTCGTCTACTACGTCTCGATGACCGGCATTACCGGCTCCGCGCTTGCCGACACCGCCAAGATTGCGGCGGCGGTCAAGCGCATCAAGGGCCATACCGACCTGCCGGTCTGCGTCGGCTTCGGTGTCAAGACCGCCGAGCAGGCGCGTGTGATCGGCGCCTCGGCCGACGGCGTCGTCGTCGGAACCGCGATCGTCAACGCGGTCGCCAATGTGCTTGGCCCCAAGGGTGAAAAGACCGCCGATCCGGCCGAGGCCGTCGCTACGCTGGTCAGCGGTCTTGCCCAGGGCGTCCGCTCGGCCCGCCTTGCTGCCGCCGAATAGTTTTCCTATTTGTTGCCAACGCAATTCCCGACGGAAGACCGCCACACTTTTCTTGGAATTGCTCTCGGTCAGGACAGGAGCCGAAGCGAATGAACTGGATCACCAACTACGTCCGCCCGAAGATCAATTCGATGCTCGGCCGGCGCACCGACATGCCGGAAAATTTGTGGATCAAGGATCCCGAGACCGGCGAGATGGTGTTCCACAAGGACCTCGAATCCAACCAGTTCGTCATCCCGTCCTCCGGCCATCACATGAAGATTTCGGCCAGGGAGCGGCTGAAATATTTCTTCGACGACGGCAAATACGAGACGCTGGAAAACCCCAAGGTCGTCCAGGACCCGCTGAAGTTTCGCGACGAGAAGCGCTATATTGATCGGCTGAAAGAGGCCAAGACCAAGACCGGCCTGGAGGACGCGATCCTTAATGCCGTCGGCACCATCGACGGCCTGCCGGTGGTGGTCACGGTGCAGGATTTCGCCTTCATGGGCGGCTCGCTCGGCATGGCCGCCGGCGATGCCATCGTGCACGCCTTCGAGGTCGCCCTGCAGCGCAAGCGGCCGCTGATCCTGTTCGCCGCCTCCGGCGGCGCCCGCATGCAGGAGGGCATCCTGTCGCTGATGCAATTGCCGCGCACCACGATCGGCGTCGACCGGCTGAAGGAAGCCGGTATTCCCTACATTGTCGTGCTGACCAACCCGACCACCGGCGGCGTCACCGCGTCTTATGCCATGCTGGGCGACGTCCATATTGCCGAGCCCGGCGCGCTGATCGGCTTTGCCGGCCCGCGCGTCATCGAGCAGACCATCCGCGAAAAACTGCCCGACGGCTTCCAGCGCGCTGAATATCTGATGCAGCACGGCATGGTCGACATGGTCGTCTCCCGGCTGCAGATGCGCGAGACGATCGCGCGCTTGCTGAAGATGCTGCTCAAGGTGCCGCAAGAGGAACAGCCGCTCGAGCAGGAGATCCTGCCGCCGGCGATCATCCCCGCGGAAGCGCGGCCGCAGGCCTGACGCGACACGCTTCGCCGCGAACCGCGATTGCGCCAACCTTCTTGCGCGCCTAGGATTCGGCTATGACCACACTCGCCGCCGACCGCGAAATCGAACATTTGATGACGCTCCACCCGAAAGGTTTCGACCTTTCGCTGGACCGCATCACCCGGCTGCTCGAGCGCCTCGGCAATCCGCAGGACCGGCTGCCGCCGGTCATCCATATCGCCGGCACCAATGGCAAGGGCTCCTGCGCCGCCTTCGCGCGGGCGTTGCTCGAAGCGGCGGGCCACCTCGTCCACGTGCATACGTCCCCGCACCTGGTGAACTGGCACGAGCGCTACCGGCTGGCGGCCGAGGGTGGCGGCAGGCTGGTCGACGACCAGGTTTTTGCCGACGCCATCGCGCGCGTTGCCGCCGCCAATCAGGGCCAGAAGATCACCGTTTTCGAGATCCTCACCGCCGTCACCTTCCTGCTGTTTTCCGAGCATCCGGCCGAGGCCGCGATCATCGAGGTCGGCCTCGGCGGCCGTTTCGATGCCACCAATGTCATCGCCCGCCCGGCGGTTTCGGTGATCATGCCGGTATCGATGGACCACGAAGCCTATCTCGGCGACCGTGTCGAGCTGATCGCCGCCGAGAAGGCCGGCATCATGAAGCGCGGCTGCCCGGTGATCATCGGCGCCCAGGAAGGCGAAACAACGCTGCAGGTGCTGATCGACACGGCCGAGCGGCTGGAATGCCCGACCTTTGTTTACGGCCAGGATTTCCTGGCCTTCGGGGAAAACGGCCGCATGGTCTATCAGGACGAGGACGGGCTGATGGATTTGCCGCCGCCGCGCCTGCCCGGGCGCCACCAGTTCGCCAACGCCGCCGCGGCGATCGCCGCGGTCAAGGCGGCTGGCTTCGAGATCGGCCACCGCGCCGCCGAAAAGGCGATGGTCAACGTCGCCTGGCCGGCCCGCATGCAGAAGTTGACGCAGGGCCGGCTGGTCGAGCTGGCGCCGAAGGGCGCCGAGATCTGGCTCGACGGGGGTCACAATCCCGGCGCCGGCATCGTTGTCGCCGAGGCGCTGGCCGAGCAGGAAGAGAAGAATCCGCGGCCGCTTATCCTCATCTCCGGCATGATCAACACCAAGGACCAGACCGGTTATTTCAGCGCCTTCAAGGGCCTCGCCCGCCATGTCTACACGGTGCCGGTGAGCACCAGCGACGCCGGCGTGCCCAATGACGAATTGGCGCTGCGCGCCGCCGAGGCCGGCCTGTCGGCCGAGCCGGTCAGTTCCGTCGCCAATGCGCTGATGCTTTTGCGCGACACATGGGACGGCCCGGCGCCGCGCATCCTGATCGGCGGCTCGCTCTATTTCGCCGGCGCCGTGCTCGCCGAAAACGGCACGCCGCCGACTTGATTCTATGATCTACTTGGTTTCGACGGGTGTCGAAAAAACTGCGCCGGTTCAGATTCCGCTTCGTTCGATTCTAGCGGCAACTCAGGTCCCAAATGAATTTGGCGGCCTTCGCCGATAATTCTCTCCAGATTGATGTTGGCGCTACTCATTGCCGTGAGGCGAGCGTAAAAGGTTGATGCGGGTTCGCGCCTCGCTCCACGTTTCGATTTGGTCATTTCAAAACGCCCTTGAAGAATAATTGACAATCGGCGCCTGCCATCAAGATAGCAGCGATAGCTAGCCATCTAGGGCCTGATCTCGTCGCCGCCCGCATATCTCGGCATGTCTGCTACGGCGGCCTCGAAAGCTTCGCGTATTTCTGTTTGGCTAAAGTAGCGATCCCATAATTCGGTCATCAGGTAATTCATGGCATGAGGTAGCAAGGGCAGGTCAGGCCAAGGATTGCTGTCGTGCAGCTCACGTAAAGCGACACCAAAATTGTAGACGGTCGCCGAAAACCGCAACTGCCATGCGTCGTTTGGGTCATTGGGATCTAATGGAGTGCTCATGCCGCATATTCAGCAGCATTTCTCGTTTCCGCGCAATCGGGCCTTAGGCAATCGGTCTAAATTTCAACTGGCCCACTACAGTGGCCGCCCTGCCTTGACGACTACTTCAGCTCGATCTCGATAAAAGCATATTCGCCGTCATTGGCGTTGATAACGTCGTGCTCGACACCCTCTTTGCGGAAATAGGGCGCGCCCTGCTTCATCTCGGCGAAGGATTCGCCGTCCTTGGTCAGCAGCTTCAGCCTGCCGTCCATCAGCGGCACGACGACATAGTCGTGGCCATGGCGGTGCCAGCCTGTGTTGGCGCCCGGCGCGAAACGGTATTCGGTGACGATGACGCGCTCATTGTCGACGTGAACTGTGGCCTTGGCGGTTCCGGTCATGGCGCTCTCCCTTTCCCTGAACAGAGGACATGGAGTGCCCGCAGGCGAGGGCCACAGCGCCACAAGCCATGGCGCCAAAGAAAAGCCCGGCGCGACGGCCGGGCTTCTCGTTCAAATTTTGCGATTGGCTCAGGCGAGGCTGCCATTGATCCAGTGCGATAGCGCGGTCTTCGGCGCCGCACCGATCTTGATATCGGCCATTTCGCCTCCCTTGAAGATCATCAGCGTCGGGATCGAGCGTACGCCATACTGCACGGCAAGCTCCGGATTCTCGTCGATGTTGAGCTTGGCGATCTTGACCTTGCCGTCGAGTTCCTTGGCGATGTCTTCCAGCGCCGGGCCGATCATCTTGCACGGGCCGCACCATTCGGCCCAGAAATCCACCACGACCGGCTCCTTGGCGTTGAGCACATCGGCCTGGAAATTGCTCTTGTCGACCTTGACGGTGGCCATGCTGAAATCCTTTCGAAAACTCGGGTTGCACCAAATGTGGTGGTCGTGGCGGCGATCTTCAAGCAGTTCTTGTGTCACGCCCTCGTGAGTCGGGCAAGGGCGTCATCCATGGCCGCGGCCGGCAGCTCGATCAGCCGCGGCGCCTCGGTGAACAGCAGCGCCGCCGAAACCTCGCGGCCTGGATAGAGCGGCTTGAGCAGCGCGCGGTAGAACGCAAGCTGCAGGACATAGGCCTGCGGCACTTCCGTCAGGCTTTTGGGCGCCGGCCGGTTGGTCTTGTAGTCGATGATCGAAACCTTTTCAGGAGTGACCGCCAGCCGGTCGATCTTGCCGGAGATCGAGCGTAGTTTTCCCTTCACTTCGAGGCTGCCCATGATGGCGACCTCGGCCCGCGACGAGGGCGAGAACAGCGCGCTGAAACGACTGTCGGCAAGGATCGAAAGCACCGCCGCCAAGGCCTTCTCCCGCTCGGCCTCGGGCCAGTCCGCGCCGGCGCGCGCCAGATAGCGCTCCGCTGCAGCCTCACACTCGCCTTCGCCGACCGAAGGCAGCATCTGCAGCAGCTTGTGCAGCGCCAGTCCGCGTTTTACGGCAAAGCCTGGCTCGGCCTCGGCGTCGAGCACCGGTGAGCGCGTGTCGGGCAAGGCTTGCGTCGTCTCGTCGATCAAGGCCGATGCGCCGGAGGGCGACAGCGGTCGCGGCAGCTCCTCATAAGGCGGCAGCGGCCGGAACAGGGTTTCCGGCAACGGCGCTACAGGCTCGGCCGTGCTCTCCGCCTCGCCCGCCGTCAGGGCGACAGGCGGCAGCCTGGTCGTATGGAAGCGATGCACCGCGACCTCGCTTGTCGCCGGGTGCAGCCGCTCGGCGCTTTCCGGCGCACCCAGCAGCGCCCGGCTGACGATCGAATGCCAGGTGCCGGGGCTCGGCGCCCGCTTGCCGTGATAGCCGCAGACGATCAGCCGGTCCTCGGCGCGCGTCATGCCGACATAGAGCAGCCGCCGGTATTCGTCGTCGGCAAGTTCGCGCGCCCGCACTGACGCCGACCGCGAAACGCCATTGGCGATGTCGCTGGCCGAACGCCACAGATAGCCCTTGCCCTTCCAGTGCCGGCCGGAGCTCTCAAAGGCCATCAATCGCGGCAGATGCTGATCGCTGAACGGTGCCGAGCCGCCATCGACCAGGAACACGACTGGCGCTTCCAGGCCCTTGGCGGCGTGCACGGTCATCACCCGGACCTCGTCGCGGGTCTGATCCATTTCTCGCTTGATCTCTGGACCGCTGTCTTCCAGCGTCGAAAGAAACGATTCCAGCCCCGGCAGGCCGGTCCGTTCCTCGGCCAGGCAAAAACTCAGGAATTCGTCGAGGATGTCGCCCGCTTCCGGCCCTAGCCGCGCCGTCATCTTGCGGCGCAGGCCGTCGCGCGCCAGCGCGGCGGCATAGAATTCGAACACCGGCTCGAACGCCGCCTCGGTCGCCCAGGTGTCGAGTCGGCTAACGATGGCGGCCAACGCCTCGTCGCCAATTGCATGCTGTCGAAGCGAGGCGATCAGCGATTGACCGGTTGGCCGATCGCCGGCGAGCGCCAGCAATGTCTCTTCGGAAACATCGAAGATCGGGCTGCGCAGCACGGCGGCCAGCGACAGGTCGTCTTCCGGCTGGATCAAAAAGTGACCGAGCGCGATCAGGTCCTGCACCGCGATATGGCCGGGCAGGCTGAGCCTGTCGGCGCCGGCGACCGGGATCTGACGGTTCTTCAGGCTACGCGACAGCGCGTGAACAAAACGGTCGCGCTTGCGCACCAGCACCAGGATGTCGCCGGCCGTCACCTTGCGGCCCTTGCCTTCGATCATCTCGCCATTCTTTAGCCAGCCCTGAATGGTCGCGGCAACATGCTCGGCGACGCGCACCGCCGGCGCGCTGGCATGGTTGACCGGCAAGGTCCAGTCGTCGGGCTCCTCGACCATTTCGGCGCCGATCGAAGGCCACACTTCGACATAGCCCGGCGCATCGATGCGGATCGCCTTATGGGTCAGCGGATCGGGATCGTGGCTGATGCCGCGCCGCACCCCCGGTTCGGCAAAGACGCGGTCGACGGCGGCAAGCACGTCGTCGCTGGAGCGGAACGACCAGGTGAGCTTCAGATCGGCGAACGAGGCTTCCGCGTCGCGCACGCGCGCGGCAAACAGAAGCCGGCTTTCGGCAAAGGAATCCGGCGCCGCGCCCTGGAAGGAATAGATCGACTGTTTCTCATCGCCGACGGCAAACACCGTGCGCCGGACCGCCTCCCGCTGGCCGAGCCCGGCAAAGAACTCTTCCGTCAGCTTCTTCACCACCTCCCACTGGTCGGGGCTGGTGTCCTGCGCCTCGTCGAGCAGGATATGGTCGATGCCCTGGTCGAGCTTGTACTGCACCCACGGCCCGGCATCCGGCCGCGACAACAGGCTGACGGTGCGGGTGATCAGGTCGTTGAAGTCGAGAAAGCCCCGCCCGCGCTTCAGCTGCTCGTAGCGGGCGATCAGCCAGCCGGCGACATTCAACGCCGCCGCCGTGCCTTCGAGCATCCGGAACAGCGCCAGCCGGTCCGACACATCAAGGATCGCCTTGGCCGCCGCCAGATAGCGCTCCGGCAGGTCGGGCAGGCGGTCGACCAGCGCCTTCCTGAAGATCTTGGGCGGATCGTACGGGTCGCCGTCCGAGCGCAGGAACGCCTTGGCGAGCAGCCGCAGCCGCCGGATCGGATCGGCTTCGGCAAAGGCGCTTTGTGCGTAAGGCAGCACGTTGTTCAAAACCTGCTTCGCGTCGGCGGCCTCCGCGGCGCGGGCGAATTCGGCAAACTGGCCAGGCGAAAAACCGGGCAGGGGCCAGATGGAAGCGGCAATATCGTCGGCATTCTGTCCGGGCCGGAAGTCGAATTCGGCGAACAGCGGCTGGAAATCCCGGTCCTTGCCGAATTTGGCGATGAAGGCGCGCAGGTCGTCGCGCTTGCCGACGATCTCGGCAAGCAGCGTGTCGAGGCCGAATTCGCCGCCGCGCTCCAGCACCATGGCGAAGGCCTCCGCCAGGCCTTCGACACCGGCGCCGGCGCCCGAGATCATGTCGCGGCGGGCGTCGGCGAACAGCGAGGCTTCCATCTGCGGGTCGAGCATCTCGAAATGCGCTGGGATGTTGGCTTCGAGCGGGAACTGGTGCAGCACCGATTCGCAGAAAGCGTGGATGGTCTGGATTTTTAAGCCGCCCGGCGTCTCCAGTGCTTCGGCAAACAATCGCCGGGCGCGGCGCATGGTATCGCGGTCGGCACTGCGGCCGTCGAGCGCCGCAATCTTCACTGCAAGTTCGGCATCAGGCAGGACTGTCCATTCCGACAGGGTCGAAAACACCCGGTTCGACATGTTGGCGGCGGCCGCTCGCGTATAGGTCAGGCATAGGATTCTCGACGGATCGGTGCCGTTGAGCAAAAGCCGGATGACGCGCTGCGCCAGCACATGCGTCTTGCCCGATCCGGCATTGGCCGAGACCCAGGCGGAATTTTGCGGATCGGAGGCGCGCCCCTGGCTGGCCGCGGTGTCGGCGGGGATCGGATATCTCATCCCTCCGCCTCGTCCTCGCTGGCGCCGCCGGCCGACCATTCGAGCACGCGGGCGAGATGATCGTAGTCGCCATCGGCATCGCCTTCGCGGAACGGCAGCGCCCGCGACAGATAGCCGGTCGTCGGATCGGCATAGTAAAGCAGCAGCTTTTCGAGCCTTGCCCAGGCCTCTTCGGCCAGGTCGTTGGCCGTCCTTTGTTTGCGGTTGTATTCGAGGATCGATTCCTCAAAAACCTCGCCATTCGCCTTCAGCCGCACGAAGGCCAGCTGTGAAGGCTCGCGTATGCCGAGGTCCTTGAAGGCGCCGCGCCGCAGCAGCGCGCCTTCAAGCGCCAGCTGCGGTGCCAGCAGCGTGTGTGCCTGCGCCTTCGACGGCGAGGAGCCGGTCTTGTAGTCGAGAATGTCGGCCATGCCGCCGGCCAGCAGGTCGACGCGGTCGGCATAGCCGGAAAGCGTCACGCCGGTGCGGCCGACGACGGTCTTTTCGGCGCGTTCCTCCGCATGGCGCCTGGCGACCGCCTCGGCGCGGGTAAGCTCCCATTCGATGATGCTGGCGGCGAGCTTTTCGAAGCGCGGCCACCACACCGCCTCTATGTCGGGCGGCAGTGCCGCCTCTGCGAAACAGGCCCGGCCGGCGTCGATAAGGCTGGCCAGGGCCCCGGGCGCGCGCGGATCCTCCACCCGCCGCGAGAACAGGTGCAGGATGGCGTGGAACAGCGTGCCGCGCTCGGCCGCACCGGGATCGCGGATCACCGGATCGAGCGGCACCAGGCCAAGGATGCGCCTGGCATAGACCGCATAGGGGTCGCGGCGCAGCGTCTCGATCTCCGTCACCGAGAAATGCTGTGGCCTGAGCCGCAGCGGCGGCTTGGGCTGCGGCCGCGCCGCGAAGGCCTGCCTGTCACCGGCATCGAGTGCGCGCGCCCAGGCAAGCAGCTTATCGCCGCGCCGGCGGGATGCCGCCATCTGGTCCTTGCCGATGAAGGTGAGGATGCGCTGCAGCCAGCGCGACGGCACCGCCGGCGCATCACCGGAGCGGGCCGCGCGCGTCAGCACCACCTCTTTCGTGCCCATCGCCATCTGGAAATCATGTGCGGCAAGGCCGATGCGGCGTTCCGGCGGCTCAAGGTCGATGCCGGTCTTCATCAGCCGCGACATGAACCGGTCGCTCTCGGGCTTTCGCGGCCACACGCCCTCGTTGAGACCGCCGATGACCAGCGTGTCGACGCTTTGCAGCCGCGCTTCCAGCGCGCCCCAGATGGCGATGTTGCGATCGGTGCCTTGCGCCGGCTTGACCGTTTCCGGCGTGATCATCGCCTCCATGACGTCGGGCCATTCGTCGGCGGCGAAGGTGAAGGGCGAGGAGGCGGCGACCAGCCCGCGCAACAGCTCGGCAAGCTTTTCGCCGGCATCGCCCGCATAGATGTCCGTGACGCTGCCATCCGCCGCGCAGCCGAGATTTTCGAGCATCATGACGCTGGCGCGCGTCAGCGTCGCGATATCGGCGTCCGCCTCGCCGCGCATGGTGGTGAGCGGGAAGAGCGCGGTGGATAGACGGCTAAGCAAATCCCGCGCCTGTTCGATACCGCGCACGCTGAGGCGCGGAAACCAGAACGGCTGACGCCTGTCGCCACTGAGACCGGAAAGGCGCGCCTCGAAGAGATCGCCGAGCGAGACGACGTCGGGCCGGCCGGTGCCGCCGCGCAGCGCTACCAGTTCGACCAGCTCGGCGGCCCTGCGCACCCTCGCCCGTTCGAGACCAAGGCTCAACAGCGGGTGCTTCAGAAGCGATAGAAGGCCGACCGGGTCGCCCGGCCGGAACGCCGCCTGCAGCCCCAGCCTCAGCAGGCCGGCCGCCGGCGTGTTGGCAAGCGGCGTACCGCCGGAATCGTCGGCGACGACCCCGAAGCGCAGCAGCTCGGCCGAAACACGCCGCGCCAGCGCACGGTCGCCGGTGACCAGCGCCGCCCGCTTGCCCGGCGCCTCGACCGCGCGCTTCAGCGCAATGGCGATCGCCACTGCTTCGTCACGCTCGTTGGCGGCCTCGACCAATGTCACCCCGGCCAGCGCCTGTTCCACCTCGGTTGCGGCGAAGCGCGACCGCGTCCCGGTCCACAGTTCGGTGGTTTCTGCAGGCCGCAGCGCCTCGCCGACGAGAGCCGCGCGGATCACAAGCGCCGGCGCTGCCGCGATGATCTCCTCGACGTCCCGACGCGGCACGCCGATGCCGCCGATCAGCTTCGCCAGGCCGTATTGCGGATGGCCGAGTGTCGCCGGCCGCGCGCCGGGCGCCGAGATTGCCGCGAAGGAGTGGTCGTCCAGCTCTCGGTCGAGACCGGGCAGCACGACGGCGCCGTTGGGCAGGCCGGCGATCACCGCCAGCAGTTCGGCCGTAGCCGGAATGGAGCCGGTCGAGCCGGCGGCGATCACCGGGCCGGCGGGCGGGTTGCGCTTCAGCCGCGCCGCCTCCAGCCGGATCAGCGCGCTGCGATGCGCGGCGGGATTGGAGCGGTTGCGCTCCTTGAGCAGCTCCGGCCAATTGTCGGTGACGATGCCGAGGAAATCGAGCGTCACCTGCCACCAGCCGGCGAGGTTGCCGGTAACCAGCGTCGCGAGCTTGGCCCAATCGGTGCCTTCGGTCTCGATCTCATCCATCAGCCGGGCAAGGTCGCGCGCCAGCCAGATGGCATCGGCAGCCGAGGTCGGCACGACGAATTCTTCGTTGAACCGCTCCCTGACGTGCTGGGGGAGGGTTTCCTTCCAGGCGCGCACCAGCGGCGCCAGCAGCAGAAGACGCTCCTGTGCCGCGATCGGCGGCGCCAGGTCGATTGCCGGCGACGCCTCGGCATCGAAGGCCGCCTCGTCCTCGTCGAATTCGCCGAGCGGCCGCACTGTCGGCAGGATGGCCGAGCGTTTACCGAGGATGTCGACGAAGGCGCCGCGCAGCGCTTTTGCAGCGCGCCGTGTCGGCACGTAGATGGTGGCATCGGTGAGCGCCAGCGGGTCGCCATCGAAGCGGAAGCCGGGGATGAGCCGGCCGTCGAGCAAGGCCTCCGCCAGCGTCGGCAGGAACGGCGCTCCGGACGGGATGGAAAAGACGCGGCGCGAGCCGCTCATACCGCTTTCGCAAGCGCGCCGGCGACTGCCGCTTCAGCCAGCGGAATGGCGTCCGGAGTGCCGACGGTGATCCAGCGGCCGTGCATCTTCATGCCGAACAGCCGACCGGCGGCGATCGCCTTGTCGAAATAGGCATTGAGCGAATGCGGGCCTTTAGGCGCGTCCTCGAAGATGCGCGGATGGATGATGGCGGCGCCGGCATAGATCAATCCCGTCGGATCACCCTTTGAGCGCGTGAGCGCGCCGTCCGGCGCCGTCAGGAAATCGGTGCCGACGCAGTGCCCGGTGGCCGAGTCGAGATCGGTAAGCATCAGCAGAATATCCATTTTCGCGCCGTCCCATGCAAGGGAAAGGCGCTGCAGGCTGGGCTGGCCGCTGTCGATCCAGAACGTGTCGGCGTTGATGATGTAGAAGGGCTCGCCACCCAGAAGCGGCAGCGCCTTGACGATACCGCCAGCCGATTCCAGCAGCGCCTCGCGCTCGTCGGAGATGACGATCTTCGGCGCCTTGCGGCCGGCGACATGGGCGACGACCTGCTCGGGCAGATAGTGGACATTGACGACGGCCTTGGCGACGCCGGCGGCTTCCAGGCTGTCCAGCCCCCAGTCGAGCAAGGTCTTGCCGGCGACCGTCACTAGCGGCTTCGGCATCGTGTCGGTGATCGGCCGCATGCGCTTGCCGAGCCCCGCGGCCAGCACCATCGCGGTCTTCGGCTTCATGATCAGCGTTCCTCCAGCAGGCCGTGGGCCATGTAGAAATCCCTCAACCCGGCAAGCGCCGGATGCGCCAGCGCCCGCCGCAGATAGTCGCGAATGCGCGGCAGATGTTTCAGATAGTAAGGCTTGCCGTCGCGCTTTTCGAGCCGCACGAAAATGCCGAGGATTTTTGAATTGCGCTGCGCCGCCATGATCGCATAGGCCTCTGCGAAGCCGGCTTCGTCGAACGCACCGGCGGCATGCCGCGCCGCGACATAGGCCGCGACCGTCCGCTGTTCGATCTCGGGCGAAATGCTCACACGCGCATCCATGGCGAGCGAGGCGACGTCATAGGCCGCCGGGCCGATCAACGCGTCTTGCACGTCGACGATGCCGAGCCGGTCATGCCCGGAGCGCTCGCCGCGCCAGATGATGTTGGGTGAGTGGAAATCGCGCAGCATCAGCGTGTATTCGCTGGCCTCGAGCCGGTCGAGCACCGCGTTCCATTCCTTGTGATAGCCTTCCCGCAACCCATCGCTTGCCGGCTTGCCGGTGACCATCGGTACATACCAGTCGACCAAAAGGTCGGCCTCGATCAGCATGGCGTCGCGGTCGAAGGGCGGCACCTCGTGGACCACGCCGGGCGCGGCTTCCATGCGATCCAGCCAGGTCTTGCCATGCATCATGGCCAGCAGTTCCGCCGCCGCTTCGTAGCGTTCGGCGATCGGCTGGCCGTCGCTGCTCAAAAATCCTTCCGAGCCGAGATGCTCCAGCAGCAGAAAACCCTGGTCGAGGTCCTGGGCGTGGATCGCCGGCACGCTGACGCCGGCCGCAAGCAGCGCCTTGTCGATGGCGACGAAGGCGGTCATCGATTGCGCGGTATGGGCGATCACCGCATAGGGCTTGCCGTCGCGCACCGGCGGACCGAGCACCAGCCGCGGCGAGTTCATCAGCACGCGCGGCGCCTGGCCGGGAAGCGAGACGATTTCATAGGAGCGCGCCGAGGCGTCGCCGACGAAATGGCGCCGGCTGGCATCGCCCCATCCGGCGGAAGCCAGGAAATCGCGCATCGCCAGCGATCGCGCTGCGCGCTCGAATGTGCCCGTCAGCCCGCTGAGCCTCGCCACCCGGCCTTCGTCCTGTTCGGCGAGCTCGATCCAGAGCGCGCTCTCCGGCAACCGGCCTCCGGCCCGTTCCGGCCATTCGATCAGCGCCGCGCCTTGCGCCAGCGCGTCATCGAGGCCGAGCTCGTCAAGCTCGTCCGGCGAGGACAGCCGGTAAAGATCGAAGTGATGGACCGGGATGCGCGTCTCGTAACTTTGCACCAGCGTAAAAGTCGGGCTCGGCACTTCCAGGTCGGCATCCTCGGCCAGGGCCCGGATCAGGGCGCGGGCCAGCGTCGACTTGCCGGCGCCGAGATCGCCTTGGAGCGCAACCGCATCGCCGGCCCGCAACGCCATGGCGAGATCTTCGCCAAGCCTCGCCGTCGCAGCCTCGTCGGCAAGAAAACGCTCCAGCACCGCCTCTGTCAAAGCGCGTTACTCGGCCGCTTCCCGGATGCCGCCCGAAGGCGTGTCTGGGAAGGTGCAGATGACTGTCGTGCCCCGGTCCATGCCGGTCTCGATGCGCACCGTTCCGCCATGCAATTCGACGAAGCTCTTGACGATCGACAGGCCCAGTCCGGCGCCGCGTCGGCGGCCGCCATTGGCGCGCGGCTCGAAGCGGCGGAACACCGATTCCAGCACATCGGGCGGCATGCCCGGCCCGTCGTCGTGGACCGAGAACTCGACCCCGTCGGCCAATTGACGGCAGGTGAGCGTGATCGTGCTCGCTTCCGGCGCGTAGTTGGCGGCGTTGCTGAGCAGGTTGTAGAGGATCTGGCGGACTCGGGTCTCGTCGCCATGAAAGCTCTTCGGCGCCGCCGCCGCATCGACCTCGAGCTTGATCGAATGCTCTTCCAGCCGGTCGGCGACAAGCTCGGCCGCCGCCGCAATCGTCCTGTCGATGTTCATCTCGGAAATGTCGAGCTGCATGATGCCGGCGTCAACCGTCGCTAAGTCCAGTATGTCGTTGACGATGGTCAGCAGCACCGAGGACGACGAGCCGACATGCTCGACATATTCGCGCTGCTTCGGCGTCAGCGGCCCGGTGGCGGGCAGCGACAGCAGTTCGGTGAAGCCGATGATGTTGGTCAGCGGCGAGCGCAATTCGTAGGAGACATGCTGCACGAACTCGTTCTTCAACTGATCCGACTTCTCCAGCGCCTCGTTCCGGTCCTTCAGCGCCCGCTCGACATTGACGGTGTCGGTGACGTCGACAAAGGTCATCATCACCTGCCCGTTGGGCAGGTGGATCACGGCATAGCTCAGCACCGTGCCGTTGACCAGCTGGGTCTGGCCGTGGCGGTCGCGGCGCTCGTCGTCGAAGCCGGTGATGGCGGCGACGAAGCCGGCCCACGGACTGTCTGCGGCGCGCTGGTCGCAAATGTCGCGGATCGCCGAGACATGCACATTGGGCTTGATCGCCTCCGCCGACAATCCCCACAGCGCGACGAAGGCCGGGTTGGAGAGACGAAGCCGGCCGTCCGGCCCGAACACGGCGACGCCTTCGGCCAGATTGTCCAGCGTCTCGCCCTGCACGCGCACGGCGGTCTGGTAGCGGCTTTCGAGGTCCATCTTCTCGGTCAGGTTCTCGAACACCCAGGTCACGCCGCCCTTGGGCTGCGGGTTGGCCACCACGCGGATCGTCTTGCCGTCCGGCAAATGCCACCAATGCTCCTGCGATTCGACGGCGCGATAGGCGCCAAGCAGGGTCTCCTTCCAGCGGCGCCATTCCGGTTGCTCGGCGATCTTGCCTTCGCTGCGCAACCGGTCGAGCAGCAGCGCATTGGAAGGGGCGCTGTGCAGGAAGCCGCTGTCGAGGTTCCACAATTTTTGGAATGCCTGGTTGAAGAAGCGCAGCTTCTCGTCGGTATCGAAGATCGCCACCGCGGTGTTGAGCTGGTCCAGCGTATCGGCGTGGCTTTGCACCGTCCGCTCGTATTCGGCGCGGATCGTCTCGGCGGCGCTGGTGTCGCAGGCAAGTCCGGCCGACCCCTCGGCGCCGGCGAAATCGGTCACCGCGAACATGCGGCGGTCGCCTTCGATCACCGTCGACAGTGTCTGCTCGAAGACGGGACGCGATTTGTGCTGCTCTGCGATCTGCTCGCGCGCCTGGCCGCCGAGGAACTCCTTGGCCTCGCGCACCGCCGCTTCGGCGCTTGGCGCCTCCACCGCTTCGGCATAGGCGCGGTTGACCCATTTCAGCCGCCCGTCGGCCGAGCGCAGCCAGGTCGGCATCTTCAGCGCGTCGAGCAGGCCGAGCATGGTGTCGTAGTCGGCGCCGAGCCGCTGGTTCTCGATCTTCAGCCGGGCCTGGGTGCGCAAGGTCTCCGACAGCGAGATGAAACGCACCAGAACATGCGCCGCGCTCTTGCGGCCATGCACTTCGAGCGGCATGCCCGCCTGCGTCTCGATGACGAGGTCGAAGGCCTTGGTCCTCTCGCGCAGCGCGGCGACCGCATGCTCGAGCGCCGCCGCCGAGCGCGGCATCAGCCAGCGGCCGAAGGCGAGAAAGGCGGCCCGGTCGTCCGGCGCGCCGCTTTCGAGCGGCAGGCTGCCGATGAGCTCAGGCTTTTTGTTGTCAGAAGTCCAGACGATCAGGCGCTGGTCACGCAGATTGAGCAGCGCCTCGGAACGCTGTAGCGCCGCATTGACGTCGGCGATGCGGGCCCTGAGCTCGACGTTCTGCGCTGCCGTGCGCGTCCGCTCGCGGATCAGAAAGATGGCGGAGACAAGGGCAGCACCCATGACGCCGACGAACATGGCAAGCTGCATCACCTCGACGGTGTTGACGGAAAGGCCTGCCTTCTCGGCGATGCCGGTATCGGCATGCGCCGCAACGCCGAACAGCGGGCCAGCTAGCGCCGAGCCGGCAAGCAGCCTGCCGATGCCGGCGCCGGTGCGCCAAGCAAGACCGCCGCCTGTCGCGGCGGAGCCGCTCGTTGTCGAATCCTCATGGCCGCCGGAAACGGCCTGTCCCGCGCGTGGCGGGTTTTCCCCCGGCATGTCTTGGTCCTCTTCGCCGCTTTGCAAGACCGCCCTGATGCGCCGCGGGCCTCTGTCCCCGGACCGCGAATCACAACAATAGCGCCTGCCGGAATCGGCGTGAAGAATCATTCGGCGCAAAAAAGAAGCCGGGCGGAAAGTCAACACCCGGCTTCAATATATGGTAGATATTTTCGCTTTGGTTAATAGCGGTAGTGTTCGGGCTTGAACGGTCCCTGCGGCGTCACGCCGATATAGGCGGCCTGTTCGCCCGACAGCTCAGTCAGCTTGGCGCCGAGCTTGTCGAGATGCAGCCGCGCCACCTTCTCATCGAGATGCTTGGGCAGCACGTAAACCTGGTTCTGGTACTGGCCGTGCTTGGTGAAAAGCTCGATCTGCGCCAGCACCTGGTTGGTGAACGAGGCCGACATGACGAAGCTCGGATGGCCGGTGGCGTTGCCGAGGTTGAGCAGCCGGCCTTCCGACAAAAGGATCATCCGTTTGCCGTCCGGGAAGGTGATCATATCGACCTGCGGCTTGACGTTGGTCCATTTCAGATTGCGCAGCGCCGCCACCTGGATCTCGTTGTCGAAGTGACCGATGTTGCCGACGATCACCATGTCCTTCATCGACCGCATATGGTCGAGCGTGACGACATCCTTGTTGCCGGTGGTGGTGATGACGATGTCGGCGGTCGGCGCGGCGTCCTCCAGCGTGACCACCTCGAAACCGTCCATCGCCGCCTGCAGCGCGCAGATCGGGTCGACCTCGGTCACCTTGACGCGGGCGCCGGCGCCCTTCAGCGAGGCAGACGAGCCCTTGCCCACGTCGCCATAGCCGCAGACCACGGCGACCTTGCCGGCCATCATCGTATCGGTACCGCGACGGATGCCGTCGACCAGCGATTCCTTGCACCCATATTTGTTGTCGAACTTCGACTTGGTGACGGAATCGTTGACGTTGATCGCCGGGAACGGCAGCAGGCCCTTCTTCTGCAGTTGGTAGAGCCGGTTGACGCCGGTCGTCGTCTCCTCGGTGACGCCGCGGATCGCGTCCTTCTGCCGGGTGAAGAAGCCGGGCGAAGCCGACAGGCGCTTCTTGATCTGGGCGAACAGGATTTCTTCTTCCTCGCTGCCGGGGTTCGACAGCACATCCTCGCCGGCCTCGGCGCGGGCGCCGATCAGGATGTACATGGTGGCGTCGCCGCCATCGTCGAGGATCATGTTGGAGGTGCCGCCGTCAGCCCACTGGAAGATGCGGTCGGTGTAATCCCAATAGTCCTCCAGCGTCTCGCCCTTGACGGCGAACACCGGGATGCCGGCCTCGGCGATCGCCGCCGCGGCATGGTCCTGGGTCGAGAAGATGTTGCACGAGGCCCAGCGGATGTCGGCGCCCAGCGCCTTCAGCGTTTCGATCAGCACCGCCGTCTGGATCGTCATGTGCAGCGAGCCGGTGATGCGCGCGCCCTTGAGCGGCTTCTTGTCGCCGAATTCCTCGCGGCAGGCCATCAGGCCCGGCATCTCGGTTTCGGCGATCTCGATCTCCTTGCGGCCCCAGCCGGCAAGCGAGATGTCGGCGACCACATAGTCCTTGCTACCTGTCATGGCAGTGCTCCGGTGTGATTTGTCCTATCAGCGCGCCGGCGCCGGGAGGCGCATGGAAGGGCGCGGATTGCCGGCCTGACTAGCAGATCGGTCTGAAAACGACAATGGGATATAAAGAAATCTTTATTCGTGCATGTCTTCGGAGCCAATTCATGTCGCTGTGACCCGAGGGTGCGCAGTGGTTTTGGGACAACGACATGGATAAAAACAGGCCTTAGATTTCCTCGCCGAAGCGCGAGGCGATCAGCTGCTCCAACGCGTCCATGGCCGGTACGGCTTCCGGCCCGCTGGCGGTGACGCGGATCGAATAGCCGGGGCTTGCCGCCAGCATCATCAGGCCCATGATTGAGGTGCCGCCGACCTTCATGCCATCCTTCTCGACATGGATGGTGGCGTTGAAGCCGCTGGCGACCTGGACGAACTTGGCCGAGGCGCGGGCATGCAGGCCGCGCTGGTTGACGATCGGGAAGTCCCGCACGACGGCGTCCTTCTCCGGCGCATGCGCGTTCATTTGCTGCTCAGGAGCTGACTGGCGACATTGATGTATTTGCGTCCCGCCGCCTGGGCCTCGTCGAGCGCGGCGGCCATGTTGTCGCCCTTGCGGATCGAGGACAGCTTGATCAGCATCGGCAGGTTCATGCCGGCGATGACCTCGGTGCGGCCGGACTCCATCACCGAGATTGCGAGGTTCGAAGGGGTGCCGCCGAACATGTCGGTGAGCACGATGACACCGGCGCCGGTGTCGACGCGCGCGACCGCGTCGACGATATCGGCCCGGCGCTGCTCCATGTCGTCGTCGGCGCCGATCGCCACGGTCTCGAAATTGTCTTGTGGCCCGACGACATGTTCGACGGCATGCCGGAACTCGGTGGCCAGTTGACCGTGCGTTACGAGCACGAGTCCGATCATTCTCTGGTGGCTCCCGTCATCGCCGTTTCATGGGCGTATTTTATGTTCGCCAGCCATTCCAGGCGGCGGGAGCGCTATCTTGTCGACGCACGGCCGGTTGACAAGCCCAAAATTGCGCCGGTCCGAGCCATTTTGACGCATTGCAGCAAAAAACCCGGAGCCGATCACAAAAAAGGCGCCATGCGCAGCCGCGCCATCACCACAGGCAACGCCACGGCGATGTTCTGCCGGGCGACATCGACGCGCGGCACCGGGCAGCCGGCGATCGTTTCGGTCGCCTCGTCCTGAAGTCGCGCCATCTCGCCACCTGGCACCAGCCGCACCGCAAGGTCGATCACGCCGGCAGGCTCGAAGGATAGCGGCCGCGGCCCGATCCCCGGCACTTCGGCGAGACCGGCGATGCTGGCGGGGGCATGGCACACCAGCCGGCCGCCATGATTGGTGGCAAAGAGCTGGTCGTCGCCGATCAGCCGGGAAAACTGGCCGCGCGCGCCGCAATGGTCGATCAGCGCCAGCGCCAGCGTGGTCTTGCCCGAGCCGGACGGCCCGGCGATGAGGATGCCGCGCTCGCCGATCAGGATGGCGGTCCCATGGATGTTCGGGAGCTTGGCGGCGGAATCGGGCATGTTCCTGTCGGGAGTCAGCCTTCGGCGGGCAGCGTCACCACGAAACGCGCGCCCTTGATTTCGCCGGGCTTGGTGCCGGGGATGTTCTCGGCTGTCAGCGTGCCGCCATGCGCCTCGACGATCTGGCGGCTGATCGACAGGCCAAGTCCGGAATTCTGGCCGAACGCCTCGCTGGCCGGCCGGTCGGTGTAGAAGCGCTCGAAGATGCGGTCGATGTTGTCGGCCCTGATGCCCGGGCCATTGTCGTCGACGGTGATGATGTTGAGCTTGCCGGCGCGTGCCAGCGATATGGCGATATGGCCATGGTCCTCGGGAACGAAGGAGCGCGCGTTCTCGATCAGGTTCGTGATGACCTGGCCGATCCTGAGATCGTGGCCGGTGACGAAATAGCCTTTTGCGCCTTGCGGCAGCTTGGCGACCTTGAGCTCGATCTCGATCGCCTTCTTGTTGCGCGTCGCCTCGCGCGAGACGGCGATGAGATCGGTGATGAACTTCTTCAGGTCGACGGTTCCTGCGTCTTCCCGCGCGAGTTCGGCGTCGAGGCGGGAGGCGTCGGAAATGTCGGTGATCAGCCGGTCGAGCCGCCTGACGTCATGCTGGATGATCTCCATCAGGCGCGCGCGCGATGCATCGTTTTTCGCCAAAGGCAGCGTTTCGACCGCGCTGCGCAGCGAGGTCAGCGGGTTCTTCAATTCATGCGACACATCGGCGGCGAAACTTTCGATCGCCTCGATTCTCGCGTACAGCGCATTCGTCATGTCGCGCACGGCGATCGACAGATTGCCGATCTCGTCCTGGCGGTCGGAAAAGTCCGGGATCTCCTCGCGGCTCTTGACACCGCGCCGCACCCTGACGGCAGCAGCGGAAAGCCGCCGCAGCGGATTGGCGATGGTGGAGGCAAGCAGCATCGACAGGATGGCGGTGACCAGCGCGGCGATGCCGAACACGCGCAGGATCGCCTTGCGCTCGGCCGAGACGATCTTGTCGATGTCGCCGCCTTCGGTCGACAGCATCAGCACGCCGAGCACGGCGCGGAAGCGCTGGATCGGCACCGCCACCGAGACGATCTGCTCGCCCTGCTCGCTCACCCGCACGATGGTCGACGGGCCGCCGGTCAGCGCCTTGACCACTTCCGGGAAGGCCGCGCCGTTGCCGCCGGGCTGCTCGTGATAGACGGGCAGATCCTTGTTGCGGAAGAAGTCGAAGACGAATTTCTCGACCCGTTCGACGATGCCGGGCTGCTCGTCGTCGACCGGCGGCAGGTCGTAGCGCAGGATCTGGCCGCGCGAATAGAGATGGCGCGAATCGAGCAAGAGGTTGGCGTCGCGGTCATAGATGCGGGCGCGGGTGCGCGTCGGCGAGATCAGCCTGCGCAGCACCGGCGCCACGCGCTCCGGGTTGATCGGGAAATCGAGATTGTCGAGCTGGTCGGAGCCCGGACCGAGGCTTTCGCCGGCCTGCAGCTCGAGCAGCTTTTCCGGATCGATGCTGATCGAATCGGTCTCGACCGTCGCCGAGGCCGCGATCGCCCCGGCGATGATCTCGCCCTGCGTCATCAGGCTTTCGACGCGCGCGTCGATCAGCCCGTCGCGGAAGGTGTTGAGGTAGAGAATGCCGGTGACCAGCACGGCGAGGCCGGCCAGGTTGAGGAACAGGATGCGGCGCGTCAGGCTGGAGAAGATGTGATGGCCGAGAAACCGGCGCATCGGCACCGTGATCCTCGACACGAATGCGGGCACGATTCGTGGCGGACGCCTCGCCGCGCCCGCTCGCCTGCCTCGCTCTACGTCCACTGCCATCGAATAGCAGGCCCTGCTTAGTTAGTGAGTAGTGAGTGGGCAGTAGGGAATAGAGAAATGGTGGCTGACCGCGACTATGCTTGAGTGGCCGCTCGCATCGTTCGAAACCGACTACTGACTATTCCCTACTGCCTACTGCCTATCTCATGCTTCGCGGAACCGGTACCCGACTCCGTAAAGGGTTTCGATCATCTCGAAGTCGTCGTCGACGGCTTTGAACTTCTTGCGCAGCCGCTTGATGTGGCTGTCGATGGTCCGGTCGTCGACATAGACCTGCTCATCATAGGCCGAATCCATCAGCGCATCACGGCTTTTTACCACACCGGGGCGCTGCGCCAGCGAATGCAGGATCAGGAATTCGGTTACCGTCAGCGTCACCGGTTCGCCTTTCCAGGTGCAGGTGTGGCGCTCCTGGTCCATCACCAGCTGGCCGCGCTCGAGCGAGCGGGCCTGTTGGCTTGGCGCCTTGGCAGCCGCCTCGCGGGCGCTGGTGCGGCGCAGCACCGCGCGCACCCGCTCGACCAGCAGGCGCTGCGAGAACGGTTTACGGATGAAGTCGTCGGCGCCCATTTTGAGGCCGAACAGCTCGTCGATCTCGTCGTCCTTCGAGGTCAGGAAGATCACCGGCAGGTCGGATTTCTGCCGCATCCGGCGCAACAGCTCCATCCCGTCCATGCGCGGCATCTTGATATCGAGGATTGCAAGGTTCGGCGGCCGCGCCGCGAGACCCTCCAGCGCCGACGCGCCATCCGTATAGGTCTCGACGCGGTAGCCCTCGGATTCGAGCGCGATCGACACCGAAGTCAGAATGTTGCGGTCGTCGTCGACAAGCGCGATTGTTGCCATTTCAAGCGGCTCCCTCATGAGCTGTCCCTTCTGTCGTCGAGAAGGGGCTTTTGCAGGACAAATTGGGTACAAAATGTGGCATAGGCTCCGTCCCAAGTCACGGGCGGCCTGCCGCTACACACGATCGCACCTGTACCGGGATTGGACGAACCCAGCCTGCCAATCCTTTGGGCAATCTGTGCGATCTTTTGCACATATAAACGATTTAAACAACTTTCAAATTCTTTAAATCGATTAAAGATTTGATATCATTCGGCTTTTCTGGTTTTCAACTTGCTAGCTCCTTCCGCCGGCTCCGGAAATACCACCGGTTCGATGCGGCAAATCCAGAGAGGAAACTTGATGTCGGAAGCCGGCAAACGCAACCCCGACTGCGCTATCGACGCGATCGGCCTGAAGACAACCGGCACGGTGCGCTATAATTTCGGTGCCGCCGAACTCTATGAGGAGGCGCTCCGCCGCGGCGAGGCCAGGCTGACGGCGCATGGCGCGCTGCTTGCCGAAACCGGCCAGCACACCGGCCGCTCGCCGAAGGACAAGTTCGTCGTGCGCGACGACGCGACCGACCGCCAGGTCTGGTGGGACAACAACAAGGCGATCTCGCCGGCGCAGTTCGAGGCGCTTTATGCCGATTTCCGCGCCCATGCGGTGGGCAGGGACCTTTACGTGCAGGACCTGATCGGCGGCGCCGACGCCGATCTGAAGCTGCCGACCCGGGTCGTCACCGAATTTGCCTGGCATTCGCTGTTCATCCGCAATCTCCTGATCCGCCCCGAAGCCGCGGAGCTCGAGCATTTCGTGCCGCAAATGACGATCATCGACCTGCCATCCTTCCGCGCCGATCCGACCCGCCATGGCACCCGCACCGAAACGGTGATCGCCGTCGATCTCACGCGCAAGATCGTGCTGATCGGCGGCACCTCCTATGCCGGCGAGATGAAGAAGTCGGTGTTCACCATGCTGAACTACCTGCTGCCGGAAAAGGGCGTGATGCCCATGCACTGCTCGGCCAATGAAGGACTGGCCGGCGATGCGGCCGTCTTCTTCGGCCTGTCGGGAACCGGCAAGACGACGCTGTCGGCCGACCCGTCGCGCACCCTGATCGGCGATGACGAGCATGGCTGGGGTCCGCACGGCATCTTCAATTTCGAAGGCGGGTGCTATGCCAAGACGATCAGGCTCTCGGCCGAGGCCGAGCCGGAGATATACGCCACCACCCAGCGCTTCGGCACGGTGCTGGAAAATGTCGTGCTCGACGCCGACCGCATGCCGGATTTCAACGACGGCAGCCTCACCGAAAATACCCGTTGCGCCTATCCGCTGGATTACATTCCCAATGCCTCGAGGACCGGCCGCGCCGGCCATCCGAAGAACATCATCATGCTGACCGCCGATGCCTTCGGCGTCATGCCGCCGATCGCCAGGCTGACGCCGGCGCAGGCGATGTATCACTTCCTATCCGGCTATACGGCAAAGGTCGCCGGCACCGAGAAGGGCGTCACCGAACCGGAAGCGACGTTCTCGACCTGCTTCGGCGCGCCCTTCATGCCGCGCCACCCGTCGGAATACGGCAATCTGCTGCGCCAGCTGATCGCCGGCCACCGCGTCGACTGCTGGCTGGTCAATACCGGCTGGACCGGCGGCGCCTACGGCACCGGCCGCCGCATGCCGATCAAGGTGACGCGCGCTTTGCTTGGCGCCGCCCTCGACGGCTCGCTGAACGCGGCCGAATTCCGCACCGACGCCAATTTCGGCTTCGAGGTGCCGGTGGCGGTTGCGGGCGTCGACAGCGCCATCCTCGACCCGCGCTCGACCTGGGCCGACAAGCCGGCCTACGACCGGCAGGCCTCCAGGCTCGTCAACATGTTCACCGTCAACTTCGAGAAATTCGAGCGCCACGTCGACGCAGCCATCCTGGGAGCGGCTCCGCATTTGCAGGAGGCGGCCGAATAGCCGCGGCTCGATCGGGACGTCAGCCTTTGCCTAGGCCACCGCGTCAGCGCTTCCAGAAATCGCGGTGCGGTGCGAGCAGCTCGTCCGCGATTTCGGGGAAGGGGCCAAAAACCTCGATCTTTTTCTGACCGGAGTCGAGCACGCTGCGCGAAGAAAGGCTCATCGTCGGATTCTGTGCATGATCCCCGGTGAGCGCCAGAAGCTCAGTCTCCTCGAAGCCGTAGACCAGCCGGCCGATATTCGCCCAGTAGAGCGTCCCGGTGCACATCGCGCAGGGCTCGCCGGTTGAGACCAGCGTGCATTGCCACAGGAACTCTGGCTCGTAGGCAGCCGCCGCGCGCCGGGCCAGTTCGGTCTCGGCATGGCGCACCGTGTCGAGATTGCCCTGCCGCATCAGCACGCGATCGTCCGGCCCGACCAGCACGCAGCCGAATGGATGATGCCCATGTGCCGCTGCCTCGCGCGCGATGGCGTCGGCAGATCGGAGATGGGCAAGCATTTGATCGCGGGTCATGGCAAAATCCTATCACGCCGACGCACCTGTGTCCTCGCGTGTCCTTCTCGGCTTGCGTCCGGGCCTTTTCTTTTTGCCGTCGCCACGTCATGACTGACGCATGAGTGCCGACGACATCATCATCGCCGACGAAGCGGTCATCCATCCGGGCGATCTGCATGAGGATTTCATCCGCTCCTCCGGCCCGGGCGGCCAGAACGTCAACAAGGTGGCCACCGCCGTGCAATTGCGCTTCGATGCCGCCAACGCGCAGGGCCTGTCGGAGCGCGTGCGCCAGCGCGCCATCAAGCTTGCCGGCCAGCGCGCCACCAAGGACGGCGTCATCGTCATCGAGGCGGGGCGCTTCCGCACTCAGGAGCAGAACCGCGCCGACGCCCGCGCCAGGCTGACGGCGCTAGTCGCCAAGGCCGCCGAACCGCCGCCGCCGCCACGCAAGAAGACGAAGCCGTCGAAGGGCGCTATCGAGCGCCGCCTGAAGACCAAGGCCGGGCGTTCGACCGTCAAGCGGCTGCGCGGACGGGTCGAGGGCGATTGAGGGGTCCATAGGCGGAACGACTGCTTTCGGGTCGCCGCATTTGCCGGTTGATGGCATGCTTGGTGAGTCAATCGGATCGCATCCCATGCTCGTCTTGCCCAAGGGCGTCCGCCATATGCCGGGTTATCTTTCGCGCGCCGCCCAGGAGGCGCTGGTGGAAGAGGTGAGGAAAGTGGTGCAGGCGGCACCGCTCTACGTGCCGGCCATGCCGCGCACCGGCAAGGAAATGAGTGTGCGCATGACCAATTGCGGAACGCTCGGCTGGGTCACCGACAGGGAGCGGGGCTATCGCTACCAGCCGACGCACCCGCTGACGGGTGAACCCTGGCCGCCGATCCCCGAGATGCTGATGCAATTGTGGCGCGAAGTCTCTGCCTATCAGCATCCGCCGGAGGCCTGCCTCGTCAATTTCTACTCGAGCGACGCAAAGATGGGCCTGCACCAGGATCGCGACGAGGAGGATTTCGAGGCACCGGTGGTCTCGGTATCGCTGGGCGACGACTGCCAGTTCCGGGTCGGCCAGACGACGCGCGACGGCGCCACAAAATCGTTCAGGCTGAGAAGCGGCGATGTCGTGGTGCTGGGTGGCGAGGGCCGCCTCGCTTTTCACGGCGTCGACCGCATCTATCCCGCCACCTCGGCGCTGCTGAAGAATGGCGGCCGGATCAACCTGACGCTGCGGCGGGTGACGGCGCCTGGCTCAGCGATAACATGATCTTAAGGACAGAGGGACTACGAAGAAGCAGCAAAAGCCGAGATCGTCATGGAATCCAGCCGGAACAGGAACCGAAGCCTCGCTGATGTGGCTATCGTGACCGTGACCGCGATTGTCGCCCTCTGGATGGCCAGGTATTACTTGCGTACATTGTGGACCCTTGGTCCGAACGGCTTTTCAGAACTCTCGCGAACCCTTCCCTACTGGGATTTCAGCAATCTCTGGGCCGGCTCCCGGATGGCCATCGAGGGTCATGTCGCCCTTCTGTTTGACGTGGATGCCTATCGGGCGGCATTGCGCGGTATTTTCTCGCCCCATCTGCCAAATCAGGAATGGAGCTATCCGCCGAGCATCCTTTTGCTTGGCGCGCCTCTCGCGACCTTGCCGATCCTGCCCGCTTATCTGATCTGGACCTTTGGCACAATTTTATGCCTCTGGCTGGCAATCCGGCCGCTGAAACTGGGTGGTTTCGCCGAACTGGTCGTCGTCTTCAGTCCCGCCGTCGTCATGAATGCGGTTTTTGGCCAGAACGGCGCGCTGACAACTGCCCTGCTGATCGCGGGCCTCGCCGCGGCGCCAAGGCGACCGCTGCTGGCGGGTGTCCTGTTCGGCTTGCTGACGATCAAGCCGCATCTTGGCATTCTCGTGCCTTTCTGCCTGCTCGCCAGCGGCAATTGGCGGGCCATTTTTGCTGCCGCAGCGACCACGGTCGCGATCATCGTCGCCACCGGCCTGTTTTTCGGCTTCGATGTCTGGTCGAATTTTCTCACTGAGACCAGGCCGTTGATGACCGGGATCATGGAGGCACCTTTTCCGCAGCCCTATCAGTCCAATGCGGTAACCGTGTTCTTCACGGCGCGAGCCGCCGGCCTTGGCCTTGCGGCCGCTTATGCAATACAGGCGATCGCGAGCGCTGCCGCCATCGCCGCCGTGATCTGGCTCTGGCGGCCGGGACAACAGGTCGAGCATCGTGAAAGGGTGGTGCTTACCGCCGTTCTTGCCATTCTTGCCACGCCCTACGGCTACACCTACGACACGGTCAGTGTCGCCGTCGCGGTTGCCCTGTTGTCCACAATGGTTTCGCGGCCTCCGGGACTTCTGCTCGCGATCTGTTGGCTCTACGCTTTTGTTTCGCACATCTTGTACAGCGTCGGGTTTTGCCTCGGGGTTCTGGTGCCGCTGTTTCTCGCCGCGTGGATGCTGTTTTCGATATGGACGAGAGGCCGGAAGGCTGAAATCTCCAGAGAGCCGTCGCTGGCGTAGCGGTTCAGGGCTGCAGCCGATCCACGGCGCGGCGGCCTCAAAGCTTTCTGAGCGCCACTTCCTCGACCAGATGGTTGGCGCCCTTGCGCAGGATGAGGTCGGCGCGCGCCCGTGTCGGCACGATGTTCTCGCGCAGGTTCTTCAGATTGATGTTGGCCCACAGGCCTTCGGCGATGGCGCGCGCGGCATCTTCCGAGAGTTGCGAATAACGGTGGAAGAAAGAGTCCGGGTTGCGGAAGGCGGTCTCGCGCAGCCGCATGAAGCGCTGGATGTACCACTGATGGATCAGCTTCTCGTCGGCATCGATATAGATGGCGAAGTCAAAGAAGTCGGACAGGAACGGCACGATCTTGCCGTCCTTCGGCAATTTGCCCGGCTGCAGCACGTTGATGCCTTCGAAGATCAGTATGTCCGGCCTGTCGATGGTGACGAACTCGCCGGGGATGACGTCATAGGTCAGGTGCGAATAGACCGGCGCGCGGACATCGCGTTGCGCCGACTTGATGCCGGACAGGAATCTCAGCAGCGCGCCGACGTCGTAGCTTTCCGGGAAGCCCTTGCGCTCCATCAGGTTCTCGCGGCGCAGGATCTCGTTTGGCAGGAGGAAACCGTCCGTGGTGATGAGATCGACTTTGGGGCTCGACGGCCAGCGCGCCAGAAGTTCCTTGAGCACGCGCGCCGTGGTCGATTTGCCGACCGCGACCGAGCCGGCGATGCCGATGATGAACGGCGTCTTCGCCGTTTCCCCGGCATTGAAGAAGGCCTGGCGCTGCCTGAACAGAAGCTGGCTCGCCTCGACATGCGCCGAGAGCAGCCGCGACAGCGACAGATAGATGCGCTTGACCTCTTCCAGGTCGACCGGGTCGTTGAGCGACCGCAGCCGATCGATCTCCTCCTCGGTCAGGGTCAGCGGCGTGTCGGCGCGGAATTGCGACCATTGTTCGGCCGAGAAGAAGCGATAGGGGGAATATTTCTCGGTAGGAGCAAGCTGGTCCATCGAGTCTCCTGCCCTCCTCGCCGTCAATCCCGTGGCCGGGATGCCTTTTCGGCGACACCCGAGCGGCTGGTGCGGCCCTCGAGCTCCTTCAGCACGTCGTCCAGCGCGATGCCGGCTATGCCGAGGACGACCAGCCAATGATATATAAGATCGGCGCTCTCCGAAACGAGGGCCTGTCTGTCGCCGCGAATAGCGGCGATCACCGCTTCGACCGCTTCCTCGCCGAGCTTCTGCGCCGCCTTGTCCATGCCCTTGGCGAACAGCTTCGCCGTCCACGAGTCCGGATCGCCGGAATGGGCGCGCTGATGGATGATGGTTTCCAGCTCGGCGAGCGAAAATTGAGCCATATTAGCCGTTTAAGTCCGATGAACGGCCGAGTCCAGCCGCATCGGCAGCCCGGCCCTGGCCATGTGCGCCTTGGCCTCGGCGATCGTGTAGGTGCCGAAATGGAAGATCGATGCGGCAAGCACCGCGCCGGCATGGCCGTCGCGGATGCCCTCCACCAGATGATCGAGCGTGCCTACGCCGCCCGAGGCGATCACCGGAACGCGCACCGCGTCCGCTACCGCGCGGGTCAACGCGATGTCGTAGCCGGCCTTGGTGCCGTCGCGGTCCATCGACGTCAAAAGGATTTCGCCGGCGCCGCGTTCGACCATGCGCCTGGCGAAGTCGACGGCATCGATGCCCGTCCTCTCGCGCCCGCCATGGGTGAAGATCTCCCAGTGGTCGGCCGCGCCTTGCGCCGACACCTTCTTGGCGTCGATTGCCACGACAATGCACTGGTTGCCGAACTTGTCGGCGGCTTCCGCGACGAAATCCGGGTTCTTCACCGCCGCCGTGTTGATCGACACCTTGTCGGCGCCGGCCAGAAGCAGCTTGCGGATATCGGCAACCTGGCGCACGCCGCCGCCGACGGTGAGCGGCATGAAGCACTGCTCGGCCGTGCGGGCGACGACGTCGAAGATCGTCTCGCGATTGTCCGAAGATGCGGTGATGTCGAGAAAGCAAAGCTCGTCGGCGCCGGCCGCGTCATAGGCCTTGGCGGCCTCGACCGGGTCGCCGGCATCGACCAGATCGACGAAATTGACGCCCTTCACCACACGGCCGTTCTTGACGTCGAGGCAAGGAATGACGCGGGCCTTCAGCATCACTTGCCTTCCATGGTCGAAAGCAGGTCGACCACCAGCTCGCCGACCAGCGGCGGCACGTCGCCCTTCGGGTCGAAGGCCGGATCGTAGGCGGAGATGGTGAGACCGGCGACGGTTAGCGGACCGGCAAGGCCGCACATCGCCGAGCGCACCTGCTCGGGCGCCGGACCGCCGGGCGTGGTGTAGCGGTTGGCCTGCAGCTTTTCCGGGTCGTGCACGTCGAGGTCGACATGCATGTGGACCTGGCTTGCGCCGTCGGCCTTCAGTCTTTGCGCAGCCGCCGCCCAGTCCGGGCACTCGGTGCGGATGATGGGCAGCTTGTCCAGCAGCTCCTTCTCGGCCGTGTCGAGGTCGCGCGCGTTGACAAGCACGCAGCGCGCCGGATCGATCGGCTTGAACCCTGGGATCTGTGCTGCCATCGGCCGCCAGCACAGGCCAAGCACGGTCGCCAGCGCCATGCCGTCGAGAAAACCCGAGGTGGAGGTCTCGGGTGTGTTGAGGTCGCCATGCTGGTCGGCCCAGATGATGGCGTCGGCGCCTTCTGCGGCCACCGCGCCGGCGCTGGTCAGGCAGTTTCCGGCCAGAACGATGGGAAACCGCCCCCTGTCCAGGGCAATACGAACCTCGCCCGACACGGCGTTGCAGACGGCAAATCCGGTCGCGATCTCACGCTCCTGGTCGTCCTCGATCACCCTGCCGATGTCGTGCACATCGACCTCGTGACCGGCGAGCTTCAGCGCCTCGGCCAGCCCGCCCGAGATCAGCGCGTCGGGGCCCTGGCCGCATCCGCCGTGATAGCGGCCGCTGTCGTAGGACGCCAGGATGATCGAGATGTTCAAGATTTTGCCTCCGCGTGGTTGCCGCGCAGGATCGCCAATGCCTCGGCCGCATCGATGCGCCCATCATAGAGCGCGCGGCCAGAGATCGCGCCTTCCAGCTTCCTGGCGTCGGGCATGGTCATGCGCACGATGTCGGCGATCGATGCCAGCCCGCCGGAAGCGATCACGGGGATGGACACGGCCTCGGCAAGATCGATCGTCGAATCCCAGTTGATGCCGGAGAGCACGCCATCGCGATCGATGTCGGTGTAGACGATCGCCGCCACGCCTGCGCCCTCGAATTTCTTCGCCAGTTCGATGACGCCCAGCTCCGAGGCTTCGGCCCAGCCCTCGACGGCGACCTTGCCGCCCTTGGCGTCGATGCCGACGGCGATCTTGCCGGGAAATTCTCTGCAGGCTTCCTTGACCAACTCAGGCTCGCGCACTGCCACGGTACCCAAGATAACGCGCGCCAGGCCGCGGTCCAGCCAGTCCTCGATCTGCGGCAGCGTGCGGATGCCGCCGCCGAGCTGGACGGGGTTCTTCGTCGCCTTGAGGATGGCGCCGACCGCCGCGGAATTGACGCTCTGGCCCTTGAAGGCGCCGTTGAGGTCGACGACATGCAGCCACTCGAAGCCCTGGTCCTCGAAGGCCTTGGCCTGGGCCGCCGGGTCATCGTTGTAAATGGTGGCGGTCGCCATGTCGCCGTGCTTCAGGCGCACGCATTTGCCGTCCTTGAGGTCGATGGCCGGAAACAGGATCACGATCAGCTGCCCTCGACGACGACGAAATGGCCGGTCGATGCCGCCAGCCGGAACTTCAAGGCTTCCTGGTATTCGGGCGATTCGTAGCAGGCAAGCGCGGTCTCGTAAGAATCGAACTCCACCACCACATGGCGGTTGCCCGTCGGCCCTTCCGGACTTGTGTAGCGGCCGGCGCGAACCGGGAATTTCGCGCCATACTTTGCGAAGGCCTTGGCATTGGCCTCGATATATTGCTTGTAGACATCCGTGTCGCGGACATCGATCAGCGCGATCCAGTAGCCTTTCTTGCTCATCTAGGGCCTCCAGCGCAGGAAATTGGTGATCAGCGCCAGCCCGAGCGCCTGGCTCTTTTCGGGATGGAACTGCGTGCCGGCAAGATTGTCGCGCGCAACCGCAGCCGTCACAGGCCCGCCGTAGTCGGCGACCGCCAGCACCTCCTCGGCCTTCCGGGCATCCAGATGATAGGAATGGACGAAATAGGCGTGCAATCCTTTGGCACCGGTCTCGATGCCGGAAAACAGTGGATGCTTGCGCTTGAGCTCGATCGTGTTCCAGCCGATCTGCGGGATCTTCAGCGTCGGATCGGCCGGCGTAATCTCCTTCACGTCGCCGGCGATCCAGCCAAAGCCCTTTGTAACGGTCTTTTCCAGGCCGCGTTCGGACATCAGCTGCATGCCGACGCAGATGCCGAGAAACGGCCGTCCACGGACGATCGCAACCTCCTCCACCGCTTCCCACATGCCGGCGACGGCGTGCAGACCGGCGGCGCAATCGGCATAGGCGCCGACGCCGGGCAGCACGATGCGGTCGGCGCTGCGCACCCGCTCGGCATCGGCGGTCAGCTCGATCGCCGCGGCAATGCCCGCCTCATGCGCGGCGCGCTCGAAGGCCTTGGTGGCCGAGCGCAGATTGCCCGAGCCGTAGTCGATGATCGCAACCCGCATCGCTCTCAGGACCTTCCCGGCGTGTGGGTCAGTCCCAGCGCCATGCCCGTCTGCGCCGGACGCGCCAGGTTGCTGTCGGGGACGATGCGCGGCATCGGCGGAGGCTCATCGACGCCATCGGTTTCCAGCGCGTGGCGCATTTCGGCGTCGCCGAGATTGTTGGCCTCGACCACCCCCCATTCACGCCAGCCGCGGCGGCGAAGCGCAGCCATCCGCAGGCCCTGTCCCTCGAACCCGACATAGAGCGAGACAAGCAGCGACAGAGCCGAGCCAGCCCATTCGAGGCCAAGTTTCTCGCCGAGCACCGACAGCATCGCCATGACCGCGAAGGCGAGAACAGCCTCGATCCACAGCCGGCGCCAGGCGAGCCATAGCGGCGGGACGAGAAAACCGAGCCAGGTGAAGCTGTCGCGCACCAGGCTCGCGTCGGCCCTGTTGCTGCCGGCTGGCGGCTCCATGACGACATAGGTGGCCATCGGGTTATCCTTTCAGGGACCCTTTGGTGGACGGCACCGCGTTCGGCTGGCGCGGATCGGGTTCCAGCGCCGCGCGCAAGGCCCGCGCCACCGCCTTGAAGCAGGTTTCGGCGATATGGTGACTGTTGGCGCCGTAATGGTTGGTCACATGCAGCGTTATGCCGGCATTCTGCGCCAGCGCCTGGAAGAATTCGCGCACCAGTTCGGTATCGAAGGTGCCGACCTTCGGCGACGAGAAGGCGACGTTCCAGACCAGGAACGGCCGGCCCGAAACATCGATCGCGGCCCTGGTCAGCGTTTCGTCCATGGCAAGCTCGATCGAGGCATAGCGTATGATGCCGCGCCGCTCGCCCAGCGCCTTGCCCAGCGCCTGGCCGAGCGCGATGCCGGTATCCTCGACCGTGTGGTGGTCGTCGATATGGAGGTCGCCCTTGGCCTTCACCGTCATGTCGATCAGCGAATGGCGCGACAGCTGGTCGAGCATATGGTCGAAGAAGCCGACGCCGGTCGAAATGTCCGACTTGCCGGTGCCGTCGACATGAACCGAAACGGAAATCTCGGTTTCCCTGGTCTTGCGGCTGACTTCGGCCGAACGCGTCATCGCTCTGTCCTTTTTGCCCGCGCACGGAGGCTCCGGGGCTTGAAAACGAAAGCCTTCTATCAGCATGATCCGGCGATTGCCAGTTGCCATTCCGGGCGGTATCGGCCCTGCCGGCGGCAGTTTGCAATCACCTGCCTCATGCATACATATGGCCGATCAAACTCACTCGTACCGCGCCAATCGCCTTTTTAAAGGGATAGCGCGAATCGGAGCCGGAAATGTCGAATGAACTCACCATGCACGCCACGACCATCGTCACCGTGCGCAAGGGCAACAAGGTCGTGATCGCCGGCGACGGCCAGGTCAGCCTTGGCCAGACCATCATGAAAGGCAATGCCCGCAAGGTCCGCCGCATTGGCAAGGGCGGCAATGTCATTGCCGGTTTTGCCGGCGCCACGGCGGACGCCTTCACCCTTCTCGAGCGGCTCGAGGCCAAGCTTGAGCAATATCCCGACCAGCTGACCCGCGCCTGTGTCGAGCTTGCCAAGGACTGGCGCACCGACCGTTATCTGCGCCGCCTGGAAGCGATGATGCTGGTCGCCGACAAGTCGGTCTCGCTGGCGCTCACCGGCACCGGCGACGTGCTGGAGCCCGAACATGGCGTCATGGCCATCGGCTCCGGCGGCAACTATGCGCTGGCCGCGGCCCGCGCGCTGATGGACACCGACAAGGATGCCGAGGAGATCGCCCGCAAGGCGATGCAGATCGCCTCCGACATCTGCGTCTACACCAACAACAATTTCGTCGTCGAAACGCTCGATGCGGGTTGAGGCAGCCGGCCATGATCCCAAAAAGCGGGAACCGGTTTTTGGAAAAGATCATGGTCGAACAGGAAGATAGCTACGATTTTCGGCCGGTCACCGAAAAGGACCTGCCGATGATCGCCGGCTGGCTGGCCGCACCGCATATCGCCGAATGGTGGGACGATCCGGATAAGGAAATCGCCGAGATCCGCGAGCACATCGACTCGGTTTCGGTCGAGCCGCTGATCGTCGAGCTCGACGGCAGGCCGATCGCCTATCTGCAAAGCTACGATCCGCATCTGGAAGACGACCATCCCTATGCCGACCAGCCCTTCGGCACGCTGGGCATCGATCTGTCGATCGGCCCGGCGGAGCTGGTCGGCATCGGCCATGGCTCGGCGATCGTGCGCCAGTTCGTCGAAGCGCTTTTCGAGGAAGGCGCGCCGCGCGTCATCATCGATCCGCATCCCGACAACGGTCGCGCCATCCGCGCCTATCAAAAGGCCGGCTTCAGGCCGATCGGCCGCCGGCATTCGGAATATGGGGACGTCGTGCTGATGGCCGTCGACGCGGCCGAAGCCGACACGCAAGAGGGGAACTGACGACAATGACCGCATCCGGGGAAGGCAGGACGCTTTCCGCCTATGAAGACAGCTGGCGCATGGGCCTGCTGCTGGTGCTGGCGCTGGTCATTTTCCAGGCCGGCGCCCTTTACGGCATGGGCCATCCGCCGATCTGCACCTGCGGCTACGTCAAGCTCTGGCACGGCGTGGTCAACAGCTCGGAGAACTCCCAGCACATCGCCGACTGGTACACTTTCTCGCATATCATCCACGGCTTCCTGTTCTATGCGCTGGCCACATTCGTGTTTCCGCGCTCGCCGGTCGGGCTGAGGCTCGCCTTCGCCGTGCTCATCGAAGGCGGCTGGGAGCTGCTGGAAAACAGCCCCTTCATCATTGACCGCTACCGCGCCGGCACCATTTCGCTCAACTATTACGGCGACTCAATCATCAACTCCGTGTCCGACACGCTGGCCATGGTGCTGGGATTTGTGATGGCGCGAAAGCTTCCTATATGGATGGTCGTTGCCCTGGCGCTCATTTTCGAGTTCGGCACGGGCTACATCATCCGGGACAATCTGACGCTCAACGTGATCATGCTGCTGCATCCGTTCGAGTCCATCAAGCAGTGGCAAAGTGGAATTTGAGTATTATGAGCACCTTCTCCCCCCGCGAAATCGTTTCGGAACTCGACCGCTTCATCATCGGCCAGAAGGACGCCAAGCGCGCCGTGGCCATCGCCTTGCGCAACCGCTGGCGCCGCCAGCAGCTGGAAGGCCAGATGCGCGAAGAAGTGATGCCGAAGAACATCCTGATGATCGGCCCGACCGGCGTCGGCAAGACCGAGATCTCGCGCCGCCTGGCGCGGCTCGCCGGCGCGCCCTTCGTCAAGGTCGAGGCGACCAAGTTCACCGAGGTCGGCTATGTCGGCCGCGACGTCGAGCAGATCGTGCGCGACCTGGTCGAGGTCGCCATCGGCTTGGTGCGCGAGAAGATGCGCGAGGACGTCAAGGCGCGCGCCCACATCAATGCCGAGGAGCGCGTCTTGGAAGCGCTGGTCGGCAAGACGGCGAGCCCGGCCACGCGCGATAGTTTCCGCAAGAAGCTGCGTGACGGCGAGCTCGACGACAAGGAGATCGAGATCGAGGTGGCCGACACCGGCACCGGCGGCATGCCCGGTTTCGAAATCCCCGGCATGCCGGGCGCCAATATCGGCGTGCTCAACATCAACGACATGCTGTCGAAGGCGATGGGCGGCCGCAAGACCAAGAGCCGCAAGACGACGGTGAAGGAATCCTACGCGCTTCTGATAAACGACGAATCCGACAAGCTGCTCGACCAGGACGAGGTGGTGCGCCGCGCGCTGGAATCGGCCGAGAATGACGGCATCGTCTTCATCGACGAGATCGACAAGATCGCCTCGCGCGAAGGCGGCATCGGCGCCGGCGTTTCACGTGAAGGCGTGCAGCGCGACCTGCTGCCGCTGGTCGAAGGCACGACGGTTGCGACCAAATACGGGCCGATCAAGACGGACCACGTGCTGTTCATCGCCTCGGGCGCCTTCCATGTCTCCAAGCCGTCGGACCTTTTGCCGGAACTGCAGGGCCGCCTGCCGATCCGCGTCGAACTGCGCGCGCTGGAGAAGGAGGATTTCGTCCGTATCCTGACCGAGACCGAGGCGAGCCTGATCAAGCAGTATATCGCGCTGATGAAGACGGAAGGTGTCGACCTGACCTTCACCGACGACGCCATCGATTCGCTCGCCGGCATCGCCGTCGATCTCAACGCCAGCGTCGAGAACATCGGCGCCAGGCGCCTGCAGACGGTGATGGAGCGGGTGCTGGACGAGATCTCCTATGACGCGCCGGACCGCAACGGCACGACGGTCACCATCGATGCCGACTATGTGCAGAAGCATGTCGGCGACCTGTCGCGCAACACCGACCTGTCGCGGTTTATTCTTTAGCCAGGGTCTTTCGGGCCGGTCATCATGCCGGCCCGAAATGCAAAGTGTGGCCAAATGGAAGCAATCGGCCACCATTCTTGGCGACAGAATTGCTGCCGTCTCTCGACTCTCCAGGGCGCTTTACCTAGTTTGCGGCCGATTCAGAGGCGGCGGCGCATGAAACGCATATTTCTTTTTCTCGGCCTGGCATTGGCGGCGGCTGTGGCAACGGCCGATGCCGCGACCATGGTTCCGCCCGGCAACCGCAACGCCGTCCAACCCGACATACCGGGCGCCTCCAGCCGGCGTACCCAGGCCACCAACACCACTTTCCAGGCCAAGTACCGCAAGGTCTACGCGCTGTTGCAGAACGACGCCGATCTGCGTGCCAAGATCAGGAAGGCAGCCGCGACCTATGGCATCGATCCGATGCATATCGTCGGCGCCATCGTCGGCGAGCACACCTACAATGTCGACGCCTATGACCGGCTGCAGACCTATTACGTCAAGGCGATCTCCTATCTGGGAAGCAAGCTCTCCTTTGCCTATGATGGCGAAGACGTCAGCGAATTCGTGCAGCGGCCGGAGTTCAAGAAATGCGCCGGCCTGAGCGACAGCTACGATTTGTGGGAATGCCGCGAGCAGGTCTGGAACCATTCCTTCCGCGGCAAAAGCGTCGGCGGCGAGAATTTCCCCAACGACCGATTCGGCGCCACCTTCTTCCAGCCCTATTATGCCGGCCAGACCTTCGGCCTCGGCCAGCTCAACCCGCTGACGGCGCTGCAGATGAGCGATCTCGTCCACAAGGTGTCCGGCCTGCCCAAGCTCGATGTCGGCGATCCCAATTCGGTCTACAAGACCATCATGGATCCGGATCTGACGCTGCCTTACGTCGCCGCGACGATCCGGAAGTCGATCGATGCGTATAAGAGCATCGCCGGCTTCGACATCTCGAACAATCCGGGTATCACCGCCACGCTCTACAATGTCGGCAACCCCGAGCAGCGCGCTTATGCGCTGAAGGCCGAAAACGCCAAGCGCCGCGCCGCCGGCGAAGCGGAAAAGCTGCCCGAGGAGAATTATTACGGCTGGCTGGTCAACGACAAGCTGGACGAGCTGAAGGCGCTTTTCTAGCTCAGGCCGCCAGCAGCGATTTCAGCTTCACCGCCTGCGATCCCAGCGCCTCCGGCGCCGGCTTCGCTCGTCTGCCGATCAGCATTTCCGCCAGGCGGATGTCACGCGCCACCGCATTGCCCGGGCCGATGCCGCTCGCCGCCACCAGCCTGCCGTCTTCGGCCAGATGGAACAGGATGAAGGCGCCGCCGTCGAGGTCGCGCCGCACGGTCGAGCGGCCTTCGTCCGAAAGCCCGGCGATCTGCAGGGTGAGCCCGTACTGATCCGACCAGAACCACGGCACGGCGGCATGAACCTCGCCGGCGCCCAGCATGTTCCTGGCGGCAAGCGCGCCCTGCTCCTGCGCGTTGCGCCAGGCTTCGAGCCGCACCCGCCGGCCGCCATAGATCGCGAGTGGAAACGAGCAGCAATCGCCGGCGGCGAAAATGTCCGGGTCGGCGGTGCGCAACTGGTCGTCGACGGCAATGCCATTGTCGATCGCAAGGCCTGCCTCGGCGGCAAGCGCGGTCACCGGCACGGCGCCGATGCCGATCACCGCGAGATCGGCGACGACCTCCTGCCCGTCGGCAAGCGTGATGCGCACCTCGGTGCCGCTGTCCGAGATCGACGCGATCCCCTGGCCGGTCAGCACCCTCGCGCCTTCGGCTTCGTGCGCCTTATGGATGATTTCGGCGATTTCGGCCGGCACCCCGCGCATCAGGATGCGCGGCTGCGCCTCGATGACCGTGACGGCGGCGCCGAGCTTGCGCGCCGCCGCGGCAAGCTCGAGGCCGATGAAGCCGCCGCCGATGATGGCGACGCGGTTGCCGGGGTTGAGATGGGCGCGGATGGCGAGTGCGTCGTTGAAGGTCCTGAGATAGACGCAGCGCCCGCCGAGGCCCGGCATCGGCAGCTTGCGCGGCAAGGATCCGGTCGCGAGCAGCAGCTTTGCATAGGGCAGCGAAGAACCGTCCGACAGGCGCACGACATGGCCGGCGCGGTCGATCGCGGCGGCCCGGACGGAATGGACGTGCCGGATCGACCGTTCGGCGAGCAGTTCGTCGCTGGCGATCGTCTTGATCGCCGGCACCTCGCCGGTCATCGCCTCTTTCGACAGCGGCGGCCGCTCATAGGGCAGATGCGGCTCGTCGCCGACCAGCGTCACCGGTCCTTCATAGCCGAGATCGCGCAGGGCAAGCGCGGCGCGGCCGCCGCACTCACCTGCGCCGATGATCACCATCCCCGCCCGCATGGCGATCACCCGATCTGGATCAGGATCTTGCCGGCATCGATCTTGACCGGATAGGTCCTGAGGTTGACGCAGGCCGGGGCGCCGCGCGCGGCCCCGGTCTTGTAATTGAAGCGGCCATTGTGCTTCGGGCATTCGATGATGTCGTCCATCACCAGCCCGTCGGCCAGATGCACCTTCTCATGCGAGCACAGGCCGTCGGTCGCGAAATACTCGTCGTCCGGGCTGCGGTAGACGGCGAAGGTGCGACCGCCGTGATCGAACCGCATCACGTCCTCTTCGTCGATGTCTCCGGCCGCGCAGGCCTCGACCCAGTCGCTCATGTCGTCCTCCGGCGAATTCTTCGTTGTCGGTTGCGTCGGGAACCGGTCACTCGGCCGCCGCCGCCACCGGATTGTCGTTGTGCAGCTCTTCCCGGTAGGGCTTCGCCGTCGGCGGCAGCTCGCGCTTGAGGAAATAGTCCTCGTTGCGCAGCTGGCGCAGGAAGGCGGGGATCATCTCGCGATAGCCGGCCAGGATCGACGGCGTCGGCGCCGGCAAATCGTGCTTGATCAGCTCATGCAGCTTCGGCAGCGCGTGATAAGGCACCATCGGGAACATGTGATGCTCCACATGGTAATTCATGTTCCAATAGATGAACCGGCTGATCGGGTTCATCAGCACGGTGCGGCTGTTCAGGCGGTGGTCGATGACATTGTCGGCCAGCCCGCCATGCTGCAGCAGCCCGGTCATGACGTGATGCCAGGCGCCATAGAGGCGGGGCAGGCCGACGAGCATCAGCGGCAGCCATGAATGCAGGTAAAGCGCCAAGGCGATGGTCGCGACATAGATGATCAGCCAGATGCGGGCGACGCGAATGGCCCGCGGCTGCTCCTGTTCCGGAATGAAGGTCTTTTCCGCGGCGCTGACCACGCCGGCGGCATTGCGCACCATATCGGCCATCGCGTGCCAGGCGTCGAAGATGCCGAAGAAGTTCAGGACCAGGCGGGCAAGGTCCGGCGGCCGCATGACGGCGATCTCCGGGTCGCGGCCGATGATAATGGTGTCGGTGTGATGGCGCGTATGGCTCCAGCGCCAGGTCACCGGATTGCGCATGATCATGAAGCAGGCGAGCTGATAAATGGCATCGTTCATCCACTGCGTGCGGAAGGCCGTGCCGTGGCCGCACTCGTGCCAGCGCGAATCGGTCGAGGAGCCATAAAGCGTGCCGTAGACGAAGAAGAACGGCACGCACCACCACATGCCCCAGAACCAGGCGCCGCCCGCGCCGCTGGCAATCAGCGCCGCCAGCCAGATGATGGTGTCGCGGATCGCCGGCTGGTCGGAGCGCTGCATCAGCTCCTTCATCTGCTTGCGCGGGATCTCGGTATGATACCACTCGGCCGCCGCAAGCCCGTTCTCGACTGCGAGCCGGGCGTCACGGCCGGTCAGGCTGTAGTCGCGTCCGGACAATGCCGGAGACGTGATTGCCGTCATTGCGGGGTCCTCCATCAGCACTTGGCGAATGGCCCCTGGCGGTGCCGGGTTCGCGCATGGCTGGCTTCCACTTCACCATAGCGCCAAGCCATGATAGTCTCAACGTCACAAAGATAGTTTCTATCATTTCCTATCAAAATGAGCTACCATGAGTCGGACAGACGATGGAGCATTCATGGCAAAGCGGCCGACAATCACCGATCTCGCGCGCGCTTCCGGTTTCAGTGTCGCGACCGTCGATAGGGTGCTGAACAATCGCTTGCCGGTGCGCGAGGAAACGGCGCGCCGCGTCTACGAGGCCGCGACCGATATCGGCTATCACGCCGCCGGCCTGATCAAGCAGCGCATGCGCCAGGAACTGCCGGAATACCGTCTCGGTTTCCTGCTTCTGCGCGGCAACGACGTCTTCTACGGCGATTTCGCGCGCGAGCTGGAACTTGCGGTCTCGCAGTCGCAGCGCTTCCGCGGCACCGCGACGATCGACTTCGCCACGTCACTGGCGCCCGACGAGATCGCCGCCCAGATGCGCAAGCTGGCCGCGAAATCGAGGGCCATCGCCGTTGTCGGCCCGGACCATCCGACCCTGACCGCAGTCGTGGAGTCGCTGAAGGCGAGGGGACAACCGGTCTTTTCGCTGCTGTCCGACTTCGCCGCCGGCATCCGCGAGGGCTATGTCGGCCTCGACAACCGCAAGGTCGGCCGCACCGCGGCCTGGATGATCGCCAAGGCGGCGAAGAAGTCCGGCAAGGTCGCGCTTTTCGTCGGCAGCCACCGCTTCCACGGCCATGAATTGCGCGAGATCGGCTTCCGCTCCTATTTCCGCGAGCATGCCCCGGACTTCACCGTGATGGAGACGCTAGTCAATCTGGAAGCCAGCCAGGTGACGCATGATGCGATGCTCGATCTTCTGGCGCGACACCCGGATCTCGCCGGCTGCTATGTCGCCGGCGGCGGCATGGAAGGCGCGGTCGCTGCGCTCAGGACAGCAAAGCCGGCAGACATGCCCGTGGTCATCTGCAATGAGATCGACGCCACATCGCGCGCCGCACTTGCCGACAACATCCTCACCATGGTCATCTCGACGCCGCTTGCAGCGCTTTGCCGCGAGCTGGTCGGGCTAATGGCGCATGCCATCGAGAGCGGCGCCGCCAATGCGCCCGGCCAGACTTTTCTGCCCTTCGACATCTATCTGCCGGAAAATATTTAAGAGAATTCCCCGGGGATGGTGTGATCCATCAGCCTGATAGGATTCTTTCACGGTTTAAATTCGCTCTGGTTTCGCTCAAAGGCAGCGCGTCGGTTCCGCCACGACCTCCGCCCCGCGCGGCCAGCATCGAAAAACCGGCATGGTCATTCCGAATCGCCCTTGACGTCTCCCGGCGAAATGGAATAAATATTTCACCAACTAGGCATTTTGGTTCTTTCGTTCCGGAACGTCTGTTTCAAACGGAGGCCTTGGCGTTCCATTGCATGGCGGAACGCCGTCGGAGCGAGGACGCCGTCGGGAGAGATTCCCCGGGAAAACGGGGATTCCGGTTCAATCGGTGCAGCCGGACACCAAGTGGAGGAGAAACAAAATGAAGAAACTTATTTTGGGCGTCGCTTTTGCAGCGCTGATGAGTTCATCCGCTTTCGCCGCCAAGATCGGCGTGTCGATGGCCAAATTCGATGACAATTTCCTGACCGTGCTGCGCAACGGCATGATCGAGCAGGCCAAGGGCATGAACGGCGTCCAGCTGCAGGTCGAGGATGCGCAGAACGACGTCGCCAAGCAGCTCGACCAGATCAAGAACTTCGCCGCCTCGGGCGTCGACGCCATCATCGTCAACCCGGTCGACACCTCGGCTACGCAGGCGATGTCCGATGCCGCCGCCGCTGCCAAGATCCCGCTGGTCTATGTCAATCGCCAGCCGGTCAATGTCGATAAGCTGCCCGATAACCAGGCCTTCGTCGCTTCGAACGAGGCCGATTCCGGCACGCTCGAAACCAAGGAAATCTGCCGCCTGTTCAAGGAGGCCGGCAAGAAGGAAGCCAATGTCTATGTCATCATGGGCGAGCTTTCCAACCAGGCCGCCGTGCAGCGCACCAAGGACATCGACGACGTCATCGCCACGCCGGACTGCAGCTTCATCAAGATCATCGATAAGCAGACCTCGAACTGGGATCGCGACCAGGCCCAGAACCTGATGACCAATTGGCTTTCGACCGGCAAGCCGTTCGACGGCGTCATCGCCAACAATGACGAAAGCGCCATCGGCGCCATTCAGGCGATGAAGGCCGCCAACATCGACATGAAGTCGGTTGTCGTCGGCGGCGTCGATGCCACCCAGGATGCGCTTGCCGCCATGCAGGCCGGCGACCTCGATGCGACCGTGTTCCAGGACGCGGCCGGCCAAGGCAAGGGCGCGCTGGATGCGGCGCTGAAGCTGTCCAAGGGCGAAAAGGTCGAGCACAAGGTCTATGTCCCCTTCCAGCTCGTCACGCCCGCGAACATCGACAAGTTCCTGAAGAAGAACTGAGCCGCGGATATCGGAGCGGCGCTCGCTGGAGCAATTCCAGGAAAAGTGTGAAACGGTTTTCCGTCCGGAATTGCGACCAAATAAGGAGATAGAGCGGGTTGGCGTTTCTATGAAACGACGAACCGCTCTGGCGGCGCCGCTCCGTCGTCCTCGCGCCTTGAGGCGCGAGAGGCCACAGCGGCTGACGGAGGAAAAGACGTGTCACAGACATCCCATGGCGTCGGCGGGCTGGCCTATGATGCCAAGAAGCGCTCATGGCCGGCGGAGTTCAACGTCTTCCTGGCGCTCGTCATCCTTGTCGTCATCTTCGAACTGATCGGCCGGATTTTTCTCGGCGACAGTTTCCTGTTCAACACCCGCGAGAACGTTTCCGGAATCTTCAACGAAGCCCGCCTGCAGATCATCATCCTGCAGGTGTCGATCGTCGGCATCATCGCCATCGGCGTGACGCAGGTGATCATCACCGGCGGCATCGACCTGTCCTCGGGTTCTGTCGTCGGCGCGACCGCGATGATCGCCATGAGCTTCGCCCAGGTGGCGACGGTCAACGGCAACCCCAATCCCAAGGCGATGTTCCTGGCGCAGGGCTGGACCGACCTGCCGGTCATCGTGCCGGTGCTGGTCGCGATCGGCTGCGGCCTGCTGGCCGGCCTCGTCAACGGTTTGTTGATCGCCTACACCCGCATTCCGCCGTTCATCGCCACGCTCGGCATGATGATCACCGCGCGCGGCATCGCCAAATGGTGGTCCAAGGGCCAGCCGATTTCGTTTCCAACCGACAGTTTCGCCGCGATCAGCATCGGCGCGAGACCTGTCATCATCTTCCTGGCGCTGGCGGTGCTGTTCCAGCTGATCCTGACCTACACCCGATACGGCAAGCATTGTTACGCGATCGGCTCCAACGAGGACGCCGCGCGCATGTCCGGCATCAAGATCGCCAACCACAAGGTGCTGGTCTATGTCATCGCCGGCATCCTCGCCTCGCTCGCCGCGGTGGTTCTCTGTTCGAAGAACCTCACCGCCCAGTCCGGCATGGGCGTGATGTACGAGCTCGACGCCATCGCCATGGCGGTCATCGGCGGCGTCTCGCTGTCGGGCGGCCGCGGCTCGATCATCGGCACGGTGATCGGCGCGCTGATCTTCGGCGTCATCATCTCCGGTTTCACCTTCCTGCGCCTCGACGCCTATTACCAGGAGATGGTCAAGGGCGTGATCATCGTCGGCGCGGTGGTTCTGGACCAGTGGCGCCAACGCATGCGGGCATTGAGGGCTTGACCATGTCGGACATCGTCCTGAAGACCGAAAACCTGACCAAGCGCTATGGCGGCGTGCATGCGCTGGACGGCGCGAATTTCGAGCTGCGCAAGGGCGAGCATGTCGCCATCATGGGCGACAACGGCGCCGGCAAGTCGACCTTCGTGCGCCAGATCACCGCCGTCGAGCAGCGCACCGACGGCAAGATTTGGTTCGACGGCAAGGAAGTGAATTTCAACGGCCCGATCGAGGCGCGCGAGGCCGGCATCGAGACGGTGTTCCAGAACCTGGCGCTGGCCGACGACCTCGACGTGCCGTCGAACCTCTTCCTCGGCCGCGAGAAGGTGCTGTTCAACCTCGGCCCGTTCTCGATCCTCGACCGCAAGGCGATGCGCAGGGCGACCGAGGCGGCACTGGTGCGCACTGCGGTGAAGATACCCAACCTCTCCAGCACCATCCGCCACATGTCGGGCGGGCAGCGCCAGTGCGTGGCGATCGCCAGGACGGCGACCTTCGCCTCCAAGCTGATCATCATGGACGAGCCGACGGCCGCGCTCGGCGTGCAGGAGACGGCGCAGGTCGAAAACATCATCCGCACGCTCAAGGCTAATGGCGAGCCGCTGATCCTGATCAGCCACAACATGCGGCAGGTGTTCGATCTTTGCGATCGCATCGTCGTCTTCCGGCGCGGCCGCATCGTCGCCAATCTGCGCAAGGAGAACACCGACGGGCAGGATATCGTCGCCTACATCACCGGCGCCAAGACCGGAGAGGCGGAGCTCGCCGCCGCCTGACAGGTCTTGCGGCGGATCGGAAGCGATCCGCCGCGATCAGCAAATCCCCGTGCCCGAGAGGCACGGGAAAGTTTTCAGAACCACCCCTCAAAGGACATTCCATGACTCTCCGCTTCGCTCTTCTCGGCGCCGGCCGCATCGGCAAGGTGCATGCCCGCGCCGTCGGCTCGAACCCCGATGCAAAACTGGTCGCCGTCGCCGACGCCTTCGAGAAGGCGGCAACCGACCTGGCGTCTGCTTATGGCGCCGAGGTGCGCACGATCGATGCCATCGAGCAAGCCAAGGACATCGATGCCGTCATCATCTGCACGCCGACCGATACGCATGCCGATCTGATCGAGCGCTTCGCCAGAGCCGGCAAGGCGATCTTCTGCGAGAAGCCGATCGACCTCGACGTCGAGCGCGTCGAAAAATGCCTGGCCGTGGTCGAGAAGGCCAAGGCGACGCTGATGGTCGGCTTCAACCGCCGCTTCGACCCGCATTTCGCCGCCGTGCGCAAGGCGATCGACGACGGCGCCATCGGCGCCGTCGAGATGGTCACCATCACCTCGCGCGATCCGGGCGCGCCGCCGCTCGACTATATCGCCCGCTCCGGCGGCATTTTCCGCGACATGACCATCCATGATTTCGACATGGCGCGCTTCCTGCTCGGCGAGGAGCCTGTCGCGGTCAGCGCGCACGCCTCGGTGCTGGTCGACAAGAAAATCGGCGAGGCCGGAGATTTCGACTCGGTCAGCGTCATTCTGGAAACCGCGTCGGGCAAGCAGGCCGTCATCTCCAATTCGCGCCGCGCCACCTACGGCTACGACCAGCGCATCGAGGTGCATGGCTCCAAGGGCATGGTCGCGGCGGAGAACCAGCGGCCGGTGTCGATCGAGCTCGCCAACGACAAGGGCTACACGCGCCCGCCGCTGCACGATTTCTTCATGACCCGCTATCTCGACGCCTACGCCAACGAGATCGCCGCCTTCATCGCCGCTGCGACGTCGGGCAAGAAGGCCGCGCCGAGCGGCAAGGACGGGCTGATCGCGCTGAGGCTGGCCGATGCGGCGCTGGAATCGGCGAAGACGGGCAAGACGATCCGCATCGGCTAAACGCGCCCAAACCGTTGTTGTAGCGAACACACAGGAGCAGAGCGATGAACGGTTCAGCCGGTCGCAATTCACAAACGCGCGCCATCGTTACTGGCGGCGCGCAGGGCATCGGCTTCGCTGTCGCCGAGGCGCTGGCCGACGAGGGCTGCCGCGCGCTGGCGCTGATCGGCCGCTCGCAGGACAAGGGCGACAAGGCCGTCGCCGCGCTCAAGAAATCTGGCGTCGACGCCATCTTCATCAGTGCCGATGTCGCCAGCGTTGCCGACTGCAAGCGCGCGGTCGCAACGGCGATTTCCCACTTCGGCGCCATCAACGCGCTGGTCAACGCCGCCGCCACCTCGGCGCGGGGCTCGCTGGTCGAAACCGGCGAAGAGCTTTTCGACCAGATCTTCGCCACCAATGTGCGCGGCCCTTTCTTCCTGATGCAGGGCCTTGTCGCGCATCTGTTGGAACGCAAGGCGCCCGGCTCGATCGTCAATGTGCTGTCGATGTCGGCGCATGCCGGCCAGTCCTTCCTGACACCCTATTCGACCAGCAAGGGCGCGCTGATGACGCTGACCAAGAATGTCGCGAGCGCCTACCGGAAGAACCGCATCCGCTGCAACGCCGTGCTGCCAGGCTGGATGGACACCGAAGGCGAGGACATCGTGCAGAAGAAATGGCACGCAGCACCCGACGACTGGCTGGCAAAGGCCGAGGCTTCGCAGCCCATGGGCCAGCTGGTCAAGCCGGCGCAGCTCGCCCGGCTGATCACCTATATGCTCAGCCCGCAGGCCGGCGTCATGACCGGCTCGCTGGTCGACTACGACCAGAACATCGCCGGCGTGATCGGAGAGTAGCAGCTGGCTTCGGCGTAACGGTGCGCGGGCCTAGAGCCCCCATGTCTGTCGGTTGCCGCAGCGTTGCCTTTCCCTCATAGTTATAAATCCGAACAATCATGGGGGTGGAATGATGTCTGCGCCCGAACATACCAGTTGGACTGTCGCCGAGGCAAAAGCCCAGTTCGCCGAGGTTATCGAGCGGGCGCGGTACGCGCCGCAAACGATCATCGAAAACGGCAAACCAAGCGTGGTTGTCGTGTCGGCCGAAGAATGGCTTCGAAAGACCGGGCGAAAGGGTACGCTTGCGGAATTCCTGTTGGAATCACCACTGCGTGGTGCCGATTTGGACTTTGAACGTCAACACGACGAACTGCGTGATCTGCCGGTATGAATCGCTACTCACTTCGTCATCCACGGGCGGAGCAAGGAGCGAAGCGACGCGCGCAGACCCGAGGATCCATGCCGTTACTTTGAAGCGTCGCAGCGGCGCAGAATTTTGCTCGGATGCATTCCTCGGCCAAGGTCACGGAATGGATCCCAGGGTCTTCCGCGACGGAGCTTCGCTCCTGCTTCGCCCTGGGATGACGAAATCGCGAGGTTCGGCCATTCCGATTGGCTCTCATCACCCACGTGACAAACACCCCCGCATCGACTATATGAGCCGCATGATCAACCTGTCCGCCACCTATTGGTACTTTAGCAGCTCGCTGGCGGCGGGAGGATTACGCTCGATCTGAAGATTGCAGATCAAAAATCCGACAAGCCGCCAGACCTGGCGGCTTTTTTGTTTCAGCCGGCAGGTCTCCTAACCAGGAGCAGAAAGCCGTGTTGACCACCACCGACGACCTTCGGGTCACCGAAATCAGGGCGCTGAGCACGCCGGAACAAGTGATGCGCGAAATACCGCGCACGCTGACGGCAACGCGCACAATTGCCACGTCACGCAACGCCATCCATTCCATCTTGACCGGGGCCGACGATCGACTTGTTGTCATCGTCGGCCCTTGTTCCATCCACGATCCGGTCGCCGCCGTGGACTATGCCAGCCGTCTGGCGGCGCTGCGCGAGACCCTGGCCGACCGGCTCGAGATCGTCATGCGCGTCTATTTCGAGAAGCCGCGCACCACGGTCGGCTGGAAGGGCCTGATCAACGACCCCGACCTCGACGGCAGCTTCAACATCGAAAAGGGGCTGCGCATGGCGCGCAACGTGCTGTCGGCCGTCAACAATCTCGGCCTGCCAGCGGCGACCGAATTCCTCGACATGACCATCCCGCAATACATCGCCGATCTCGTCGCCTGGGGCGCCATCGGCGCTCGCACCACCGAAAGCCAGATCCACCGCGAGCTCGCCTCGGGGCTCTCCTGTCCGGTCGGCTTCAAGAACGGCACCGACGGCAATCTCAGAATTGCGGCGGAAGCGGTGAAGTCGGCCGCCCAGCCGCATCATTTCATGGCGGTGACCAAGGGCGGACGCAGCGCCATCGCGGCAACCACCGGCAACGAGGATTGCCATGTCATCCTGCGTGGCGGCATCCAGCCCAACTATGATGCGGCGAACGTGGAAGCGGCCGCCGCCGAGCTCGGCCGCATCGGCGTAGCGCCGCGGCTGATGATCGACGTCAGCCACGCCAACAGCGGCAAGAAGCCGGAAAACCAGCCGAAGGTGGCGGCCGACGTCGCTGGCCAGGTCGCGGCAGGCGACGAGCGCATCATCGGCGTCATGATCGAGAGCAATCTCGTCGCCGGACGCCAGGACGTGGTGGCCGGCAAGCCGCTCGTCTATGGCCAGAGCATCACCGACGGCTGCATCGATTGGGCGACCACCGAGACCGTGCTGCACGGCCTTGCCGGAGCCGTCGAGTGGCGCCGCTCGGCGCGGCGCGCCATGATGGATGACAACCGGCAGGGGGCCGCCTGACGCGACCACCGGTGCCGAAGGGCGGCGGATCACGCCGCCCTCAGTCCCTCCCATGCGGTGAACACCGAGACCGCGAACAAAAGCAGCCCGGCCGCCCGGCCGGCGACAGCGGTCGCGCGCGGATTGGCGACCAGCAGGTCGCGGCTGCGGCCGGCGGTGATCGCAAGCCCGCCATAGATGGCGGCCTGTGTAAGCACCGTCAGCAGCCCCATGACGGTCGCCTGCATCCAGATCGGACCGTAGGCGGGCTTCAGGAACTGCGGATAGACGGCTAGTACGAAAAGATAGGCCTTTGGATTGATCAGGCAGGTCACCAGCCCCTGGCGAAAGGCTTTCCAGGCGGTGCGGCTGCCGGCGGGCGCATTCTCGCCGACGGTAATGGAGCTGCGCATCAGCGTGATGCCGATGTAGGCCATGTAGGCGGCGCCGGCAATCAGCAGCGGCTTGAACAGGATCGGCACGAAATGCATGAGCAGCCCGACGCCGACGGCGCCGTTCAGCGTGTGCACCATGCCGCCCAGCATGATGCCGCCGGTGGCCGCCAATCCCCTGTCGCGGCCGCCGGTCAGCGCATTGGCCAGCACGAACAGCATGTCCATGCCCGGCACGGCGATGATGCCGAACAGCAGGATGAAGAACAGCCAGAGGTTTTCCGTGTAGCTCATGTCAGTTGCCTGGCGTCTCGCACGGCGAAGCCGCAGCCGAATCTGTTGATTTTCAATTTGATAGGCAGGCCGTATAGGTGATCCCAACTGACGGTGTAGTGTCAGTTGCCTTCGAGCTTGAGTGAAGAAATGCGCAAGGCGTCGCGCCTGTTCGAGATCATCCAGATCCTGCGGCTGGCCAGGAAGCCGGTGACGGCGGCAATGATCGCCGAGCGACTTGAGGTGACGGTGCGCTCCGTCTATCGCGACATCGCCGCGTTGCAGGCAATGCGCCTGCCGATCGAGGGCGGCCGCGGCATCGGCTACATCCTGCGCCCCGGCTTCGACCTGCCGCCACTGATGTTTTCGATCGAGGAGATGGAGGCGATCGTGCTGTCGCTGGCGCTGCTGGAACGCACCGGCGACGACGAGCTGAAGCAGGCCGCAAAGCGCGTCGGCGCCAAGATCGCCGGCGCGGTGCCGCCACCTTTGCGGCAGACGCTCGATGCCAACGCGCTTCACGCTTGGGGTTTTGCTGCGCCTTCCGCGTCGGCCGTCGATCTCGCCCTGGTCCGCCGCGCCATCCGTGACGAGGAGAAGCTCGACCTCTCCTATCGCGATGAAGCAGGTCGTTTGACCCGGCGCATCATCCGCCCGATCGCGCTGATCTATTATGCCGAGACAGCAAACACCGTTGCCTGGTGCGAACTCCGCCAGGCCATCCGCAATTTCCGCAGCGACCGCATCGATGGCTGCCAGCCGACCGGCCTATTGTTCAAGGGCGAAGGCGACCGGTTGCGGCAGATGTGGGTCGACGGCTGGGAGATCAACGCGCCGGCAGGCGGCAACTAAGCACATCGCAGGTCGCATGCTTTGGAGATTGGCCCAAACGTCCATCGGTTCGTCATCCTAGGGCGAAGCAAGGAGCGAAGCGACGCGCGCAGACCCTAGGATCCATTCCGTGACGCTAAGGCGTTGCAACGGTTACAGAATTCTGCACCGTTGCAATTTAGGTCATAGGTCACGGAATGGATCCTCGGGTCAAGCCCGAGGATGACGACGTTGGGGGAGGCTTCAGCCAATTGCGAATGTTTGGGATGGTTCACTGAGATGAACGATGGAATCTTGTCTGCGGAGAAAGCCGGCACCTTCTTCGTGTCGGCGAACGACGTGAATCACCTCACATCCATCCAGCGCTGTTCCTGGAAAGACCTCGCCATCGCATGCACGGTGCGCTCGATCTCCAGCCCTTCATCGAAGTCGATGATCCGCGCCGGCTTGCCGGCAATCCGGGTCAAGAGCTCGCGGCATTCGATCATCTTGAGGTCGTTGAAGCCCAGCCCATGGCCCGGCGCCGGCAGGAAGGAGTCGTAGGGCTTGTGGTGCGGCGCCACCAGCACGGTGCGGTAGCCTTGCTCCGTCGGCCGGTCGGCGGTGAGGTAGAGCTGGAATTCGTTCATCCGCTCCTGGTCGTAGAGGATCGAGCCTTTCGAGCCGAAGATCTGGATGGCGATGCGGCCCTTGCGGCCCCAGGCCGAGCGGTTGACCAAGAGCGTGCCGGCGACGCCGTTTTCGAGATGCATCAGCACGCTGGCGATGTCGTAGGTTTCGACCGCGCGGCGCCCGCCCGAAGCGACCTTGCGGTCCGCATAGGGCTTGGCCATGTCGCACATCACGCGCGAAACACGGCCGAACAGCACCTTGATCAGCGACAGCGGATGCACGGCGAAATCGTCGAGCGCGCCATAGCCGGAGGCAGCCTCATGCTTCCAGAAGAACAGCGCTTCGGGATCGGCCATGAAATCCTCGTCCATCTCGATGCGCAGCAAATTGACGTCGCCGATCACCTTCTCCTCGAGCAGCGCGCCGATATGGCGGATGGCGGGGTTCTGGATGTAGTTGTAGCCGAGCACGGCGACCTTGCCGGATGCCTTCGCCGCCTTGGCCATCGCCTCGGCCTCGGCGAAGCTCGGCGCCATCGGCTTTTCGCACCACAGATGTTTGCCGGCTTCGAGGATGGCGATGGCCATTTCCGGATGGAACTGGTTGGGCGTGGTCAAGGAAACGACATCGACTTCCGGGTCGTTGACGACGGCGCGCCAGTCGCCGGAACCCCTGGCGAAGCCGAACTCGCGGGCCTTGCGCCTGGCGAGGTCGTCATTGATCTCGCCGAGATGCACCAGTCGCGGCTTGGGCACATCGGGAAAGACCGTGCCGACCGCGTTCCAGGCAATCGCGTGGCACTTGCCCATGAAGCCCGTACCGATGAGGCCCACTCCGACCATGTCGATGTCTCCGATGAAGGGGAAGGAATTCTGTATGGATGAGTTAGTCCATTTCCGGAGGGAATGGAACGTCCAAATCATTTTTTATGGTGTTCTTGCGCAAACTTGCTATGATGGGGCAGGAGAAGACATCGGCAGATGAGCGGGGGCGAAGCGACGATGGACGAACGGGTGCCTCGCGACTTCGAGACGCTGCGCGCGACGATCCTGGAGCGCCGCCATAACCTGCCCAAGCGCATCGCCCAGATTGCTGCCTACGCCCTCGACAATCCCGACGACATCGCCTTCGGCACGGCCGCCAGCATCGCCGCCTCGGCCGGCGTCCAGCCCTCCACGCTGATCCGTTTTGCCCAGCAGCTCGGCTTCGACGGCTTCACCAGCCTGCAGCAGGTGTTTCGCGAGCGCCTGCGCGAACGCAATTCCTCTTATGACGAGCGATTGGCGGCCTTGCGCGCCAAGGCCGAGGAAGGGGCTGGGCACCGGGCGATCTTCGACGGCTTTGTCGCCGCCGCCAGCACCTCGCTCAACGATATTTCGCGGGCGCTCAACGACGCACATTTCGAGGAAGCGATTGCGCTGCTGGCCAAAGCCGAGACCATCTACCTGCTGGCCAAGCGCCGCTCCTATCCGGTGGCGTCATACATCGCCTACGCCCTGGGCAAGCTGAAGATCCGCAACCAGCTGATCGAGTCGGCCGCCGGACTGAATGCCGAGATGATCGGCTTCGCCACGCCGAGGGACGCCGTCATCGCCATCAGCTTCTCGCCTTATGCGCCGGCGACCATCGAGGAGACGCGCTCGATCGCCGAGCAGGGCGTTCCGATCGTCGCCATCACCGACTCCTCGTTCTCGCCGCTCGCCCAGTTCGCAAAAGTCTGGTTCGAGGTCGCCGAGGCCGATTTCGGCGGCTTCCGCTCCTTGTCGGCGACGATGGCGCTGGCCATGGCGCTAACGGTTGCCGTTGGCGAGAAGCGGCGCGACGCCGGCCGCAAGCGCAAGGCCTGAACGGCCTCGCATCCGCCTTTTTCGGTCGGGGAACGCTCATTCCATATTGACTATGGATTGGAATTATTATTTCATATTGCCGGCGCCACGTTGCCGCTCGCGCGTGTTACCCACAACAACGTTGCTCGATACAACAAGGCCGATGGGAGGTTCGAATGGGCGAAGCCGTGGAAGCGAAACCGCTCGACGTCATCACCATCGGCCGCGCCTCGGTCGACCTCTACGGCCAGCAGATCGGCTCGCGGCTGGAGGACATCACCTCCTTCGCCAAGTCGATCGGCGGCTGCCCGGCCAACATCTCGGTCGGCACCGCCAGGCTCGGATTGCGCTCGGCGCTGCTCACCCGCGTCGGCGACGAGCAGATGGGCCGCTTCATCCGCGAGCAACTCCGGCGCGAAGGCGTTTCGGTCGACGGCCTGAAGACCGACAAGGAGCGGCTGACCGCGCTTGTGCTGCTGTCGGTCGAGAGCGAAGGCGTCTCGCCGATGATCTTCTATCGCACCGATTGCGCCGACATGGCGTTGGCGGAAGAGGATATCGACGAGGCGTTCATCGCCTCGGCACGCGCGGTTGTCGTCACCGGCACGCATTTCTCGCGTCCCAATTCCGATGCCGCCCAGCGCAAGGCGATCCGCATCATGAAGGCCAAAGGCGGCAAGGTGGTGTTCGACATCGACTACCGTCCGAACCTCTGGGGCCTTGCCGGCCATGCCGAGGGTTTTGAGCGCTACGTCAAGTCGGACCGCGTCTCGGCGCAGCTGAGGACGGTGCTGCCCGATTGCGACCTCATCGTCGGCACTGAGGAAGAGATCATGATCGCCTCGGGCGCCGACGATTGCCTGAGCGCGCTGAAGACCATCCGCGCGCTGTCCCCGGCCACCATTGTGCTCAAGCGCGGCGCCATGGGCTGCATCGTTTATGACGGACCGATCAGCGACGATCTCGAGGACGGCGTCGTCGGCAAGGGTTTTCCGATCGAGGTCTATAACGTGCTTGGCGCCGGCGACGCCTTCATGTCGGGCTTCCTGCGCGGCTGGCTCGGCGGCGAAAGTTTTGCCACGGCCGCGACCTGGGCCAATGCCTGCGGCGCCTTCGCGGTGTCGCGCCTGCTCTGCGCGCCGGAATATCCGACCTTCGAGGAGCTGCAGTTCTTCTTGAAGCAAGGCAGCAGGCATCTGGCGCTGCGCAAGGACGAGGCGATCAACCACATCCACTGGGCCACCACGCGCCGGCGCGACATTCCCTCGCTGATGGCGCTGGCCTGCGACCACCGCGTCCAGCTGGAGGATGTGGCGGCTAAGGTCGGGGCCGATTCATCACGCATCGCCGATTTCAAGGTGCTGACCGTCAAGGCGGCGGCAAGGATTGCCGCCGGCCGCGACGGCTACGGCATGCTGCTCGACGAGAAATACGGCCGCGACGCGATGTTCGAATTCGCCCGCCATCCCTTCGCCTGGCTTGGCCGTCCGGTCGAACTGCCAGGCTCGCGGCCGCTGCGTTTTGAATTCTCGCAGGACATCGGCTCGCAGCTCGCCGAGTGGCCGGTCGAGCACTGCATCAAGTGCCTGTGCTTCTATCATCCGGACGATCCTGAGGCGCTGAAGCTGGAGCAGCAGCAGAAGCTGCTCAGCCTGTTCGAAGCCGCGCGCAAGGTCGGCCGCGAACTGCTGGTCGAGATCATCGCCGGCAAGCATGGCAAGCTCGACGACACCACCGTTCCGCGTGCGCTGGAGGAACTCTATGCGCTGGGCATCAAGCCCGACTGGTGGAAGCTGGAGCCGCAGGCCTCCGCCGGCGCCTGGGCGAAGATCGAAGCGGTGATCCTGAAGAACGACCCCTGGTGCCGCGGCGTCGTGCTGCTCGGGCTGGAGGCGCCGCAGGACGAGCTGGTCGCCGCCTTCGCCGCCACCGCAAATGCACCAATCGTCAAAGGCTTCGCCGTCGGCCGCACCATCTTCATCAACGCCGCCGAACAATGGCTGGCCGGCAGGATGTCGGATGACGAGGCTGTCGCCGACATGGCATCGCGCTTCGAGCAGCTGACCGAGGCATGGCTTGCCGCGCGCGGCCGTAAGGCAGCATAAGAAGACCGCTGAAGGACTGCGGAGGAGACACCATGAGCAAGACCGTTCGCCTGACGATGGCGCAGGCGCTGACCCGCTTTCTGTCGCGCCAGATGACCGAGATCGACGGCAGGAAGATACCGATCTTCGGCGGCGTCTGGGCGATCTTCGGCCATGGCAACGTCGCTGGTGTCGGCGAGGCGCTCTATCAGCTGCGCGAAGAATTGCCGACCTTCCGCGCCCATAACGAGCAGGCGATGGCGCATGCGGCGATCGCCTATGCCAAGGCGAATTTCCGCCGCCGCTTCATGGCGGCCACCAGCTCGATCGGCCCCGGCGCGCTGAACATGGTGACGGCGGCGGCGCTGGCGCACGTAAACCGGTTACCCGTCCTGTTTTTGCCGGGCGATGTCTTCGCCAACCGGCTGCCCGACCCTGTGCTGCAGCAGGCCGAGGACTTCTCCGACGGCACGGCGAGCGTCAATGACTGCTTCCGCCCGGTATCGCGCTATTTCGACCGCATCACGCGGCCGGAGCAGATCATCCCGGCGCTCAACCGTGCCATGCAGGTGCTGACCGATCCGGCCGAATGCGGCCCGGTGACGCTTTCGCTCTGCCAGGACGTGCAGGCTGAAGCTTACGATTATCCCGAAAGCCTGTTTGCCGAACGCGTCTGGACGCCGCGTAGAATTCGTCCCGATCGCCGAGAGCTGACCGCCGCCGTCGCGGCGCTGAAGGGCGCGAAAAAGCCGCTGGTGATCGCCGGCGGCGGCGTCCTCTATTCGCAGGCTTCGGGCGAGCTGGCGAAGCTGGTGCAGGGCGCCGGCATTCCGGTCTGCGAGACGCAGGGCGGCAAATCCTCGCTGCCGGATGATCATCCGCTCAACATGGCGGCGGTCGGCGTCACAGGCACGTCGGCCGCCAACCGGCTGGCGGAAGAGGCCGACGTGGTGCTCGCCGTCGGCACGCGCCTGCAGGATTTCACCACCGGATCGTGGGCGCTGTTCAAGAACTCCGGCCGCACCATCATCGGCCTGAACACGCAAGGTTTCGATGCCGGCAAGCACTGGGCGCTGCCACTGGTTTGCGATGCCGCCGAAGGTCTTGTCGAACTCGGTGCCGCGCTGGGAGACTGGAAGGCGCCGAGCGCCTGGACCGACAATGCACTGAACGGCAAGAAGGACTGGCAGGCTGCTGCCGCCAAGGTGACCGCCTCGACCAATGCGGCCTACCCTTCCGACGCGCAGGTGATCGGCGTCGTGCAGCGCGCCATGGGCTCGGGCGTCACCTTGCTGCACGCCGCCGGCGGCCTGCCGGGCGAATTGCACAAGCTCTGGCAGGCGGGCGCGCCCGGCTCCTACCACGCCGAATACGGCTTCTCGACCATGGGCTATGAGATCGCCGGCGGCCTCGGCGCCAAGATGGCCAGACCCGACCAGGAAGTCGTCGTCATGATCGGCGACGGCTCCTATCTGATGCTCAATTCCGAGATCGCCACCTCGGTGATGCTAGGCCTCAAGCTCACCATCGTGCTGCTCGACAACCGCGGCTATGGCTGCATCAACCGGCTGCAGATGGCGACAGGCGGGGCCAACTTCAACAACCTCCTGAAGGACGCCCGCCACGAGGTAATGCCCGACATCGACTTCGCCGCCCACGCGGCAAGCCTCGGCGCCATATCCGAGAAGGTCGCGTCGATCGCCGAACTGGAAACGGCGCTCGCCAAGGCGAAGAACAATGAGAGGACCACGGTGCTGGTCATCGACACCGATCCGCTGGTCTCGACCGAAGCCGGGGGGCACTGGTGGGACGTCGCCGTGCCGGAAGTCTCGACGCGCCCCCAGGTCAACGCCGCACGCAAGAAATATGAGGAAGCCCTGGGCGACCGCCAAGGCTGAGCCTCGCAACCGACTGAAGCTGGAGTGACGACTTGAAAGCCAAACTGGGCATGTCCCCCATCGCGTGGTGGAATGACGATCTCGTGGAATTGAGCGATGACGTGTCGCTGGAGGAGTGCCTGCGCCAGTCGCGTTCGGCGGGCTTCACCGGCATGGAAATGGGCCGCCGCTTCCCCAACGACCCGAAGGTGATGCTGCCGATCCTCAAAGCGGCCGACGTCACGCTTTGCGGCGGCTGGTTCTCCGGCACGCTGGTCGACGAGGACATGGCCAAGAACAAGGATCGCATCCAGCCGATGATCGACCTGTTCAAGGCAGTCGACGCGCCCTGCATCGTCTATGGCGAAGTCGGCCGCTCCATCCAGGGTGACCGCTCTAAGCCTTTGGCCACCAAGCCGAAACTTTCAGACGACGAGATGAAGGCCTATGGCCGCCGCGTCACCGAATTCGGCGAATGGTGCGCCGACCAGGGCATGCCGCTCTCCTACCACCACCACATGGCGGCGGTGGTCGAGACCGAGCCGGAGCTCGACGCCTTCATGCGCCATTCCGGCGAAGGCATTCCGCTCTTGCTCGACGCCGGGCATCTCGCCTTTGCCGGCGGCGACGTGCTGCGCGCCATCGACAACCACCACAAGCGCATCAACCACGTGCATGTGAAGGACGTGCGCATGGCCGTGATCGACGGGCTCGACCGCACCAAACAGTCCTTCCTAGATGCCGTGGCGCTCGGCGCCTTCACCGTTCCGGGCGACGGCTCGCTCGATTTCGGCGCCATCGTCCAGCGCTTCGCCGACCATGGTTATGAAGGCTGGTTCGTCGTCGAGGCCGAGCAGGATCCGAAGAAGAACCCGCCGCTGAAGATGGCTGAGGTCGGCCACAGGGAACTGATGCGGGTGATGACGGCAGCCGGCTACACGGTGGAGACGCAAGGGTTTCCGAATGCATGACCGCTGGATCGGACGCCGCCGGCGGCCTATCTGAGCACAGGTCCGCTGAACCTCGGATGGCGCGATGAAAGACTATGAGCACCCCTTCTTCCGGCCGCTGTGGCGGCGCGTTGTCGTCGTCGCCGTCTGCCTGGTCTGGTCGGTGATCGAGTTCGCCTCCGGCACGCCCTTCTGGGGCGTCATCGCGCTCGGCTTCGCCGGTTATGCGGTGTGGCAGTTCTTCTATCTCTACAAGCCGGCCGAGGAGAAGGCTGACCCCGAACCGAAGGAATGAAGCGGTCGATGGGCTGGAGGGTTCACGGATCGGACAGCGCATGGCGCATCGATTGCGTTGACGATTGGCTGAAATGCCTCTCACTTCGTCATCCACGGGCGAAGCAAGGAGCGAAGCGACGCAGCGCAGACCCGAGGATCCATTCCGTAACTTCGAAGCAGCCGCTGCGGTACGGAATTCTGCTCCGCTGCGCCTTCGACTGAGGGAACGGAATGGATCCTAGGGTCTTCGCGACGGAGCTTCGCTCCTGCTCCGCCCTAGGATGACGAGGTTGGATGGCCTGCATCCATCAGAGCCAATGTCGAGGAAATTAGGAGAGACAAAAATGTCGAAACTGCTCGTCAAGGCCGATAAGGGCCACGGCCACGTCGCTCATGTCACCCCGCAAAGCGCCGGCTGGACCTATGTCGGTTTCGATCTCCATCGGCTGCGGCCGGGCGAGACAGCTTCGGGCGAGACGGGCGACCGCGAGGTCTGTCTGGTCTTCGTCACCGGCAAGGGCAAGGCGTCGGCCGGCGGCAAGGATCTCGGCCTGCTCGGCGAACGCATGTCGCCGTTCGAGGGCAAGCCGTGGTCGGTCTATGTGCCGGAAGGCTCGGATTGGTCGGTCACCGCCGACACCGGGCTGGAGCTCGCCGTCTGCTCGGCGCCAGGCCTGGGCGGCGGGTTGCCGGTTCGTGTCATCGGCCCGGACGATCTCGGCCAGGAGGTGCGTGGCAAGGGCACCAACACACGCTACGTCACCAACATCCTGCCCGAGGGCAAGCCGGCCGACTCGCTGCTGGTGGTCGAGGTCATCACGCCGGGCGGCCACACCTCGAGCTATCCGCCGCACAAGCACGACCAGGACAATCTCCCGGTAGAATCCTATCTCGAGGAGACCTACTACCATCGCCTCAACCCGCCGCAGGGCTTTGCCTTCCAGCGCGTCTATACCGATGCCGACAGGAACGGCGTGCGCGATCTGGACGAGGCGATGGCGATCGAGGATGGCGACGTCGTGCTGGTGCCCAAGGGCTATCACCCTTGCGCGGCCTGCCACGGCTACGATCTCTACTATCTCAATGTCATGGCCGGCCCGAAGCGGACATGGAAATTCCACAACGCGGCCGAGCACGAATGGTTGATGAAGGCCTGACCGGGTTCTTTCGTTCCCGCCGAAACCATTGGTCCAGCGCGGAAAAATGGTCGGCTAACGACCGCACGGCTCCGTTTGCCTTCGAAAACCCACGAAAGCTTCGTCAATCCGTCATGGAAATCACCTATGGCAGCGGGTCTGATACATGTCGCCCGAGGCGCTGAGCTGTTTTGGGACAACGACTTGCCGCAACCAAAGACTTGAAGCGCGTCACATCGATCCCCGTCGGGTAATGCGCTTCGACGAGGACTTTTTATGCGTTACGCCATCTATTTCACCCCACGGCAGGACGAGCCGCTGGCGCGGATCGCCGCCAACTGGCTGGGCCGCGATCCGTTCGGCGCGGCGACCCGGCCGGTCGAGGCGGTGGGTGAATTGTCGGCCGCGGAAGTCGCCTTCCACACCGCCTCGGCGCGGCGCTACGGCTTTCACGCGACGCTGAAGGCGCCCTTCCGGCTGGCGCCGAACGAGACGGAAGCCTCGCTGCGCGCCGCGCTCGACACTTTCGCCGAAGCGACGCCGCCGGTCATCATTCCGCGTCTTGTCGTCGGCCAGATCGACGACTTCTTTGCCCTGGTGCCGGAACAGCCATTGCCGGCGCTCAACAGCTTCGCCGGCGAGGTCGTGCGTGCCTTCGACAGTTTCCGCGCGCCGCTGAGCGAGGCCGAAATCGAGCGGCGCAGCCCGGATTCGCTGAAGCCGGACGAATTCCGCAACCTCTGCCAGTGGGGTTATCCTTATGTCTTCGAGACATTTCGCTTTCACATGACGCTGTCCGGCCGCGTCGGGCCACAGGAAAGCCAACGTGTTCTGGCAGCGATTGACAGCCTGTTTGCCGATGTGCTCCAGCGTCCGGTGTCGGTGGATGCGCTGACCCTGTTTGTCGAAACCGAGCCGGGCGCCCCGTTCATGGTGCTTTCCCACCATGCGCTTGGACACCGCTCGGCCAGGAAGACCGCTTGAGCCGACTGCCCGATTTGACCGCCAGGTTTGACAACTTGAGACCAAGGACCGCCTGAGATGACCGCCGAGACCGTTTTGAACAATGCCCGCATCGTGCTGCCCGGCGAGATCGTCGAGGGCTCGCTGCTGCTGCGCGACGGCCTGATCGCCGCCATCGAGCCGGGCGATGCCCGCACCGGCGAGGACATGGGCGGCGACTACATCATCCCCGGCCTGATCGAACTCCACACAGACCACCTTGAAGGCCATTACGCGCCGCGGCCGAAGGTGCGCTGGAACCCGATCGCCGCGGTGCTTGCCCATGACGCACAGGTGGCCACCGCCGGCATCACCACCGTGCTCGATGCCTTGCGCGTCGGCATGGATGAGGACGCCGACCTGACCTCCGACGACGTCCGCAAGCTTGCCGACGCCATCGAGGACAGCGTGCGCGAAGACCGGCTCAGGGCCGATCATTTCCTCCATTTGCGCTGCGAGGTCTCGGCGCCGGACTGCCTGAAAGCCTTCGCCAATTTCGACACCGACGACAGGGTCAAGCTCGCCTCGCTGATGGACCATTCGCCGGGCCAGCGCCAGTTCGTCGATCTCGAGACCTATGCCTATTACTACCAGCGCAAGCTGAAGCTGACGGACCGCGATTTCCAGGAATTCTGCGAGAAGCGGATGGCGGAATCGGCGCGCAATGCCGGTCCGAACCGCGCCTTCATCTCGGCCGCCTGCCACGAGCGCGGCATCGTTCTCGCCAGCCATGATGACGCCACCGCCAGCCATGTCGGCGAGGCTGTCGAACAGGGCGTGCGCGTGGCCGAATTCCCGACCACGGAAGAAGCGGCAAAGGCCTCGAAGGCGGCCGGCATGGGTGTCTTGATGGGCTCGCCCAATGTCATGCGCGGCGGCTCGCATTCCGGCAACGTCTCGGCGCGCACTTTGGCCGCCGCCGGCCTGCTCGACATCCTGTCGTCCGACTATATTCCCTTCAGCCTGATCCAGTCGGCCTTCTTCCTCGGCGACGTCGTCGAAGGCATCTCGCTGCCGCAGGCGGTGGCCATGGTATCGAAGAACCCGGCCGAGGCCATCGGCCTTGCCGATCGCGGCGTCATCGAGCCTGGTCGCCGCGCCGATCTGGTGCGCGTGCGCGTCGACGACCATGTGCCGGTGGTGCGCACCGTCTGGCGGCAGGGCCGCCGGGTCGCATGATGGTTTCAGCCTTGATCGAGCGCACGCTGGCCGAGACCTTTCCGATCCGCAACGGCGTCTTCGTCGCCGTCGTCGGGCCGAGCGGCGCCGGCAAGGATACGGTGATCGGCTACGCCAAGCAGCGCTTTGCCGGCGAGACCCGGCTCGAATTCGTGCGCCGCGTCATCACAAGGCCGAGCGACGCGGCAAGCGAGGATCACGACACGCTTGCCGACGCCGCCTTCGCCGAGGCCGAAGCCGACGGCGCCTTCGCAATCTGCTGGGACGCGCATGGCCTGCGCTACGGCCTGCCCGCCGATGTCGACTGGGCGGTTGGCAACGGCCATGTCGCCGTGGCCAATGTCTCGCGGTCAGTCCTCCCTGCGCTGCGCGAGCGCTATGCCAATCTGGCGGTGGTCGAGATCACCGCCGCGCCGGAGATCCTGGCCGAGCGGCTGGCGGCGCGCGGTCGCGAATCGCGCGGCGAGGTGCTTGCCCGCCTGGCGCGCAGCACGACCGTGACGCTTTCCGGACCGGACGTCACCTCGATCGACAATTGCGGCGCCAGGGAAATCGCCGGCGAGCGCTTCGCCGAAGTGCTGCGCAAGGCAATGGCCGTATCCGACCTGTCGGGATTAATTGGATAAAGCATGTCTCCCGACAGTGCAGCGGTTTCGGGATAAAGCGATGCTAAAAAGCAAAGACCAATTCCCGGAAAGCGTGAAACGGTTTTCCGTCCGGAATTGCGCCAAAACAAATAGATAGAGCGGGTCAGCGTTTCGGTTAAACGATGAGCCGCTCCGGTTTATGTTGCGTGCCGGTCCCGACCTGCAGGACGGGTGTCAGCTGACGTGGTTGCCGCAGGTTGCGCTGGCGCGTCCAGGACCGCGACGTGATGCCGGTACACCATTTCCCAGCCCTTCCAGCCGGTGAACAGCAGGATACAGACAACGATGAATGAAAGCAGCACGCCCCAGGGCCGAACTGCGGCTTCGGCACCCTCGCTATAGCGCAGATAGAAGTTGACCAGCGCCAGAACGACCGCCGTCAAATTGCCGAGCATGTGATACCAGGCATCGGTCAATGCGCGAATGCGCGGCTCGCTGAAGAAGTCGATAAAACCAGCTACTGCTGCCAGGAGAGCCATCACGATAGCTGCCCCAATCAGCCACATTGATGCCCGTGCCCAGAAGGCATCGGCAGTCCTCCAGAACACCAGGTCGGTGACAAACGCGCCGACAAGAAAAGCAACAGGAAATGGAATGAGCATCGGATGGATGGGGTGACTCCCCACCTTGGCGGTGCTTACCGGATTCGTGGCCATGGCGGCGCCTCCGAACGTTAAAGCTCAGGTCAACGCAAATATATCAGTTTCGTTCCAATCGCAGATTGAGCCCGGAGACCGTTTTCGCGAAACACGCGATCTTGCTGCCAAGTCGCTGGGCGCGGCATGGATGCGGCCAACATTGGTTGCGGCATAAATGACCGCTTACTGGAAGTTCTGCATTACTCCGCCGGCGCGCCGGCAACGTTTCTGCGCGTTGCTTCCATCATCCGCCGCCGGGCCCTGAACACGCCCCATTGCTGGTCGACCAGCACGCCGATCAGGATCACGCCGCCCATCACTGCGAAGTTGAGCGAGGAGGGGATGCCGAGCAGGTTGACGAGGTTCTGCAGCTCCTGCAGCAGCACGGTGCCCAGGATGACGCCGATCAGCGAGCCTTCGCCGCCGCGCAGCGAAAACCCGCCGAGCACAGCGGCGGCGATCGCGTAGAGCTCGTAGAACTGGCCGTGGCTGGCCGGCGAGATGGAGCGTGTGTACATGGCGAAATAGATTGCCGACAGCGCCGTCAGCACGCCGCAGATGACATAGGCCGACATCACCACGCGGCCCGTGCGGATGCCCGAATATTTCGCCGCTTCCTCGTTTTTGCCGATGGCGTAGAGATAGCGCCCGAACACCGAGCGGTGCAGCACCACCCACATGACGATGGCAATGACGATCAGCGCGATGAAGCTGTTCGGCACGCCATAGCTGCGGCCGGCGGTCAGGAACTCGAGGTCCGGGAAATTCTGCCCGAAGGCAAAGCCCGCCGTGCCGTCGGCGGTGTAGAAGCGCGCCACGCCGCGATAGATGAGCAGGCCGCAGAGCGTGACCACGAAGGGCTGCAGTTTCAGCCTCGTGATCAGCCAGCCATGCACCAGCCCGATGACGGCGCCGAGCGCGATGATGATGATGAAGGCCAAAGGCCAGCCAAGCTCGCGCACGGCGATGAAGTCGATGAACAGTGTGCCTAACAGCGCCACCACCGAGCCGACCGATAATTCGATGCCGCCGGTGATGATGACGAAGGCCTGGCCGATCGACAGGATGCCGAACAGGCCGATCAGGTTCGAGGTGTTGGCAAGGTTGATCGGCAGCAGGAAGCGCGGGTTGATGATCGCCACCACCGCGCCGACCACCAGGATCAGCACCAGCAGGCCAAGATCTTTCTTGCTCATTGCACTCCTCCCGCTGCCTGCAGCGATTTCGGCTTCTTGCCCACCGCCAGCAAAAGCACGTTTTCCTGGCTGAAATCGGCCTTGTCGAGAATGCCGGAAATCTGCCCCTCATGCATGACGGCGATGCGGTCCGAGACGCCGATCACCTCTTCCATGTCGCTGGAGATCATCAGCACGGCGACACCGGCGTCGGCCAGCGCCCGCATCAGCCCGTAGATCTCGGCTTTGGCGCCGATGTCGATGCCGCGTGTCGGCTCGTCGAGGATCATCACCTTGGGGTTCATCGCCAGCCATTTGGCCAGCACGACCTTCTGCTGGTTGCCGCCCGACAGCGTGCCGGTGCGGGTCAGGACCGACGGCGCCTTGATGCCGAGGTCCTTCTTCTGCTTCTCGGCGGTGGCGATTTCCGCGCTGGTCGACACCAGCGAGCGCTTCGCATGCGCCGGCAGATTGGGCAGCGAGATGTTCTGCGCGATGGAGAGGTCAAGCAGGATGCCGGTGAGCTTGCGGTCCTCCGGCACCAGGAAGATGCCGTTCGCCACCGCGTCGGCAGCGGAGCCGACGTTGAGCGCCTTGCCCTCCAGCGCGACACTGCCGGCGAGCCGCTCGTCGATGCCGAAGAGGACGCGTGCCAGCTCCGTGCGCCCCGAGCCGACCAGCCCGGCAAGGCCGAGGATTTCGCCGCGCCTCACCTCGAGGTCGACCGGCCGGTCGGGATAGGCGGTGGTGCAGACGGAACTGGCCGAGAGCGCCACGCCGCCGGGCGCACGGCCTGCTTCGGCGGCCTTCTCGCGCTCCTTCAGCATACGGCCGATCATCAGCTTGACCATCTGGTCGTGGTTGATTTCGCTCTTCGGCAGCGTGCCGGCGAGCATGCCGTCGCGCAGCACCACGACACGGTCGGCGACGCGCTCGACCTCGTGCAGGCGGTGCGAGATGAAGATGACGCTGATGCCTTCCGCCTTCAGTCCCTTGATGACGTCGAGCAGCTTGTCGGTCTCGGCGATCGGCAGGCTGGAAGTCGGCTCGTCGAGGATCACCAGCCGCGCCCTGATCGACAGCGCCTTGGCGATCTCGACCATCTGCTGCTGCGCAAGCGACAGCGAGGCGACCGGCGCGTCGGCGGAAAAATTGGCGCCGACGCGCTTTAAGAGCGGCGCCACCATCTCGCGTAGCTTGGCGCGGTCGACGAGCTTCAGTGGCCCGCCGCGCAGCGGCTCGCGGCCGAAGAAGATGTTGGCGGCGACATCGAGGTTGTCGAACAGATTGAGTTCCTGGTGCACGAAGGCGATGCCGGAGCCGAGGCTGGCTTCCACGGTCAGCCCGTCATGCGCGACGCCGTCGACGGTGATGCTGCCGCTGTCCGGCCGCGTCACCCCGCCGAGGATCTTCATCAGCGTCGATTTGCCGGCGCCGTTCTCGCCGACCAGGCCGATCACCTCGCCCGGCCTGACCTCCATCGAAAACCCGTCCAGCGCCACGACGCCAGGATAGGTCTTGCGCACCGCCTCAAGGCTCAGGAATGGAGCGGATTGAACGATGGATGGGTCGGAATAGTTCATCGCGCCATGGTTCATCGAGCTAGCCAGCAGCCGGTGGGCCACAGACTGACGGGCCTTGCAAGGCCCGTCAATACAGGCGCCGGCTCAAGGTCCGCTTTGAGCCGGCGCAACTGTGCTGAGCTTACTTGCCCTGCATTGCCTTGAGATTTTTGGCGTAGGCGTCGACGTCATCCTTGCCGATGATCTTGGTCGGGATGATGATCAGGTTACCGGCCGGGATGCCCGACTTGTCGCCCTTGAGATAGGCGGCCATCAGCTTCATGCCCTGATAAGCCCATTCGAACGGCTGCTGCACGACGGTCGCGGCGACCGTGCCTTCCTTGACGCCGCCCAGCGTGATCGGATCGTCGTCGAAGCCGACGACGGTGATCTGGCCGAGCTTGCCGGCGTCGCGCAGCGCTTCATAGATGCGCGGCGTATTGTAGGAATAGAAGCCGACCATGCAGGTGATGTCGGGGCTGGCGACCAGCGCATCCTCGACATTCTTCTTGGCGCGCGCCTGGTCGATGTCGTCGCCGCGCACGTCGACCAGCTCGATCTTGCTGCCGGCGAGCCCGTCCTTCATGCCCTGGATGCGCTCCTTGGCGTTGTCGGCGCCGAGCAGGCCGACGAAGCCCAGGCACTTGCCGCCGTTGGGCATTGCCTTCTTGGCGATCTCGGCCGCCTGCTTGCCGGCGTCGACGTTGGACGAGCCGATATAGGCGACGCGCTTGGTCTGCGGGGCGTCGCTGTCGGTGGTGAACAGCGCCGTTTCCGACGCGATCTTGTTCAGCCCGTCGGTCGATGTCTTGGGGTCGACGGCCGAAACCATGATCCCCTTGACGCCGGCGGTCACCAGGTCGTCCATCAGCCGCTGCTGGATGGCGACCGACGACTGTTCGGGATATTTGAGTTCGAGAGTATAGTCGGGCAGTTCGCCCTGCGCCTTCTTCACGCCGGCTTCCGCGGCCTTCCAGAAGTCCGACGCACCGTTGACGACGAAGGCCAATGTCGGCTTATCGTCGGCACGCGCGATCGCCGTGGCCGCCAGGCCAAGCAGCAGGGCTGCCGTGGCGACGGATGCATTCCTGATCACAGATTTCATATTCAACCTCCCTTTTGAAACTATCGCTGATATCGGCTGCGGCCCGGACGCCCTCCTCCTCAAGGGGTGGCCCAAAGGTCTGGCAACTTAGGAACGGAGCCAATCCAGCCGCGACCGAAACACTAGACACTCATTCGACGTTCGTAAATAGTCCGATTTGTCTGACATTTTCGTGAGTGTGCGGCGGGTCCGTTTCCGGGGTCAAGCCGGTCTGATGGCGCGCCGCTTACACTCGTTGCCGTCACCGGCCGGAAGCCCCGATCTGGTTGCGACGCGTTGACAGTAGGACGCTTACGACTATTAGTAAAGAGTATTAGTTATGAGATGCCCGCAGCGGAGGAGACTATCGAAGCAGGGCGCGCACGGGAGGAGGGAGAGCGGTGGCGATCAGCTTTGCCGCCGCGGCGGTTTGAGAAAAATCAACCATTTTCCGCCCTTGGCCGGTCGTTTTTCGTCGTGTGATGACGCGAGTGGCATGGGATGCCTTGCGTGTGATAATATATATAAGCAAGGGTGCCCTGTCCGATAGGCGCGCCCGACGACATCTTGCCTTTGATGCGGCTTTGCCTGAGAGCGGCCGGGCTTGGGAAACGACGATGAGCGAACCGACACAACTGCGCGACCCTCCCGAGGCATCGAAGCGCCGCAGGCCGGCCGCCCGCGGCCCGAAGGGTCGCGTCACCATGACCGACATCGCCAGGGCCGCCGGCTGCTCGCAGGCGACGGTATCGTTCGTGCTCAACAATTCGCCGGGCATCCGCCTGTCGCAGCAAACCCGCGACCGCGTGATCGAGGCGGCACGGGCGCTGGGTTATTCGCCGCCACTGTTTTCCGCGCTGCGGCCGCCGGTGGCGCCGTTCGAAGGGCTGGACGGCGTCATCGGCTTTGCCGTCGACCAGCTCGCCACCAGCCCCGAAGCGGTGGTCGCCATCGAGGGCGCACGCCAGGCCTCGTGGAACGCCGGCAATGTGGTTCTGGTGGCGCAGACGATGGGCGACGCCGTGATGGAGCCGAAGGCCATCGAGGCGCTGACCCGGCGCGGCATCTCGGCGCTGATCTACATGACCATCTTCACCCGCGAGATCACCGCGCCGGACTTCCTCTATGGCCTCGACATTCCGGTCATCCTGCTCAATTGCTACACGGCCGACTATGCGTTTCCGGCCGTGGTGCCGTCCGAGATCGCCGGCGGCCAGAGCGCCACCCGGCATCTGATCAGCCACGGCCATCGCCGCATCGCCACCATCACCGGCGAGCCGTGGATGCAGGCGGCGCAGGACCGGCTGAAGGGCTATCGCCGCGCGCTCGCCACAGCCGATATCCCCTTCGATCCGGAACTGGTGGTCGAAGGCGACTGGTCGGCCAGCGCCGGCTACGCCGCGACGGTGAAACTGCTCGCGCTGAAGGACCGCCCGACCGCCATCTTCTGCCAGAACGACCGCACCGCCATCGGCTGCTACGAGGCGTTGAAGGAGGCCGGACTGCATATCCCGCAGGACATTTCCGTCGTCGGCTATGACGACGAGGAGATCGCCCGCCATCTCTTCCCGCCGCTGACGACATCGATCCTGCCGCATCTGGCGATGGGCCAATGGGCGATCGAGCAGCTGGAAACGCCGCCCGCGCCCGGCCGCGGCCGCTATCCGATCACCAAGCTGGAATGCCCGCTGGTGGAGCGGGAGAGCGTGGGGCACGTTAGGGGAGCGGCAGCATGAGAAGCCCTAGGTACCAGCCGAAATTTCGCAACTGTATTGACATTGTCATGACAGTCATTAGATATCTGAAGATATCTGATCCCGACACAGGAGGATTTCGGATGGCGCAGTTCAGTCATGCGGGCCGCAATCGCGACGCAGCGCGCAAGGATGATGTGATTCAGATCCGTGCTTCGGCGGGGACGAAGGCCATCCTTAGCCGCGCCGCGAGCTTGCGCGGGCAGAGACTGTCGGAATTCATGCTGGACAGCGCCCGCAGGCAGGCCGAGGAGACCATTCTCGACCAGCGCGCCTTCTTTCTCGATACCGACGCGCATGAGAGATTTCTCAATCTGCTTGATACCCCGAACAAACCGACCGAAGAACTTCGCGCACGTATGACGCGCAAGCCCGCCTGGGAGCGTTGATGCCCGCTGAGGGAGGGCAACCGCAGGGATTTCGTGTCAGCCCTCCGGAGCGCCTGACTGTCGATCATGACGTCTCCGAATTTCGCAATGGTAAGCATTGGTCCCTTGACGACTGGTTGCGTAACCGTGCCCTCGCAGGTGAAGGACTTTCTGCCCGAACCTATGTTGTCTGCGATGCGGACACGAAAGATCGCGTCGTCGGCTACTATGCGATCTCGACGGCGATGGAGGAGCGGGTCGCGCTGCCAAGCGCGAAGCTGCGCAGGGGCATGCCCGAGCAAGTTCCCCTGCTTCTGATCGGCCGCCTGGCAGTCGATCAGGCGCTCCAAGGAATAGGGCTCGGGGGTGACTTGCTTTCCGATGCGCTGCGGCGCTGTCTGGCAGTCTCGGACATTGCCGGGGTTCGCGCCGTGGTGGCGCACGCAATCGACGATGACGCGATGGGTTTCTATCAGCGGCACGGCTTTGTCCTGTCTCCGTTGGGCGAGCGAGTCATGCTGATGCCGATCGAGACGGTGCAGGCACTGTTTTCGAGAATTTAAGTCGAGCCCGCATGGATCAACTGCAAAGACGAGGAGATCGCCCGCTTTTCGCCGCCGCGCAGAATGGCAGATAAACAAACATTCACCCCGATCGCAACTGCGCGCGCATGGCGTCGCGGAAGCTGCGGAAGTTCGGATAGCCGAGCAGCGCGAGCAGCCTGAGCAGCGTGGTCCTGGGAAGCCCCGTGGCCTCGGCCATGTCGTCCGCCCTCATGAAGGCGGCGTCGGCCCATCGGCAGCGAAGGAAGTCGCTCAGCGCCGGATGTCTGGCCACCGGCTTCGGCTCGCAGGCCAGCGCCGCGACAAGCGTCGGCGGCGGCGACAACAGACCGGGCCGCGCCGGCATCCGCCCGCTTCAGGCCAGGTTGATGGCGACGTTGCGCAGCAGCGCAACGGATTTGCGCATGCCTTCCATCGGCGACAGCATCATGTCCTCGTGCTCGATCGACAGCACGTCGTCGTAGCCGGCCTGCTTCAGCGCCGTGCAGAACTGCCGCCACCAGGTTTCACCATGGCCGTAGCCCAGCGTGATGTAGTTCCAGGCCCTTTCGGCAAACAGTGTCGGCGGGCGCGCATCGAGCGTGCCGTCGATGCCGGCCGGCACCGGTTCGACGCGCGTATCCTTGGCGTGGACATAATAGATCGCGGAGCCAAGCTTGCGCACGGCGGCGATGGGGTCGGCACCCATCCACATCGGATGGCTCGGATCGTAGTTCGCGCCGACCGTCTCGCCGACGGCATCGCGCAGCCGCAACAGCGTCTGGACGTTGTACACGGCCTGATGGCCGTGCAGTTCCAGGCAAAGCTTCCTGATGCCGAGATTGTTCGCGAACTTCACCAGATCGCGCCAGTAGGGAATGATGCAGTCGTCCCACTGGTAGCGCTGGATGTCGGCGCATTCGGGCGGCCAGTCGGTGACGATCCAGTTGGGGTTGGCATCGCCCGGACCGCCCGGCAGCCCGGACATCATCACCACGCGATCGATGCCCATCAGGCTCGCCAGCCGGATCGTGTCCTCGGTCACCCGGCGGTGTGTCTTGCCCTGCGGCCCTGGATGCAGCGGATTGCCCGAGCAGTTGAGCGCCGCGATCGTCAGCCCGTGGTCGCGAACCTTGGCGGCGAATTCGGCGCGAGCCGCCGCACTGTCCAGCAGCGCCGGCAGATCGATGTGCGGAGCCGACGACCAGTTGCCGCAAGCAAATTCCAGCGTTTCCAGCCCCAGTTCGGCGGAGGCGCTCAGCATCTCGTCGAACGATAGGTTGCCCAGGCTGTCGGTGATCATGCCAATCTTCATCTGCGGGCTCCTGGTTGACTTGGGACTACACGGTCAGAGCGTCACGGGCTCGAACCTGCCCGACCTTGCGGAGGCAAGCGCCGCTTCGCAAAGGATCATCGCCTTACGGCCGTCGCTTGCCGTGACGGCTGGCTTCCGCCCCGTCTCCACGCAGGAGATGAAGTGATCGATCTCGGCGGCGTAGGATTCAGCGTAGCGCTCGACGAAGAAATAATAGGGCTTGTCGCGCGATATGCCGTTGCCGCCATACGCCTCGACCGAGGTCGGCAGCCGGTTGCCGGCCTGCAGCATGCCTCCGGCGCCATGCACCTCGATACGCTGGTCGTAGCCATAAGCGGCCCTGACGCTGTTGTTGATGTGGCACTGCCGGCCGGACGCGGTGCGCAGGATGAACATCGCGGTGTCGTAGTCGCCGAGCTTCCTGTATTGCGGCGCCACCAGGGACGACCCGGTGGCGAACAGCTCTACCGGCTCCTCGCCCAGCATGTTCCGCGCCATGTCGAAGTCGTGGATCGTCATTTCGCGAAAGACACCCCCGCCTCCGGCCAGCGCCTCCTCGGTTTCCGGTTCGGGATCGCGGCTGGTGATGATGACCTGTTCGACGGCGCCGATCTCGCCGGCGACAAGGCGCTCCTTCAGTGCCCGGAAGCTCGGATCGAATCGGCGGTTGAAGCCGATCTGGAACGGCACTCCGGCCTTGGCGACCGCAGCCAGGCACTCGTCCGTGCGCTTGAGGTCGAGATCGATCGGTTTCTCGCAGAAGATCGCCTTGCCTTTCGACGCCGCGGCCATGGCAAGACGGGCATGCGTGCGCGTCGCCGAGGCGATGAACACCATCTTCACCGAAGGATCGTTCATCACCGCCTCGGTGTCGGCGATCTCGGCGCCGGTCGCGGCGGCGACGTGGTGTGCCGCCTCGCGATTGGGATCGACGATATAGCGCAACCGGATCCTCGGGTGGCGCGCGAGATTGCCCGCGTGCACGCGGCCGATCAGCCCCACCCCGAACAGACAAACATCCATCATGCGTTCGACTTTCCTGTCGGGCCGTCCTGTCGCGGAACGGCCAGTTCATGTTGCCGGGCGGTGTTCACTTCACCGCGCCCATGGTGAGTCCGCGAACCAGGTGCCGCTGCACCAGGAGCGCGAAGAAGACGATCGGCAGCGCGCCGATGACACCCGCCGCCGCCATGGAGGCCCAGTCGGTATCGATGCGTCCGATCAGCGTCGCGGTGCCGCGCGGCATGGTCATGGCGCGCGGCGTCGCCGTAAGTGCCAGCGCGAAGAGAAATTCATTGAAGGTGACCAGCACCGCGAAGATGGCGGTCGCCGCCAGCCCGGGAGCCGCCAGCGGCAGCGTGATGCGGCGAAAGGCGCCGAAGCGCGAATCGCCGTCGACCATCGCGGCCTCCTCGAGATCGACGGGGATCTCGCGAAAGAAGCTCTCCATCATCCAGACGCAGAAAGTGATGTTGAAGGCCGTGTAGGTGGCGATCAGGCCGAGCCAGCTGTCGAGCAGCCCGAGGCTCAGCATCAGCAGGTAGACCGGGATCAGGATGACGACCGGCGGGATGATGCGCAGCGTCAAAAGGAACAGGCCGACCTTGCGCTCCATGGCGAAAGGCAGGCGGAACCTGGCGATCGCATAGGCGCCCATCGCGCCGGCCACCAGCGCGATGGCGACGGAGAAGAAGGTCACCACCAGCGAATTCGTCAGGTAAGAGCCGAACTGCTTTTCGGTGAACAGCCTGACGTAGTTGTCGAGCGTCGGCACATGCGGGTAGAGCGTGCCTTCCTGGGTGATCTCGCGGTTGGACTTGAGCGAGGTCGAGACCAGCCAGTAGATCGGCAGGAGCACGGCGGCCAGCACGAAGACGGTGGTCAGGATGCGCGCCAGGCGGGTCCTCATGACGCATCGACCCTGCGCAGGAGCCTGATGGCGCTGAAGGCGAGCGCGAGCACGACGAGGCCGATCGTCACGAACAGCGCCGCCGCGTATCCGGTCTGCTGGAACTTGAACGCGGTGTCGTAGCCGTAGATTGAGATCAGCCTCGTCGCCTCGCCCGGCCCGCCCCGGGTCAGCACGAAAACCTGGTCGAAGGTGCCGAAGGCGTCGATGGTCCGCAGCACGATGGCCACCGCCAGCACCGGCCGCATCATCGGAAAGGTGAGGTCGGCAAAGACGCGCCACGCGCCGGCGCCGTCGACGCGCGCCGCCTCGAACGGCTCGTGCGGCAGCGATTGCAGGCCGGCAAGCAGGATCAGGAACATCAGCGGCGTCCATTCCCAGACATCGAGCACGACCAGGCCGATGAAGGCATTGAGAGGGTTGCCGAGGATCTGCACCGCGCCGCCGCCCAGGGCCACCGAAAGCGCAGTCAGCATGCCGGCGTCGCTGGCGTAGATCAGCCGGAAGACGATGGCGACAACGACCGGCGTGACCACCATCGGGATGATGAGCACGGTCCTGAGCAGGCGGATGCCGCGAAACTCGCGCAGGCAGAACAGCGCCAGCGCAAAGCCGAGCACCGCCTCGAACGACACCGACAGCGCGACGAACTTGACGGTGATCCAGAGCGCGTTGAGGAACTGCGCGTCGCTCCACAGATGCAAATAGTTCTGGAAGCCCACATCGGAGATCGGCGAGCCATAGCGGTAGGCCCTGGTGCTGGCGCGCAGGCCATCCCAGAGCGGATAGACGAGCACGCCGAGCACGATCATCAGGCCCGGCGCCAGCATGAGATAGGGAAGGGCGAGGTCGAGCCCCGCCCCCTGCAGGCGATATTTGCGCGCCTGCGTTGCGCCCCGCATCAGTAGTAACCGGCCGTGGTCAGGTAGTCCTTGACCTGCTTGGCGGCATTGTCCAGCGCGGCGCCGCCGCCGGAGCCGGCCTGCAGCGCCTTGTTGAGCTCGATGCCGAGCAGTTCCTCGACCTTCGCCCAGTCGGGCGTGCGCGGCCTCGGCAGCGCGCCGGCATCGAGCTGCTGCAGGGCGACCGGGATCAGCCGGTTGCCCGGCTTGGCGATGCCGAAGGCGCTGCGCTTGACCGGGATCGAGCCGGCTTCCGAGAGCTTTGCCTGGGTTTCGGCGCTGACATACCACTTCAGGAACTCGATCGAGTTGGCCTTGTTGGGTGCCGATTTCGGCACGCCGGCAATGAAGATGCCCATCTGGGCGATCGCCTGCTGCTGCTTCGGCACGACGCCGAAATCGAGCTTGCCCGCCACCTTGGTTTGGGCGGGATCGTCGGCTTTCAGCGCATTGCCCGAATATTGGATGATGGCGCCCGCGTCGCCGCCGAGGATCGCAGCACCCTCCTGGTCGGAATCGAACTCGACGACGCCGCTCGGCGCGTTCTGCTTCATCGTGCCGACGAAGAAATCGGCCGAGGCCTTGCCTTCGGCCGAATTGAAGATCGGGTTCCACTTGTCGTCGAAGAAGGAGCCGCCGAACGACAGGAAAACCGGATACCAGCTGGTGACGATCGGATTGCCGGAGACGCCGCGGAAGACGACCGGATATTTGATCTTGCCGGCGGCGACGCCTTCCTTGCCTTTGGCGATCACCTCGTCCCAGGTCTTCGGTGCGCCGCCGGTGAAGACGTCATTGCGGTAGGTGAGTGTCTGCAGGTCGCCGACGAACGGCACGCAGATCAGCGTCGGCTTGGCGTTCTCGAAGCCCTTGACGCGCGGTCCCTTCTGCGGCGGCCAGTAGCCCATGTCGATCATCGAGCCGATCCAGTCCTTGTCGGAACCGTCGATGCCGCCGGCGCCAAGATCCTCAAGCACGTTGGCGGCGCCGAACTGCGGCACCCACGGGTCGTCGAGCAGATAGAGGTCGTACTGGCCGGCGCCGCTCTGGGCATCGGCGAACCACTTCTCCAGCGTCACGCCGTATTCGTCCTCGAGGAACTCGATGTCGAAGCCGGCCTCCTTGGCTTGGGGGATGATCTTCTGCTTGAACGGCGTCAGCCCGCCATCGGCGAAGGCGCCGATGATCACCTTCTTGCCGGCCGCCCTGGCCGGCATCGGCAGGCCGAGCGTGGTGAGGGCGGTGGTCGCCAAAGCCAGGCCAAGCCCGGCCTTGATGACGGAGCGGCGAGTAAGTCTGCTGGAATGCATCATTTCACTCTCCCATTGTTGTTGACCCTGTGGACGGCGGTAAGGCCGGCCGGATTGAAGAAACAGGCGTTCGCCGGGTCGAAGGCGACGCCGATGCTTTCACCCACCACTCCCCGGAAATCGCGCCCGGCACGCACCGAGACGTTGCCGCCTTCGAGACGGACATTGACCAGCGTCTCGTTGCCCATCGGCTCGACGACGTAGATTTCGCCGGGCAGCGCGCCCGGTTCGCCTGGCTGGGCGACGCTGCAGTCCTCCGGCCGCAGGCCGATCTCGACGACGGAAGCGGCGCGACAGGCGGTGAGCCGCGCGGCATCCAGCGCGACGACCTTGCCGCCCACCGTCACGCCGTCGTCGGCAAGCCCGGCGGGCAGGATGTTCATCGGCGGATTGCCGACGAAGGTGGCGACGAAGCGGTTTGCCGGACGATCGTAGATGTCGATGGGCGGGGCCATCTGCTGCAGCTCGCCGCCATGCATGACGGCGACGAGGTCGGCCATGGTGAGCGCCTCGACCTGGTCATGGGTGACGTAGATGGTGGTGGCGCTGAGGCGCTGGCAGAGCCGCTTGATCTCGCCGCGCATGGTGAGCCGCAGCCGCGCGTCGAGATTGGACAGCGGCTCGTCCATGAGGAAAGCCGCTGGATCGCGCACGATCGCGCGCGCCAGCGCCACGCGCTGCCGCTGCCCGCCGGAGAGCTGGCGCGGCCGGCGGTCGAGCAGGTGGCCGATTTCGAGGATGGCGGCGACCTCGCCGATCTTGGCCTTGCGCCCGGCATCGGGCGTGCCGCGGATCCACAGCGGATAGCCGATGTTCTCGGCGACCGTCATCTGCGGATAGAGCGCGTAGCTCTGGAAGACCATGGCGATGTCGCGATCGCGCGGCTGCAGCCGCGTGACGTCGCGCTCGCCAATGAAGACCTTGCCGGCGGTCGGCATGTCGAGGCCCGCCAGGATTCGCAAAGCCGTCGTCTTGCCGCAGCCCGACGGGCCGAGGAGCGCGAGGAACTTGTGGGCCGGCACGGCAAGGTCGAGCGATCGCAGCACGTTGAGCGCGCCGAAATTCTTGACCACGCTTTTGTAAACGACCGAACTCATCGCCTTCCCCGGCGCCCCATTCTGCCTTCAGGCCTTGCGTTCGTCGACTGTGAAGCCGACGCGTTCCGCCAGCGCCTTCAGTTTGCGGTAGCCCATCCTGGCATAGGTCAGGGGATGCGCCTTGGCCGGGTCCTGCTCGGCCTCGACCACCAGCCAGCCGCAATAGCCCTTGTCGGCGAGGATCCTGAGCAGCGTCGCATAGTCGATCGCGCCGTCGCCGGGCACGGTGAAGATGCCTTCCATCACCGCGCCCATGAAGCTCATGTCGGCCTCGCGCGCTTTCTTCAGCACCGCCGGTCGCACATCCTTGCAATGGACATGCACGACGCGGCCGACATGGCGGCGCAGCAACTGCTCCGGGTCGCCGCCGGAGAAGGCGCAATGGCCGGTGTCATAGAGCAGGCCGACCGCCTCGCCGGTGGTCTGCATCAGCATGTCGATCTCGGCGTCGGTCTCGACGATGGTGCCCATATGATGGTGGAAGGCCATGCCGACGCCGAAATCGGCGAAGCGCTCGGCCAGCCGCGTGATTTTTTCGCCGTAAGGCTTCCATTCGTCGGCCGCGAGCTTCGGCCGCTGCGAGATCGGATCGTGAATGGCGCCATGGCGGCCGCGCGAGGTGTCGGCATAGACGACATGTTTCGCGCCGAGGTCCTTGAGCAGCGTCAGATGCGGGCGGATCGCTTCAAACTCGTCCTCGACCTCCTTCTCGCAGATGCGGCCGTCATACCAGCCGGAAACCAGCGCCAGCCCGTAATGGTCGAGGATCGGCCCCAGCGTGCGTGCCTGGCGCGGAAACTTGCCGCCAAGCTCGGTGCCGGCATAGCCCGCCTCGGCGGTTTCGCTCAGGCAGGTCTCCAGCGGCGTATCGCCGCCGAGTTCCGGCACGTCGTCATTGGTCCAGGTGATGGGATTGATGCCAAGTCGAACTGTCGTCATTGCTCGCTTTCGGTCCCGCGGCCGGAAGGTTGCGGGCGTTCGTTTTGAGGAGGGAAATGGCCACGGTTCTGTCGGCAGGACCCCTGCCGTTTCTTATTTTGGCCGGACGCCCTCCCAGCGCCTTGCCAGACTGTCTTGCGTTGACGTCTTGCCCCGACGTCATAGAGGCAACTCTACGCCGCTCTGTCTCCATCGCGAGGGCCAGTTTTCCGGAAAATGAAGGAACCAGTTCAAGTCGACCGGCGGCTGTGGCAGGATGGGTAGGATGGGAAATCTGGAAATCATCGAGCGGCGGCGCGAGGCCCCCCTCTCTGTCCTGCCGGACATCTCCCCCTCAAGGGGGGAGATTGGCAGCTTTGGCGCCTCGCTTCTTCTTGCGACATTGGCAATTGGCGAAAGCCGGCGCGACATCCGATCTCCCCCCTTGAGGGGGAGATGTCCGGCAGGACAGAGAGGGGGGCGAAGGAACTCGACGCTGGAGGCCAAGCGTCTCTCAACCCGCCATTCCATCCATGGCGCAAGGTAAGCCATGCGCCCCCACCCCAAACCCCAGGCCTTCCCCCTCGATATGCTCGCGGTAAACCGCGCGAGCCCCGAGCACCTCTCCCGCCAGCTCTATCACGGCCTCGTCGCCATCATCCGCAACCGCACGCTCGCGCCGGGCTCCGAACTTCCCTCCACCCGCGCGCTTGCCGCCGAGCTCGGCCTTGGCCGCAACACCATCGTCTCGGCCTATGACCAGCTGGTCACCGAGGGCTATCTCGCCAACCGCCGGGGCGCCCGGCCGGTGATCGTCGACCTGCCGGAAGGTCCGCGCGAGACGCCGGCTGAAGCGCTGCCAACGCCCTTGCGCGCGCCCTCGCGGCGCGGCGAGGAGCTGCTCAGCCAGCCCTGTCACCACGGCACGCCGGGCCGCTTCGCCTTCCATCCGGGCATGCCGGACGCGCAGAGCTTTCCATTTGGCGTCTGGGGCCGGCTGGTGGCGCGCCGCGCCAGCCATGGCGAAACGCTGTTCGGCACCTATGAGGTGACCGGCCATCCGGCGCTGAAACAGGCGATCGCCTTCTATCTGTTTTCGGCGCGCGGCGTGCGCTGCCGGCCGGAGCAGATCGTCATCACCACCGGCGCCCAGGCTGCGTTCGATCTTCTCGCCCGCCTGCTGCTCGACCCTGGCGATACCGTCTGGATGGAGGAGCCCGGCTATTACGGCGCCAAGGCCGCCTTCACCGTCGCCGGCGCCCGCATACTGCCCATCCCGGTCGACCAGGAGCGCGGCTGGCACCTCGATGCACCCGACCCCGCGCCGCGCCTCATCTATGTGACGCCGGCCTGCCAGCATCCGCTCGGCATCACCATGCGCATGGAGGAGCGGCTGCGCCTGCTCGACATTGCCGAGACGTCCAACAGCTGGGTGATCGAGGACGATTTCGACGGCGAATACCGCTTTCAGGGCCGCCCGGTGCCGGCGATCCAGAGCATGGACCGCTCCGGCCGCGTCATCTATGTCGGCACCTTCGCCAAGCTTCTGTTCCCGGCCCTGCGTATCGGCTTCATGGTGCTGCCGGCGGAGTTGGCAGGCCGCATCGTCAACGCGCTCTCCACCACCGGCCAGTTCGCGCCGCTGCTGCTGCAGGCAGCCCTTGCCGACTTCATCACCGAAGGCCACATGAGCCGCCACCTGAAGCGCATGCGCCGCATCTACGCGCAGCGCCGCCAGCTTTTTCGCGACATCGTCGCCGAGCGGCTCCGCGACGAGATCACGCTTTCGGCGGCGGAAGCCGGCATCCAGGTCGTCGGCTATCTCAAGCCCGGCATCGACGACATCGAGGTCAGCCAGGCGGCGGCGCGCAGGGCGGTCAACGTCTCGCCGCTGTCGAAGTATTTCCAGAACACCGCCGCCACGCAAGGCCTGGTGCTGGGCTACGCCGCCTGCAACGCGGCCGAGACCGCCGACGGCGTCGACCGGCTGGCGGCGGCGATACGCGACACGCTGGCGTGAAGGCGCGCCGGCGCCTGTGTCATGCCGGGTGCCTCAGGCTCGGATAGGACTCTCCCCTTGTGGGCAGGGCAATCGCATATGGCAGCGCCAGTCCCCCACTCCGGCCGCTGCGCGGCCACCTCTCCCCCATGTCCATGGGGAGAGGAAAATCCGAGCCTTTCAAGGCCGCGACCTCGGCGGTTGGCATTTCCTCTCCCTCGCCGAAGGTGGGGGAGAGGTGGCTCGGCGAAGCCGAGACGGAGTGGGGGAGCGCCATATGCGATTGCCCCCACGCTTGGCAGCGATCCCGCCGCGGGCTAGCCTGCGGCCAATAGCAATTCCTGGAAAACTGTACCGCGGTTTTCCGTCCGGAGGGGCTGAGCGGTTTCTGAACCGCGCTGATAAAAGCGAGGGCAAGATGGCGTCGATCTTCACCGTTCACGAAGCGTCAGGCTATGAGCAGCTGATGGGCCGCTGGAGCCGCAGGCTGGCGCCTTTGTTCATCGACTTCGCCGGGCTCGCCCCCGGCGAAAAGATCCTGGACGTCGGTTGCGGCACCGGCAGCCTGACCTTCGAGCTGGCGAAATCCGCCGGTCTTGCCGAGATCCAGGCCATCGACTTCTCGCCGGTCTTCGTCGCGGCGGCGAAGGAGAAAAACACCGACCCGCGCATTGAAATCCAACAGGGCGACGCCACCGCCTTGCCTTTCGAAGACGGCAAATTCGACCGCGCGCTCGCACTGCTGGTGCTGCACTTCGTGCCGGAGACCGGCAAGGCCGTAGCCGAGATGCGCCGCGTCGTGCGGCCGGGCGGCGTGATCGCGGCCGTGGTGTGGGATCACTATGGCGGCATGCCCGGCATGCGCATGATGATCGACACAGTGGCAGCGCTCAGCGAAAGCGGCCGCCAGCTGCGCAGCCGCTACTGCTTCCAGCCGATGATGCAGCCCGGCGAAATGAAGCGGACTTTCGTCGAGGCCGGCCTTGCCGGCGTCATCGAAGCCGAGCTGATGATCCGCATGGACTACCAGAATTTCGAAGACTACTGGGCCCCGATCGCCGCCGGCGAAGGCCCGCTCGGGAAGTACATGACCACGCTGGATGGAGCCGAGCGGGAGCGCACCGAGGCGGCTGTGCGCGATGCGTATGAGGCGGGCCGGCCGGACGGGCCGCGATCGTTCGCCAACGTGGCTTGGGCTTGCAGGGGGGTGGTGGGGTGAGGTGGAGCAGGGCACAAGAGCCCCATTCAGCTCTTTCTTAACAAGGCGCTAAAGCATACTCCCGGGCGTGACGATTCTGGTCGGACAGAACGCTGTCTCTTCCCCGCATCGCAGTAAACCGCTTATGGTCGTCGCTCACAACGGGGGTCGATTTGTCTGATTCTGCATTTTTTGCCGCTGGTGCACTTTTCTCGACCGACTATCTCAATGAAGGCATAAAGGAGAGTGCGGCCTACCGTGGCGTCGACGTGGTCGACCTGCGTGTCCAACTTGAAGCTATCGCGGCCTCCTTCCCGCAAAACGCCAGGACCAACGAGAGCCAGACTGAGGATGATTTTATTTTTCCGGTGCTAGCGGCGCTTGGCTGGTCGGAGTTCATGCGTCAGCAAAACCTGACGGTCACCGGCCGCGATGACGTGCCAGATGGTTTGCTATTTTCCGACGCATCCGCGAAGTCCACCGCCAATGCACAGCGGGACCAATGGCAGCGATATGCGCACGGTCTAGCGGTCGTCGAGTGCAAGCGCTGGTCGCGCCCCCTGGACCGCGCTTTCGGTCGGGCTGAGACGACTGCGCCATCGACTCAGATGCTGCGCTATTTGCGCCGGCTCGACGACATCACCGGCGGCAAACTCCGGTGGGGCATCCTCACTAACGGCCTGCGCTGGCGGCTCTATTGGGCTGGAGCCCGCTCGATCTCGGAGGAGTTTCTAGAGGTTGATCTTGGCCGGGTTTTGGCCCTGGGTGAAAGATCGGACCTTTTTGCCGACGAGACCGCTAGGGATCACTGGCTGCGAGTGTTTGCAGTCATGTTCGGCCGCCAGGCCTTTCTGCGTGACGGCGTAGATCAGCGTTCGCTGCACGACCGCGCGCGGGCGGAAGCTGCCTTTTATGAAGAGCGAGTGGCGGCCAGCTTATCCAACGTTGTGTTTGAACAAGTTTTCCCAGATCTTGCCAAGGGACTGGCGGAATCTGCACCGGACGCTCCGATGCATGAGATCCGGGATGCGGCCTTGGTCCTTCTCTATCGCCTCTTGTTCCTCCTTTACGCAGAAGACCGCAATTTGCTGCCGGTCAACGACGACCGCTACGATGATTACGCCCTCCGCCCACTCCGCCTGGAAGTCGGCGAACGTGTTACGAATGGTGATGCCTTTTCTACCACCGCGGCAAGGTTCTGGTCACACATCTCCGATCTATCCCGTATGATCGACAAGGGTGACAGTTCGGTCGGCATTCCTCCTTATAATGGTGGACTATTTGCAACCTCCGCGACACCGTTACTCGCCAGCGCGCGTATCTCCGATAGCATTATGGCGCCCGCGCTTGACGCGCTATCCTATGAGCGTGCATCGGGCCAGCGGCGCTACATCAACTACCGTGATCTGTCGGTTCAGCAACTTGGGTCTATCTATGAACGATTATTGGAATTCGAGATCGTCCGGGAACCTTTCGGCGACATAGATTACCTCGCAGTCCGTCCGAACCTGTTCGCGCGCAAGAACTCCGGCAGCTACTATACACCTGAGGAACTCGTGGGTCTGATCCTCGACGAGGCGCTAAAGCCGCTAATCACCGAGCGGCTGGAAGCTTTCCGATCGGCTCAGACCGCGCTGTCCGAGGAAGGCGAAGACCAAAAACGTCGGATCCTGCGAGAGGTAGATCCCGCTGAGGCGATCCTGTCACTTCGTGTGTGCGATCCGGCTATGGGCTCAGGCCATTTCTTAGTTAGCCTCGTCGACACCTTGGCCGATCATGTTCTCGATGCCATGGCTGAGGCCGCCGTTTTGGGTGCGGGTCTTAACTACAACTCGCCACTGGCGGACAAAATCGAGGACATTCGTGGCACAATTCTGAAGAACGCTAGGGCTGCAAACTGGACGATTGATGAAGGGCAACTGGATGACCGGCATATCATCCGCCGGATGGTCCTAAAACGGTGCGTGTACGGCGTGGACAAGAACCCGATGGCAGTCGAACTCGCAAAGGTCGCCCTCTGGCTGCATACGTTCACCGTCGGGGCACCGCTTTCGTTCATCGATCACCATCTGCATACGGGCGACAGCTTGTTCGGCTTCTGGGTTCGTGATGCGATCGACAAGGCTAGTTCCCTTGGCGGCGAACTCTTCTACAACGAGGCCCTGCGCAACGCTCAACGATCTGCGGAAGCAATGAAAACCATTGAGGCCCTCACCGATGTGGAGATCGGCGAAGCGCATCGTTCGGCGGCCATGTACGAGGACATCGAACTGATGACCGGTGAACTCGACGGTTTTGTCAGCTTTATTCATGCGCTTGACTGGCTCGATCTAAAGAGCAAGTCGGATATAGGCCTCATTCGTCTTTGGCTCGATGGTCGTTTTGGGGAGCCTATTCCGATCGCACGAGGCCGCAAAGCGCCGCAGACGGGAATGGCCAAGCCAGACGAGGTCGAGGCGTTCACCGCAATCTGGCGCCGCGCCCGCGAGCTAATCTCCGAGGAGCGGTTCCTCAACTGGCAAATCAGCTTTCCAGGCGTCTGGAATAGCTGGGCTAGCACAAGCAGGGAAGGCGGGTTCGACGCCGTGGTTGGCAATCCGCCATGGGATCGGATTAAATTACAACAAGTTGAGTGGTTTGCTGCACGTCGCCCCGCAATCGCACGAGCGCAGCGGGCATCGGACCGAGCTCGAATGATCACCAAGCTCAGGTCGGATGGCGATCCACTGTTTGAAGACTTCGTGAAGGCAGACATGCGCGCCGCCGACGGGGCCCGTGTAGCCCGCGGTTCTGGCCACTATCCACTACTCAGTCGAGGGGATATCAACCTGTACAGCCTGTTCGTTGAGCGCAGCCATGCACTGGCGAAGCCCACTGGCATGATCGGACTCTTAGTGCCTAGCGGTATCGCTTCGGATCTGTCGGCCAGCGCCTTCTTCCGCAAGATAGCGACTCACGGGCACCTGAAAGCACTCTATGATTTTGAAAATCGCCGTCCGCGCTATGGCCTCGAACCGTTTTTTCCCGACGTCGACAGTCGGTTCAAATTCTGCGCACTCGTTACCAGCCCCAGCCGCCAGTTCGACCAGGCAACGTGTGGCTTCTTCCTTCAGGCGGCGTCAGAAGTTGCCGATCCTGACAAAGTCTTCTCCATTAGAGCGACTGATTTTGCGAGCGTAAACCCCAACACCGGAACAGCACCGATTTTCCGCTCTCAGCGGGACATGGAGATAATCACGGCGATTTATGCGCGCCTGCCTGTGCTCGTTGATCGCTCCAGTGGGACGCCCGTTGCCGCTTGGCCGCTACGATACGCGACTATGTTTCACATGACCAACGACAGCCACCTGTTTCGCACCCGCACCGAGTTAGAAGAACTCGAAGGGGCCTGGGAGGTCGGCGGAAATTGGTTCGAGTCCTCCTCTGGTAGATGGGCACCGCTCTATACGGGTCGGATGATCCATCAGTTCGACCATCGTGCCGCATCTGTAACGGTGAATGAGATGAACCTTCATAACACTGCGCAAAGCGCCGAAGTTACAGCCGAAATGAAGGCAGATCCAACGTTTCTGCCTACACCTCAATATTGGGTGCCGGAAAGTATAGTAGCAAATACGACCGCACAGAGCACTGTTATCGTTTTTCGTGACATCGCACGCCCAACGGATGCCCGAACAATGATAGCTGCCCTTGTTCCTCGGGCAGGCTTTGGGAATAAAGCGCCCCTATTGTTATCGCGGGATGCCACTCTTAGTGATTTGGACAAGGCGCTAATCGTAGCGAATCTCAATTCGGTTATTTTCGACTACATAATTCGCTCAAAAGTACAGGGAGCCAGCTTGAATTGGTTTATTCTCGAGCAGCTTCCCATTGTCCCGCAAGCTCACTATAGCCGCCGGTTCGGGCATTCCACCGCTGCCGACATCGTTAGAAAAGCCACTTTGGAACTGAGTTACACGGCGCACGATCTAGCGGCGTTGGCATACGGTGTCGGATATCTAGACGCGGAAGGCAAAGTCCTCCCGCCCTTCATTTGGGATGATGACCGCCGTTTGACCCTTCGCGCAAAACTCGATGCGATATACTTTATTCTCTATGGCGTATTTGATCCATGCAATATCACGCAGAGCCGGGAAGATATCCGCTATATATACTCGACCTTTCCGATCGTTGAGCGGGAAGAGACCGAAAGGTGGGGTACCTACCGCAGTAGAGAGTTGTGTTTGGCATGGATAAACGCGCTTATAGCCGGTCAGCCCGACGCACCCATCAACTCACATTGATCAATCCGCTCGCCCGACGTGACTTGGCTGCGGAAGCAGTGGGAGTCGTTATCATACACTCTTTGGACAGTCGACCTCCCTAAGCGAACCCCCAGCGTCGAGCATTCTTTCGGCTTTGATGGACACACCTATCGGCAAGTATCGTCTCGTATTTTGCTGGCGATATAAACTTTGCGTCGTAAACATTATCGGCTTTTCGAGTTAGGTGAAGTATCGCCGGCCGCGTGATCGACAAAATGGGTTGAATACGGACCTGATGTGTGTTGTTTGAAAAATGCGTAATGTTCGTGACGAGTTGTTCACCGGGGAAATCCAACCGGATAGCTCTCTCCTCAGTTTGGGCGACTCCGAAGTAGGCGCCCAGGGTTGCCACCGGGAGTTGCACGGCAGACCCGGGTTTACCTTGCTGCCCTCCTGTCTCGCGGGCCAATATTTGAAGATAAAGGTGCTTGGGTTTAGCCGAGATAGCGCTGAAAGCCGAAAGGAACCCGTCCTTTTTCCCTTGGCTTTGCTTTGGTAAATTCAAGATCTTTTCGAACAACGGACGAGGTTGCGGTTTGGCACCTGCGGACAAAAAAGGCTTTCCAGACTTAAGCAATCTGGCGGGGGAGCGGTCCTCTGCAGCTGATCCTGGTAATTTCGAAATTCGCAATACGTCATTAATGCCGACAGCTGTGGCCTGTTTCTTTATTGTGTTCCAATATGCATCAAAAGCTTTTTCTTCGGCGCTGCCTCGCAAACAACTTACCTCCAGCGAAGCCTCGCTATTTCGCTGAAGGCCGCCGCCGGTGAGGTTCGTCGAACCAACAATTATTCTCACTTCCGAGGTGGAGCGGAATTCGTAGTATTTGGGATGGAAAGTGGCGTTTGCGAACTTATCTTCCACAAAACCGGCGTATGTACGGGTAGGATAGAGGTTCTTCAGAAGTATCCCATAGTACAAAGCGTCGGGTGTTGTTACTCCGTTGCCCGCCCCATATATGCTCTCGATCCGTCCCCCTCTCGCAATTAAAGCTTCAATGCTTGAGCAGAGTAATCCGAGGCCCTCCCATCTAGCATATGCAACTGCGAACCGCACTCGCTCAACTGTAGGATCTTTGAGCAGTTGGATCAGGCGCTCTCGGGTGGCTTCATGACCATGAGTCACCTGAGCAATAAGCACTGGTTTTGCGTTCACGAGACATCCCCTCAGCAGGCTCCCCGAACAAGGTAACCTACACCCCCAGCAAGCCCGAGGATTCCACTTCGCGCAAGTGCTGGTGAGCCGATGTCCGACCGCCCCATGCACACATCTGATTTGCTCGGATCGCTAGTGATTCAAGCTGACTGACCAAACTCACAGTCGGCGTCCGAAATCGAAACTTTGATACCGCATTGAAAGGCAAATTTCGCGGACGGTTTGGCGAGGATGACAACAAATTTTATGGCGCGCCCGAAGAGATTCGAACTCCTGACCCCCAGATTCGTAGTCTGGTGCTCTATCCAGCTGAGCTACGGGCGCGCAACAGGCCATGTATGACATGGCCTCGCGATCCGGTCGTGACGACCGGCCGCGATGTGGTGTGTTCCCTAGCGACTGAATTTCGGAAAAGCAAGCCGATCCGGCAAAAGTTTTGTCGCAGGCGTCATCCGGCGAGGCAAGCCCGGACCCCGATCCTTCGAAATGACCAAGACCCGGAATCTAGCCCCGGTCTGACGCAACGACGGCGGTTCCCAGTCGTCAGGCCGGGCGGCGCAGGCCGTTGCGGGCCTGGTCGAGGCGGACCGGCTGGTCAGGGATGGTGACGGCGAAGACGGTGCGGCCGCCGACCGATTCGACGAGCTCGACCGTGCCGCCATGGGCGCGGATCAGTTCATGGGCGATCGCCAAGCCGAGACCGGTGCCGCCGCTGCGGGCCGAGCCGCGGAAGGCCGCGAACAGGTTTTCGCGCGCCTTGGGCGGCAGGCCGGGGCCGGTGTCGGTGACGATGATGCGGCTGACGCTGCCGGTGCGCTCGGCCGAGACGGCGAGCCGGCGCACCAGCGCGCTCTCGGTGTCGGCGGCCATCGCCTGCACGGAGTTGCGGCAGAGGTTGCTGAGCACGCGGAACAGCTGGTCGGAATCTGCATCGACCTCGAAAGCCGGGTCGACGGCGTTGATGAACTGGATGCCTTCCTCGATGTCGAGCAGGCCATGCACGTCCTCGACCAGCTGATGCAATCTCAGCCTGCGACGCGCCGGCGCCGGCTCCTGCGTGCGACCGTAGGCCAGCACCCCTTCCGAATAGGCGACCGCGCGGTCGAGGGTGCGCAGCAATTTCGGCGCGAAGGACTGCACGGTCGGGTCCTTCACCTGGCGCAGCCGGTCCGAGATCAGCTGCGCGGAGGCGAGGATGTTGCGCATATCGTGGTTGATTTTGGAGACGGCGAGGCCGAGGTCGGCGAGATGTTTCTGTTCGGCGAGCATCTTCTGCAGCCGATCCTGCATCTGCGCCAGCTCGCGCTCGGCGACGCCGATCTCGTCGGCCCGCTCCGTGGGGCAGATGACGCGTCCAGGATCGTCGGGCGCCTCGGAGAAGGACAGGATCGAGCGCGTCATGGTGCGGATCGGGCCGATCATGATCAGGTCGATCGCCGCATAGACCAGCATGGCGGTGAACAGCGAGATCAGCAGCGAGACGACGGCGACGTTGCGCGAATAGCGCAGCATGGCGTTGCGCAGGCTGTAGTCGGGCATGATCAGCTCGAATTCCTTGTCGCTGTCGCCGACCGGACCGAAGACGCGCAGCATGTGCTTGCCGCCGAAGAACAGCGTGTCCAGCGCGCCGGTCATGCCGTTGACCAGTCCGACATTGGCAATGTCGATGTGCTCGTCGACCTGCGGCGGCATGTCGGCCACGACCAGCAGGCGCGAGACGCCGCCGTCGCGCACCGCGATCGCCTTGGCGCCGATCGCCATCAGCACGTCGTTCTGGGCGGTGTGCGAGAGCGAGTTGGGTTCGCCCTGCAACAGCACGATCGACACGGCGGCGGCGGTGCTCAGCCTCTCCTTCAGCCAGGCCACCCGGTAGCTGGCGATCCAGGGCAGGAAGATCAGGATTTCGGCGATCAGCACGAAGACGATGGTGAGCAAGAGAAGCTTTGTCGACAGGCCGCGCGACAGCGGCACGCGGCGGGCAGCGCTCGCCGTCGCGGGTCGGCCCTTTTCTTCGGTGGGCAGTGCTTCACTCGTCATGACGCGAACTTCACGAAGGCTTGATGAGCCAAGATTATGCGATTTGGAGCTTTTTTGCCAATTTCAACCTTGGGCCAAGAAAAATTGCCCGGCGGCGGCGCGGATTGACTTCCAAAAACCTTCTTTCTATAAGCCCGCTCACGCTCGGGCCATTCGTCCCGGCGCGGTTTCGATCGCGCCTAAACAGGCCCCGGCAAAAGCTCCTGTTACAGAGTGACAGAATCAAGAAGGGCCGCACCCCGCGGTATTAAAACAAATGAAGCGTACCTACCAACCGTCCAAACTCGTCCGCAAGCGCCGGCACGGTTTCCGTGCCCGCATGGCCACCAAGGGTGGTCGCGGTGTTGTCGCCGCCCGCCGCAACCGCGGCCGCAAGCGGCTCAGCGCCTGAACGGAAGACGAGATCGTTGCCCGCAACCGGCAAGCCAAAGGGAGCCACTCCCGGGCGGCTTCTGAAGCGCGCGGAATTCCTGGCTGCGCGCGGCGGCGAGAAGCGCCGCGGGCGGCTGTTTCTCGTTGAGGTTCTCAAGCGTGGCGACGATTTTGCGCCGCGCGTCGGCTATACCGTGACCAGGAAGGTCGGCAACGCCGTTGCGCGCAACCGCATCCGGCGCCGGCTCAAGGAAGCGGTGCGCGTCCATGCCGCCGATGACATGGCGCCCGGCAATGACTATGTCATCGTCGGGCGCGAAGACGTGCTAGCCATTCCGTTCGGCCAGTTGAAGGCCGAGCTTTCCCGCCGATTGCGCGGAACACGATAGGCCAAGAGCATCTATGGAAACCAACCGCAATTTCTTCATCACCATCGCGTTGTCGGTGCTGATCCTGACGCTATGGCAGGTGTTTTACATGGGCCCGCGCATGGAGGCCCAGCGCGAGACGGCGCGCGTCGAGCAGCAGCGCATCGAAGCGCAGAAGAAGGAAGCGGGGACCGCGAATCCGAATGCGACGGCAACGCCAGCGGCGCCGGGAACCGTACCCAGCGCGGCAGGGAACGGCGCGACGCCCCTGAACCGCGACCAGGCGCTGGCGGCGACGAAGCGCGTCAAGATCGACACGCCGAGCCTCGAAGGCTCGATCAACCTCGCCGGCGCGCGCCTCGACGATCTGAAGCTCAAGCACTACACGGAGACGGTCGACAAGAACTCGCCGGAGATCGAGCTGCTCAATCCGCAGGCGCTGCCGAACGGCTATTTTGCCGAGATCGGTTTCGTCGGCAATGACAAGACAGGCGCGGTGCCGGGTGCGGAAACCGTGTGGAGCGTCGACGGCTATCCGACGCTGACGCCCGATGCGCCGGTGACGCTCACCTACACCAACGACAAGGGCCTGACCTTCAAGCGCACCTTCTCGGTCGACAAGGACTATATGTTCACGGTCTCCGACACCGTGCAGAATTCCGGCAGCAGCGCCGTCTCGCTGTTCAACTATGGCCGCGTCACGCGCTACGACAAGCCGGCTGTCGCCAGCACCTATGTGCTGCATGAGGGCCTGATCGGCTTCACCGGCACGGAAGGCCTGCAGGAACACAAATACGCGTCGATCGAGAAGGACAAGCAATACAAGCCCGGCAAGTCGACCGACGGCTGGCTCGGCATCACCGACAAATACTGGGCGGTGACGCTTGTCCCGACGGAGAAGCAGCCGTTCCAGCCCGCCTTTTCATATTTCGACTTCAACGCCGGGCCGCACAGCCACAGCTACCAGTCCGACTATCTGACGGACGCCATCAATGTCGGCGCCGGCCAGTCCGCGACCGTGGAGACCGAAATCTTCGCCGGCGCCAAGGAAGTCAACAAGATCAATGCCTATGCCGAAGACCGCCACATCAAGCGCTTCGACCTGTTGATCGACTGGGGCTGGTTCCACTTCATCACCAAGCCGATGTTCTGGCTGATCGACACGCTCTACAAATTCTTCGGCAATTTCGGCCTGGCGATCCTCGCCACCACCGTCATCGTCAAGGCGCTGTTCTTCCCGCTCGCCAACAGATCCTACGCGTCGATGGCGAACATGAAGAAGGTGCAGCCCAAGATGCTCGAAATCCGCGAGAAATACGCGGACGACAAGATGAAGCAGCAACAGGCGATGATGGAGCTCTACAAGACCGAGAAGATCAATCCGCTCGCCGGCTGCTGGCCGGTGGCGCTGCAGATCCCGGTGTTCTTCTCGCTCTACAAGGTGCTTTACATCACCATAGAGATGCGTCACGCGCCTTTCTTCGGCTGGATCCAGGATCTGGCCGCGCCCGATCCGACCTCGATCTTCAACCTGTTCGGCCTGCTGCCTTTCGCGGCGCCCGCGTTCCTGCCGCATATGGGCGCCTGGGCGGTGGTCATGGGCATCACCATGTTCCTGCAGATGCGCATGAACCCGGCGCCGCCGGACCCGACGCAGGCCGCGGTGTTCACCTGGATGCCGGTGATCTTCACCTTTATGATGGGCAGCTTCCCGGCAGGCCTCGTCATCTACTGGGCCTGGAACAACACGCTTTCGATCCTGCAGCAGGGCGTGATCATGAAGCGCCAGGGCGCCAAGATCGAATTGTGGGACAATCTGGCCGCACTGTTCCGCAAGAAACCATCGCCGGCGGAATAGCCGGCATCCCGACCCGAAAAGCCTCGCCGCGCGCGAGGCTTTTTCGTATGAGCCGACACGCCGCCATGGCGGGGATTGGTGCTATAAGGCGGATCATCCTAGTTTGATCGGAGCAGGCGGCTTTATCGCTCCCTGTCTCAGCAAATCGTGGACCGATTTCGATGGCCGGACCCAATCCCAATATCAAGCATCCGATTGCGATGCATCCACGCGTCGGCTTCCTGAAGGGGCTGGTGAACGCGCCGAACATCGAGATCGGCGACTTCACTTATTACGACGACCCTGACGGACCGGACAAATTCGCCGAAAAATGCGTGCTGCACCATTACCCCTTCATCGGCGACAGACTGATCATCGGCAGGTTCTGCGCCATCGCGGAGGGCGCGCGCTTCATCATGAACGGCGCCAACCACGCCATGTCCGGCTTCTCGACCTATCCGTTCAACATCTTCGGCCATGGCTGGGAGGAAGGCTTTGATCCGCAGACCTGGTCAAAGGAGATCCGCGGCGACACCGTCATCGGCAATGACGTGTGGATCGGCATGGATGCAGTGATCATGCCCGGCGTCAAGATCGGCCACGGCGCGATCGTGGCAGCGAAATCGGTTGTCACGCACGACGTGCCGCCCTATGCGATCGTTGCCGGCAACGCGGCCAGGGTGGTGAAGATGCGCTTCGATGACAAGACGGTGCGGCGGCTGTTGATGGCGGCCTGGTGGGACTGGCCGGTCGACAAGATCAGCCGCAACCTTGATGCCATAAGGGGCGCCAACATTGCCAGGCTGGAGGCCGCGGTTTGAACGCACCGAACAAAACGACGATCGGCGCCGAGCTGTTCACACGGGGCTGGATCTTCATCCGCGGCGTGCCGGCGATGAAGTTCCTCCCCCCGGAAGGGCCGCCCGAGATCGCCTTTGCCGGCCGCTCCAATGTCGGCAAGTCGTCGTTGATCAACGCGCTGGTCAGCCAGAAGGGCCTGGCGCGCACCTCTAACACGCCGGGCCGCACGCAGGAGCTCAACTATTTCGTGCCGGACGGGTTTTCCGGCGAGGGCGCCGACCTGCCGCCGATGGCGCTGGTTGACATGCCTGGCTATGGCTACGCCAGCGCGCCGAAGGATAAGGTCGACAGCTGGACGAAGCTGGTGTTCGACTATCTGCAGGGCCGCGTGACCCTGAAGCGCGTCTATGTGCTGATCGACGCGCGCCACGGCATCAAGGCTAAGGACGAGGAGGTGCTGTCGCTGCTCGACAAGGCGGCGGTGTCCTACCAGGTCGTGCTGACCAAGACCGACAAGATCAAGGCGGCCGGCGTGCCGAAGCTGATCGAGGAGACGCTCGGCAAAATCAAGAAGCGGCCGGCGGCCTTCCCGTCGGTGCTGGCGACCTCGTCGGAAAAGGACGAGGGGCTGGACGAGCTGCGCGCGGCGATCGCGCTGGCCGCAAGCGGCGGTTAGGGCAGTTCCAGGAAAACGACCGGTTTTTCCGTCTGCCTTAATGGGGACTTAGAACGGTTCAATCCGCGGATGCGGATATGGTCCGCGCCTGCTCCTCGGCCGCAAGTCTCTCGGTGCCGTAGGCTTTCAGAAACATGCTGACGCCTGACCTGACGACGTGCTCGATCTCGGCCTGGCTCGGCGCCTTGGTGCGATAGGCAAAGATGCACTGGCGAAACAAGCCAGCAAGGCAGAGCTCGGTGAACTGATAGGCGGCGAGATCGACATCGTCGATCTTCAGCAACCCCCGCTCGACCGCCACATTCAGGAAGGTCGCCACCTTGTCATGGCCGCGCTTGGGGCCGCGCTCGTAGAAGCGCGCGCCGAGCTCAGGAATCCGGTCCGACGCGCCCACCACGGTGCGCTGCGCCTGGATGACCTTGGCCGAAGTGATCTTGGCCGAGAGCACCTTGCCGAACTTGACCAGCGTCTCGCGCAAATCCTCGACATGGTCCAGGACGTCATACATGTTCTTGAAGATGGTGCCGCGCTCTTCCTCGATCAGCGCCTCGAACAGCTCTTCCTTGTTGGCGAAATAGACATAGATCGTGCCCTTCGAGACGCCGGCCTCGCGCGTGATGTCGTTCATCGAGGCGGCCTCGAAGCCCTTGTCGATGAAGACGCGGCGCGCGCCTTCTATGATCTGGGCCCGCTTGACCGGATCCTGCCCGGCCGCCGGGCGGCCTTTGCGCAGGTCGAGCAGATCGCTATCCGCTGTCGTTTCGACCATTAGAGTCATACCTCACGAAATATTTCGAACCATGCGGTTCGATTTGCTCTTGATATGGGCCTCTTTCCGCGCTATGTCAATCACCAATTCGAACCGAACGGTTCAGTCCGACTGACCTTACCCAGAGAGATTATCATGTCCTCGAACGCGTCCGCCACCGCCGAAGTCCGCACATTTCCCAATGCCAAGGTCCAGCCGTCGACCGAAGCTCCGGAAGCGCCCGTCCAGCCCGTTGTTCCGGTCGCCCCGCCTGTCGAGGCGCCGGCCAGGAAGAAGCGCTCGGTGCGCTCGATGCTGCTGCCGATCATCGGCCTGGCCCTGCTCGGCGCCGGTTCCTGGTATGGGTATAACTACTGGACCGACGGTCGGTTCATGATCTCCACCGACGATGCCTACGTCCAGGCCGATACGTCGTTCGTGTCGCCGAAAATATCCGGTTATATCGACAAGGTCCTGGTGAGCGAAAACCAGCAGGTCAAGGCCGGCGATCCGCTGTTCGTCATCGACAATGGCGACTACAAGATCGCCGTCGCCCAGGCGGAGGCGCAGATCGCCACGTTGAGCAAGACGCTCGACCGCATCGACGCGCAGACCAAGGCGGCGCAGGCCTCGCTGCAGCAGGCGCAGGCGCAAAAGGTCGCGGACCAGGCAGCAGCCGACAACGCGGCGCGCGCCCAGGTCCGCGCTGCACAGTTGGTGAAGACGCATGTCGGCACGCAGGCACAGCTCGACGACGCACAGACCGCGCTCGACCAGGCCAATGCCGCTCTTATCGGTGCCGACGCGCAGATAACCGCCGCACAGGCCAATATCAGCGTGCTGGAAGCGCAGCGCGCGGAGCAGGCAAGCACGCTGGCCTCACTGCAGCTGACCCGCGACAAGGCCGCGCGCGACCTGGCCTTCACCGTGCTCAAGGCGCCCTATGACGGCGTCGTCGGCAACCGCTCGGTCGAACAGGGCGACCTCGTCAGCCCCGGCCAGAAGCTCGCCGTCGTGGTGCCGATGGACAAGCTCTACATCGTCGGCAACTTCAAGGAGACGCAGCTCGGCAAGATGGTGCCCGGCGAGAAGGTCCGCATCACGGTCGACGCGATCGACGGCCAGACCTTCGAAGGCACGGTCTCGTCGCTGGCGCCGGCATCGGGCGCGGTGTTCTCGCTGCTGCCGCCGGAAAACGCCACCGGCAACTTCACCAAGGTGGTGCAGCGCGTTCCGGTCCGCATCGACGTGCCGGCCGACGTGCTGAAAACCGGCAAGCTGCGCGCTGGCCTCAGCGTCGTCGTCGCCGTCGACAGCCGCACCGCGCCTGCCGCGACGACCAACTAGGCACTTTGGGGGGCGGCTTGGCGGCCGTTGAGCGCTGAGCCGCCCCGCCTGCCAAGTATTTGTATCCACGCAATTCCGGACGGAAGCCGCCACGCAGGTTTGCTGGAATTGCTGTTAGGGAGGCCATGACATGGCAACCGCAACCATCACCGCAGGATCGATACCGGGACGGCCGGCGGCCGCAGCGCCGGCTCTTCCGGCCGACCACATGCCGGTCCGCCGCGTCATCGCCTTCCTGGCGATGGTGTTCGGCATGTTCATGGCGATCCTCGACATCCAGATCGTCTCGGCCTCGCTGGCCGAGATCCAGGCCGGCCTCTCCGCCAGCTCGGACGAGATACCGTGGGTGCAGACCGCCTACCTGATCGCCGAGGTGGTGATGATCCCGCTGTCGGGCTTTCTCAGCCGCATGCTGTCGACGCGCGTGTTGTTCACCATCGCGGCCGCAGGTTTCACTGCGGCGAGCGCGCTCGCCGCGACGGCGACCAACATCGACCAGATGATCGTCTACCGCGCCATCCAGGGCTTTATCGGCGGCGGCATGATCCCCAGCGTCTTCGCGGCCGCCTTTACCATCTTCCCGCCGTCGCGGCGCGCCGTCGTGTCGCCGATGATCGGCCTGGTGGCGACGCTGGCGCCGACCATCGGCCCGACGGTCGGCGGCTATATCAGCCATGCCATGTCGTGGCACTGGCTGTTCCTGATCAATGTCGTGCCCGGCATCCTGGTGGCGACGGCGGCCTGGTCGCTGATCGATTTCGACAAGCCGAACCTCAAGCTTTTCAGCAAGTTCGACTGGTGGGGCCTCGTCGGAATGGCCGCCTTCCTCGGCTGCATGGAATATGTGCTGGAGGAAGGCCCCAACCATGACTGGCTGCAGGAACAGGCGGTGTTCATCTGCGCCATCATCATGACCATCGGCGCGGTCGTGTTCTTCTGGCGCGTCTTCACCGCCGAGGAGCCGATCGTCGACCTCAGGGCCTTCAGCAACGTCAACTTCGCCTTCGGGTCGCTGTTCTCCTTCGTCGTCGGCATCGGCCTTTACGGGCTCACCTATCTCTATCCGGTGTTTCTCGGCCGCATCCGCGGCTACGATTCGATGATGATCGGCGAGGCGCTGTTCGTCAGCGGCCTGGCGATGTTCGTCACCGCGCCCATCTCCGGCATCCTGTCGAGCAAGATGGACCTCAGGCTGATGATGATGATCGGCTTCTTCGGCTTCGCCACCGGCACATGGTGGATGACGCATCTGACCGCCGACTGGGATTTCTACGAGCTGTTGATCCCGCAGATCCTGCGCGGCTGCTCGATGATGCTGTGCATGGTGCCGATCAACAACATCGCGCTGGGCACCCTGCCGCCGGAGCGGCTGAAGAATGCGTCGGGCCTGTTCAACCTGACCCGCAACCTCGGCGGCGCCGTCGGCCTTGCCGTCATCAACACGGTGCTGATCGACCGCAACGCCTTCCACTATGCAAGGCTTTCCGAGCATGTGCAGTGGGGCAGCGAGGCGGCGCAGACCAAGCTGCAGAACATGACGCAGAATTTCGAGCAGACCGCCGGCCTCGACGCCACGAGCGCCGCGATCTCGAAACTGTCCGGCATGGTTCACCAACAGGCGGCGCTGCTGTCCTTCATCGACGTGTTTCTCATGCTGACGGCGCTGTTCGCCACGCTCGGGTTCTTCGTGCTGTTCATCAACAAGCCGGCCCAGCAGGGCCGTGGCGGCGGAGGCCATTGAGGAGCCGGAACCCCCGCCTGGCATCCTCATACATGACCCCGGAAATCGGCAACGATTTTCGGGGTCATGTTTTTTGAGGATCAAATGTGCTCTGCCGACGGCGCCGTGGACTGCTGTCAGGCCGAGGCCGGCTTGAAGCTCAGCGCCACGCCGTTGATGCAGTGACGCAGGCCGGTCGGCGGCGGGCCATCGTCGAAGACGTGGCCGAGATGGCCGCCGCAACGGCGGCAATGCACCTCGGTGCGGATCATGCCGAGCGAGCGGTCGACGGTTTCGCCGATGGCCTTGGGGATCTCCTGCCAGAAGCTCGGCCAGCCGGTGCCGGAATCGAACTTGGTCTCCGACGAATAGACCGGCAGGTCGCAGCCCGCGCAGGCGAACACGCCCTTGCGGTGCTCGTTGAGCAACGGGCTGGTGCCGGGATATTCGGTGCCTTGCCTGCGCAGCACGTCGAAGGCGGCATCCGACAGGATGGCGTGCCATTCGGCATCGGTCTTGGTGACCTCGAAGGTTTCGGCCGCCAGGGCCGGCCCTGCGCCGCCCATGCGCAATGAAGCTCCAATGCCGACGAGCAAGGCGCTGGCTGCGGCGCCGGTCCACAGAAAATCGCGACGGTTCATTGCCTTTCCTCCTGCACTCTTGTGCCAGATCGGGGCGCCACCTGGAAAATCAAAAGGCGGTGACGCCCCGTTCGCGCCACCCCGCATCGAGCCAAACCTGACGATGCGGAGTGGTGCTTGCCGGCAGCGCGGATCATAGGAGAGAGACGGCGGCCGGCGGTACAGTCCTATCTTCGCCGGCCGTTGTCCCCTTGTTACATCTTCGGCAAAAGAACCTTGTCGATGACGTGGATGACGCCGTTCGATTGGCGGACATCGGCGATGGTGACGTTGGCGACATTGCCGTTCTCGTCGGTGACGGTGACCTTGCCCTTTTGCGATTTCAGCGTCAGCTCGCAGCCGCCGACCGTCTTGACCTGATGCGCGCCGCCATCGGCCTTGGCCATCTTGGCGACGTCCGCTGCCAGCGCCTTGGCGGCGATGACGTGGCAGGTGAGGATCTTGGTCAGCTTGTCCTTGTTTTCGGGCTTGAGCAGTGTTTCGACGGTGCCCGCGGGGAGTGCCGCGAAGGCTTCGTTGGTCGGCGCAAAGACGGTGAAGGGGCCTGCGCCCTGCAGCGTGTCGACGAGGCCGGCGGCCTTGACGGCGGCGACCAGCGTGGTGTGGTCCTTCGAATTGACGGCGTTCTCGATGATGTTCTTCTTGGCATACATGGCCGCGCCGCCGACCATCGGATTGGCGGCATAAGCAGCAGCGCCGAGCGCGGAAAGGCCGATCGTGGAGGCGAGCAAAAGGGTGGCGAGTTTACGCATAATATCAGTCTCCTCAGGTTGTTTTCCCCATCCTTGGGAACGCGAGGAGATACGGGTCGTGGAAAACTTAGTTTCATCAGCGCTGGAAAGAATCTTTTCTTTTCCATAAACGCCGCAAAGATTTACGCCAAGGCCGCTTCGTGACGAGTTTAACCCACCCAGCTTAGCCGAGGCTTGATATAGATTTTCGCTATTCTTGTGCTGGAAATTTTCTGCCTGAGGTGGTCAGATGCCCTTCAGGTCGCCCGCGGCGACGACGGGGCCGGTCGGCTGGCCGGTCGGCGAGCCGCCTGTCGGCTCGAGGCTGACGGCAAGCACGGCGCCTTGCGCCAGCTTCTGCTGCACGGCCGGCGTGACGGCGACACGCGCGGTCTGGCCGGCCGGGATGACGCCCATCGAGACCGGCGCGTTCTTGCCCTCGATCATCCACAGCTCGAAATCCTTGCCGGCGCCGCGCTCGCCGGAGACGAGCGACAGGCCGACCTCATGACGGGCGGCGTCATAGACGGCGAGGTATTTGACGTTGCTGTTGTTGGCGGCGAGCGATGCGACCAGCCTGGTCTGCGGCTGCGGCACCGGCGGGATGACGGAAGGCAGAGCGACGTAGACGGCCAACGCGGCAATCGCGGCGGCGGCAAGACCGCGCCAGAAGGCGAGGCTCGACCACAGGCCGGCACGCGGCGCGGCGGAGGTGGCCGATGCCGAGGCAAACAGTCGCCGGTCGATCGCGACCTTGACCGAAGCCGGAGGCTCGACCGCGGCATAGGCCGCGGCCATCGGCGAAAGGTGCGCTTCCCAGGCATCGACCAGGCGGGCAAACGCCGTCTCGGTTTCGATACGGCGGGACGCGATCTGGCGTTCGTCGGCCGGCAGAACGCCGAGAACGTATTCGGCGGCTAGCAGGTCGTCGCCTCCACGTTCCGGTCCGTTGTCCTCTGCCAGCGTCATCTTTCCAGGCATTCTCTAAGCTTGAGCAGGCTTCGCCGCAGCCAAGTCCGCATCGTGTTCAGCGGCACGCTGTGGCGCTCCGCCAATTCGGCATAGCTTTCGCCGTTCAGGTAGGCGCCCCGGACGGCCGCCGCCCGGTCCTTCTCCAGTTCATCCAGGCAATGGTAGATGCGTTCGGCTTCGCCGCCCGCGACAGCCATCGCCTCCGGTCCCGGCGCGGGATCGGCGACCTCGAGCGCGGCATCGATATTGGCAGAGGGGCTGCGCCGCGCCCTGATGCGGTCGATCGCATGGTTGCGCGCAATGGCCACCAGCCAGGAAATCGGGCTCAGATCGGAAACGGCGAAACGATCCGCCTTCGTCCATATCTTGACAAAGACCTCCTGCAGCGCTTCCTCCGCATCACCCCGGTCCTTCAAGACACGAAGGCAGACGCCGAAAAGTTTCCCGCTGGTCTGCCGGTAGAGCAGATCGAACGCAGCCCGGTCCTTCATCGAAGTCCGGACGATCAGCTTGCTGATGTCCTGAGGCCCCATGCGGGCAAGTTAGAAGATCGCGGTTTATTTGCAACGGCGCAGTCGGTGTTGCCCGCGAAAGGCTGCCGTGCCTCCGGGCCGGCCGAAGCGGCGGGGCCGCCCAAGATGCCGGCCGATTTCGTCATTGTGACTGCAAAGCCGTTTGCGGCCTGCGGCAATTCCCGCTAAGACGCCGCCGTCCTCGCCACTTTGGGAAACGCACCGATGACGGATATCGCCGCCACCGCCGAAATGCAGGCCGCGCTGCTTTCCAGAGCGCTGCCCTATATGCAGCGCTACGAGAACAAGACCGTGGTGGTGAAATATGGCGGCCATGCCATGGGCGACCACGAGCTCGGCAAGGCGTTCGCCCGCGACATCGCGCTGTTGAAGCAATCCGGCGTCAACCCGATCGTCGTGCATGGCGGCGGGCCGCAGATCGGCGCCATGCTCAACAAGATGGGCATCGAATCCAAGTTCGAGGGCGGCTTGCGCGTCACCGACCAGAAGACGGTCGAGATCGTCGAGATGGTGCTGGCCGGCTCGATCAACAAGGAGATCGTGGCGTTGATCAACGCCGAGGGCGAGTGGGCGATCGGGCTCTGCGGCAAGGACGGCAACATGGTGTTCGCCGAAAAGGCGCGCAAGACCATGATCGATCCGGATTCCAACATCGAGCGGGTGCTCGATCTCGGTTTTGTCGGCGAGCCGGTCGAGGTCGACCGCACGCTGCTCGATCTTTTGGCGCGCTCGGAAATGATCCCGGTGCTGGCGCCCGTGGCGCCCGGCCGCGACGGCCATACCTACAATATCAACGCCGACACCTTTGCCGGGGCGATCGCCGGCGCCTGCCGCGCCTCGCGCCTGCTCTTCCTCACCGACGTGCCCGGCGTGCTCGACAAGAACAAGCAGTTGATCGACGAATTGACGGTGGCCGAGGCCAAGGCGCTGATCAAGGACGGCACGGTGTCGGGCGGCATGATCCCCAAGGTCGAGACCTGCATCGAGGCGATCGAGCGCGGCGTCGAAGGCGTCGTCATCCTCAACGGCAAGACGCCGCATTCGGTGCTGCTGGAGCTGTTCACCGAGCACGGCGCCGGTACGCTGATCGTGCCGTAACTGCTTATCAGCCGGCTAATTTTTTCTCTTCGCGAATCGAACCGCCCTCCACGGCAGGGATGGCCGGCTTCCACGCGGCGCGTGAAAAAATCATCGATTCCTCTTCGGCATCCTGCGGGGCGCCCCAGAATTCGGCGAGTGTCGGACCGTCCGTCACGCGGCGATCCGAGACCAGAAAACCCCAGACCTCGCAGAACCAGACGCGGCGACCCATCTGCGTATACCAGCGCATCGAATGGCGCTGCTCGGGATCGGGGTGGAACAGGATACGCGCCAGCGCCTTCGGCCGCGACTGCACGGCAAGCTCGATCAGCTTGACGCTGAAGAACAGCATCCAGGGCTTTAGCCGCGTCATCTTCAGCACCTGGTGCTTGTAGTCCCAGAGGCGGACGTCCTGCTGGATCACCTTGCGGTCTTTCGCGATGCGGAAGAACGGCGTCCAGCGGTGCGGCGTGACATAGAGCGCCTGGATCTGGTCGGGATCGTAGGCGATGAGCTGGCGGAAGCCGCGCCAGAGGTCGCGAAGGCCTTCGTCCTCGAAGCCGGCCACCCAGGTCGCCATCGACAGGATGCCGTGCTTTCTGAGCAGCCGGATGGCCTCGCGGTCGGACTTTGTGCTGCCGCCCTTGCGGATCAGCGACAGCGTCTCCTCGTCGGTGTTCTCCATGCCGAGCAGCCAGCGGATGACGCCGGCCTTGCGGTAGAGATGCAGGATATCGGCGTCGCGCACGATGTCGTCGGCGCGGGTCGAACCGACGATCAGCACCGGCACATTCTCGGCGATCATGGCATCGAGAAAAGCGCGCCAGGCCTTCTTCGAGGAGGTCGGATTCTCGTCGGCGAGGTTGATCAGCTCGATACCTTGCGTCCGGTACAGCCAGGCGATTTCTTTTGCGAAGCTGACCGGATCGCGGTGCCGCCAGCGCGTCCAGAAGCCGCGCTGGCCGCAATAGTTGCACAGATGCGGACAGCCGCGCGAAAACTGCATGACGACGGCGCGCTTGCCGCCCCAATAGCTGTAGCGGCGATGGTCGATCAGCTCCCAGCCGACGCGCCAGGCATCGAGTTCGGCAATGGTCATCGCCGGCTGCGTGGCGAAAGGCCGGCCGAGGTCGTCGCGATAGGCGATGCCGGCCACGCCTGCCAGCGGCCGGCGCATCTCCAGTGCCTCTGCCAGCGCGACGATTGTCGCCTCGCCCTCGCCGCGCACGATGACGTTGAAGGCGTCGGTCGCGTTCAGGATGTCATGCCAGTGATAGGTCGGAAAGACGCCGCCATAGATGACGATGGTCCCGGGCGACTCGGCCTTAATCATACGCGCGATGGCAACCGAGGTCGGATGCGCCGAGGTCGAGCCGGAATGGCCGATCAGAACGAAATCGGGATCGCCGATCAGGGCGCCGCGAACGAGGTCTTCGCGCGGCATCGGTCCGAATTCGGCATCGACCAGCCGCACCGCATGGCCGGCATCGATCAGCGGACCGCCGATCGCCAGGAGCCCGAGTGGCGGCAGGTGATCGTCAGGCACGCGGCTGCCGATGGCCGTGTGCGGCGGGTTGATCAGCACGATGTTCATGGCGGACCTTTTTGCGGTGACGGTCCGCACCTACTAGCCGGCGATCCAGACGCCGGATTGGCCTTGGTCAGCAGTTTGCGTGCAGCTTTTCCGCAGGAACGAGCACTCGTTGCGTCGCCGCGATTCCGAACGGAAATCGCGGAAATCCTTTTCGCGCCTCACTCAGCCAATTCAAACCGCGACCACTGCCCAACTGCCTGGAAACTGGGGGTCGGATTCCTGTTTTCCGCAGATATAAACTTTTATTAAAATGTTAGGTGCTCATACTGTTGCAGTGGACCGCAGAGGATACCGCATGGCGTTGAATCCCGAATTTAAACTCGATCAATCCAGCCTGATGACACCCAAATTGATCAGGAAGCACAAGGCGGCACCTGGCGACGCCGTCGATGCAGCCGAACTCAAGGCGCGCACGGGCCAGCTCGCGCTTGTGCTCGACCTTGCCTACCAGGCTTTCGGGCGACAGGAGCCGGCGGGCCGGATAGTGGAAGCGCTGGCGGGCCGGCTGCACCAGCTTCGCAGACAGGTCGCTCCGGCGCTGTGGCATGAACTCATCCCGTTGGCACAACAGCATCGCGTCGCGAAATACCTGCTGCAGGACCCGTTCACACGCTGGTCGTCCGAGAAGCCGCGCGGCTATTCGGGCGACGCAACGCTGCTCGACATTTACTACAAGCACCGCAGCGCCGATGAAATCGTGGCCTCGTCAAGCGAGCTCGGCCGGGAGATCTTTGCCTATACGAGCGAGGCGGCGAGTTCGGTGGCCGGGCGGGAGCGGCGCAGCATCCTGGCAAGGACTGTCGATGAAACGGCCGACCAGGTGGACGATGCGGAGATCCTGGCAATCGCCTGCGGTCATCTGCGCGAAGCCGAGCTTTCAAAAGCGCTCTCCGAGAAGAGGTTGAAACGCTGGGTCGGTCTTGACCAGGACCCCTTAAGCGTCGGCACCGTGAACCGCGATCTGGCCGGAACCCCGGTCGAGGCGATCGACGGGTCCGTGCGCGGCATTCTGCGCCGCGCCTACAACCTCGGCACATTTGACCTCGTCTATGCGTCGGGCCTGTATGACTACCTGCCGGACGCCGTGGGTGTCCGCCTGCTGCAGCGGGCCATGGAGATGGTCAAGCCGGACGGCGAATTCCTGTTCGCCAACTTCAGCGACGAGATCACCACCGACGGCTACATGGAGACATTCATGGACTGGCCGCTCATCCTGCGCTCGGCCGATGATATGTGGAGCATCATCAATGCGGCGCTCGACAGGAACCGCGTGGACGCCGAGGTATATTACGGATCGAACCGCAATATCGTTTACGGCAGGATCCGGAAGCGCGGTTCCTGAGACGCGAGATCCTGCCCAGACATTCGGCTGGAGCATGTCGTCGCGCGACATGCTCCAGGCCGTCGATTTCAAGCAGCTTTGTCCCGAAGCCGCCGCGCAGTTTCGGGTGACTTAGGCGACGAGCCCCGCTTTGGCCTGGTTCGATTCCTCGATCGGGACAGGGCGTCCCGTAAGGAAACCCTGTATCGATTGGATGCCCAGGCCCTGCAGCAAGGCTTGCTGCTCTTTCGTCTCGACGCCCTCGACAAGCACGGTATGGCCAAGATTGCGCAGGAGCTTGACCATGTCCTTGAGCAGGCTAAGGCCTCGAGACGTCTGGCAGTCGTGCAGGAAACTCCGGTCGATTTTGACGACGTCGAATTTGAAACGGCGCAGCCAGGCAAGGCCCGCAAATCCAGTGCCGAAATCGTCAAGCCAGATCTGGACGCCCAAATTGTGAAGCTGCTCGATGTTTCTGGCCGCCTGAGCCTCCAGGAAAATGTCGCTTCCTTCCGTGATCTCGAGCGCCAGTTTCTGCGGGGCCATGCCGTGCCTGCCGAGGATGTCGGCGATGCGCAACGGGAAATTCGGAGCCTTGAGCTGAACAATCGAAACATTCGCCGACACGACCGCGCCCAGTCCGTGCTCCATCATGTCGGCGCAGACCCGATCGATAAGCCACATGCCCAGTTCCACGATCCTGCCCGTCTGTTCGGCGACGGGTATGAATACGGCCGGACTGATCATGCTGCCGTCGACGTCGCGCAGGCGCATCAGCGATTCATGGCCGATCACGTCTCCGGACGCCACATCGCAAATCGGCTGGTAAACGACAGAAACAAGCCGTTTGGAAATAGCGAGTTTGAGCAATTCCGACAGGTTTTCGGTGGCGCGCTCCTGGTCGATAGCCTGCGCATCATAGATCGTGAATGTCGCGCGACCTGAAAATTTCGACGCGTAGAGTGCGCGGTCGGCTTCCTGCAACAGAACCCGCAGTTCCATGCTCTGCTCGGCGCGGGTCAGCGAGGCGCCGGCGCTGATGGTGACGACATCGATCTTGTCGCCCCGATCGGGATGAGGGATCTTCAAATCCTCGACAGCCCGGCAAAACTGCTGGGTTAGCTCCCGAAGATGGTCGCGTCCGGCCACCTTGCAGAGCACAACGAATTCCTCGCCGCCATAGCGTCCGGCGACCGCGTGGTTCAAGGCCGCCGTTTCGCGGAAGGAACGGGCAAGTTCGGTCAGACAATCGTCACCGGCCTGATGGCCGAGCCGGTCGTTGTATTTCTTGAAATAGTCCACATCGATGAGAATGACGCCGATCTCGTCATTATCGGTGCCCCAGTCGTTGCGCAGTTCGGAGAATTCCCGGGTGATCGCCCTGCGGTTCTTCAGTCCGGTGAGCGGGTCCGTGTCTGCCATCTCGATGAGTTTTTGCCCTTTTTCGATGGCGGCCTGCTCCTGGATCTGGGCCTGAAGCGAGTGCACGAAGGTCTGGTATCGTTCCAGACTAAGCCGCCACGAAAGGTAGAGGGACAAGACGAGGCAGTTGGCGAAATAGGTTGAAAGCACCAGGCGCGTGGCAAGCTCGGCCTGGAGAAGGAAAAGCGCGGCGCCGACAAAGGCGACCGTCACGGTCGCCGACGAGATCGCCGAAAGCCACAGGCGAAAATTGAAGAACAGGTTGGCCCCGAGGATAAACACCGTGCCGAAGATCATGAAATGGGCCAGCGCCGCCTGATGCGTCGTTCCGAGCGCGGCAAGCAGCCAGCCGATTGCGCCCGACACGATCGCCAATGCGGCAACGTAGTGCAGTGTGATGACGGCAAAACGCCTTCGGGCAACGATTTCGACAAGCGCCAGGAACACAAAACCCAGCGTTAAGCGTGTCAGGACAAGACGAATGGCAACGTCCGGAAAGAGAAACCAATCGAAGACACCGTAAGCGACGTAGCTCAGAACCGCAGCCGCTATGCCCCATCGCACGATCTGGCGGTTCTGATCCGCGTTTTTTTGCAGGAGCATCTCCGACAGCATCGGATCGGCCGGTTTCCACCTCGGCCGCGAGATCGCTTGTGTGACCCTCTGGGCCACAGCCTCCGTCAGTTGCATCGCAACGCTCCCTTGGCGATCATCCTGCGCATGCGGTTGGATGACCGAGGTCCATCAAGTCCCCACGGAAGGACGAGGGAAACCCGTGTATTATAGAACACTAATGTCGCTAACTGGCGGTAAACGGGCCAAAATTGCGTTGCGGGCGGTGCCTGTTCCTGATCCACCTGGTTTCACATCTTGCCGGTTCCGTTGCCGTTGCTGAGATCTTAAGAAGCATAACATCCTTATCGCCGAAGATGTCCGAGCGGCACGTGGCCCGGCCCCTTGATATTCTGCAATACCAGCTGGGTGTGGACGTCACGCACGCCGGAAAGCCGCATCAGCCGGTGCATGACGAAAGCGTTGAGATCGTCCACCGACGGCACCATCACATGCAGCAGGAAATCGTGATCGCCGGTCATAGTCCAGCAGGACGACACCTCATCCATGCGCTGCACGGCGGCGATGAAGCTTTCCGGCGAGCCGTCGCTGTGGCTGACCAGCCGCACCTGGATGAACACTTCGACCATCAGGCCGACGGCGCGGCGGCTGAGCACAGCGGCAAAGCCCTTGATGAAGCCGGCCTCCTGAAGCGCCTCGAAGCGGCGCGCGCAAGGCGTGGTCGACAGGCCGATCTCCTGCGCCAGCTCCGACACGGGCTTGCGTCCATCACGCTGCAGGGTGTCGAGCATCTTTATCTCGAAATCGTCAAGATGAGGCATTTTCACTCCCGCGAGGCGCCCTCGAAGTTAATATTAACTCGATTGGTCGATTCGGGCCACCATCAAAACCGATTTCTCTCGCCGAATCCGGTTAACCTCAAGGCACCATTCGCCATTCATGCCTTGCAGGGAGAACAACCATGACGACGATGAGCGTTGCCGAATATGCCCGCGAATGCGCGGCTCAAGGGTTGCGCGGCGACTATTCGGTCTGCCGCGCCGACTTCACAGTGGCTCAACAGTACAATTATTCAGACGAGGAGCAGGCGGTGTGGCGCACGCTCTGCGACCGCCAGACGAAGCTGACGCAGAAGCTCGCGCACCGCTCCTATCTCGACGGCGTCGCGACGCTCGGCCTGCTCGACAGGATCCCGGATTTCGACGCGATCAGCGAGAAATTGCGCAAGCTGACCGGCTGGGAGATCGTCGCGGTGCCGGGCCTGATCCCGGCCGCGCCTTTCTTCGACCATCTCGCCAACCGCCGCTTCCCGGTCACCAACTGGCTGCGGACGAAAGAAGAGCTCGACTACATCGTCGAGCCGGACATGTTCCACGATTTCTTCGGCCATGTGCCGATCCTGACGCAGCCGGTGTTTGCCGATTTCATGCAGATGTATGGCGACAAGGCCGAGGACGTGATTGCGCTGGGCGGCGACGAGATGATCACCCGGCTCTACTGGTACAGCGCCGAATACGGCCTGATCCAGGAAGCAGGCCAGCCGCTGAAGGCGTTCGGCGCCGGGCTGATGTCGTCCTTCACCGAATTGCAATTCGCGGTCGAGAGCAAGGACGCGCATCACGTGCCGTTCGACCTCGAGACGGTGATGCGCACCGGCTACGAGATCGACAAGTTCCAGCGCGCCTATTTCGTGCTGCCGTCCTTCGACGTGCTGCGCGACGCCTTCGGCAGCGCCGATCTCGCCGGCATCGTCGCCCGGTTCAAGGATCAGCCGGCGCTCGATCCTGCGACGGTTTGAGACCCAAGCCGCGCGAAGGCGGCGGCACCGGCGCCGCCTATGACCCTAAGGTCACACCGTGATGACCTTGCCGGTCACACCGTGATGACCTTGCTCAGATGATCGCCGAGCCGGCAGGCAAGCGCGGTAATAGTCGTCGTTGGGTTGCATTGGCCCGAGGTGCAGAACACGGAGGAGCCGCCGACATAGAGGTTGTCCATGCCGTGCACTTTGCAATTGGCGTCGACGACGCTCCTGGCGACATCGGCGCCCATGCGGGTGCCGCCCATATGATGGTGGCCGGCCGTCTCCTCGGTGGTCGGGTAGTCGCCGCCGTTCAAGATCCAGTCGTCGATGCGCACGCGGCCGAGATTCTTTGCGGCGAGCGTGGCGCCGAACAGCCTCAGGCCCTCGAGCAAGGTGCGGCGCTCCAGCGGCGACTTCTTCCAATGCAGTTCGATGCGCGGCACGCCGGCGTGGTCGACATCGGTCTTCGACAGCTCGATTTGGTTGGAAGCGAGCGGCGCCTGTTCCCAGGCGACGTAGAGCTGGGCGGCGCAGCGCAGGTTCTGGCTGAGCTGGGACGACATCCATTCCGCCATGTTGGGCGCGGTGCAGGCGAGATCGGCGATCAGTCGCTTGACATTGGGGTAGGGCGTTTCGATCAGCCTGATGCCGAAATTCAGGATCCGCAGCCGCTCCATCGCGGCCGGCGTCGGCGAGAAGAAAGCCTCGTTCGAGGCATCGACCTCGAACTCGTTGTAGTTGCCAAGAATGGCGTTGCCGCCCTCGAAGGTCGGATGCTCCATCCAGTAGCGGCCAAGGGCCGCGGCATTCGGCACCACGCCGCCATTCGAGCGCTGGTTCGACCATAAAAGCAGCCTGGAATTCTCCAGCCCGCCGGTGCAGGTGATGAAATAATCGGCCGCGAAGGTGCCGGCGTCCTGGCCGTTCGACCACAGCCTGGCGCCGGTGACGCGCTTGCCATCGCCGGCGAGCTCGGTTGCATAGGTGTTGAGCACGACGGCGATGTCCTTGCTCTTGTCGAGCTCGTCGGCGTATTTCTCGGCGAAGCGCACGGCCGGACTCTTGATCAGCTGCACCCAGCGGATGTCGTCCGAGATCGGCACATCCGGGCGGAAATCGGGAAGTTCGAGGATGTCGTGGACTTCCCCCAGATAGGGTTCGATGTCGGCGCGGCTGATCGGCCAGCCGGTGTCCGGCGTCCAGGCCTTGGGCTCGAAATCCTGTTTGTCGAGCACGCGGCACCAGCCGGCCCAGTGATTGGACGAGCCGCCCATGAAGCGCAGCCGCGTGATGTCGAGGTCGAAATAATAGTCGCCGACCGTGGCGCCCCGATAGAAATCCTGCGAATCGTCGCTGAATTCGCGCGAACCGGCCTCCAGCACGACCACTGGAATGCCGGCGGCGCCCAGCTTTCGGGCGATGGTGGTGCCGGCAGGACCGGAGCCGAGGATGCAGGCCTTGGGTTTGAAGCCTGCCTGCCTGTAGGCTTCGTAGCTGTCGAAGATCATTCGAGGTCGCTCCGCCTCAGGATCCAGCCATTGACCTCAATGATTTCGTTGGGGGCGATTTCATCCGGGTCGGCGATGGCGGGCTGGTTGCGGAACAGCGACAGCGCGGGCAGCGCGATCAGCGCCCGCACGATCACGCGGCGCGACATTTTCTTGACGAGATAGTTCATGACACGTCTTTCGATGGGCTTCGATCCACGCATGCAGTTTCCTCGAACGGCACACATGCCGCCGGACAAGCCAATTCCGTGCCAAGCCTAGATGAAAACCGTGTTGCAACCGGGCGAACGTCCCGGTTGATTTTGAACAAGGTTAGAACTTCGTTAACAGCCGCCTTCGGCTCTACGCGGTTCAGGCGGCTTCCGAAATGTCGCGATCGAGGATCGAGAGATTGCGGCCGCGATGCTTGGCTTCGTAGAGCCGGCGATCGGCGGCGCGCATCAGTTCCGACACGGTGGCGCTCTCGGCGCAGGTGATGCCGCCGATGCTGACGGTCAGCGGCACGATGCGCTCGTCGACGGGGCGGAAGCGGATCAGTTCGACCTCGCGGCGGATGCGCTCGGCGACCCGTCTCGCCTCCTGCTCGGTGGCGCCGACCAGGAAGGCGGCGAATTCCTCGCCGCCGATGCGGCCGAGCACATCGCCGCTGCGCACACCGCGCTCGATGGCGCCGGCGATCAAAAGCAGCGCGTCGTCGCCGGTCAGGTGGCCGAAATTGTCGTTGACGGTCTTGAAGTGATCGGCATCGATGATGAGCAGCGCGCCACGGTCGGTCTTGCGCCGGGATCCATCGAGCGCGGCAAAGAAGGTTTCGCGGTTGAGCATGCCGGTCATGTCGTCGCGGCTCGCCTTCTCGGAAAGGCGCCTGTGGGCGGCGGCAAGCTGGGCGTGGGCACGGGCAAGCTCGCGATGCGCGTTCTTCAGGCGGTCGCTCTGCCAGAAGGTACGGGCGCTGGCGATCCAGGCAAGCATCAGCGGGCAAAGGGTGGACGCCAGCCAGACGGTGCGGCTGATCGGAAAACCCATTGCCGGAACCACAATCAGTGTCAACAAAAGCGATATTGCGACCGAAGCGAACGCCACGGCTGCCGACTTCAAAAATATGCGACTCATCGCTGACTCCCAACGGACTGCTTGTGTGCCAGCAAGCGTTGAAGGCGACCTTTCCGAGACGGTTAAAATTTGAAACGAGCCGCCATTTTCAACACGCACGACGCGCAGAAGTTGTGGATAAGTTCGGCGCCGGCATGCCATAAGGAAGCCATGACAACGACGCCCGATCCCGCCCGTTTTGCCCATGTCACGGACTGGGTGTTCGATCTCGACAACACGCTCTATCCGCACCATTCGAATCTGTTCGCGCAGATCGACGTGAAGATGACCGCCTATGTCAGCGAGCTGTTGACCTTGCCGCGCGAGGAAGCGCGCAAGCTGCAGAAAGAGCTCTACCAGGAATACGGCACGACGCTGAACGGACTGATGACGCGCCACCACATCGACCCCGACGACTTCCTCGAAAAGGTGCACGACATCGACTATTCCTGGCTGGTGCCAGACCCGGTGCTGGGGGCCGCGATCCGCCAGCTTCCCGGCCGCAAGTTCATCTTCACCAATGGCGACCGCAGGCATGCCGAGCGCACCGCGCGGCAGCTCGGCATACTGGATCATTTCGACGACATCTTCGACATCGTCGCGGCGGGGCTGAACCCAAAACCGGCGCGCCAGACCTATGAGCGGTTTGCCGAATTGCATTCCGTCACCGGCCACAATGCGGTGATGTTCGAGGATCTGGCGCGCAATCTGTCGGTGCCGAAATCGCTCGGCATGACCACCGTGCTGGTGGTGCCGCGCAATTTCGAGCCGACTTTTTCGGAGATATGGGAGCGCGATCCGGCGAACGAGGACGACGTGGATTCCGTCACCGACGACCTCGCCGGCTTCCTGACGGCGATCGTCGAGGTCGCCGCGTGAGCCAACTCTAGATTGCCGGCGCCGCACGAGGCGCGGCGGGGTCCTTGGGAAGCGGCCGTCCACGGGCGCCTTCTATTCGAAATCCGGGATCGTGCCGGGCGGCAGGCCGAGCTGGCCATTCAGGTTCTTCAGAATTCGACACCATTGAGGCGTGTCTTGGCCATTGCCGTTGCCGTCGGACCAAAATCCGTTGCCGAAGCCGCTGCCGCAATTCGCGTTGCCGTTGAAGCTGCCGGTATTGCCGTTGCCGTTGAAGCTGCCGGCGTTGCCGTTACCGTTGAAGTTGCCCGAATTCCCGTTGCCGTTGAAGCTGCCGCGATTGCCATTGCCGTTGAAATTGCCGGAGTTCCGGTTGCCGTTTGAGGCGTTGGTGTTGCCCGGGCCAACGGCTGTCGCGGCATCGTTGCGGCCGATCGGAAGCTCGGCGATCCTGACCAGGGTCGAGGCGTCGGCAACCACAATTGCCGCGAGCAGCATACAAACCGCGAGGCCGTTTCCATCAAACAGCCTGGCTGTAGCCTGACGGCTGCCACGCCGGACGGATGCGTATGGTCGCAAGACGCCCATCAGTGATTTCCCCGCCCGTTGAAATTGCCGTTAAAGCCGCCGACGTTGCCGTTGCCGTTGTAGGAGCCGCCGTTGAAGTTGCCGTTGAAGGCTCCGACATTGGTGTTGCCGTCATACTCGCCGGTGTTGCCGTTGCCGTTGAAGGCGCCGATATTGTGGTTGCCGCTTGTCGAGGACGTGTTGTCGTTGCCGTTGAAGGCGCCGACATTGCCGGTGCCGCTGTTGAAGGCGCCGATGTTGCCGGTGCCGGTGTTCTTGTAGCCGGTATTGCCGTCCAGGCCGCCCAGCGGGTCCATGTTCCTGACATTCGAGCCGATGTACTGGCCGTACTGGCCGGCGGTTTGAGCGATCCGGGACGTGCTGAAGGCCTGGCTACCTGTTGCGCCGTTGTCAGCGGCCTTCGCAGCGGTCGCAGTCAAGAGCGCCAGGCATAGTGCCGATACGACGCGCGATTTCATGGGCGATTCCTTCCATGGCTTCGATAAAAAAAGGGCTTCGATTGAAAAGGACTGGGACCGCCGGCGACATGTCGCGATAGCCTGGCGCGGGGGACGGGCGCGTGGCTCGGCGATCCCAGAGGCTTCAGCATCTTTCGATGCTACTGGTTGGCGTTACCGTTGCCGTTGCCGTTGCCGGCGCCCCAGTTGCCGTTGCCGTTGGCATTGCCGTTGCCGAGGCCAAAGTTGCCGTTGCCGTTCACGTTGCCGTTGCCGAAGCCGAAATTGCCGTTGCCGTTGCCATTGCCGTTGGCGACGCCGGCATTGAGGTTGCCGTTGAAATTGCCATTGAAGGCGCCGGCGTTCGCATTGCCGTTGCCGTTGCCGTTGCCGATGCCGAAATTGCCGTTGCCGTTGAAGTTGCCGTTGAAGGCGCCGGTATTGGCGTTGCCGTTGCCATTGCCGTTCCCGACGCCAACATTGCCATTGCCGTTGCCGTTGCCGCTGCCGACCGAAAATGCGGATGCCGAACCAGTCAGGGCTGCCAGGACAGCCGCAGCGAGGATGATCTTTCTCATGACGTTCTCCTTGGTTGCTGTTGCAAATCCCGGCTCAACAGGAGGCCGGGACGACAGGACGAAGGATGCACGCAGAAGAGACGGTGTGACATTCGGGCCGATCGGCATGTTCTGTCGGTTTTTTTGCTGATGGCCTTGTCGGGGAAATTCTGCACGATCGGGAAAAATCCGACAGGCATCGGCGTATCTGCTTGGTGTAGATTGTCCCAAGAGATAGGCTTCGTGGCTTTCTCTCGCGCCTGTAGACGGCTCGCGCCGCGTCGCCGGCAAAGAGAAGAACGGATCGATGCAGGCAGGTATCCCTGGTAAAAACAACCTGGACACCAGGCGTCAGAAATTGGCGCGGCGATTGATTGCCGTGCAGGAAGAGCAGCGCCTGCGCCTGTCGCGGGAACTGCACGACGATCTGGGCCAGATGCTGGCCAGCCTCACGCTGGAATTGCACAACGCCCGCTCAATATACGGGGAACTCGATGGCCGCCTCGCGCGCGCCGCCGTGCTGGTCGACCAATTGAGCACCAAGGTGCACGATGCCGCCTGGAACCTGCGGCCGGCCGATCTCGACCGTCTTGGGCTACGCGCCTCGGTCGAGGACCTGGCGACCATGCTGTGCGCCCAGCTCGGCATTCCCTGCGACGTGGACCTCGAAGCCCTTTCGAGCCCGCTGCCCGGTGAAATTGGCCTGACGCTTTATCGCATCGCGCAGGAGGCGCTCACCAACATCGGCAAGCATGCACGGCCAAGCCGCGTCAGCGTGACGGCGCATATCCATGATCATCGCATGCGCCTTGCCATTGAGGATGACGGCCACGGCTTCGACAATCATGTCGAGCCCGGCCCCGGCCATTTGGGACTTGCAGGCATGAAGGAGCGGCTGGCACTGGTCGGCGGCGAGCTGACGGTCGAAACCGCCAAAGGCAAGGGAACCGCTGTCTATGCGGACGTGCCTTTGACCGGCTGAGCCGGCCTCTCCAAAGACAACACGCCCGGAAGCGGCGGCTTCGGCCCGACCTACGCCTGCGTGAAGCGCTCCACATCCGAGATATTAGTTGGGGCTTACTATCCAGCCGCGTGGGTCAGGCGGGGGATGGCTTACCCGTTGCTGCTGCCTTGCGCTTTGCGAGGAAAAGACGGGCGTCCCGCGCCAGGCGGGGCAGTTGCCTAGACCATCAAGGACAATGGGGACCCTCCATGCGAGGGCCTTTCACGGACTGATGGAGGTCAAGAGATGTGCTGTAGACGGATATTTGTGGTTGACGACCACCCGATCGTCCTGTCCGGGGTCGGCGCGATGATCGACGGCCAGGAAGACCTGACGCTCGTCGGACTGGCGGCGAACGCCGCAGAGGCGCTTGAAGGCATCGGCAAGACCCTCCCCGACGTTGCGGTGGTCGACATCTCGCTGCCCGGCATCAATGGGGTCACGCTCATCGAGCGGCTTGTCGAACGGTTTCCCGAGCTCGGCTGCATTGCGCTGACGGCGCATGAGGACCCAGGCTGCCTGCGCCAGGTGCTGGCCGCAGGCGGGCGCGGTTTCGTGGTCAAACGATCGACCGCGACGGACCTGCTGCAAGCCATCCGATGCGTGCTGGCCGGCGCCAATTACGTCGACCCGGCACTGGCGGCGCGCATCTTGAGCCCCCGCAACGGCACGCAAGGCGATGCCGGCAATCTCAGCGAAAGGGAGCGGTCGGTCATCCAGCTGGTGGCGCTTGGCTACAGCAACAAGGAGATATCCTCGCGGCTCAACCTCAGCATCAAGACCATCGAAACCTACAGGACCAGGGCTACCGACAAGCTCGAACTCCACTCGCGGGCGGCCATTGTGCGTTTCGCACAGTCAAATGGTTGGCTGCTCGAGCTGCAATAATACGCCGGCGCGCGCCGCGCTTTCCTCAGAGATTGTAGAAGCGGCGCACGATCTCCCAGGCCTCGTCGGCGGTGTCGACGAAGTCGATGATGTCCTGGTCGCCGGGCGAGATGGTGCCTTGCTCGGCAAGGAAATCGAGGTCGATCGCCCGCTGCCAGAATGCCTTGCCGAACAGGATCACCGGCACGCGCTCCATGCGGCCGGTCTGGATCAGGGTCAGCGTCTCGAAGAATTCGTCCATCGTGCCGAAGCCACCGGGGAACACCGCGACCGCCTTGGCGCGCATGACGAAATGCATCTTGCGGATGGCGAAATAGTGGAAGTTGAAGCAGAGCTCGGGCGTGACATAAGCGTTGGGCGCCTGCTCGTGCGGCAGGACGATGTTGAGGCCGATAGACGGCGCTCCGACGTCGTCGGCGCCGCGATTGCCCGCCTCCATGACGCCCGGACCGCCGCCGGTGACGACGACGAATTCGCGGTAGTAGGAATTAGCCGACTGCTGCGAGCAGAGCCGGGCGAACCTGCGCGCCTCCTCGTAATATTTGCTGTTTTTCTCGAGGTTCTTCTTCTGCGTCTCGTTCTTCGCCGCCCAGGCCTCGCCGCCGGGCTCCGGCAGCCTTGCGCCGCCGAACAGGATGACGGTCGAGCGGATGCCGCGCTCGGCAAGGATCATCTCCGGCTTCAGCAATTCAAGCTGCAGGCGCACCGCGCGCAATTCGCGCCGGGTCATGAAATCGGGATCGTTCCAGGCCAGCCGGTAGGTGTCGGCGCGGGTCTGTGGCGTGTCCGGCACACTTTTCGACCGCTGCAGATCCTCGTCCGAATGCGGCAGCGGCGTCCACCCCGCCTTTTCCATGGGAGTCATCGTATCCACCCGTCCAATTCCCTTACTTGCGCCGCCCCGTGACGCAGGCGCGATTGACCCTCATTGAGCCTTAACATAGGGTCCGCGCGACTTTTAAACAGGTTAAGGCGCAGCCCCTTAACAGCTTGGTAATGGAGCGAAATCATGTCGAAGCCCGATCTGGCGAGCCTCGAAAGGACTATTGAGAAGGCCTTCGAGGAGCGCGACGCGATTTCGACCGCGACGCGCGGCGAGACGCGCGACGCCATCCAGTCGGCGCTCGACCTGCTCGACCGCGGCGTGGCGCGCGTCGCCGAGCGGCGGGACGACGGCAAGTGGCATGTCAATCAATGGCTTAAGAAGGCAGTGCTGCTCTCCTTCCGGCTGAACCCGATGGAGATCATCAAGGGCGGCCCGGGCCAGGCCGTGTGGTGGGACAAGGTGCCGTCGAAGTTCGACGGCTGGAGCGCCGTCGATTTCGAGAAGGCCGGCTTCCGCGCCGTGCCGTCGTCGGTCGTGCGCCGCTCGGCCTATGTGGCGCCGGGCGCGGTGCTGATGCCGTCCTTCGTCAATGTCGGCGCCTATGTCGATAGCGGCACCATGGTCGACACCTGGGCCTCGGTCGGCTCCTGCGCCCAGATCGGCAAGAACGTGCACCTGTCGGGCGGCGTCGGCATCGGCGGCGTGCTGGAGCCGATGCAGGCCGGCCCGACCATCATCGAGGACAATTGCTTCGTCGGCGCGCGCTCGGAGGTGGTCGAAGGCTGTATCGTGCGCGAAGGCTCGGTGCTCGGCATGGGCGTGTTCATCGGCCAGTCGACCAAGATCGTCGATCGCGCCACCGGCGAGGTTTTCTACGGCGAGGTGCCGCCCAATTCCGTCGTCGTCGCCGGCTCGCTGCCGGGCAAGCCGCTGCCCAATGGCGAATCCGGCCCCAGCCTCTATTGCGCCGTCATCGTCAAGCGCGTCGACGCCAGGACCCGCTCGAAGACGTCGATCAACGAATTGCTGCGCGATTGATCTTTGTTGAAACCGAATCCTATGGCCGACAAGCCGCAGTATTTTTGGCTGTTTTTCAGCCTTTCCGGACGGCTCAGTCCAAGCGCCTATGCGTGGGCGGGCCTTCTGCCATTCCTTGTCCAGCTCTTTCTGCTCTACCAGTTCGCGCGGACCGAACCCGGCACCGCGGCAAGCGAGAATTGGGCGCTGGCCTCGTGGATTGCCATTTTAGTCACGACATGGTCGACCTTCGCCCTGACGGCGAAGCGTTTCCATGATTTCGGCAAGCCCACCTACTACGCGCTGATCTCGCTCATCATCGGTGCCATTCTGCTGATCATCCTGGCCTTTTTCAAAAGCGATCCAGGACCCAACCGCTACGGCAGGCGCACCAACGCGCCGGCCGACTCGTGAGGGAAGATCACGCTGATCGAGGACCGGCGCTGACGGCTTCGGCTGAAAGTCCAGGCGGACCGTGCTTGTCCGCTTCCGCCTGGTGCACGAGCGCCGTGATGCGCTCGATGGTCGGCATTGGTGTGCCCGTTTGCCTTGCCAGGCGCAGCACCGCGCCCTGCAGGTCTTCGATCTCGGTCGTTCGGCCGCGCTTCAAATCGTCCCACATCGAGGAGCGCGCCTGCGGGTCGATCGCCAGCATGCGCCGCGCCAGCAACCCGAACAGCCAGTCGGGAAGCCGCAATACATTCGGCAGCATCCACGGCGGCGGGCCGGCTATGCGCGCCGGCTCGATGCCGGCTCTCTTCATCGCCGCGAGCGCCTCATCGATCTGGCCGGCGAGGAGCACGCGCCAATGGCGGTCGGCCAGCTCGGCCGCCAGCGGCAGGTCGGAGAGCGCCACAAGCGCGTTGTTGAGGTTCATCAGCAGCTTGCTCCATTGCACCGCCTTCATGTCTCCACGTGCTTCGACGGCAAGCCCGCTCACATTGAGCAGATCGACGAGACCATCGACGCCATCATCGATCATCACCCCTCCGTGGCTGGCGCGGTGCACGCGGAAGGGCACGTCGCCGTCCGCCGACTGGACGACATTGAACGCCACCATGCCGGCAAGCACTCGCAACGCGGGAAGCCTGGTGCCCAGCTTGTCGGCATTGTCGACGCCGTTCTGCAGGCTGACCACGATCGCGTCCTGACGCCCGTGGTTGGCGATCTCAGCCGCCATCTCTTCGGTCGCACCGCTCTTGACCGTCACCAGGATGATGTCGGCGTCATGCAGCGCGGTGGCAGGATTGTCGGTGACCGCAAGCGCTTCCGGCTCGATGCGGCGGTCGCGGCCGTCGAGATCGCTCACTTGCAGCCCGTCGTTGCGCAAGGCCTCGACGATGCGGCCGCGGGCGAGGAAAACCACCTTGCGGCCGGCGAGCGCCAGACAGCCGCCGACGTAGCAGCCGATGCTGCCGGCGCCGGCAATCGCAATGGTTTTTTCTTTATCGGCCATGCAATCATCCTGTCCTGGCCAACTATAAGGCATGAAAATCATATTGTCGGCGACATGATCGGCGATCACGTCGCACCGTGACAGGCCAGCTGCTTTCGATTATCGCTTTGCCCATGACATTGCCGACCGACCCCGCCCGGAACCTTGCCGCCCTGATCCGCTGCCCTTCCGTGACGCCCGCCGAGGGTGGCGCGCTGCAGGCGCTGCAAAGGATGCTGGAGCCGCTCGGCTTCTCGGTCGAACGGCCGGTCTTTGCCGAGGACGGCACGCCGGACATCGAAAATCTCTACGCGCGGCGCTCCGGCAACGGCCCGCATCTGATGTTTGCCGGCCATACCGACGTCGTGCCGGTCGGAGACGAGGCGGCCTGGACGCATCCGCCCTTTGGCGCCGTGATCGCCAATGGCGAGATGTATGGCCGCGGCGCCGTCGACATGAAGGGCGGCATTGCCTGCTTCATCGCCGCGGTGGCGCGCCATGTCGAGAAGAATGGCGGGCCGAAAGGCTCGGTGTCGCTGCTGATCACCGGCGATGAAGAGGGACCGGCGATCAACGGCACGGTGAAACTGCTCGAATGGGCCGCCGCCAAGGGCGAGAAATGGGATGCCTCGATCGTCGGCGAGCCGACCAACCCGGACGGACTGGGCGACATGGTCAAGATCGGGCGGCGTGGCTCGCTCTCCGGCAGCGTCATCGTCAATGGCCGCCAAGGCCATGCCGCCTATCCGCAGCTTGCCGACAACCCGGTGCGCGGGCTGATCAGCTTGGTCGAGGCGCTGCTCCATCCGGCCTTCGACAAGGGGACGAAGGATTTCCAGGCGACCAATCTGGAAGTGACTTCGATCGATGTCGGCAATCCGGCGACCAATGTCATCCCGGCGAAGGCGACCGCCACTTTCAACATCCGCTTCAACGACACCTGGAATGCCGAGACCGTCCAGGCCGAGATCCACAACCGGCTCGACCAGGCGGCGCTGCGCAAGAAATACCGGCCGGGCAAGAAAAGCGCTGTCGACTACGAGCTCGTCTGGCGCGACCGGCCGAGCCATGTCTTCCTGACCCGCGACGAGAAGCTGATCGAGACGCTGAGCGGCTCGGTCGCGGCAGTTGTCGGCAAGACGCCGGCGCTCTCCACCTCCGGCGGCACCTCGGATGCCCGCTTCATCAAGGATTATTGCCCGGTGGTCGAGTTCGGGCTGGTCGGCAAGACCATGCATATGGTGGACGAGCGCGTGGCGCTTGCCGATCTCGACACGCTGACACAGATTTACGAGCGCTTCATCGAAGACTGGTTCGGACAAGGCCTGTCGTGAGCATGCTCTCCGCCGACGAAACCTACTCTTCCCTGGCCGGCGCCTGGCGGCTGATGCTCGGCAAGGCCGACGGCCTGCGCCTGCTCGACCTCTCGGCGGACGGTTTCTGGAATTCGTTCTTCGCTATCGTCGTGGCGGCGCCTCCGCTGATCGTCGGCTGGGTCGGCCTCGCCAACGAGATCGGCGATCCGACCGCCTTTGCCGGCCGCTTCGGCATGGTTTTGCGGCTGGCGACGGCCGAGATCGGCGCCTGGGTGCTGCCGCTGGTGGTGCTTGCACTGGTTGCGCCGCGTGCCGGCATCGGCGGCCGCTTCGTCCACTATGTCGTCGCTTCCAATTGGACATCGGCGGCTCTTGCCTGGATCACGCTGCCCTCGGCGCTGCTCCAGCTCTTTCTGCCGTTCCAGAACGACGTGGTCACCCTTGTATCCTATCTGATGTTCGGGCTGTCGGCGGTGCTGACCTGGCGCATGACCAACGCCGCGATTGCCAAGGGCGCAGCAGTCGGCACCGCGGTTTTCTTCGGCATGTTCGTGACATGGCTGATCGTGCTGAGCGCACTATGCGCGCTGCTAGGCATCCCCCTGCCCAGCAGCGCGGCGAGCTAGGTCGGGGCGGATAGCGTGCCGGCGGATTCACCAGCTGTCTCAGGATAATCGACGCCCACCAGGAAAAGCCCATCCGGTGGCGCGACCTGGCCGCAGGCGGCGCGGTCGCGCGCTTCGAGCGCCGCCTTGAGGTCGTCCGCAGTCCAGCTGCCATCCCCGACGCGCCTCAACGACCCCACCATCGAGCGCACCTGGTTGTGCAGGAAGGAGCGCGCCGAGGTTCTGACCACGATCAGGTCGCCCGAGCGGCCGACGTCGAGACGGTCGAGCGTCCTGACTGGACTCTCCGCCTGGCATTGGGTGGAACGGAAGGTGGTGAAATCGTGCCGTCCGAGCAGCACCTTCGCCGCCTCGTGCATGGCCTCGGCATCGAGCCGCTTCGGCACCCACCAGACCTTGCCCTTTTCCAGCGCCGACGGGGCGCGCCGGTTGAGGATGCGGTAGAGATAATGGCGGCCAGTGGCGGAAAAACGCGCGTCGAACGCGTCGGCGACGATAGCCGCCTTGAGGATGGCGATGCGGTTGCCGGCCCCCTGCAGATGGGCATTGACGGCGTCGCGGACCTTGTTGCCCGACCAGGTCCCGGCAAGATCGACATGCGCAACCTGCGCGGTGGCATGCACGCCGGCATCGGTGCGGCCGGCGGCGCGGAGCCTCACCTCTTGGCCGCAGAACTTTTCGATCGCCTGCTCGATCGCCTGCTGCACCGACGGCTGGTCCGCCTGGTGCTGCCAGCCGGCGAATTGGCTGCCGTCATACTCGATGTCGAGACGAAAACGCGGCATCTCAGCGAGCGATCTGCACTCGAGACGAGACGCCGCGTTTCCGGTTCGGGGTCATGCCTATGCTGCAAGCGCGGTGAAGGCCGAAGCGTAGACCAGCTTGCCGGCCTCTGGCGCATCGCCCCAGGCCAGCGCCTGCAGCGCTTCGCCCTGATACTCGCTCTCGAATTTCTCGGCGCGGGCATGGCTGTAGCCGAAGCGGCCGTAATAGGCCGGATCGCCCAGCACCACGGCCAGCGTCTCGCCGGCATCCTTGAGGCGGATATGCGCCTCGCGGATCAGCGCGCCGCCGATGCCGCTGCCATGGAAGGACGGCTCGACCGCCAGCGGCGCCAGCGCCACAGCGGCGAAGCGCCTGCCGCCGTTCTGGACGAACAGCCGCGAAAACAGGATATGGCCGACGACCTGGCCGTCTTCTTCCGCAACCAGTTCGACGACGGCGTCGCCGCCGGTGACCAGCGCGTCGACCAGACCGGCCTCCGTATGCTGGCCGAAGGCATGTTCCTCGACGAGGCGGATCGCCTCGCGGTCCCGCGGCGTCGCCGCGCGTATCGACATCATGCTCATTTGAGTTTCATTCCTTTTTCGATCTTGGCCCCGCGCAGAAACTCCTGCGCAGCGGCGGGCTTTCCGCCCGCCCGTTGAACTTCGACCAGCCGAACCGCGCCTGATCCGCAGGCGACCGTCAGCCGGTCATCGAGAATTCCTCCCGACTCGCCGACGCCATTGGAGAGCGTCGTGCGAAGCAGTTTCAGCCGCTCCATGCGGCCACCAATTTCGACCTCGCTCCACGCGCCTGGAAAGGGTGAGAGGCCGCGAATGTGATTGTGGACTTCGCCGGCAGGCCTAGTCCAGTCCACGCGCGTCTCCGATTTATCGATTTTGCGGGCGTAGGTCACCCCCGTCGTCGCCTGCGGGGTAAATGTCAGACAATTTATCCCCAACTGCGTAAGCGCTTCCACCATCAGCGATGCGCCGATCGCCATCAGGCGGTCATGCAATTCGCCGGCGGTCATGTCGGGTCCGATGGCGCATTTTTCAACCAATGCCACCGGCCCGGTGTCCAAACCCTCTTCCATGCGCATCACCATCATGCCGGTCTCGGCATCGCCGGCCATGATGGCTCGCTGGATGGGGGCGGCGCCGCGCCAGCGCGGCAAAAGCGAAGCATGGCCGTTGAGGCAACCAAGCCTGGTCGCCTCCAGAACAGGTCTCGGCAAAAGCAGACCATAGGCGACGACAACGGCGACATCGGCGTGCAAGGCGGCAAAGGCCTGCTGCTCGGCCTCGCTCCTGAGTGATGTCGGCGTCCGCACCTCAAGGCCCAGGCGCTCCGCCTCGCGCTGCACCGGCGAGGGCGTCAATTCCAGCCCGCGCCGGCCGGCGGCGCGCGGCGGCTGGGTGTAGACGGCGGCGATGTCATGGCCGGCTTCGGCGATGGCGCGCAGCGTCGGCACGGAAAAATCCGGCGTGCCCATGAAGATGATGCGGAGGGGCATGACCCCTAACCCACCATCCTGCCCGGCGCCTTGTCCCTGGCGAGCTTCTTGAACTTCTTCACCACCATATCGCGCTTCAGCTTCGAAATGTGGTCGATGAACAGCACGCCGTTGAGATGATCGATCTCGTGCTGCAGGCAAGTTGCCATCAGGCCTTCGGCCTCGATTTCCTGCAATTTGCCGTCGCGGTCGAGATATTTCACCCGCACGGCGGCGGGGCGCTCGACCTCGGCATAATAGTCGGGGATCGACAGGCAGCCTTCCTCGTAGACCGAGCGCTGGTCGGCGCTTTCGAGGATTTCAGGGTTGATGAAGACATGCGGAGCCGGCGTCTCGCCTTCCTTGGCAAGGTCGATGACCAGCATCCGCAACGGCTCGCCGATCTGAATCGCCGCCAGCCCGATGCCGGGGGCGTCATACATGGTCTCCAGCATGTCGTCGGCCAGCTTGCGCAACGGCGCGTCGACGCGCTCGACCGGTTTGGAAACCTGGCGCAGGACGGGATCGGGAAGGATGATGAGCGGCTTGATCGACATGGCGTCTCACGTAAGACCTAGGCGGAAAAGCGTCAACCGGGGGATCTTTGAGTTGTTCACGTTTTGATCTGTGCCAGCCCAACGAATCGGCTATGCTGTCGTCATGAATGACATGACCTCCATCTTTTCAGAGCCGGTGGCGCGGCTCGGCGCGACCACCATCACCCTCGGCCAGGCGCTGGCTTTCGGCGCGATCCTTTTGCTTGCGCTGTTTCTGGCCCTCGTCGTTGCGCTGTGGCGCGCGGCCAAGGCGCGCGCGGCGGCCGCGGCGGAAGCCGCCGACCGTGCGCGCGACACCGAGGCGCGGATGGCCGACATCCTGCAGTCGCAGGCGGAGATGCAAGGCCGCATGGGCGCGATCGCCGAAGTGTTCGGCGCCAGGCAGGCCGAGCTCACCCAGTCGCTCGGCCAGCGGCTCGACGCCATGACCGGCCGCCTCGGCCAGACCATGACCGAGCAGACCAAATCGACGCATGAGAGCCTCGCCAAGCTGCAGGAGCGGCTGGCGGTGATCGATACCGCGCAGGGCAATATCCAGTCGCTGGCCGGCCAAGTCGTGCAATTGCAGGCGATCCTGTCCAACAAGCAGACGCGCGGCGCCTTCGGCCAGTCGCGCATGGAGGCGATTATCGCCGACGGCCTGCCGCACGGCGCCTATGAGTTCCAGGCAAGCCTGTCGAACGGCAGCCGGCCGGATTGCCTGGTGCGGATGCCGAATGGCGCGCCTTCGCTTGCCATCGACGCCAAGTTCCCGCTGGAAGCCTGGAATGCCATCCGCGCCGCCGAAGGCGCCGACATGCAGAAGGCGGCCGCACAGGCTTTCCGGCGCGACATCGAGGTGCATGTCCGCGATATCGCGGAAAAATACCTGATCCGGGGCGAGACGCAGGACACCGCCTTCATGTTCGTGCCGTCGGAATCGGTGTTCGCCGAAATCCACGAGAATTTCGAGGCGGTGGTGCAGAAGGCGCATCGGGCGCGGGTCGTCATCGTCTCGCCGTCGCTGCTGATGCTGTCGATCCAGGTCATCCAGGCGATCCTGAAGGATGCGCGCATGCGCGAGCAGGCGCATCTGATCCAGGGCGAGGTCATCCGGCTGATGGAGGACGTGGCGCGCGTCGATGAGCGGGTGCGCCGGCTGCAGACGCATTTTACCCAGTCGGCCAAGGACATCGACGACATCCTCGTCTCGACGTCGAAGGTGACCAAGCGCGGCCAGAAAATCGAGGCGCTGGAATTCGCCGAAGGCGAGACCGAGCCGCCGCATGGTGCTCCGGCCAGGGCCGAGGCCGGCGTGCGGGTGGCGGACTCCAAGACAGGCCAGTTGCGACTGCGCGTCGTCGAAGGCGACGACTAAGCAAAGCAATTCCAGGAAAAGTGCATCGCGGTTTTCCGTCCGGAATTTAGACCGGTTTCCGCTTACTGGCCCTCGATGATCGTGGTGCCTTCGATTTCCGGCAGCCAGTGAAGCGCCGAGCGATGCCAGATCTGTTTTCTCGGAACCAGCTCTTCGCGCTGACTCGTCGTACCAACCCGGATGCCATAGATTTTCGGGCCGTCGCCGACCGATGTCGCATAAAGATGCGAGCCGCAGTCGGCGCAAAAGGCCTGGGCCCGCTTGGCGCCGCTCGATCCGGTCTTGATATAGATCTTGGGCGTGCCCTTGGTAATCCGGTAGTGATCTTCGGGCGCAGGGACCGTCACCCGAAAGGCCGTGCCGGTCAATTTCTGGCAATCGGTGCAGTGGCAGATCGAGGTCTTTTCAGGATCGACCTCAGCCTCATAGGTGATGGCGCCGCAATGGCAGCCGCCGTCGATCTTCATTAGCCTTTCCTCCTTGCGGGTTCGCTGCATTGAGCCTAGCCCTCTTCGGAAGCTTCGGCGATGGCCTTGCGCCGGCGCTCCCATGTGCCAGTGGTCTGCGGTTTGACGAACAGCCTGGTGATCTGCGGCACGTCTTTCTTCAGACGCGCCTCCAGCCGCTCGATGCAGGCCTCGATCTCGGGCACCGTCAAGTGGTCCTCGAACTCGATACTGAGGTCGGCGACGATTTCCTGCGGGCCGATGTGGACGCTCAATATGCCATTGGCGCGCTGCACCGCGGAGTCTTCCTGGGCGATGTCCAGCACCTTCTTTTGCACCTCCGGCCTGGCCGGCTCACCCAGCAACAGGCTTTTGCTTTCTCGCGCCAGGAAGATGGCGGTCGCGCCGAGAATCATCGCGATGCCGATCGAGCCGGCGCCGTCGAGCTCGGGCATGTCCATCAGTTCCGCCGCCAATATGCCGGCGAAGGCGACGATCAGGCCAAGAAGGGCGGCGCTGTCCTCGAACAGCACGGTAAAGACGCTCGGATCCTTGCTTCGGCGAATCGCCTCGAACCAACCCTGCTGGCCCTTCTGCTGGCGAAACTCCCGGAGTGCGATCAGCCAGGAACTGCCCTCGAACAGGAAGGACAGGCCGAGCACGATGTAGTTGACCCTGGCGTTGACCACCGGTTCGGGCGCCATGATGTGGATGACACCTTCGTAAAAGGAAATGCCGGCGCCGAGCGCGAAGACCAGCAGCGCGACAATAAAACTCCAGAAATAGAGCTCGCGCCCGTGGCCGAGCGGATGCGTCCGGTCAGCCGGGCGGGCGGCGCGATGCATGCCGTAGAGCAGCAGCGAGCCATTGCCGGTGTCGACCAGCGAATGCACACCTTCGGAAAGCATAGCCGAGCTGCCGGTGAAGAAGGCAGCGGCGAATTTCGTCAGCGCGATGGCGAGGTTACCGGCAAGCGCGGCGTAGATCACCCTTCTCGAGCCACTGTGCCCTGCCATTCGGTTCCGTCCTGTGCAACGCAACGAGCTTCGCCGCCAATCGGCCGAAGCTCCACCAGCATCCACAACGCGCCGACCGTCCGGGCGTTCAAAGGTGTTTGCCCATTGCAAGCCGGCTTATCGCGGGAAAACGGTTTACATCGGGCAAACCGCCTCCCCAAACAGGCTACACCCTCTTGCGGTCCGGCATTTCTCTTGTTTCACTTAGCCTGCCCACAAATCGGAGGAGCGAATCATGGCTAAAGGTGCGATGAAGGCGGGCAAGGAAGCCCGCAAGCCGAAGAAGGACGCGAAGAAACCAGCCGCGGCCCCGGCCCTCAAGGCGCCGCCGGTCAAGGCGATGAGGCTCAAGGAAAAATAAATCTCGATCCGATCCGTTTCGGCGCAGATCTGGACCGGCGGCATGGCCATGCTGCCGGTCGATTGTTTGATCGGGGGCGAGGCCGCCCATATTGGCGCAGCGAGCACAACCTCGCTTCCCGAAAAACCAGGCCGGGACGACCCGCCACTTCGAACATCGGACATCCGATGTGGAACGGAGCGTTTGCGATGTCGTGGATTTTTCTCTTTTTTGCCGGTCCGTTCGAGATCGGCTGGGCGATCGGCATCGTCGGATTGAGCTCGTCTGAGTCAAGACAAACGCATTCAGGGCCGCCACCGGCGACCCTGATCTTTTTCGAACGAAACCGCTGTCAGCGGGCGGAGAAGCCCGGCGGCGTCCTGCCGACGCGCGACTTGCGCGCCGCATAGCGTGCGTCGCGCTTGGCCTTGCGCTCGGCCTCGTCGGCAAGCAAACGGGCGATGCGCTCGTTCTCTTCGGCTTCGCGGATCTTCGCCTCGGCCTGCGCCGCCTCTTCCGCGGCGATACGTGCCGCCTCGGCCGCTGCTTCGCGCTCGGCCTTTTCGGCCGCTTCGCGCGCCAGCTTTTCCTGCTTCAGCCTGGCCTTTTCGGCCTCACGGATCGCGCGAGCCTCGAGGATCGCCTTGCGTTCGGCCTGGCGCGCCAGCACGGCAGGATCGTCTGCCGCCGGCTTTGCCTTGAAGCGCTCCAGGAGCGCCTTCTTTGCCTCGTTCGCGGCGTTGCGCCGCTCGAAAATGTCTTTTTCCCTGTAGATAGCCAAGTCCACTTCCCTGAAGTCAATTCGCGACGCTTACATACGCGCGAAAGCGGCGAGTTCAAGCGCCAAAACGGTATGCCAGCCATGAAAATCTGCGCTGTTGCCTGAGGGATACGTCACGACGACGCAATGCACTGTTCACAAACCGCACCTCTGGCGCCCTTCGGGGCGCATCGCTACGTCTATCGGCGACCCCAGATAACCCGAACAAACCCCGGAAAGCACAAGATGGAACTCGGTCTCTACACTTTCGCCGATGTCAGCCCGGAGCCCGGCCCCGATGCCATCGGCCCTCATCAGCGGCTGCGCAACCTGATCGAGGAGATCGAGCTGGCCGACCAGGTCGGCCTCGACGTGTTCGGCCTCGGCGAGCATCACCGCCCCGACTATGCGGCATCGGCGCCGGTGGTGGCGCTGGCGGCGGCGGCCGAGCGCACGAAACGCATCAAGCTCACCAGCGCGGTCACCGTGCTCTCCTCCGACGATCCGGTTCGCGTCTTTCAGCAATTTGCGACGCTCGACCTTCTGTCCGGCGGCCGCGCCGAGATCATGGCCGGGCGCGGCTCGTTCATCGAATCCTTCCCGCTGTTCGGCTACAACCTGGAGGACTATGACGAGCTCTTCGCCGAGAAGCTCGACCTGCTGCTCGCCATCCGCGACAAGGTCAAGGTGACGTGGCAAGGCGGGCTGCGCGCGCCAATCAACGACCGCGGCGTCTATCCGCGTCCGTACCAGGAGAAGCTGCCGATCTGGATCGCCATCGGCGGCACGCCACAGTCCGCCGCCCGCGCCGGCGCGCTCGGCCTGCCGCTGGCGCTTGCCATCATCGGCGGCGAACCGGCCCGCTTCGCACCGCTGTTCGAGATTTATCGCGAGGCGGCAAGACGCGCCGGCAGCGACCCGGCCGGGCTTGCCACCAGCATCAACGTGCATGGTTTCATCGCCGAGACGACCGACAAGGCGGCCGACGATTTTTACGGACCGCAGGCCGAAGTGATGAACCGCATCGGCCGCGAGCGTGGCTGGGGCCCGACATCGCGCGCGCATTTCGACCACGCGCGGGGTCCCGGTGGTGCCTTGTTCGTCGGCAATCCTGAAGCTGTGGCGGAGAAGATCGTCGCCCAGCACCGGATCTTCAACAACGACCGCTTCCTGCTGCAGATGGCGATCGGCACCATGCCGCACGCCAAGATCATGAAGGCGATCGAGCTCTACGGCACCAAGGTGGCGCCGGTCGTGCGCAAGGAAACGGCAAAACCGGCGCCAGCGGCGGCGCCAGCCGCCTGATCCGGTGAGGCTCGCATGAGCGGGCCAAGTGCCAAAGCATGTCTTTGTCCCGAACCGCTGCACACTTTCGGCAGACATGCTTTATGGCGCCGTTTGCTGGTTCGCGCGGGCCGTGTCCATCATCGAGGCATGATGGATCTCGGTCGCCTCGTCCGCCGGGAACAGGCACTCGATGCGCAGTTCCTGGGCGGCGACGGTCTGCGGGGTGCCGACCGTGGTGACCATCGAAAAGTAATTCAGGACGCGGTCCCGCCTGGTGAAACTCAGCGGGATGACCGGCATGAAGCCGATCGCCACGGGATTTTTCCACTCGCTTTCCACGTCCGGATAGGCGAGCAGCGCCGCCAGCAAATCCCTGGTCTTCTGGTCGACGACGCGGCCGATGGATTCGCGATAGACGCGCTCGAACAGGCTCCGCGCCACGTCCCGCCAATTGGCGACAAACGGGCGCATGCCTTCGGGATCGAACATCAGGTGCAGCATGTTGCGCGGCCCTTTGCGGGCGGCCATGTCGAAGAAACAGCCGAAGAAGAGCGGCGCCGCGCCGTTGGTCATCAGCACGTTCCAATAGCGGTCCATGACCATCGCGGGAAAGGGTTCATGCTGCCGCAACATGCGGGTCAAAGCATTGGTGACGCTCTTCATTTCCATGGAGTCCCATGCGCCCTCGGAAAACATCGGCGCGTAGCCTGCCGCCAAGAGCAATGTGTTGCGGTCGCGCAAAGGCACATCGAGCGCCCGGGCAATCGCCATCAAGGTCTCGCGGTTTGGAACGCTGCGGCCGCTCTCGATAAAACTGATCTGCTTTTGCGAAATGCCGGTATCGAGGGACAGATCGAGCTGACTTGAGCCGCGCAGATCGCGCCAGTGACGCAAGAGCGTGCCCAGGTCGGGTGTCATGCTCGTTGCGTCATTCGACGGTTTCATAGTGTCCTCGCCTCAACGATACATTGCGATGCGCCTCGCATGTGTTGGTCGACGGCGCATGGCACCAGTTCATGCGCCGTTGATCGGCTCAGGCCGCTATCGCAGTGGCCGCAGACCATGCCTGCGCCTGGAAGCGTTCCTCGACCGGGGTACCGGCCATGTTCGTTGTGGTGGCCGCCATCGTGGAAATGCCGACGCCGGTTACGACTTCCAGTATCTGCGCCTTCGAGTACCCGGCCGAGGTGAACCTGTCGATGTCCGCGTCGGTCACGTTTCCCTTGTTTTCGATCAATGCTTTCGTAAGCGCCGAGAGTGCCGCGTATTTCGGATGCTTCGGCAATTTGCCTTCACGGATCGCTTTGACCTCGCTCCCGGCAATGCCGTCTTCGAGGGCAAAAGTCGAATGGGCGGCGACGGTCCAGGGGCACTTGATCGTGACCGCGTTGGTGAGCAGCAGGACCTGCTTTTCTATCTCATCGAGACTGCCGCCGTGAAAACTGCCGAAGCTGGCGGCGAACCCGTTGAGCAGCACCGGATTGTTCGCCATCGTCGCCATGACGTTCGGAAGGAAGCCAAACTTCTCTTCCAACGCCTTCAGCGTCGGTTTGGATTTCTCCGGTGCCGATTCGGTTGTTTGAAGGGGAAACCTTTGCATTGTGAACGTCCTTTTCCAAAATCGGATGTGGTTGCGCGCACGATGTCCTCGCCGCGCCTGCTTTCTCGTTCTGAGGCCGTGAAAGCCTGTCCGTATTAGGCCCGCCGGGAGCACGGCTTCAATTACACGTCGTGTAATAGCGGCGATCAGGCAGGTGCCATCGAAAAGCCGGCTCATGGAACCTTGCCCGAAACTCGGCGTTTCCGGCAGTGGCCTGCCATGCACCATCGTTGGGTGGCAAGCCGGCAAGGGGAACCCGATGAAAGCCGAACAGATTGCTTCGGGTGCCAGCGCAGCCGAAACGCCCGATCAGCGCGCCGGCGCGCGCGCCGAGCTGCGGCTGATACGGTCGCTGCTGATCGGCATCTTCATCCTGATGACCATTGCCGCGCTTTACTTCGGCCGCGCCTTCTTCATGCCTGTCATCCTCGCCTTCCTGCTGGCGCTGACGCTGACGCCGATCGTGCGGTTCCTGCGCAAGCACGGCATACCCGACGCACTCTCCGCGACGCTGCTGGTGTTGCTGTCGGTCTTCTTCGTCGCCAGTGCCGGCTATCTCATCAGCGGTCCGGTCATCGATCTCATCAACAACACCTCGTCCATCGGCCAGCAGCTCGCCGAACGGCTGGCGCAATTCAGGCAACCGCTCGAAAGAACGATGGAGATAGCGCGCCAGCTCGAAGCGCTGACCGAGACTTCGCAGGAGCCCGGCGTGCAGAAGGTGGCGGTGGCGCCGTCGGGCATCCTGTCCATGGCCGCCAGCAACCTCCTGTCGGCGGGCACCAGCATCACCATCGTCTTCGTGCTGTCGCTGTTCCTGCTCGCCTCCGGCACCTTGTTCTATGAGAAGATCATCCAGTCCTTCGCCAGCCTCAACGAAAAGAAGCGAGCGCTGCGCGTCGTCTATGACGTCGAGCACGAGATTTCGCATTATCTGCTCACCGTCTCCATCATCAATACCGGGCTGGGCACGGTGATCGGGCTCGGCCTGTGGGGGCTCGGCATGCCCAACCCGCTGGTCTGGGGCGCCACCGCGGCGCTGCTCAACTTCCTGCCCTATGTCGGGGCGCTGATGACCATCATGCTGGTCGCCGTCATCGCGCTGATCAGTTTCGACTCGATCACCTACGCGCTTCTGGCGCCCGCCTTCGTGCTGATGTGCGACATCGTCGAAGGTCAGTTCGTGACGCCGACGGTGGTCGGTCGAAGGCTGGAGATCAATGCCGTGGCGGTCTTCATCGCCATCGCCTTCTGGTCATGGCTGTGGGGCTTCGTCGGGGCGCTGATGGCGGTGCCGCTGCTGGTCGTCATCAAGGTCTTCTGCGATCATTTCGATGGCCTCAGCCATGTCGGCAACTTCCTGGCGGCGCAGCAGACCTTCGTCGTCGATGATGAGGAAGACAGTCACAAACCGCCTGCCTGACCTGGAGCGTTTCACCGTTTCACGGAAACGGCGAATCGCTCTATCTTTTTTGTTTTACGCAATTCCGGACGGAAAACCGTTCCACACTTTTCCTGGAATTGCTCTAGCCAATCCGGAGTCCCAACCCGCTGTTTGCGGCATCGGCGACGAGTGCCTATATCGGACCGGTCGGCCGGACCGGCCTCAAGCCGCGGCAGAAGAACATCGTGGAGACCTGAGCAATGACGGCCCTTTCGGTTCTCGACCTGTCGCCGATCACCCAGGGCAGCAATGCCTCGCAGTCGCTGGCCAATTCGCTCGACCTTGCCCGCCATGCCGAGCGGCTGGGCTACAAGCGCTACTGGCTGGCCGAGCACCACAACATGCCCGGCATCGCCAGCGCGGCGACATCCGTCGTCATCGCCCATGTCGCGGGCGGCACCAGGACCATCCGCGTCGGCGCCGGCGGCATCATGCTGCCCAACCATGCGCCGCTGGTGATCGCCGAGCAGTTCGGCACGCTGGCAGCGCTGTTCCCCGGCCGTATCGACCTCGGCCTTGGCCGCGCGCCGGGCACCGACATGCTGACCGCGCGCGCATTGCGCCGCAATCTGGAGGCCAGCGATAATTTCCCGCAGGACGTCGTCGAGCTGATGGGCTATTTCCAGCCGGCCGAGGACGGCCAGCGCATCCGCGCCGTTCCCGGCGAAGGCCAGAAGGTGCCGATCTGGATCCTCGGCTCCAGCCTCTACGGCGCGCAGCTCGCCGCAATGCTCGGCCTGCCCTATGCCTTTGCCTCGCATTTCGCGCCAGCCGAGCTCGACCATGCGCTGGAGGTCTACCGCTCGCGCTTCCAGTCGTCCGGTGAGCTCGACAAACCGTATGTAATGCTCGGCCTCAATGTCATCGCCGCCCCCACCGACGCCGAGGCGCGACTATTGTTCACCTCGTTGCAGCAGGCCTTCGTCAACCTGCGGAGCGGCCGGCCCGGCCAGTTGCCGCCGCCGGTCGAAAACTATGACCGCGACCTCGATCCGATGGCCAGGACCATGCTCGCCCAGGCGCTGTCCTGCGCCGTCGTCGGGTCGCCGGAAACGGTGCGGCAAGGCATCGACGCCTTCGCGCGACGCACCGGCGCCGACGAATTGATGGTGACGGCGCAGATCTTCGACCATTCGGCGCGTGTGCGCTCGTTCGAGATTCTCGCCGGCGTCCACAAATCGCTGTCGCAGGCGGCCTGAGCGCACGCGGCGCTTTTGCCGGGGATGTCGGTCTGCTAAGGGCAGGCATCGCTTCTCAAGCACGAGCCTCCCGTGACCCATGACCTCGACCAGCGCATGCATTTTACCATCCATCTGGCGCGGCGGGCCGGCGAGCTGGGGCTTCAATATTTTCGCGATCCCGACAATCTGACCATCGAGAGCAAGGGCCATCAGGACCTGGTCTCGGACGCCGACCGCGAGGTGGAGCTGTTCATCCGCGCGGCGATCGCGGACGCGTATCCCGACGACGGGATCGTCGGCGAGGAACATGCGCCGACGACCGGCAAGACCGGCCATGTGTGGGTGATCGACCCGATCGACGGCACCGCCAATTTCGTGTGCGGCATTCCCGCCTGGTGCGTGGTGATCGCCTGCGCCAGGGACGGCGAAACGGTTGTCGGCGTCATTCACGAACCCTCGACGGGCGAGACCTTTCATGGCCGCCTCGGCGGCGGCGCCTTCGTCAATGGCCGGCCGATCAGGGCTAGCAACGCGACGGCGCTTTCCGAAGGCTCGGTCGGAACCGGCCTCTCGAACCGCGCGGCGACCGAGCATATCGCCGTGCTGATCGGCATGATCATGGCCGAAGGCGGCCTCTTCTTCCGCAATGCCTCCGGCGCGCTGATGCTTGCCTATGCCGCATCCGGCCGGCTGCTCGGCTATGTCGAGGAGCACATGAACGCCTGGGACTGCCTGGCCGGCATGCTGCTGGTCGAAGAGGCCGGCGGCACGGTGCTGAAAGCTGACCCGAAGACCGTGCTCGATGACGGGACGCAGGTGATTGCCGGCGGGAACAACATCTTCCCGAAGCTGCGTGCGCTTTGCAGGGAAGCTTTCGGAGACTAAAGCATGTTGCGTGAAAAAGAATTCACGCGACATGCTTTAGGTCTTTGATTTTAAGCATGTCTTTGTCCCGAAACCGCTGCACACTTTCGGGAGACATGCTTTAGTCCTTCGGCATCGGCGTCACCCGGTGGTGTCTATTTGACGATCACCTTGGTGCCGATTGGCGCGCGCTCGTAGAGATCGATGATGTCCTGGTTCATGAGACGAATACAGCCCGCCGACACGGCCTTGCCGATGGACCACCATTCAGGGCTGCCGTGCAGGCGATATCCGGTGTCACCCTTCTCGTTATAGAGATAGAGCGCTCGCGCACCGAGGGGGTTCATGAGTCCGCCTTCCATATGGGCCGGTATGACGTGGCCTCGATTGCGCTCGCGCACGATCATCGCCGACGGCGCGCTCCAGTCCGGCCATTCGCGCTTCCTTGCGACGTGGGCGGTGCCGTGCCACTCGAAGCCCGCCTTGCCGACGCCGATTCCGTAGCGCAGCGCCTGACCGTCTCCCAGCACGTAGTAGAGGAATTTCGCTCCTGTATCGACAATGATGGTGCCGGGCGCTTCGTCGGTCGCGTAAGGCACGGTCTGCCGATGGAACTTTTGGTCGACCTTGTAGATCGGAACCGGCGGAATACGGAAACCGGCGTCGGTAAGGCCACCATAGGCGAGAGGAGAAGTCTGCAACGCGCCGCCGGTGGTGCAGCCGGAGAATGCGACCATCCCGACAAGTAACCAGACAAGGATCGATTTCGCGCGCATCACTCAAGCCGGCGCTCGTGCCGGCGATCTGCCGCATCTCGCCTTAATCGTAGCCCCGGCTGCCTCGATTGCCAAGCATTCCATCTTCCCCGCCGGCTGATTGTCGCCCACATGGCGGAAAAGATTGTTTTCAGACTTATTCGCGACCCAAAGTCACGCCCCAGGGCAAAAGTCTTCCCCCGCCCGATACGCGACTGGCGCGTGATGGCGACGTCCCGTTCGAGAAAAATCCAGCCTGGACAATGAGATAGGGCGAATCCGGATCGATCCCGGCGTAGAGCGCGCCGGTCCGTTTCCCGAACGCCCCGCCCGACAGCGGCCACCATGCGCAGAATGCTTGCGCCCGATGCCGGCTGTTCTTATATACGCGCCAAGCCGTTCGGCGCCGGAAGCCGGTTGCCGGAACGGAATTTCTTGTGAACAGGGGCTTTCGCCGGAACGCCTGATCCAGGGTCCTGATAGCCTGCTTAGCGGAGAGACTTGAACAATGGCAAAAGTAATCGGTATCGACCTCGGAACCACCAACTCCTGTATCGCCATCATGGACGGCAAGGAGCCCAAGGTAATCGAGAATGCGGAGGGCGCGCGCACGACCCCTTCCATCGTCGCCATTTCGAGCGACGGCGAACGTCTCGTCGGCCAGCCGGCCAAGCGCCAGGCGGTCACCAATCCGGAAAACACCATCTTCGCGGTCAAGCGCCTCATCGGCCGCCGCTATGACGATCCGGTAACGGAGAAGGACAAGAAACTTGTCCCCTACAGAATCGTCAAGGGCGACAATGGCGACGCCTGGGTCGAGGCCGGCGGCAAGAAGCAGTCGCCCAGCCAGATCTCGGCCATGATCCTGCAGAAGATGAAGGAAACGGCGGAAGCCTATCTCGGCGAGAAGGTCGAGAAGGCGGTCATCACCGTTCCGGCCTATTTCAACGACGCCCAGCGCCAGGCGACCAAGGACGCCGGCAAGATCGCCGGCCTGGAAGTGCTGCGCATCATCAACGAGCCGACAGCCGCAGCGCTCGCCTACGGCCTCGAGAAGAAGGAAGGCAAGACCATCGCCGTCTATGACCTTGGCGGCGGCACCTTCGACATTTCGGTGCTCGAAATCGGCGACGGCGTCTTCGAGGTGAAATCGACCAATGGCGACACCTTCCTCGGCGGCGAGGACTTCGACATGCGCCTGGTCGAGTATCTGGCGGCCGAGTTCAAGAAGGAACAGGGCATCGACCTCAAGGCCGACAAGCTTGCACTGCAGCGCCTGAAGGAAGCGGCCGAGAAGGCCAAGATCGAGCTGTCGTCGACGACGCAGACCGAGATCAACCTGCCCTTCATCACCGCCGACGCCACCGGGCCGAAGCACCTGACGATGAAGCTCACACGCGCCAAGTTCGAGAGCCTGGTCGAGGACCTCGTGCAGCGCACGATCGATCCCTGCAAGGCGGCGCTCAAGGATGCCGGCCTGAAGGCGGGAGAGATCGACGAAGTGGTGCTGGTCGGCGGCATGACCCGCATGCCCAAGATCCAGGAGATCGTGAAGCAGTTCTTCGGCAAGGAGCCGCACAAGGGCGTCAACCCGGATGAAGTCGTGGCGCTCGGCGCCGCCATCCAGGCCGGCGTGCTGCAGGGCGACGTCAAGGACGTGCTGTTGCTCGACGTGACGCCGCTGTCGCTCGGCATCGAGACGCTGGGCGGCGTGTTCACCAGGCTGATCGAACGCAACACTACGATCCCGACCAAGAAGAGCCAGGTGTTCTCGACCGCCGAGGACTCGCAAAGCGCGGTGACCATCCGCGTCTTCCAGGGCGAGCGCGAAATGGCGGCAGACAACAAGCTGCTCGGCCAGTTCGACCTGGTCGGCATCCCGCCGGCGCCGCGCGGCGTGCCGCAGATCGAGGTCACCTTCGACATCGACGCCAACGGCATCGTCAACGTCTCGGCCAAGGACAAGGGCACCGGCAAGGAGCACCAGATCCGCATCCAGGCCTCTGGCGGCCTGTCCGACGCCGACATCGAGAAGATGGTGAAGGACGCCGAAGCCAATGCCGAGGCCGACAAGAAGCGTCGTGCCCTCGTCGAGGCCCGCAACCAGGCCGAGGCGCTGGCGCATTCGTCCGAGAAGTCGCTGAAGGAATATGGCGAAAAGGTCTCGGAGGCCGACCGCACCGCGATCGCCGACGCCATCGCCGCGCTGAAGACTGCCGCCGAAGGCGAAGACGTGGCCGATATCGAGGCCAAGTCGCAGTCGCTCGCCGAAGCTTCGATGAAGCTCGGCCAGGCCATGTACGAGGCCTCGCAGAAGGAAGCGGCCGAAGCCGACGCCAAGGCGGACGCCGCCAAGGACTCGGATGTGGTCGACGCCGACTTCGAGGAAATCGACGAAAACGACGACAAGAAGAAGTCGGCCTAAGCCGGCTGACGGCAAATAATGCGAAAAGCCCGGCGCAAGGCCGGGCTTTTTTGCAACCTCAGTTGAAAAAGTGCGGGCTTCGCTGAAAAAGTAACGGAAAACTACGAACAAGCGCACGCCGGCTCTGGCATCCGGGCGGCATCGCTCCTAAATCGAAGCAACGTGCCGGCAAACGACGCCAACAATGCTTGAAGACATTGAGCATCCGGACTGCGGGAAAAAATGAAAGCAGATTTCTACGAAACGCTGGGCGTGCAAAAAGGCGCCGACGACAAGGAGCTGAAAAGCGCTTTTCGCAAGCTCGCCATGCAGTTCCATCCCGACCGCAATCCAGGCGACCACGCCTGCGAGCACAAGTTCAAGGAAATCAACGAAGCCTACGAAACGCTGAAGGACCCGCAGAAGCGCGCGGCCTATGACCGTTTCGGCCATGCCGCCTTCGAACATGGCGGCATGAACGGCGGCGCGCAAGGTTTTGGCGCCGGCGGCTTCGCCGACATTTTCGAAGATATTTTCGGCGACATGATGGGCGGCCGCCAGCGTCGCTCGTCGGGCGGCCGCGAGCGCGGCGCCGACCTGCGCTACAATATGGAGATCTCGCTGGAGGAGGCGTATTCCGGCAAGACGGCGCAGATCCGCGTGCCGGCGTCGATCTCCTGCACCGAATGCTCGGGCAGCGGCGCCAAGCCCGGCACCCAGCCCGTCACCTGCTCGATGTGCCACGGCCACGGCAAGGTGCGCGCTACGCAGGGCTTCTTCTCGATCGAGCGCACCTGCCCGCAATGCCATGGCCGCGGCCAGACGATCAAGGACCCGTGCCCGAAATGCGCCGGCCAGGGCCGCGTCACCGAGGAGCGTTCGCTGTCGGTCAATATCCCGGCCGGCATCGAGGACGGCACCCGCATCCGGCTTGCCAATGAGGGCGAGGCCGGCCTGCGCGGCGGCCCGTCCGGCGACCTCTACATCTTCCTGGCGGTCAAGCCGCACGAATTCTTCCAGCGCGACGGCGCCGATCTCTATTGCAAGGTGCCGATTTCGATGACGACGGCCGCGCTTGGCGGCTCGTTCGAGGTCACCACGCTTGACGGCACGCAGACCAAGGTGAAGGTGCCGGAAGGCACCCAGGACGGCCGGCAGTTCCGGCTGAAGGGCAAGGGCATGCCGGTGCTGCGCCAGCCCAATGTCGGCGATCTCTACATCCAGACAGCGGTCGAGACGCCGCAGAACCTGTCGCGCCGCCAGCGCGAACTGCTGGAAGAGTTCGAGCAGCTCTCGTCACAGGACAACTCGCCCCAGTCGAGCGGCTTTTTCGCCCGCATGAAGGATTTTTTCGAGTCGTTCGGCGAACACTGAAGGGCCGGGATGCGGGAGACGCTTTGCGAGCGTCATCAACATCTTATGCCGGCATGATGCCTTGCCTTGTCCCCCTTAGCTGCTAAGTAGCGGGTCGGGGAGCGTTGAGGAGAGCTCGCATGGCACGTGGTCCCGGATTGCGCAAAGCGCTGGCGGAAAAATTCGACGACGAGCTGAAGTTCTTCAAAGGCTGGATCGACAGACCGAAGACGGTCGGCTCAATTGTCCCCACCAGTTCCATCACCGCGCGCAAGATGGCGTCCATCGTCAACCCGAGATCCGGCCTGCCGGTGCTCGAGGTCGGGCCCGGAACCGGTGTCATCACCCGCGCCATCCTAGCCGAGGGCATAAAGCCGGAAAATCTCTACGCCATCGAATATTCGACCGACTTCGTGCGCCATCTGCGCCAGCTCTATCCGGGCGTCAAAATCATCGAGGGCGATGCCTTCAACCTCGACGCCACGCTCGGCGACAGGCGCGGGATGGTGTTCGATTCGGTCGTCTCCGGCGTGCCGCTGCTCAATTTCCCGGTCGCCCAGCGCATCGCCTACGTGGAGAGCCTGCTCGACCGCATCCCGGCCGGGCGGCCGATCGTGCAGCTGACCTATGGACCGCTGTCGCCGATCCCGGCCGGCCGCGGCGACTACACGGTCGAGCATTTCGACTTCATCTTCCGCAACATCCCGCCGACGCAGCTGTGGATCTACAGGCGCCAGGCGCATTAGATGAGGGGAATAGGGGAGTAGGAATGAACGGTTCAGCTTCCGCGCTATCCCTACTGCCCTACTCCCTTACTCTCCTACTCCCTTAGCGAAGCAAGCCAATGGCAGTGATCCCGAAAATTCTCGTCTTCGCCGGTTCGGTGCGCACCGGCGCCTTCAGCGGCAGAACGGCCGATGTGGCGCAGAGGGAGCTTGCCAGGCAAGGCGCGGAGGTGACCCGCATCTCGCTCGGCGACTACCCGCTGCCGATCATGGACGAGGACCTCGAAAAGGAAGAAGGCGTCCCCGAGAATGCCGTAAATCTTGGCCGTCTGATCGCCGCCCATGACGGGCTTTTGATCGCGACGCCCGAATATAACGGCTCGATCCCGCCGCTGCTCAAGAACGCCATCGACTGGGTGAGCCGGTTACGGCGCGACGGCAGCCGGTCGTTCAGGCCGCTATACGGCAAGCCGGTCGGCCTCTGCTCCTCCTCCGAAGGCAAGTTCGCCGGCATCCGCTGCATCAACCATCTGCGCGCCGTGCTGGTGCGCTGCCAGATGGAGGTGATCACGCCCGAATGCTCGGTTTCGGGCGCCGCCGAGGCGTTCGCCGAGGACGGACAATTCCGCGACGAAAGACTGCACCAATCGATGGAGCGCCTATGCCGCATACTGATCGAGACCTCGCGCATGCTGTCGGTGCGGATCGAGGCATGATGCACGCCACGCAGGCCCACACGATGCACGCCAAATCCATGCAAGAGAGGCTGATCGTCGGCCTCGACTTGCCGACGCTCAGGGAGGCCGAGAAGGCGGTGCGCGAGCTGGAGGACGTCGTTTCCTTCTACAAGATCGGCTACCAGCTCGCCTTCGCCGGCGGCCTCGATTTCGCCCGCGAGCTCGCCAGCGGCGGCACCAAGGTCTTCCTCGACATGAAGCTGCTCGACATCGACAACACGGTGGCCAAGGGTGTCGAAAACATCGTCCGTATGGGTGTGTCGATGCTGACGCTGCACGCCTACCCCAAGGCGATGACGGCGGCGGTAGAGGCCGCCAAAGGCAGCGACCTTTGCCTGCTTGCGGTAACCGTGCTGACCTCGATGGACGAGCAGGACATGATCGACGCCGGCTATGAATACGACCCGCACACGCTGGTGCTGAGGCGTTCGGAGCAGGCGCTGCATGCCGGCATGGGCGGCATCGTCTGCTCTGCCGGCGAGGCATCGGCCGTGCGCCGGATCGTCGGCCCCGACATGGCTGTGGTGACACCCGGCATCCGGCCGGCGGGAAGCGACCATGGTGACCAGAAGCGGGTGATGACGCCGGCCGACGCGATCCGCAGCGGCGCCAGCCATCTGGTCGTGGCCCGCCCGATTGTGGCCGCCCCGGACCGGCGCGCTGCCGCGCAAGCGATCCTCGAGGAAATGCACGCGGCCTGACGGACCAGCGCCAACACATAGGAGGAAAAGATGCCAAAGGGATATTGGATCGCTCGCGTCGATGTGCGCGACGCCGAAGGCTACAAGGAGTATGTCGCCGCCTCGAAGCTCGCCTTCGACCGCTTCGGCGCGAAATTTTTGGCGCGCGGCGGCGAGCATGAGAAGGCCGAAGGACCGGGCCGGGCCCGCAACGTCATCATCGAGTTCGAATCGCTGGCGGTGGCGCATGACTGCTACCATTCGCCTGAATACCAGCGCGCGGTGGCGATCCGGCAGAAGGTAGCCGACGGCGAGATCGTGCTGGTCGAGGGCGTTTAGTTCGTCGAAGCAGGAGTTGGCAGATCAGTCGTTGCTGCGTTGGCGCGTTGGAGATTAGCCGAAACGCCCATCTTGTCGTCATCCACGGGCGGAGCAAGGAGCGTAGCGACGCAGCGCAGACCCGAGGATCCATTCCGTGACTTCGAGGCGCCCGCTACGGTCCAGAATTCTGCTCCGCTGCACTCCACGGCCGAGGTAATGGCATGGATTCCAGGGTCTGCGCGCGTCGCTTCGCTCCTTGCTCCGCCCTGGAATGACGAGGTTGTTAGTCTCAGCCAATCATCAAGATCATGTCGTCAATCTATTGGCGGCCGTTTCCGCCATCGCGTCCGCAAGGCTCATGCCCCATTGCCTGCGGCAATAGTCGCGGAAATCGAAGCAAGGCAGGCCGGGGCAGACCTCGAACTCGATGAGGTGCACGGTGTCGTCAGCCTCGACCCTGAAGTCGACGGAAAAGACGTCCCGCAGGCCAAGAGCGCGCATCAGCTTCTGCGCGATGGCGCCGATTTTCCGATCCGCCTCCGGCTGACTGGCGCCGACGGCCTCAAGTTCCGGCTCGGCGTAGGTTCCCGCTGCCTTGGCTGCTTGGCCGGTGTCGCCATAGAGCGCCATCGAGTCGGCCATGGTCTGGAAATCGCCGCCGGAATCGACAAAGGCGACGCCAAGCGCCTCGATCCCGGTGTCCGGCTTGAGGCCGAGGAAGCTCGCGCGCGCGTTGCGGCCGGCGACATAGGGCTGGACGACGACATCGTCGCGATAATGGGCGAAAACACGCAGACTAAGCTCCAGGGCGTGACCCAAATCATGGCAGCGCGAATCCGGCCAGATGCCTATCTTGGCGCCGAGCCGGTTGGGCTTGACGAACCAACCGGCTGACGAGGCCGGCGGCGCGACCAGCCATTCACCGTTTCGTGCGAGACCAGCCTGCGGCACCGGCAGGCCGAGCGTGCCGAGCACGGCGCCGGAGCGGAACTTGTCCTGGCAGAGCGCAAACAGCGCGTCGTCGACGCCGATCGTTCTCAGCCCGTTCAGCCGCGCGAGCGCAGGGGCTGCGCCGCCGCGGAAATAGGCGATGCCGTCGGTCAGCGTCCAGACCACGGTTTGGACCCGATCGGCTTTCGCGAGAATTTCCGCCGCACCGTCCAGTTCCACGGCAATGAAGGCGAGGTCGTGCTTTTCGCAGGCAGCGGCGAGTTGGCCGAATTCGGGTGCGAGATCGGTCGACTGGGCCAGATAGGACGAGATCTCGATGGCTCGTTCCGCCGCGAAACCTTCGGCGACCAGCCGGTCGAAGCAGGCCTTCTCCGGCTCGTGGACAAGGATCAGCGTCGGCTTGTTGTGCGGCATGGAAATGGAACGCTCTCCGCGGAAAAATCAGGCGCTACCATCGCATGGCGGTCGCAATCGGCTTGCGAGAAACCGACCGGGCCGGGCGATTGCTCAATAGCGCGGAACCTCAGGCGATCAGCACGCGCGGCTCGAAGCGGCCCTTGACCGGAACGTCGAGGAGAAAGGTCATGCCGGCCTGCAGGTCGAGCTTGCGCTGCTTGTCGTCCTTGCCTTTCCAGGCCGATGTCACCGCCAGCCGATCCGCTTTCCGACCGACGAAAGCCGGGCAGGAAGGCTGCGACACCGGCATTGCAATTTCGCGCAGCAATGTGCCATCCGGCGCATAGGCCTTCACAGCCTTGCCGCCCCAGACGGCGTTCCAGAGAACCCCGTCGCGGTCGACGACCGAGCCGTCGACATAGCCCTTGGAGGAGCGATGGTCGACGAACACTTTCGGCTCGCCTGTCGGCAGGCCGGTCGCCGCATCGCAGGCGACGCGCATCAGAAGCCCGGTTGCTGTGTCGGTGTAGTAGGCAATCTTGCCATCCTCCGAAAAGCAGATCGAGTTCGACACCGTGATGTCGGAAAACAGCCGGCGAAGCTCGCCCTTGAAGAACCAATAGATCGCGCCGAGGCCTTTTCCCTCGTTCTTGCCCATCGTGCCGGTCCACAAGGCGCCGCAGGGATGGACGCGGGAATCGTTGGAGCGCGTCAGCGGGTTGTCGGCCTCGATGGCCGTATGCAGCGCCAGCTTGCCGGTCGCTACGTCGCGAACCTGCAGCCCGGTCTCGGTGGCTATAAGCTGGCGGGCGTCGTCGATAACGGCGATGGCGCTGGCCATAACGCCGAGATCGTGGATTTTCAGCGCGCCGGCCAGCGGCTTCTCCAAGAGCTTGCCGTTGACGATATCGAACCAGAACAGCGTTTCGGTGGCGGGGTCGTAGCTCGGGCCTTCGCCGAGCTCGCAGATATGATCGCTGAAGACCGAAACGCCGTCCATCATGCCCCTCCGAATGCCTCGTCCCAGGCAGCGACCGCGGCGCGGGCGCGCTGCGCCACATCCTCGACGCCGGCGCCCGGCTTGTAGAGGCTGGACCCCAGGCCGAAGACGCTGACGCCGACCGCCTTATAGCCGGCAAAGTCTTTTTCCGAGACGCCGCCGACCGCGCCGATCAGCGTCGCGGGCGGCAACACGGCGCGCACCGCCGAAATGCCACCGGCGCCGAGCACGCTGGCCGGGAAGAATTTCAATGCCGAGGCGCCGAGCCGGATCGCCTGAAACGCTTCGGTGGGCGTGAAGACGCCAGGCATGGTGACCATGCCGTAATGCATGGCACGGCCCATGACCTCGGCATCGATGTTGGGGCTGACCAAAAGCCTGCCGCCGGCTTTATGCAAGGCATCGACATCGGCCGCCGTCAGCACCGTGCCGGCGCCGACCAGCGCGGTCCCGGGCAGCGCCGCGACGATGCTGGCGATGGAGGCGAACGGATCCGGCGAATTGAGCGGCACCTCGATGGCTTCGATGCCGGCATCGAAAACCGCCCGGCCGATCGCCACCGCTTCATCGGGTTTCAGCCCGCGCAGGATCGCGACCAGGCCGCGTTTCAGCTTGGGGAAAGGTGCGGTCTGCGTCACTGCGCATCTCCAATCATGCCGTTTTCCCGCGCCGCCTCGACAAGACCGGCGCGAACCGCTTCATCGGCATCGACGGTCCTGAAGGCAAGGCCGGCAAACCCGAGCGCCGCGCCGTAAAGTGCCGCGAGCGCGCCGGAGACGATCAGCACGACCGGCGCTTCGCCCGCGCCATAGCGGCGTTTCGCCGAGGCGATCTCGCCGCCGATCAGCAGTCCGGACAAGCAGGCCGCCGCTTCGTCAGCTTTGAGGTCCTGCAGAAGCCCGGCGGCGCGGATGGCAAACAATTTCGAGCTTACATCGCCGCCCTCGCCCAGCGCCCGCTGGCACCATTGACGAAAATACGGACTGTCCGGCACCACTGCCGCCGGATGCTCGCCCAGCGAATGTTTCAGGATCGAGTGCGCGGCGAGCACCGAGAACAATTCGCCGGTCGGCCAGGTGCCGAAGCCGGCGACGGCGCCATCCTCGACCACGACCCATTTCGAATGGGTGCCCGGCATGCAGACGAGATGCCGGCCCTTTGCCGGCAAACCGGCGCCGGCGAGCTGCGTTTCCTCGCCGCGCATGACATCCGGCGCGTCGGCTAGGTGCTGGGCAAGGCCGGGCACGATGCGGATGTCACGGCGCTCGCCCTCGATGCGGGCGGCACCGGCAAGAATGGCGCCGATCGGCGCCGGCACGCTGACATAAGGGGCTTCGATCCAGCCCTGGCGGGAGCCGGCCATGCCGCAGATGATCACAGGCAGCGTCTCAGGCGCGCCCATGGCGGCAAGGTGGCCTTCCAGCACTTTGGCAAACCCTTTTTCGCGCGCGGTGATCAGGCCGTCGTCGCCGCGCTGTTCGGCAAGCACCTTGCCGGAATTGTCCAGCAGCCAGGCCCTGAGCCGCGTTGTCCCCCAATCGACCGCGGCGACCGCCGCTGCGCCGCTCACAGAAAGCCTCCATCGACAATCAGCATCTGCGCCGTCAGCATGCGCGAGGCGTCGGAGGCCAGGAACAGCACGGTGCCGACGATGTCGTCGGGCTGCATGACCTCCCTGATGCATTGCTTGGCGACATGGGCGGCAAGCGCCTCTTCGGTGACCCACAGCTCCCGCTGCCGCTCGGTGATCACCCAGCCGGGCGCGATGGCGTTGACGCGGATGCGGTCGGGGCCGAGCTTGCCGGCGAGGCTCTTGGTCAGCCCCAGGATGCCGGCCTTGGCGGCGGTATAGGCCGGCAGGTCGGGATGATTGATGAGATAGGAGGTCGAGCTGAAGTTGATGATCGAGCCGCCGCCGGCCCGCTTCATGCCCGGCGCCACGGCTTGGGCGGTGAAGAAATGCGGCCGCAGATTGATCGAAAGGTTGTTGTCCCAGAACTCGACCGTCACGTCTTCGACGGCGTGGCGTTGGTCCCATGCAGCATTGTTGACCAGCACGGTAACATCGCCATGCATCTCCGCCGCCTTCGCCGCCGAGGCGCGCAGCGCCTCGATGTCGCGCAGGTCGGTCTTGAGGTAGAGCGGCCGCTTGCCCACTTCTTTCTCCAGGCGTTCGGCCAGGGCGGTGCTGGGCTTGTCGGCGATGTCGATGAAGGCAACCTTGGCGCCCTGCCGGATAAAGCCCTCGGTCAGCGCAGCACCTATGCCGGAGCCGCCACCGGTGATCAGCACCGAGGCGCCGTCGAGGTCGGCGAAATGCGCCGATGGCATCATGGTCTTTTTCTCCTTTGGCCGGCGCGCATCCTAGCCGGACGAAGCGCGCGGGCAAGGGAGAACCGTCAGATTTGCCGCCCTAATGTCTGACAAAAGACTGGCATGGCAATAGAACCGCGCCGCCAAGTCACTCGAACAGGAATTGTCTGGTCAGATCGCCTTGGCGTGCAGCGCGCCGCGATGGGAGTCGCGGAGGTACCCCAGCGTGGCGTCGGCATCGACCGGCTTACCGAACAGGTAGCCCTGGCCGCCGGCGCAGCCGAACTGCACGAGGCGGTCGGCCTGCGCTTCCTCCTCGATGCCTTCGGCAACCACATCCATGCCCAGCCCCTCGCACATGGCGAGAATGGCGCGGATGATGTGTTCGGAGGGGCGGTCGTCGAGAATGGAGGAGACGAAGGCGCGGTCGATCTTCAGCTTGTCGAAATGGAACTCGCGCAGGCGTCCGAGCGAGGACTGGCCGGTGCCGAAATCGTCGAGCGAGACGCGAATGCCGACGCGGCGCAGATCGGCGACGATCTTCGCCGCCGAAACCGGATCGGTCATCAGGCCGGTCTCGGTGATTTCGATCTCCAGCCGGCGCGGGTCGAAGCCGGTGCGCTCGAGGATCGCCAGTATGTGCAGGCCGGTGTTCTGGTCGACAAGCTGCGACGGCGACAGGTTGAAGGACAGGAACAGGTCCTTCGGCCAGTTGCGCGCCGCTTCGGTCGCCTTGCGCAGCACCAGCTGCGACAGCGGGCCGATGATGCCGCGTTCCTCGGCGATGGGGATGAAGACGCTCGGCGGCACCGCGCCGAGATCGCGGTCGCTCCAGCGCGCCAGTGTCTCGAAGCCGACGGTGCGGCGGGTGTTGAGATCGACGATGGGCTGGAAATGCGGCTCGACCTCGCCGGCCGAGACGGCGCGGCGCAACGCCTGCTCGATGCGGGTGACGTGCTTGGCGGCCTCTTCCATCTCGCGGGTGTAAACGACGACGCGGCCGCGACCGGAGCGCTTGGCGTGGTAGAGGGCGGTCTCGGCCTTGTTGATGAGGATCTCGGTGGTCTCGTCGCCGGAGTAGAACAGCGAGCAGCCGACCGAGGCCGACAGCCTGGCGGTGCGCTCGCCGACGTCGTAGGGCGCCGAAAGGATCTCGATCAGCATGCGCGACTTCTCGGCCGCCTGCTCCTCCGAGAACACCATCGGATAGAGGAAGGCGAACTCGTCGGCGCCGATGCGGCAGACGGTGGAATAGCCGTCCATCGAGGCGCGCAGCCGCATCGCCACCTGGATCAGGATATCGTCGCCGGCCTTGTGGCCGAACAGGTCGTTGATCGGCTTGAAGCCGTCGAGGTCGAGAATGCCGACGGTAAAGGGCGCGGGATCATCGGCGCGGTCGCTGATCAGGCGATCGACCTTGTCGAAGAAGCGACGATGGTTGCCAAGCCCGGTCAACGAATCGGTGAAGGCCAGATCCGTGTTTTCCTTACCCGGCTGGCCGGCGGCAAACGTCGTTTGCATCATGTCCCTGTTCTGAAGGCGGTATTTTGGCCAGACTGGCAGCAAAGCGTTTAGGAAACGTATCGAAAAAATCGATTTTCCGCGGTCCGAAACGCGTCAGTTCGTGCCGATTAGCCGGCTGACCTGACGCGATAGAGTTCGACCGGACTGCCTATGGTCAGCGCAACGGGCTCGAGCCAGGCCGGCATGGTTCCCTTCAGCAAGGCGGCGAGAAAGCCTTGCGGGGCTTTTTTGGTCAGCGTCAGGCTCTCGGCATTACCGCGGCAGACCGCCAGCAGACCGACGCGATGCGCTTCCACGATCCGCCGCGCATCGTCGGCCGAGCCGAGGAAGGCGTCCAGCACCAGAAGGTTGCCGGTAACGTTGCGGTGGTAGGGGCCAGCAAAGACGCGATGCCCGGTATAGGCAAGGACCGGTGCGCCGAGGTTGGAGATGGCAAGCACGGTGGTGTCTGGCATGGCACCGAGCAGCGCGAAGCTTGCCTTTTTCTCGCAAACCTTGTCGGTGCCGTCTTCGGCGGCCACGGGCGTATCCTTGTCGAACGCCAGCGAAGCGGCCGCCGCGGCGCCGGTCCAGACCGGATTGACCGATACCAGCCAGACCGCGGCCAGGCGCAGCGCCACGCCGGGGGAAGAGCCGGCTTCGGCCCTTGCTCGCCATTCAGCAATCCAGGCCGACAGCGGGATCACGGCAAAGGCGATCGAGAACGTCGTGCCGCGCACCTGCCAGGCGCCGACAGCGAAGGCGGCAAGAAGCATCGCGCCGACGAGGCTGTCCTGCCGGCGCCAGCCGCCGCGGCTGAACCGCAGCGCCATCAGGACGATCGCCATCAACGGCGTCGCGTAGCGCGCCGCGACCCGCGCCGGGTCATGGATAAGCAGCGTGACCAGCGACTGCGCCTCATCGATATGGTCGAGCCAGAGCTCCTTCAGGCGCGGATCGAGATCGGCATAGGGCGCCGCTAGGCATTGCGGGAACAGCGCCACCACGACCGCGCCGATGGCAACCCCCAGCAGGCCGAGCGACACCAGGCGACGCCGCCAGCTGCGCGCGGTGACATCGCTCGAGGCGATTGCCGAAAGCCCGGCGCCGGCGATTGCCGCGACGACGAACTGCACGGTCGAGAAGGCATCGCATTGCGCCTCGCCCCAGGCGGATGCCGGGACGGTGGCCAGGAACACGAGGGCCGAGACGCCGGCGAAGCCGAGGCCGAAATCGCGGGCGATCGCGCGCTCACCACTGTCGTCGACGACAAACAGCAGCGAGACAGCGACGCCGATGGTGGCGACATAGGGCACGGTTTCCATGCCGACGGCGAGCGTCAACGCGGCGCACAGACCGGAAAACAGCGCGGCCGTGTGCCGCGCCGGCGCCTCGAGAAGCAGGCTGAGGCTCGCCATGGTCAGCATCAGCTGGACGTTGTGATGATCGAGCGCGCCCGGCGCATAGATGCCAATGAAATGGTAGGCTGCGGCGCCAATCAGGACGGCAGGCAGCACCGCGCCTTGACCGGCGAAGCTGCGTGCGGCACGGACGGTGAAGAACAGCGTCAGGCAAAACAGCAGCGCCGGCCACAGCACTTGCGCCACGTCCTCGGCAAGCGGCGTGTTGCCGGTCAACTTCGAAGCGGCAAGGATGAGGGCGGCAATGGGCGCGTCGACCAGCCTGGACCAGTGCATGACAAACCCGCCTTCGAGCCCCATCCTGTACTGGTGCAGGTCGAACCAGCCCTGGCCGCCAAGCAGGTCGCGAACCTCGACCAGCCGCAACAGATTGTCGTTGTCGCCGCCGGCGTCGGTCAGCGGGCGAAAGCCCGCCCAGGCATCGAGGGCGAGCCCAGCCAGGGTGGCAAGCAGCGCCAGCATGATGTCGGACTTCCAGGTGGCGGCGCCGTCCTTGGCTGTGCTCATCGTCTGGCCTTGCAGGATGGGGATCGCCTTAAACCTAGCCTTAACGGCTTCAATAAATAGTAAAGCGGCCTGACAGGGCCGGGCATTTGGCGCGGCCGGAGACTGGATCAGGCATCCGGAGACAAGCATGCCGCAGGAAGTCCGTTACGAGCCGGCCATCGCCGTGCTTCTGCCTTGCTACAATGAGGAGCTGACGATCGGCGAGGTCGTGCGGCGCTTCCGCGAGACGCTGCCGGCAGCCACCGTCTATGTCTACGACAACAATTCGAAGGATCTCACCGCGCTGAAAGCCCGCTCGGCCGGCGCCGTCGTCATCCGCGAGCCGCGCCAGGGCAAGGGCAATGTCGTGCGCCGCATGTTCGCCGATATCGACGCCGACATCTATGTGATGGCCGATGGCGACGGCACCTATGCGCCGGAAGACGCCCCGCAGCTGATCAACACGCTTTTGACCGAGCGCTGCGACATGGTGGTGGGCACCAGGCGCGGCGTGACCGACGATGCCGGCCGCTCCGGCCATGCTTTCGGCAACCGTATCTTCAACGGCCTCTACAAGAGCCTGTTCGGCACCGACTTTACCGACATTTTTTCCGGCTACCGGGTCTTTTCCAGGCGCTTCGTCAAGAGCTTTCCGGCCGTCTCCGGCGGCTTCGAGATCGAAACGGAGATGTCGGTGCATGCCTCGCAGCTCAAGCTGCCGGTCAGCGAAATGGCGCTCGACTACGGCCGCCGCCCGGAAGGCTCGTCGTCGAAACTGTCGACCTTTCGCGACGGCGCCAGGATCCTTTGGATGTTCGCCATGCTGGTGAAGGAGACGCAGCCATTGCGTTTCTTCGGCACCTTCGCCTTGTTCTTCCTGGCAGCCAGCATCGGCCTGATGATCCCGGTGCTGATCGAGTTTGCCGAGACCGGACTGGTGCCGCGCATGCCGACCTGGGTGCTGTCGGTCGGCATGCTGCTGTTGTCCATGCTGTCGATGGTGACCGGACTGATCCTCGACTCCGTTTCGCGCGGCCGCGCCGAGCAGAAGCGCATCTTCTATTTGTCGATCCCGTCAGGGCGGGTGGAACGCCGCCCGAGCGCCGGCGAGCAGTCCCTGCCAAAGAGCGCGCCGGGCAAGGCCCCGCGGGCGGCATGACGAGCCGCCTCACCCGCTTCCTGTTTGCCGGCGGCATCGGCTTCGTCGCCGATGCGGCAGCACTCTGGCTGCTGCTCAGCGTGACGCCGCTCGGATCGCTGGCGGCGCGCGTGCTGTCGATCGGCTTCGCGCTCTGCATCACCTGGCAGCTCAATCGTCACCTGACCTTCGCGCCGTCGAGCCGCGGCATCGCGCAGGAAGGCGCGCGCTACGGCGGCGTCGGCATCGCCACCAGCATCGTTAACTATCTCGTCTATTGCGCCATGCTTTTGGCGCTGCCGGCCATGCCGCCGCTCGCGGCGCTGGCCATCGCCTCGGCCTTGGCCATGGCGCTCTCCTTCCTCGGCTATTCGCGGCTGGTCTTCGACCGCTGAGCTTCTGCACCAAGCAAGCACGATTGGCAGATGCCGCCGATTTCCTTATATCGGCGGCAAAGCTCGTGGAGACCGAAGATGCCGCTCAAGATCGCCGTCCAGATGGACCATGTCTCCACCGTGTCGATCGCCGGCGACACCACCTTCGCGCTGTCGCTGGAGGCGCAGCGGCGCGGCCACCAGCTTTTCCACTACACGCCCGACCGGCTGTCGATGCTGGGCGGCAAGGTGTTCGCGCGCGTCGAGGAAATGCAGGTGCGCGACGAGAAGGGCAGCCACTATTCCCTCGGTGAAAAGGTGCGGACCGACCTTTCCGAGATGGACGTGATCTTGCTGCGCCAGGATCCGCCCTTCGACATGAATTACATCACCACTACCCACATATTGGAGCGCATCCATCCGAAGACCCTGGTGGTCAACGACCCGGCCTGGGTGCGCAACAGCCCGGAAAAGATTTTTGTCACCGAATTCCCGGAGCTGATGCCGGAGACGCTGATCACCAAGGACCCGCTGGAGGTGGCCGCCTTCCGCAAGGAGTTCGGCGATATCATCGTCAAGCCGCTGTACGGCAATGGCGGCGCCGGCATTTTCCACCTGCACGAGGCCGACCGCAACCTCGCCTCGCTGCTCGAAATGTTCGGCCAGCTGTTCCGCGAGCCCTACATCGTGCAGCGCTACCTCAAGGACGTGCGCAAGGGCGACAAGCGCATCATCCTGATCGACGGCGAGCCGGTGGGCGCCATCAACCGGGTGCCGGCAGAGCATGATTCGCGCTCCAACATGCATGTCGGTGGCCGCGCCGAGAAGACCGAGCTAACAGAGCGCGAGCGCGAGATCTGCGCCAGCATCGGCCCGTCGCTGCGGGAACGCGGCTTCATCCTGGTCGGCATCGACGTCATCGGCGACTATATGACCGAGATCAACGTGACCTCGCCGACCGGCATTCGCGAAGTGCAGCGTTTTGGCGGCGCCGATATTGCCAGCCTGTTCTGGGATTGCGTGGAGGGGAAGCGGGGGTAGGCCGCCCGGCAACCCTGCATGCGACGAGCGGGTGCGGTCTCGCGCATGCTCAATGGCGCGATCCGACCATGCGGCCGATCAGACCTGCTGTTTGCGCGCTGCCGTGACCAGTGTCCTAATGGCCCAGCGCTTCACTTCACGCGCTTCGGCATCATCGAGTTGCAAGACGTCCTTGCACACCACCATCGCCTCCGGACCGAGAATAAGGGCCAGCGCCTTCGCCAGCCTGTCGAAGTCTTCCGGGTCGTATCGACCGCGTGCAGGCTCGAGAGCCGCTTCGATCAGCGGCGTTCGGCGATTCTGACGGGCTGGGAGATCACCATCGTCGACAGCTTTGGCCCGCCGTTCGATCGACTGCGCCAGCATTGCACGCAGCGGAGCCTCGTTGGCGAGGATCATGTCGTGCAGCGCCCGGTCGGCGCGCTCGACGCGCGCCACCGGATCGGTCGAGGACTCGTTGCCGAACAGCTCTTCCGGACCGGGCACGGCGATGTCGATGGAGGCTTCCAGAAGCAGCGCGTCGATGCTCGGGAAGTAGCGGTAGGCGGTGGCCCGCGAGACCAACGCCTCCGCCGCGACATCTTCCAGCACCGGTTGCCGGCCCAGTTTGATCAGCCGTGTCGCGGCCTCGAGCAGGTCCTTGCGGGTTCGCCGCCGCTGGTTCGGCCGTCCGGCCTTACCCACTCCCGTCATTGGTCAGTCCTGTGGCAGTTGCTGCATGATTGCCGCAAGGTCGAGCCAGACGTTTTCCCGCCTGATGTCGCCCCGATCGTTGAACTCTATGACATGGAGCAGCCGGAACTCCAAAGGCCGATCGCGGCCTTCAAGGCCAAAGGGCCGGCCCGGCGCGCGGCCGCGCCACAATGACTCATCGACGAGGAAGTCGCTGCCGTAAAGCCTGCGAATGCATTTGACCGAGCTTTCTGAGAGATCCGAGAAGGTGGCATCGTAGAAGGCGCGGGCCGCGTCCCGTCCATGGGAGGGACCAAAAGGCCAGCCGACGACATCATGCTCGACGTCCTCGGCCAGCGTTTGCAGCACGCCTTCGATGTTGTCGCTGGCTTCGAAGCCGAAATGCTCATCAATCTTCCGATCCATGTCCCGGGGGGTAAGCATCATCTTGGTCCTCATCGTTTTCGGTGAGAAGGAAGGGGAAGCCGCGGCCTTGACGCCGCTGCGGTGGAATATCGACCCCTACTTCATGGTGGGTTTGGTAGACGCAGCTCGCATAATGAGATTAACGTCTCATTGCAATAAAAATCTTATTAATAGATTCAGTTTCGTTATTGGATTCGAGTTCCAGTCATGGATGCTCCTGAAATCCATGGTTGTCCTGGCAAAGCATCGCCTGCCGTTGATTGCAGAATCGGTGGCCGAAGGGACCAAGCTGAGGGAGCGCGAGCGCGAGATCTGCGCCAGCATCGGCCCGTCGCTGAAGCAGCGCGGCTTCATCCTGGTCGGCACCGACGTGAACCGGCGACTATATGACCGAGATCAACGTGACCTCGCCGACCGCATTCGCGAGGTGAAGCGTTCGGTGGCGCCGATATTGCAAGCCTGTTCCGGGATTGCGTGGAGGACAAAAGGCGATAGCTGGCCGTTCGCCCATAGCGTTTCACGGAGAAGAACCACTCTATCTCCTTGTTTTAACGCAATTCCTGACGGAAGATGGTGTCGGAAACGACGTAGCCGACATGTGATGCCTGACCGCTGTCCGTCTTGACGACCGGCACATTCGGACCATTCGCGGCGACAGCGAGCACCTTTGCGCTTGCTTTGAAGCATTCTATTTTGTCGGGAGTAGCCGCTCGTGGGAACAGAATGTCGGTATTGCCTTTCCTAAGAATTTACGCGCCGCTCAACGCGGTGCTGGCTGCGCCTGGGCTTCTGGCGGTGGCTGCGCTCACCATGCCGGACTTGCCCGGACGAAGCAGACTGGCTCTGACTGTCCTGCTTGCCGTCATTTGGGGCGTCTATCTCCTGCAAATGGCCGCGACACTGCTCAAGCACCGAGCGGGAGACGCACGGAACAGTACGCCGGTAATCGCCATTGATGTGCTCGCGGTTTTGGTTCCACTCGCCGCGTTTGTGCTCGTCGGCACGCCCGACCGGAGCCTCTACTGTGCTGTCTGGCTGCTGAAACCGCTGCGCGACTCCACGTTCTTCCCGGTGCTGGGCAGGGTCCTGGCCAACGAAGCGCGCAACCTGATCGGCGTCACCACGCTGTTCGGCGTCGTTCTGTTCGCCGTCGCGCTCGCGGCCTATGTCATCGAGCGCGACATTCAGCCGGAAAAGTTCGGCAGCATCCCCCAGGCGATGTGGTGGGCGGTGGTGACGCTGTCCACCACCGGCTATGGCGACGCCATTCCGCAAAGCTTCGCCGGCCGCGTCCTTGCCGGGGCGGTCATGATGAGCGGCATCGGCATCTTCGCGCTCTGGGCTGGCATTCTTGCCACCGGCTTCTATCAAGAAGTCCGTCGCGGGGATTTCGTCCGTAATTGGCAATTGGTCGCCGGCGTGCCGTTGTTTCAGAAGCTCGGCCCGGCCGTGCTGGTCGAGATCGTGCGCGCGTTAAGACCTCGCATCCTGCCGGCGGGCGCCGTGATCTGCCGCATTGGCGAGCGCGGTGATCAGATGTTCTTCGTCGTTGAGGGGCGCGTCAGCGTCGCGACGCCGAACCCGGTGGAGCTTGGCCCCGGCGCCTTCTTCGGCGAGATGGCGCTGATCAGCGGCGAACCGCGTGCGGCGACCGTCAGCGCCGCAACGGTGGTCTCACTCCTGTCGCTGCACGCGGTGGATTTCCAGATGCTGTGCAGCAGCAGCCCGGAAATCGCGGAAATCATCCGCAAGACCGCGCTCGAACGGCGCCGCGCCGCGGCGACGGGCGGAAAAAAGGAAACAACCTCTGGCCCTTAAGTTACCACCGAAAGGCTCCCCGAAGTCGGCTGCGATACGCCCGGGAACGGCCCGATCTTGGCCGGACGATGCCCGGACTGGAAGAGGTTGCTATGGAGGTTTGCGATCCACTGCTTGCCTTCCGTCGTCAGCTCCAGATAGCGGATCGCGTCGCCGATATAGGGCTCGACCTGCAGCGTGAAGAAATCGGTGAAGATCGCACCGAGATCGGCGGCAGTCCTACAGCCGAGCTTTTCCGCCGTCCCGATCTCGGAGAACTCGGCAAACAGCGCCGTCAGCTTGCGGTGGTAGAAGGGATCGGCGAGCTGGCCGATCAGGTCCGCGGCCCTGACCAGCGCCGGCTCGGTGTTGGTGACCCGGTAGGCCGGATCGTTCGGTACCGGAAAGCGCGTCATCTCGATCGCCTCGACAATGCGCTCCTCGTCGATGAACTTCGAGGAGGCAAAACGCTGGCGCGCATACATCTTGGCACGGTCGATATGATAGGGCGCAAGCACGGCGTCGGAGGCGCCGCGCGGTGGCGTGTAGCGGTCGCCGGCCTCGTTGATGACGAAGCTTTCCTCGGTGTCGCCCTCGCACACGCCGTGCACCATGCCAATGTCGTGGACGAGCAGCGCGCAGGTATAATGCAGCCAGTCATCGGGGGTCAGGGCTTCCGAAAGCAGCCGGCCGCGGATTATCTGCTGGCCAGCGAGCGTAACCATCATCGTATGCTCGATGTTGTGATAGAGCGCGTTCGAACTGCCGATGCGCTCCAGGACAAGGCGAGCCGCCCCGCCCATGTAGCTCGCATATTCCGGATGGCGATGCGAGAAATACTGGAGATAGAGTTCTGACAGATAGTCGCCGAGCCGGTTGGCCATGATGGAGATTGGATTGAGCATGACAATCGTTCCTGACCGCTTTGAGGCATGACAAGTCGCACCGCGCGGCGGACACCGTAGCACGGTTCCAGCATTGCGTGCGCGAGGTGCCGCGTTTGCGGCGCCGCCATTGCCGGCGTGCTCCGGGATTGTGTCGAGGCAAAGCGCGTGGCCGACGATCCTTTGCGGCAAATGTTCCTGTAATGTTCTTGCCCAAAGCGAAAATCTGTGGTTGTCTGGCTTTGACCTCGCACGCGCCATGATCGCAGGGCCGCATGCGAGCCGGTATCCGGGGGCTTGAGACAAAATGGTGGCGCGGGTTCGCACGGTCGCTTTCCAGGGCATCGAGGCCGTGCCGGTCGATGTCCAGGTGATGATCGCGCCGGGCAAGATCGGCATGCACATCGTCGGCCTGCCGGACAAGGCGGTGGCCGAGAGCCGCGAGCGGGTGCAGGCGGCGCTGCATGCGTCCGGCCTGTCGATGCCGTCGAAGAAGGTGACGGTCAATCTGGCCCCGGCGGATCTCCCCAAGGAAGGCAGCCATTACGACCTGCCGATCGCGCTTGGCCTGATGGCGGCGCTCGGCGCCATCCCGGGCGACATGCTGGCCGGCTATGTGGTGCTCGGCGAACTCTCGCTCGACGGCACCATCGCGGCGGTGGCCGGCGCGCTGCCGGCGGCGATCGGCGCCAATGCGGAGAATAAGGGCCTGATCTGCCCGTTCGGCTGCGGGCCGGAGGCAGCCTGGGCCGGCAAGGATTTCGATATCCTGGCGCCGCGCAGCCTGATCGCCATCGCCAACCATTTCCGCGGCACGCAGGTGCTGTCGCGCCCCGAGGCCGGCATCCAGCTTGCGGCGCGCGACCTGCCGGATCTTGCCGACATCAAGGGCCAGGAAAGCGCCAAGCGGACGCTGGAGGTGGCGGCCGCAGGCGGGCACAATCTGATGATGGTCGGGCCGCCCGGATCCGGAAAATCGATGCTGGCGCAGCGGCTGCCGTCGATCCTGCCGCCGCTGGCGCCGAAGGAGCTGCTCGAAGTCTCGATGATCGCTTCGGTTGCGGGCGAGCTCGGCGAAGGCAAGCTGACAGACCGGCGACCGTTCCGCGCCCCGCATCATTCGGTCTCGATGGCGGCGATGGTCGGCGGCGGCATGAGGGCGCGGCCGGGCGAAGTGTCGCTTGCGCATCACGGCGTGCTTTTCCTCGATGAATTTCCCGAATTCACGCCGCAGGTGCTCGACGCGCTGCGCCAGCCGCTGGAGACCGGCGACTGCATGATCGCGCGGGTCAATTATCGCGTCACCTATCCGGCGCGCATCCAGCTGGTGGCGGCGATGAACCCGTGCCGCTGCGGCATGTCGGGCGAGCCGGGCTATCGCTGCCTGCGCGGCGAGCGCTGCCGCACCGATTACCAGGCGCGCATATCCGGCCCGCTGCTCGACCGCATCGATCTTCGGATCGAGGTGCCGGCGGTCTCGGCCAACGACCTGATCAGGCCCGACAGGGCGGAGACGAGTGCTGCGGTGGCTGAGCGCGTGGCGCGTGCCCGCATCATCCAGCGCGAGCGCTTCGAGCGGCTCGGCGTGACCAGCGCCACCACCAATGCGCATTGTTCGCCGTCAGTGATCGAGGACATCGCCAAACCCGATGCCGCGGGGCTGACCCTGCTCAGGGACGCCAGCGAGAAGCTCGGCTTTTCGGCGCGGGCCTATCATCGCGTGCTGAAAGTGGCGCGCACGCTGGCCGACCTCGACGCCAGCGAGACGGTCGGCCGCATCCATCTGGCCGAAGCGATTTCCTACCGGATGAGTGCGGAGCGCGTGGCGCAGGCGGCGTAGGATCGTTCGCTGTCCTTCTCACAAGGGCCGCCTCCCTGTACACCGGACCAGGTCAAGCATAGGGTCAGCGGAACAGCCCGGCCCGGCGGCAGACGTGCGAGGCAAGCGCGAACGGCGCCAGAAGGCCGGCCGAAGAAGATCGATGCCAAACAACCGATCTCAATCAGGGGAAGAGACATGAAGCTATCCATCGCAATTTTTTCGCTCGTTGTCGGCATGGGCTCCGCCCAGGCCGCCGACATCAAGGTCATCGATGCCGATGCAAAATTTCCCGAGGGCCCGTTCGTCGAAAACGGTATCCTCTACTTCGCCCAGTATGGCGCCGGGGAAATCGACAAATGGGACGGCAAGGCGCTCACCCAGCTGTGGTCTCAGAAGGATTCGGGCGCCAATTCCGTGCAGCGGTTCGGCGACGGCTTCATCATCGCCGGCTACGACATCGGCACCATCATCCTCACCGATGCCGCGGGCAAGACCAAGCTGACGATCGACAAGGACGACGAGGGCAACAAGCTTCTCGGTCCCAACGATATCGCTTTGGACAAGCACGGCGGCGCTTATGTGAGCCTGTCCGGACCCTGGGAGACCGATCCCATCGTCGGAAAGGTCGTTCATGTCGCCGCGGACGGCACGATCAAGGTCGTCGCGAAAGACATCCATTACGCCAACGGGCTGGTTGTCTCGGCGGACGGGAAAACCCTCTACGTCAACGAGTCCGAGGCCAACCGGCTGATCCAGTTCAGCATCGGTGACGATGGTTCGCTGTCCGACCGCAAGCTATTCCTGCGTCTCTACACGCTGGGTGAACCCCCGGAGGCCTACCCGGATGGCGTCAAGCTCGGGCCTGATGGCAACCTCTATATCGGCGAGTACAGCGCGGGCCGCATCCTGGTCGTCGACCCGGCAACGAAAAAGCTGGTCAAGAAAATCGACGTGCCGTCCGCCGCCGCGCCGAACCTCGCCTTCTCCGCCGATGGCAAGACGATGTATGTCACCGCCGTCGACGACAAGTCGGGCGCGCCCTATCCCGGCAAGGTCTACGCCATCACCAATTTCTGATCGATCGCAAGCCGGGCGATTTCTCGCACCCGGGAAGCGCGACGCCCCCCTCCCGCTCGAGGGCAGGGCAATCGCATATGGCGCTCCCCCACTCCGTCTCGGCTTCGCCGAGCCACCTCTCCCCCACCTTCGGTGAGGGAGAGGAAATGCCAGCCGCCGGGGTCGCGGCTTGAAAGGCTTGGGTTTCCTCTCCCCCATGGACATGGGGGAGAGGTGGCCGCGCAGCGGACGGAGTGGGGGGCAGGCGCTGCTATATGCGGTTGCGATCCCCTCAAGGGTGAGGAGGACGCCGGGCCTATCCCACCCTGTCGCGCGCCTTCAGCTCCAGCCGCCGCTTGTGCAACACCGGCTCGGTGTAGCCGTTTGGCTGGCTAGTCCCCTTGAACACCAGGTCGCAGGCGGCCTGGAAGGCGATGGAATTGTCGAAATCCGGCGCCATCGGCCGGTAGAGCGGGTCGCCGACATTCTGGCGGTCGACGATGGCCGCCATGCGTTGCAGCGAATCCCGCACCTGGATTTCCGAGCAGACCTTGTGGCGCAGCCAGTTGGCGATGTGCTGCGAGGAGATGCGCAGCGTGGCGCGGTCCTCCATCAGGCCGACATCGTTGATGTCCGGCACCTTGGAGCAGCCGACGCCCTGGTCGATCCAGCGCACGACATAGCCAAGGATGCCTTGCGCATTGTTGTCGAGCTCGCGCTGGATCTCGTCCGGCGTCCAGTTCGGCCGCACCGCCACCGGCACCGACAAAATGTCGTCGAGCCTGGCCTTGGGCCGGCCCTTCAGCGCCGCCTGCACGGCGTGCACATCGACCTTGTGATAATGCGTGGCGTGCAGCGTCGCCGCCGTCGGCGACGGCACCCAGGCGGTGTTGGCGCCGGCCCTGGGATGCGCGATCTTCTCGGTGAGCATCGCCGCCATCAGGTCCGGCATTGCCCACATGCCTTTGCCGATCTGGGCATGGCCGGCGAGCCCGCATTCGAGCCCAATGTCGACATTCCAGGCCTCGTAGGCGGAGATCCAGGCGGCCTGCTTCATGTCGCCCTTCCGGATCATCGGGCCGGCTTCCATCGAGGTGTGAATCTCGTCGCCGGTACGGTCGAGGAAGCCGGTGTTGATGAACACAACGCGCTCCTTCGCGGCGCGGATCGCTTCCTTGAGATTGATCGTGGTGCGCCGCTCCTCGTCCATGATGCCCATTTTGATGGTGTTCTTCGCCATGCCGAGCAGCGCCTCGACGCGGTCGAAGATCTCGACGGCGAAGGCGACCTCTTCCGGCCCGTGCATCTTCGGCTTCACCACATATATCGAGCCGGCGCGGGAATTGGCGCGCCGTCCGTTCGGGCCGACGTCGTGCAGCGCGATCAGTGCGGTGAGCGCGGCATCCATGATGCCTTCCGGCACCTCGTGGCCGTCGCGATCGAGGATGGCCGGGTTGGTCATCAGGTGACCGACGTTTCTCACCAGCATCAGCGAGCGGCCGGGCAGGGTGAGCGTGCCGCCGCCGCGCGAGGTGTAGGAACGGTCGGGGTTGAGCTTGCGCGTGAAAGTCTTGCCGCCCTTGGTGATCTCCTCGGCGAGGTCGCCCTTCATCAGGCCGAGCCAATTGCGGTAGACGACGACCTTGTCCCGTGCATCGACCGCCGCGACCGAATCCTCGCAGTCCTGGATGGTGGTGAGAGCCGATTCCAGGATAATGTCTGCAATGCCGGCCGGATCGGTCTTGCCGATCTGGTTGGCGTGGTCGATGACGATCTCGATATGCAGGCCGTTCCTGACCAGCAGCACGGCTTCCGGGGTGGCGGCATCGCCGCGATAGCCGACGAATTGCCTGGGATCGGCCAGCGTCGTGGCGCCGGCGCCCTCGCCCAGCCGCAGCATGCCGTTGACAAAGGAAATGCCGTTGACGCCGGCCCATTTGCCCGTTGTCACCGGTACCGACTGATCGAGGAAATCCTTCGCCCAGGCAATTACCCTGGCGCCGCGCACGGGGTTGAAGCCCTTGCCCTTCCCGGCGCCGCCGGTCTCGGGAACGGCGTCGGTGCCGTAAAGCGCGTCGTAGAGCGAGCCCCAGCGCGCATTGGCGGCGTTGAGCGCATAGCGCGCATTCATCACCGGCACCACCAGCTGCGGCCCGGCGACCACGGCGATTTCCGGGTCGACGTGCTCGGTCGAGACGCTGAAGGGCGGGCCTTCCGGCATCAGATAGCCGATCTGCTTCAGGAAGGTTTTGTAGGCCTCCATGTCGACCGGCGCGCCGTTGGCGCGGTACCAGGCGTCCAGTTTTTCCTGCATGGCGTCGCGCCTGGCGAGCAGGGCGCGGTTCTTCGGCGCGAGGTCGTGCACGATGGCGGAAAAGCCGGTCCAGAAGGCGTCCGGGTCGATACCGGTGCCCGGCGCGGCCTCCTGCGCGACGAAATCATGCAGCTCGCGGGCGATCCGCAACCCGGCGATCTCGATGCGGTCGGTCATCAGGGCTTCTCCAGATGGTAAGGCTTGGCCGGGCGTTTGGCATGTCGGAGGGCGAGGGTCAATTCAGCTTAGGGTGTAGGGAGGATTTTGGCGGTTAGCGAATCTCCCCCCTTGAGGGGGAGATGGCCGGCAGGCCAGAGGGGGTCCTAGCGCATGAAGCGCCAACGTCCCTTTGGCGCAGATCACGCCGGCGCTCCACGCGCGGCGACCCCCTCTGTCGCCTTCGGCGACATCTCCCCCTCAAGGGGGGAGATTTGGCGCTACACCGCAATCCGCGGCCTGCCCGAGGCCACCGCAACCACATGCGCTTCGATGAACATGCGCTGGCTCTCGACTGTGGAAACCCTGAACTCGGTCGCCACGTCGATCTCGGCGCTGTCGGTGCCGGCATCCCTGGCGCGCTCGGCGACGATAGCGCGTACATCGGCTTCCGCCGCCGCGATCGCCTTCGCCTCGTCGGTGAAATCGCGCACCGTTTGCCCCGATGCCAGCCGGAACAGCCCTTCCTTGGGCTGGCTGACGCGCGCCTCGGCCGAGACGCGCACCTGACCGACGACGGCGCCGAGCGCATTGGCGACGTCGGTATCCTCCGGCACCACGCAGCCATTGCCGACCAGCGGCGGCAGGCCGGCATAGTGGAGCGGCGCCGAGGCGCCGAGGCCGATGACCGGGCGGTCGAGCGCGACGCTCAGCCGAGCAATGCCGGGATGGGCGTCGACTGCGCGCTGCACCAGCGCATGCGCGACGGTGGCAGCGCCATCCAGCCCGTCCTCGGCGAAGGCGGTTTCGAGGATGTATTCGGCCGACCAGCGCGTCAGCGTCACCAGCACGCGCTCGCAAAGCGCCTCCGGCGTGGCGGCGATCGCCTGGCCGCGGCCGTCGCGCTTGCGGGCGAAGAGCTCGGCGCCGAGGCGGGCGGCGGCGGCATCCCAGTTGGCCTGCTTGCTCAGCACATGGGCAGCATCGGACGGCGTGAAGCCCGATATGTGCACGAGACCGCGCGCGACCAGCCGGTTTAAGGTGGCGTTCTGGGCGTTGGAGGTCAGTAGCCGGTCGAGCGAAAGCGGCGTGGCGCCGATCGCCTCGTAGAGTTTTGCCTCCGGCGCGGTCAGCCCGGCGGCGAGCCGGTCCGGCACGCCGGTTCGCACCGCGAAGCGGCCGTCCATGCGGCCGGGATTGGGTGCGCGCAGCTGCCGTTCCAGCTCGGTGGTGACGGCCTCGCCATGCGCCATGCCGGCCAGCGCCAGCGGCACCAGGCGGCGCGGCCCGAGCAGGATTTTCGGGTTGAGCGCGCCGTCCTCCAGCGCCACTTCCGAATCGCCGCCGAGGCCGAAGGTGCGCATGGCGACCGCCTCGACCATGGTGCGGAAGCCACCGACGGTGGCGCCCTCCGGATCGAGTCGCGGCCGGCCGGCGTCGAGCACGGCGACGTCGGTGGTGGTGCCGCCGATGTCGGAGACGACGGCGTCGTCGAGCCCGGTCATGTGGCGGGCGCCGACCAGGCTGGCGGCGGGGCCGGATAGGATCGTCTCGATCGGCCGCTGGCGGGCGAACGCCGCCGAGACCAGCGCGCCGTCGCCGCGCACCACCATCAGGGGGGCGGCGATGCCGCGCCGGGCGAGAAAGCCTTCGGTCGCCGCCACCAGGCGGTCAATCATCGAGATCAGCCTTGCGTTGAGCAGCGTTGTCAGCGCGCGGCGCGGGCCGCCGAGCTTGGCCGACAATTCGTGGCTGGCAGTGACCGGCAGCCCGGTCTTTTCGCGGATGAGGTCTCTGGCGGCGAGCTCATGCGCCGGGTTGCGGGTGGCGAAATAGGCGCAGACGGCAAAGCCCGATACCGATCGCCCAAGCTCCGGCAGGGCGGCCTCCAGGCCGGAAAGATCGAGCTTCGCCGCATTGCCGTGCACGTCATGGCCGCCGGGGCAGAACACCACCGGGTCGGTGCCGAGCGCCGTCTTCAGCCCGTCGCGGGCAAGGTCCGCCTCGGAAAATCCGATCATGATGAGCGCCACGCGGCCGCCCTGGCCCTCGACCAGCGCGTTGGTGGCAAGCGTCGTGGACATCGACACAAGCTTGATCGCGGCCGGATCGGTGCCGGCCTTCTCCAGCACCGCATCGACCGCGCCGGAAATGCCGACGGCCAGATCATGGCGCGTGGTGAGCGACTTCGCCTTGGCAAGAACCTTTCCGCGCGGGCCGCCCTGTTCCGACCACAGCACTGCATCGGTGTAGGTGCCGCCGGTGTCGATACCGAGGAAGATAGGGGGAGGCTTGGCGGTCATTTCGGGTTGGCAGTCCGGGAGCAAGAGCTTTGGTGCCTGCCCCTTAGCGGATACCGGCTGGCGGATAAAGGTGGGAGAAGTGGGCCAAGAGGGGAGGGCGCCGGGATATTTATTGGAGACGTCGGCGCGAGGCCCCCCTCTCTGGCCTGCCGGCCATCTCCCCCTCAAGAGGGGAGATCAGATGTCGCCGGCGCTTTCTCCAATCGCCAACGTCGCAAAGGGGCGTCGGCGTCCAAGCTGCCAATCTCCCCCCTTGAGGGGGAGATGCCCGGCAGGGCAGAGAGGGGGGCCTCGCGCCGGCCTGCGCAGCAGTCCTTCAAGCGCCGGCGTTTCCTACTTCGCCGTGACGGTGCCCGTCATCGAGCTGTGGATCGTGCAATGGAACGGATGCGCGCCGGCGGCCGATATCTTGACCTTAGCGCTCTTGCCCTTGGCGAGTTGGCCGGTGTCGAAGGAGCCGTCGTCCGCCGTGGCGGTGTGGGTCTTGGAATCGGCGTTGGTGAACGTCACGGTGTCGCCGACGGCGACATTGATCTTGGCCGGGTGGAATTTCATGTCCTTGATCTGGACCGCATGATTGGCGGCATAGGCGGGCATTGCGAAGGCGAGCAGAGCAAGAACGAGCATGGTGCGCATGATGGATCTCCTCCTGAAGCGCAAGTCCTCATCCTGAAACTAGCGCCGGCGCAGCGTTTGTCACGCCACGAACCCCACTCTTTTGTGCGACCCATCGCAGAACGGCTTATTTGCCGAGTGGCCGCAGCGGCAGAGGAAAACCTTGGTGGTGCGGGCGATGGTGTGGCCGGTGCCGGTGACGATCTCGGCATTGCCTTCGACCTTCAGCGGACCGTTGACGGTGGGGGTCACGGTCAGCGGGCCGTCCCGCGCCTCCAGCACCTGCGCCTCCTTCAGCGGCGGCTCGCCGGTGGCGGTGAAGCCGGCCTTGATGTGGCTGTTGTCGCAGAACGGCTTGTTCTGAGACAGGCCGCAGCGGCAGAGCGTGGCGCGAAAAAGCGTCTCGCCGTTGAGCACGATCTCGGCATGCACCGCCAGCGGGCCGTTTTCCCTGAGCCGCACGGTGTTGACCGCCGGCGGCTGCTCCTGCGGCCCGCCATCCTTGCGGGTGTAGGTGATGGCGCCGGAGGGGCAATTTTCCGCCAGGGCCACCACCTGCTCGACGCTTGCGGCGTCGGGATGGATCCACTCGCCGGGCGCATTGGGCACGAAGACATGCGGGTTGCCGAGCACGCAATTGCGCGAATGGATGCAGCGCCTGCCGCTGAAGGAAACGTCGATCTTCTCGCCTTCGACCGTGCCTGCCATGGGTGGGGTCTCCTGTGATGGAGACAGGCTAGGGCCGTCGGTGCGAAGGCGTCAAGCTGGCCCTCTCCTTCTCCCCTTGCGGGAGAAGGTGGCTCGGCGCGCAGCGCCGAGACGGATGAGGGGTGCGCGAAGAAACGCGGCGCGGCAAAATAGAATGCTTTCAAGCGCTTAATTCTTCAGCGCAGCGATCCTTCCAGCACCCTCATCCGACCGAGCTTCGCTCGGCCACCTTCTCCCACAAGGGGAGAAGGAGAGCGCCGCCACTACTCCGCCAGTTCGATCTCCTCGGTCTGGCCGCCGCTGCAGGTGTAGCAGCAGTCTTCACATTTTTCCTTGTTGCCGGGACCGACGCCCCAATAGGTCTGCTCGTCGCCGTCGACCCAGGCGCCGTAGCAGATCGATTCGCCCTCGTTGCAGGAGATCGGCAGCTCCTTGGTCTCGCCGTCGTCGAGGTAGAAATCCTTGCCATTGCCCGGCCAGACATAGTCGCGGTCCTGGCTGTAGAGCTCGAGCCGCATGGCGTTGGGATGGCTGTTCTTGATCTGGAAGGTGACGTCGCCGGCATGGGCAGCGGGCGCAAACAGGACGGCAAGCGAAAACGCGGCGGCAAGGCGGCGCGCGGCAGAAGAAGACATGGAAACCCCCGATGACGAATCGGCCCCCACGGCCGATCGGGGATTCTTCGCATGATGCGGGCCGGCGCTGAAGGGGCGACGGCGAGAATTCCTGACTGAATTTGGGGTGAATGGCGCGAGTAATCTCCCCCCTTGAGGGGGAGATGGCTGCGAAGCGGCCAGAGGGGGTCGGTCCGACCGGGCTCGGCCTGCTGCGACAGATGGAGGTCGGCGCTCCACGCGAGGCGACCCCCTCTGTCGCCTGCGGCGACATCTCCCCCTCAAGGGGGGAGATTACTCCACCAGGTCGATCGTCTCGGTGGAATGCTCGGTGCAGATGAAGCAGCAATTGTCGCAGGGCTGGTCGTTGTCGGGGCCGACGCCGGCGGAGATGCTGTCATCGCCGTCGACCCAGGCGCCCCAGCAGATGTGCTCGCCCGGATTGCAGGAGATCGGCACCGATTTTTGCGATTGCGGGCGGATGAGAAAAACCTTGTCGCCGCCCGGCCAGACTTCGTTGCGGTCGCGGCTGAACAACTCCACCGCCACACCCTGCGAGCGCAAATTCTTGACGAAGAACGCCATGTCGGCGGCGCCAGCCGGGCTGGCGATGAGAAGGGCGGCGAGGGCGAGGCGAATCATGGCGGGGTTCCAGGGGTGGCGGGGAATAGAGCACGGGCGCAGGAGCGGCGCGAGTAATCTCCCCCCTCGAGGTAGGGCTATCGCATATGAGTAAAGAGGCGGAGCAGGTCTTGATCGGCCCACCGTGCTTTGAGACGTTTGTGGCTGAGAGGAATCTTTTCGGGATCGGCTCTAAGAACATTGAGGGCGAGGCGCCGAAGTATGGCGTGATTGGCGGCTGTGTTGTTCTTGCGGCCTCTGATGTTGTCTTCGCCGAGCAGGACGTCGAGTTGCCAGTGCAGGTCATTCTCGATGCTCCAGTGGCGGCGTACTGTGGCGAGCAGTTCGTGTGCCGGCATTTTGCGCGACAGCGCATAGCAGCGGACCTTGTGTGTGGTCTTGCCTTCGACGGTGCGCCAGCTTTCGACGCGGGCGATGGCGCAAAGGTCGAGAAGGGCATTCTTGCCCGGCATCTGCGCGAAGGGAATGACGAAGGCGCGCCTGACCTCGTGACGACCATGCGCTTGCTCTTCGGTCTGATGGAACTTGGTTGCCTTGCTGGCCGCCGCCTTGTCGAGCGTGGCATTGGCCTCGGTGGCCAGTTTCGACTGGTTGCCCTTGATGGCGATCACGTAGTGGCCGCCGCCCTCGCGCACAGTCTTGGTCATGCGTCGATGGCAGTGCAAGGCATCGGCGGTGACGGTCAACCCCTTGAGCGACAGCAGTTCGAGCGCCGCGATTGCGGCCTGGACCTCGCCGCCCTCCTGCGCCACGGTCTGGGCCAGGCTCATGAAGGTGTCGCAGCCAAAGGCGGTCACCACCAGAGGCGGCATATGCGAGCGGCCCTTGGCGTAGGCGCGTCTGAGGCTCTTGCCGTCGATGGCGAGTTGGCCTGTGGGCGCATCGATGCGCGCCTGCGCGCCGAAAGCGGCCATGAAGCGCATGAAGGCATCGTTGAGGGCAACAGGATCGAGAGCCGCCAGCACCCGGCTGAAGGTGTCGTGGCTGGGCGCGCCGCATTCGAGCGGGATGAACTGCCGCAACAGATCGAGCCGGTTCTTGGCAAACAGCTCCATTTCCGTGCAGTGCGTGGCCCCGCAAAGCACCGCCGCAAGCGCTACGAACAAAATCTCCGGCAACGGGTGCTGCGCGGTCAAGTCCCGCGGGTCCGGGACCTCGCCGAATACATCCAGAAATACCATCGCGACCTCCGATCATTCAGAGGTCCCTCAGAATCGATTTCCACATGCCGCACAAGAGTCCTTTTCTACTCATGTGCGATTCCCCTGCCCCTCGAGGGGGTTGAGGAGCGGTCCGCGCAGCGGACGGAAAGCCAATTGCTTGGCTTTCCGAGTGACGAAAGCCGGCGGGCCAGAGGGGGTCGGTCCGGCCGAGCTCGGCCTCCTGCTGCATATGGATGCTGGCGCTCCACGCGCGGCGTCTGTCGCCTTCGGCGACATCTCCCCCTTAAGGGGGGAGATCAGCGCACCATGTCCGAACCGGATAGATAGGTAACAGAATGGACCGATTAGATGGGTGACAGTTTTCTTGTCCGCCGGGAGGACCGGCGATGGTTTGGCGAGAGACTGGGCTCATGGATGAGCGGCTTCGTTTTGTTGCGGAATGCCTATCTGGCGAGGAGACGATGACGCAGCTTTGTGCTGCCTTCGAGATCTCGCGCAAGACCGGTTACAAATGGCTTGGACGTTACCGGGCGTTCGGGCCGGAAGGCCTGCACGACCAGCCGCGGGCGCCGCTCGAGCACGGCCGTGCCACGGCAGCGGAGCTGGTGGAGCGGATCGTGGCGCAGAAGGAAGCGCATCCGCTGTGGGGGCCGAAGAAGATCATGGCCCGGCTGAAGCGGGCGGAGCCCAGCTGCAGCTGGCCGGCGGTGTCGACAGCCGGCGAGATTCTGAAGCGGCATGGCCTTGTCGGGCGTCGGCGCGCGCGCTGGAGAGCGGCGGGCAACGGTCCATGGCCGGAGCCTGAGGCGGCGAACGCGCTGTGGACGGGAGATCACAAGGGCTGGTTCCGGACCGGCGACGGCTGGCGCTGCGAGCCGCTGACGGTGATGGATGGGGCGTGCCGCTACCTGTTGGCGCTGGCGGCGATCGGCTCGACGTCGGAGGGTGAAGCCTGGCCGGTGTTTGAACGGACATTCGAGGAGCATGGCCTGCCGGATCGGTTCAGAAGCGACAATGGGGCGCCGTTCGCGTCAGCCGGCGTCACCGGGCTGACGCCGCTTGCGGTGCGCTTCATCAAGCTCGGTATCGTGCTGGAGCGCATTCAGCCGGGCAAACCGCAGCAGAACGGATGCCATGAGCGCTTCCACCTGACCATGCTGCCGCTGGCCAAGGCGCCGGAGGCCGACAGGGCCGCCCAGGCTCGGGCTTTCGAGGCTTTCCGGCGCGAGTATAACGAGGAGCGCCCGCACGAGGCGCTGGGTATGGACACGCCGGCACAGCATTACCGCCCCTCGACCCGCGCCATGCCGAAGACGACACCAGAGCCGGACTATCCGGCCGAAGCTGCGGTGCGCAGCGTGCGCCAAAACGGCGAGATCAAGTGGAACGGCGACTTCATCTACGTCTCAAAAGCGCTGGCCGGTGAAGCGATTGCCGCAACCGAGACCGAGAATGGGGAATGGGCACTCCACTTCTATGCCCATCCGCTCGGCTTCATTGACGGCCGACACAAGAAACTGGTCCGCCGCAGTGCCGTTCAACCCCGACCAGACGGCACTGCGGCGGACAGCAACTCAGGGAGAAAACTGTAACCCATGTATCCGGTTCAAAGTGTTACCCATCTATCGGCTGGACAACCAGCGGCGCGGTCATGGGGCGGTCAGCGGGCGGGCCTCAGCAGCGTCCAGATCCAGCCGATGAAGGTGAGGACCAGGAACGGGTAGCCGGCGGCGGGCAAAGGCGAGGAGGTGGGCAGCAAGGGCGCGCCCCACAGCACCATGCCCACCGAGACGACGAACAGCAAAGCGGCGACGAAAGCGGTGAGCCGCATCCACAGCGCAAAAGTGTTCGGCGCACTGACCATGACGAGCGCCGCCGCCCAGAGCGAGATGCCGCCGACATAGGAAGGCACGCTGGCTGGCAAGCCCGCCGCATTGCCGGCCAGCAGCAGGCTCTCGCCGGCGAGGAAGGTGAGGAAGCCCGCCGAGACGAGGTCGTTGTCCAGCCGCTGGTATTTCACCACGAGCAGCGCCGCCGCCACGACGAGCGCCACGCCGTCGATCGCCCACAGCGTTTCGCGCAGCGCGTCGCTCGCCACGAAGGTGCCGGCAAGGCCGAAGACGCCGCCGATGGCGAGGCCGATCGCGGCGACGGTGTCCGAGGTGGAGCGCATGTGATGGGTCCCCGAGCCGGGGAGAGGATACGCCAAGGTGGGGCGTTTCAAAAGGGTAGCCGCCAAAGCGCGCCCCAGCCAGGCTACCAAAGCTGGCTAAACCAACGACGAGACCTCCGACCCTATCGGATCAACGTTTCAAACAACTTGGTCCACTTCTCAACAATCGATTTGTCGACCGCATTCAGGTCAAGTGTCAGGAGGCGTTTTTTCACCGCAATCGCTATGGGAACCTTCCATCCCTTCTCCAAAGTCTGACCCTGCTGAGCCGCCCAATTTTCAATCTGCGGCACAATCGGCGTACCGGGTTTATGGGTGTCTGCAAAAAGCTCGTCTAGACGAATATTCCTGTCTAGAGCTTCAACTATGACGTCCGCAGGAACCAAGTCCTCGATCTCGGACCCGGGCACATCCGTGAACGTGGCGACGTTATGCAGTTTCGATTCGTGACCCTTGTATAGCTCCTGCTTGAGTTCCTGTGTCGCCTTGCGACCCACAGTGTCGTCGTCTAGAAGCACAGCGGGGAGATCATCATCTCTCCCCAATAGGATACCCGATATCACCTTCACACTCTTAGCCCCACCGCTAGGCGGAAAAACCAACTCCTTCTTTGGTTTGATCTTCCCCGCCGATATCAGGAGCGTTTTGACAGCAGTCAGAATATACTGATCAGAGGGGCCTTCGACGATAATTGGCTCACATCCAATCAAAAGACTTTCAGCGACGTGAAGGTTCAAGGCTGAATTAAGTGCGTATGTCGCACCTGGCTGACTCTTCTTCGATTCTCCCTCGTTAAGATTACTCGTTGCCTTCGTCGTTCCGTTCTCGGAAACATATACTTTTCTCGCCTTGTCCAAATTGTCAGCATCGACAAGGAAGGGGGAATGCGTCGTAAATATTATTTGATTCGTCGCGGACAAATTCTCAAAGAAAAGCGCCAGATTCTTTTGAGCTAGCGGGTGGAGAGACAGGCCAGGTTCATCCAGAAGCAGGATCGCATTCTTGTGCTCCCCTTCGCTCTCAACGAGGAACACCAGGTAGAAACTCAAGAACCACTGAAGACCCGTGCTTCGTCCTTCAAGCTCAACTTCGTCAGGCCTGCGATCATCGCTAACCCGCTTCTCTCACCGAATCTATCGCCGGGCTGCGCTTTGAGGCGGCGCGGCCATTGGCATGGCTGTGGAGTTCGAGGACGGCGGCGATCAGCGCCGCGGTGTGGCGACGGTCAGGTCTTCAGCAATGTGTCCTCTATTGTTTGTGAGAAGGGTTCAGGTCCGGCGGCATTACAGAGCCGCGGCACGTATTCGGGCGTGAGCCAGGGCGAACTCCTCGGCATAGGGACACGCTGAGGCCATCGCCACCTTGATGCGACGAACCGAGACGCGCACCTGCGCGCCGATCTTCAGCAGTTTCAATCTGATCGTGCCGCAACTGGCGTTGGCGAGCCGGGTATGGGCAAGACCGAGGCGACGCAAGGCGCAGATCAGGACATACGCAAACGAGGCGAACCACAGCCGCAGCTGATTGGCGCGCATGGTGTTGGCACTGGTGCGATCAGCGTAGAGGTCGAGCTGGCACTCCTTGATCCGGTTCTCCATGTCGCCGCGGGCGCAGTAGAGCTCCTCGTAAAGCACCCGTGCCGCCCAGCGCCCCGGCTTGAGTGACGTCACGATGAAGCGCGGATTGGCGCCCTGCGTCGTCCATTCGGCCTTGGCCACGACCCGCCTGCGGCGCGACCAGCTGTCTTTTGTCGACCACCTGAAGTCGCGGAAGACCCGGGCGGCCTGCCCGCTTGCCCGAGATGCCAGGCAGGCTTCCTTCAAGGTCGGGGCGATCTTGGTTTCCAGCCGTTCATTGCGGGCGAGGCCGAAGACGTAGTCGACGCGATTGATCTCGCACCAGGCCATCAGTTCCTCGCGCGCAAAGCCGGAATCAGCGCGCAGGATGATGTGGACCCTGGGCCAGGTTTTGCGGATCTGGGTCACGATCCGCTCAACCTCCTCGACCGCTCCTTTGCTGGCATCGATGTTGGAACGCCTGAGCTTTGCCGCCAAAAGGTGCCGGCCGCAGAAGATGTAGAGCGGCAGGTAGCAGTAGCAGTTGTAGTAGCCGTGAAAGAACCTGCCTTCCTGCCGGCCGTGCAGCGGATCATCGGTGGCGTCGAGATCGAGCACGATCTCGGCCGGCGGCTTGTCGTGGGCTTTTAGGAACAGGTCCACGAACAAGGCCTCCAACGCTAGCCTGTCGTAGCTGATCTTGTGATAGCGCGTCGGCTCCCCGACCCGGCCATGCTCCAGCCGGTTGAGCGTCGACTTGCCAGCAAGCACCGCACAATCGTCTCGCTTCGGCGTCAAGCGTTCCGACACAAGTGCGAGCACCGGGTCGTGGCGAAGCGTGTCGTGGTCGTCGATGTCCTCGTATCCCAGCGCGATCGCTGCGATGCGTTGCCCGACCAACGTGCGGACGCTGTGAACCGTGAGATCCGGATCGCGGTAATCGACGAAGCACGAGGCCACCCGGTCGAACAGCCCGATGGCCCGATCAACGTGACGCAGAAGCAAGGCGCCCGCGTCTGAGGTAATGGCTCCGCCGTCGAAACCAGCCACAACTTTGTGGCCGTCGAAGCCTTCAAATTCAAGCTGCTCGGAAGTACAGTGTGTCTGCATCGGACCCCGTTCCTGAATCTGATAACTCTTTGTTGCAAAAGCAGTTTCTCAGATTCTCGGGGCCGATGCACTTCTTTTGGTGAGATATTCGGGCTAACCCATATCCTGAAATGGTCGCCGTCCGCCTCAAAGCGAAATCGATAATCGCCCTGTTTCCACCAGTCCTTAAATTTGCCCGTCAGCTTCGTGCCGGCGGACTGCAGAAGTATCGAGCGCTCTTTCTTCTTTAGATTTATCGCCTCTATCTCTGCGTCTTTCGGTTTCCGGTTGGGATCTTGTGGGTCTTTGAAGTCACGACCAAGCTCCAGTATTTCCTGCGGGTTTAGTCCGACAAACCCGAACAAGACCCGGAGCGTTCTTGCTTTGGCAGCCTCTTTCAGTCCGAGTCCCTCGCGTGCCAAGTTGTCAACTACGTGCGGTAGATATATCTCCGAGTCAAGGTTTCCGTAATTTGAGTAGTAGAGGAAAACCGGCATCCTTTTGTGGAACTCGTCCCAGACACCTTCAAATTCACCGGGAGATTTCCGATGAAATACCGACGACAGCCTCCCCATTTGCTCAATTGATTGAAGGATCCTTGGATGGATGGAGCTTGATTTTGCATGCTCTGGGTTATGCAGTGATTTTATTTTAGCCAACAACGAATCAAGTTCGGACCCCTTGATTTGATCGTTGAGTGAGGATTGAGCTGAAGCTACCTCACGAAGGACGCGCTCCTTAAGGCCACCCTCGCTGGCAAGCTCGCTTGTGGCTGATATACTGGTTTGAAGGCTGTCAAAAATTGAGCGCACCTCATCCGTTTTTATCGAATTGGGCGCGACGGCCTTGGGAAATGACCATTCATAGCTTCCATCAAATCTTCGGGAGAGGTGAACTATATCTATTTCCGACTCTCGATAACCCGTGAGCTTAGCGATTGCGCCAGCATCTTCTTCTAAATTAAATACTGCCTCAACAAACTTATACCCGTTTGGATTTTTTCTTATATCGCCGTATTTATTTTTCGGATAATCAGCTGTTGGCTCGATACTCCCTTCTTTTGCTGGATTAAGCTTCCATAGCGGCAACAATAAATTGGTTTTACCGGACTCGTTGACTCCAACAAACGCAGTAACGTTGTCCAGCTCAATCCAGCCGCTATCCTCTACGGATCGAAAATTCGTGACCCGGAACTTGCTCAGTCTCATTGCCACCCTCCCTGTCTCACTTTGTGAGTGTTACTCGATTCGAGGGAGGTTAGAAATAACTGCGCTAGCTGAGCGGCATATGCAAAGCAGGTGCGATTAACTTTTGCGAATGAGACTTCCTCAGCGAGATTGCCTCTTATGGCATCCGCGCCATTGTGAACAATTTCACGCATAGGTTCGCGCTCAATACGACAGTCCTCGCGTTGGCGAGTTGCGCGCCCGATAGCGTCACCGCACTGCCGCAACCCCCGGGGGTGGGACTCGCTGCCTGCTGCAGCTCGACCCACCGGGTCGATGCGAGCGGCCGAGGGCCGGACCCCTCAATCCCCCATCTTCAGCGCCTGGATGAACGCCTCCTGGGGAATATCCACCTTGCCGAACTGGCGCATGCGCTTCTTGCCCTCTTTCTGCTTGTCGAGCAGCTTGCGCTTGCGGCTCACGTCGCCGCCGTAGCATTTGGCGGTGACGTCCTTGCGCAGGGCCGAGATGGTCTCGCGGGCGATGATGCGGCCGCCGATCGCGGCCTGGATCGGGATCTTGAAGAGGTGGTGCGGGATCAGCTCCTTCAGCTTCTCGCACATCTGCCGGCCGCGCTTTTCGGCCGCCGAGCGGTGCACCAGCATGGATAAAGCGTCGACCGGCTCGTCATTGACCAGGATCGACATTTTCACCAAATCGCCCTCGCGATAGTCGGTCAGATGATAGTCGAAGGAGGCGTAGCCCTTGGAGATCGATTTCAGCCGGTCGTAGAAATCGAAGACGACTTCGTTGAGCGGCAGGTCGTAGGTCAGCATGGCGCGCTTGCCGACATAGGAGAGATCGGCCTGGATGCCGCGCCTGTCCTGGCAGAGTTTCAGGATGCCGCCGAGATAGTCGTCGGGGGTGAGGATGGTGGCGCGGATCCACGGCTCCTCGATCGAGGCGATCTTGACCACGTCGGGCATGTCGGCCGGGTTGTGCAGTTCCTTCACCGTGCCGTCATTGAGGTTCATGCGGTAGACGACGGAAGGCGCCGTGGCGATGAGGTCGAGGTTGAACTCGCGCTCCAGCCGCTCCTGGATGATCTCCAGATGAAGCAGGCCGAGGAAGCCGCAGCGGAAGCCGAAGCCGAGCGCGGCGGAGGTTTCCATTTCATAGGAGAACGACGCGTCGTTGAGGCGCAGCTTGCCGACGGCGGCGCGCAGATCCTCGAAATCGGCGGCGTCGACCGGGAACAGGCCGCAGAACACCACCGGCTGCGCCGGCTTGAAGCCGGGCAGCGCGGTCGCGGTCGGGCGGCGGTCCTCGGTGATGGTGTCGCCGACACGGGTATCGGCCACTTCCTTGATCGAACCGGTGAAAAAGCCGAACTCGCCGGGGCCGAGCTCGTCGACGACGATGCGGGCCGGCGTGAAGACGCCGGTGCGCTCGACCAAATAGCGGGCGCCGGTGCCCATCATGCGGATGGTCTGGCCCTTCTTCAGCACGCCGTCGATGATGCGCACCAGCACGATGACGCCGAGATAGGCGTCGTACCAGGAGTCCACCAGCATCGCCTTCAAGGGGGCGGCGATGTCGCCCTCGCGCGGCGGCGGCAGTTGGTGGACGATCGCTTCGAGCACATCAGGGATGCCGAGACCGGTCTTAGCCGAGATCAGCACGGCGTTGGAGGCGTCGATGCCGATCACCTCCTCGACCTGCTCGCGGATACGCTCGGGCTCGGCGGCCGGCAGGTCGACCTTGTTCAGCACCACGACGATCTCGTGGTTGTTGTCGATGGCCTGGTAGACATTGGCCAGCGTCTGCGCCTCGACCCCTTGCGAAGCGTCGACCACCAGCAGCGAGCCCTCGCAGGCGGCGAGCGAGCGCGACACTTCATAGGCGAAGTCGACATGGCCGGGCGTGTCGATGAGGTTGAGCACATAGTCCTCGCCATTTTGGGCGCGGTAGTTCAGCCGTACCGTCTGCGCCTTGATGGTGATGCCGCGCTCGCGCTCGATGTCCATGGAGTCCAGCACCTGCTCCTTCATGTCACGCGCGTCCAGCCCGCCGGTGAGCTGGATGAGGCGGTCGGCAAGCGTGGATTTGCCATGGTCGATATGGGCGACGATGGCGAAGTTGCGGATGTGGTCGAGCGGGGTGGTCATGCGGCGCGCTTTAGCAGGGGCGGGTTGCAGGGGCAAGTTGCCTTTCCCTTCTCCCCTTGTGGGAGAAGGTGTCGCCGAAGGCGACGGATGAGGGGTGTTCCAGGGAACGCCAGCGCCTCACTCCGCTGGAACACCCCTCATCCGTCTCGGCGCTGCGCGCCGATCCACCTTCTCCCACAAGGGGAGAAGGAAAAAGGCGTCCCACATATTCAAATCCGCTTAAACTTTCATCCATCCCTTTAGGGCATCTTCGCCCATGGATGGTAAATCGGCTCCCTGCCAAGGCTCGCTCAATGCTCAGACATGCCCAGAAATTCAGCCCGGCCGGGATGGCCGGATCGGTGAAGCAATTCCTCTCCTCCAGAAGCGGCTCGCTGGCGCCGATGCTGGTGATGGCGGTCATCCCACTGCTGCTGGCGGTCGGCTTTTCCGTCGACTACACCTCGGCGATCCAGACCCGCAGCAACATGCAGAACGCGCTCGACGCGGCGATTCTGTCGATCACGACGCTGCCGACGACCACAACTGACGCCGACCGCCAGACGGCGCTGCAGCAGGCCTATGTCGCCAATAGCGGGCTGGGCACGGTGAAGCTCACGGCCGTCAACGTCGCCGCCGACGGCACCGCCAGCTTCTCGGCCAAGGCGAATTATCCGATGCCGACCACTTTCATGTCGATCGCCAGGGTCAATTCGGTGCAGGTCGGCGTCGGTTCCTCGGTGCGCAAGACGCCAGCGCTGGTGCAGACGACCTTCAGGGTGACGAAAGTGTCGGGCTATTGGGGCAAGACGATGTACCTCTACGGCACCAAATTCGGCGACACCGTGGCCAAGCCGCTGATGACGATCAGCTACGCCTATAACGGCTATGGCGATCCGAAGGGCTACGGCACCACAACCGTCAACACCATCAACGGCTCGACCACAACGACGGTGCAGAAGCAGGTCTGCACGACGAAGACCGTCAGCAATTTCAACAACCTTCCCGTCGGCGCCATCACCCAGACCAGCGGCAGCAAGAAGTATGTGACGACCTGCGCCGACACCTTCTATCCCGCCAACGGGGCCGGCGCGGTGATCGACGTCAGCCAGATGGACCAGCTCTATCTGGAGATGGACGTGCCTTCCGGCAACCCGAAGGTGTTGAAGTCCAACGATCCCAGCACTTCGGACCGGCTCTACATCGGTGTCAGCCAGAGCACCATGCCCGAAGTGGCGGTCGGCCAGACCGTCAACATCTTCACCGCCGTGCCGTGCGGCCAGACCGGCTACCAGGCCTGGGAAGACGGCGGATCGGCGGTGCCGACGTCCGCCTCCGTGGGCACCACCCAAGCCGACTTCTTCTACACCGTGCAGGGCAAGTGCAACTACAACCAGCGCCCGTCCGAGACGGTGCTGACGCAGTAGGGCCTCTCTTCCCTTCTCCCCTTGCGGGAGAAGGTGGCTCGGCGCGCAGCGCCGAGACGGATGAGGGGTGTTGGACGGAGTGCGACCGCGGGCTAATCTCACTCTATGCCGCATCAACCGGTCACACGAGCCAAGCGCAGTTTTGCCCGTTCGCTCCGCCGTGAGATGACGGAAGCGGAGAACAAGCTTTGGCAAGAACTGCGCGATCGCAGGCTCGACCGGATCAAGTTTCGGCGTCAAGTTCCCATTGGAAAATATATCGCCGACTTCGTCTGCCTCGAAGCACGCCTGATCGTCGAAATCGATGGCAACCAGCACGCGGACTCGGATTCCGATCGGATCCGTAGCGCCGAGTTGAAGGGAAACGGCTTTCGCGTGCTGCGCTTTTGGAACGACGATGTCCTAAAGGATTTGGACGGCGTCTGCGGGACGATTATCGCTTATGTGAGAGATACCAGCCTGCAACCATGGCGGTGAAGTGTCCCCGTCGGCGTCAAGCTGGAGCACCCCTCATCCGTGTCGGCGCTGCGCGCCGAGCCACCTTCTCCCGCAAGGGGAGAAGGAAGAGCGTCAGCGCCCCCAATCACAAACCGGTGATGGTTGTAACGAAGCCCGTGGCGGCGGCGAAACTGGGGATGTGGCCGGCTGACGGCCCCCGCCGCAACGGAGACTTCCCATGAAGAAAGCAACAACCGGCAAGGTCTGGCTCGCCGCGCTGGCGGCGCTTGTCGCGACTGCGGGCACGGCCGCCCCACAACCGCTCACCGTGGTCGAATTGTTCACCAGCCAGGGCTGCTCGTCCTGCCCGCCGGCCAATGCCAATCTGATCAAGGTCAAGGACCAGCCGGGCGTGCTGGCGCTGTCGTTCAACGTCACCTATTGGGATTATCTCGGCTGGAAGGATACGTTCGGCCGGCAGGAATTCACCCAGCGCCAGGTCAACTACGAGCCGTCGCTCGGCCATGACGGGCCGTTCACGCCGCAGGTGGTGGTCAACGGCCGCACGGACGCCGTCGGCGCCCGGCCGGGCGAGATCCAGGGCCTGATCGCCAGCAGCGGCCAGGCCGCCGGGCCGTCGCTTTCGCTCGCCGGCGGCAAGATCTCGATCGGCGCCGGCAAGGCGCCTTCCGGCCGCGCCGACATCTGGCTGGTTCGCTATAACAAAGGTGTCGTCGAGGTGCCGGTGGCGCGCGGCGAGAACACCGGCCGCACGCTGCCGCATGCCAACGTCGTGCATTCGCTGCAGAAACTCGGCAGCTGGAGCGGCGAAGCGAAGACGCTGCCGCTGCCGGCCGCCACCGGCGGCCTCAGCACCGCGGTGCTGGTGCAAACGCCGGGCGGCGGGCCGATCCTCGCCGCGGCAGCCGACTGATTATTCCCATGCGACGCCACAGGACGCGGCAACGCATCATCCGGCCCGCATCCGCGCGTCACAACCCCCACGGAAACTCTAAGAGGAGACCACCATGACCAGATATCTGACGCTGCCGGCACTCGCCTTGGCGCTTGCGGCCACGGCTTTCGCCGCCGGCGCCCGCGCCGACGATGCGACCAACGCCATGAAACCGGCCGCGACGACCGAGGCGATGAAGCCGGCGACGGATGCGATGAAACCGGCCGACGCGATGGCACCGGATGCCATGGCGACGCAGGCGATGAAACCCGCTACCGATGCGATGAAGCCCGCCGATGCCATGAAGCCGGCGGATGCGATGGCTCCGGCTCAATAAAGTTGAGCTATGGCTGTTGACTCCCCCTCACCCAGCCTCCGCTTCGCTCGGCTGACCTCTCCCCGGCGGGGAGAGGAGGCGGTCAGCGCCGGCGCCAGTCTCTTCTCCCCAGTGGGGAGAAGGTGGCCCGAAGGGCCGGATGAGGGGGAGCGCCGCACGGCAAAGTGAGAACCCGGGGGCGGCCTCTTTCGTATATAATGAACAGCAACAAGGGAGATTGAACATGAACGGCATCGACAAAAAACCCGCGCGGCGATCACCATTCCTCGCTGCGCTGGCGGCGCTTGCGATCACCGCGGCAGCGGCAATTTTCTGGCAGACGCCGGCCCGCTCGGCCGAGGACGCGGTGGTGATCCCGCCGCCGGCAATGGATGAAAAGGCTGCCGGCGGCAGCGAGAAGGCAATCTTTGCCGGCGGCTGCTTCTGGGGCGTGCAGGGCGTGTTCCAGCACGTCAAGGGCGTGACCAAGGCCGTCTCCGGCTATACCGGCGGCAGCGCCGAAAACGCCGTCTACGAGATCGTCGGCACCGGCCGCACGGGACACGCCGAGTCGGTCGAGATCACCTACAATCCGTCGCAAGTGACCTACGGCCAGCTCTTGCAGGTGTATTTCTCGGTCGCCCACAATCCGACGCAGCTCAACTACCAGGGACCGGACTCAGGCACCCAGTACCGCTCGACGATCTTTGCCGAGAACGATCAGCAGAAGAAGATCGCCGAGAGCTACATCGCCCAGCTCGACAAGGCCAAGGTGTTTTCGAAGCCGATCGTCACCACGCTGGAGACCGGCAAGACCTTCTATCCGGCGGAAAACTACCACCAGGATTTCCTGACGCTGAACCCGACCTATCCCTACATCGTCTACAACGACCTGCCCAAGATCGAGAACTTGAAGTCGCTGTTCCCGCAGCTCTACAGCGAGAAGCCGGTGCTGGTGCTGGCGTCGAGCAATTAGGGTCAATCTCCCCCCTCGAGGGGGAGATGGCCGGCAGGCCAGAGGGGGTCGGTTCGACCGGGCTCGGCCTGCTGCAGCAGAAGGAGGCTGGCGCTCCACGCGCGGCGACCCCCTCTGTCGCCTTCGGCGACATCTCCCCCTCAAGGGGGGAGATTGCTCTCAATCATACGTCAGATCCGTCGCCTTGCCGCTGAAGACGCGGTAGGCGTAGAAGGAATAGAAGATGATGACCGGCAGCACGACGACGGTGCCGGCCAGAATGATGGCGAGGCTTTCCGGCGCGGAAGCCGCCTGCCAGATGGTCAATTTGTCGGGCACGACATAGGGGTAGAACGACCAGGCGAGCCCGGCAAAGCCGAGCGTGAAGATCGCGGTGAGCGCCAGGAACGGCCTGATCGCATGGCGGTCGTCGGGCTTCGGCAGGTCGAAGGTCTGCCGCCATAGCCACAGGAACAGCAGCGCCGACAGGATGGGCAGCGGCGACAGATAGAGGATCTGCGGCCAGACGAACCATTTGTCGAAGATGCGCGGGCTGGCGAAGGGCGTGGCCAGCGACACGGCAATCATGCCGAGCGCCGTCAGCACCAGCGCGGTGCGCAGCCAGCGCACCGCCTTCTTCTGCAGATCGTCCTCGGTCTTGTAGATCAGCCAGGCGGCGCCCATGGCGGCATAAGCCGCCGACAGGCAGAGCGCCACCAGCGCGCCGAAAGCCATGCCGCCAAGGCCGACATCGAGGCCGAGCACATAGACGCCCAGCATGTAGCCCTGCGCCAGCGAGGCGGTTGCCGAGCCCAGAAAGAAGATGCGGTTCCAGCGGTGCTTCTTGCCGGCCGGCACCTTGGCGCGGAAATCGAAGGCGACGCCGCGCAGGATCAGGCCGACCAGGAGCACGAAGACCGGAAGGTAGAGCGCAGTAAGGATGGTGCCGTGCGCCATCGGGAAGGCGACCAGCAAAAGCCCGACCGCCAGCACCAGCCACGTCTCGTTGGCGTCCCAGAACGGGCCTATGGCCGCGATCATGGTGTCCTGCTCGGCGTCGCCGGCGGCGGCGAACAGGATGCCGATGCCGAGATCGAAGCCGTCGAGCACGACATAGATCAGAATGGCGAGGCCCATCAGGCCGGCGAAGATCAAAGGCAGCGCGGTTGGCCAGTCGAAGGTCATCGTTTCACTCCCCCGCGGCCGGCTGCGAAAGGGCCGCGTTCATGACGCCAGGCAACGGCGAGGTGTCGCCGTCCTTGGCCGCCTTCAGCGCCAAATGCGCCAGCACGCCGAGATAGGCGATCAAGAGCAGCACATAGAGCATGAGATAGACGGCCAAGGTCAGCGCGACGTGGCTGCCGGCGACCGGGCCGACGGCGTCGGCCGTCTTCAGGACGCCGGTCACCAGCCAAGGCTGGCGGCCGATCTCGGTGGTGTACCAGCCGGCGAGCGTTGCCAACCAGCCGGAAATGGTCATCGGCACCATAATGATGGCCAGCGGCTTCGGCAGGCTGTGCCGGCGCCAGAGGAACCAGGCCGCCGACCAGGAAACGATCAGCATCAGGATGCCGGTGCCGACCATGACGCGGAAGCCCCAGAACACCGGGAACACCGGCGGATGGTTGCCGGGATAGTCGTTGAGGCCGGGCACGACGCCGCCGGTCGAGTGACGCAGCACCAGGCTGGCGCCGTCGGGAATGGCGATCTCGAACCTGTTCTCCTTCGCTGCTTCGTCGGGCAGCGCGAACAGGACCAGCGGCACGTTGGGGCCGGTGTTCCAGTTGGCCTCCATGGCGGCGATCTTCTGCGGCTGGTGCGCGAGCGTGTTCAGGCCGTGCTGGTCGCCGGCGAAGATCTGGATCGGGATCAGGATGGCGGCGGTGAAGACGCCGGTGCGCAGCGCCTTCCACATCGATTCCGAGCGGTCGCCGTAAAGGTAGCGCAGCGCCGACAGGCCGGCGATCAGGAACGAGACGGTCAGGCCCGAGGCCAGCAGCATGTGAACCAGGCGGTAAGGCATCGACGGATTGAAGACGATAGCCCACCAGCTGACCGCATGCGCGACGCCGTCGCGCATCTCGAAGCCGGCCGGAGTCTGCATCCAGGAGTTCAAAGCGATGATCCAGAAGGCCGACACCGTGGTGCTGCCGGCGACCAGCACCGTCGCCAGAGTGTGGATGCGGTTGGAGACGCGACGGAAGCCGAACAGCATGATGCCGAGGAAGGCCGCCTCGAGAAAGAAGGCGGTGAGGATTTCGTAGGCGAGCAGGGGACCTGCGATGTTGCCGACGGTCTTCATGTAGCCCGGCCAGTTGGTGCCGAACTGGAAGCTCATGGTGACGCCGGAAACAACGCCCATGGCGAAGGACAGCGCGAAAACCTTCACCCAGGTGAAATAGGCGTGCATCCAGGCGGAATCGCCTGATGCGTTGTAGCGCAGCTTGAAGAACAGAAGCACCCAGCCAAGTGCAATGGTGATCGCCGGAAACAGGATGTGAAACGAAATGTTCGCGCCGAACTGGATACGCGACAGAATGAGCGGGTCCATGGCGGCTCCGGCTGCTGTTATTCTTTGAGGGTAGGCCTCAAAACCCGTCCCGGTCAAAGCGGCGCGGCGTCACGCGAGGCGCGTTGTCGCAGCGCCAAGCGCGGCCGTGCCGCGGCCTTGATAAACGCCTCGCGTGACAGCTTGCCGACGACGACACACCGCATTAGAGCCGGCCAAGGTCCCTCGACTGTCCAGAGATGTCAGGAGCAGGATCGATTTGCGGTTTGCATGAAACGACATCCGACCTATATGAGGTCACCTTTTCCAGCCAAGCCGTTTTCAGCATGTCATCCATCATCTCAATTTCCGGTGTCACGAAAACCTATGCCACCGGCTTCAAGGCGCTGAAGGAAATCAATCTCGACATCGAGCGCGGTGAGATCTTCGCGCTGCTCGGGCCGAACGGCGCCGGCAAGACGACGCTGATCTCGATCGTCTGCGGCATCGTCAACCGTTCCTCCGGCACCGTCACCGTGGACGGCCACGACATCGGCAAGGATTACCGCGCCGCGCGCAGCCTGATCGGGCTGGTGCCGCAGGAATTGACCATCGACGCTTTCGAGACGGTCTGGGCGACGGTCAGCTACAGCCGCGGCCTTTTCGGCAAGCCGGCCAACCCCGGCTTCGTCGAAAAGGTGCTGCGCGATCTTTCGCTGTGGGACAAGAAGGACGCCAGGGCGATCACGCTGTCCGGCGGTATGAAACGCCGGCTGATGATCGCCAAGGCGCTGTCGCATGAGCCGCGCGTTTTGTTCCTCGACGAGCCGACGGCAGGCGTCGACGTCGAGCTGCGCCAGGACATGTGGGCGATGGTGCGCAGGCTGCGCGAGGACGGCGTCACCATCATCCTCACCACACATTACATCGAGGAGGCCGAGGCGATGGCCGACCGCGTCGGCGTCATCAACCGCGGCGAGATCATCCTGGTCGAGGGCAAGGCGGAATTGATGCGCAAGCTCGGCCGCAAGCAGCTGACGCTGGAACTGCGCGCGCCGCTGAATACGCTGCCGGACGGCCTCTCGCGCTATGCGCTGGAGCTGTCGCCGGATGGCGGACAGCTGACCTACACTTATGACAACCAGAGCGACCGGCCGGGCGTCGCCTCGCTGATCCGCGACCTCCAGGCGGCCGGCGTCCAGTACCGCGACATGGACACCAAGAACAGCTCGCTCGAGGAGATCTTCGTCAACCTGCTGAGGCAAGAGCCATGAACCCGCGCGCGACCGTGAATCTTCGCGCAGTCTGGGCGATCTACCGGGTGGAGATGGCGCGCGCCTTCCGCACCGTGCTGCAGAGCATCATCTCGCCGGTCATCTCGACATCGCTCTATTTCGTCGTCTTCGGCTCGGCCATCGGCTCGCGCATCACCGAGATCGACGGCATCAGCTACGGCGCCTTCATCGTGCCGGGGTTGATGATGCTGTCGCTCTTGACGCAGTCGATCTCGAACGCGTCCTTCGCCATCTATTTCCCGAAATTCGTCGGCTCGATCTACGAGCTCCTGTCGGCGCCGGTCTCCTATCTGGAGATCATCCTTGCCTATGTCGGGGGTGCGGCGACCAAATCGATCCTGCTCGGCCTGATTATTCTGGCGACGGCGGCGCTGTTCGTGCCGCTGAGGATCGAGCACCCGTTGTGGATGATCGCCTTCCTGGTGCTGACGGCGGTGACCTTCAGCCTGTTCGGCTTCATCATCGGTATCTGGGCGAAGACCTTCGAGCAGCTGCAGCTGGTGCCGCTGCTGATCGTCACGCCGCTGACCTTCCTCGGCGGCAGCTTCTATTCCATCCATATGCTGCCCGGCATCTGGAAGACGGTCACGCTGTTCAACCCGGTCGTCTACCTGATCAGCGGCTTCCGCTGGAGCTTTTACGGCAAGGCCGACGTCTCGGTCGGCGTCAGCCTCGGCATGACGCTGGTGTTCCTGGCTGTCTGCATCGCAATCGTGGCGTGGATCTTCAGGACCGGGTATCGGCTGAGGAACTGACGCGGCTTGGGTTCCTTCAAATCGCCTTCACCAGCCGCAGCAGCCCCAGCATTTCCATCAGCGTCCCTTTGCGGAAGGCGACGTAGGTCGGTTCCTCGACACCGTGGAAGCGGCGCTTGAAGGCTGCTTGGCCCTGCAAGTTGAACCTTGAGCGGTTGACCCAAGGCGACTGGTAGGCGCGCTGGAAGGCGCCGCGCCAGAAGCTCGATTCGGCAAAGCCGCTGGGCTCGACATCGACCAGCGGCGACAGACCCAGCGTGACCACCGAAATGCCCTCCTCGCGAAAGCGGTCGACGGCGAACTTGGTCAGCCCGATCTCGGCATGCGGCGTGGCGTCGACCTGCTTGCGCTTGAAGGCCGTGGTGTAGCCGATGACCTTGCCGTCGCTGAACAGCGGATCGAAATCGAGCAGAGCGACGAGCTCGCCCTCCGGCCCGTGCAGGACGAAGCGACGCATGTCGGCGCCGAGGTGATAGGCGAAGGGGCGGTTGAGGAAGCCCATTTCCCAGCGCTTGACGATGCGCTCGCCGCGCCAGTTCTCGGAAAGCCTCGTAACTTCGTCGAGCAGCATGTTGTTTCTGTCCTCGGCGAAGGTGAAGCCTTTCTTCATCAGCCAGCGTTCGGAATAGCGCACCGTTTCGTTGCGCTTGCCGGAGAAATCATGGGCCGGCAGCTCAAGCCTGGTGTCGATGCCCAGCCGGTTGACCTGGTAGCCGAGCCCGGCCAGCACCTTTGCCGTGGCGGCGCTGATTTGAACGAACCACGGGCCGCCCGCGGCTTCGACGAAACGCTTGATGTAGGCGGGCCGATCCGCCGTATCGACGACCGGATCGCCAAGGGCAAAATGGTGCTTCATCTTGCTGCCGAAGGCGATGTAGCCGTCGCCGTCGCTGAAGTAGGACAGTTTTGGCTGCACGGCGGTGGAATAGGCGAGCGAGAAATCGCCATGGCGGCGGACCAGCGCCAGGCGTTCGATATGCGTCAGCTCGCGCCGCTGGACCTTGGGCGCGGCGCCTTCGAGAAAACCGTCGATGTAGATGCGCAAGGAGGGCATGGGTCCACGTGCCGATTTTGATGGATCCCCCCGAATCAATCGCCTCGTCGCGATTGAATAACGATCATATCGCGCACGCGCCATATAGGACGCCGCCGGCTCCCGCAGAAGGGGAAATCCGAGCCCGATTGGTGAGCGACGGTGAAGGAGCCTTCTTGCTTCTTGGGATGCTGGAGTTTTTGACCTTCACTTCCCGAAGCTCGCCGGTTACATTTTAGTGACAGCGGCGTGATCCGCCTTCGGATATTTATTTGCCGGCTGATCACTGCTTTAATCGCCCAGAGGTAGAAGCGTCCTCGGTCGACGCGGCGACGGCAGCCGCTTAGAGGGAAGAAAACTGAGCTTCCGGGGGCGCTCGCCGCGGTCGCGCTGATCACGCTCGGGCCCTATATGCGGCGGCTGTTGACGGAACTGCGGCAAGATGAAATCGACCACAAGCGCGCTGCTCAACAGAATAGAATTTCCGGTGCTGCTCGCCGGGCTGCTGATCGCTGCTGGCCTCTGGGGGTTCGTCGAGCTGATGGAGCTGGCGCGCGCGGCCACGCCGCATGCCTTCGACACCGAAATCCTGCTCGCCTTCCGCCATGCCGGGCAGCCCGACAATCCGATCGGCCCGCTTTGGCTGCAAGGCGCGATGCGCGACATCACCAGCCTCGGCAGCACCAGCGTGCTGGTGCTGGTTACGACGGCGACGATCATCTATCTGCTGCTGATCCGCAGACCGGCGGCGGCACTGCTGATGTTCGTGGCGGTGGCGGGTGGGAAAGTTCTCTCGATCCTGCTCAAATTCGAGGTCGACCGGCCGCGGCCCGAACTTGTCTCGCATCTCGTCAACGAGACGTCGCTGTCCTTTCCGAGCGGCCATGCCATGCTGTCGGCGATCACCTATCTGACGCTCGGCTCGCTGGCGGCGCGTTTCCTGCCGGACCGCACGACCAGGATCTTCGTGCTTGGCCTTGCCGTGCTCACCACAGTGCTGGTCGGCATCAGCCGCGTCTATCTCGGCGTGCATTGGCCGTCGGACGTGCTTGCCGGCTGGTGCGCCGGTTTCGCCTGGGCCATGCTGTGCTGGCTTGCGGCGCGCCTGCTGCAGCGGCGCAAGGTGCTGGCGGACAGCGAGTGAGCCGCGCCGGCGAGATGCTTCTCAAACCGCCGCTTCGATCGGTTCGGCAAGTTTCGGGTTTGCGCGCGCGGCGATCAGGCAGCCGGCGACGATCAGGCATGCTCCTGCCAGCGTGGTCCAGGCCACCGCCTCATCGAAGAAGAACCAGCCAAGCGCGATTGCCCAGATGAAGGCCGAATATTCCGTCGGGATCAGATATTGCGCTTCGGCGCGGGCGTAGGACCAGCTCATCAGGAATTGGCCGGCGAGCGACAGCACCGTCACCCCGACAAGGGGGAGCCATAGATCCCTCGGCATTGCAACGGCGAGCCACGGCGCGGCGAAACCAAGGATGATCGCGACGCAGAGGTTCTGGAACAGCATGATCTCGACCGGTTTGGCCAACAGCGCCTGCCGCCGGGCGAGGATCAGATTGTAGCCATAGAATACCGTCGATACGAGCACCGCCGCCGTGCCGAGCAGGGCATCCTGCGAATGGCCGGCCTGACCGAACTGGCCGGCCAATATGATCGCGACGCCGGCGATGCCGGCCAGGGACGCCCACACCGCCTGCCGTCGGATTCGTTCGCCCAGCAACAGCGCGGCGAGGAAAAGGGCGAACAGGGGCGCGACAAAGCTGAGCCCGATCGCCTCGGCGAGCGGCAGCCTGGCCAGACCCCAGAAGAATGAGACCAGGACGATGCCGACGACCGCGGCGCGCAGCGCATGCAGCCTCAGCACCGGCAGGGTCGGTTTCGAACGCGGCCCTGCCGACCAGGCCGCGCCGGCGACCAGCGTCGCGACCATGCTGCGCCACAGCACCGTGTTGTATACACCGACCGCAATGACCAGCGACTTCATCGCCGCGTCCATCCCGGACAGCAGGAAGATCGCCAGCGCGCATATAAGCACCGGGATCATCGGCGAAACGGCGCCGCTCAGGCTGGATGTCTTCACGGCTTCGCTCATGCGGCGGACGGATATCCCGGAGCGAATGGCAGAACCAGATGGCAGTTCCGCCGATACGGCGGTCCAATCCTGATATGGAGGCCAATCGTGGATATGGAGGCCGATCCTGATAGACGGTATTCGCGCAGCGACGGCTGTCAGTCGATCTTCAGCGCCGCGACCGCGCCTTCGTTCATCAGCGGGACATAGATGGTCGAGTTGCCGTCCGTGCCGATGTCGGCGCTGCCCGGCTTAAAATGCGCCACCGCTTCCGGGGCATCGCCGGTCTGGTAGCGGTAGAGCGTGCCGGTCATGTAGGCGGTCGCATAGATGATGTCGCCAATGGCGATGACGCCGTCGAGGTCGGCGAAGTTCTGCGCGCCCGGCAGCGGCGTTATCTTTTTACCGGCAAGGTCGACCGACAGCAGGCCACCCGGCTCGGCGGTGCTGAAATCGGCCTTGATGCCCTTGCCCCAGGAGGCGACGATCAGCCTGCCGCCGTCGGCAAAGACGCCGTTGGGCGAAGCCAGAAGTGGGTCCTTCACGAACAGTTCCGGCCGGCCGCCGTCGATGCGGTAGATGGCATCGGCCAGCATATCGGTGACGTAGACCTTGCCGGCGCTGTCCTGGGTCATGTCGTTGAGGAAGACCGCGCCAGGCACGTCGATGGTCGAGACCAGCTTGCCGCTGGCAAGATCGACGACGCGGATTTTGGTGATGTCGGCGACATAAAGCTTGCCGCCGGCGATCGCCATGCCCTTGGGCGCGTCCATGCCATCGGTCCAGTGACGGGTGATGATCTTGCCGTCCAGCGACAGCAGCGACAGATAGCCGTTGCCGTCGGCATCGCCGGGATTGCCGACGATATTGGAAACGACGATGCGTCTGTTGGCGGCATCGAAAAGCGCCGATTCCGGCTGCTCGAAACCGGCCGCGCGCCAGATTTCTCCGGCCCGGGCGGCGGGAACGGTTGCAATGGAGATGATGGCGAGAAAGGTCGAGGCGATGAGGGTTTTCATGGGTGCTCTCCTGTGATGACGACGGAGAGCTACTTTTTTCGATACTTTTCCGGAAGACAGTTCAAGTCTAGTATCGAAGATCGATACGAATTCGCGCAAAAGAGGTGCATCCCATGAACGGTCCGATCTTCGAAGCATTGAAACGGACGCTGAAGGCGAAGGGCCTGACCTATCGCATGCTGGCCGAGCGCATGGGGGTTTCCGAACCGACGGTGAAGCGCATCTTCCACGAACGAAACTGCAAGCTCGACCGGCTGATGGAAATCTGCGCCGCGGCCGAGGTCGAGCTGGAAAACGTGCTGGGCTCGATGAACAGGGGGCCCGGACCGGCCAATCACATCGCGCCGGAAATCGAGCGCAAGCTCGCCGGCCGGCCGGCGCTGCTGTTCGTCTTCGTCATGCTGTCGGAAAAATTCACGCCGGAAGGCATCATGCGCTCGCAAGGCCTGAGCGAAGCCTCGATGTTCCTCTATCTGCGCGATCTGGAGGAGCTCGGCCTGGTGGCGCTCGGACGCGGCCTGTCTGCAAGGCTGCTGGTCGAGACGCCGATCCAGTGGAATTTCGAGGGGCCGCTCAGGCCATCCTTCGAGATGACCAACAAGAATTTCATCGGCTGGGCGATCGGCCATCTGGAGCGGGAGGCGACCTTCGTCAGCTTCTCCAGGCGCATGCGGCCGGAGACGGCGCAGATGGTTCGGCGTGAGGCGGAAGAGCTGGCCGAACGCGCCAAGCTGCTTGCCCATCACGACCAGCACACAACACCGGAAGACCAGCTTATCGGCTACAAATGGACGTTTGCCTTCGGCGCGACGCCGTTTGCGTCGATCATGCCGATCGGCCCGCACGCGCGGGACGCAGGCGCGCGAACGGATAGCGGGGCGAAAGGGCGGCGGCCGCTGCCGGCGTGACGGTTGAAATCCAGCGCTTGGCACCCCCAGTCCGGACACCCGGGGAGAGTATTGGATGTCGTGGAAACTCGATGAGACCGTGCAAACATCCGCGGGCACAGTGGCAGCGGGTCGACTGGGTAGCGGGCCTGCGCTCGTGCTGGCTCATGGTTGGCCGTGGTCTTCGTTCTCATGGCATCGGATCATTCCGGACCTCGCTAGGCGGTATCGCGTCCATTGGTATGATATGCCCGGCTACGGACAATCCGAAAAAGACGCGCGGCAGCGCACGTCGCTCGACGTGCAAGGAAAGATATTCGCCGAGATGCTTGCCTGTTGGGATATCGAACGTCCGATCGTCATTGCCCACGATATGGGTGGAGCGATAACACTACGAGCGCATTTGCTGCATGGCTGCGACTTCGACCGGTATCTGCTGATGAACGTTGTCGCGATGCGCCCTTGGGGATCGGAGTTCTTCGATCATGTCGGTCGCCATGTCGATGCCTTTCTGGGCCTGCCGCCGCACATCCACAGGGCTATCGTAGAGGCCTACATCAAGGGAGCCATCATAAATGACATCGATTCCGGAGATTTCGAGAAGCTTGTCGAGCCGTGGCTTTCCGAGGAAGGGCGCGCGAGCTTCTATCGCCAATTTGCGCAAGCCGATGAAAGACTTACCGCCGAAGTCGAGCCGATGTTTGGGGACATACGCTGTCCGGTAAAGATAATCTGGGGTGAGGACGATCCATGGATTCCGCTGACGCGAGGCAAAGCGCTTCATGCGTTGATCCCGCAAGCGTCGTTCGAAACACTTCCTGGCGTCGGCCACCTGCCTCAGCTTGAAGCTCCGGATCTGGTGCTGAGGCGGCTGAGCGCATTTTTGGGTGGACCTTGATGACATCTCCGCGCGACGCCAGTCGTCGATGGTTTCGCAAGGCCCGGCGGCCGCAAAGATACTCCCTCACCCTGCGGGAGGGCAGGGGTTGGACATGCGATGGTAGAGTCTATTGCCTGACACAGTCCCTCGGAGAGGCCAGATATTCGCTCCAAGTCAGCTGGCGGCCGCGCCTACCTCTTCCGGCTGGCCGGCGAGATCGCCGCGTGCCTTGCGCGCAAGCTTCTTCGTCGAACGCTTCGGGCTGTCGCCGAACAGTTCGGCGGCGTCGGCCAGACAGGCCTTGCTGAGGCTCTTTTCCGAGCGCTTCAAAAGCTTGCGCAGAAGCCTGGTCTCTTCGGGCGGACCAAGCGGCTCGCCATCGGCGTCGAGCAGGCCGCGCATGACGAAGACGTCGTGAAGGTCGCCGAGCTGGTCGCCCAGCTTGTCGACGGCTTTACGGCGACCCTTGATCGGCGTCGGCCACAAACGGCCGAGCAGCGACAGATGCATGGAGTGCGTCTTGGCCGCCTTGCGCAGGTCATGGAAATCGTCGGCGGCGCCGCGCGAACCGGCCTTGTCCAGCCCCTTCCTGGCGCGCCGCAAGGTGGCGCGGGCGCCTTCGGCCAGGATGTCGGCGGCCTGCTCGGGCTGATCGGGCAGGGCCAGCCTGCCGATCCGCTCAAGGCCTTCCTGACAGGCGGCGACGGCCGCGTTGATGGCGGCGTCGAGGCCGGCGCCGGCATGAAGCTCATGCTGGCGCAGCACCAGCCGGTCGCGGACGGGGTCGAGGCCGCCGCCGGCGCTCTGCTCCGGAAAAGCCTCGGCGAGGCGATCAATGGTCTCGATCAGCGCGGTCGCCTCGCGCGGGCCGGCAAGCAGCGCCGACACCTGCTTGTAGCATTCGTTTTCGGTCTGGCAGAACGGTTCGTCCCCGGAACGAACCAGGCGCAGCAAGGCGCGCACGCTCTTCAGCCGCTTGCGGCATTTGTGCAGCCCCTGCTCCGGCTTCTCGCGCGCCAGTTCAAGATGACTGAGCGCCCTGCCGATTTCGTCGGCAAGGATACGTCTGACCTCGCCGGTCAGCGGCAGGCGCGGATCGATGCGAAAGCTCATGCGGCGATCTCCGGAATCCCCCCAAGGGCGAGCGACGCGTTGTAGAACCTCGATTGGCCGGTGACCTCGCGACCGAGCCAATCAGGCAGCATTTCGTCTGGTACGTCCTCCGGCGTCTCGAGCTCGGCGACCACCAGCCCCGCGAGCATTCCGCCGAATACATCGACTTCATAGAGATAGCCGCGGTGTCTAACATGGTGGCGTGTCTTCTCGATGACACGTCCGAGCGCGAACGCCGTCAGCTCCTCGGCCTCGGCAAGAGGGATGGAATATTCGAACTCGTCGCGCTCACGCTCGCTGGCGCCGAATTTGAGCGTCAGCTCGGCGGAGCTGCCGTTGCTGATGCGCACGCGCACCGTGCGCCCCGGTGTGGCGGCAAGGTAAAACTGGCGAATGCGGATTTCCGCTTCCACCAGATCGCGCCAGGCGGCGCCGGCGACCAGAAACTTGCGCTCGACTTCCTTGCCCATGGCCGCGCACTAAAGCGTGCGGGAAATGAGAAGGCAAGCCGCGCAGGAAACGAAATTGACTTTAATCAATCGATTGATTAAAATGCCGACCATGATCAAAGTGCCGGACAGCAAAACATCGCGCCATGACACCTCGCCCGCCGAGCAGACGCGTGCTGCACTGGTGCGCGCCGCGCTGAAACTGTTCGGGCGGCAGGGCTTCGACGGCACCTCGACGCGCGAGATCGCGGCCGAAGCCAAGGCCAATATCGGCTCTATCGCCTATCATTTCGGCGGCAAGGAAGGACTGCGCGCCGCCGCCGCCGATTACATTGTCGACACCATCCAGGGAATCGCCGGACAGGCGCTCGGCGCCCCGCAGGCGACTGCACCGCCGAACAACCCCGAAGCGGCGCGGGCGCTGCTTTCCACCGCGCTGGAGCGGATGGTGGCGTTTGTGGTGGCGACTCCCGAAGCAGGCGAGATCGTACAATTCGTACTCGGAGAGCTGTCGCATCCGACGGCGGCGCTCGACCGCATCTATGCCGGCGTGTTCGAGCCGACGCATCGCCGGCTTTGCCAGATCTGGGAGCAGGCGACCGGCGAACCGGCCGAAAGCGAAGCCACGCGGCTTACCGTGTTCACGCTGATCGGCCAGGTCGTCTATTTCCGCATCGGCCGCGAGGCGGTGATGCGCCGGATGGGCTGGCGCGAGATCGGCGAGGCGGAGGCGGCCAAGGTGGTGGCGGTCGCGACCGGCAATTTGAGAGCAATGCTGGCGGCACGCGGTGCAGCCGCCGGCAAGGAGGACAAGTCATGAGTTTCCTGTGTTCGCTGCCGCTCGCCGCACAGTTGTTCGGCGCCTGCGCGCCGGCGGCACCGCTCGCCGTCGGCTATGTCGAGGGCGAATATGTGCTGCTGGCGCCGATCGAGGTGGCGCAGGTCGAGACGGTCGCCGTCAAGCGCGGCGACCGTGTCGCGCCCGGCGCGCCGGTGGTGACGCTGGAAAGCGCCGACGCCAAGATCGCCGTGGCGCAGGCGCAGGCGGCACTTGCCCAGGCCCAGGCGCAGCTTGCCGACCTGCAGGTCGGCAAGCGGCCGGAAGAAATCGCTGTGCTGAAGGCCGCCGTCGATATGGCCAAGGCGCAGGCCGCCGACGCCAAGCGCAAATATGACCGGGCCAGCGACCTCTACAAGCGCGGCACCGGCACCCAGGCCGATTATGACACCGCCTCGGCGACGCTGGAGACCGCCACCGCGCAGGTCGGCCAGGCGGAAGCCAATCTCGCCGTCGGCGGCCTGCCGGCGCGCGCCGAGACGATCAAGGCCGCCGACAACCAGGTCAAGCAGGCGAAGTCGGAACTCGACCAGGCGCAATGGCGGCTGTCGAAGCGCGTGCTGGCGGCGCCCTCGCCCGGTCGCGTCAACGACGTCATCCGCAATCCCGGCGACACCGCCGGGCCGACCGCGCCGGTGCTCTCCATGCTGCCCGATGGCGCCATCAAGCTCAGCGTCTATGTGCCCGAAAGCGCCTTCTCGTCGGTCAAGGTCGGCACCATGCTCAGCGTCCATTGCGACGGCTGCAGCGCGGACGTGAAAGCGCGCGTCAGCTACGTCTCGCCCGATCCGGAATTCACCCCGCCGGTGATCTATTCGCTCGAGAACCGGCAGAAGCTTGTCTATCTGGTCGAGGCGCGGCCGGAAGGCGGCGCCGGCCCGCTGCAGCCCGGTCAGATCGTCGATGTCGACTTGGCGGACCTCGGGGCGGACCTCGGGGCGGACCTCCAGAAATGAACGTCATTGACGTCCATGACCTGGTCAAGCGCTTCGGCGACAAGACCGTCGTCGACCATGTGACGATGACGGTGGCCGAGGGCGAGATCGTCGGCTTCCTCGGGCCGAACGGCTCGGGCAAGACGACGACCATCCGCATCATGTGCGGCCTCTTAACGCCGGATGAGGGCGAAGGCACGGTGCTCGGCTACGACATCCGCACCGACTCGCTCAGGATCAAACGCGAAGTCGGCTACATGACGCAGAGATTCTCGTTCTACGAGGATCTGACGATCGGCGAGAATCTCGAATTCGTGGCGCGACTCTATCAGCTGAAGCCGGTCGAGGAGCATGTGGCCCGCACGCTTGGGGACCTTGGCCTGACGAGCCGCCGAAACCAGCTGGCCGGCACGCTTTCCGGCGGCTGGAAGCAACGGCTGGCGCTGGCCGCCTGCATCATGCACGAGCCGAAACTGCTGCTGCTCGACGAGCCGACGGCCGGCGTCGACCCGAAGGCGCGGCGCGAGTTCTGGGACGAGATCCATCACCTCGCCAGCGGCGGGCTGACGGTGCTGGTCTCCACCCATTACATGGACGAGGCCGAGCGCTGCCACCGCATCAGCTACATCTCCTACGGCAAGATGCTGGCCACCGGCACCGTCGCCGAGGTGGTGAAGAATGCCGGGCTGACCACTTTCGTCCTGCAAGGGCCGCGCCTCGACAAGGTCGCGGAGGCGCTGCAGGGCCGGCCGGGCATCGACCAGGTGGCGCCGTTCGGCGCGGCGCTGCATGTCGTGGGCTCCGACAAGAAGAAATTGGAAGCGGCCCTGGCCGATGTCGAGAAGGAGCACAAGGGCGTGACGGTGGCGCCGGGCCAAACCAGCCTGGAGGACGTGTTCATCCAGTTCATGTCCGGCTCGAAGGACAACATGGGATGAGAAACGGGATAGCTAGCATTTTTTCCTTCGCCAGGCTCGGCGCGCTGCTGATCAAGGAGTTCATCCAGATGCGTCGCGACCGCATCACCTTCGCCATGATGCTGGGCGTGCCGCTGATCCAGCTGGTGCTGTTCGGCTACGCCATCAACAACGACCCGAAGAGCCTGCCGGCGGCACTGGTGGCGACCAGCAGCGATCCCTACACGCGCGCCATGGTCTCGGCGCTGCAGACGACCGGCTATTACCGCTTCGACCAGGTCGCGCAAAGCGCCGAGAAAGCCGAGTTCCTGATGGCGCGCGGCGACGTCGCCTTCGTCGTCACCATCCCGGCTGATTTCGGACGCCGCGTGGAGCGCGGCGACAAGCCGCAGATCCTGATCGAGGCCGACGCCACCGATCCGGCGGTGGCCAGCGGCGCCATCTCGACGCTGGGCACCGTCGCCAGCCAGGCGCTGCTGAGAGCCCAGGGCATGCAGGAGGCTGCCGCCGAGGCGGCGCGCGGCCAGCTCGATGTCGTCGTGCACCGGCGCTACAATCCCGAAGGCATCTCGCAATACAACATCGTGCCCGGCCTGCTCGGCGTCATCCTGCAGATGACGATGGTGATGATGACGTCGATCGCGCTGACGCGCGAGACCGAGCGCGGCACGATGGAAAACCTGCTCGCCATGCCGTCCAGCCCGCTCGAGATCATGCTTGGCAAGGTGCTGCCCTATCTGGCGGTCGGCGCCGTGCAGGTGCTGGTGGTGCTGGCGGCGTCGAAGCTGCTGTTTGCCATTCCCTTCATGGGCTCGATCTCGCTGCTTCTGACGGCCGTGCTGATCTTCGTGCTGGCACTGGTGCTGCTCGGCTACTCGATCTCGACGATTGCCCGCACGCAGATGCAGGCGCTGCAGCTCACCTTCTTCTTCTTCCTGCCCTCGATCATGCTGTCGGGCTTCATGTTCCCCTATCGCGGCATGCCCGGCTGGGCGCAGATTTTTGGCGAGATCTTCCCGCTGACGCATTTCCTGCGCATCACCCGCGCCGTCATGCTGAAGGGCGCCGAGCTGCCAGCGGTGGCGACCGAGATCGGCTGGCTGGTCGTGTTCGTGGCGCTGTTTGCCGGCGTGGCGCTGGTGCGGTTCAGGCGGACGCTGGATTAGAACTAAAGCTCATCCGCCGGACGAGCGAGAGCGGCTCGAACAGCCTCGCCGTGGTCAGGAACGGACAAGGAAGAACGGCACCCCTGTCCAAGGAAGGGCAGAACCGTTCGTGCTCAGGGACGCACGTGGATGATCGTCTTGCCCTTGCGTCGCTCGGTCGGGTTGAAGGCAGCGATGGCATCGTCGAGGGTCGAGACGCTGCCGATGTTCGTCCGCAGTCGCCCGTCCCGCACCCGCTGGACGATCTCGCTCAGCTGGGCACGATCGGACTCGACAACGAAGTCGACGGCCAGGCCATCGGCGGGCCGCACCTCGGCCGGCCCGACGACGGACACCAGCGTTCCTCCGGTCCGAACCATGCCTGCGGACCGCTTGCCGACGTCGTCGCCGATGACATCGAACACCAGATCGACTTTGCCGGCGTCTTCCAGGATGTCGTTGTCGAGGTCGACGAACTCATTGGCGCCGAAGTCGAGCGCCGTCTGACGGTCGGCGGCGCGTCCGCTGCCGATGACGTAGGCACCGGCCTCTCGTGCGAGTTGCGTCACCATCGAACCGACCGCGCCGGCTGCGCCGTGCGCGAGGACGCTCTGCCCCGCCCGAAGGCGGCCGTGCTCGAACAGTCCCTGCCACGCGGTCAGGCCCGAGATCGGCAAGCTCGCGCCCACCGTGAAGTCGACGTCGCCCGGCAGTGGCGCCAGGTTGCGCGCCTCCATGGCGACATACTGCGCCAGGGTACCGTCGCGATACCAGTCGGCGAGGCCGAACACCCGCTGTCCTACCGACAATCCGGTCGTGCCGTAGCCGAGAGCGGTGACCACTCCGGCCAGCTCGTGTCCGGGGATCGACGGTGTTCGATCACGGTCGCGGCGATCGGTCCAGGTCGAGGGCCACGCCAGCTCAGTCGGGACGAATCCCGACGCATGAACCTGAACGACGACGTCGTTTATTGCTGCCTGCGGCTCGGGCCGTTCCACCAGCGTCATCCCGGCCGTTCCCGCAGCCTGGTCCGTCACCACAATTGCCTTCATGAAGTCCTGCTTTTCGTCTGTCGCTTCGGTGCGCAGCACCGCGCTCATCGGCAATCTGGCGACGCGCACGATGACGCCTTGCCGCTCTGGCAGCTGCCAAGGATCAGGAAATCAAAATCTTGGGGCATGAGATTTCTCCTCTGCGTTCCGGAAACGATAATGGCATATCCGGCAGCAGGCGTCCGTCCGCTTGCTGCCGGATTTTTCGACTGAGGCTGGCAAATCAGCGCTGCCCGCCCGAAGCGGTGATGCGTTCACCCGTCAGCCAGGCGGACTGGTCGGAAGCGAGGAAGACGGCGACGCGGGCGATATCGTCGGGCAACCCGATTCGGCCCATCGGCAAGGTCGCTCCGATGGTCCTGGCCGTTTCGCCCTCGATGCCGGCGGCCGCGAGCCCTTCGGTTTCCGTCATGCCCGGCGCGATCGCATTGACGCGGATCTTGCGGGTGGCCAGTTCGTTGGCAAGCGCCCTGGTGATGGTATCCACCGCGCTCTTCGAGGCCGAATAGACAACCGAGTTAGGCACAGGATTGGTGCTCGAAATCGTGCTGAGATTGATGACGCTGCCGCCATTGCCGTCAAAAGACCTTGCCGCTTCCTGGGTCGTCAGGATCGTGCTCAGCACATTGATGTTGAACTGCCGGTGGAACTCGGCTTCCGTCACTTCCTCCAACGGCCCGAAGCGGTAGACGCCGGCATTGTTGACGAGGATGCTGGGCGTGCCGAAGGCCGCCTTGGTCTCGGCGAAGAGCCGCTTCACGTCGGCGCCCTTGCTGACATCCGCCTGGACCGCAACGGCCCGGCCGTTGTCGCGCAGGATGTCGCCGACCACCTTGTCCGCGTCTTCCCTGCTCGAACCGTAATTCACCACCACTGCGGCGCCCGCCTTTGCCAACTGGCGCGCGATTGCCGCGCCGATGCCCTTCGAGGCTCCGGTGACGATCGCCACTTTGTCTTTCAGCTCGTCCATGGTCTTTCTCCTTCAATTCTGCGAAGCGCCGTCAATCGGCGTGTTGATCAGGAGATAAATCATGCGTTGCGGAGGCAGTAGCCTGGCAAATCTCATATGATATATACGTTTGTCGTATGAATGACCGGCTGCAGCAACTCGCGATCTTCGTCCGCACCGTCGAGACCGGCAATTTCTCGAAAGTGGCACGGGAGTTCGGCCTGTCGCAGCCTTCCATCTCGCGCACGATCGCGGCGCTCGAAGAGCGGCTCGGCGTCAAACTGCTCACCCGGACAACGCGCCAGCTGTCGATAACCGATGCCGGCGAAGCGTTACTTTCGCGTGCCCGCGAGGCGCTAGCCGGCATCGAGGAGGCGGAGAACGCCGCGCGCGGCGCGGACCGGCTGTCCGGCATGCTGCGCGTGGCGTTGTCTACGACCTTTGGAGTCGGGCAGATCGTGCCGTTGCTGCCCGCCTTCCTCGAACGGCATCCGCTGCTCAGGATCGACCTGATGATGTCCGATCGCTACGAGAATTTGATCGCCGAAGGCGCCGACATGGCGCTTCGCCTCGGCAACCAGCCGGATTCGAGCTTCGTGACACGCAAGCTAGCCACGACCCGGCGCCTGTTCGTCGCCGCGCCTGCCTACCTTGCCGGCCGCGGCACGCCGAAAAGGCTCGCGGACCTCGGCCAGCACCACCTCATCGGTGGGCCTGGCGATTGGGGCGACCAGACCTGGACGGCGCAACGCGATGGCGTGACCGAGGTTCAGCCGGTCAATCCGCGCGTGCAGACCCGTTCGGCCATCGGCGTTGTCGCCAGTGCGAGCGCCTGCCTCGGCATCGGCATCGCCTCGACTTGGATGTGCGCGGGCGAGCTTGCTTCAGGCACACTCGTCGAGGTCCTGGCCGATTATCGGCTCGAGCCGATAACGGCCTATGTGGTCTTTCCCGCCGGACGGCGCCCTTCGCAAAAGGCGCGCGCCTTCAGCGACTATCTGGAGCTGGCGCTGGCGAGCGAATGAGCGCCGCGCCAGCCCTAAAGCATATCGCGTGAAAAAGAATTCACGCGACATGCTTTACGTCTTTGATCTAAGCATGTCTTTGTCCCGAAACAGCTGCACACTTTCGGGAGACATGCTTTAAGCAGCGGCCATGATCCCGGCATAGGTGCCGAGATCGACATTGCCGCCGGAGAGCACGACGGCGACGCATTTGCCGGCAATGTCGATCCTGCCCGATGCGAGTGCCGCCAGGCCGACCGAGCCGCCGGGCTCGACCACCAGCTTGAGATGGGCCATGGCGTCGCGCATCGCCTGTCGGACCGCGTCCTCGGAGACGGCGATGCCGCCGGCGAGGTTCCTGCGGTTGATCTCGAAGGTGATCATGCCCGGCTCGGCGACCAGCAGCGCATCGCAGATCGAGGCGTGGCCGGGCTCGTTGGCGACCCGGGCGCCCTTGGCCAGCGAGCGGCTGGTGTCGTCGAAATGCTCGGGCTCGGCTATCCAGACCGACGTGGCCGGCGAAGCATCCTTAACCGCGATCGATATGCCGCTGCTCAACCCGCCGCCGCCGCACGGGATGACGACGGCGTCGAGGCTGACGCCAAGCGCCTTCGCCTGGGCGACCAGTTCAAGGCCGATCGTGCCCTGGCCGGCGATGATGGCCGGATCGTCATAGGGCGGCACCAGCACCATGCCGCTTTCGACATAGGGCCGGACCACCACGGTGCGGTCTTCGCGGAAGCGATCATACGGCACCACCTCGGCGCCCAACTTGCGGACATTGTCGATCTTGATGGCCGGCGCATCGGCGGGCATGACGATGACGGCCTTGACGCCGAACATCGCGGCCGACGCCGCGACCCCTTGCGCATGGTTGCCGGAGGAATAGGCGACGACGCCGCGGCTGCGCTCTGCCTCGCTCAGCGACGAGAGCTTGTTGTAAGCGCCGCGGAACTTGAAGGAGCCGGTGCGCTGCAGCGTCTCGGGCTTGAACAGGATGCGGCCGCCATAGCGTCTGTTGAGCTCTGCCGATTCGATCAGCGGCGTTTCGACGATCAGGCCGGAAAGCCGCGCGGCGGCGGCGTGGATATCGGCGATGCCGGGCGGGGTTGTCATGGGCGTGGCCTCGCGGGGGATTGGTTACCTATGGTGCACGGAAATTATCCCGGCGCGCCAACGAAAAAATGTGACGGGTACAAAGTTGGAGAATCCTGCCCGACCCGACAGAGCCGCGCCGAGGATGGCGGTTGGCGATGGCTCCTAGAGCGTTTCACCGTTTCACAGAAACGGCGAAACACTCTATCTGTTTGTCTTTACGCAATTCCGGACGGAAAACCGTGTCACACTTTTCCTGGAATTGCTCTAGCCTCTGTTTCGGCCGCTACGCGGACTTCACCTCACCCCAGCAACGCCCTTTTGCGCTTGCTGCCGCCCAGCTTGCGCCAGGTATTGAAGCGGTGGGAGGCGGCGGCGAACGAGATCTTCATCTGCTGGGCGACCGAGTAGCGTGATTTGCCTTCATCGAACATGCGGTAGCAGCACTCGACACCTTCCTCGGTTAGCTTGCCGTCTAAGGTCTTGTTGTGCGGGTTGGCAGGGTCGAACTTTTCCACCTGCTGCTCGACCAGACCCTTGAGGCGCTGCAGATCGGCCTCGATGCTGGCGATAAGGTCGAGAACGGGTTTCGCGTCGAATGTGTGCGGAGGTTCCGTCATCCCTTGCTTCCTTTCTCTTTTGCTTAACGTAACGCTATATAGGTGAACATTCGGCAATAATGAAGGGCGGCAAGTGGATTGATGATTTCGGCGTCCGCCACGGCGAGCGCGATTGACCCCCGGCGCTCGAAATCCTAGTTTAGAATAATTCTAAACTAGAGAGATTTCATCATGCTTTCCCGTGTTTTCGGCTTCGGCCGCCGTTCCTTCGATTCGCTCACGGAGCAGGAAATCCTGGCGCTAGCGATCTCGTCCGAAGAAGATGACGGGCGCATCTACCGCGCCTATGCCGATGGGCTGGCACAAGATTTCCCACAATCGGCCAAGGTATTCGAGGCCATGGCCGAGGAAGAGGACGGCCATCGCGATTCACTGATCGAGCTTCACCGCAAGCGCTTCGGCGAGCGCATCCCGCTGATTCGCCGCGAGCATGTGCGGGGCTATTACGAGCGCAAGCCTGACTGGCTGGTGCGGCCGCTCGGCATCGAGCATGTGCGCCGGCAGGTCGAGGAGATGGAGCAGCAGGCCTACCGTTTCTATGTCGAGGCGGCCAAGCGCACCACCGACGCCTCGACCAGGAAGCTGCTCAACGACCTGGCGGCCGCCGAGCAGGGCCATGAGAGCGCGGCGCATGAGCTGGAGCAGAAGCACGTCCCCGGCGAGGTCAGGGCCGAAGAGGCGAGCGCCGAGCAGCGGCAGTTCATCCTTACCTATGTGCAGCCGGGCCTGGCCGGATTGATGGACGGATCGGTGTCGACGCTGGCGCCGATCTTCGCCGCCGCCTTTGCCACCCACCAGACGTTCCAGACCTTCCTTGTCGGCCTCGCCGCCTCGATCGGCGCCGGCATTTCGATGGGTTTTACCGAAGTCGCTTCCGACGACGGCAAGCTGTCTGGCCGCGGCTCGCCGGTAAAACGCGGGCTCACCGTCGGCATCATGACGACGTTGGGCGGGCTCGGCCACGCGCTGCCCTATCTCATCCCGTATTTCTGGACGGCGACAGCCGTGGCCGCGGTGGTGGTGTTCTTCGAGCTGTGGGCGATCGCCTTCATCCAGAACCGCTACATGCAGACGCCGTTCTGGCGCGCCGCCTTCCAGGTGGTGCTTGGCGGCGCGCTGGTGTTCGCGGCGGGCGTGCTGATCGGGAATGCGTAGCGCTCTTCCTTCTCCCCCTGTGGGAGAAGGTGGATCGGCGCGTTAGCGCCGAGACGGATGAGGGGTGCGTGCCAGAGTGAGACGTCGGCGTTCCCTGGAACACCCCTCATCCGTCGCCTTCGGCGACACCTTCTCCCACAAGGGGAGAAGGTGGAGCTTCACTCATTTACCGCACGGCTATCCGCCGGCGCCTCGGCCCTTTCGGTGAGCCCGTAGTCGCGCACGACATGGGCGATGCGCAAACGATAGCCGGCAAAGATTCCGCCGCGACCGGCCTTTTGCGCCTGCCGGTGCTCCTCGGTGTTGCGCCATGCCGTCACTGCTTCCTCGTCGCGCCAAAAGGACAGCGACAGGATGCGGCTCGGATCGGCCAGGCTCTGGAAGCGCTCGACCGAGATGAAGCCGTCAATGCCGTCGAGCAGGGGCTTAAGCTCGGCGGCGATGCCGAGATAGGCATCGCGTTTCCCTTCAGCCGGCTCGACCTCGAAAATGACAGCAATCATGCCTTTGTCCCCTCTTCCACCGTCACATTGGTCTGAAAGATCTGCCTCGGGCCATGCGGCCCCGACACCAGCTTCAGGAAGACGCGGTCTTCCTTCAGGATGAACTTTTCGCGCCGCGCGAATTCGTAGTTTGCCTTGCCGGCGGCATCGGCGGCAAGCCGGGTGCGGTAGGCCTCATAGGCCGCAAGGCTTTCGATGTTGTAGGCGGCGTAAGCGGTGGTGGCCGAGCCTTCATGCGGCGCGAAATAGCCGATCAGATCGGCGCCGCAGCGCGGAATGGCCTGGCCCCAGGCGCGCGCATATTGCTCGAACGCCGCCTTGCCGAACGGGTCGATCTCGTAGCGGATGAAACAGGTGATGGTCATGTGTCGGTCTCCTCGTCGGGTTGCGTCCTGCGATGACAGTTCGACCGTGGTCGAAACATCGCTTGCGTCAGTGTGCTAGGCATTTCGTGTCAGGAGCGTTTGCCGCTGTCGTCGTCGGCTGCTTGAGCTGAAGCGATAATAGTGCTTCCCTCACGGGGATGCTTCGATGAGGATCGAACTATGCGTGAAGGACCCGACATCGCCCGCATCGCCAGCCTGGTCGGCGATCCGGCCCGCGCCAACATGCTGAACGCCCTGATGGGCGGCACGGCGCTGACGGCGTCCGAGCTGGCGCTGGAGGCCGGCGTGTCGCTGCCGACCGCCTCCTCGCATCTGTCGAAGCTGATGGAAGGCGGGTTGCTGTCGCTGGCCAGCCAGGGCCGCCACCGCTATTACGGCCTCGCCGGCCCGCAGGTGGCCGGCATGATCGAGGCGATCACCGGTGTCGCCGAAGCCGTCGGCCCAAAACGGGTGCGGCCCGGGCCGCGCGATGCGGCAATGCGGGTGGCCCGCGTCTGCTACGATCATCTCGCCGGCGAACAGGCGGTCGCCATGCTCGACCGGCTTTTCGACAAAAAAGTGCTGCTGCGCGACGACAACGAGATACGGCTGGCGCCTTCCGGCGCCTCGCATTTTGCCACGCTCGGCATCGCGATCGACGCCAAGGCGCGTCGGCCGGTGTGCCGCGCCTGCCTCGATTGGAGCGTGCGGCGCTCGCATCTGGCCGGCACGCTGGGCGCGGCCATCCTCGACAAGATTATCGCCGAGAAATGGGCTCGGCGCGAGAAGGACAGCCGCGCCGTGGTGTTTTCGCCCAAGGGCAAGCAGGCGTTTGAGAGGGTGTTTCTCGCTTGATGGTTAGCCGCGCTTCAGCGGCTTGCCAAGCTTGAAGAAATCCTTCCACGGGTCGGCCTTCTTCAGCTGCTGCAGCGTCGTTTTATCGCCAATCGGAAAAGCGTTGGGGGGCAGACCCTTTTCGATCTCCGGCCATGTCGCCGGCATCGACACGGTCGCGCCCTTCTTGGCGCGCGAGGAATAAGGCGCCACCGTGGTCGCGCCGCGGCCGTTGCGCAGATAGTCGACGAAGATTTTTCCGGTGCGCGCCTTCTTCGACAGCGTCGCGGTGTAGCGGTCGGGCGAAGCCTGCTCCAGCGCGCGGGCGAAATCGTGGGCGAAGTCCTTGACCTCGTCCCAGTCCGCCGACGGTTTCAGCGGCACCAGCACGTGGTAACCCTTGCCGCCGGACGTTTTGACCAGGTTCGGCAGCGACAGCTCGTCCAGCCTGGCATGGATGTCGAGCGCCGCCTCGCGCACCTTCTCGACGTCGACGCCCTCATCCGGATCGAGGTCGAAGATGATCTGGTCGGGCTTTTCGAGCTCGTCGACGGTGCAGCCCCAGATATGGACCTCGACGACGCCGTACTGGACCAGTGCCGCGATGCCGTCGAAATCCCTGATGAACAGGATCTCCTCGCCGTCGGTCGGGTCTTTCATCCGGGCGATCTTGTCGCTCATGCCGGCCGAGGCATGTTTCTGGAAGAAGCGCTGGCCGCCGATGCCGTCCGGCGCCCGCACCAGGCTGAGCGGCCGGTTGACGACGAAGCGCTCCATGCGCGGCCAGACCAGCGCGTAATGCTCGAGCAGATCCTGCTTGGATATTTTTTCGTCGGGCCAGAGCAGCTTGTCCGGATGGGAAAGCTTAACAGAGGTCTTGAGCGCCCCGCTCGACCTTGCCTTTGGCGGCGCCTTGCCGTCACCCGACCGCGCCACGCTTTCGGACTTGCCGGTGTCCTGCTTCGGCTTTTCCTGCACGACTTCCTCCGCCGGCTTGTCCTCGCGCAATCCCTGGAACGAGGCGTGGCGGATTATACGGTCGGATGTCCAGCTGCGAAACTCCACTTCGCCGACAAGTTCGGGCTTGACCCAGGTGAGGCCCTTGCCCTTCGGCACGGCCGCCGAGAAGGGCGAGGTTTTGGCCTCAAGCGCGTCGAGTTTCTTCTTCAGATCCGCCGCCACCTTGCCGGAAAAACCGGTGCCGACGCGGCCGGCATAATGCAGCTTGCCGCCCTCGTAATAGCCGACGAGCAGCGAGCGCAGGCCGCGCCCGGTCTTGTCCGACGGCAGATAGCCGCCGATGACGAATTCCTGGCGCAGCGTGCATTTGGACTTTATCCAGGCGAGGCTGCGGCCGCTGCGATAGGGCGCGTCGGCGCGTTTGGAGACGACGCCTTCAAGACCCATGCGGCAGACATGCTGCAGCATGACCTTGCCCGGCTCGTGGAAATGGTCACTGAAGCGCAGCGCCGAGTGTTCGGGCTGCTCGCCGAGCAGTTCGGCCAGGGCCTGCTTGCGTTCGACCAGCGGCTCGCGGCGCAGATCCTCGCCGTCAAGCCGCAGCAGGTCGAAGACATAATAGACGAAGCGGTCGGTGCGGCGGGCCGACAGATCGGCCTGCAGCAGGGCGAAGGACGACACGCCGTTGTCGGCGAGCACCACGATCTCGCCGTCGATGATGGCGTCGCGGCATTTTAGGCCGGCAAGGGCGGCGGTGACGGGGCCGTCGAATTTCCCGGTCCAGTCGAGACCGGCGCGCGTCAGCAGCCTGACCTCGCTGCCGGCGATCTGCGCCTGCATGCGGTAGCCGTCGAATTTCACTTCGTGCAGCCAGTCTTCGCCGGCGGGCGCATCTCTCTCCAATGTGGCCAGCTGCGGCTCGATGAAGTCAAGCCGCCTGGCGTGCCCGGCCTTTGCCTTGGAGGCGGCCGGCTTGTTGGACTGCCAGACCTTCGGCTTTTCGCCCCTGGCCGCCCTGCCCTCGCCGACTTCCTCGATGGTCAGGCCCGACTTCACCGATTTCGGCTCTTCCTTGAGGATGTCCTCGCCGGGGCGGGCGGCGGCGTCGTTGGACTTGATCAGCAGCCAATTGTCGCGCTTCTCGCCGGGGCGGGGCCTTAGCCGCACCAGATGCCAGCGGCCATTGAGCTTGTGGCCTTCGAGCTCGAAATCGATATGGCCCTTCTTCATCGCCATGGCGGGATCGCCTTCGGGGATCCATTTGCCTTCGTCCCAGAGAAGGACGGCGCCGCCGCCATACTGGCCTTTCGGAATGGTGCCCTCGAAGGAGGCGTAGTCGATCGGGTGATCCTCGACATGGACGGCCAGCCGCTTCTCGTGCGGATCGAGGCTCGGGCCGCGCGTCACCGCCCAGCTCCACAGCACGCCGTCATGCTCCAGGCGGAAATCATAGTGGAGGCGGGTGGCCGCATGTTTCTGGATGACGAAGATGCCGCCGGCTTCGCCTTTTTTGCCGCGTGCGACCTTACCGGCCGGCTCCGCGGTTTTCTTGAAGTCGCGCTTGGCATGATACTGCTCAAGGCCGGCCATATTGGCGTGCTCCTATGCGGATTTGCGCCTGGGCGCAGCGGCTTTGGCCTTGCTCCGCCCGGTCGCCGCCTTCGTCTTCGAGGACGCTTTGCCGCCTTCCGAGTTCAGGCTCTTCTTCAGCGCGTCGAACAGGTTGACGACGTTGGACGGCTTGGGCGGCGCCTTGGCCTTCGGCGCCTTCTTGCCGGCCTTCTTGGCGCGGATCAGCTCGAGCAGCGCCTCCTCGTAGCGGTCATCGAATTTCGAAGGATCGAATTTCGCGTGCTTCTTGTCGATGATCAGCTCGGCCAGATCGGTCATCTCCCGGTCCGTCTTTACCGACTTGATCTCGCCGAACACCGTGTCCGGCTGGCGCACCGTGTTGTCGTAGCGAAGCGTGGTCAACACCATGCCCTTGTCCAGCGGCTCGATCACCACCGGGCGTTCGCGCCGGTAGAGGACGATCCGGGCAAGGCCGGCCATCTTCTTGCCGGCCATGGCGTCGCGGATGACGGCGAAGGCCTCCTCCGACACCTCGTCGGCCGGCGATACATAATAGGGCGTATCCAGATAGATCTGCTCGATCGAGGCTTTGTCGACGAAGCCGTCGAGGCTCATCGTGTGCGAGGACTCGACCTGCACCGCCTCGATCTCGTCCTCCTCGATGTGGATGAAATCGCCGTCGTCGTCCTCGTAGCCCTTGATCTCGTCGCCTTCCTCCAGCGGCTTCCCGGTCTCGGCGTCGATATAGATGCGCTTGACGGTGTTGCCGGTCTTTCGGTTGAGAATCCGGAACGAAACCTTCTCGGCATGGGTGACGACGTTGGTCAGCTCGATGGCGCAAGTGACCAGCGACAGCTTCAGATAGCCCTTCCAGGCGGGGCGCGGTGCCAAGGCGAACTCCCTGCGCTATGCGATTCCAACCGCAACGGGCAGGGGCTCGCTTCGGTTCCGAACGAGGCCGGCAGCCCAGTGCGGCGCCGGGGCGGCCCTTGCCGTCAGCCTATTCGGCGGCCTGAAGATTGACCCTGCTCTCCGCGATTTCGGTGAGCTTGCGGTCGGTTGCCTGTTCTTCCTTGAGGTTCCTGGCCAGCACGTTGGCGCAGTCGCTGCGGCCGAGCTGCTTGGCCCAGGCGATCAGTGTGCCGTAGCGGGTCATTTCGTAATGCTCGACGGCCTGCGCGGAAGCGATCAGCGCGGCGTCGAGGACCTCCTTGTCGTCGACGTCGCCGCTCACCTCGTCAGCCTCCTCGAGGATGCCGTCGATGGCCGGGCAGTTGACGGTCTTGGCCTTGACGCCTTGCAATTCGAACACCTGCTCGACCCGCTCGACATGTCCCCTGGTCTGCTCGAGGTGCTTCTCGAAGCCGGCCTTCAATTGCGGATCGGTCGCCTTGCCGATCATTTTCGGCAGCGATTTCTCGATCTGTTTTTCGGCGTAGTAGATGTCACGCAGCGTGTGGATGAAGAGGTCGTCCAGCGTCTTGATGTCTTTCGAAAAGAAACCCATGGCGGTTGCCCTTTCCTTGCTCTTGCTGTGTTTGGGGGTCCGGCAGCGGCCAGAGCCGCTGTCGGCAAAGCCGGTTTCACACGGTCTGAAGCTAACGTGCCGCCGCCGGCCATGTTCCTTGGCGCGAGCGACGGAATGTCTCCACGCCGCGCCGACATGAAACAAAACCGCGCCCAAGCGACATCGAAACGAAACACAACCGACAGAAAAGCGGCGCCGGGCACTTACAAGCCAATGGAGATACCGAAATGACCAATATCCTTCGCAACGCGTTGCTCGCGGCTGTCGCCATATCCGGCCTGGCCGGATCGGCAATGGCCGGTCAGCAGATGACCTGCGGCAACACATCGAACGACAAGCTCTGGGCCGGCCGTTGCTGCGGCATTCACGGGGCGAATTGCCTCGGTGGCGAGAGCCACGACCATGACCGCGACCGCGGTCGTCCAGCGTAATCGTTTCGATGCCGGAGGCCTGGCCGGCTAACCGCCGCCACGCCTTCCTTGAAGGCGCCGATCAAAAAGCGAACCGGCCGGCTAACCGCCGGCCGGCCCTTCCGCAAGGGCAATCGATCCTCGGCGGCAAACCCACGAAAAGACCCCGAATCAGCCGCATTGCAGCCACGAACCAAGGCATTTCGGACCAGAAATTAACATCACGTTCACTGACTATTCACGCCTCGACGCTATGCTCGCGAACAATTCGGACGGGACATCCGAAACCGGGACAGGGGACAGTTAAATGAAGTTTTGGAACCATATCGCCGGCTACGCCGCCGCCATCCGGGAGTTCGTCGCGCCGACCTATCGGCCGGAGCGCTACTACATGCGCGGCCCCGGCCCGGCCTGCGCCCGCCGCGGCAACTCGCTCGGCGTCAGCGCGCACTGATCATGAGCTTCGAAAACCGTCATAACAGCCGGATCTGCAAGCCGGCCGCCGACCATCGCGCAACCACCTATCGCGCCGAGCGCCCCGCGCTGGCCAAGGGGCGTGCGACAACGCCGCGACTTTGACGCTGCCGCCGGCTGATTTAGTGTCTCGAGGCACAAGCAGCCGGGGCCGACATGACCGATCCGCCCGAACCGAGCCGTCCGCCTCTCCAAGTTCTCGATGCGAGCCAGCCGCTGATCGTTTTCGACGATGCCCGCTCCGTTCGGGCTTCGCCGGAGTACCGCTCGTCGCTGAGAGGCGTTTCTCTTCCTGGTAGAGTGGCGCGGGAGGCGCTGCCTGTCGGCTACCTTCCGCGCCATATGTCAGCTCTTGATTTCGATGCGCTTAGCCGGTGACTGCGCTTTCGCGGTCTTCGGCAGCGTCACCGTCAAGACCCCGTTTTTGAAGCGGGCGTCGACCTCGCCCTCCTCGACTTCGTAACCGAGGGGGATGCGTCGCTCGAAGCGGCCGTAGTAGCGCTCCGAGAACTGCCGGTCCCTGTCCTCCGTTTCGGAGCGCTTCTCACCCTTCAGCGTCAGCACGCCGTCGTCGAGCAGCACTTCGATGTCCTTTTCCTCCAGACCTGGAACCTCGGCCGTCACCTTGATCTCCTTCTCGCCGTCGGAAATCTCGACGCTCGGCCAGCCGCTACCGAAGGAAGATACCGTGCCAAAGGCCGGTAGCGCAGGGCCGAAGCCGCGGAAAGCGTCGTCGAACAGGCGGTTCACCTCGCGGTGCAACGAGAGAAAGGGGTCGCGCTCGTCATCGCGAAACAAGCTCGGAAGCCGGCTATTTTCCCGTCTCCAAGGAATCAGATCACGTACACTCATTGTTGTTCTCCTTCTATTGATGGGCCGATCGTTTCGCGACGGCACCGGGCAAGGCCCGATGCCGTGCGCGTCAGGCCATCAGCAGGTCTCAGGCGACCTGCTTCTCAGCTTCGATCTTCCGGTTCGCCGCGACCTTCGGCATCGTCTTGTCGGATGCGATTTCGATCCTGCGCGGCTTCATCTCTTCGGGAATCTCGCGCTTGAGATCGATCGTCAGCAAGCCATTGACAAGACGGGCGCCGACAACCTTGACGTGATCGGCCAGTTCAAAACGGCGCTGGAAGGCTCGGCCGGCAATGCCGCGATGCAGGTAATGGCTGTTGTCCTCGCCGACCTTCTGGCCAGACACCATGAGCATGTTCTGCTCCTGCGTGATGGTCAGTTCGTCTTGGCTGAAACCGGCGACCGCCATGGTGATGCGGTAGTCGTCCTCATCGGTCTTGGCGATGTCATAGGGCGGCCAGTTGTCGATCGGCTCGCCTCTGCTCGCAGCCTCGAGCGCGTTCAGCATGCGGTCGAAGCCGATGCTCGACCTGAACAGAGGGGTAAAGTCGAATGTCGTTCTCATAGCTACATCCTCCATTGAGCAACATAGATACGAGGAGCGCCAAGGATGCGGCGCTCCTTGACCTTCGCTGGCCCTTTCAGGCGCCAGCAAAATCGATCTGGGAATTCAATTCCACCGCGTCAAGAGGCAGGGCGGCAATCATCATGGCGCCCGAAGGCATCGCCGAGCCGATCGGTCTGCCGGCTGCCGATGGGGAGGTTCAACGGTTCGACGCCGGCCATGCGGCAGCCTTGACACGGTGCGGGTGGCCAACCATCTCGACGTCGGGCGTTCGCTCATGGCGCCCCCTATTGCTTGCTCGCAAAAAGACTTGAAACAAACGGAGGAAGTGATGAACGACGTTCGGTTTCCCGAACCAGTCAAGCTCGAATTTCCCGCCGCTTCGCGCAAGGTCGCCAGCAGCTTCGAGGCATTGGAATGCCTGGATCAGCAATGGCCCGAATGGGCGCAGGAACGGAGCTGGCGCGCCGCAGAGCGGGCCTGCCGCGACGCGCTGGACGGCTGGCGCAGCGGCCGTGAGGCTTATAACGCTTTCAAGAAAGCGGCGAAACGCGCCGGCCTGATACCGGCGGATGGCCGTTCCGCGCGCCGCAAATTCCGTCCGGTAAGGATAACCGGAGGCTTGCGACCTGACGTCACGCTCAGTGGATGGCAATGATCCCGTCGACCGCGCGCCATTCCGAAGGTTGGATGAGGCGATGGTGGGCGACGCGCACGGAATGCAGCGCGCCCACCAGTTCACGCTCCCAATAGCCCAGGAATTCTTGCAGCTCCGGAAACTCCGGCGCCAGGTCATATTCTTGCCAGACGTAGAGCTGCAGCAGGCTCGGGTGATCGGGAAGATGGTAATGGATCTCGGCGGTGGTCAGCCCGTAGCCAACCATCTGCAGTCGGAACTCCCTGCTGACCGTGTTGACCATGTGCTTCTCCTTGACGATTTCATGCGTCCAGTCGGTCAAACATGTGCCGATGATCGGTTGCCGGATATGGCGTCGCAGCCTCGACATCGAGTTTGCACAAGGCATCCATGATCTGATCGAAGGTTACCGGCCGCCCGGTACCCGGCGGCTGACGCAGCGCCGGCATGGATTCCACAGCGCAGGCATCCGAAGCCCAGGACGACAGAATCGCCCGCTTTTCCTGGAGATCGAGCGTCTCGTCCTTCAAGACCTCGTCGGGATGCTTGAAATGCCTGGCCGGCGCCAGCAGGCGATCGAGCGAATAGTCGGATGTTTCGGGGGCAAGAGAGGGAATTATCGGCGAAAACGTCTGGTGGTTCATCGATGTCCTCCGTCTGCAAGAACTCCTCGACAGCGTTCATGTTTCCAGGCTGCTCATGGGAGCAGCAGCAGCGATAATTTTGTCTGCGAGTCGCGAAAATTCAAGCGGCAAAATCTCCCGTTCGAACGAAATAGCTGCACGATAACAGTCTGTTGGCACTCTCATACGCCGAGTGCTAATTTTTTTTCATCGGCCCCTTGAAACCCGAAAATCCCAAAACTAGCTCGATATGCGCGCGCGATGCCCGAGAGGGTCGCGTCGCCCCGCACCGGCCGATATTGCCGGTCCGGTGCGGAGGAGCCTCAAAATCTGTTTGTCCTTGAAGGAGAACGACATGGCGTTCCGTCCATTGCATGACCGTATCCTGGTCCGCCGCATCGAAGCCGACGAAAAAACGGCGGGCGGCATCATCATCCCCGATACCGCCAAAGAGAAACCGAGCGAAGGCGAAGTCATCGCCGTCGGCTCTGGCGTTCGCGACGACGGCGGCAAGCTGGTCGAACTCGATGTGAAGGTCGGCGACCGGATCCTGTTCGGAAAATGGTCCGGCACCGAGATCAAGCTGAACGGTGAGGACCTGCTCATCATGAAAGAGAGCGACGTGATGGGCGTGATCGAGCAGACTGCCACGCTGAAGAAGGCCGCCTGACGGCTTTTTCAAACAGTCAACCAGTCAATGAAAGCTGCCTAAAGAGGAGTTATCCAATGGCTGCCAAAGAGGTGAAATTCCATACAGATGCCCGCGAGAAGATGTTGCGGGGCGTCGACATCCTCGCCAACGCCGTGAAAGTGACGCTGGGACCAAAGGGCCGCAACGTCGTCATCGACAAGTCGTTCGGCGCGCCGCGCATCACCAAGGACGGCGTCACCGTCGCCAAGGAGATCGAGCTCGAGGACAAGTTCGAGAATATGGGCGCGCAGATGGTGCGCGAAGTGGCATCGAAGACCAGTGACATTGCCGGCGACGGCACGACCACGGCAACCGTTCTTGCGCAAGCGATCGTCAAGGAGGGGGCCAAAGCCGTGGCCTCGGGCATGAATCCCATGGACCTGAAGCGCGGCATCGACAAGGCCGTCGACGCGGTGGTCGCAGAGCTGAGGGCCAACGCCCGCAAGGTAACGAAGAACGACGAAATCGCGCAGGTCGGCACCATATCGGCCAATGGCGATGCCGAGATCGGCCGCTTCCTGGCCGAGGCGATGGAGAAGGTCGGCAACGAAGGCGTCATCACGGTCGAGGAAGCCAAGACCGCCGAGACCGAGCTCGAAGTCGTCGAAGGCATGCAGTTCGACCGCGGCTATCTCAGCCCGTACTTCATCACCAACCAGGACAAGATGCGCGTCGAGCTCGACGAGCCCTACGTGCTCATTCATGAGAAGAAGCTCTCCAACCTGCAGGCCATGCTCCCCGTGCTTGAAGCGGTGGTGCAGTCAGGCAAGCCGCTGCTGATCATCGCCGAGGACGTCGAGGGCGAAGCGCTGGCCACGCTGGTGGTCAACAAGCTGCGCGGCGGTCTGAAGGTCGCTGCCGTCAAGGCCCCGGGCTTCGGCGACCGTCGCAAGGCCATGCTCGAGGACATCGCCATTCTCACCGGCGGCACCGCGATTTCGGAAGATCTCGGCATCAAGCTTGAGAATGTCACGATCCAGATGCTGGGCCGCGCCAAGAAGGTGGCGATCGAGAAGGAGAACACCACGATCGTTGACGGCGTCGGCCGCAAGGAAGAGATCCAGGGCCGCATCGCCCAGATCAAGGCGCAGATCGAGGAGACGACCTCGGACTACGACCGCGAGAAGCTGCAGGAGCGGCTGGCCAAGCTCGCCGGCGGCGTCGCGGTGATCCGCGTCGGCGGCTCCACCGAGGTCGAGGTCAAGGAACGCAAGGATCGTGTCGACGACGCGCTTCATGCGACCCGCGCGGCTGTCGAGGAAGGCGTGCTGCCCGGCGGCGGCGTCGCCCTGCTCAGGGCCGCAAAAGCGCTCGATAACGTGGCCGTCGACAATGCCGACCAGAAGACCGGGGTCGAAATCGTTCGCCGCGCGATCGAAACGCCGGTGCGCCAGATCGCCGAGAACGCGGGAGCCGAGGGGTCGATCATCATCGGCAAGCTGCGCGAAAAGGCGGAGTTCGGCTGGGGCTGGAATGCCCAGACCAACGAATTCGGCGATCTCTACACGCAGGGCGTCATCGACCCGGCGAAGGTCGTGCGCACCGCGCTGCAGGATGCCGCCTCGGTCGCGGGCCTGCTCGTCACCACGGAAGCCATGGTGGCCGAGAAGCCTAAGAAGGAAGCACCGGTCCCGGCGATGCCGGGCGGCGGCGGAATGGACTTCTAAGCGCGGGCAGACTGCTCGCTCCCCACGTGGGAGCGAGCATCGCCTGATCGATTGGGGAGAGTATCATGAATGTGATGACCGGCGAGGGAACCGTTCCGGCCCCGACATGCTCGGCGAGCGAATTCCTCGCCTATGAAGAGGAATGCCGAAAGGTGCTCAAGCCGCTGCTGACGGGCTTGCTGGACGTGGCCGAATCCGCGGGCTGGAACCGGCGCACGGTGGCCTCGACACTCATGTTCCTGTCGGCGCAGCACGTGTCGGCGGCATCGGGCGTGTCCGCGGAGAGCCGACCCTGATGCTCGAATTTCGCACTTTGCGGCAGGGCGGCGTCGAGCTGTCCTCGCGGACAAGCCCGTTGTTCGGCACGCCGCAGTCGCAACGCTATCGAATGGAGGCTCGAGTCATGAGAAACATGCGCTTTGAACAACCTGTCACGGTCCTGGTAGGAATGGGTTTCCCGGTGACGATCGAGAACGTGATGGAAGCATATTCCCTGCTTCAGGACTGGCCCGCCACCGGCAGCAACGGGGCCCATGCGGTCGCGCTCAACGCCTGCAAAGCCGGCATTGCCGGTGAGGTTGATCCGGAGATCGTGCGGGCAACCCTGGTCGCCTTCGCGCGTCGCAATGACATACTGGTGCCGAACTCGCTGGTAGCGAAAACGACCTCGCGGACCGAATCCGCGGGCCGGACCGCGTAGTCCACCAGCCGTCTCGCAAAACCGCGCCGCGGGCGCCTCCAAGCCGGCGCGCCCGGACCCTCGCCCGCGCCGCGACGAAGTGCAAGCCGGTCGGCGGCGCCGACGAGCGCCACAGTCTTGCCCGCGAGGATGCAGAACCCCGCAATCCAACACATTAGACGAATGGTTTGGCCCTTTGAGACCGCATGGCCGCTTGCGCGCCGTGCCGCTCGGGTCGAAAGATTTTTCTCGCGCCTGTCGAAATCGGCACAGGCCGCGCGACATAGGGTCGGCCCGCGATCAAGCGGCCTTCGAGAAACGGGAGAAGACCATGCGATACATGCTTTTGATCTATAACGACGAAGCCGCAATGGCGAATGCATCAAAGGAGCAGATCCAGCAGACTCTCGCGGCCTATGGCGCCTATACCGAAGCGCTGAAGAATTCCGGCGCCTGGTTGGCCGGCGACCGGCTGAAGCCGACCCAGGCGACGACCTCGGTGCGGATGGCCAACGGCAAGACAAGTGTGCTCGACGGCCCCTATGCCGACACCAAGGAACAGCTCGCCGGCTTCTACATGATCGAGGCCGACGATGCCGATGCCGCCATCGCCTGGGCGGCGCGCTGTCCGGCGGCCAGCGTCGGCACGGTCGAGGTGCGGCCGATCTGGGAAATGGCCGAGTACGCATCCGAGAAATGACCTTGTGATGGACGATCGCTCTGAGATTGCACGGGCGGCGGCCGAAGCGGCCGCCCGGCAGAGTTACGGCAAGCTGATCGCCTGGCTCGCCGCCCGCACACGCGATGTTGCCGGCGCCGAGGATGCACTGGCCGATGCCTTTGCGGAAGCGCTTGAGCGTTGGCCGACCACGGGCGTGCCGCAGAAGCCGGAAGCCTGGCTGCTTGCGGTGGCGAGGCGGCGACGCGTCGACGCAGTGCGGCGGCGGCTGACCGGCGAGGCGGCCCGCGAGCACCTGCGGCTGCTCGCCGAGGAGATGGAGACGCGCATGCCGCATGACCACTTGCCCGACGAGCGGCTGAGGCTGATGTTTGCCTGCGCCCATCCGGCGATCGAGCCCGGCGTGCGCGCGCCGCTGATGCTGCAGACCGTCCTCGGTTTCGACGCCGCCACCATCGCCTCGGCCTTCCTGATGTCGCCGGCGACGATGGGCCAGCGCCTGGTGCGCGCAAAAAACCGCATTCGCGAGACCGGCATTCCCTTCCGCTTGCCCGAACGGAGCGAGCTTGGCGAACGGCTCGACGCCGTGCTGGAAGCGATTTACGCGACCTTTGCCGAAGGCTGGTCTGATCCGGCAGGCACCGAGACCAGGCGGCGCAACCTCGCCAGCGAAGGCATCTGGCTCGGCCGGCTGGTGGCCTCCCTGATGCCGGAAGAGCCCGAGGTGCTGGGCCTGCTCTCGCTGATGCTGTCGGCCGAGGCCCGCCGGGCGGCCAGGCGCAGCGCCGAAGGCGACTTCGTGCCGCTTGGCGAACAGGATTGCCGGCTATGGGACCGCGCCCTCATCGATGAGGCGGAAGCGTTGCTTTCCCACGCCGCCACCAAGGCGGCGATCGGCCGCTACCAGCTCGAGGCGGCGGTGCAGTCGGCCCACGCGGCACGACGCCTGACCGGCGGCACCGACTGGACCGCGATCCGTAACCTCTATGATGCGCTGCTGGCGATAGCAGGTTCGCCGGTGGTGGCGATCAACCGCGCCGTGGCAATCGCCGAAGCCGAGGGTGCGGCGGCGGGGCTGGCGGCCCTTTATGTGCTCGGCGACGACAGAAGGCTCAACGACTACCAGCCTTATTGGGCCGCCCGCGCCGGCCTGCTTGGCAGGCTCGGCAACGCCGCGCTGGCCGCGGAAGCCTATGACCGGGCGATTGGCCTCGAGCACGACCCGGCCGTGCGCCGCTTCCTGCAGGGCAAAAAGGCGAAGCTCGTCAGAAACTGACGCGCGGCACGTTTTAAGCTCCCAGCCCGTCGAACAGGATCGTCGAAAGATAACGTTCGGCGAAGGACGGAACCACGACCACCAGGTTCTTGCCCTTGTTCTCCGGGCGCGAGCCGACGACAATCGCCGCCTGCAGCGCCGCGCCCGACGAGATGCCGACCGGCACGCCTTCGAGGCGGGCAACGAGGCGCGCATTGGCGACCGAATCCTCGTTCGAGACCCTGACGATCTCGTCATAGATCGAGGTGTCTAGGATCTTGGGCGCGAAGCCGGCGCCGATTCCTTGAATCTTGTGGGGACCCGGCTGGCCGCCGGACAGCACCGGTGAGGCTTCCGGCTCGACGGCCACGACATGCAGAGAAGGCTTGCGCTTCTTCAGCACCTGGCCGACGCCGGTGATTGTGCCGCCGGTGCCGATGCCGGCGACAAAGATATCGACCTCGCCATTGGTGTCGTTCCATATCTCCTCCGCCGTGGTGCGGCGGTGGATTTCCGGATTGGCCGGGTTCTCGAACTGCTGCGGAATGATGGCGTTGGGCAGCGTGGCGGCGAGCTCGTCGGCCTTGGCGATGGCGCCTTTCATGCCTTTCGGCCCTTCGGTCAGCACCAGCTCGGCACCGAGCAGCGCCAGCATCTTGCGCCGCTCGACCGACATGGTCTCCGGCATGGTGAGGATCAGCTTGTAGCCTTTGGCGGCGGCGGCGAAGGCCAGCGCAATGCCGGTGTTGCCCGAGGTCGGCTCGATCAGCGTGGTCTTGCCGGGCGCAATCTTGCCGGCCTCCTCCAGCGCCTCGATCATCGAGACGCCGATGCGATCCTTGACCGAGGCGATCGGGTTGAAGAATTCGAGCTTGGCCAGCACATTGGCGACGACGCCCTTCTCCCTGGCGAACTTGTCCAGCCTGACCAGCGGCGTATCTCCAATCGTCTCGGTGATCGAGTTGAAGATGCGGCCGCGGCCGGGCACGCGCGCGGAAGAGACAGGCTTGTTCATCGGTTTCGCTCCCAAGGCAATGGCGATAAGGCAAACAGAATAGGACTTTCAGCCGCGCAAGATAGGCTGGAGGCCGAAAATATCCGAGTGGGGCGGCGGCTGAAAACCACGTCGCGCCGGAAAACTTTCACCGGAGTCCCGAAGGTCACGATATAGCCGAAGCCTCTCAGCTTCGTCATCCCAGGGCGTAGCAGTCGCGAAGCGACGTCGCGGAGACCCTGGGATCCATTCCGTGACCTCGGAGCGCCTCTGCGGTGCAGACCTGGAGATCGGCGGCCGCGTCTGGAATGCTATTCTCGATCGCTGCGCTTTTCTGCCTGCGTCACGGCATGGATCCTCGGGTCTGCGCCGCGTCGCTGCGCTCCTTGCTCCGCCCGAGGATGACGAAAACCCTACTGCCTTGCCGCGATGGCCGCGGCCGCGCTCATCATGAAGCCGGCGGCGGTGCGGTTGAGCAGCTTCAGCGCGCGCGGCGACTTCAGGAACCAGCGCGCCTTGGCGGCCAGCGCCAAATAGGGCACCAGCACCACGAGCAGCACGACGACGGTGAGCGCAACCAGGATGCCGTAGTCGGCCGGCGTGATGGTTTTCAGGTCGACGATGGTCGGCGTGATGGCGAGATAGAAGATCATCGTCTTCGGGTTGCCGAGCGTCACCGTCAGCCCGGCCAGGAAGCTTGCCGCCAAGCCTCCCTTGCCCTTGCGCGCCTCGACCGTCTCGGGCGTGATGCCGCTGGTCCAGAAACGCCAGGCGAGGAAAGCGAGATAGGCAACGCCGAGCCATTTGACAGCCAGAAAAACCATGCCGAAGGTCTGCGCGACGAAGGCAAGGCCAAGTACGACGGCGGTGAGATAGGTGAGATCGCCGAGCATCAGGCCGAACGACATCGCCAGCGACGAGCGGAAGCCGGAACCGAGCGCCCGCGCCACAAGGGCGGTGACGCCGGGGCCGGGAATGGCGGCGGCGACACCGAGAGCGGCGCTATAGGCGATAAATCCGGTGAGTGTCATGGTTGCATGCCCTGGATCAGGATGCGTTCGTCGCATGAATCCGATCGGGAATGAATTCACTGGAGTTGGATTCGATTGCACCAGAACCGTCCGCCTTGACGCTGCCCCTCATCCGGCCGCTTCGCGGCCACCTTCTCCCCGGCGGGGAGAAGAGGTAGGGCGCCGGCGCCTCTGCTCCTCTCCCCCTCGGGGAGAGGTCGGATTGCCCCGAATTGCCCTCGCAATTCGGTTGGCAATCCGGGTGAGGGGGCCTGCCGAGGTCGTGGAACTCGATCAGGACTGACCGTCGCCGTGGGTGACGCGCCAGATGGTGCCGTTGCCGTCCTCGGTGAGGATCAGCGCGCCGTCCTTCGCCACCGCGACGCCCACCGGCCGGCCCCAGACGGCGTCGTCGGAAATGACGAAGCCGGTGGCGAAATCCTCGTATTCGCCGGTCGGCTTGCCGTCCTTGAATCTGAGCCGCACCACCTTGTAGCCGGTGCGCGCGCCGCGGTTCCACGAGCCGTGCAGGGTGACGAAGGCATCGCCCTTGTACTCGGCCGGGAAAGCGCCGCCTTCATAGAAGGCGATGTTGAGCGGCGCCGAATGCGCCTGCATCAGCACATCCGGAACCGTGACCTTGCCGGCAAGGTCCGGACGCGCGCCCTTGTAGCGCGGATCCTCATTGTCGCCGATGTAGTACCAGGGCCAGCCGTAGAAGGCGCCGTCCTTGACGGCGGCGGCATATTCGAAGGGCACGTTGTCGCCGAGCTCGTCGCGCTCGTTGACGACGCACCAGAGTGCACCCGTCGCCGGCTGCACGGCCATGCCCGAACAATTGCGCAGGCCGGTAGCGACAGTGCGCCGGTTGTTGCCGTCGGGATCGAAGGCCAGCACGTCGGCGCGGCCCTGTTCCGCGCCCCAGGCTTCGCCCAGCGGCTGCGATTTCGCCCATTCTTCGACACCACCCTTCGGCCTGGCGCTCATGTCCTCGGCGATGTTGGAGCCGGAGCCGACCGACAGATAGAGCGTCTTGCCGTCGGGCGAGAAGGCGATGTCGCGGGTCCAATGGTGGCTGGCGGGGACCTTGGCCACGACGGTTTCCGGCTTGCCGGACGCTTCCAGGTCGCCGTCGCGATAGGGGAAACGGACGACGCTGTTGCTGTTGGCGACATAGACCCATTGCGGCTTGCCGCCCGGCGGGTAGAAGGCGATGCCGTAGGGCCGCGTCAGGCCCTTGGCAAAAACGCTTTTCTCGGCCGGCTTGGCGCTGCCTTCGGCAAGGCGGTAGATACGTATCTGGCCAGCCTTGCTGTCGGCGACGAACAGGTCGCCGTTCGGCGCCACGCGCACGACACGCGGATTTTCGATGCCGGAGGCGACGAGCTCGACGGAAAAGCCTGATGGGACGATCGGCTTGGCGTCTTCAGGGCGATCGGCGAGGCCGCCGCCGTTCGAGGCGGATTCAGTGACGTAAGGCTTTTGCTGGTCATCGGGCTTGATCAGCCGGCGCACGCCGGGCTTGTCGGCCTTCCAGTCGCCAAAGGCGGCGTTGCCGGTCAGCACCGGCTGGTCCGCGGCTTGCGCGAAGGCGCTGGCGGCCAGAAGCAGGGCAAACCCCGCAAAGCCGGCGATCCTGATCATGCTGTCCTCCTCTGATAGATGCAGCCACGAACGCCAGATATTGGCCAGGCGTCTCAAAAGAGAAGCGCGTGCACGCGGATTTGAGGTGAAAGCACGGGCAACTCAGCTCTCTTCGACGCCCAGATCGTCATCGAGGCGCTTTTCCAGCGCGACGAGGTCGTCCGGCAAGGGCAGGCCCATGGCGCGCATTTCCCTGAGCTTTTCGCGCAGTTGCTCCTGGATTTCGTGCTCGTCCTCGGGCTGGTTGACCATTTCCTCGAGCAGCAGGCTGATCTGGGCCTTCAGCGATTCCAGCGCCATCACGCACCCTCCCCTTTGCGGCGGGCCTGACCGCCACGCCTTATCTTAGCATGCGCGAAATAAGCTGCGCCGTATAGTCGACCATCGGCACGATGCGGGCGTAGTTCAGCCGGGTCGGGCCGATGACGCCGAGCGCGCCGACGACGCGGGCGTCCTTGTCGCGATAGGGGGCAACGACCAGCGACGAGCCGGACAGCGAAAACAGCTTGTTCTCCGAGCCGATGAAGATGCGCACGCCTGGCCCTTCCTCGGCGAGGTCGAGCAGCTGCAGCAGCCCGTCCTGCGTCTCCAGATCCTCGAACAGATGGCGCAGCAATTCGAGATCGGCCTGGGCGGTGACGTTTTCCAGAAGGTTGGCGCGGCCGCGCACGATGAGACGCGCCGGCAGGCCGCTTTCAGCGCCCGCCCAGACGGCCAGGCCCTTCTCGACCAGGTCCTGCGACAGCGTGTCGAGGGCTGCCCTGGTCTCGTCCTTAATGCGGGCGATCTCGATACGCGCCTCGGCCAGGGTGCGGCCCCTTATATGGGCGTTGAGGAAGTTGGAGGCTTCGTGCAGCTGCGAGACGGTGATGCCGGCCGGCAGGTCGACGACGCGGTTCTCGACGTCGCCGTTCTGCGACACCAGAACGGCGAGCGCCTTGGCCGGTTCGAGCTGGATGAATTCGATATGCTTCAGCGCCACCTCGTTCTTGGCGGCGAGCACCAGGCCGGCGCCGCGCGACATGCCGGACAGCATCTGGCTGGCCTCGGTCAACATATGCTCCAGCGTCGCGCCCGAACCGGAAGCGCGCACCTGCGCCTCGATGATGCGGCGCTCCTCGTCGGAAAGATCGCCAAGCTCCATGAAGGCGTCGACAAAGAAGCGCAGGCCGGCCTGGGTCGGTAATCGCCCTGCCGAGATGTGCGGCGCGTAGATCAGCCCGAGATGCTCAAGATCGCTCATCACGTTGCGGATGGTGGCTGGCGACAGCGAGGAGGGCAGGATGCGCGACAGGCTGCGCGAACCGACCGGCTCGCCATCCCTGAGATAGGAATCGACGATGCGCCGGAAGATATCGCGCGAGCGCATATCAAGCGCCTGAAGGGCGGGCGCCTGAAGCACCGGCGGTTGCGAAGCGGGATCGACTGCCTTGTTCATTCGAGCCAGAAACCTCCGGCCCAAGGATATAGATACCGGCGCCCCTGGCGCAACCCAGGTGCCGCGTTCGCGATCACCAGTGCCGCTCTTGCGGTTTCCCGGTGCAGCTTTTGCGGTCGCGTGCCCGTTTTCCTTGCGCCCCGGTTTTCCTTTGCGACTTGCGGCGCATGCGTCTACAAGCCGCCAACGATCCCGGAACAGGATGAAAAGAGCCTCGATGCGCCCCTCCAAACGCCAAGCCGATGAAATGCGCGCCATCTCCTTCGAGCGCGGCGTCTCCAAGCATGCCGAAGGGTCGTGCCTGGTGAAGTTCGGCGACACGCATGTGCTGTGCACGGCGAGCCTTGAGGAAAAGGTGCCGGCCTGGATGCGCAATTCCGGCAAGGGCTGGGTGACGGCCGAATACGGCATGCTGCCGCGCTCGACCGGCGAGCGCATGCGGCGCGAGGCATCCGCCGGCAAGCAAGGCGGCCGCACGCTGGAGATCCAGCGGCTGATCGGCCGTTCGCTGCGCGCCGTGGTCGACCTGCAGGCGCTCGGCGAACAGCAGATCACCGTCGATTGCGACGTCATCCAGGCCGATGGCGGCACCCGCACGGCGTCGATCACCGGCGGCTGGGTTGCGCTCTATGATTGCCTGCGCTGGATGGAGGCGCGCCAGATGGCGAGTGTTGCCAAGGTGCTGAAGGACCATGTCGCGGCGATTTCCTGCGGCATCCATGACGGCCAGCCGGTCATCGATCTCGATTACCTGGAGGATTCCTCGGCCGGCACCGACGCCAATTTCGTCATGACCGGCAAGGGCGGCATCGTCGAGATCCAGGGCACCGCCGAGGGCGAGCCGTTCTCCGAGGAGCAGTTTTCGGCGCTGATGGGGCTGGCGAAGAAAGGTATTTCGCGGCTGATAAGTTTGCAGCAGATGGCGGTGGCTTAGGTTTGAAATGCCGAGCCTGGGCCCCCCTCTCTGTCCTGCCGGACATCTCCCCCTCAAGGGGGGAGATTGGCTGTTGCGTCGGCTTTCGCCAATCGCCGACGTTGCAAGACGTGCGGCGGCATCGAAACTGCTGATCTCCCCCCTTGAGGGGGAGATGCCCGGCAGGGCAGAGAGGGGGGCCTCGTGACACCTTCGGCTATCCTAGAATCCGCCCTTTACGTCACAGACCTACACGCCGCCGAAGCCTTCTACCGCGACATCATCGGCCTCGAAGCGCTGGGCAAAGTCGAAGGCCGCCACGTCTTCTTCCGCTGCGGCAAAGGCGTGCTGCTGCTCTTCAACGCCGAAGCGACCAAAATTCCGCCGGCGCCCGATGCCAGGCTGAAGGTGCCGCCGCACGGCACGGTGGGGGAAGGCCACCTCTGCTTTGCCGCAAGCGCCGACGAGATCGCCGGCTGGCGCAAGCATCTCGCGGCGAAAAACATCGTCATCGAAAGCGATTTCGAATGGCCGCAGGGCGGACGCTCGATCTATATCCGCGACCCCTCGGACAATTCGATCGAATTCGCCGAGCCAAGGATCTGGGGCCTTTGATGCATCAGCTCAACGGACACAAAATCGTCGTCGCCAGCCACAATGAAGGCAAGTTGCGCGAGTTTGCCGAGCTGATGGCGCCATTCGGCTTCGAGGCGAAATCGGCCAGGGACTATGGCCTGCCCGAACCCGACGAGACCGGCACCACTTTCGAGGAAAACGCCTGTATCAAGGCCTTCGCCGCGGCCAAGGCGACCGGCCTGCCGGCGCTGTCGGACGATTCCGGGCTGTGCGTCGACGCGCTCGACGGCGCGCCCGGCGTCTATACCGCCAACTGGGCCGAGACGCCGGGCGGTTCGCGCGACTTCGGCATGGCCATGCAGCGCACCGAAGTGGCGCTGCAGGAGGTCGGCGCGACCGAGCCTGCGCAACGCACCGGCCGTTTCGTCGCCGTCATCTGCCTGGCGTTTCCCGACGGCGACGCCGAATACTTTCGCGGCGAAGTCGAGGGCACGCTGGTGTGGCCACCGCGCGGCACGCTCGGCTTCGGCTATGACCCGGTGTTTTTGCCCGATGGTTTCGAAAAGACCTTCGGCGAGATGACCGCGCAAGAAAAGCACGGCTGGAAGCCCGGCCAGCCGACGGCCCTGTCGCATCGCGCCCGCGCGTTCCAGAAATTCGCGCAAGCGCGGCTGGATTTGGCCCGGCTGGGATCGCCATGAGCGCGGTGACCATGCCGCTCGACCGCAGCCCCGGCTTCGGCGTCTATATCCATTGGCCGTTCTGCGCGGCCAAGTGCCCTTATTGCGACTTCAACAGCCATGTCCGCCACCAGCCGGTCGACCAGGAGCGATTTGCCCACGCCTTCGAGACGGAGCTGGCGACAATGCGCCAGCGCATCGGGCCGCGCGAGGTGACCAGCATCTTCCTCGGCGGCGGCACGCCATCGCTGATGAAGCCGCAAACCGTGGCCATGGTACTGGACGCCGTGGCGAAGAACTGGACGGTGCCTGCCGGCATCGAAGTGACGCTGGAGGCCAATCCGTCCTCGGTCGAGGCCGAGCGTTTTCGCGGCTATCGCGCGGCGGGCGTCAACCGCGTGTCGCTGGGCGTGCAGGCGCTGAACGACAGGGATCTGCGCTTCCTCGGGCGGCTGCACAATGTCGAGGAAGCACTGCATGCCATCGGGCTGGCCCGCGAAATCTTTCCGCGGCTGTCCTTCGACCTGATTTACGCCCGCCCCGGCCAGACGCTCGAAGCCTGGCAGGCGGAGCTCACCCAGGCAATTGGCCATGCCGCCGATCACCTGTCGCTCTACCAGCTGACCATCGAGGAAGGCACGCCCTTCCACGCGCTGCATGCGGCGAAGAAATTCATCATCCCGGACAACGACCAGGCCGCCGATCTTTATGCGCTGACCCAGGAGGTCACCGCCGCGCACGGCCTGCCGGCCTATGAGATTTCCAACCACGCGCGGCCGGGCGCGGAGAGCCGGCACAATCTGACCTACTGGCGCTATGGCGAATATGTCGGCGTCGGACCCGGCGCGCATGGCCGCTTCGTCGAGAACGGCCGCCGCACCGTGACAATCGCCGAGAGGATGCCGGAAACCTGGGCCAATCTGGTCGAGGCCAGGGGCCATGGCATCACCGGCGGCGAGATTCTCACGCGCTCGGAGGAGGCCGATGAGTTCCTGCTGATGGGGCTGCGTCTGGCCGAGGGCATCGACCTTGCCCGCTACGAGACGTTTGCCGGGCGCGGCCTGTCGAGCGCGCGGCTCTCGGTGCTGCAGGAAGAAGGGCTGGTGGCGCCGGTCGGCAATGCACGCCTGCGTGCCACAACCGCCGGCATGATCGTGCTGGATGCCGTGGTGGCGGATTTGGCCAGGTAACCGTTTGAAGAACGTCCTGTTCGTCTGCAGCCAGAGCCGCCTGCGCAGCCCGACCGCCTTTCGCTTCGTCATCCTCGGGCTTGACCCGAGGATCCATGCCGTGACCGTTGACGTGGAGTGCAGCAGAGCAGAATTCTGCGCTGTTGGCGCAGCTTCGATGTAACGGCATGGATCCTAGGGTCTGCGCGCGTCGCTTCGCTCCTTGCTCCGCCCTAGGATGACGAAAGCGGCAGGCGTCTGCGCCCAGATGGGAGGCGGAGGCCTAACCCGCTTCTCTCACCGAATCTATCGCCGGGCTGCGCTTTGAGGCGGCGCGGCCATTGGCATGGCTGTGGAGTTCGAGGACGGCGGCGATCAGCGCCGCGGTGTGGCGACGGTCAGGTCTTCAGCAATGTGTCCTCTATTGTTTGTGAGAAGGGGTTCAGGTCCGGCGGCATTACAGAGCCGCGGCACGTATTCGGGCGTGAGCCAGGGCGAACTCCTCGGCATAGGGACACGCTGAGGCCATCGCCACCTTGATGCGACGAACCGAGACGCGCACCTGCGCGCCGATCTTCAGCAGTTTCAATCTGATCGTGCCGCAACTGGCGTTGGCGAGCCGGGTATGGGCAAGACCGAGGCGACGCAAGGCGCAGATCAGGACATACGCAAACGAGGCGAACCACAGCCGCAGCTGATTGGCGCGCATGGTGTTGGCACTGGTGCGATCAGCGTAGAGGTCGAGCTGGCACTCCTTGATCCGGTTCTCCATGTCGCCGCGGGCGCAGTAGAGCTCCTCGTAAAGCACCCGTGCCGCCCAGCGCCCCGGCTTGAGTGACGTCACGATGAAGCGCGGATTGGCGCCCTGCGTCGTCCATTCGGCCTTGGCCACGACCCGCCTGCGGCGCGACCAGCTGTCTTTTGTCGACCACCTGAAGTCGCGGAAGACCCGGGCGGCCTGCCCGCTTGCCCGAGATGCCAGGCAGGCTTCCTTCAAGGTCGGGGCGATCTTGGTTTCCAGCCGTTCATTGCGGGCGAGGCCGAAGACGTAGTCGACGCGATTGATCTCGCACCAGGCCATCAGTTCCTCGCGCGCAAAGCCGGAATCAGCGCGCAGGATGATGTGGACCCTGGGCCAGGTTTTGCGGATCTGGGTCACGATCCGCTCAACCTCCTCGACCGCTCCTTTGCTGGCATCGATGTTGGAACGCCTGAGCTTTGCCGCCAAAAGGTGCCGGCCGCAGAAGATGTAGAGCGGCAGGTAGCAGTAGCAGTTGTAGTAGCCGTGAAAGAACCTGCCTTCCTGCCGGCCGTGCAGCGGATCATCGGTGGCGTCGAGATCGAGCACGATCTCGGCCGGCGGCTTGTCGTGGGCTTTTAGGAACAGGTCCACGAACAAGGCCTCCAACGCTAGCCTGTCGTAGCTGATCTTGTGATAGCGTCGTCGGCTCCCCGACCCGGCCATGCTCCAGCCGGTTGAGCGTCGACTTGCCAGCAAGCACCGCACAATCGTCTCGCTTCGGCGTCAAGCGTTCCGACACAAGTGCGAGCACCGGGTCGTGGCGAAGCGTGTCGTGGTCGTCGATGTCCTCGTATCCCAGCGCGATCGCTGCGATGCGTTGCCCGACCAACGTGCGGACGCTGTGAACCGTGAGATCCGGATCGCGGTAATCGACGAAGCACGAGGCCACCCGGTCGAACAGCCCGATGGCCCGATCAACGTGACGCAGAAGCAAGGCGCCCGCGTCTGAGGTAATGGCTCCGCCGTCGAAACCAGCCACAACTTTGTGGCCGTCGAAGCCTTCAAATTCAAGCTGCTCGGAAGTACAGTGTGTCTGCATCGGACCCCGTTCCTGAATCTGATAACTCTTTGTTGCAAAAGCAGTTTCTCAGATTCTCGGGGCCGATGCACTTCTTTTGGTGAGATATTCGGGCTAAGCGTCTTGCTTGTGGCGGTGCTTGCCGCGGCCCTTTTCGGCGGGCGCCTCGCCGGAGCGAACCTGCTTGCCGTCCGCCTTGTCGCGGCGGGCGCCGGGTTGAACGGCGATCGGATGTGGGGGGATGCCCTCGCGGGCGGTCTTGGTTTCAAGTCGGCTGATGAAGATGTCGAAGCGATTGGGCATCGTCCGGTCCTGCCTCCTCCCGGGAATCAGGGATGAAATTCACCGATGTCGGTCTGGTTCCTCACTGTGGCGAAGGCATGGCGATTTCCTTACATCGACCTCACGTTTTGCAACGAGGCGTGAGCCATGCCAAACAGGGGTAGGGAGGGCATTCGGTGACCGGCGAAAAACGCAGCTACCTGATCGGGCAGACCGAGATTCCGGCGCGGCCGCTCGAGCCGGCGCTCTATCTGGTGGCGACGCCGATCGGGAATCTGGCCGACATCACTTTGCGCGCGCTGGAGACGCTGGCCGCCGCCGACGTCGTCGCCTGCGAGGACACGCGGGTTTCACGCGTGCTGCTCGAACGTTACGGCATCCGCCGCCGCACCACCGCCTATCACGAGCACAATGCCGGCGAGGCCGGGCCGAAACTGATCGTGGCCTTGCAGGCCGGGCAGAGCGTGGCGCTGATCTCGGACGCCGGCACGCCGCTCGTCTCCGATCCCGGTTACCGGCTGGTCGGCGAGGCGCTGGAGCATGGCATCCGCGTCGTGCCGATCCCCGGCCCGTCAGCGGCGCTTGCCGCGCTGACGGCTTCAGGGCTGCCCTCCGACGCATTTCTGTTCGCCGGCTTCCTGCCTGCGAAAAGCGGCCAGCGGCTGACGAAGCTGGAAAGTTTTCGATCGGTGCCGGCGACGCTGATCTTCTTCGAATCGCCGCGCCGGGTGGCCGAAACGCTCGGTGCCATGGTCGAGGCGCTGGGCGGGCAACGCAAGGCGGCGATCGGCCGCGAGCTTACCAAGACGTTCGAGGAGATGCGGATCGGCACGCTCGCCGAGCTTGCCGACCATTATGCGGCCGCCGACACGCCGAAGGGCGAAATCGTCATCTGCGTCGGCCCGCCGGAGGCGCATGAAGACCAGCCGGCCGACATCGACCGGCTGCTGTTGTCGCTCGCCGCCGAAATGCCGGCCTCCAAGGCGGCGGCGGAGGCGGCGAAAATGACCGGCGGCCAGAAGCAGGCACTCTACCGGCGGCTGCTCGACCTTAGGGAAGATGGCGGTGGCTGAGCGCTCTGCCGCCAGCCGCCAAAAGGCCTATCGGCGCGGCCATCGCGGCGAATGGCTGGCCGCGGTGGCGCTGATGCTGAAGGGCTACCGCATCCTTGCCCGCCGCCACCGCACAAAATTCGGCGAGGTCGACCTGATCGCCCGGCGCGGCGACCTGGTGGCTTTCGTCGAGGTGAAGGCGCGCCGCACGCTGGTGGAGGCGATGGAGGCGATCGCCTACGAATCGGAGCGCCGCATCGAGGGCGCCGCCGATATCTGGCTGTCGCGCCAGCCCGACTATGGCCGGCTGTCGATACGCTTCGACATGGTGGCGGTGCTGCCCTGGCGCTGGCCGGTGCATGTCGAGAATGCGTTTTACGGGCGGAATTGAAGGGCGATCCGGCGGGACGCTGGCGCGAGGCCCCCCTCTCTGCCCTGCCGGGCATCTCCCCCTCAAGGGGGGAGATCAGTCGTCACTGTCCGAACCGGATAGATAGGTAACAGAATGGACCGATTAGATGGGTGACAGTTTTCTTGTCCGCCGGGAGGACCGGCGATGGTTTGGCGAGAGACTGGGCTCATGGATGAGCGGCTTCGTTTTGTTGCGGAATGCCTATCTGGCGAGGAGACGATGACGCAGCTTTGTGCTGCCTTCGAGATCTCGCGCAAGACCGGTTACAAATGGCTTGGACGTTACCGGGCGTTCGGGCCGGAAGGCCTGCACGACCAGCCGCGGGCGCCGCTCGAGCACGGCCGTGCCACGGCAGCGGAGCTGGTGGAGCGGATCGTGGCGCAGAAGGAAGCGCATCCGCTGTGGGGGCCGAAGAAGATCATGGCCCGGCTGAAGCGGGCGGAGCCCAGCTGCAGCTGCTGGCGGCGGTGTCGACAGCCGGCGAGATTCTGAAGCGGCATGGCCTTGTCGGGCGTCGGCGCGCGCGCTGGAGAGCGGCGGGCAACGGTCCATGGCCGGAGCCTGAGGCGGCGAACGCGCTGTGGACGGGAGATCACAAGGGCTGGTTCCGGACCGGCGACGGCTGGCGCTGCGAGCCGCTGACGGTGATGGATGGGGCGTGCCGCTACCTGTTGGCGCTGGCGGCGATCGGCTCGACGTCGGAGGGTGAAGCCTGGCCGGTGTTTGAACGGACATTCGAGGAGCATGGCCTGCCGGATCGGTTCAGAAGCGACAATGGGGCGCCGTTCGCGTCAGCCGGCGTCACCGGGCTGACGCCGCTTGCGGTGCGCTTCATCAAGCTCGGTATCGTGCTGGAGCGCATTCAGCCGGGCAAACCGCAGCAGAACGGATGCCATGAGCGCTTCCACCTGACCATGCTGCCGCTGGCCAAGGCGCCGGAGGCCGACAGGGCCGCCCAGGCTCGGGCTTTCGAGGCTTTCCGGCGCGAGTATAACGAGGAGCGCCCGCACGAGGCGCTGGGTATGGACACGCCGGCACAGCATTACCGCCCCTCGACCCGCGCCATGCCGAAGACGACACCAGAGCCGGACTATCCGGCCGAAGCTGCGGTGCGCAGCGTGCGCCAAAACGGCGAGATCAAGTGGAACGGCGACTTCATCTACGTCTCAAAAGCGCTGGCCGGTGAAGCGATTGCCGCAACCGAGACCGAGAATGGGGAATGGGCACTCCACTTCTATGCCCATCCGCTCGGCTTCATTGACGGCCGACACAAGAAACTGGTCCGCCGCAGTGCCGTTCAACCCCGACCAGACGGCACTGCGGCGGACAGCAACTCAGGGAGAAAACTGTAACCCATGTATCCGGTTCAAAGTGTTACCCATCTATCGGCTGGACATCACCTACTGTTTTCGCCAATTATCAAGTTGAAGAAGAGGCGCCGGCGCTGAAGCTAATCTCCCCCTGGAGGGGAAATATCCGGCTGGACAGAGGGGGCGGCGAAGGAACTCCACGGAGCAGGTGCCCATCACCCCCAGACCATCAGCGCCGCCAACCCGACGATACCGACCACGAGCCGCCACCAGCCGAACAGCGAATAGCCGTTGCGCGAGACGTAATCGAGCAGGAAACGGACGACGAACAGCGCGGTGACGAAGGCGGCGACGAAGCCGATGGCGATGATCGGCAGGTCGGCCGAGGTCAGCACGTTGCGGTTCTTGTAGAGGTCGAAGGCGAAGGCGCCGACCATGGTTGGAATGGCCAGGAAGAAAGAAAATTCCGCCGCCGAGCGCTTGTCGACGCCCAAGAGCAGCGCGCCGACGATGGTCGAGCCGGAGCGCGAGGTGCCGGGGATCAGCGACAGGCATTGGAACAGGCCGATCTGCAGATAAAGCCGGGTCGGGAAGCGCTCGACGTCTCGATAGAACGGCTTCAGGTTCATGCGGTCGACGGCGAGCAGAATGACGCCGCCGATAATCAGCATGATGCAGATCAGCCGCGGCGATTCGAACAGGATGGTTTTGATGAAATCATGCGCCAGCGCGCCGATGATGGCGGCCGGCAGGAAGGCGATGAGGATGCCGATGACGAAATGCCGGGTCAGCCGGTCATAGGGCAATTCGAGCAGCATTTTCCACAGGCGGCGGAAATAGACGCTGAGGATCGCCAGGATGGCGCCGAGCTGGATCAGGATCTCGAAGGCCTTGCCGGTCGAGTGGAAGCCGAGGAAGTGGCCGGCAAGCAGGATATGGCCGGTGGACGAGACCGGAATGAACTCGGTCAGGCCCTCCAGCAGGCCGAGCAGCAGGGCTTCGACGACGGTCTGGCTTTCCATGGCAACCTCGGGATCGGGGATTGAGAGAAGGGCTTGCTTGTCACGGCGCGGAAGTCCCCCTATAGGTCGCTGCACCGTGACGGGCCGGATACGGGCCGCCAAGACTTACCGGCGTAACCTGCGATTCGCCAGTGCGCCCTATCATCGCGGAACCATGCTGACGCTTTTCCACCATCCGATGTTCGCCACTTGCCGGTTCGTCCGCCTCGCCTTCGGCGAGTATGGCGAGGAACTGGCCCTGATCGAGGAAAAGCCGTGGACGCGGCGCAAGGAGTTCCTGGCGCTGAACCCGGCCGGCACGCTGCCGATCCTGCTTGCCGAAGGCGACGTGCCGATCGTCGGCGCCACGGTGATCTCCGAATATCTAGACGAAACGCGCGGCGTCCTGAAGCGCGACAAGAGGCTGTTCGCCGAGGACCCGATGCAGCGCGCCGAAATCCGCCGGCTGATCGACTGGTACCTCAACAAGGCCGAAAGCGAGGTCACCCGTCATTTGGTGCGCGAGCGCGTGCTGAAGCCGGTGATGCCGGAGGCGGCGGGCGGCGGCTCGCCCGATTCGGCGGCGATCCGCGCTGCGCGCGCCAACATCCGCCAGCACATGAAATACACCAACTGGCTGGCCGGCACCCGCCACTGGCTGGCCGGCTCGAGGGTCACCTATGCCGACCTCGCCGCCGCCGCAACGCTTTCGGTGCTCGATTATCTGGGTGAGATCGATTGGCGCGAGCACACGGCGGCGCGGGAGTGGTATACGCGGGTGAAATCGCGGCCTTCCTTCCGGCCGCTGCTGACCGACAGGGTGCGCGGCCTGTCGCCGGTGTCGCATTATGCGGACCTCGACTTCTAAAACGCTGCGCGCGCTGGTCGACGCGGAGGCGCGGCGCGCCGGTTTTGACGCCGTCGCGGTGACCACGCCGGATGCGATCCCGTTGGCGCCGGCGAGACTCGCTGAATTCGTCGCCGACGGCTTTCATGGCTCGATGGACTGGATTGCCGAAACGCTCGAACGCCGCGGCAAGCCTTCGACGCTGTGGCCCGAGGTACGCTCGATCGTCGTGCTGGCGATGAATTACGGCCCCGACCGCGATCCGCGCGACATTCTCGCAAGGCGCGACCGCGGCGCGATCTCGGCCTATGCGCAAAACCGCGACTATCACGAGGTGATGAAGGGACGGCTGAAGGAGATCGCCGGCAAGATCGTGGCGCGGGCAGGCGGCGACGTGAAGGTGTTTGTCGATACCGCGCCGGTGATGGAAAAGCCGCTGGCGGAAGCGGCTGGACTCGGCTGGCAGGGCAAGCACACCAATCTGGTCAGCCGCGACCACGGCTCCTGGCTGTTCCTCGGCACCATCTTCACCACGGCCGAGCTGGAGCCGGATAAGCCTGAGATCGACCATTGCGGCTCCTGCCGCGCCTGTCTCGACGCCTGCCCGACCGACGCTTTCCCGGCGCCCTACCGGCTCGACGCGCGGCGCTGCATCTCCTATCTGACCATCGAGAACAAGGGGCCGATCCCGCGCGAATTCCGCGAGGCGATCGGCAACCGAATCTATGGCTGCGACGATTGCCTGGCCGCCTGCCCGTGGAACAAGTTCGCCGCCGCGGCGTCCGAGGCCAAGCTGGCTGCCCGCGACGATCTGCGCGAGCCGGCGCTGGCCGACCTGCTGCGGCTCGACGATGCTGACTTCCGCACGCTCTTCTCGGGCTCGCCGATCAAGCGCATCGGCCGCGACCGTTTCATCCGCAACGTGCTGATCGCCGCCGGCAATTCGGGCGATGCTTCGCTACTCGCCACCGTGCGCCGCTTGCTCGACGACGCCTCGCCGCTGGTGCGGGGAGCCGCCGTATGGGCGCTGTCGCGGCTGATGCCCAAACGTGACTTTGCGGGATTGACCGCCGATGCCCTGATGGCCGAAACGGACGCTTCGGTGCGCGACGAATGGCTGTCGGCGCAGCCGGATGAGGCCAATGCATGAGCGAAAAGCGCGTCTTCATTTTCGGCGCCGGCTATTCCGGCATGGCTTTCGCACGGGCCAATGCGCATGGCGCCAGGATCGTGGGAACCACGCGTTCGGCCGAAAAGTTCGAGGTGCTGCGGCAGGCCGGCATTGCGCCGCTGCGCTTCGAAGGTACGCTGACGCCGGAGATTGGCGATGCGCTTGCCGACAGGACGCATCTTGTCGTCTCGGTAGCGCCGGAAGAGTCCGGCGACCCGGTGCTGAATGCTGCCCGTGAAGCAATCAAGGCAAGAATGCCGGCGCTCGAATGGATCGGTTATCTCTCGACCGTCGGTGTCTATGGCGACCACCGCGGCGCCTGGGTGGACGAGACCACCGCATGCAAGCCGGTGTCGAAACGTTCGGTGATGCGGGTGGCGGCGGAAGAAGAGTGGCTTCGGCTCGGCCAGGAGATCGGCCGGCCGGTGGCAATCCTGCGGCTTTCCGGCATCTACGGACCGGGCCGCAACGCGCTGGTCAGTCTCGAGGACGGCACCGCGCGGCGGCTGGTCAAGCCCGGCCAGGTGTTCAACCGCATCCATTGCGACGACATCGCCGGCGCGCTGTGGCATCTGGCGGCTAAAAATCTCGGCGGCATCTTCAACGTCACCGACGACGAGCCGGCGCCGCCGCAGGATGTCGTCGCCTATGCCGCCGGGCTGATGGGCATCGAGCCGCCGCCGGAAATTCCGTTCGAGACCGCCCAGCTTTCGCCCATGGCGCGCTCCTTCTATAGCGAGAACAAGCGTGTCGCCAACAAGGCGATCAAGGCGGCCGGATATGGCTTTCGCTTCCCCAACTATCGCTCGGCGCTCGACCGGATGTGGGCCGACGGCAACTGGCGTAACGGCGCGGCGCGCAGCCCGATGAAGCGCTCGTGATCGAAGAGCCGCTCATCGCGTGATATGATTCGCCTCTAATGCATCCCTGAGCCCGCGCTGCTGCAAACGGAGAGAACTGGAGAGGGACCCGGCCCGATGACGTTGCGATCGCTGCCCGACAGGAGGCCGTTCCTGACCGCCGCGCTGGCGCTTGTTGCGCTGACGGCTCTGGCGGCGGCCGCGATTTCCGCCGAGCAGCGGGCAAAGGATCTGTTCGGCGCCAAGAAGCTGCCGGCCGTAGCACCCGCGCAGTCCTTCGGCTTCTACTCCAAGGGTTGCTTCACCGGCGGCGTGGCGCTGCCGATGGACGGACCGACCTGGCAAGTGATGCGGCCTTCGCGCAACCGCCGCTGGGGCCACCCGGCAATGATCGGGCTGATCGAGAGGCTCGCGCGTGATGCTCACTCGGATGGCTGGCCCGGTTTGCTGATCGGCGACATCTCGCAGCCGCGCGGCGGCCCGATGCTGAGCGGCCACGCCTCGCACCAGATCGGCCTCGATGCCGACATCTGGCTGACGCCGATGCCGGCGCGCAGGCTGACGATGGCGCAGCGCGAGAGTATGAGCGCGACGCTGATGGTCGACGAGAAGACGCATCTGGTGAAGGACGCCCTGTGGACGCCGCGACATACTCAGTTGCTCAAGCGCGTGGCGAGCTATCCGGAGATCGAGCGCATCCTGGTCAACCCCGGCATCAAGAAGAAGCTCTGCGACACCGTCACCGGCGATCGCTCCTGGCTGCGCAAGATCCGGCCGTTCTGGGGCCACGACTATCATTTCCACATGCGCATCGGCTGTCAGCCGGGCTCGCCCGGCTGCAAGGCACAGGAGGCGACGCCCGACGATGACGGCTGCGGCAAGCCGCTCGCCTGGTGGTTCACCGAGGAACCTTGGCGCCCCAACAAGAACCCGGATGCGCCGAAGGCGCGCGACCTGATGACGATGGCCAATCTGCCGAAAGAGTGCCAGGCCGTGCTCGCCGCGCCGGACGCGCCTTCGTTGGAGGCGGTAACCTATGACGGCGGCGCGGCAGCGGTGGCGGCGGCCAAGCCGGAGGCGACCGCGCCGGCGGAGACGATCTCCAGCGGGAATGCTGTGCTTCCCGCAGCAGCCAGCGCCTTCGCGCCCACCCCCTCGCTCGGCATTCCGCTGCCGCGGCCAAGGCCGGGGAACTGAGCCCGAGGCCAATCGCCAGACGGGCCAATTGTCGAAGTTGGCGCTGCCGCTCCCCGTCACTCTACGGGGAGAGGATGCCGGCAGGCAGGTGAGGGGCAGCGCAAAGGCTGAAAGGGTGAGCAAGGGCGGCCCAGACGCCGAAGCAAATGACCTTGGGCCAAACCGGCTTTCCCTTTTCAAGGTCATGCGCTAGTCAACGAACAAACAGCGGCACATGTCCGGAACAGGGACAATCAACACCATGGCAGACGACGACACAGCGCTGCGGTTTCCGGTCCTGATCGGCGACATTGGCGGCACCAATGCGCGGTTCTCGATCGTGCTCGACGCCAATTCCGAAGTGACCGAGCCGCAGATCGTCCAGACGGCCAATTTCGCGACCATCGACGAGGCGATCCAGGCGGCGGTGCTCGATCGCTCGTCGATCCGGCCGAATTCGGCGGTGCTGGCGGTGGCGGGGCCGGTCGACGGCGACGAGATCGACCTCACCAACTGCCCGTGGGTGGTGAAGCCCCGCCAGATGTTTGCCACCCTGGGTTTGAGCGACGTCGTCGTGCTCAACGATTTCGAGGCGCAGGCGCTGGCCGTCGTGGCGCTTGGCGAGGAGCATATGGAAAAGATCGGCGGTGGCACGCCGGAGCCCAATGCCAGCCGGGTGGTGCTCGGTCCGGGAACCGGGCTCGGCGTCGCCGGGCTGATCTATGCGCTTCGCCACTGGATACCGGTGCCAGGCGAGGGCGGGCATATGGACATCGGCCCGCGCACGCCGCGCGACTTCGAGGTTTTCCCGCATATCGAAAAGATCGAAGGCCGCATTTCGGGCGAGCAGATCCTGTGCGGCCGCGGGCTGGTCAATGTCTATCGCGCCGTCGCCAAGGCCGATGGCAGGCCGGCGCCCTTCACGACCCCGGCCGAGGTCACCGCCGCAGCGCTTTCCCAATCCGATCCGGTGGCGGAGGAAGCGCTGGAACTTTTCGTCACCTGCCTCGGCCGCACGGCGGGCGATCTGGCGCTGGTGTTCATGGGCCGCGGCGGCGTGTTTTTGACCGGCGGCATCGCGCAAAAAATCGTGCCGGCGCTGAAAGCCGGCAATTTCCGCGCCGCCTTCGAGGACAAGGCGCCGCACAGCGCCCTTATGCGCGCAATGCCGGTCTATGTCATCACCCATCCGCTGGCGGCGCTTCTGGGCCTCGCCGCCTATGCCAGGACGCCGTCGCTGTTCGGCGTGCAGACAGCCGGACGTCGCTGGCGGGCGTGATCTTTTCGCTTCGGCTGATCTCTCCCGAACCACGCCCAAGGGCCATGCTCTGAGCCGCGACGAAGTTTCGCCATAGGCAAGCCGCGACCGGGACGTTAAGAGGGTGCCGAAACCAGTCTGGCCCTGCGAGAACCACGAAGCGCTCCCGATTTGACAATTCAAAATCCACTCAAACTGAAAGTTCAGCCCGCTGAAGTCTCGGCGGTGCTGCGCCGCATCCTGGCTGAAAACGGCGATGAATACCGCTGGACCTATGTCGTTGCCATCGTCTGCCTGCTGATTGTTGCCGGCACTACGGCCTTCACGGCATGGATCATGGCCCCGATGATCAACGGGATATTCGTCGAACGGCGCGGCGACATGATCGTCTGGATCTGCGCCGGTTTCCTGGGAGCCTCCCTGCTGCGCGGTTTCGCCGGTTACGGCCAGGCAGTCGCGTTGGCCAAGATCGGCAACAATCTGGTCGCGCGCTACCAGAAGCGCACCTTCGACCACCTGATGAAGCTCGGCGTCAACTTCTTCAACGACACGCGGTCCGGCCGTCTGGCGGCACAGGTCAACGAAAATGTCGGCGGCATTCGCGATCTCCTGTCGCTGACGCTGACCTCCATCAGCCGCGACGCGGTCTCGCTGGTTGGCCTCGTCGGCGTGATGATCTACCAGGATCCGGTGTTGTCGCTCAGCTCGCTGCTGATCGGGCCGCCGCTGATCTGGGCCGTCATCTACATCACCCGCCGACTGCGGCGTATCAACAGGGAATCCGTACTGATCAACTCGCGGCTAAACGGGTCGGTGCAGGAGGCCACCCAAGGCATCGCCATCGTCAAGGCCTTCACCCTGGAGCACGAGCTGGCGCGGCGCATCGGCATCATGGCCGATACGGCCGAGCAGCGTAACAACAAGATCGCCCGGGTCTCGGAGCGACTGTCCCCGATTTCCGAGATTCTCGGCGGTCTCGCCGTCACCGCTGTCATCGCCTATTCCGGCTATCGAGCGCTGGTGCTTGGGGAGCCGCCCGGCGCGGTGTTTTCCTTCATCACGGCGCTAATCTGGGCCTACGATCCGGCAAGACGCCTGGCGCGCACCCAGGTCGGCATGGAACGCGCGCTGGTCAATGCGCGCATGATCTACGAACTGCTCGACATCGAGCCGCAGCAGGGCGACGCGCCTGGCGCCATCGAGGCGAAGATCACCAGTGGCGAGGTGCGCTTCAACAATGTCACCTTCGGTTATACCGGAGACATGCCGGTGCTGCGCGATCTGAGCTTTACCGCCGCCGCCGGCAAGCTCACGGCCATCGTCGGCGCTTCCGGCGCCGGCAAGTCGACACTGGTGGCGCTGCTGCAGCGCTTCTACGACGTCGGCCGCGGCAGCATCGAGGTCGACGGCCAGGACATCTCCAAGGTGACCAAGCAGTCGCTCCGCGGTTCGATCGCCTATGTCTCGCAGGCACCCTATCTGTTCGAGGGCACGATCCGCGACAACATCCGCTACGGCCGGCTCTCGGCGACCGATGCCGAGATCGAGGTTGCGGCAAGCCAGGCGGCTGCCGACGAGTTCATCCGCCAGCAGCCGCAGGGCTACGATACGCCGGTCGGCGAAGGCGGCTCGACCCTTTCCGGCGGCCAGCGCCAACGCGTGTCGATCGCCCGCGCCATAGTGCGCCAGGCGCCGATCCTGCTGCTCGACGAAGCCACCTCGGCGCTGGATAACGAGGCGGAAGCGCGCGTCCAGGAAGCGTTGACCCATGTCATGCAAGGCCGCACCACCATCGTCATCGCGCACCGGCTGTCGACGGTGGTCAATGCCGACCACATCATCGTGCTGGAAGAGGGCCGGCTGGTCGAGGAAGGCACGCATGCCGCGCTGATGGCCGACCCGCACAGCGTCTATGCCCGCTTCCACCGGGTGCAGGGCAAGCGGGGGCTGGGGCTTGTCGACGACGCCAAGCCGATCCAAACTCCGGTCACACGCAGCCGCGCGAGAAAGACGGTCGGGAGAGAAGCATGAGCGAAGCGGGCGATATGGGCCTGGTGGTGGTCGGCGCCGCCGGCCGCATGGGGCAGACGCTGATCCGCGCCATCCACACCATGCCCGGCGCGCGCGTCGCCGGCGCGGTCGAGCGCCCGGGCTCGCCCCATCTGGGCAAGGATGCCGGCGAGCTTGCCGGCCTCGGCATCATCAACGTGCCGGTCGTCGACGACCCGCTGCCGGCCTTTGCCAAGGCCGACGGCGTGCTCGATTTCACGGCGCCCGGCGCAAGCGTCGAATTCGCCGGCTATGCCGCGCAGGCACGGATCGTCCATGTCATCGGCACCACCGGCTGCTCGGCCGACGACAATGAAAAGATCGCCGCCGCGGCGCGCCACGCGACCATCGTCAAATCCGGCAATATGAGCCTCGGCGTCAACCTTTTGGCAGTGCTGGTGGAACAGGCCGCGCGTGCGCTCGAGGCCGATGATTTCGACATCGAGATCCTGGAAATGCACCATCGCCACAAGGTCGACGCGCCGTCCGGCACGGCGCTGCTGCTCGGCGAGGCGGCGGCGAAGGGGCGCGGGATCGCTTTGCAGGACAACAGCGTGCGGGTGCGCGACGGCCATACCGGCGTGCGCAAGCCAGGTGCGGTCGGCTTCGCCACCTTGCGCGGCGGCTCGGTGGTCGGCGACCACAGCGTGATCTTGGCCGGCACCGGCGAGCGCATCACGCTGTCCCACCAGGCCGAGGACCGGGCGATCTTCGCCCGCGGCGCCGTAAAGGCGGCGCTTTGGGCCCGCGGCAGGAAACCGGGCCTGTATTCAATGCGGGACGTGCTCGGCCTGAGCTGAGGCGGTCCTTTCAACTCATCCCAGAGGAGCAAACATGTCGGGAACTCTCGTGCTCGTGCGCCATGGCCAGAGCGAATGGAACCTGAAGAACCTGTTCACCGGCTGGCGCGACGTCGACCTGACCGAGCAGGGCCGCGCCGAGGCCATTGCCGCCGGCGAAAAGCTCAAGGCGCGCGGCCTGAAATTCGACATCGCCTTCACCTCGGCGCTGATCCGGGCGCAGAAGACCTGCCAGCTTATCCTCGACGTGGTCGGCCAGAGCGATCTGAAAACAATCCGCGACCAGGCGCTCAACGAGCGCGACTATGGCGACCTCTCCGGCCTCAACAAGGACGATGCGCGCAAGAAATGGGGCGAGGAGCAGGTGCATATCTGGCGCCGCTCCTATGACGTCTCGCCGCCCGGCGGCGAAAGCCTGAAGGATACCGGCGCGCGGGTGTGGCCCTATTATCTGCACGATCTGCAGCCGCATGTGCTGCGCGGCGAGACGGTGCTGGTCGCCGCGCACGGCAACTCGCTGCGCGCGCTGATCATGGCGCTGGACGGCAAGAGCGGCGAAGAGATCGTCAAGCTGGAACTCGGCACCGGCGTGCCGGTGATCTACAAGCTCAACGCCGATTCCACCGTGGCGTCGAAGGACGTGCTGGAAGGGTGAGCCGGCACGTCGGCGGTGGTTCTTGCTTGAACATGATCTTTTCCGAAAACCGGTTCCCACTTTTCGGGATCATGCTTGGAAAAGCGCGTTGACAGCAATCGTTTGCCCGCTTACATGACCCCGCACCAGCCCAGATGGCGGAATTGGTAGACGCGCACGGTTCAGGTCCGTGTTCCGCAAGGAGTGGAGGTTCGAGTCCTCTTCTGGGCACCAAATTCCCGTTCAGACGTTCTGACGCGATGAGCAAAAAGCCCGGATTTTCCGGGCTTTTTTGTGCCCTGCAACTCGTCTCGGGTTGAACCGTTCCTATCTTGTCGTTAACCCGAGGTTCCGTGATGCCCAAGCCATTCAAGGAATGGAAGGTTCTGCCGCATGGCGGGCTCACTCCTGTCGACGATAATATCTTGACGGTGACCGGCGACATACCGATGCCCGTCGGCAACATGAAACGGCGTATGACGGTGGTGCGATTGCGCGACCAACGGCTCGTCATCTTCAGCGCCATCGCGCTTGACGACGAACAGATGCGCGGGATCGAGGCCTTCGGCGAGCCGGCTTTCCTGATCGTCCCTAATGATCATCACCGGCTCGATGCAAAGCCATGGAAGAACCGCTATCCCGCTCTTCAGGTCATTGCACCGCCGGGCGCGCTTAGCAGCGTCGAGAAGGCGGTACATGTCGACGCGGCACGCGGCGACTTTGGCGATCCCGACGTCAAGTTCATCACCGTCCCCGGAACCCGCGATCGCGAAGCGGCGCTGCAAGTTGACGGACCAAACGGCACGACGCTCGTTCTCAATGATATCGTCGGCAACATCCGCGATGCGTCCGGCTTTGCAGGTTGGGCATTGCGCATGATGGGATTTGCCGGTGATGAGCCCCATATACCCTGGCCGGTCAGGCTGACGATGGTCGGCGACAAGGCGGCACTGGCAGCGCAATTGAGACGATGGGCGGAACAGCCGGCGCTCAAGCGCATCCTTGTCTCGCATGGCTCCGTCATTACCGATGATCCGCGGGGGGCGCTGCACAAGCTGGCGACGTCGCTCGGATAGCGGTTGGAATTGCCGGTTACGCCCGAGGATGATGAAGCGCGGAGGGCCGTCAACCAACCTCCCCTTCCGGCCAGTTCGCGAACAAACCGCTTCAAACCGCGCGACCGCTTCGCTACGGTCGGCACCATGGCACCCACCGTCAGCCCGACCATCGCCGCGCGTCGCGACCAGATGTTTCCCATCCTGGCCGATGCGGATATCGACCGCGTGCGCCGGTTCGGCGAGGCCAGCACCTATGCGGCGGGGGAGCGCATCTTCACCGCCGGCACTGTGGCGCCGGGCCTGGTCGTAGTGCTGTCGGGCAAGGTCGACATCACGCAGGATGGGCTCGGCCGGCGCGAGACGATCATCACCTACGGTCCGGGCAATTTCATCGGCGAGCTGGCGCAGCTTTCGAACCGGCCGTCGCTGGTCAGCGCCGAGGCCGTCGAGCCGGTGGAGGCGATCGTCATTCCCTCGCAGCGGCTGCGCGACCTGATGGTGCAGGAGGCCAATCTCGGCGAGCGCGTCATGCGGGCGCTGATCCTGCGTCGCGTCGGGCTCCTGGAAAGCGGCATCAGCGGACCGATCATCATCGGGCCGCCCGACAATGGCGACGTGTTGCGGCTGCAGGGATTTCTCACCCGCAGCGGCCTGCCGCACCGGGCGCTCGATTCCGACACCGACCCGTGCGCGAAAACGCTGATCGAGCGTTTCCATGTCGATCCGCACCATTTGCCGATCGTGCTCTGCCCGAACGGCAAACTGCAGCACAATCCGGGCGAGAACGAGCTTGCCCGCTGCGTCGGCCTGCTGCGGCCGGTCGATGCCGACAAGATCTATGACGTGGCCATTGTCGGCGCCGGGCCGGCGGGACTGGCGGCGGCCGTCTATGCCGCCTCCGAAGGGCTGTCGACGATTGTGCTCGACTGCCGCGCCTTCGGCGGCCAGGCCGGCGCGTCGGCGCGCATCGAGAACTATCTCGGCTTCCCGACCGGGATAACCGGCATGGCGCTGATGGCGCGCGCCTACAACCAGGCGCAGAAGTTCGGCGTCGAGATGGTGATTCCCGACGAAGCCAGGCTGCTCAGCGCCGCCAATGACGGGGCCGGCTACAGGCTCGATGTCGGCGACGGCGAGATGGTGCGGACGCGCACCGTGGTGATCGCCAGCGGGGCGCGCTACCGGCGGCTCGATGTCCCCAACCTGGCGCAGTTCGAAGGCACATCCGTGCACTACTGGGCCTCGCCGATCGAAGCGCGGCTGTGCAGCGGCCAGGAAGTGGCGCTGGTCGGCGCCGGCAATTCGGCGGGACAGGCGGCGGTCTATCTGGCCAGCCAGGTGCGGAAAGTAACGCTTCTGGCGCGCGGCGGCAGCCTCAACGCGACCATGTCGCGCTATCTGGTCGATCGCATCATGGCACAGCCCAATGTCGAGGTGCTGACCGGGACGGAGGTCGAGGCGCTGGAAGGCCACGACGGCAATCTCGGTGAGGTGCGCTGGCGCAACCGGATAACCGGCCTGGAGACGACGCGCCCCATCCGCCATCTCTTCCTGTTCATCGGCGCCGACCCGAACACGGATTGGCTGGCGAAGTGCAATGTAGCGCTGGACGCCAAGGGTTTCGTGCGCACCGGGCCGGACGTCGCGCCGGGACATGGCCCGATGGAGACCAGCCGCAGCGGCGTGTTCGCCATCGGCGACGTGCGCTGCGGCTCGACCAAGCGGGTCGCGGCCGCCGTCGGCGAAGGCGCCCAGGTGGTGGCGGCACTGCATGCCTATCTTGCACAGAGCCGCGGCGCCGCTCAACCCGAATTGGCGAGGAGATCGTGATGGACGAATGCCGGCACACGCGCGACATCAAGGACGTGACGCCGAGCGCGCTCGGCTGCGAGGAATGCCTGAAGAGCGGATCGATGTGGGTGCATCTCAGGCTCTGCCGCAGCTGCGGCCACGTCGGCTGCTGCGACGACTCGCCCAACCGCCACGCCACCAAACATTTTCACGCCACCAAGCACCCGATCATCGAGGGCTACGATCCGCCGGAAGGCTGGGCCTGGTGCTATGTCGACGAGGTGTTCATCGACCTCGGCGGCGATACGACGCCGCAGAACGGCCCGATCCCGAAGTTTGTTTGAGTTGGGATGGCGACGGACGGCAATGGCTGCCTACCACTTGCCTATTTCACCGAACTGGTGACGGTCCGGTCAACGCCGTCGGCAGCGGATTTGCGTTCGTTGCCGGCCAGCGCGCCTATGATCAGAAGGCTGACGACGACCGGCACAAACAGGATGGCGACGCGGGCCTGCACGTAAAATATGGCGCGCCATTCATTGCGCTTTTCGGGGCTGTCTTTCATCGTGCTCGCTCCGTCTGCGCCTCCCAGGGCGGGAGATAAAGACGAAGCGTTAAACAACCTTTGCCGAATGGGTTAACGAGTTCCGATCTGCTATTGCGAGGTCATGAAAAACGACCGCAAAGACGAGCTTCCCTCCTGGGAGACATTTACGAGCCGTATCGAGGTTCCGCTGGAGGTCTATGCGGAGTTCCTGGCGCTGCTCGATGCACCGCCCAAATCCAACGAGAAATTGTCCAAGCTGATGAGCGCTCCGCTGCCTTGGGAGGGCAAGTGACGCCGCAATAGGCAGCGCCAGCCCCCACTCCGGCCGCTGCGCGGCCACCTCTCCCCCATGTTCATGAGGAAACCCAAGCTTGCGAACGGCGCCGCCTCGGCGATTGGCGTTTCCTCTCCCTCCACGAATGTGGGGAGAGGTGGCTCGGCGAAGCCGAGACGGAGTGGGGGAGCGCCCTATGCTATTGGATGCTGGATGTGCTTTCAGTTCTGACGACAGGCTGAAAGTCCGCCCTCGCCGATCAGCGTGCCGGCAGCCCGAACAACCTGCCGCCCGCCTCCACGACGTCGCCGATGCCGGCAAGCCGCAGGCAATGCCAGGCCATGGAATGGTTCGAGGAGGTGACGGGAATGCCGATGCGCCGCTCCAACTCGGTCACCGCTTCGGCGACGCGCAGGCTGGTGCAGGAGATGAAAATCGCTTCGACGCCGGGCACGGCCGCCATCTTTTCGGCCGCCGCCTCGATCGAGGCGAGCGAGATGCGGGCGGCTTCGCGGTCGTCGCGGCGGTCGAAAGTGGCGACGGCGGCTATGTCGAGGCCGCGGCCGCTGAAATAGGCGACGAGGCCTTCATTGATCTGCGGCGAATAGGGTGTCAGCAGGCCGATGCCCTTGACGCCGAGCGCCTTGAAGGCGGTGAGCGCGCCGGTGACCGGCGTGGTGCAGGCGACGCCCGGCCGCGCCTTGCGGATCTCCGCGAACACGGTTTCCTCGCCGAGCGTCATGGTCGCCGACGTGCAGCCGAAGCCGACGACGTCAAGCGGCATGCCGGGCAGGATGAGGTCGACGCAAGGCGCAAGCCGCGGGCCGATGGCGCGCAGCGTTTGCGGCGTGATGTCGTTGTCGTTGAAGACGCGCGCCTCGTAGAAGGCGACGCCCGGAATGCGGATCAGCGCGCGGAATTCGTGCTCCAGCGTCTGGTCGCTGGCCAATATGGCAAGCCCGATCGCCGCCCGCGAGGCGAGGCCGCCGTCCAGTTCCGACGGCAGCACGCCGAGGTCGACCGGTTTGGGATCGACCGGAGCCGATGGCGCAAGAACGGCGGCGTTGGCAGGCATGGCGTTCCCTTTCTCGTTCGATCCAATTCCTGGCGGATCATACTCTCAGTTCAAAAGACCATCCATGGAAATGGCCGGCTGGCGGCCGGCGACCAGGTCGGCGGTGATGCGGGCGGAGCCGTGCGACATGGTCCAGCCGATATGGCCGTGCCCGGTGTTGAGGAAGAGGTTCTTGTAACGCCGGCGGCCGAACTCGGGCAGATTGTTGGGCGTCATCGGCCTCAGGCCCGCCCACATCTCGGCGCGGTCGTAATCCGCGCCCTCGGGATAGAGGTCCTCGGTGACGCCTTTCATGAAGGCGAAGTCGGCCGGCTTGTGGCTGGTGTCATAGCCGGCGAACTCGGCCGTCGCGGTGACGCGCAGCCGGTCGCCGAAGCGCGAGACGGCGACCAGATTGTGCTCGTCTATGCATGCGATCGTCGGCGGGTGCGGGCGGTTGCCGATCGGGATGGTCAGCGAATAGCCCTTGATCGGATAGATCGGCAGGCTGATGCCGATCGTCCTGGCAATCAGCGGGCTGTAGGAGCCGAGCGCCAGCACATAGGCATCGCCCTTGAAGGCGCCCTTGTCGGTCGTCACCTGCGCGACGCCGTCGCCGGATGTCTCGATGCCGGTGATTGTGATGCCGGTGCGGATGTCGCCGCCGCGCTCGACGACCTTGGCGGCCAGCGCCCGGGTGAACTTCGCCGGGTCGCCGGTCTCGTCGGTCGGGCAATGAATGCCGCCGGCGATTTTTTCGCCGGTGGAAGCCAACGCCGGATCGAGCGCGACGATTGCGTCCCGATCGAGCACCTTGATCAGTTGGCCGTCGGATTCCAGCAGCTTCATATGCTCGATGCCTTTGTCGAGCGCCTGCTGGCTGCGGTAGAAATAGAGAATGCCGCGATCGTTGCGGTCGTAGTCTATTCGCTCATCGGCGATGACCTCGTGCAGCACACTCTGCGAATAGACGGCGAGGCGATGCTTGAGCAGCGTGTTGCGCCTGGCCTTCTCGGCCGTGCATTCCATCAGGAAGAGCCACGACCAGCTGTAAAGCCTGGGATCGGCCGAAAGCTTGAAGCGCAGCGCCTGATCCTTCAAAAAAAGCGATTTCAACAGGATCAGCGGCGCGCGGGGCGACGACCAGACAAAGGAATGGCCGGGCGCGATCATGCCGGCATTGCCCCAGCTGGTCTCGGCAGCGACTTGCGGCTGGCGCTCGAGGATGACGACCTCGTGCCCGTCCTTCTGCAGCTGATAGGCTGTGGTGACGCCGACAACGCCGCCACCCAACACGATCACGCGCATGGCGCCTCCGGAGATCGCAAGACAGTGCACTTTAGGATCTAATCTGAAATTGCAAAGTCCGGACGTTTGGGCCACGGCTTGGAGGCTCAAGTTCTCTTCCGGGCGGCATTTATTCGACCGCCAACGCGCCAGCGACCTTACTCTGCTGAAAGTCCCGCCGCCGCCAGGACATCGGGATCTGGCGTCACATGCGCGTGGGGCTTGCAATAATTTGGAATGATGGCTCGGTAGCCGAGCCAGCGCCCAAGCGGCTCGAGGATCGCGAGCGCCACCCGCTGGATGGCCGCCGGCGGCTGCGTGAACACGATGACGTCGGCAAACTCCCTGGCGATCACCGCCGCCTGAAGTGGGAAGGGCCTCCCCTTCCGGTCCACCCGGCCATCGTTGGCGAGGCCGAACAGCATGCCGATCAGCAGTTCGAAGCGATCCGGGTCGATGTGCTCAGCGCCCTTTGCCCGCTCGACCTCGACCAGCACATGCGCCTCGTCCGTCTTGCTGCCATTCCACCAATCGTGCGCTACCCCTGCCTCGACGGTAGCGGACTGTCCCGGTCCGAGCGACTGGATCTGGCCAGCAATCCGGGCATCGAGTCGACCTTTCAGGACGGTGAACTTCTCGACGATAAAGGGATGGAAATGCTCGCCCACGACCGCAGCTCCCGGCCGAGCCATAAGATGGGCAATGCCAGGTCCTTGGCCGCGATCCTCGGTGCCGCGCAGGATCACCGCATATTCGCCAGTGATCTTGTTTTCGTAGACGTCCCCGCACCGCGACATGAGATCAGCTCGTAGCGTCAGAGGCAGACAAGCTCAGCGGTCAATGCTGTTACATTAGCATGAAAGCAGCCCGTCGTGTATCGGCCCGGTCGATACACGACGAGGGCGAGCCGCTCAGAGCGCCAACGCCTGATCCAGATCAGCGATCAAATCATCGCCATCCTCGATGCCGGCCGACAGCCGCACCAGCGAATCGGAGATGCCGATGGCGCCGCGCTTTTCGGCGGGAATAGAACCATGCGTCATCAGTGCCGGGTGCTCAATCAGGCTTTCGACGCCGCCGAGGCTTTCGGCCAGCGTGAACAATTGCGTGCGTTCGAGGAAATGCTTGGTGCCGGCAAGGTCGCGGTCGAGGTCGACCGAGATCATGCCGCCGAAGGCATGCATCTGCTGAACGGCGACGGAATGCTGCGGGTGGCTGGCGAGGCCGGGATAGATGACACGGCGCACATCCCTGCGGGTCTCCAGCCATTGCGCGATCTTGAGGCCGTTGGCGGAGTGGCGCTCCATCCTCAGCGCCAGGGTCTTGATGCCGCGCAGCGCCAGAAAACTGTCGAAGGGCCCGGAAATGGCGCCAATGGCGTTTTGCAGGAATTTCAACCGGTCGGCGAGATCCTTGTTGTCGCCGACTATCGCCACGCCGCCGACCATGTCGGAATGGCCGTTGAGGTATTTCGTCGTCGAATGGACAACGATATCGATGCCGAGCTCCAGCGGCCGCTGGATATACGGACTGGCGAAAGTGTTGTCGGCGACAGAGACTAGGCCCTTGCGCCTGGCGAGCGCGGCAGCGCCTTCGAGGTCGACGATGCGCAGCAGCGGATTGGTCGGCGTCTCGACCCAGAGCAGTTTTGTTTCCGGGCGGATCGCGGCTTCGACGGCGGCCAGGTCGGTGAAGTCGGCGAAGCTGACCTGCAGGCCCGCCGAGCGCTTGCGCACCCGCTCCATCAGCCGGAACGAGCCGCCATATATGTCGTCGGTGGCCACCACATGGGCGCCCGCGTCGAACAGCTCCAGCACGGTGCCGATCGCGGCCAGGCCGGAAGCGAAGGCGAAGGCTGCCGAGCCGCTTTCGAGGTCGGCTACTGCGCGCTCGAAGGCAAAGCGCGTCGGGTTCTGGCTGCGGGCGTATTCGAAACCCTTATGCACGCCGGGCGACTGCTGGCCATAGGTCGAGGTGGCGTAGATCGGCACCATCACCGCGCCGGTCAGCGGGTCGTGGCTTTGGCCGCCATGGATGGCGCGGGTGGAAAAGGCCAGGCGGTTCCTGCCGGATACCGGTGCGTTGACGGTCATCTTGCGCGGCGCCTCAAATGGTTGATCAGATCGATGCGGGTTATCAGGCCGACGAACTCGTCGCCATCGAAAACGATAGCGACCTCGTTGCGGTCGAAGACCGGCAGCAGCGCATCGAGCGTCTGGCTGGCCTGCAGCGTGTGCAAGGTGGAGGTCATGGCCGTGCGCACCGGCGCGTTGAAGCGCTCCCAGCGCCCGTCATAGGGGCCGTCGACGCGAGCAAGAATATCGCTCTCGTCGACGATGCCGACCAGCTTGCCGTCGTCGAGCACCGGCAGCTGCGAGACGTCGGAGCGGCGCATTCGGCCATAGGCGTTGAGCAGGCTTTCGTCCGGCCCGACATAGACGATGTCGCCGGTGCGCGGCGAGCGCATGACGAGGTCACGCAGGTCGCCATGCTGCTCCTGGTCGGCGAGGCCTTGCTCGGCCAGCCAGATGTCGTCGAAGACTTTCGACAGATATTTGTTGCCGCTGTCGCAGACGAAGGTGACGACGCGCTTGGCGGACTGCTGCTCGCGGCAATAGCGGAGTGCGGCCGACAAAAGCGTGCCTGACGAGGAGCCGGCAAGAATGCCTTCACGGGACAGGAGATCGCGCACCGCCAGCATGCTCTGCTTGTCAGGAATGGAATAGGCTTTCTTCACCAGTGACAGATCGGCATTGGGCGGCACGAAATCCTCGCCGATGCCTTCGACAGTCCAGCTTCCAGCCTCTACCATCTTGCCGGTCTTGATCAGCGGCGCCAGCACCGAGCCGACCGGATCGGCCAGCACCATCTCGGTCTTCGGCGAGGTTTTCGCGAAATAACGGCCGAGCCCGGTGAGCGTGCCGCCGGAGCCGACGCCGACCACGACCGCATCGATATCACCGTCAAGCTGCGCAAAAATCTCGGGGCCGGTGGTGGTCTCGTGCGCCAGCGGGTTGGCGGGGTTGGCGAACTGGTTGGCATAGAAGGCGCCGGGCAGTTCGGAAGCGAGCTTCTCGGCCATGTCCTGATAGTATTCGGGGTGGCCCTTGCCGACATCGGAGCGGGTCATGCGCACCTCGGCGCCGAGCGCGCGCAGATGCTGGATCTTTTCGCGCGACATCTTGTCGGGCACGACCAGGATGATGCGGTAGCCTTTCGGGATGCCGACCTGGGCGAGGCCGAGGCCGGTATTGCCGGCGGTGGCCTCGACGATGGCGCCGCCGGGCTTCAGCCTGCCGTCTTTCTCGGCGGCGGCGATCATCGACAAGGCGATGCGGTCCTTGATCGAGCCGCCGGGATTCTGGCTTTCGAGCTTGATGAACAGCCGGCATTTGCCGGTGTCGAATTTGGTCAGCTCGACGATGGGCGTCTGGCCGATCAGGTCGAGCACGGAGGCATAGGGCGGACGCAGGCGGGATGTTGCACTGTCGGGTGCGGCGTTTGTCTGCCCGCTCATGTCAGATGCTCCATGGTCAAGCGACCGCCTGACGGCGGCAGCGTAGCCCCTTTTCCAGCCCTTTGCAGTCGGAAAGAAGATAGATCGTGCCAATCGACCGGCCAGATGGAGAATGGAATTTCGCGGGCGCCTAATCTCCCCCCTTGAGGGGGAGATGTCGCCGAAGGCGACAGAGGGGGTCGCCGCGCGTGAAGCGCCAACCCTCATCTTCAGCAGCAGGCCGAGCCCGGTCGAACCGACCCCCTCTGCCTGCCGGCCATCTCCCCCTCAAGGGGGGAGATTACGCCTCAACCGCTGCCTGCCCAGCCTTTCGACGGTCACTGTGTCCTCCTCAGATGGCGGCGGCACTTGCGATCGATCAGCACAGAGGGCCAATCAACGCACCATCTCGTGCGTTGCCGGCACTAATTATGCCATGCTAGCCGAATGCTGCGCGGGGCGAACAGCAATTGCCAAGGAACGGCCGATGAAGATCCTTGCCTATGACAATTTCAAGCCCGGCGTCACCATCGACGATCTGAAACCTTATCTGCGCGACGAAGTCTCGAATGTCTGGCGGCTGTGGAAGGCAGGCATTGTGCGCGAGAACTATGCGCGCGCCGATGTCGGCGGCGTCATCATCGTCTTCGAGCTGGATAGCGTCGAAGAGGCCCGGCGCTACACCGACGATTTTCCGCTGTCGAAGGCCGGGTTCCTGGAGTGGCACTTCATTGCCTTCGACGCGCCGCTGCCGCTCGAATATTTGTTCGATCCGATGGTCGACCTGGCAAAACCCTGGGATCGGACGGCCGCATGATCCGGTCGAGCGAAGGGATCGAAATCCCGGCCAGCCTGGCGGAATGGTGCGACCCCCGCCGCATGGCGCTGGTCGTCTACGACATGCAGGTCGGCATCTGCAGCCAGGTTGAAGGCGCCGCGGCAATCGTCGAGCGCACCGGCATCGTGCTCGAAGCGGCACGCTCGGCCGGCATGCGGGTGGCGTTCACGCGCCATCTTTCCCTGCCCAGGAAATGGATGGGCGCGACGCAATTGCGCACCGCAATGGCCTGGCAGCGGCGCGACAGCCCCGACGCGGTCGAGCCCTGGTTCCTGCCGGACGCCGAAGCGACGCGGATCGTTCCAGACCTTGCCCCGCGCCTCGACGAGGCGGTGTTCGACAAGCTGACCATGTCGGCCTTCGATGCCACCGCGCTCGGCTTTGCCTTGCGCGACTGCGGCGTACGCGCGGTGGCGCTTGCCGGCATCGCGATGGAGATCGGCATCGAGCCGACAGTTCGCCAGGCGACCGACAATGGGTTCACGGCCGTGCTGATCGAGGACGCCTGCGGCTTCGGCAGCCGGGAAGCGCGCGACCGCTCGATGGCGACGCTTCGCTTCCTCGGCGAGGCGATCATTACCGATGTCGCGGCCTTCTGCGACGCGCTTGCCGGTGCGGCTTGAAAGACTTGTGTTGTCAGGCGGCGGTGTCGACATCGGTGCGGAAGCGCACGCCCTCGGCGCGGCCATGCACGCTGCCCCAGTCGTAGAGCGCCTGGAGTGCTGCGGCGAGATCGTGGCCGCGCCCGGTCAAGGCGTAGCGCCCCTTGCCGTCGGGCGCGGTCTCCAGGGCGACAAAGCCAACCTCGACCAGATCGGCCAGGCGCTGCGTCAACATCTTGTCGGACAGCGATGGGATCATGCGGCGCAATTCGGAATAGCGCAGCGGCCGTTCCTTGATGCGCGCCAGGATCACCGTCTTCCATTTGCCGCCAAGCGCGTCGAGCGCGAACTCGACCGGGCAGCCATAAAGTCTTCCGCGTTGCGTCATGCACGCATGGTAGGCAAGGCACCGCCGCCACGAAAGCGGAATTTGCCCGGCCATATGGCGAGGCGACGAGCCGAGGCATCCGGCCTAGACTTTGGACAGGAGGTACCAGGATGAGCGTGCACGATCCCAATCCCGTCAATGCGCGAAAGCCGAAGCGCGTGGCGATCGTCATCGCCAATCCGGCGGTCTCGACCACGACCGGCTGGCCGGTCGGCTTCTGGTGGAGCGAACTCACCCACCCATGGTTCGCCTTCACCGAGCGCGGCTACGCGGTCGAGATTTTTTCGCCGGACGGCGGCAAATGCGAGGCCGACGCGCTGAGCGACCCGCGCGACCCGTCGGGCTATTCCGAGACCGACCTCATCTCGCTCGGCTTCATTTCAAGCCCGAAGCTGGCGGCCCTGATCGACGAGACGCGGGCGGCGGCGGAGATCAAGGTCGAGCGTTTCGATGCGATTGTGGTGGCCGGCGGCCAGTCGCCGATGTTCACCTACGAGCGTGCAACCGATCTGCAGCGGACATTCGTCGCCTTCCACGAGGCCGGCAAGGTGGCCGCAGCGCTCTGCCACGGCACCGCGATCCTGCGCTACGCCAGGCGCGCCGACGGATCGCTGCTTGCCGCCGGCAAGACGGTGACGGGTTTTGCCAATGTCGAGGAAGACTTCGCCGACAACGCAACCTGGGAGATGGGCGCGCTGGAACGCGGCAAGCATCTGATGCCGTGGCGGATCGAGGACGAGCTGAAAGCAATCGGCGCCAACTATGTCCAGGCGGGGCTGTGGCGCGGCTTTGCCGTGCGCGACGGCAACCTCGTCACCGGCCAGCAGAATTTTTCCGGCGCCGAGACTGCGCGGGTGGTTTGCGAAGCGCTCGGCGGTTGAGAGCCAGCCCCTATCCAAGCAACTGCTTGCTGAGCTTCGCGCACTGGACGCGGATGTCGGGGATGGCGTCGATCTCGAAGAAGGTGCCGCGCGTCAGCGGCCCGACGGCGAGGATTTTCGATGAGACGGTGCCGTCGGCCGCGATCAGCTCGCATTTGGCCGATACGTCGAGGCCGAGCCGCAGCGGGTCCGGCCGCGCCAGCCCGCGCTCGACCAGCGAACGCACGACGCCGTTCGAGGTGGCGGCGATATCGCGGGCAATGCCGGTGCAATCGTAGATGCGAGCCACTGCAAGCGTTTCCAGCGCCTGCGTGCCGCGCGGCTGGATCCGCACGCTGAACCCGTCGCCAGGCTCGATGTCCACGACGCGCCCGGCGACGAGGCGGATACGGCCGGAACGCACCGCCTCGGTGACGCGCTCATAAACTTCCGGCGCCATGCGGTGGCGGTGGATGTCCCACCAGGCCTTGGTGTGCTCGACGAAGCGGCGCTTGGCCGAGGACGGCCAGTTTTGCCAGATCTTCTGGTTGAAGGGCCTGAGCCCATCGACCACGTCGCGCCAGTCGATGCCGGCCTTCTGGTTGTCGCGGATCAGGTCGCGGAACCAGCCGACGAAATAGGAAAGCTGGGTGCCGAGCGGAATGTCGGCGACATCGAGCTTGATCGGATTGCCCTTGCGGTGCGGCGAAGGCAGCAGGCCGCGCCGCGATACCGCGACGATCTCACCGCGATGGCCGCGCTGCTCGAGCGAGAGAAAGGCGTCGACCATGCTCAGGCCGGTGCCCAGCACGAGGACCGTGGCTTCGGGGTCGAGCGCGGTGTCGGCCTCGGAGCCCATGCGCACCGCATGGCCCTGGCCGGCGCCCGGCTGTTCGTCATGGCCGGTGGCAAGCACGGCCAGATGCGCGACGACGCTGGTGCCGTTGGCCAAGGCCACCTCGACGCCGGACGAGGTAGGGGTGATCGACAGGCTTTCCTCGCGGATCAGCCGCAGCCGGCCGCTCTCGCGCTCGCGCGCTTCGAGACCGTCGAGCAGTTCCTGCAGGTAGCGGGCATAAAGGCTGCGCGGCGCGTAGAACGGACCCTGATCGGGTTTGGCGAGGCCGCGTTCCAGCAGCCAGCGCGCGAAATTGCCGGGGTCGTCGGCATAGGCGCTCATGCCGGAGGCGCTGACGTTGAGCACATGCGCCGACAGCAGCGTCGAGTAGGCCATGCCCTGGCCGAAATGCGGACGCTTCTCGATCAGCGTGACGCGCAGATCCGGATTTGGCGATTTCAGGAGATGCGCGGCAAGCACGACGCCGCTGGCGCCGCCGCCGACAATGATGATGGAATTGCCGCGTCCAACCATGACTGCGAGCCGCAAACCGTTGATGGTTTTGCGATCAGGAGCGCCGAGGCTTCGGCAAGGCTGCCGGAGCCGTCGGCTTCCGGCCGGCGCCAGGAACGATTGCCGGAAAGCGGGTCTTGTGATCGCGCATCGTTCTCTCTCCCTAATGTTGATAAGATTACTATACTAATCCACCGGCACACGGAACGCGGTTTCAATTCCGCCGCCGTTTGAAGCACGGATTTACCAAGGCCGGGTGACATCTGGAATTTCGTTCGCGGCCGACGATCGCCAGGGCCCGATTGCAGGAACGGATGACCGGGCCAGGTGACACGACCGTGGCTGGCCGCCTCCATCGGGAAGCAGGCGTCAAATGCGCGAGCGGGTCGCCCAGCGCAGTCCGACCAGACCGACCAGCATGGTGACAAGGCCGATGTAGAGCCATTGCTGCTGGCCGGTCATGAAGCTGCCCTGGACGATGCCAAGGCCCTGCAGCGACCACAGCACGCCGATAGCCAGCACGATCAGCGCCAGCAAAGTCCTGATCAATCGCATCAGCCAAATCCCCCGGAAAAGTCGATCGTTCACTGCAAACATACGCGCAACAAAGAAAGCAAAGGAAGCGAAGCAGTCGCCTCCTCTTCTACTTGCGTATTGACGGCCGACCCGATTCACAACGTCCCGCAAATCGGCGCGATGTTCATAAACAATACCCCGGCGCGCTCCGGAAATGTCATGACAAACTGTTTCGCGGCGACTCCAAACGTGTGATGGTGCCATGGAACCGCCAAATCACTGCCGCATTTCCTGCCTCAATCGGCACTTAACCGCGGGCTATCTGTCAACGGAGCCATCCCCAAAAGATGAAGAAAACCAACCGGACCGCGCTTGTCGCGGTGACGATCTCTGCTGGCCTGATGGCTGGCGCCTCCACTGCGTCGGCCCAGTGCGGCCGCGCCTCCTGGTACGCGCTGCATTCCAGGACCGCCTCAGGCGAGCGCATGAACCCAGCGGCGTTGACCGCGGCGCATCGCACCTTGCCTTTCGGAACCAAGCTCAAGGTCACCAACCAGAACAACGGCCGCAGCGTCGTCGTGCGCATCAACGATCGCGGCCCGTTCATCAGGGGACGCGTGCTCGACCTGTCGAAGGGCGCCGCCGGCCAGCTCGGCTTCATCGGCTCCGGCCAGACCGCGGTCTGCATGGCGCGCGTCTGACGCAGTTATTTCCGGACCATGATCTTTTCCGAAAACCGGAATCCGCTTTTCGCCGGCGCGGACCTCCGGTTCGGGATCATGGTCTGGTGTCCGGCAGAGGGAACGGACACAATTCTTTCACACTTCGGCAACGCACATTGAGCCGGCTTTGGCGTTCGGGGCGGATTTCCAACGCTTTGGACCAAAGAAGAGTTGATCACGCCAATTGACGTATTGCGCCGCAACAATAAGTTGTTAACTTCGCTACTAGACATTCAAGGTTCGGCGCTGCCCGTCGTCCCCTTGGCAGCGGAGTACCCGATGTTCTACCAGCTCTATGAACTGAACCATGCGGCGCTGCTGCCCGCGCGCGTCTATGCGGATGCGGTGCGGCTTTTCTACTCCAACCCGCTCAATCCGGTGTCGCACACGCCTTTCGGCCGTTCGGTGGCCGCGGCGGCGGAACTGTTCGAGCGCAGCACGCGCCGCTACGGCAAGCCTGAATTCGGCCTGACCAAGACGGTGGTCGACTGGAAGAGCGTCGAGGTCGCGCAAAAGACCGTCTGGTCGAAACCGTTCTGCAATCTCGTCCGCTTCGAACGCGCCGTGCCGGCCGGGCGCAAGCCCGACCCGAAGCTGCTGATCGTGGCGCCGATGTCCGGCCACTACGCGACGCTGCTGCGCGGCACGGTTGAGGCGATGCTGCCTTATGCCGACGTCCACATCACCGACTGGGTCGATGCCCGCATGGTGCCGCTGTCGAAGGGCAGCTTCGATCTCGACGACTATATCGACTATGTCATCGCCATGTTCCACGCGCTCGGCCCGGATACGCATGTCATGGCGGTGTGCCAGCCTTCCGTGCCGGTGCTGGCGGCGGTGGCGCTGATGGAAAAGCGCGGCGACCCCTTCGTCCCGTCGACGATGACGCTTATGGGCGGACCGATCGACACGAGGCGCAATCCAACCGCAGTCAATCTGCTTGCCGAGGAAAAGGGCAGCGCCTGGTTCCGCGACAACGTCATCATGCAGGCGCCTTGGCCGGTGCCGGGTTTCGGCCGCGAGGTCTATCCCGGCTTCCTGCAGCTTTCGGGCTTCATGAGCATGAATCTCGACCGCCACATCATCGCCCACAAGGACTTCTTCATGCATCTTGTGAAGCATGACGGAGACAGCGCCGAGAAGCACCGCGACTTCTACGACGAATATCTGGCGGTGATGGATCTGACGGCGGAATTCTACCTGCAGACGGTCGACACCGTGTTCGTGCGCCACGCTTTGCCGAAGGGCGAGATGACGCATCGCGGCGAAGCGGTCGACCCGCGGGCGATCCGCAACGTCGCGCTGTTCACGGTCGAAGGCGAGAACGACGACATTTCCGGCCTCGGCCAGACCGAGGCCGCGCATGACCTGTGCGTCAACATCCCGGCCGACAGGCATGCCCACTACATGCAGCCGGCCGTCGGCCATTACGGCGTCTTCAACGGCTCGCGCTTCCGTTCCGAAATCGTGCCGCGCATCGTCGACTTCATTTCCAGCTATGGCCGCCAGAGCCGTGTCGCGGTGAAGCCGAGGCTGGTGCGCACCGCCAAGAGCTGAAGCGAAGCGCCGGCCTTGAGCCAGCCGCCACGCGGCGGCCAAGCATGGCGCCCTGCCCAGGCGCGTTCCCCGCCAAGTTCTGTTGCACAATCGCCGCTGTCGGGATCGCGCAGGTAACCATGCCGCCAAACTAGCCGTTGTCCCTAATTGACACGGAGTGTAAATCCCCTTTAACGTTTCGTTAATAAACAGGGCGGACGGGGGACAATGAACTCCTCACCGATTGAAGGGTTGCTGCGATTGTGCGCGGTCGCAGGGTTGGCGATCTCGGCTTGCGGGACGGCGCAGGCATGGGCGGCCGGCGCCATGGTCACCGGCGGCCTGACGTCGCAGCCGATCGGACATTACGATTTCTGCAAGACGCATGCGGACGAATGCTCGATCCGCCCGGCCGACCTTGCGCCGGCCAAAATGACGGATGGGCTTTGGCGCAAGCTCGCCAGCGTCACCGCCAGGGTCAACGCCGCCGTCAAGCCGATGAGCGATTTAGAAATCTACGGCAAGGACGAGGTCTGGGCCTATCCGGACAAAGGCGTCGGCGACTGCGAGGACTATGTGCTGGAGAAGCGGCGCGAGCTGTACCGCATGGGCATGTCGCTCGCCGACCTTTTGATCACCGTCGTGCGCAAGCCGGACGGCGAAGGCCACGCGGTGCTGACGGTGCGCACCGACAGGGGCGACTATGTGCTCGACAATCTGACCGACAAGGTCAAGGCCTGGGACGCCACCGGCTATCGCTTCCTGAAGCGGCAGGCGATCGACAATACCGGCCGCTGGGTGTCGATCCGCGACGGCCAGCCGGTGCTGGTCGGGGCGGTGCAGTAGGCGCGGGTACGACTCACGCGGCTTCGTCATCCCAGGGCGAAGCAAGGAGCGTAGCGACGCAGCGCAGACCCTGGGATCCATTCCGTGACTGTCGAGTGGCCTCTACTTGTACAGAAATTCTGCTCCGCTGCGCCCTTCGGGGAGGTCACGGAATGGATCCTCGGGTCAAGCCCGAGGATGACGAACAGGGGCTTCGCTTTCTCGAAAAAGCTCGGCGTCCGTTGGCAACTATCCGGGCTTCTATCTGCGCAGCGCAGCCTTTACTGACGCGGTGATCTTCCGCAGCTCAGCCTCGTCCAGCTTCTCGATGCTCTCCGCCAGAAGATTGGCGAGCTCGGTGGCGGCGGGGGACAGGCCGGACGTATCGATCCTGACCCTCGGATGCGAGCTCTCGGCGAGGCGGGCGAGCTCCTCGGCATCGTCCCAAATGATGTTGAAATAGCCGATGATCTTCTGGATCAGCGTCCAGGTCGGCGCGCCGCGGCGGCCATGCTCGAGTGCCGACAGATAGGCGGCGCTGACGCCGATCGCCTCAGCCATCGCCTTCTGGCTGACGCCGCGCTCGCTGCGCAAGGCCCGCAGCTTTTCGCCGAACGGTGTCAAAAGCGCGGCCTCATAGTCGCCTCGTCATGGGCGCGTCCGCCTGAGCCGAACGTAGAGCGCGCCCGAACCGCCATGGTTGCGGGCGGCGTGGTCATGGCTGGAGACGAGCGGGCGGAAGGCAGGCGTCGACAGCCAGGCCGGAACCGCGCGGCGCAGCACGCCGTCGCCGCCCGAGGAAGAGCCCTTGCCGGTGATGATCAGCACATAGCGGATGCCGCCGGCATGGGCCCGGTGCAGGAAGGCGAAGAGCAGCGAATAGGCTTCATCCTGCGTCATGCCATGCAGGTCGACGCGACCCTCGATCGGCAGCCGGCCCTTGGCAAGCTTGTCCAGCGTCTGATCGTCCAGCGCATGCGAGACATGCTGCGTCTTCGGCTTTGCGGTGACGGCCGGGACACCGTTGGCAGGCGTGGGTGCCGGCGCCGGCTTCGGCTCGACGCCGAGCTCCGGAATCTCCACCGCCTTCTTGCCCTTCAGCGGCCGTGCGCTCCGGGCGACCAGATTCCACAGGATGCGGTCATCCTCGCTGAGCCTGTTGTCGCGGCGCGTCATCGGCGCCCTCCGCCGGCCAGCGCGCGCGGGATCAGCGCATAGAAATCGGCGGCGTTGCGGACGATGCCGGCGATCTCGCCGGCGGCATCGCCGGAGCCGACGAAAAGATCGCCGCGCGCGGGTCCGGTGATGGCCGAGCCGGTATCCTGCGCGATCATCAGCCGCCGGAACGGTTTCTGGTCGAAGGCGGTCAGCGTCGGCGCGTCGATATAGAACGGCGTGCCGAATGTGTGCAGCAAACGGTCGACAGCAACGGAGCGGCCGGGCGTCAGCGGCACTTTGGCGGCGGCGATCGGGCCAAGCGAAACGTCCTCGACCGCGGCTTCACGGAAGAAGATGTAGGAGCGGTTTTGCCACAGGATCTCGTCGATGCGGTCCGGATGCGCCTTGAACCAGGCGCGGATCGACTGCATTGTCACCTTTTCCAGCGGAATTTCCCCGAGCGCGCTCAAGATCTTGCCCGGGCCGGTGAAGCGCTGGCCGGACTTGGCGGCATAGGTGACGCGGCAGAGCCGGCCGTCCGTCATCATCAGCCGCGCCGCGCCCTGGACATGGATGAAGAAGGCATCGACCTTGTCGACAAGCCAGGCGATTTCGAGATTCCGGCCCGCCAAACCCTTGCCAGCGAGCGCGCCGCGCTCGATTTCGCCGCGGTCGAAATATTCGACAGGTCCGTCGGGCGTATTGCGCGCGAAAGCAAGGTAGGGGTCCATTCCGGCCGGCCGGTTGCCGTCATCGATGTCGATGAGATCGGCGGGGCGGGCGAGCAGCGGCACGCCAAACCGCTCCGTCCTGACCGGCGAGGCCTCGACCTCAGGTTCGTAGAAGCCGGTGACGAGGCCGGCGCCGCTTTCGGAAGTTACCAGCGCCGGCATGAAATGACGCTCGAAGAAAGCGCGCGCCTCGGACCGATTCGCAGGCGAAACGGAGCGCGCCTCGTCATAGGCATCGGCGAAGGCGTTGAAATCGATGCCGAGCGCGCCGGTGCGATAGGGCTTGGTCAGGACCTGGGAAGCGCAGCGGCGAAAGGCCGCGAAGGCGGCAAGATGATCGTCGTCGGCCCAGCCGGGGACGTCGTTGAAGGACGTTTCGCTGAATGTGGACGATAGCGGCACGACCGAGCCCCGCCGCCTGAAATCAGTCTTCTTCTTCGGTGGCGACGAGCTTCCAGTTCGGATCGCGCGAGCGCGTGTCGCGGGCGAAAGTCCAGACATCCTTGACCTCGGCGACGGTTTCCGGATCGCCGTCGATGACGGTGCCGGCCTTGTCGCGCGTCGCCGAAATCAGCTCGCTGACGACGCGCAGCGTGATATGCGCCTCCGAGCCCTTCATCTCGGCGGAGACGATATCGGCCTTGTCGATGCCGACGAAGGATGACTGGATCTTCTCCGACTTCGCCTCGCGCTCGCCGATCGCGGCGACGAAACCGTCATAGACCTCGCGCGACAGCAGGTTCTTCAGCGTCTTGCGGTCGCCATCGGCATAGGCCATGACGATCATCTCATAGGCCATCTTGGCGCCGTCGACGAAGCCCTTCGGCTCGAAGGACGGATCATTGTCCTTGATCGAGCGCAGGCCCTTGTTGAGGTCGCTGCCGGGCTTGGCAAAGGCGTCGATCTCGGCATAGGTCTCCGCCGCCGGTTCTCCCGGCAGCCGCTTGCGCGGCAGCGACACCACGTTCTCGGATTTTTGCGCCGCATCCTGGTCGCGCGAGCGGCTTGCCGAATATGGATCGAAGGGCGGACGCTCGCTGCCGGTGCGACGGCCCAGCACGTTGCGCAGCTGGAAAAAGATCACAACCGCCGCAATCAAGAAGAAAATCGTGCCGAAGTCGAAGAAACCCATATTTTCCGCCAATTCGATCCCTGTCCGGCCGGACCGACGGCCGGAATGGAGCCGCGGGTCGCATAGCGTTCATTACTCAAAGCATATAGAACGGCGGGCGCAATCATTCAAATCAAAGGCAGCCATACCTATCTAAGAACGCCAGTGCCAGCGGCGATTGTCCGCAGGGCCTGCAAAATATGAAAGCGATCGGTCAAGACTTGCGCATTTCACTCTTTCCGCTGTTCCTGCTTGCGCTGCCGCTGCTGGAAATCGCCGGTTTCGTCATTGTCGGCCGCGAAGTGGGCGCTTTGGCAACGGTCGGGCTGGTCATCCTTTCGACTGTCGCCGGCAGCCTGCTGCTCAGGCACCAGGGATTCGGTGTGATGGCGCGGGTGCGGGCGGAAATGGATGCCGGACGCGATCCCAGCCGGGAGCTGGCGCACGGCGCGATGATCGTGTTGGCGGCGATTTTGCTCATCATTCCGGGCTTCATCACCGACATTTTCGCCATCCTGCTTCTGCTGCCGCCGGTGCGCGATCTCGCCTGGCGTTTCCTGAAGAGCCGGATCGTGCTGGCGACCAGCTTCACCGGCGGCGGGTTCCGCGCCCGCGGCCGCGACAACGTGATCGACCTCGATGACAGCGATTTTTCGCGCGACGACGACTATTCGCGCGGGCCGGACCATAATTCGCCCTGGCGCCGCCTCAAGGACGATTGATTCCGGCGGTCGGCTCCGTCGGCCGGTAAACCTTGTCATGTCCTGCCGACCATGGTAGCGAACCCGCGATTTCAATCCGGTCAGCACGGCTGCCCAGGCAAAAAGGACAAGGCTCATGGCCAACGAGGACGCGGCAGGCGGCGCCGCCAACGGCAACGGCAACCCATCGCAGCCTTCGCTCAACGTGCTTGCCCAGTATGTGAAGGACCTGTCCTTCGAAAGCCCCGGCGCGCCCAATTCGCTGCGCGGCCGCGATAAGGCTCCCGGCATCGCCATCAACGTCAACGTCAACGCCAATCCACTTTCGGACAAGCAGTTCGACGTCAATTTGACACTGAACGCCAAGGCCTCGTTCGACCAGGAAGTGCTGTTCAATGTCGAGCTGGTCTATGGCGGCGTCTTCGCCATCGGCGGCTTCCCGCAGGAGCACATGCTGCCGATCCTGTTCATCGAATGTCCGCGGCTCCTGTTCCCCTTCGCGCGCCAGATCATCGCCGATGCGACCCGCAATGGCGGCTTCCCGCCGCTGATGCTCGACCCGATCGACTTCGCGCAGATGTTCCAGCAGAAAATCGCCGAGGACCAGGCGGCGAGCAAGGTCCAGGTGAGCTGAGGGGCGGCGATACGCCCTATAGTTATCGAGAGCCCGGCTTCGCGCCGGGCTTTTTGTTCCACGTCGGAGATTAGCGATAACATCCGCGACTTCGTCATCCTAGGGCGAAGCAAGGAGCGAAGCGACGCGCGCAGACCCTAGGATCCATGCCGTGACGCTGGTGCTATGCTCCGGCGGCGCAAAAAATCGGATGGAGCTACCATCCTGTTCCACGGAAAAGCTCGAACCATTCCGGGTTGGTCTTCTCGATCAACTCGATCTTCCATTGTCGCGGCCAGCGCTTCAGTGACTTCTCGCGTTGGATAGCGTCGGCAATGTCGAAATATTCTTGATACCAGACCAGTCGCTGCACGCCGTACCGGCTGGTGAACCGTGAGCCGGTGCCCGCCTTATGCTCCGGCATGCGGCGGCCAAGGTCGTTGGTGACACCGATATAGATCGTGCCGCGCTTCTGGCTTGCGGTCATATAGACGTAGCCGGTCATCGTTTTAGAATAGCCAGCGTCGATGCGCGTAGAAAGCCATTCCTGGTCCGTCGCATTCTACGGCTAATGTCACGGCATGGATCCTAGGGTCTGCGCGCGTCGCTTCGCTCCTTGCTCCGCCCTAGGATGACGAAGTCGCGAAAGTTTCGGCTAATCTCGACTGGCTACGTTTCGGCGCTCTGGTTCATCCCACCGCCACCTTCAGCCAAAGCGCCTTCTCTCCGAGCGTCGAGACCAGTCCCGCATGCGCGGCGCGGTCGGCTTCGGTCAGGCGCGGCGGCAGGGTGATCGGCCTGGCGCCGATCGTGATGTCGATGTCGGCGACCTCGCCGGCGCCATTCACCTGCACCGCCACGGCGTCGAGAATGAGGGCTGCCTGCTTGCCGCCGATGAGCTCGATATAAACCTCGGCCAGCAATTCGGAATCGAGCAAGGCGCCGTGCTTGGTGCGGCGGGCATTGTCGATGCCGTAGCGCCGGCACAGCGCATCGAGCGAATTCGGCCCCATCGGATGCTTGCGGCGCGCCAGGGCGAGCGTGTCGACGATGCGGCCGGGATCGATCGCCGGATGGCCGAGGCGGCTGAATTCGAGATTGAGGAAGCCGATATCGAAGGTGGCGTTGTGGGCGATCAGCTTGGCGCCGTCGGTGAAGGCCAGCCATTCCTCGACGATCTCGGTGAAGCTCGGCTTGCCGACCAGATCGGCGGCGCTGATGCCGTGCACGGCCTGCGCCTCGGCATGGATCGCCCGGCCTTGCGGGTTGATGAATTTGTGGAAGGTGCGGCCGGTCGGAAAGCGGTTGACCAGCTCGACGCCGCCTAGCTCGATGATGCGGTCGTCGCGCAAATCGAGGCCGGTGGTTTCAGTATCGAAGATAATCTCACGCATTCGAATCAGTTCGCTCCGAGGAGCAGAATCATACACCGGAACAAAATGGCAATGGGCCATGCTGACAACAAGCGTCAGGAGCGCGGCTTTGCCGGCTTATCCCCTGCCGGTTTGTGCCCTGCCAGTTCGGCGACAATTGCTTCGACTGAGCTTCGCGCAGCATCGAAGCCTTGCCCCGTGTCGACGATGAAATCGGCCTGGCGTCGCTTTTCGGCATCCGGCACCTGCCTGGCCAGGATCGAGGCGAATTTCTCCTCGCTCATGCCCGGCCGCGCCAGCACACGCGCGCGCTGGACCTCAGCCGGCGCGGTGACGACAACAATCTTGTCGACGCGGTCGCGGCCGCCGGTCTCGAACAGCAGCGGGATGTCGAGCACCGCGAGCGGCGCGCCTGCGGCGCGATGTTTGGCCAGGAAGGCATCGGCGTCGGCGCGCACCAGCGGGTGGACGATTGCCTCCAGCGTCTTCAGCGCGGCGGGATCGGCCAGCACCCTCTCGGCCAGTCTGGCGCGATCGACCACGCCTGATTTCGTCGTGCCTGGAAAGGCTGCCTCGACCAGGGGAGCGGCTTTTCCGGCATAGAGGCGGTGCACGGTCTCGTCGGAATCATGCACCGGCACGCCAGCCTCGGCGAACATTTTGGCCGTCGTCGACTTGCCCATGCCGATCGAGCCGGTGAGGCCGAGCACGATCATCTTTTTGCCGTCTCACCTTCGATATCGGCGACGATCAGGCGCCGCAATTCGGGCGTCACCTGAGGCCTCATGCCGAACCAGCGCTCGAAGCCGGGCACCGCCTGGTGCAAAAGCATGCCCAGCCCGTCGACCGTCTTCAGCCCGCGCGCCCGGGCAGCGGCGAGAAGCGGCGTCTCCAGCGGCACATAGACGATGTCGGTGACGATGGCATGGTCGGGCAGGCCGGCTGGATCGGCGGCCAACGAGGCATCGCCATGCATGCCGAGCGACGTGGTGTTTATGAGCAGGCCCGCGTCGGCGAGCAATTCTGCGGCCGCCTCTACACCATGCGCGGAGACGCAGGCGCCGAAACGGTGGCTCAATTCCTCGGCCCGCGCCAGCGTGCGGTTGACGATGCGGATATCTTTCACGCCGCGCTGTTTCAGCGCATGGATCACCGCACGCGAAGCACCGCCGGCGCCGAGCACCACGGCCGGGCCGTTGCCGGCCCAGCCCGGCGCATGCTCGTCGAGATTGCCGGCAAAGCCGAGCCAATCCGAATTGCCGCCCCACAGCGCGCCCTCTTCCAGCCACAGCATGTTGACCGCGCCGGTCGTTTCGGCCGCCTCGTCGCGGCGATCGACCAGGGCGAAGGCTGCCTCCTTGTGCGGGATGGTGACGTTGCCGCCGCGATAGCCGTTCTCGCCAAGCGATTTCAAAAACGTCGCGAAATCAGCCGGGGCGACGTCGATCGCCTGGTAGCTGCCGTCGATGCCGTATTTCGCCAGCCAGTAGCCGTGGATCTTCGGCGAGCGCGAATGCGCGATCGGATGGCCGGTGACGAAGGCCTTTCTCGCCGCCTCAGCCATCGATGGCACCCAGCGCGCGCAGTTCCTTCAGCAGCGGCAGCAGAGGCAGGCCGACAATGGTGAAATGGTCGCCCTCTATTTTCTCGAACAGCTGGATGCCCTCCCCTTCGATCTGGTAGGCGCCGACGCTGGCCAGGGCCTTGGCGCCGACATGCGCCAGATGGCGGCCGATGAAGGCCGGATCGAGCTTGCGCATGGTCATGCTGGCGATGCCGACATGACGCCACAGCACCGCGCCGTTGCGGCAGAGCACGGCGGCGCTGTTCAATTGATGCGTCTTGCCGGACAAAGCCAGGAGATGTCTCCGGGCGCCTTCCATGTCGGCTGGCTTATGGAACACCTCGTCGCCGAGCGACAGCGTCTGGTCGCAGCCGAGCACCAGCGCACCCGGCCTGCGCTCGCTGACTTCTGTTGCCTTGGCCTCGGCAAGGATCAGCGCGACGTCTTCAGGAGATACGCCGCTATCCTGCAACGGCGCCTCGAGCGCGCGCTCGTCGACTTGCGCCGGCACCGCCTCTACGTCGAGCCCGGCATTGACCAGCATCGACTTGCGGAAGGGGCTGCCGGAAGCGAGGATGATTTTCTCGGCCATGGTTTTTCGCCCAACTAACTTCCTGACGCTGTTGACCCATCGTTTGTCTGGGGCCAGCACAAACTTTGGAGAATGGCCAAAGCCTTACGAACTTCGTCATCCTAGGGCGAAGCAGGAGCGAAGCTCCGTCGCGGAGACCCTAGGATCCATTCCGTTCCCTCAATCGAAGAGCGCAGCGGAGCAGAATTCTGCGCCATCGCAACACTTCGGCGTCACGGCATGGATCCTAGGGTCTACGCTGCGTCGCTCCGCTCCTTGCTTCGCCCTAGGATGACGAAGCGATGGACGTTTCGGCCAATCTCCGAGGCATGCGATCCGTCGTGACTTTTCGATCTACTCGGCGGCGGTGGCAGGTCCACCTTCATCCGGCTTGCTATCCGTTACCGCGTCTTGCTCCGCAGGGCAACGATCGCCGCCGCCGTTTCCTCGATCGAGCGGCGGCTGACATCGATCATCGGCCAGCCATGCCTGGTGCAGAGCTGGCGCGCATAGGCGAGCTCCTCATTGATGGCGGCGCGGTCGATGTAATCGTTCGGCACATAGATCGCGGTGTTGCCGAGGATGCGATTCTGGCGCACATGCGAAATCCGCTCGGCGGTGGCGACCAGGCCGACGACAAGTGGCGTCCTGGCAGCGATCAGGCTTTCCGGAAGCGGCACGCCGAGCACGATGGGGATGTTGGCGGTCTTGATGCCGCGATTGGCGAGATAGATGCTGGTCGGCGTCTTCGAGGTGCGCGAAATGCCGATCAGCACGACATCGGCATCGTCCATATTGGCAGGCAACTGGCCGTCATCATGCTCCATGGTGAAGTTCAGCGCATCGATGCGGCGGAAATATTCGGCGTCGAGCACGTGCTGGGCGCCGACGCGCCGGCCGGCCGGGGTGCCGAGATAGGACTGGAAGACGGTGAGCACCGGCTCCAGCACCGAAACGCAAGGCAGGCCCATGGCAGCGCAACGCTCGTCGATGCTGCGCGCCAGCTTCTGGTCGACCACTGTGTAAAGTACGATGCCCGGTTCCTCATCGATATCCTCGAACACCTTGGCGACCTGCTTTTCGGTGCGGATCAGCGGATAGATATGCTCGATGGCGCGCGCATCCTTGTATTGGGCGGACGCGGCGCGGCCGGCCGCGAGCAGCGTCTCGCCGGTGGCGTCGGAAATCAGATGCAGATGGAAGAAGCTCTGGGGTTTGTTCACAAGCGGCGGTTCCAGACTGTGGGCAATTGTGGACAAGGCTGGATGGAGAAGCCTGGCCGATCAGAGCGACTGTATCAGATGGCCACTTGTCCACAATTCGCCCTGCTGTCGGCTTTGTCGGAGCGTTGGGGACAAAACCGGGGACCAACTTTTCCTGGCCGAATTCATCCACAGCCGGAAGCTCGATGGCCAAATGTCAAGCCGCTGACTCAAAAGCCTGAATCCGGCTCGTCCCCAATTCCCTCCAAATTGCGAAAGCGAGTGCGCGACAATATGCTGACTGGCCTTTCGGGGCCGCAGGCGGGACAGGTCGCAACCACCACAACCAACAGACTCTTAGAATCAGAAGACTCTTTAAAAATAGATATTTGATTTTTAAGGAACCTGGAGAGGTAAGCGCCGAATGGCTCAGAGCCGGATCATGCTGGAGGTGCTCAAAGGCAAGACGGCCGCTCCGCCGCCACTCTGGATGATGCGCCAGGCAGGCCGCTATCTGCCGGAGTATCGGGAGACGCGGAAGCGGGCCGGTTCCTTTCTCGATCTCTGCTACAATCCGGATCTCGCCGTCGAGGTGACACTGCAGCCGATCGAACGCTTCGGTTTCGATGCCTCGATCCTGTTCTCCGATATCCTTGTGGTGCCCAATGCGCTGGGACGACATGTCCGCTTCGAGGAAGGCCGCGGGCCGATCCTGACGCCGATCGCGGCGGCCGAGATTGCGGCTCTGAACAGCGAAACGTTTCACGTGAATCTCGAACCGGTCTACGAAACGGTCCACCGGCTGCGCGCCAAACTGCCGGCCGAGACGACACTGATCGGCTTCTGCGGGGCGCCCTGGACGGTTGCGACCTATATGATTGCCGGCCATGGCACGCCGGATCAGGGACCGGCGCGGCTTTTCGCCTATCGCCAGCCGGAGGCCTTGGCGCGACTTCTGAAGATATTGGTCGATCATTCGGCCGCCTATCTCATTCGACAGATCGAGGCCGGCGCCGATGCGGTGCAGATCTTTGATTCGTGGTCCGGGGTTCTCGACGAGCCGTCGTTTCAAGCCTTCTGTGTCGAGCCGGTGGCCGAGATCGTCCGCCAGGTGAAAGCGGTGCATCCGGATGTTCCGGTGATCGGCTTTCCCAGAGGCGCGGGTGAGCGCTATCGCGATTACCGCAGGAAGACCGGCGTGACCGGGCTCGGCCTCGACTGGACCGTGCCGCTGTCGATGGCGAAAGAACTGCAGGGCGAAGGCGCGGTGCAAGGCAATCTCGATCCGTTGCGATTGGTTGCCGGCGGCAAGGCTCTCGAGGATGGCGTCGGGGCGATCCTGAAGACGCTGGGTCGCGGGCCGCTGATCTTCAATCTCGGCCACGGCATCACCCCGGAGACGCCGGTGGCGCATGTCGAGGCGATGGTGAAAATGGTGAGGAGCCACCGGTGAGCGATATCAGCAACGAGAACAGCACCGGCCAGGCGATGAAGCGCATGGCGATCGGCATTGCCGCTTTGGTGGTGCTGACGGCGCTCCTCTATTTCTTGGCGCCCGACAGTTTCTATCCCTGGGCCAAGGCGATCCACGTTATCGCCGTCATCTCCTGGATGGCCGGCATGCTCTATCTGCCGCGGCTCTTCGTCTACCATGTCGATGCCGTGAAAGGCTCGGTGCAATCCGAGACGTTCAAGGTGATGGAGCGACGGCTGTTGAGGGGGATCATCAATCCGGCAATGATCGTCACCTGGATGTTCGGCCTCTGGCTGGCCTGGAAGGGCTTCGGATTCCAGGGCGGCTGGCTGCACGCCAAGATCGGCGCGGTGCTTCTGCTCTCGGCGCTGCACGGCTATCTCGCCGGCGCGGTGCGGAAATTTGCCGAGGATCGCAACGAAAAGCCCGCGAAGCACTGGCGGATCGTCAATGAAATCCCCACATTGCTGATGATCGTTATCGTCATCCTGGTCATCGTGAAGCCTTTCTGAACCTTCGCCGGACCCCGCAAAAGGCGGCTTGCTCTTTCAGACGACCGACGATAAAAGACGGGTCTTCCTTCCCGTCATGCGCCGCCCTTTTTTTCGCTTTCGGCCGCGCCCGGCATTTGTCGCATCCAGCCGATTTTTTCCTCCCAAAGCCTACCCAGAGTCCATCTAATGCAAGAAATGAAACTCGCAGAGTTCAAGAACAAGAAGCCGCCGGAGCTGATCGCTTATGCCGAATCGCTCGAGGTGGAGAACGCCAGCGTCATGCGCAAGCAGGAGCTGATGTTCGCGATCCTGAAGAAGCTCGCCACCCAGGACGTCGAGATCATCGGCGAAGGCGTGGTCGAGGTGCTGCAGGACGGTTTCGGCTTCCTGCGCTCGGCCAATGCAAATTACCTGCCAGGTCCCGACGACATCTATATCTCGCCGTCGCAAATCCGGCGTTTTTCGCTCAAGACCGGCGATACGGTCGAAGGGCCGATTCGCAGCCCGAAAGAGGGCGAGCGCTATTTCGCGCTGCTCAAGGTCAACACCATCAATTTCGACGATCCGGAAAAGATCAGGCACAAGATCCACTTCGACAATCTGACGCCGCTCTATCCGACCAAGCGGCTGAAGATGGAGGTCGACAATCCGACCAGTAAGGACATCTCGCCGCGCGTCATCGACCTGGTGGCGCCGATCGGCAAGGGACAGCGCGCGCTGATCAACGCGCAGCCGCGTACGGGCAAGACGGTTCTGATGCAGAACATCGCCCACTCGATCACCGCCAACCATCCGGAATGCTATCTCATCGTGCTTCTGATCGACGAGCGGCCCGAGGAAGTTACCGACATGCAGCGCTCGGTGAAGGGCGAGGTGATCTCCTCGACCTTTGACGAGCCGGCAGCGCGCCACGTGCAGGTCGCCGAAATGGTGATCGAGAAGGCAAAGCGACTGGTCGAGCACGGGCGCGATGTGGTCATCCTGCTCGATTCGATCACCCGTCTCGGCCGCGCCTACAACACCGTGGTGCCGTCCTCCGGCAAGGTGCTAACGGGCGGTGTCGACGCCAACGCGCTGCAGCGGCCAAAACGCTTCTTCGGCGCGGCCCGCAACATCGAGGAAGGCGGCTCGCTCACCATCATCGCCACCGCGCTGATCGATACCGGCAGCCGCATGGACGAAGTCATCTTCGAAGAGTTCAAGGGCACCGGCAATTGTGAAATCCAGCTTGACCGCAAGGTTGCCGACAAGCGCATCTATCCGGCCATGGACATTCTGAAGTCCGGCACCCGCAAGGAGGACTTGCTGGTGCCCCGCGCGGACCTGCAGAAGATCTTCGTGCTGCGCCGCATCCTGGCCCCGATGGGAACGACCGACGCGATCGAGTTCCTCATCGACAAGCTCAAGCAAACCAAGACCAATGCGGATTTCTTCGATTCGATGAATACGTGATTGGGTTGAGAGCGGCAGTCCGCCCCTTTTCTTCGTCATTCTAGGGCGGAACAAGGAGCGGAGCGACGCGCGCAGACCCTAGAATCCATGCCGTTACTGTTGAGCTTTGCAGCGGTGCAGAATTCTGCGCCGCTGCTTTCTTCGGCGGGCGTCACGGCATGGATCCTCGGGTCAAGCCCGAGGATGACGAACTCCAGCTTCGCTGCAATAATTTCTCCAACTCATCAGGCTCCGTCACCGCCGGCAGGCACACCTGTCCGGTGCACAGCCAGGCGCCCGCCTTGTCCGTCGGCGGCAGAACGCCGCCCGGCAAGGTCGGCCGATTCGCTTCCGTACCGACCGGCACGACAATGTCGACCCGGCGCGGGTCCGGATTCCGATTCGCAACCGGAACAAGGCTTGGATTCTCTATGGAATCGACGAGCACCAGCTTCAACGGCTCGAGCGCCAGAGCGCAGGCGTTGACGATGCCGGCCTGGCCATAGGCCTGTTGCGCGGCGCGGCCCATCGCGTGCTCGGCTACAGCCCAGGCTTTTTCGCCGAGCTCGAGATCGCCGGTCGGCGATGATAACCGCACCAAAGCTTCGACAATCTGGCTGGTGGCCGATGGAATGGCTTCATCCACGTCACCGCGGATGCGGATCGGAACGTCGGAGCTGTCGGAGGCCGTCAGATAGTAGCCGGTCTTGTCGCTGTCCTGGTGCCAGCTATCGAGTTGGCCGATGAAATGCGTAGCATGGGCCGCGTAGGTCGCATCGCCGCTCGCCTCGGATAGCGCGATCGCCGCATTCGCCATCGCCGCATAGTCGCTCGACAACGCCGGAAAGAGTTTCTTGGCGCCCAGCATGGAATGCGGCAGGCGCCCGTCCCGGCTTGCCTCGACAATGTGGTGAAAGGCCTTGGCCGCGGCGTCGATCCAGTCCTGTCGGCCGAGGGACCGGCCGGCCTCCGCGAGGGCGGCGATCATCAGGCCGTTCCAGTCGGTGAGCGCCTTCCTGTCGCGGCCAGGCCTGACGCGCTTTTCCCGGGCGGCCAGCAGCTTTGCCTTGAGCGGTACAAGCTGACTGTATTCCGAAATGCTTTGGGCCTGCTTCGCCTCGCCTTGGCGGATGATCGGCTTGCCTTCCCATCCGTGCGGTGCCGCAAGCTCGAAGTGTTTGAAAAACAAAGCTGAATCATCACCGAGCGCTGCTTCGATCTCTCCATTGCTCCAGGTGTAGAACAGCCCCTCTTGGCCTTCGCTGTCGGCATCGAGACTGGCTGCAAAGGCACCGCCCTCGACGCGCATTTCGCGCAATAGCCAGGCGACCGTCTCTTCGATTCGTACCCGGAACAACTCATTGCCGGTCGCCGCATGGGCCCAGTTGCACATGCGGATGAGCTGGGCGTTGTCGTAGAGCATTTTTTCGAAATGCGGCACCAGCCATTCGGCGTCGGTCGAATAGCGGCTCAAGCCGCCACCGACATGATCGTAGATGCCGCCGGCGAGCATCTTTTCGAGGCTGAGCAGAACAGCGTCGCGATGCGAGGTCTCGCCGTCGCGCAGCCAGGACAGCCACAAGGTCTGCATGAACGGCGCATTGGGGAATTTCGGCGCGCCACGCAGGCCGCCGAGATCGCGATCGATCATGCCTTCGACACGGCCAGCGAGATCGGCAAGCGTGCCGCGGTCGAGCACGGCTTTGCCCTGGCCGCCGGCCAACCGCTGTTCGACATGGGTAGTCAGGCTGTCGGCGCTTTCGGCAAGGCTTTGTTGCTTTTCACGCCAAGCCTTGTCGACAGCTTCAAGCACTTGAATAAAACCCGGCCGGCCATAACGCGCCTCGCGCGGAAAATAGGTGCCGCCCCAGAACGGCTTGCCGTCGGGGGTCAGGAACATGGTCAGCGGCCAGCCGCCCTGCTCGCCCATGGCATGGAGTGCTGCCATATAGATCTGGTCGATGTCCGGGCGCTCCTCGCGATCGACCTTGATATTGACGAAGAGCCGGTTCATGACTTCGGCAACGGCATCGTTCTCAAAGCTTTCATGCGCCATGACATGGCACCAATGGCAGGCGGCGTAGCCGATAGAGAGCAGGATCGGGCGGCCGCGTTCCTTCGCTTCGGCAAGGGTGGCAGGCGACCATGCCCGCCAGTGCACGGGATTGTCGCTGTGCTGCTGCAGATAAGGGCTCGCTTCATCGGCAAGCAGGTTTCGCGCTGGCAGGGTCACGATGGGCGGCTCGGCTTGGTGTCGGTGAGTGAAAGCAATTCAGCGAAAGCTGCGCAGCGGCTTTCTGTACGGAATTGCGTGGAAGAAGATACCTAGGGCGGTTCGGCAGGTCGGGCAAATGGTTTCCCAGATGGCTTCGAAGGATTCGATCGTGGCGCTTTCGAGCGGCCGCCTGCCTGCCGGCATCGCCGTTATCCGCATTTCAGGCCCGCAGACTCGATTCGTGGTCGAAACGATTGCCGGAGGCGCGGTTAAGGATCGCTTGGCGGCCTATCGCAAGTTCAAGGCAACAGATGGCTCTGTCATCGACCATGGCCTGGTGTTGTTTTTTCCCGGGCCCGGCAGCTTCACCGGCGAGGACGTCGCCGAGTTCCATGTCCATGGCAGCCGCGCCGTCGCGGCGAAGATGCTGGAGACGATGACCGGCTTCGACAGCATCAGGCATGCCGAGGCCGGCGAGTTCACGCGCCGCGCCTTTCTCAATGGCAAGCTCGATCTGGTCGAGACCGAGGCGCTCGCCGATCTCGTCAATGCCGAGACCGAGGCGCAGCGCCGCTTTGCCCTGCGCAACGCCGAGGGTGCGCAGAGCGAACTCTATGCGAGTTGGCGCCGGCGGCTGATCCATGCCCGGGCTATGATCGAAGCCGAGATCGACTTTGCCGATGAGGACGATGTGCCGGGTTCGGTTGCGGATGCGGTCTGGCTCGATGTTGCGGCAATGGTCGCTGAGAGCGAACAACACATCAAAGGATTCCACGCCGCCGAGATCATCCGCGACGGCTTCGAGGTGGTGATCCTCGGCGCCCCCAACGCCGGCAAGTCCAGCCTGTTCAATGCCCTGGCGCGGCGCGAGGCGGCGATCGTCACCGACGAGCCGGGCACGACGCGCGACCTTCTGGAAGTGGTGCTGGACCTTAACGGGATGCGGGTGCGCGTCGTCGACACGGCCGGTTTGCGCGAGACGGCAGGCAAGGTCGAGACCATCGGCATAGAGAGGGCGCGGGCCAAGGCCGGCGGCGCGGATCTGGTCCTGTTGCTGGAGGACATGGTCGATCCGCTACCGGTTGGCGCTGTTCCGACGGATGTGCCCCTGCTAAGGATCGGCACCAAGGCCGATCTCGCCAAAGCGGCTTCGCGCGGCTACGACATGATTATCTCGTCGAGAGACGGAACCGGGTTGGCCGATTTGCTGGATGAGATCGGACGGCGCGCGGAGGTGGCGGTTGGCGACGTCGGTGATGTTCTGCCGTCGCGACTGCGCCATGTCGAGCTGTTGCAAGAGACGCGAAAATTTCTCGGGGCGGCGCTGTCCGGGCATAGCCAGGAGTTGCGGGCAGAGGAATTGCGGCTTGCTGCGGACCGGCTGGGCAAAATTGTCGGAGCCGTCGATGTCGAGGACATGCTCGACGTCATCTTCTCGCAGTTCTGCATTGGCAAATGATTCACGTGAAACGATGCAGCCGATGCCTGTCCATGATTCACGTGAAACATCCCGGTTAGCGCGGCTGATTTTTGTTTCACGTGAAACGACTTCGGCCTGCATCCTTGACAGCGCAGGCTCGCAGGCACATGTGTCGGCCACTCTTGAAACTGGACTCTTGAAATGAACGATCACTATGATGTGGTTGTGGTGGGCGGCGGCCATGCTGGATGCGAGGCGGCCAGCGCTGCCGCGCGCGCCGGCGCCAGGACCGCGCTGGTGACGCTGCGCTTCGATACGATCGGCGTCATGTCCTGCAACCCGGCGATCGGCGGTCTCGGCAAGGGCCATCTGGTGCGCGAGATCGACGCCATGGACGGGTTGATGGGCCGCGTGGCCGATGCGGCCGGCATTCAGTTCCGCCTGCTCAATCGCCGCAAGGGCCCTGCCGTGCGCGGGCCGCGCACCCAAGCCGACCGGAAACTCTATCGCCTTGCCATGCAGGCATCGATTCGGGAACAGAACGATCTCGACGTGGTCGAGGGCGAGGTCCTGGATTTCGAGATCGAAAACGCGCGCGTCGTGGCGGTTCTCCTGGCCGATGGTCGCCGCCTGGCCTGCGGCGCCGTGGTGCTGACCACCGGCACCTTCCTGCGCGGGCTGATCCATATCGGCGAGAAGAAGATCGTCGCCGGGCGCATGAACGAGCAGGCGAGCATGGGATTGTCGGCGACGATGAGCCGCGCCGGCTTCAGGCTCGGGCGGTTGAAGACAGGAACGCCCCCTCGCCTCGACGGCCGCACCATCGACTGGGCATCGCTGGAGAGCCAGGCGGCGGATGAGGATCCGGTGCCCTTCTCGCTGATGACCGAGAGCATCGCCAATCCGCAAATCCACTGCGGTATCACGCGCACGACGCCGGCCACGCATGTGCTGATCCGCGCCAATCTCGGCCGCTCGGCCATGTATTCCGGCTCGATCGAAGGCGTGGGTCCGCGCTATTGCCCGTCGATCGAGGACAAGATCGTCAAGTTCGGAGACCGCGAAGGCCACCAGATTTTTCTCGAGCCGGAAGGCCTTGACGACGATACGGTCTATCCGAACGGCATCTCGACCTCGTTGCCGGAAGACGTGCAGCTGGACATCCTGAAAACGATTCCTGGGCTCGAGCGCGCAACGATGCTGCAGCCCGGCTATGCCATCGAGTACGATCATGTCGATCCGCGCGAACTCAACCAGACGCTGGAGACGAAGCGCATCGCCGGGCTCTTCCTGGCCGGACAGATCAACGGCACGACCGGCTATGAAGAGGCCGGCGCGCAAGGGCTGCTCGCCGGTATCAATGCTGCGCGCAAGGCTGGCGATAGCGAGCAGATCGTGCTCAGCCGCACCGAGGCCTATATCGGCGTCATGGTCGATGATTTGACCAGCCGCGGCATCGCCGAGCCCTACCGCATGTTCACCTCGCGGGCCGAGTTCCGGCTGTCGCTGCGCGCCGACAATGCCGACGAGCGGCTGACGCCGCTGGCTGCCGGGCTGGGGATCGCCTCCACGGAACGCATGCAGCGATTCAATGATGTAATGCAAAGGCTCGAGCAGGCCCGGGCATTGGCGCAGGCCGTCACCTTCACCCCGAACGAGGCGGCGCGGCATGGGCTGGAGATCAACAAGGACGGCGTGCGCCGGTCCGCCTATGACCTGCTGGCGCATCCAGGCGTCGACATCGCATGGCTGACGCGCGTCGAACCTCGGTTTGCAGCGGTCGATGCCAGGACGGCAGAGCGTCTCGAAACGGAAGCGAAATATTCCGTCTATCTGGAACGGCAGCAGGCCGACGTCGCCCAGGTCCGGCACGAGGAATCCCGGCTCATCCCCGACGCGATCGACTTCTCGAATGTGCCCGGCTTGTCCAACGAGTTGAAGCAGAAGATGCGGACGCGCCAGCCGCGCTCGATCGCCGACGCGCAGCGCATGGAAGGCATGACGCCGGCGGCGCTGGCGATCATCGTCGCGCATGTCCGCAATGCCGAGCTTGCCGCGCGAAGGGATGTTGCGTGAGCGCTGAGGCGTGGGCGGATCTGCAAAAAGCCGCAGGCCCGGTTTCACGTGAAACATTCGATCGGCTGCAGGCCTTCGAGCAGATTTTCCTGAGATGGAATCGCAGCATCAATCTGGCAGCGCCGTCGACGCTGGATGATGTCTGGCGGCGCCACATCCTGGACAGCGCCCAGCTTGCCCGAATCGCTCCCGCCGCGACGCGCTGGGTCGACCTCGGCTCGGGCGGCGGTTTCCCGGGTCTGGTGCTCGGTTTCCTGCTCTGCGAGCGCGACGGTGCTTCGATCGACCTCGTCGAAAGCAACCGCAAGAAAGCCTCGTTCCTGCAAGCCGTCGTCGGCCAGTTCAACCTGCCGGCGCGTGTCCTGGCAAGGCGTATCGACGACGTTTATGCCCTTGTTCCGGAACCGGAAATCGTGACCGCGCGGGCGCTGGCGGCGCTTCCGGATCTGCTCGATCTGGCGGCGCCCTGGCTGACAAAAGGGACGCGCGCGCTGTTCCACAAAGGCCGGGATTACCGCGCTGAGGTGGAAGAAAGCACTCACCGCTGGGCCTTCGATCTGATAGAACATCCGAGCATGACCGACGCTTACGGCGTCATCCTCGAACTATCCGATCTGCGCCCGGCGAACCCGCAATGAATCACTGGCATAGACCCATGAAAACTGGACCGCGTATCATCACTGTCGCCAACCAGAAGGGCGGTGTCGGCAAGACGACGACGGCCATCAACCTGGCCACGGCCCTGGCCGCGATCGGCGAGCGCGTGCTGATCGTCGATCTCGATCCGCAGGGCAATGCCAGCACCGGCCTCGGCATCGACCGCAAGGACCGCACCGTCTCGTCCTACGACGTGCTGACCGGCGAGCTCGAACTGGAAGCGGCCGCGGTGCCGACGGCGGTGCCCGGGCTGTCGATCGTTCCCTCGACGCTCGATCTGCTCGGCATCGAAATGGAGATCGCCTCGGCGCCCGACCGGGTGCTCAGGCTGCGCAACGCGCTGCGCGCCGCGGCCGAACGTGCGGCGCCGTTCGGCTATGTGCTGCTCGACTGCCCGCCCTCGCTCAATCTTTTGACCTTGAATTCAATGGCCGCGGCCGATTCGGTTCTTGTGCCGCTGCAATGCGAATTCTTCGCGCTGGAGGGTCTCAGCCAACTGCTCGAGACCGTCGACCAGGTGCGCCGCACCATCAACCCGGAGCTGACGATCCAGGGCATCGTGCTCACTATGTATGATGGCCGCAACAATCTCGCCAACCAGGTGGTGCAGGACGTGCGCACACATATGGGCGACAAGGTCTACGAGACGATCATCCCGCGCAATGTGCGGGTTTCCGAAGCGCCGTCCTACGGCAAGCCGGCGATCCTTTACGATCTCAAATGCTCCGGCAGCCAGGCTTACCTGCAGCTTGCCTCCGAGGTGATCCGCCGCGAGCGCAAGCTGCGCGCCGCTTGAGCCATTCGCGGTTAATTAGCCGATTCGATTCCGAAACGATCTGGACAGACTAATGAGCGAAGACCAATCGAGAAAAAGACTGGGCCGCGGGCTTGCGGCGCTGATCGGCGAGATCGACCGCCCGGCGGCGCCGGAAAAGCAGAGCCCGGCCGCCGACGGCAAGGTGCCGATCGAGTTCATCAGCCCCAACCCGAAAAACCCGCGCCGGCATTTCGGCGATGCCGAGCTCACCGATCTTGCCCAGTCGATCCGCGAGCATGGCGTGGTGCAGCCGGTGGTGGCGCGGCCGTCGCCGTCGCAGCCCGGCCGCTACGAGATCATCGCCGGCGAGCGGCGCTGGCGGGCGGCGCAGCGCGCCGGCCTGACCGAGATTCCGGTCATCGTGCGGGACGTCAACGACCGCACGGCGCTGGAGCTGGCGATCATCGAGAACGTGCAGCGCGCCGACCTCAACCCGGTCGAGGAGGCGCAGGGCTATCAGCAACTGATCGACGACCACGGCTATACACAGGCCGATCTCGGCAATGTCATCGGCAAGAGCCGCAGCCATGTCGCCAACACGCTGCGGCTTTTGAAGCTGCCGGAGGTCATCCGCGACATGCTGGTCGATGGCGCGCTGTCGGCCGGCCACGCGCGCACGCTGGTGACGGCCGAGGACCCGGCCGGGCTTGCCAAGCGCATCGTCGAGGAAGGGCTTTCGGTGCGCCAGGCCGAGGCGCTGGCGCAGATGCCGGCCGGCCCGACGCCGGCGAAGGTGAAGTCCGCGCCGAGCGCGCCGGAAAAGGATCCCGACACGCTGGCGCTGGAGAAGCTGATGACCGACACGATCGGCATGATCGTCACGATCGAGCACAAGGGCAAGGGCGGCTCGATTCGCGTTGCCTACCGGACGCTGGAGCAGCTTGACGAGCTGTGCCGGCGGTTGAAGGATGAGCGGTAAACCTCTGGGGCCCAATGATATTCGGCTGATATATGACGTCGGAGATTAGGGAGGCATGTCTGATATATCGGTGATAGACAACTGGAAGGGCCGGCCGCTAAGCTGGCCCTTTTTTGCGGGCGTTGGGGATTGGCGAAATCGGTGAAGCGATTAATCTCCCCCCTTGAGGGGGAGATGGCCGGCAGGCCTGAAGGGGTCGTTCGACGTAAATCGCCAACATGGTCTGTCAACGTAAAAAGGCGCTGGCGCTCCACGCGCGGCGACCCCCTCTGTCGCCTCCGGCAACATCTCCCCTCGAGGGGGGAGATCATCCGCGCTGCCCCCGCGCTTCCCTTCGCCAGCGTCGGCGCCTGTGGGTTGACAGTGCCCGGCAACGGCGTACCCTAAATTAGGTGCAGCTTAATTGCATGCCTGGTGTGCCGATCGGTCGTGGTGAGGCCATTCCTGCAATATTCGTGAAAGTGGCACCGCCAAAGCGATACGCCGACGCGCCCGACGCAAGTGGGAGGTGCAAATGGCAGTCAGTTGGCAGTTGTCTGGAAGTTACTTCGAAAATTGTAACTGCGATGTCGTATGTCCCTGCCTGTTATCCACCAACGCGCAGCTGACTTCGACGCCGACGAGAGGCGTCTGCGACGTCGGCCTCGTCTTTCATATCGACAAGGGCAATTACGGCGATGTTCGATTGGACAACCTCAGCGTCGCGATGGTCGCTCACGCGCCGGGTCCGATGGCGGACGGCAATTGGACCGCTGCCGCCTATATCGACGATCGAGCCGATGACGGGCAAGCAGAGGCGCTGGGCGCGATCTTCACCGGCGCCGCGGGTGGTCCGATGGCGGTGCTGGCACCCATGATCGGCACGAATCTCGGAGCCAGGAAGGTGCCGATAAGCTACCGGATAGAGGGCAAAAGGCGGTCGGCGGAGATAGCGGGCATCATGCATATGGCGGTCGAACCGCTGCCGACAATGCGTGAGGACGGGCAGATGTGGGCGGCCACCGGCCATCCCGTCAATCCCGACTGGCTCGCTTTGGCGATGGGGTCAGAAGGCAGCACGTTCAGCGACCATGGCATGAGCTGGGATAATTCCCGCCGCAACGGACACTACGCTCCAATCAATTGGTCCGGCCAGCAGTAGCCGTTGGCGACATAGCCGGAATGGATTCGACTATGGCGCTGACGTTGCAGCGAAACATCATTCTTGCGCTGCTGATCGCTATCGCCGCGGCGGCATGGAGCCTGCTTGCCTGGCAACAGATCGGGCCGGACGCGGCCATGCCCATGGGCATATCGCTCACCATGGGCATGAAGGCGCCGCTGTTTCTTGCCGTCTGGATGATCATGATGATTGCCATGATGTTTCCAACGGCCGCACCCATGATCCTGACGTTCCACCAGGTCCAGGCCGGCAAACAGGGCCGCGGCGAGACCTTCGTCGCGACCTGGGTGTTCGTGGCCGGATATATGCTGGTCTGGGGCGCGATGGGCATTCTCGCCTTTGCCGGCGCGGCGGGTGCGGAGATGCTTGCCGGGCACGTGGGCTTGTCCGCGGCGACGGCCGCACGCATCGGCGGCGTGCTGCTGATGATAGGGGGTGCCTATCAACTCTCCCCGCTGAAGGATCTATGTCTGGGCAAATGCCGCACGCCGATTGGTTTCATCCTGACGTCCTGGCGCGATGGTCAGTGGGGCGCGGTGCGCATGGGCCTCGAGCATGGGCTCTTTTGCCTGGGCTGCTGCTGGCTTTTGTTTCTCGCTCTTTTTCCCCTCGGGATCATGAACATCGCCGCAATGGCCGTGGTCACCTTGCTGATCTTTGCAGAAAAGACGCTCCGATCGGGAGAAAGGATAGCAAAGGTTTCGGGTGTCGCCCTGCTCCTTTACGGCGCGACGGTGCTGGTCGCTCCGCAGGCGCTACCAACCTTCCGGCCGATGGACGCCATGATGATGAATTGAGCAACGACAGGGCAGGATATATCCTTCGTCATTCTAGGGCGAAGCAAGGAGCGAAGCGACGCGCGCAGACCCTAGAATCCATGCCGTGACGCCTGAGCGCAGCGACGGTTCAGGACATTCACCAGCCAATTCCGCGAAACAACTCGAACCATTCAGGATTGGACCTCTCGATCAATTCAACCTTCCATTGGCGCGACCAGCGCTTCAATGACGTCTCTCGCTGGATGGCGTCGGTGAAATACTCCTCGTACCAGACCAGACGCTGCACGCCGTAACGTCTGGTGAAGCTGGAACCTTGGCCGGTCTTGTGCTCGGGCATCCGACGAGCCAGGTCATTGGTGACACCGATATAGATCGTGCCGCCTTTCTGGCTCGCGGTCATATAAACATAGCCGGTCATGTTGCGATCTTAGCTGGCGCTGTCGCCAACGGCTATTCTGGACGGCAGCAGTCTACGGCCAATGTCACGGCATGGATTCTAGGGTCTGCGCGCGTCGCTTCGCTCCTTGCTCCGCCCTAGAATGACGAAGGATGCGCTGGCGGGACAGCACTCCTTTGGCCTGCCTGCCATCTCCCTTACAAGGAGGAGATCAGCTGTCGCCCCGGCCGTCGCCAATCGCCGGCGTTTACCTTTGCCCCAGCCTCGCACTCTCCACCGCGATGCCGAGCAGCGCCTGTCTTGCCAGCGCCTCGGACAAATCCGGCCGCTTGCGCGTCTGCAGCACGGCGGCCTGCAGACGGTTGAGCGCGCGGCCGAGCGCATCCGTGCTCCAGCGCTCCAGCACTTTTTCGACCAGCTTGCGCCGCGTGAAGAAGACCGGCGGACGGGCGGCGGCGACCACCGTCGCGGCATTGCGGCCGCCCGCCTCCATCTGGCCGCGCATGACCTGGATTTGCTGCAATTGCCGCATCGCCGAGGACAGCACCAGGAAGGGGTGGCCGCCGGACTGGCAGTGGCGGGTGAAGGCGATGTCGAAATCGCCGATCTTGCCGTCGAGCACGGCATCGACCGCATCGTCGAACGACGTTCCGGAGACGTCGCCGGACATGGCGTTGACATCGTCGAGGGTGATTTCCTTCCGGCCGTAGGCATAAAGCATCAGCTTCTCGATCTCGCCGCGCGAGGCCAGCCGGTCGCCGCCGAGATTGCGGCGCAGCGCCTGCCTGGCGTCGAGCGCCATCGACATGCCACCTTTGCGCAATTCGTCGTCGATGACGGTGTCGAGGTCCCGCGCCTCATCGGCGTAGCAGGGCAGGGCCATGGCGTTGCCGGCAGCCTCGACGACGGCACGCAGCCCGGCGCCCTTCTTCAGGTCGCCGGCTTCGATCAGGATCATGGCATCGCGCGCGGGCTCGGCCGTCAGCGCCTTGACGTCATCGGCCAGCGCCTTCTGGCCGCTGGCATTGCGTACCCACAGCAGCCGCCGATCGGAAAACATCGGCACGGTGCGCGCCTCGTCGAGCAGGCGGCCCTGGTCGCGGTCGACTTCCGCGCCGTCGAGCTTGACCACCGAGAACGGATCGTCGAGCGGAAGGCCGGTTTTCGCGGCGAAGGTTTTTGCCCGCTCGGCGACAAGGCCGCGGTCGGGACCGTAAAGCAGGACGATTCCCATGGCGGGATCGGGCTTCGCCAGCCACGAATCGACCTCGTATCCTTTCTTCTGTGCCATAGCGGTTGGTTAGCATGGTGCGACCGCCGGGTGAACAAACCTCGGCGGCTGCAGCTATTTCTTGTCTTCGAGAGATTTGAGGAGCTTGTCAGGCTCAAGCAAGGCATCGGCAGCGCCTAAGCGTTCGTAATCCGTCAACACCGCATCAAGCGATCCGTCTTTCTTGACCGACCACAAACCCACTAGGGTCAAATAATTGGCAAAGGCGCTCTGCTCCCTTGTGAAAATAGCCGCCAAGTGAGGGTCGTTCTGGAAGAAGCGATTGAGTTCCTTTTTTACAGAAACGTCGTTCTTAGCTATCGACTGTAGGGCCCATACAGCCGATGCGATCGTCAGCGAGCGCATCATATCCATCGATGGCTGATTCCTGGGGCAGCCATATTTCCTGCAAGCAGCGACAATCATGATGTTGGGGCGCCCTGGGGCCACCGCGCCCCCGAATTTCCCCATGATTAAACCTATTCGGATAGCGTCCGCCGCCATTCCGTCACGGCTGGTTCGCAGATTTTCAAGAATACGATCTATGTGGGACAAGTCTCCCGTCGCCATATAGGCGCCCAGCAGCAAATCGTTGTCCAGCGGCACGGACACGGGTACCACCGTTTTCAGAGGCACGGCGCCTGGGGGTGTTGCATCTTCCAGTTTTCGGCTCGCCGCGAAACGCTGCGCTTCGTCCACGAGGCCAGCCTTGCGAAGAGCGGCCAGATAGGTGCTGGCCGCGCGATCGGAGGGTACGCCATCCAGCAGCTTTTGCCGCAGTTCCGGCGAACTGTCGAACAACGCCGCGAAGAAACCTATGAACGTTCCGTTCTCAACCCCGGGCGGAAGCTTATCCAGGCTGGCGATGAGGCGATTAAGGCAAGCAGCATCCTTCGTACGATAGAAGATGCTGATGCAATCGTTTGACTGGGCGTCCGACTGGGCGAAAACAGGTCGACCTTGTCCGACCAGAAACATCGCAATCGTCAAAGCGGCGAAGGCCCGCGATCGTCGTTGCATTGCCGCCTCTCCCACACGATCCTGTTAGGATAGGGTTTTGCGAGCGGCGGGCGCAACCTGAATCACGGTGGAACGCGCCTCCTGCAGGGCAGGTGGATCTGACCCGATTTGCAGGACTTGCCGCATCTTGCGCCGAGACGCCTGTCAGCATTCGCCAAATTGCGCGGCGTCAACAAAGATCGACAAGAAACTTCGGCGCCATATCTGCATCTTGTCACCCGTGTGCCGCAGCAGCCTCCACGAAGTTGACGACCGCGAGGACGGCCGCCTTCTCGCCCGATGAAATGGCGGCGCGGATGTGCAAATATCGCACCGGCAACATGGGAGGATGAAGGTCATGGCCGAGGCTGGAATGTTGCGCTTCCATGTGCCCGAGCCCGAGGTTCGCCCAGGCGGCACGCCCGACTTCTCGAATGTGACCATTGCCAAGGCGGGTTCGGTGCAGCGCCCGGAGATCGATGTCGACCCGCGCGCCATCCGCGACATGGCCTTTTCGATCATCCGCGTGCTCAACCGCGCCGGCGAGGCGGTCGGGCCTTGGGCCGGCCTGCTTTCCGACGAGGAACTGCTCGAAGGGCTGCGCCATATGATGACGCTCAGGACCTTCGATGCGCGCATGCAGATGGCGCAGCGCCAGGGCAAGACCTCCTTCTACATGCAGCATCTCGGCGAAGAGGCGGTGAGCTGCGCCTTCCGCAAGGCGCTGCAACCGGGCGACATGAATTTTCCGACGTATCGCCAAGCAGGTTTGCTCATCGCCGACGGCTACCCGATGGTCACGATGATGAACCAGATCTACTCGAACGAGGCCGACCCGCTGAAAGGCCGGCAATTGCCGATCATGTACTCGTCGAAGGAGCACGGCTTCTTCTCGATCTCCGGCAATCTGGCGACACAGTATATCCAGGCAGTCGGCTGGGCGATGGCTTCCGCCATCTCCAACGATTCGCGCATCGCCGTGGGCTGGATCGGCGACGGCTCGACGGCGGAGTCCGATTTCCATTCGGCGCTGGTGTTCGCCTCGACCTACAAGGCGCCGGTCATCCTCAATGTCGTCAACAACCAGTGGGCGATCTCGACGTTCCAGGGCATTGCGCGCGGCGGATCCGGCACTTTTGCCGCGCGCGGTCTCGGCTTCGGCATTCCGGCGCTGCGCGTCGACGGCAACGACTACCTCGCCGTGCACGCCGTCGCCAAATGGGCGGCGGAACGGGCGCGGAAGAATCTCGGGCCGACGCTGGTCGAATATGTCACCTACCGCGCCGGCGCGCATTCGAGCTCGGACGATCCGTCGGCCTACCGGCCGAAGGCCGAGTCCGACGCCTGGCCGCTCGGCGATCCGATCATCCGGCTGAAGAACCATCTCATCCACAGGAAAGTCTGGTCGGAGGCGCGCCATACCCAGGCGGAAGCCGAGATCCTGGAAACGGTGATCGCGGCGCAGAGGGAAGCCGAGAGCCACGGCACGCTGCATGCCGGCGGCAAGCCGTCGACGCGCGACATGTTCGAGGGCGTCTATGCCGAGATGCCGCCGCATCTGAGGCGCCAGCGCCAGCAGGCGGGGGTCTGACCATGCCAAGAAGGACCATGATCGAGGCGATCCGCGACGCCATGGACGTGTCGATGGGGCGAGACAGCCAAGTCATCGTCTATGGCGAGGATGTCGGCTTCTTCGGCGGCGTCTTTCGCGCCACGCAAGGCCTGCAGGCCAAATACGGCAAGAGCCGCTGCTTCGACGCGCCGATCAGCGAATCCGGCATCGTCGGCTCGGCCATCGGCATGGCGGCCTATGGCCTGAAGCCCTGCGTCGAGGTGCAGTTTGCCGACTATGTCTATCCGGCTTACGACCAGATCGTCTCGGAGGCAGCGCGATTGCGTTATCGTTCGAACGGCGATTTCACCTGCCCGATCGTGGTGCGCATGCCGACCGGCGGCGGCATCTTCGGCGGTCAGACGCACAGCCAGAGCCCGGAAGCGCTGTTCACCCATGTCTCCGGCCTGAAGGTGATCGTGCCCTCCAATCCGCACGACGCCAAGGGATTGCTGATCGCGGCGATCGAGGACCCGGACCCGGTGATCTTCCTCGAGCCGAAGCGGCTCTACAACGGCCCGTTCGACGGCCATCACGACCGGCCGGTGACGCCCTGGTCGAAGCACGAGCTCGGCGAAGTCGCCGACGGGCACTACACCGTTCCGCTCGGCAAGGCGGCGGTCCGCCGGCAGGGCGCGGCGGTCACCGTGCTTGCCTACGGCACCATGATCTATGTCGCCGAGGCCGCGGCCGAGGAGACCGGCATCGATGCCGAGATCATCGATCTGAGGACGCTGCTGCCGCTCGACCTCGACGCCATCGTAACCTCGGTGAAGAAGACCGGTCGCTGCGTGGTGGTGCATGAGGCGACGCTGACCTCGGGCTTCGGCGCCGAGCTGGTATCGCTGGTGCAGGAGCACTGCTTCTACCACCTGGAGGCGCCGGTGGCCCGCGTCGCCGGCTGGGACACGCCCTATCCGCATGCGCAGGAATGGGAGTATTTCCCGGGACCGGCCCGCGTTGGCCGTGCCCTGATTGAAACCATGGGAGCCTGACATGGGCGAGCACGTCATCAAATTGCCCGATGTCGGCGAAGGCGTCGCCGAGGCCGAGCTGGTCGAGTGGCATGTCAAGGTCGGCGATCTGGTGCGCGAGGACATGGTGCTGGCGGCGGTGATGACCGACAAGGCGACGGTGGAAATCCCCTCGCCGGTCGACGGCGAGATTCTGTGGCTGGGCGCGGAGATCGGCGACACGGTGGCGATCGGCTCGCCGATCGTGCGGCTGAAAGTGGCGGGCGAGGGCAATGTGAAGGCGGACTCGACGCTTGCAGACGTTACGGCGGAACGTACGCCTGACGATGCGGCGGCTCGCCCGTCCTCAGGCCTGGAGCCATCATCACCCAATTTAGCGCCGTCATCCTCGGGCTTGTCCCGAGGATCTGCCGTCCCACGCGGATATGACGCGCCCAGTTCCGGGAGGTCGGTAGATCCTCGGGACAAGCCCGAGGATGACGGCGTCAGGTCCAGGATCAGCAGCGCGCCACGCGACGGCGTCAGACCCAGGGCCAGCAGCGCCCCGCGCCCTGAAGGCGAGAAGCCGCTGGCCTCGCCGGCCGTGCGGCTGCGCGCCAAGGAAGCCGGCATCGATCTGCGCCAGGTTGCGGGCAGCGGGCCGGCCGGCCGCATCGGCCATGAGGACATCGACGCCTTCCTGGCACGCGGGCCGCAGCTTGCCCGCGCGCCCGGCTTTGCACCCAAAGACGGCGTCGAGGACATCAGGGTCGTCGGCCTCAGGCGCAAGATCGCCGAAAAAATGTCGATCGCCAAATCGCGCATCCCGCACATCACCTATGTCGAGGAGATCGACGTCACGGCGCTCGAGGAGTTGCGCGCCGTGCTCAACAAGGAGAAGCGCGCCGCCAAAGGGGCAGAACGGCCAAAGCTGACGCTGCTGCCCTTCCTGATGCGGGCGATGGTCAAGGCGATCGCCGACCAGCCCAACCTCAACGCGCTGTTCGACGACGAGGCCGGAATCATCCACCAGCATGAAGGCATCCATATCGGCATCGCCGCGCAGACGCCCACCGGGCTGGTGGTGCCGGTGGTGAAGCATGCCGAGGCGCGCGACATCTGGGATTGCGCGGCGGAGGTCAACCGGCTGGCCGAAGCGGCGAAATCCGGCACGGCGACGCGCGAGGAGCTCTCCGGCTCGACCATCACCATCACCTCGCTCGGCGCCATGGGCGGCGTGGCGACGACGCCGGTGATCAATTATCCGGAAGTGGCGATCGTCGGCGTCAACAAGATGATGGTGCGGCCGGTATGGGACGGCACCCGGTTCATTCCGCGCAAGATGATGAACCTGTCGTCGAGCTTCGACCATCGCGTCATCGACGGCTGGGATGCGGCGGTCTTCGTGCAGCGGATCAAGACGCTGCTGGAGACGCCGGCGCTGATTTTCGTGGAGTAGTGGGGATGGGGCGATCTCGAAAGCTCCCCCTCACCCGGATTGCCAACCGAATTGCGAAGGGCAATTCGGGGCAATCCGACCTCTCCCCGAGGGGAGAGGAGAGCGCCGGCGCCAGCCTCTTCTCCCCACCGGGGAGAAGGTGGCCGCGAAGCGGCCGGATGAGGGGGCCTTCGCCGAAAGGAAGCAGCTGACATGAAAGAAATCTCCTGCAAGCTGCTCGTCATCGGTGCCGGACCGGGCGGCTATGTCTGCGCCATCCGCGCCGGCCAGCTCGGCATCGACACGGTGATCGTCGAGTTCGGCAAGCCGGGCGGCACCTGCCTCAATGTCGGCTGCATTCCGTCCAAGGCACTCATCCATGCGGCGGAGGAGTTCGAGAAGGTCGCGCATATGGCCGGCGGCAAGAGCCCGCTCGGCATTGCGGTCGCCGCGCCGACGCTCGACCTGGCCAAGACGGTCGCCTGGAAGGACGGTATCGTTAGCCGGCTGACGGGCGGCGTCGCCGGGCTGCTGAAGAAAGCCAGGGTCAAGACCGTGCATGGCTGGGCGACGTTTCGCGACGGCAAGACTGTCGCGGTCGAGACCGAGACCGGCGTGCAGGTCATTCGCGCCGAGACGGTGGTGATCGCCACCGGCTCGGCGCCGGTCGAACTGCCTTTCCTGCCCTTCGGCGGCCCTGTCATCTCCTCGACGGAAGCACTGGCGCTGAGCGAAGTTCCAAAGACACTCGCGGTCGTCGGCGGCGGTTATATCGGGCTCGAACTCGGCATGGCCTTCGCCAGGATGGGGGGCAAGGTGAGCGTGGTCGAAGCGCTGCCGCGGGTGCTGGCGCAGTATGACGCGGAGCTGACAAGGCCTGTGCTGAAGCGGCTAGCCGAACTCGGCGTCGAGGTGATGACAGGCGCCAAGGCCAAGGGGCTGTCGACAAAGGGCGATGCGCTGCTGGTCGAGACTGCCGACGGCAAGAACGCCAAGGTTGCCGCCGACAGGATCCTGGTCACGGTCGGCCGCAGGCCGCTCACCGATGGCTGGGGCCTGGAGCAGATCGACCTCGACATGGCCGGCAAATTCATCCGCATCGACGACCAGTGCCGAACATCGATGCGCGGCATCTACGCCATCGGCGACGTCACCGGCGAGCCGATGCTGGCGCATCGCGCCATGGCGCAGGGCGAGATGGTGGCCGAGATCGTCGCCGGCCATAAGCGCAGCTGGGACAAGCGCGTCATTCCGGCAATCTGCTTCACCGATCCGGAACTGGTCACCGCCGGCCTGTCGCCGGAGGAGGCCAAGGCCCTGGGCGGCGAAATGAAGATCGGGCTATTCCCCTTTGCCGCCAACGGCCGCGCCATGACCAAACAGGGCGAGGACGGTTTTGTGCGGGTCGTGGCGCGTGCGGATAACCATCTGGTGCTTGGCATCCAGGCGGTCGGGCAGAGTGTATCGGAACTATCGGCGGCGTTCGGCCTGGCGCTGGAAACGGGCGCGCGGCTGGAGGATATCGCGGGGACGATCCATGCCCATCCGACGCAGGGCGAGGCGTTCCAGGAAGCGGCGCTGAAGGGCCTGGGGCACGCGCTGCATATTTGAGCGCTTCTTCCTTCTCCCCCTGTGGGAGAAGGTGGATCGGCGCGCAGCGCCGAGACGGATGAGGGGTGTTCCAGCGAAGTGAGGCGCTGGCTTTCCCTGGAGCACCCCTCATCCGTCGCCTTCGGCGACACCTTCCCCCACAAGGGGGAAGGGGGAGCCGCACCTCTCATCCCGCCAGCCGGCTTACCATCTCGTGCTGGGCGTAGGCGCGGCCGAAGCGGTTGGCGAGGAAGGCGTCGAGCGCGATGTCCTCCTGCTTGACGAAGCCGGTCGCCGGCAGCGAGCAGTCGGCCAGCATGTCGAGCACGGCGCAGATGCCGGAGGCGGTGGTGATCTGGATGGCGCTGCGCACGACGTCGCCGACGCGCTTGGAATAGATCTTGTTGGCGTAGGTCTCCTGCAGCAGACGTCCCTGTCTGCGGCCCGAAACGGTGACGAAGACGATGACCACGTCCTGCAGCGTCGCCGGCAGGGCGCTCTCGAAGATATCCTTCAGCACGTCGCGGCGATGGCGCAGGCCGAGATCGTTGAGCAGCGCCTTCATGATCGCGGCGTGGCCGGGGTAGCGGATGGTGCGGTAGTTCAGCGTACGCACCTTGCCCTTCAGCGTCTCGGCCAGAGTGCCCAGCCCGCCCGAGGTGTTGAAGGCCTCGTAGGTGACGCCGTCGAGCGAGAATTCCTCGCGCTCCTCCAGCGGCGGCACCTCGATCAGCTCGCCCTCGACGATCGCCTCGCAGGGTTCGCAATATTCGTTGATGACGCCGTCCGTGCTCCAGGTGAGGTTGTAGTTCAACGCGTTCGACGGATATTGCGGCAGCGCGCCGACGCGCATGCGCACGCTCTCCAGCGTGTCGAAGCGGCTGGCGAGATCGTTGGCGACGATCGAGATGAAGCCCGGCGCCAGCCCGCATTGCGGGATGAAAGCGCTCTTTCCGGAACGCGCCAGTTCCTTGACCCGGCGGGTGCTGACGACGTCCTCGGTGAGGTCGAGATAGTGCACGCCGATGGCGGCTGCGGCTTCGGCGATGCGCGTGGTGAGATGGAAAGGTGCTGCGCTCAGCACCGCGAATTTGCCGGCAAGGGTTTTCTCCAGCGCACCGGGGGCGGCGATATCCAGCTCCAGCGTCTCGACGCCGGCCGGCAATTCGGCGGCGGTGAGCTGGGCCGCCGCGCGGTCGACGAGCGTGACGCGATAGTCACCCGTGGAGCTAAGCATTTCGGCAATGGTCGAGCCGATTTTGCCGGCGCCGACGACAACGATTTTCTTCATGATCCGATCCCTCGCCTGAAGCTGATTTCTTGAGTCGCAAGAATCTCAGCTTGCCGGTCGAATGGAAGCGTGGAATCTATCGAAACGAAGCACCATTTTGCGCAATATGCCGATAAGGATCGTCGAAATGATCAGCGAAGCCGAACAGGCGCTGCTTACGCTGTTGCGGGCCAACGCGCGCGCGTCGACCGCCGAGTTGGCGCGGCAGCTCGGCGTGTCGCGCACCACTGTGCAGAGCCGGATCGAGCGCCTGGAGCAGCGCGGCATCATCGCCGGCTATGGCGTGAGATTATCGCCGGACTATGAGCAGGGGTTGGTCAAGGCGCATGTGCTGCTCACGGTCACGCCAAAGCTCGCCGACAAGGTGGTGCGCAGCCTGCAGGCGCTGCCGCAGGTCCGCACGCTGCATTCGGTGAGCGGCAATTTCGACATGATCGTCATCGTCGACGCGCCATCGATCCGCGACCTCGACGCGCTGCTCGATAGGATCGGGGCGATGGATGGCGTAGAGCGGACGTCGTCGTCGATTATTCTGTCGACACGGGTGGATCGGTAGGGGGCCTGAGATGCTGGCGCGAGGCCCCCCTCTCTGTCCTGCCGGACATCTCCCCCTCAAGGGGGGGAGATTGGCAGCTTCGACGCCGGCGCTTTTTCTGCAGCATTGGTGATTGGCGAAAGCCGGCGTGACATCTGATCTCCCCCCTTGAGGGGGAGATGCCCGGCAGGGCAGAGAGGGGGGCGAAGGAATGAGGCGTTTGTTTTTCCTCTCCGATCAAGCCCGCCGCCGCTCCGGCCCCTCGTCCAACCACGCCAAATCCTCCGCCGACAGCGCAATATCCAGCGCCCTCAAGCTGTCGTCCAACTCATCCAGTGTCCGCGGGCCGATCAGCGGCACGGACGGGAAGGGCTGCGCCAGCACATAGGCCAGCGCGACATGGATCGGGCTTTTGCCGAGCTTTCTGGCAAGCTCGATGGCGCGGTCGCGGCGGCCGAAGTTCTTTTCGGAATACCAGACCCGCACCAGCTCCTCATTGTCGGTCCGGTCGCGGCCGGCGCGCTCGGTGAAGAAGCCGCGGCCCTGGCTCGACCAGGCGAAATTGGGCATCTGCCTTGCCGTCAACCAGGCCTTCCAGGCATCGGTGGACGAGGTGATGCAGCCCGGCCAGATCGGCACCAGCATCTCGGCCAGCGAAAAGTTGTTGGAAAGGGCGCCGGGCTTCTGCTTGCCGTTCTTTTCGGCATAAGCGATCGCTTCGTCCATGCGCTCCATCGTCCAGTTGGAGCCGCCGAACGGACCGCGGATGCGGCCCGCCTTGACCTCCCGGTCCATGGCGTCGACGAACTCGCCGACCGGCACGTCCGGATTGTCGCGGTGCATGAAATAGATGTCGACATGGTCGGTCTGCAGCCGGTCGAGCGATTGCGAGAGCTGCTTGCCGATCACATCGGGATAACAGAGCGGCGAATGCGCGCCCTTGGCGATGATCACCGACTGCTCACGCACGCCGCGATTCTTCAGCCACTGGCCAAGCAGCGTCTCGGTGTAGCCGGCGCCATAGACATAACCGGTGTCGAACAGATTGCCACCGGCCTCGAAATAGCCGTCGAGCAGGATGGAGCCGGAGGAGAAGGTGCGGAAATCCTCGAAGCCGAGCGCCAGAAGCGACACCGCGCGCGGCAGGCCTGGAATGGCGCGCTTGCCGATGGCATTGCCGTCGGTCAGCAGCGACCGGCCGGAAATGGTGTTGATGCGCTTAGCCGGCTTTTCGATGTCGTATTCCAGCCCGATCGCGGCGCGCCATTTGTCGAGGACGCGCAGCGTGCCGAGGCTGTCGGCCCAGCCCATGCCCGGCCAGGCGAACTCGTGGGCACCGGCCAGGATCGCGTCGCCGGCGGCGTCGACCTCGAAGGAATAGAGATGGCGCGTTTCGTTGACGCTGACGGGTTCACGCGTGCCGGACCGGATCACATCGATCCGGCCCGGCCCGACGTCGCGGTTGCCACCAGCGAACCAGAAGTCCGGCACCTCGATCTGGCCCTCGGTGCCGAAAATGCGCAGCACATTGTCCTGATCGAGCGAAATGCTGCAGGAGACCTCGGCGACGATGCCGCCGGGGAAGTGAAGCAGCGCCGAAGCCCATTCGTCGACACCGGACTCGCCGAGATGCGCCGCACCCACGACCTTGTCCGGCTCGAGGAAAGGCTGTCCCGCCGCGGCGCCCGCGATCAGCCGCGCCATCGACACGGGATAGCCGCCGACATCGAGGATGCCGCCGCCGGCAAGCTCGTTGGCGTAGAGCCGGTGCTCTGGCATGAAGCCCGGCATGGCGAAGCCGAAGCTCGATTTGATCATCCGCACGTCGCCGATGATGCCCGACCTGATCAGCTCGACCAGTTTCAACGTCTGCGGGTGCAGCCGGTACATGAAGGCTTCGCCGAGAAAGGTGCCGGCCTTGCGCGCGGCATGCATCATGGCGTCGGCCTCGAAAGCAGTCAGCGCCAGCGGTTTCTCGCACAAGACATGTTTGCCGGCTTCGGCGGCCCTGATCGCCCATTCAGCATGGCCGGGATGCGGGATCGAGATATAGACCGCATCGACCCCATCATCGGCCAGCAGCGCGTCATAGCCGTCGAGGATCCGCGCGCCGGGGAAGGCCTCGGCCAGCCCCGGCTTGGCCGGATTGCGGGCGCCGAGCGCCACCAGCTCGCCGGTGCGCGACTGCGCTACCCCGCCGGCAAAGGATCTGGCGATGCTGCCGGGTCCGAGAATACCCCAGCGAATTTTCCGTTGCGTCCAAGTCATATCAAATCTCCATGGGTCCCGCCGCATTCGCGATCGGGCAAAGAAAACTGAGGGGTCAGCGAATCCTGGCGCCTGTCTTGTCGAACAGCAGCGACCGCTCGGCCTTGATCGATACGGTGAAATGGTCGCCGCTGGCGCGCTGGCGCGCTGCCTCGCGTTCGACGATCAGCTCTTCGGGCCCGGCATTGGCGTAGACGTAGCTCACCGAGCCGAGATGCTCGGCGACGTCGGCCTTGACCGGAATGTCGCAATCGCCCTCGCCGGCCTCGAAGAAATGCTCCGGCCTGACCCCGAGCACGACCTCGGCGCCGACCGCCGGCAACGTACCGCAGAGCGGCTTGCGCAGCCTGGCGCCGCCATGATTGACGAGCTCGACGATTGCGGCGCTGTTGGACGTCTCGACCACAGTCGCCCTAAGGAAATTCATCTTCGGCGAGCCGATGAAGCCGGCGACAAAACGGTTGGCCGGGTCGTCATAAAGATCGAGCGGTGCGCCGATCTGTTCGACATTGCCGGCCTTGAGCACGACGATCCTGTCAGCAAGCGTCATCGCCTCGGTCTGGTCGTGCGTCACATAGATCATGGTGACGCCGAGCTCCTTGTGCAGGCGCGATATCTCGACCCGCATCTGCACCCTGAGTTCGGCGTCGAGATTGCTGAGCGGTTCGTCGAAGAGAAAAACCTGCGGCTCGCGCACGATGGCGCGGCCGATGGCGACGCGCTGGCGCTGGCCGCCGGACAATTGCTTCGGCCGCCGCTGCATCAGCTCGTCGATGCGCAGGATCTCAGCGGCTTTCCTAACCCGGCGCTCGGTGTCGGCTTTCGGATTGCCGTTCATCCTGAGGCCGAAGGAGAGGTTCTGCTCCACGGTCATATGCGGATAGAGCGCGTAGGACTGGAACACCATGGCGATGCCGCGATCGGCCGGTTCGATGTCGTTCATCACCTTGCCGCCGATGGCGATCTTGCCGCCGCTGATGTCCTCCAGCCCGGCGATCATGCGCAAAAGCGTGGACTTGCCGCAGCCGGACGGCCCGACGAAGACGATGAACTCGCCGTCGGCGATGTCGATGTCGGCGCCGTGGACGACCTCGAAGATGCCGAAGCGTTTGACGACATTGGTGAGGGTGACGGTCGCCATCGCGCTTCTTCCTATTTGACGGCGCCGGCGGCGATGCCGGCGATGAAATGGCGCTGCAAGAGCACGAAGACGATCAGCATCGGCACGGTCAGCATCACCGCGCCGGCCATGATGCCGCCCCAGGAAACCTTGGTCAGGCCGATCAGCGTGCCGAGCGCCACCGGCGCGGTCATCGCGCCGGGCTGGCTGTTGATCAGCAGCGGCCACAGGTAGTTGTTCCACGAGGCGAGGAACAGGATGATGGCGAGCGCCGCCAGCATCGGCCGCGCCAGCGGCAACGCGACGAACAGAAAGATGCGCCATTCCTTGACGCCTTCGACGCGCGCGGCGTCGAACAGTTCGGCCGGCATCATCGAGAAAGCCTGGCGCATGAACAGCACGCCGAGCGAGTTGAACAGCGGCGGCACGATCAGCGCGATCCAGGTGTTGGCGAGCTGGAAGTCACGCGCCACCATGATGAATTGCGGGATCAGCACAACCGCGTAGGGCAGCGTGATGGTGCCGAAGATGATCGCCACGACGCCGCCCTTGCCGAGGAACTCGTAGCGCGCCAGCGCCCAGCCGGCCATCGAGGTCAGCAGCACGGAGAGAAAGGTGTAGGTCAACGCCACCGAGACGGAGATGCCGATGGCGCCGACGAAATTGGTGTCGCGCTGCAGATTGTTGAAATTGTCGACGAAATTGCCGTGCGGCAGAAGCTCGATGCCGGGGCTGAAGATGCCGTTGTCGGGCATGGTCGAGAACACCACCATCATCCACAGCGGAAACAGCCAGACCAGTGCCAGCGGCGTCAGGAAGAGATGCAGCAGGACGCTGCGCCCGAGCCGGCTTTGCGAACGCGAGCTCATTTCGGCTCCCGCGTTAGCCAGAGCTGCACCAGCGTGATGGCGATCGCGAGCCCGGCCATGGTGTAGGCTACGGCCGAGGCATAGCCGAAATTGAGCGAGCGGAAGCCCTGGCGGTAAAGCAGCAGACCCAGCGTCTCGGTGCCGCCGCCCGGCCCGCCGCGCTCGGTGATCAGGAACGGCTCGGTGAACAGCTGCATGGTGCCGATGATCGACAGGACGGCGCAAAAGACGATGACCGGCTTCAGCAGCGGCAGCGTGATGTAGAAAAACTGCTTCACCTTGCTGACGCGGTCAAGCGTCGCCGCCTCATAGACGTCTTCGGGAATGGATTGCAGGCCGGCGAGCAGGATGATGGCGTTGTAGCCGGCCCAGCGCCAGGTCACCGCGATCATGATCAGCGCCATCGCCGGCGTGACGTTGGAGAACCAGTCGATCTTGGGGATACCGACGCTATTGAGCAGCTTGTTGACGATACCGAAATCGAGGCTGAACATCAGCCGGAAGACCGCCGAATAGGCCACCTCGCCGACCACGACCGGAGCGAAGAAGGCAAAGCGGTAGAGGCCGCGCGCCTTCAGCAGCGGCGAATTCAAAAGCACCGCCATGACGATCGCCAGCGAGATCATCACCGGCACCTGGATGACGAGGATGAGCAGCGTGTTCTTCAGCGCATTGAAGAACGCCGGGTCGCCGACCAGCCGGCCCCAGTTGAAGGTCGGCGCGAAGCGCCACGGCACCGTGCGCGTCGCCTGGAAGGAGATCAGGAACGAGCTGATGATCGGCCAGACCCAGAAGATGGCGAAGATCAAAAGGTAGGGCGTGAGGAAGCGATATGCGGTGGCGTTCTGGTGGCGCATCCTTCCTCCTTTCCCGGTGGCGTCTTCTTGGTGGGCGCGGTGTTGATCATGCTTCGAATGCTGGAGCAGCGCCAATTGTCGAGGTCAGCGCCGCCCTGTCTTGCCTTCTCCCTTGTGGGAGAAGGTGGATCGGCGCGCAGCGCCGAGACGGATGAGGGGTGTTGGACGGAATACCGTCGTTGCCAAGCTGGAACACCCCTCATCCGGCCGCTTCGCGGCCACCTTCTCCCACAAGGGGAGAAGGAAAAGCGGCCCGTTACTTCACCGGCAAACCTGTCGCCGCGGCGATCTGGTTGGCGGCGTCGTCGAGGGCGGCCTTGGCGTCGGGATAGCCGCCGGCCAGATATTTGGTCTGCACGGCGCGCATGATGATCTCGGCGTCGCTCTGGAACTGCGTGCCGCGGCTCGGCACCACCTTGGGCAAGGTGGCAAGGATGTCTTTCCACACCGCCTGGCCGCCCCAATAGGGCAAGCCTTGCGCGACATAGGGGTCGTCGAGCGCCGAGATCAGCGACGGCACCAGGCCGAAATCCTTCAGCATGGTGATCTGGCCTTCATTGGTCTCCAGCGTGTATTTCAGATAGGCGTAGGCGGCTTCCTTGTTCTTCGACGCCGAGGTGATGGCCAGCGAGGAGCCGCCGAGATTGGCGGCGCGCGGGCCGTCGGCGGTCAGGCTCGGCATCGGATAGACGCCCCATTTGCCGTTCTCGCCGGCCGATTCGGTGCGGATGGTGCCCTCATACCAGCCGCCATAGATCTGGGTGGCGACGGTGCCGGCGGTGTTGTTGGTGATTTTGGTCGACCAGTCGGCGGAGGAGATGATGCCGGCGTCCTTCATTTCCTTGATCTTGGTCAGCGTATCGACGCATTTCGGCTGGTTGACGATGATCGACTGGCCGTCGGCGGCGAAATAGGCGCAGCCCTGCTCGTTGGAGATCATGCGGAAGAATTCGGTGTCGCCGTTGAAATCGGCATTGGTCATCGACACGCCGGGATTGGCGGCCTGGATCTTCTTGCCGGCGGCGATGAAATCGTCCCAGGTCTTGATCGAGGCCGGGTCGACGCCGGCCTTCTCATAGAAGTCGCGGCGATAAAAGGCAGCCACCGGGCCCGAATCCCACGGCATGGCGTAGGCCTTGTCGCCGACCTCGAGCTCGGTGCGCTTGAAATCGGGGAATTTCTTCTGGTCCTCGGCGCTGTAGCCGAGCGTATGCAGGTCGACGAAGCAGTCCGGGAACTGGCTCCAGTAATTCTCGGCCTCGCCGTTCTCGATCGAGACGATGTCCGGCAAACCGACGCCGCCGGCGGCGCAGCCGGCGATCGACTTGTCATAGGTCGGCTGGTTGCCGAGATCCTGAACCGTCACCTTGATGTCGGGGTATTTCTTGTTGAAGCCTTCGACCGTCGATTTCAGTGACGATGCGGCGATGTTCCAGCTCCAGATCGTGATTTCGCCGGATTGCGCCAGGGCCGGGCCGGAGCCCAGGGCGAGCGCCAGCGCGGCGCAGGTCAGTGTGGTGCGCATTGAAATCCTCCCATTTCATTTGCTCTCTCACTGTGAGCCTGGTTAGATTATGCGGCGCGGAAGGCTTGTCCCCGTTAAAGGGAATAAGAAATTGGCGGAAAGTAAGATGCCGGAGCGTCCGTTCTACCAGCCAGGCGCCAGCAGCGTCGAAGGCCTGCCGCTGGCCATGCAGATGTTCCACAATCCGCCGCTGGTGATGCTGAAGCCGCACTGGCATGCCCAGGTCGAGGTGAATTTCATCGTGCAGGGCTCAGTGCACTACCGCATGGCCGAGCATGAAATATCGCTGTCGGCCGGCGAGATGTGCCTGTTCTGGGGCGGCCTGCCGCATCGGATGTACGATCTCTCCGACGATGCCGTCTATGCCGGCGCACATCTGCCGCTGGTGCATTTCTTCAGGCTGCATCTGCCGGCCGACATACGGCACCGGCTGATGACCGGCGCGACGCTGGTGACGGACGCCACCGACCAATCCGACAACGACAATTTCAAGCGCTGGAACGACTATGCGCGCTCGGGCGATCCGGGCAGGGCCGAACATGCCGTCAACGAATTGCTGCTGAGGCTGGAGCGGGTGCGCTTCGAACCCTACCGGCTGGTGCCGGAGACAGCATCCGGGCAAGGGGCCGGCAGTCCCTTCGACCAGCAATCCTCGCGCAATGTCGGGCGCATGTGCGATTTCATCGCCGAGAACTTTCTCTACGACATCGACTGCGTGAACATCGCCGCCGCCGCCGACATCCATCCCAAATACGCCATGAGCCTGTTCAAGAAGTCTACGGGCATGACGCTGAATGAATATGTCAATCTTTTGCGGTTGAGCTACGCGCAGGCGCTGCTGATGCACCAGGACGCCAATGTGCTGACGGTCGCCATGGACTCAGGCTTCGGCTCGCTCAGCGCCTTCAACAAGTCGTTCCGCAAGCTCGCCGGCATGTCGCCTTCGGATTTCCGCCGGGCCGGCGGGCGCTAGCCGGCGGGCGGCCTTGCCGCTGGAAAGCTTACGATCACGGCAAGCCCGGGATTGTTGTCCTCCAGCGTGATGGCGGCGCCGTGCAAATCCGCCACCGCCTTGACGAGGCTCAATCCCAGGCCGCTGCCGGGCGTGGTGCGGCTGGAGTCCAGCCGGTAAAGCCGCCGGAAGACGTTTTCGCGCTCCTGCGCCGGAATGCCCGGACCGTTGTCACAGACTTTTACCAGGATTCGGTCGCCCTGCCGCGTCACCGACAATTCGATCGCCGTGCCCGGCGGGCAGTGCCGTAAAGCGTTCTCGACCAGATTGGCGAGCATCTGCATCAGCAGGTCACGATCACCGTGCACGATCCATTCCGCATCCGGAACGATCCTTGTCAACAAGGACTTTCCGTCGTCTTCGGCGACATCGGCATAGACCTCGCCGATGGCCTCGACAATGCGGCCGACGTCGAGGTCGACGAAGCGCGCCTTGCGGGCGCCGGCCTCGATCTGGGCAATGCGCAGCAGCGCATCGAAGGTTCCGTTGATCTGTTGGCTCTCGGCCCGGGCGTCTGCCAGCTCGGCGGAGACATCCTCGCCCGACGCGGTCCTGTCGGCGGCGGATTCGAGGATCATCTGCAGCCGGTTGAGCGGCGTCTTCAGGTCATGCGCGATGTTGGCGCTGACTTCCCGCATGCCGTCGACCAACGCCGACAGGCGCTCGATGGCAGCGTTGACCTGGGCGGAAACGGCATCGATATCGTCGCCATTGCCGATCAGCGGAATGCGGGCGTCGAGGCGCCCATGCGAGACGTCGACCATGGTGGAAGCGATGCCGTCGAGGCGCCGCTGGACGCGCGAGGCAAGCACGGCGCCGCCGGCGATCGCGAGGCCCAGGATGAACAGTGTTCCCCAGCCGAAACTCATCAAAACGATGGTCTTCAGCTCTTCGGTTCCCGACAGCGAGAAGGCGACCGTCAGGTTGTTGTTGCCGACAGTGCCCGAATAGGCGCGATACATCGTATCGGGGGGCATGCCAGGTAAGGTGGCGGCAAACATCGAGAAGCCATCCGGAAGACCGGACGCCGTGAAGTTGCCGGCCAGACGGTTGCCGTTCTGGTCTGTCAGCGAGAAAAGCTGATCCTTCTCAGGGTCAAGCTGGCTGTGGTCGTTGACTGTCGAGATCAGGTCTTCCTGGCTTTCCGCATAGGTCACGGCCACGACCGAGTAAGTCTCCTTGATCGATTCATCGAGACGTCTTGCAAGGTCGTTGCTCATCAGCTGATAGACGATGGCGCCGGAGAGGATGAAAGCCAGCACGAACAGGAAGGCAAAGGTCAACGCCAGCCTGAACGGCGTGCTGCGCACCAGACTGGGAGACGTTCCGGTCATGCCGGGGCCGCGATTCGAGGCGCGCCAAATGTTGGTCCTGCCGTGATTCCAGGTGGAAAACCGCTGCGCATTCTTCCTGGAATTGCTTCAGTCGGGCACATGCAGGCTGTAGCCGGTGTTGCGCACGGTGTGGATGAGCGGCGCGTCGAACGGCTTGTCGACCTTCGCCCTTAACCGGCTGATATGGGTCTCGACGACGCTGGTCTTGGGATCGAAATGGAAATCCCAGACGCGCTCCAGAAGCATGGTGCGGGTGATGACGCGGCCCTCGCCGCGCATCAGCACTTCGAGCAGGCTGAATTCGCGTGGCTGCAGGTCGATCGTCTGGCCCTGCCTGGTCACGCGCCGCTGGATCAGGTCCATTTCGAGATCGGCGACGCGCAGATTGGTCTTCTGCTCCTGCGCCGCCGGCCGGCGGCCGAGCGCGTTGATGCGGGCAAGCAGTTCGGAAAAGGCAAACGGCTTGACCAGGTAGTCGTCGCCGCCGGCTTCCAATCCTTCGACGCGGTCGTCGACGCCGCCGATCGAGGTCAGGAATATCGCCGGCGTGCGCACGCCCGCGGCACGTACCGCCTTGATCATGGACAGGCCGTCGAGCCCGGGAATCATACGGTCGGCGACGATCACGTCATAGGCGTTGCGGGTCGCGGCGAAGAGGCCGTCGTGGCCGTTGCGCAACAGATCGCAGACATGGCCGGCCTCGCTCAGCCCCCTGACGACATAGTCAGCGGTCCTCGGATCGTCCTCAACCAGCAGAAGCCGCATCACTTTTACGCCGTCCGATCTACCGAGCCGGCATGATCAGCACCGGCTGCGGCTTTTTCTTGGCCATCTTCAGGCGCTTGATTTCAGACACGTCTTTGTCCCGCTGCTCATTTTCGGGGGACATGCGCGGGCGCGACCGGCTTGTTGGCCGGTAAGGTCATGACGTTATCCATTTTAGGTCTGTGCGGACGGTAGACGGGGGAATTCACCACAGCCTGTCCGTGACCTTACAAATCCGTAAGAATGGCCGAAAATACGGTCAGGGCCTCGCCATCAGGCAGCAGAAAGGCTAGGGAGCATAGGTTTATTGTCCCGAGACGGCCGCCGGAGTGGCGAAGCAATGGCCTACGCATCCCTCAAATCGGCGCCGAAGGCCTTCGACCAGCATAAGCGCCTGATCGTCGTTCAGGTCGCTGCGGTGCTCGCCATCGTCCTGCTGCTGTTTTCCAAGCCGTTCCTCAGCGAAGGCTCGAACGGGCACGAACTGGTGGAAATGATTGGCTTCAGCCTCGTGCTCGCCTGCTTCCTTGGCCGGCTGTGGAGCATCCTCTATGTCGGCGGCAAGAAGAACAACGAGCTGATCATGGCGGGTCCTTTTTCGATGACCCAGAATCCGCTCTATTTCTTCTCGACCGTCGGAGCGGCCGGTATCGGCCTGATGTTCGGATCGGTGCTGGCGGCCGCGACGCTTGGCCTGGCAAGCTTCCTCGTCTTCCGCTTCACAGCGCGCAAGGAGGCCGAATTCCTGCTCGGCAAATTCGGCGCCGCCTACGCGGCCTATGCCGAACGGACGCCGCGGTTCTGGCCGAACCCGACGCTGTACAGGGATCAGGACGAATGGCTCTTTTCGACAAGCGCGCTGAAGAGCACGTTTCGCGACGGGCTCTATTTCCTGGCGCTGTTCCCGCTCATCGAGACGGTCGAGCATTTCCGCACGATCGGCATGCTGCCGACGCTGTTTACCGTCTACTGACAAGCGATTACGCCTCCGGGGGCCAAAGAGGCTAGCGCAATTCCAGGAAAAGTGTGACACGGTTTTCCGTCCGGAACTGCGTAAAACAAAGAGATAGCGTGTTTCGCCGTTTCCGTGAAACAGTGAAACGCTCTAGCCCTTCGGGCCCGATATCCGTACAGAGACGATATGGCGGTTCTCGATTCCGCGAAACAATGGGCGCGCAGCGTCAAGCGCGACGTGGTGGCGCTTTGGCTCGCCGCGCGTGATCCTCGCGTCCCGTGGTATGCGAAGGCTATGGCCGGCGCGGTCGCCGCCTACGCCTTAAGCCCGATCGATCTGATACCGGACTTCATTCCGATCGTCGGCTATCTGGACGATCTCATCATCGTGCCGCTCGGCATCATGCTGGCGGTCAGGCTGGTGCCCGCGGAGCTGATGCAGGAATTTCGTGACGAAGCCACACGCCGCGCCAGGCCGCCGAGCAAGGCGGGTCTGGTGTTCATCGTCGCGGTCTGGATAGCGGCGGCAGCAGCGCTGATGTGGCTGTTCTGGCCGAAGCCGGCGTAGGGTATGTCGAGATTCAGGTCAGGCCGAGCCGCCATTTGCAGACCGGTCTCACCTGAATATCAACATACCCTGGAACAGCGCGGCTATTGCCAGCCTTTCTGGTCTTTCCTCGGCGGCGCTTGCGCCGCTCACCGGTCGCCGCGGCGTGCGGCGCGGCGGGTGCTCTGCAGCAGAATAGCGAGACAGCCTGCCAGAAGCAGGCAGCCGCCGACGAGCGGCGGCAGGGCCAGCAGCTTCACCGCGGCGGTGACCAAAGCGATCAGGACCAGCGCCAGCAGCGCCAGATTGCCGTCATCGACGAACATTCCGACGACTTCCTTCAGAATGGCGCGGACGATTTTCATCGGGCGGCTCCTTCTACAGATGTGGGATAGGCGCCGCGCAGCCAGCGCACGATGGCGAATGATGTGGCGGCAATGACTGCGAAGATGGCAAGCAGCGCGAGATCGGCGCCCGGCCAGTCGGCGCCGAGGCCCTCGCCGGTCCAGAAGACGCCGAAGCTGGTCAGCATCAGGCCGACGACGAATTTAAGCGCGTTTTCGGGCACCTGCGCCAGCGGCCGGTGCACGGCAAGACCGATCAGCATCACCAGCACGAAGGCGGCGAGCGCGCCCATGCCGGCGTAGAACGTCTGGCCGTGGGCGGCGCCGACGGCGATGACGATGAACACCACTTCGACGCCCTCGAGCAATACCGCCTTGAACGACGCCAGGCCGGCAAGATAGTCGGCGCGGCGCTCGCCGGCCTGGCGGCTGAGCGCGGCGGTCTCCTTCGAGAAGGCCGCCTCCTCGTCATGCAAAGCGATGACGCCGACGCTGCGCAGGATGGCTTTGCGCAGCCAGCGCATGCCGAACAGGATCAAGAGCACCCCGACCATGAACTGCAGCACAGTGATGGGCACCAGCGCCAGCAGCGGCCCGAAAACCAGCACCAGCGCTGCCAGCACGGCCAGCGCCAGCGCCGCGCCGGTCAGCGCCGGGCGCCAGCTGCGCGTCACGCCGACCGCGAGCACGATGGTGAAGGCCTCGACGACTTCGACGAAGGACGCCAGGAACGAAGCGGTCACGGTGGAGAGTATCGGCGTCAGGCCATGCATGAAGCTACCTTGCGTTGGGGAATCGCTAATGGGCGAGAACGATACAGCGTTCCGGCGGCAGAGAGAAAGCCAGCGACGAGCCGACCGGCGGCGCCTCCGGCCAGTCGAGCCGCACGCGCTGCGCTCCGAGCTCCACCGCCAGCCGCCAGCAACGGCCCTGGAAGGCGCTCGACAGCACCCGGCCCTGCAAGCGGTTCGCCGGATGGGCTTCGGCCGGCCGCGCATCTTCGGGGCGCACCACCAGCATGCCCTCGCCCGGCCGCGCGCCCGGCGTGCGCAGGCTTTCGGCAGCGCCGTCGCGCAGTCTGAACGTTTCGTCCTGGACCACGCCGGGCACCACCGAGAAGCCGCCGATGAACCCGGCGACGAAGGAATCGGCCGGCGCCTCGTAAATCGCGCGCGGCGTGTCGAACTGGGCAATGCGGCCGTCACGCATCACGGCGATGCGATCGGAAACTGCCATGGCTTCGGCCTGGTCATGCGTGACATAGACGACGGTGGCGGCCTCGCGGCGCACCAGCTCCATCATTTCAATGCGCATGTCCTCGCGCAGTGCTACGTCGAGATTGCTGAGCGGCTCGTCGAACAGCATCAGCGCCGGCCGGGCGGCAAGGCAGCGGGCGATGGCGACGCGCTGCTGCTGTCCGCCCGACAGCTCCGCCGGATAGCGGTCGCGATAGGGCGCCAGCCGCGTGACCTCCAGCGCGTGGCCAAGGCGCGCCGCGACCTCGCGCTCGGGCAGGCGCTGCGACTGCAGGCCGAACGCCAGGTTGCCGGCCACTGTCATATGCGGCCACAGCGCGTAGTCCTGGAAAACCATGCCGATCCGCCGCTTTTCCGGCGGCACCACGGCGGTCTCGCTCCAGACGACGCGATTGTCGAGGGTGATGGTGCCACGTTCCGGATCGACCAGCCCCGCAATGCTGCGCAGCAGCGTCGTCTTGCCGGAACCGCTCGGACCGAGAAGCGACACCACCTCGCCGGCGCTGATTGCCAGGTCGAGGTCGCTCAGCACGGCGCGGCCGCCGAGCGATTTGCTGATGCCGGCGCAATTCAGCGAAGCGGTCATGGCAGTTTTCCCAAGGCCGCTTCGCGGCCGCTGTATGCGCGGCGCCGTCCCGGTCCGACGAACCGGTTCAGCGGGTACCAAATCAGGGCCGCCGCGCCGCCGGCGGCCGTCATCGCGACCAGGGCGATGGCGCAGGCCAGCCCGTCGCGGTCATGGCTGAACAGCTTCAGGATCAATGTCGGCGCCGGCGGTCCGCTTTGCGGAATGAGCATCTGCGACATCGGCAATTCGAACACCGTGCGGATGAAGGTCAGCAGGAAAGCGGTGACGACGCTGAGCACGATCAGCGGCAAGGTGACCGACAACAAGCGCCGCAGCGCGCCGACGCCATGCAGTCGCGCGGCGTCGGTCAGGCTGGGCGCGAGCTGGCCGATGGCCGACAGGATGACGACGAGGCAATAGGGAAGTGCGGCCGCAACATAGCCCATGACCAGCAGCGAGCCGTCGCCATAATGCGGAAATGGCCAATCGCGAAAGCCCGGCAGCCGGTTCCAGACCAGGATGTAGCCGAAGCCGAGCACGATGCCCGGTATGGCCACCGCGCCGAGCGACAGGCCGAGCACCATGGTGCGCATGAACGGGCTCGAACGGCCAAGCTGCGCGGACAAGAGCAACGCCAGCGTGCTGGCGATGACGGCGGTCAAGCCGGCATAGAACAGGCTGCGCATCAGTCCATCATTGGCGGCGGTGTTGAGCGTCAGCGCTGCGGAGAGGTTCGCCAGGGTGAAGTTTTCAGGCACCAGGCCGTGTCCGAGCGTGCTGGTAAGCGCCCTCGCGGCGATCGCCCCAAGCGGCAGGATCAGCGCCAGGAAGGCGACGGCGAGCGCCGCAGCCAGGGCCAGCCAGCGCCAGGGTCCAAGATCGTAAAGCCGGGCGGGCTTGGCGCGTCCGGAAATCAGATGCGGGTCGGCGCGGCGGCGCAGCAGCCGGTCGGCGGCGACGACCAGCAAGACCAGAGCGAGCAGCACCAGAGCTTGGGCGCCGGCGGCGGGAAAATCGACCGGATAATCGCTCGCCGCCGCGTAGATGCCGTAGGTCAGCACACCGAAGCTCGACATCCTGGCGATGGTCGAGGCCAGGCCGAAATCGGACAGCACCTCGGCGAAGGTGGCGATGAAGGAGAGCGCGACCGCCGGCGCCAGCAGGGGGCCGTTGATGTGAAGCCATATCCTGAGCGGGCCGGCGCCGGACAGGCGCGCCGCGTCTTCCAGCTCGCTGCCCAGCCCGGCCAGCGCGCTGCCGATGATGAAGGCCGCCAGCGGGAACAGGCTGAGCGTGTGGACGAAGACGAGCCCCGCCAGGCCGAAGAAACCGGCACCCAGCGCCGGCGGCAGCAGGCCGAGCTGCGCCAGGTAACCGCCCGACGACATCAAGAGCACCCAGGCGAGCGCCTTGAGATAGGACGGCGTCAGGAACACCAGCCACGGCACGATCGAGATCGGCCGGCGCAATGGGATGTCGCAGCGCTGCACCAGCACGGCAAAGGCGCCGCCGAGGGCCGTGGTGGTGCAGGCCGCCAGCACGCCAAGCTCGAGCGAATGCAGGATCGAGCCGGCGATGTAGGGCGAGGCGAAGATGCGCGCCAGCGGCGCGAGGCTGAAGACGCCTGTCGTCGCTGCGGTGAAAAGCCCCGGCATGACGGCCTGCAGCAGCACGAGGGCAAGCGGCAGGCCGATCAAGAGCGTGAACACCGCGCAGACCGCAACCGGCCCGACATAGCGGGAAAAATTTGGCCGGCGGCGACGGGACAATTTGCCAATGCCGCCGGCAGGCGCGGCGGCGTTGGTAAGAGAAACGGTCGCTGCCGGAACAGCGGTCACTGGACGAATTTGTCCTTGTACCACTGCTTCCATTCGCTCTCATGGGCGGATGCCACGGCGTCGTCGAGATGCGTGCAGGTGATGTTGGTCTCGCGGCCGGGCTTGGCGTTGACGCCCTTGATGATCGGGATGAAGAAGTAGTCGGTGTCGTCGCCGTTCTGCATGGCGGCCTGGCCGTCGGCACTGGTGACGAATTCGATGAACTTGCGCACCGCGTCCATATGCTGGGTCTTGGCGCTGATGCCGAGACCCTGCGGCAGCGAGACCGAGCCTTCGCTCGGATAGACGGCGATAACGGGCTCGCCGGCGGCGATTTTCGCGAAGATGGCGCTGTCCTGGTTGATGCCGACCGCGGCATCGCCGGTCAGCACGGCCTTGTTGATCTTGCCGCCGCTGGACAGGCCGGACAGCGACTTGTTGGTCAGCGTCTTGGCAAGCAGCGCCTTGCCGGCGTCGACGCCGTTGGTCTGGAAGAAGCCGGCCAGCCACTGATAGGCCGGGCCGGAAAGGTTCGGATCCTTGGCGGCGACGCTGCCGGCGAAAGCCTCGAGGTCGGCCCAGGATTTTGGCAGCTTGCCGGGCTCTACCTTCTTGGTGTTGACCTCGATGGCGGTGGTGCTGGTGCCGGTCGGCAGGAAAGCATGGCTTTGCGGCACCAGCGACTTGCCGAGATCGGTGAAGGCGACCTTGTCATATTCGTCCGCCGGGACCGGCTGCAGCACATGGTCGGCCGCCATACGCTCCATCACGGCGGAGCCGTCGATCCAGACGATGTCGAATTGCGGGTTTTTGCCCTCGGCGGCGATCTTGCCCAGCGTCTCGCCGGTGCTGCCGGGCTCGACGACGTCGACGGTCAGTCCGGTCTTGGCCTGGAAGGCCTTGGCGACCGGACCGGCGAAGTCGAGCGCGTCGTAGAGCACGAGATCGGCGGCCGAAGCCGGCGCCGCCATCGACATCGCCGTTAAACCCAACGCAAGTCCAAGCGTCGTCCTTATATTCATTCCTCTCTCCTGTTGTTTCGATGTTGTTCTGAAAAGGCGGAGTAATGCCAATTTTATATTGCATCGTTGTTATTGACGCTTTTGTGTCGGGCGGCATCACTTCTTTCTGGTACCTCGTTTCACCCATGCCTTGTCGATTGCGCCGCGCAGGGTGCTCAGCCTGTCGAGGCTGTCGAACGCGGTCTCGCCGGCTTTCGCCGCCAGGGCGATGATCATCGCCTCGAGGAGGACCATGGTGCCGCCATGCGTGGCGAGGTGGTCGGCCTTGCCGCGCGGCACCGGCAGCGTCGCGGCAACCCTGTCGGCCACCAGCGGTCCGAGATTGTCGCTGATCAGCACCACAGGCACGTCGTGGAGCGCGGCCTGGTCGAGCACGATCTCGACCTCGCGGTAGAATGGTGCATAGGCCATCATCAAAACGGCATCGCCGCTGGCCAGCCAGAGAAGGCGGTCGGCGAGCGCCACGCCCGAAACCGACAGCGCGCTGCTCGTCAGGCCGATCCTGTTGAATTGCAGGCTGGCATAGTCAGCCATAGCGCCCGACGGGCCGATGCCGAAGATGTGGCGGCGGTTGGCGCGCGCCAGAATGTCGATGCTTTGCGCGAAGGCGGCCTCCATGTCGGGCCGCTTCAGCGCTTCGAGCGCGCTTTCGTGCAGGCCGACGACATGGCGCAGCGCCGAGGCGCTGTCGTTGCCGGTCTCCTGCAGCGTGCGGGCCAGCCGTTTGCCGGGCGAGACGGTTCCCGTCAGGTCCGTCAGCAGCATCTGGCGCAGCGCCGCGAGGCTTTCGAAGCCCAGCGAACGGGCGGTGCGGACCACAGTGGCATCGCTGGTGCCGGCGAGCGCGGCAATCTCGGCCGCCGATCCGAGCAGCACCGACTGCTTCTGGCTGGCGAAGAAGCGCGCCATGCGCTGCTCGGCCGGCGGCAGGGTTTCAAGGGCAGCTTCGACGCGATCGTCGAACGCCGTTTGCGGTTCTTCGGAGTCGTCGGATGCCATGAGGGCGGCCACCAGCCAGGAGTTCGTAGCGATTGCTACGGCGGCGACCATCCGAAATGTTCATTACATCATTGTGACAGCGATCGCCGGAACCCGCCCGGCGGTCCCGGCTGGAACGACGCGGCCTTGCGCCCATATATCGGCCGGTGCCATAACGCGCCCCTGGTTCATCAGAGGACTCGGCTCCAGATGACGATACCGGTGAGAAATCTCTCACGCATCCCGATCGACGGCCGGCATCGCCAGATGCTGATCGACGGCGAATGGCGCGATGCGCTGAGCGGCCGCAGCTTCGAGACGCGCAATCCCGCCACCGGCGCGGTGATCGGCACCGTGCCGCAGGCCGATGCGAAGGATATCGATCTCGCGGTTGCCGCAGCCCGGCACGCCTTCGAAGGGCCGTGGAGCCGGTTCAAGCCCTATGAGCGGCAGCTGCTGCTGTTGAAGATCGCCGATGTGATGGAGCGCCATTGGGAGGAGCTGGCGCTGTCCGACACCACCGACATGGGCATGCCGATCACCCGTACCTTGGCCAACAAGAACCGCGTGCTCGGCATGCTGCGCTTTTATGCCGGCATGGCGACATCGATCCACGGCCACACGATCGGCAATTCGCTGCCCGGCGAGATCGTTTCCTATACGCGCAAGGAGCCGGTCGGCGTCGTCGGCGCGATCATCCCGTGGAATGCGCCCACCGCCGCCTCGATCTGGAAGATCGGCCCGGCATTGGCCACCGGCTGCACCATCATCCTGAAGCCGTCGGAAGAAGCGCCGCTGACGCCGCTGCTCATCGCCGACCTGATGCTGGAGGCGGGCGTGCCGCCCGGCGTCGTCAATGTCGTGACCGGGACAGGCACGGAAGCCGGTGCGCCGCTGGCCGCCCATATGGATGTCGACAAGGTCGTCTTCACCGGCTCGACCGCCACCGGCCAGGCGATCCTGCGCGCCTCGGCCGCCAACATGAAGCGCGTCTCGCTGGAACTCGGCGGCAAGTCCCCGGTGATCGTCTGCGCCGATGCCGATATCGAGCGCGCCGTGCCGGTGGTGGCGATGTCGGTGTTCGCCAATTCCGGCCAGATCTGCATTGCCGGCTCGCGGCTGTTCGTCGAGCGGCCGATCCATGACGAATTCATCGAGCAGGTGGCCGCCTATGCGGCAAAGCTTAAGCTCGGCGACGGCGCCGATCCCGAGACGGAAATCGGGCCGCTGATCTCGCCACGGCAGGTCGAACGGGTCAGCGACTTCATCGAGGACGGCACGCGCGAGGGCGCGACGCTGGTGACCGGCGGGCAGCGCATCACCGAAGGCGCGCTCGGCGCCGGCAATTTCATGACGCCGGGCGTGTTCTCCGGCGTCACAGACAGCATGCGCATCGCGCGCGAGGAGATTTTCGGGCCGATCATCTCTGCGCTGCCCTTCGACACGCTGGACGAGGCGGTCAAGCGCGGCAACGACACGCCCTATGGCCTCGGCGCCGGCGTGTTCACGCGCGACATCGGCAAGGCGCACCAGCTTGCCAACCGGCTGCGCGCCGGCTCGGTCTGGGTCAACACCTATCACGCCATCGACCCGGCGGTGCCGTTCGGCGGCTACAAGATGAGCGGCTATGGCCGCGAGGGCGGCGCCGAGCATCTCGACGAATTCCTGAACACCAAGGGCGTGTGGATCCGTACCGATTGACGGTCTGTATCCGTTCGGCGTCCGTTGAATGGCTGTTGCGCTCCGATTATTTGCCTTACGCAATTCGGAAGCGGAGAGCCTGGCATTGCGCTGGAGCAGCAAAAGAAATCTGAACGGCTCGACAAGCCGCTCAAGACCGGAATGGAGCGCATGAAGAAAATCGGCTTTTTATCCTTCGGGCATTGGACGCCCTCGCCGCAATCGGGCACGCGCTCCGGCGCCGACGCGCTCTTACAATCGATCGACCTTGCGGTCGCGGCGGAAGAGCTTGGCGCAGACGGCGCCTATTTCCGCGTCCACCATTTTGCCCGGCAGCTCGCCTCGCCCTTCCCGCTGCTGGCCGCCGCCGGCGCCAGAACCAAGCGCATCGAGCTCGGCACTGCCGTCATCGACATGCGCTACGAGAACCCGCTCTACATGGTGGAGGATGCCGGCGCCGCCGATCTCATCGCCGGCGGGCGTTTGCAGTTGGGAATCAGCCGCGGCTCGCCCGAGCAGGTGATCGACGGCTGGCGCTATTTCGGCTACGTGCCGGAAGAGGGCAAGAGCGACGCCGACATGGCCAGGCGCCATGCCGAGGTGTTCCTCGACCTGCTGCGCGGCGAAGGTTTTGCCCAGCCCAATCCGCGGCCGATGTTTCCCAATCCGCCCGGCCTGCTCAGGCTCGAGCCGTTCTCGGCGGGCCTGCGCGACCGCATCTGGTGGGGCGCGGCCACCAATGCCACAGCCGAATGGGCGGCAAAGCTCGGCATGAATCTGCAAAGCTCGACGCTGAAATTCGACGAAAGCGGCGAGCCGCTGCACATCCAGCAGGCCGGGCAGATACGCGCCTTCCGCGCCGCCTGGAAGGAAGCCGGCCACGCCAGGGAGCCGCGCGTGTCGGTCAGCCGCAGCATATTTGCCCTCGTCAACGACATGGACCGCGCCTATTTCGGCGGCAGCGAGGGCCAGGACCATTTCGGCTATATCGAGCCGGAACGGCGCGCCGTCTTCGGCCGCACCTATGCCGCCGAGCCGGACGCGCTGATCGAGCAGCTGAGAGAGGACGAAGCGATCGCCGAAGCCGACACGCTGCTGCTCACCGTGCCCAACCAGCTCGGCGTCGCCTACAACGCCCATGTCATCGAGTCGATCCTGAAGCACGTCGCGCCGGCGCTCGGCTGGCGGTGACGGATGTTCTGGGGGTGGGAATAATTTCAGCGATAATGATCAGAAACTATGACGGGTAGCGGCCTGTTAGCGGTTTCGCCGATCTGTGAATGACCAATGTGATGGAAAGCAGACAATGACGTTGCTATCCTTCCAGTATGAAACATGGACGCCTCTGCGCAATCGCTCATAATTTTGCCGACTCAATGGCGAGTGGGCTGGGCTTTGTTGTTGGCTATTGCCAGACCGAAGTCTTTGAAGAGGCTGCTGCCAGCCCCGGTGGGGTCATCGAGATCGACTTCCTGCGTGGGAATGTTGTTAGAGGATGTCCGTCGCACCAATTGGAAAACGCGGCTGCTACATTCGCGGGAGCCTTTCCTACCTTCTGCAAAAAGAACCGCGCAGAGGTGACAGACTTCGAGAGTTTTCTCGCGGCGTTTGATGCCAGAGGCGGCAGGTGCCGCGCAATGCTGACCGTTGTAGATCGCAACGGCCGCCGTTCTGTTACGGAGTATGATGGCGTCCCATTGAAGCGCTTGAGAGTTCTGGACACGTTGGGCCGTATACGCCGGAAAACAAGGCAGATCGAAAAAGCGGGCCAGTAAGCTAGCGTTCTGAGTGGCGTTAGCGTTGTCAATTTTCTACGCCGGCGCTGCCCCTCATCTGCCTGCCGGCATCTTCTCCCCGTGAACGCAGGGCTGTCCGGGGAAAGTGTTTGGTGAATCGAAATGCCGCAGGCGCATGCCCCGTAAGACGGGGATTTTCCGTCTACCTTCTGGTTGTCGAGACTCAGAAAGGGGACGGGGCATGCGCTTTACGCCTAGCATTCTTGGCAAGCTGGTTGAACCGATCAATCGCCGCCGCTTCCAGACGATTGTGGATAGCCATGGCGGGGACGCCTACGACAAGTCGTTCAGAAGTTGGGACCATCTCATGGTGCTGATCTATGCCCAGCTCAGCGGTAGTGCGAGCCTTCGCAGCCTGGAAGCCGGCTGGAACGCCAACGGCCAGCATCATTACCATCTGGGCAGTGACGTGTTGCGGCGCTCGACCTTGTCGGATGCCGGCCGCAGGCGCCCCGTCGCCGTCTTTGCCGAGATCTTCGGCCTGCTCGCCAACCAACTCGACCGGCAGACACGCCGTGAGGGCACCGCTATGCTGCGGCTGATCGATTCCACACCGATCCCGCTCGGCAAGTTGTGCGGCTGGGCCAAGTCGAACGGTCGCATCCGCGGCATGAAGATGCACGTCGTCTATGATCCCAACGCCGATTGCCCGCGCATCCTCGACATCACCGATGCCAACGTCAACGATGCCCAGGTCGGCCGCACGATCGCCATCGAGAAGGGCGCGACCTATGTGTTCGACAAGGGTTATTGCCATTACGGCTGGTGGACGCAGATCGCCGCAGCCCAAGCTTTCTTCGTCACCCGACCCAAATCCAACATGGGGCTCGAGGTGCTCTCCGAACGTCCCGTCAAGGTCGCGCGGGGCGACGGCTTCACCGTTCTCGACGACGCTGAGGTGAGCCTTGCCGGCAAAACCCACTGCAAGCTGCCGATCAAATTGCGCCGCCTGATCGTCAAGCGCCAGGACGGCGACACCATCACGCTGCTGACCAACGATCTCAAGCGCCCGGCCGTTGAGATTGCCGCGCTCTATAAGGGCCGCTGGCAGATCGAACTCTTGTTCCGTTGGATCAAACAGCATCTCAAGATACGCAGGTTCCTCGGCAACAACGACAACGCCATCCGCCTGCAGCTCTTCGCCGCCATGATCGCCTATGCGCTGCTGCGCATCGCCGCCCGGACCTACCGCATCGCCATGCCCATCCTGCGCTTCACCGATCTGGTTAGCCAATGCCTGCTCGAGCGCCGAAGAATCGAGGCCATCAACAAGCCGCCTCCGATCAATTCGAGCCGCCGAAGGGATCGAACATCCCCAAACCAGTTGGGCTTCGATTATGAATAACTTTCCCCGGACAGCCCTGCCGTGAACGGGGAGAAGGGGGCTGGCCGCGGCCTCGGCGTTCCTTCTGCAACGCTGACCAGTAGCGAAACCGCAGACGACAGCGTCTTTCTCCCCGTATACGGGGAGAAATGCCCGGCAGGGCAATGAGGGGCAGCGCTGACCTGCGAAAGGGAAGCACTACCTCGTACCAGCAGTACGAAACGACCTCCTCGAGCCCCCTCACGCCGCCGGCTGCATGGCGGCCCTGAGCAGCATGCCGAACAGGTCGCGCGGCTCGTCGGGGTCGGCGAGCAGGTCGAGCTCCTCATAGAGGCCGGTGGCCTTGAGCTGGTCGCGGACATAGCGCAGCGCGGAGAAATCCTCGGTGGCGAAGCCGACGGAATCGAACAGGGTGATCTGTTCGGGCGCCTTGCGTCCCTCGGCCTGGCCGGTCATCACCTGCCACAGCTCGGTCACCGGATGATCGGCGTCGAGCTGCTGGATCTCGCCCTCGATGCGCGTCTGCGGCGGAAACTCGACGAAGATGGCGGAGCGCAAGAGGATGTCGCGATGCAGCTCGGTCTTGCCGGGGCAGTCGCCGCCGACGGCATTAATGTGGACGCCGGAGCCGACCATGTTGTCGGTGAGGATCGTGGCGTACTGCTTGTCGGCCGTGACCGTGGTGATGATGTCGACGCCTTCCACCGCGTCCTGGCCGGTCGCGCAGATGGCGATGTCGAAACCCTTGCCGGCGAGGTTGCGGGCGCATTTTTCCGAGGCCGAGCGGTCGATGTCGTAGAGCCTGAGCCGGTCGATGCCGAGCAGCGCCCTGAAGGCGATGGCCTGGAATTCGGACTGGGCGCCGTTGCCGATGATGGCCATGGCGCGCGCGCCCTTGGGCGCCAGATATCTGGCCGCCAGCGCCGAAGTGGCGGCGGTGCGCAGCGCCGTCAGGATGGTCATTTCGCTGAGCAGCATCGGATAGCCCGAGCCGACATCGGCGAGCACGCCGAAGGCGGTGACCGTCTGGCGGCCCTCGCGCATGTTCTTCGGGTGGCCGTTGACATATTTGAAGCCGTAGAGATGCCCGTCGCTGGTCGGCATCAGCTCGATGACGCCGTCATGGCTGTGCGAGGCGATGCGCGGCGTCTTGTCGAACAGCTCCCAGCGGCGGAAATCCTCCTCGATATAGGCGGCGAGCTCGGTGAGGAAGCGCTCGACGCCGATGGCGAGCACCAGCTTCATCATGCGGTCGACGCTGACGAAGGGGACGATGGCAAGGCGCGAAGGCTGGGTCATGGTCAGAGGCTTCCGGAGTGGCTGCGGGTCGGGCGGTCCATGATGCGGCGGCCCATCAGGCTGGCGGTAAGGTCGACCATCAGGGTGGCGGTGCGGCCGCGCTCGTCGAGGAACGGGTTCAGCTCGACCAGGTCGAGGCTGGAGACCAGGCCTGAGTCGGACAGCATCTCCATCACCAGATGCGCCTCGCGAAACGTGGCGCCGCCGGGCACGGTGGTGCCGACGGCAGGCGCGATCGAGGGATCGAGGAAATCGACGTCGAGGCTGACATGCAGCAGGCCGTTTTCCTTCTCGACCTTGGCAAGAAAGGCGCGCAGCAGCGGCGCGATGCCGTGCTCGTCGATGGCGCGCATGTCGTGGACGGTGACGCCCGCCTCGGTGAGCGCGCGGCGCTCGGCCGGATCGACGCTGCGCAGGCCGATGGCGCAGATGCGGGCGGGATCGACGGCGGCGGGCAGATCCGGAAAATAGCCCTGAAAACCCGGCCGGCCGCTGGCATAGGCAAGCGGCACGCCGTGCAGATTGCCGCTGGTGGTGGTGTCCAGCGTATGGAAATCCGGATGGGCGTCGAGCCACAGCACGAAGAGCGGCCGGCCGCGCTCGGCGGCGCGGCGCGCCACGCCGGACACGGTGCCGGCGGAGATCGAGTGATCGCCGCCGAGAAAGATCGGCATGGCATCCTTCGATGACGCATAGGCGGTCTCGGCGATCGCCGCGGTCCAGGCGGAAATCTCCGGCAGCGCTTTCAGGGCCAGATTGCCGTGGGCGAGAGGGCGCGCCGCCGCCTTCTCGACAGCGCCCCAGTCCTCGACCTCATGGCCGAGCCCCGACAGCACCGAGACAAGCCCTGCCGTGCGCAGCGCGCTCGGCCCCATCTCGCATCCCATCCTGCCCGCACCGTCCTGCACCGGCGCGCCAATGATCCTGCAGCGCATGATTCTTTCGGCCCTTCCCTCTTGCGTCATACGGCGATTGATCGAAGCAATGAACCATGGCGGCGCGGCGGGGTGAACAGGCAGAATTGGCACTTTGGGAAGGTTGATCTATCATATTGGTCAGATCAAATGATCGAAATGGACAAGCATGGATGCGCTGGACGAGAAACTGGTGACTCTGCTGAGGCATGATGCGCGCCGCAGCGTCTCCGATCTCGCCCTCGATCTCGGCATCTCGCGCGCCACGGTCAGGGCGCGCATGGCGCGGCTGGAAAAATCCGGCGAGATTATCGGCTACACGGTGGTGCTGCGCGCCGACGCCGTCGACCAGAAGATTCGCGGCGTCATGCTGATCGAGATCGAAGGCCATGCCGCCGACCGCGTCATCCGGGCGCTCGGCGGCTTTCCCGAAGTCTCGACTATTCACACCACCAACGGCCGCTGGGACCTGGTGGTCGAACTCGGAACCGCCTCGCTGACCGATTTCGACGCGGTGCTGCGCCGCATCCGGCTTATCCCGGGGATAACCGGTAGTGAGACCAGCCTGCTTCTGGCGACGCCGCGGACAACGAGGGCAAGGCTGGCGTAGTCACGGTAGCCATCTTAGGCAGGCCGCCCCAGAACCGCCGCGGTTGGCGCCATAATGCCGTCAGTGCGGTCTGGCGCCAGCGCCGGTGCGAGACCTGGGAGCTTGATCACACCGGCGGCCGCTTTATGAAGAGCCTATCCGTCAGCCGTTCGGATAATAACCGCCGTCGGCACCGTCGCCCATATAGGTTCCCTGGCCGGTGGCATTCTGAAGCCGCTGGCCCAGCTCATCGATCTGCCTCAGCGCCGAATTGCCGGACGTCAACGCAGTGCGCTGGATGGAATCCGCCTGCCGCATCAGGTCACGAGCCTTGTCCGGTGTGATCTTGCCGGCCAGCCTGGCCTGGCGGATACCCTGCTTGACGCTCAGCAACTGCTCTACCGCGGCCCTCGCTTGCGGGTTCACCGGCACGGATGCCGTGGTTGTGGTGTCGACAGGCGGCGCCCGGTAACGGTGCACTGCATAGGCGCCCGAAAGCGGTATGGCCGCGAAGATGGATGCGGCCGCGATGATCTTTGGCATTAAAGAGCGCATGATGACATCTCCCAATGATGGAGAAGCGGTAGAACGCTTTCCCGAAACGGGCCGTCCAGTCGCGTCGTGTCGAGGTATTCATCGCCGGCGTTTCCCGGCCCACGGACAACATGTAGAAGGCCACCCCGGCGTTGAAATGGAGGTGGCACGCAAACGTTATCCGATGTGATCGAGCGTTGAATGGTCGCTGTACGCGCGCCTGAAGCGCTCCTCGCGGAACATTGAAAAAGCTGATCGCCTCGCACCAAGCAAGCCTGAAATGGCCGGCAGACTGCATTGTTTGATGCGCGCTGCGCCGGTGCTGTCCGCGAACAAATGAAAAGGGCCGGATCGACCCGGCCCATTTTTCATAGTCGCTTGGTTCCCGGAAGGGAAACTGGAGCGGGTGAGGCGATTCGAACGCCCGACCCCAACCTTGGCAAGGTTGTGCTCTACCCCTGAGCTACACCCGCTCGCGCGGCTTTGGGCCGCAAGCCGCGCCTATATGACCGAAGAGCGCGGCGATTGCAACAGGGAAATGACGGGCTTTTCGGACCGGCTCGCAGACGCGGCCGGCGTCGTTTCGAGGCGTGAAGATCAGCCGGGTCAGCCCTTGCCCCGAAGGCCTCATTGGCCGTAAACGGCATGGCGCTGCCGGATGACGCGAGGACCGATGCCGAAGACCGAAGCCGAACTCAATTCCTTTCTTGCCGATCTCGGCATTTCCGTCTCGACGGTGCGGCACCCGCCGCTCTACACCGTCGCCGATTCGCAGGCGCTGCGCGGCGAGATTGCGGGCGGTCACACCAAGAACCTGTTCCTGAAGGACAAAAAGGACAATTTTTTCCTGGTCACCGTCGGCGAGGAGGCCGAGGTCGACCTGAAGCAGATCCACCATCTGATCGGCGCCGCCGGCCGCGTCTCCTTCGGCAAGCCGGAGATGCTGATGGAGCTGCTCGGCGTCGTCCCGGGCGCGGTCACCGTCTTCGGCCTGATCAACGACACGGCCGGGCGGGTCAAGGTCGTTCTCGACCAGGAATTGATGAGCCATGCGGTGATCAACGGCCATCCGCTGACCAATGAGGCGACGACGTCGATCGCGGCGGCCGATCTCGTCAGATTCGTCGAGGCAACCGGCCACGATCCTGTTATCTTGAAAGTCTCGGCCTGATCGCCACATAGCTGGCGAAACCGAACTTCGACAATGACCGCGCCGCCCCCGTTGCCGGCCGCGCGACCGAAAGGGCGACGACATGAGTGACAACAATCCATTCAGCGGTTCCTTTGGCGGCAGTGCCGGCCCCTACGCCCAGTCGGTGCAATATGGCGGCGGCGAGCGCGCCAGGGTTCCACTCGGCGAAGCGCCGGCGGCGGCCGAGCTGATCAAGGACACGACGACAGCCACCTTCGCCGCCGACGTCATCCAGGAATCACGCCGCCAGCCGGTGCTGGTCGACTTCTGGGCGCCCTGGTGCGGTCCCTGCAAGCAGCTGACGCCGCAGCTCGAAAAGGCGGTCAAGGCCGCCGGCGGCAAGGTCAAGCTGGTCAAGATGAACATCGACGACCATCCCTCGATCGCCGGCCAGCTCGGCATCCAATCGATCCCGGCGGTCATCGCCTTCAAAGACGGCCAGCCGGTCGACGGCTTCATGGGCGCCGTTCCGGAAAGCCAGATCGCCGAGTTCATAAAGAAGGTCGGCGGCAAGAATGGCGGCGCGCCGCAGATCACCGATGCATTGGTGGCAGCCGGCGAGGCGCGCGCGGGCGGCGACGTCCGGACCGCCGCCGACATCTATGACGCGATCCTCGAGCAGGCGCCGGAGACGGTCGAGGCGATCGCCGGGCTCGGCGAGATCCTGTTCGATGCCGGCGACGCCGAAGGCGCCGAGGCCGTTCTGGCGCGGGCGCCGGATGACAAGAAGGACGCGCCGGCGCTTGCCGCGCTGCGCGCCAGGATGACGCTTGCGGCGGAAGCCGCGGCGCTCGGCAATCCGGCGGAGTTCGAGCGCCGCCTGGCGGCCAATCCCGCCGACCATCAGGCCCGCTTCGATCTGGCGATGGTCCAGAACGCACGCGGCGAACGAACGCAAGCGGCCGACAATCTGCTCGCCATCATCAAGGCCGACCGGGCATGGAACGACGACGGCGCCAAGACGCAGCTGTTGAAATTCTTCGAGGCTTGGGGAATGACCGACGAGGCGACGCTGGCGGCGCGGCGCAAATTGTCGTCGCTGCTGTTCGCTTGATTTTTTGCCGGCTGTTTTTTGCCGGCAGCCTTGAGCGGCGCGTCGGAAGCGCCAGATAGGGAAGGCCGGCGGCCGGCCCCTGCCCTGCTGAGGAACCGCGTTCGCCGGGCTGCGCAAAAGGAGACTGCAGGTTTGACGCGCTTGCCGGCAACGCTTTCGGAGGGGTGAGGTGCAGGTCGGAAACGCCCATTACCGGCTCGCAAGGGATCTGCCGTCGACGGTCCCGGTGTTTCCGCTCGCCGGCGCCCTGCTTCTGCCGGGCGGGCGCATGCCGCTCAATGTCTTCGAGCCGCGCTATCTGCAGATGGTCGACGAGGCGATGGCCGGGCCGCGGCTGATCGGGATGATCCAGCCCAGCCTCGATGGCGCGCTGCGCGGCGATGGCGAGCCCGAGCTTTGCAGCGTCGGCTGCGCCGGGCGCATCATCTCGCTGGCCGAGACCGGCGACGGGCGCTACCTGATCTCGCTGCAAGGCGTCTGCCGCTTCCGCATTGCGCAGGAGTCTGCGGTCAGAACGCCGTTCCGGCAATGCCGGATCGCGCCTTTCCTGGCCGATCTCGACGAGGATCAAGGCGCCGCAGAGGTCGACCGGCCGGCGCTGCTCAAGGCGTTCCGCGCCTATCTGCAGGCCAACGACCTCGAGGCCGACTGGGAAAGCGTCAGCCGCGCCGAGAACGCCATGCTGGTCAATGCGCTGTCGATGATGGCGCCCTACGGGCCGGCCGAAAAGCAGGCGCTGCTCGAGGCGGCGGATTTGAAGACGCGCGCCGAGACGCTGATCGCCATTACAGAAATGACGCTGGCGCGCGAGAATGAGGACTTTGGTTCGAGCCTGCAATAGGGGGCGTATTGAGGTTCAGGTGAGGCTGGCCTGCAAACGGCGGTTTCCTGCGCTTCCGGCCTTCGCCGGCCGAAGCATTTGTGAGAAAGTGGCATGGCAATTAAGGCTACGGCCGGCGCAGGCCGGTGCTCACGTACTTCAAGTACGCTCCGCTCCGGTTCTCGGAACCCCCATTTTCGGCGCAGCCTGACCTGAATCTCAACACACCCCAGGTTGCGGGACGGATAGGGAAAAATATCATGGCGGCCGACGGACGTGACGGGAAGAAAGCCGATGTCGACCCGAAACTGCTTGAGCTGCTTGCCTGCCCGCTGACCAAGGGCCCGCTGACCTGGAATGCCGAGCGCGGCGAATTGATTTCGCGGGTGGCGAAGCTCGCCTATCCGGTGCGGGACGGCATTCCCATCATGCTGCCTTCCGAGGCGCGGACGATCTCGGCGGAAGATGCGCTGACGCCGCCGCGGCTGAGCGGGCCGTCCTGAACCTACTGGAAATTCCGCCCCTTGGGCATGACCTCTTGCGCCGCGCCCGACAGCGTCGCGATGTCCTGCCGGACCGGCAGGCCGTGCTTCGTGGAGCCGCCCGGCCGCGCAGCGGACTGATGCTCGATGGCAAGCGGGCCGGCGGCTTCCAGCAGCATGCCAAGCCATGACGTCAGATCCTCGATCCTGTCGGCGACGATATGGATGACATCCGATTCGTGCTGCAGCTTGCCGGTGACGCGGATGAAGCGCGCACCCATGACGACAGGGCGGAAGCGATCGAAGACCCTCGGCCAGACGATGACATTGGCGATCGCCTTTTCATCCTCGAGCGTGAGGAAGATGGCGTTGCCTTTGCCGGGGCGCTGGCGCACCAGAACAAGGCCGGCGACGGAGACGCGCCTGCCGTCGCGCACCGAGGGCAGATGCGCATTGGGGGTGATACCGGCGCGGGTGAGCCGCTCGCGCAGGAAGGCGACCGGATGCTGCTTCAACGACAGGCCGAGCGAGCGATAGTCGTGCACGACATGCTCGCCGAGCGGCATTTTCGGCAGCCTGGTTTCGGGTTCCAACTCGCGCATGCGGATCGCGGGCTGATCGAACAGCGGCAGTTTTTCCGCCGCGCTCCTGCCGTCGAGCGCACGCACTTCCCACAACGCCGCCCGGCGGTCGAGGCCGATCGAGCGAAAGGCGTCGGCCTGCGCCAATTTCTCGATCTCGCCGACATTGAGGCCGGAGCGCAGCCAGATATCCCTGACCGAGAGATAACCGTCGCCGCGCTGGGCGACGAAGTCATCCATGCGCTCCTGCGAAAGACCCTTGATCTGGCGGAAGCCGAGACGGACGGCATGAGCCGTCTCGATGACGCCGCGCATCGAGGCATGGCGCTCGAGAATGCGTGAAGGATTGAAGGCGGATTCTTCCAGCGTGCAATCCCAGACGGAATGATTGATGTCGACCTCGCGCACCTCGACACCGTGGTCGCGGGCATCGCGGACGAGTTGGGCCGGCTGGTAAAAGCCCATCGGCTGCGCGTTCAGGATCGCGGCGCAGAAGACGTCCGGGTAGAAGGTCTTGAACCAGCAGGAGGCATAGACCAGCAGCGCGAAGGAGGCGGCATGGCTTTCGGGAAAGCCGTATTCGCCAAAGCCCTCGATCTGCTTGAAGCAGCGCTCGGCAAATTCCTCTTGGTAGCCCTTGGCGACCATGCCGTCGATCATGCGCCGGCGGTAATTGCCGATCGTGCCGGTGCGCTTGAAAGTGGCCATGGCGCGCCGCAGTTCGTCGGCTTCGCCAGGCCTGAAACCGCCGGCGACGATGGCGATCTTCATCGCCTGCTCCTGGAACAGCGGCACGCCCAGCGTCTTGCCGAGAATCTCTTCCAGTTCAGGCTTGGGATATTCAGGCTTCTCCTTGCCCTGCCGGCGGCGCAGGTAAGGGTGGACCATGTCGCCCTGGATCGGGCCGGGCCGCACGATCGCAACCTCGATGACGAGGTCATAGAAATTTTGTGGCTTGAGGCGCGGCAGCATCGACATCTGCGCCCGCGATTCGATCTGGAAGACGCCGAGCGTGTCGGCGCGGTCGATCATGGCATAGACGCGCCTGTCCTCTTCCGGGAGGGTGGCGAGCACATAGGGCCGGCCAAACCGATCCCTTGCCTGCGGATAATGCTGCGTGAGCAAGGTGAAGGCGCGCTTCAGACAGGTCAGCATGCCGAGCGCCAGCACGTCGACCTTGAGGATCTTCACCGCGTCGAGGTCGTCCTTGTCCCATTCGACCATCTTGCGCTCCTCCATCGCCGTCTTGACGATGGGCACGACCTCGTCGAGCCGGTCGCGGGTGATAACGAAGCCGCCGACATGCTGGGAGAGATGGCGGGGAAAGCCCATGATCTCGTTGGCGCGCTCCAGCACCTGGCGCGACAGCGGATCGGTGCGGTCGAGACCGCCGGCATTGGCCTCCCGCTCGCCGAGCTCGGAGGTCGACCAGCCCCAGATCGTGCTCGACAAGGCGCTTCTGACATCCTCGGAGAGGCCCATGGCCTTGGCCACTTCGCGCAGCGCCGAACGGCCGCGATAGCTGATGACGGCGGCGGCGAGCGCGGTGCGCTTGGCGCTGTATTTTTCGTAAATATAGGCGATGACCTCGTCGCGCCGCTCATGCTCGAAGTCGACATCGATGTCTGGCGGCTCATTGCGCTCCTCGGAAATGAAGCGCTCGAACAAAGTATCGATCCGCTCGGGGCCGACTTCGGTGATGCCGATGCAGAAGCAGATGATCGAATTGGCTGCCGAGCCGCGGCCCTGGCAAAGAATGCCCTGGCTGCGGGCGAATTTGACGATGTCGTGGACGGTGAGGAAATAGCGCGCGTAGTTCAGGCGCTCGATCAGCGCGAGCTCACTGTCGATGCGTTTCAGCACGTCCTCGGGGACGCCGGCCGGATAGCGCACGGCCGCGCCTTCCCGCGCCAGACGTTCGAGCTCGGCCTGCGGCCCAAGGCCGGATTCGGTCGGCTCGTCCGGATAATTGTATTGGAGATCGCTGAGCGAGAAGGTCAGCTCCCCGGCGAAACGCAGCGTCTCCGCCAGCGCCTGCGGATGGCGGCGGAAGAGACGCGCCATCTCCAGCGGCGGCTTCAAGTGGCGCTCGGCATTGGCCGTCAGCTCCAGCCCGACATCGGTGATGGGCGTGTTGAGGCGGATCGCGGTGAGCACGTCCTGCAGCGGCCGGCGCTCGGCGGCATGGTAGAGAACGTCGTTGGTCGCCATCAGCGGGATACCGGCGCGCTCGGCCATCGCCGCCGCCTGCTCGATGCGGAAACGGTCGTTGCCGCCATAATCCGGCGCCACGGCAAGCCGAAGCGATGCGCCAAAGCGATCCTTAAGCCGGCTAATTAATGACAGGCTGTCTTGCGCGCCCGCCGAAAGGCCGGGGAGGATCGCCAGCGACATCAGCTCCCCCCATTCGAGCAGATCGTCAAGATCGAGCAGCGTCGCGCCTTTCTCGTTCTCGTCGCGCAGATTGGCCTGCGTCAGCATGCGGCACAGATGCCCCCAACCCTGCCGGTTTTGCGGATAGGCGAGGATGTCCGGCGTGCCGTCGCCGAACACCAGGCGGCAGCCGGGATGATAGGCCACCTTCTCCACCTTGGCCTGCTGCCAGGCACGCACGACGCCGGCCACCGTATTGCGGTCGGCAAGCCCGATCGAGGAAAAGCCGTAGAATTTAGCCGTGACCACCAGCTCCTCAGGCTTCGAGGCGCCGCGCAGGAAGGAGAAATTCGACTGGATGCCGAACTCGGCATAGGGGATGGCGGTCAGCGCGTTCATGCGAACACCCCGTGCATGAACCAGCGCGGCGAAACTTGCGAAGCGCCGTAAAGGCCCTGACGATAAAGCCAGTAGCGGCGCCCCTCGCTGTCCTCGATGCGGTAATAGTCGCGGGTCGGCGCTTCGTCCTCGCCAGGCTGCTGGCGCCACCATTCGGCGGCAATGCGTTCGGGCCCTTCGGCGCGGGTGACGCGGTAGAGCGCGCGCCGCCAGCGGAAATTCATCGGCGGCCCCTCGGGCATCTCGGTGGCCGGCACCTCGATCGGCTCGGGCGAGCGGAACAGGCGGATCGGCCGCTCCGGCGGGAAGATGGTCATCGGCGGGCTGGAGCGCTGCGGCCGGCTCGGCGGCATGCGCCGCTGCGGCGCTTCCGAGAAGGGGACCGTGGCGACGGCGCGCTCCGGCAGATGGCTCTCAACGAGGACCGGCTTCAGCACGGCGGCGTCGCCGAGGCGGGCGCGGATGCGGTCGGCGAAGAGTGCAATGTCGGCATCGTCGTCGGCCGCCTCGCCGGTGAGGTCGCCCTGAGCCAAGTCGAAGGCGGCGACCGAAAGCACCGAGAGCCGCACCAGGTCGAAGCCGTAACCGGCATCGATGTCCTGCTCAAGTGCCGCAAGCCGCTCGTGGAACAGTTTTCTGATCAGCTGCGGCTCGCGCATCGGCCGCGAGGTGCCGACGGCGATGCGGCTGACGGCGCCGTCGACGCGAAAGAGCAGCAGGGCCAGCGCCCTGGCCCCCTCGCCGCGGCGTTCGAGATCGGCCTTCAGCGCCAAGGCGAGCCGGCTCACCAGCCGCTCGATCTCTTCGGTCAGCACGATCGGGTCGGCAAGATGGCGCTCGACCGAGAGCGGCGCCACCGGCAGGCGCGGCGACACCGCCTCGTCGAGGCGGCCGAGCGCCTGGTCGAGGCGCAAAAGCAAAGTGGCGCCGAAGCGGCGGGCCAGCGGGGCGCGCGGTGCAGCCATCACCGCGCCCGCCGTGCGCAGGCCGACGCTTTCGAGGCTGGCGCGGACCTCCGGCGCGATGCGCAGCGCAGATAAGGGAAGCGGCGCCAGAAGCTCCTCCTCCTCGCCGCCGGCGATGATGCGGTCGCCGTGGAAGCGCGCCGCCGCCCAGGCCGCGCCCGGCGTCGACGCCAGCCCGGCGCGGACATCGAAACCCTGCTCGAAGAAGCGGCTAAGGATCTCGTCCTGCATGGCGCGTTCGCCGCCGAACAGATGCGTGCAGCCGGTGACGTCGAGAAACAGCCCGTCCTCGCCGTCGATCGCCACCAGCGGGGTGTAGCGGTCGCACCAGTCGGCAAGGCCTTCGAGCAGGCGGCGGTCGGCTTCCGGATCGGCCTCCACGACATCGATCGACGGGTGCATGGCGCGCGCATCGGCAATGCCCATGCCGCGCTTCAATTTGAGCGCCTCAGCCCGCTCGTCGAGGGCGGCGATGCGCTGGGTGTTGTTGTCGCGGTGGCTGACCACCAGCGGCCGGTGAGCCGATGGCCGGGAACGCCAGGACCGACCCAGACGCCGGCGCAGGATCCGCTCCGCGCAAAGATGCGGAAACCACAGCGACAGGATTCTCTGCCCGTTCTTGCGGGGCGCTTCTTTCTGCAAAAGCGTGCTCATCGGGGTTCCACTCCAGTGTGAATTGTCCGGGCAAGGCGGTGCGGCTCTTGCCGATAGCGACGGTGAAGGCGGGGCGGCCGATCGAGCCGGCAAGCGGCCCGGCGACCGTTCTTCGGCTCGCGGCGGGTGCTGCCGAAACGATGACGCGCACCGGCGCCGCGGTGGGCTCGGCTTCACCCGCCTGACGCAGCAACAACACCGGGCGGCCGGCGCTTTGCGCCCGCGCGTGCAGCCGTCGCGTGGCGGTGAGGTCGAGCTTGTGCGGGCTGCCGCGGATTTCGAGGATGACGGCGGCGAAGGCCGTCATGCGGGCGGCCTCCTCGGCGATCCACAGCGCATCGAGGAGCTTCGGCGCCTCGGAAAACAGCAATTGCCCGGGTGCGACACCGAAGAGGCCGTTGAGCCCCCTGGCATAGGGAAAGCCGGCCTCGCGAAAAATTTCGGCGGTGCCGATCCAGAGGACCGGCAGGCCCTGCTTCTCCCTCAGGATCAGGCTGGCGAGCGACAGCGCAAAGCCGGCGACAGCCCCGGCATCGCGGGTCTCGGCGCCATGGATCTCGCTCAGCGCCGCCTTCGGCAGGCCGCCGCCAAGGGCCGTATCGAGGCCTTCGATGCCGGTGGGCAGGAAGGCATCCTGCGGCGCCACCGCAAGACCACGCCGCACGATGGTGATCTCCGAGCCGGCGGCATCGCGATATATTTGTTTTTCCGCAATTCCGGACGGAAAACCGCTACGCACTTTTCCTGGAATTGCTCCAGGCGCGCCCGCCGGCGCCTCCAGGCGCTCGGGCAGCGTTCCCTCGATCTTCGCGATCTGGCGGCGCAGGGCAAAAACAGTCTCCCGCGCCACGGCGGGCATCGCCATGACGATCAGCTTCCACTCACAATTGTTCCTGTTATGTTCTTATAGATTCCAGAGGGGGCCGGAAGAGTCAAGCGGAGTCATGGGGAATTTATTCCTTCGACCTTTTACCCGGGCAGAAACCTGCCGCCGGCTCATTTGCCTCAATCGGCGCGAAAGCCTATATGCCGGGGTCAAAGGACATCGTTATGGCCCGCATCTACAAGACCCGCACGTGGCACGATCAACTCTCGCCCTCGATGGAGGAAATGGAGTTCCTGGCGCTGGAGGCCTATGCCCACCTGCCCGACGATTTTCGTAAGCTGACCGGCGAGATCATCATCCAGATCGCCGATTTCCCGACCGACGAGATCATGGACGATCTGTCGCTGGAGACGCCGTTCGACCTGCTCGGCCTGTTCGAGGGGCGCGGCATCGCCGAGCGCTGGAACCCGCAGACCGGCGAGGGGCCGAACCGCATCACCCTCTACCGCCGCGCCATCCTCGACTACTGGGCCGAGAACGAGGAGACGCTGGGCGACATCGTCACCCATGTGCTGATCCACGAGATCGGCCATCATTTCGGCCTGTCGGACGACGACATGGAACGGATCGAGGAGGTGGCCGAGCAGACGGCGTAGGGTCCCAGACGCCCCGTTCCTTCGCGCCCCCTCTGCCATGCCGGCATCTCCCCCTCAAGGGCAGGGTAATCGCATATGGCGCTCCCCCACTCCGTCTCGGCTTCGCCGAGCCACCTCTCCCCCACCTTCGGTGAGGGAGAGGAAATCACCGAGGTCGCGGCTTTGAAAGGCTCGGGTTTCCTCTCGCCCATAAACATGGGGGAGAGGTGGCCGCGCAGCGGACGGAGTGGGGGCTGGCGCTACCATATGCGATTGCCCTGACTCCAACAGAGGAGATTGGCTATACTACCAATCGCTGAGCTTGGTGTCCGGGGTGTATTCCTGGCCCTCGATGTCCTTCACAATGGCCTGGCCGCAGCGCATCGACTTGGTCTGCTTGTCAAAGGCGTAGGTCGGCGAGCCGAACAGGTGCCAGCCATTGTTCAGCGCAGCCGTCACCTTGTGGCAGAAGCTGGCGTCGTCCGGACCGGTCAGGAAGCGGTAGAGTTTCATTTTTCGACCCTGTCGTGAATTGCTTATATTATGCGCGAACAGCGGCGGCCTTCGCCAGAAGTTTCTCTGCTTCCGCCAGATGCAGCCGTTCGACCATCCGCCCATCCAGCGCAATGACGTTCTTGCCGGCATTATCTCCGGCGTCATCTGGCCTCGCGCAAGACGCTGGCGCTTCACGCGCGGCGACCCCCTCTGGCCGCTTCGCGGCCATCTCCCCCTCGAGGTGGGAGATCAGCCCCTGCACGAAAACTGCACATCATTGCTGAAAATCCCAGGCGATCCGCCGCGACCTCTCCGCGCCTGCCGGCGAAACACACGGCATGCGAACACATCACAATCTCCGCTGGTCCCTGCCCCCGCGCCTGCGCAACGAAGGCTGGTGGCTCGTCGAGCCGCAAAGACTGCGTCCGACAGCGGCGGTGCTGCCCTTCACGCCGGGATCGCAGCCAGGGCGCCGCCCGCGACACGCCAGGAGGGCCCGATGAAGCCCGTTCCGAGCTATTGCCACTGGGTCGTGGCCGCGGATCCCGCGCTTATCATCGCGCGCAGCGCGCCCGGAAAATCAAGCGCCCGGAAAATCAAGCGAATGGCTGCTTTTCGTCAACCTTCTGACGTTATCGGTAACCTTCATGCCTGCTGATCCCTGACGGCTACCAACCCGATATGCCGGACTTCTGATCGATGCCGCACAACATCCTCGTCGCCGATGACGATCCGCATATCCGCGAGATCATCTGCTTTGCCCTGGAAAAGGCCGAGATGAAGACGCAAGCCGTTGCCGACGGCGCCGCCGCGCTGCAGGCGGTCGAGCGCCGCGCGCCGGACCTCGTCGTGCTCGACATCGGCATGCCGGAGATGGACGGGCTGGAGGTCTGCCGCAGGCTGAGGCAGAAGTCCGACGTGCCGGTGCTGTTCCTGTCCGCGCGGGACGAAGAAATCGACCGGGTGCTAGGGCTCGAAATGGGCGGCGACGACTATGTGACGAAGCCGTTCAGCCCGCGCGAGCTGGTCGCCCGCGTCAACGTCATCCTGCGCCGCGCCCGCCCGGCGGCGGTCGAGGAAGAAGATGACCGGCAGTTCGCGCATGGCAGGCTGATGCTCGTTCCGGCCAGCCATGCGGCGAGCTTCGGCGGCAAGCCGCTTGTGCTGACGGCGATCGAATTCGCCATCCTGAAAGGTTTTCTCGCCCGCCCGCTCAATGTGCTTGGCCGTGAGGCGGTGATGGCCAATGCCTATCAGTCCAACATCCATGTTTCGGACCGCACCGTCGACAGCCATATCCGCAACATCCGCGCCAAATTGGCGGCGGTCGGCTGCCTGGACGCGATCGAGACGGTGCACGGCGTCGGCTTTCGGCTCGGCCGATGCGGTGGTTGAGCAAGGAGAGGTGGCGGCCCAGGCTTGCCACCATCGTCGTCGCCATCCTGATCGTGGTGATGGCGCTGCCGCTGGTCGGGCTGTTCTTCTTCCGGCTTTACGAGAACCAGCTGATCCGCCAGACCGAGGCCGAACTCATCGCGCAAGGCGCGGTGCTTGCCGCCGTCTATGCCGATCAGGTGCGCGCGGCCAGCATTCCCGTGGAGAAGCTAGGCGCGCCTATGCTGACCGATACCGGTCGAAGCGCCGGTTCCGACGGACCTTACCAGCCGATCGAGCCGCGCCTCGATCTCGCCTCCGATTATGTGCTGCCGACGCGGCCGGCGGGCGCCGCCGCCACGGCCGATCCGGCTTTCGCGGCGATCGGGGCGCGGCTTTCCGGCATGCTCGATGCAACGCAGAAAACCACGCTGGCCGGCTTCCGGCTGCTCGACCCGCATGGCGTGGTGATTGCCGGGCGCGCGGAAGTCGGGCAGTCGCTGGCCAATGTCGAGGAGGTGCGGACAGCACTTGCCGGCTCCTATGCCAGCGCGCTCAGGCTGCGGATCCCCGACCAGCCGCCGCCACCGCTCTATTCGGTCAGCCGCGGCACCAGGGTGCGGGTCTTCGTCGCCATGCCGGTGGAAGTCGCCGGCCGGGTTGCCGGCGTCGTCTACCTGTCGCGGACGCCGAACAACATCGTCAAGCATCTCTACGGCGAGCGCGGCAAGGTGACGTTGGCGGCGATCGCCATCCTCGGCGGCACGCTGCTGATCGGGCTGGTGTTCCTGCGCACCGTCAGCCGGCCGATTTATGCGCTGATCGAGCGGACAAAACGCATCGCCGCCGGCGACCGCGAGGCGATCAGGCCGCTCGATCACCACGGCACGCGCGAGATGGCCGAGCTGTCGGCCGCCTTCCTCGACATGGCGCAAAAACTGCAGGCGCGCTCCGACAGCATCCAGACCTTCGCCACCCATGTCTCGCATGAATTGAAATCGCCGCTGACGGCGATCCAAGGCGCGGCCGAGCTGTTGCGCGATTCGGGCGGGACGATGGACGAGGCCGAGCGGCGGCGTTTCTCCAACAACATCGTCACCGACGCCGGGCGGCTCACTCTGCTGGTGCGGCGATTGCTCGAGCTGGCGCGCGCGGAAAACCTGGCGCCGAGCGGCGAAAGCACAACGCTCGATGCGGCACTGGCGCTGCTGCCGGTCGACGCCAGGCTGGCGGTTCGCGTCGAGGCCGGCAGCAATATCCGCCTCGGCATTTCGGACGAGAACGCGGCAATCGTGCTCGCCAACCTGATCGACAATTCGGCCAGGCATGGCGCGAAGGTGGTTTCGATCAACGCAGCGAGCCTGGGCGACCGCGTGACGATCGAGGTCGACGACGACGGCGACGGCATTTCGCCGAGCAACCGGGCCAAGGTGTTCGAGCCGTTCTTCACCACGCGGCGCGACAGCGGCGGCACCGGCATGGGGCTCGGGATCGTGCTGGCCCTCCTGAAAGCGCATGATGGCACGATCAGGCTGGTTGACTCCGAACGCGGCACGCGCTTCCAGATCATTTTGCCGGTTGCGTAAAAAAGCCGGGCCGGACCGGAGAAAAAAGTGCGCTACGACATCGTCATCATCGGCGGGGCCATCGTCGGTTCCTCGGTCGCCTATTATTTGCGTGAGGAGGGTTTTTCCGGCTCGATCGCGCTGGTCGAGCGCGACCCGCAGTTTGCCCATGCGGCAACGACCTTGTCCTGCGCCTCGATCCGCCAGCAATTTTCCATTCCGGAAAACATCCGCCTGTCGCAGTTCACGCTGAAACTGTTTCGGCGGCTGAAGGAGACGTTCGGCGCCGATGCCGACATCGGTTTTCGCGAGGGCGGCTATCTCATCCTCGCCGGCGAGGCCGGCCTGCCGATCCTGAAGGCCAATCACGAGGCGCAGATCGCCGAGGGCGCCGATATCGTGCTCGAAGACGCCGGGCAGCTGACGCGCCGCTTTTCCTGGCTGTCGGCCGAGGGCATCGCCGCCGGCGCCTATGGCCGGACCGGCGAGGGCTGGTTCGACGCGCATGCGATGCTGATGCTGTTCCGCAAGGCGCTGCGCGACAAGAAGATCGATTTCATCACCGCCTCGGTCAGCGGTATCACGCGCCGGGGCAACCGCGTCACCGGCGTGAGCCTCGACAATGGCGAGACGCTGGAAGCCGGCATCGTCGTCAACGCCGCCGGGCCGAATGCCGGAAAGGTCGCGGCTCTTGCCGGACTGGCGCTGCCGGTCGAGCCGCGCAAGCGCAACGTCTTCGTCTTCGAGGCACGTGAAAAATATGCCGACATGCCGCTGCTGGTCGATCCCTCCGGCATCTATGTGCGGCCGGAGGGCTCGGTCTACCTCACCGGCGGCGCGGAGCCGGAAGAAGGCGATCATGCTCCCGATCCCAAGGATTTCGATGTGGAATGGCCGCTGTTCGAGGAGGTGATCTGGCCGGTGCTCGCCACCCGCATCCCTGCCTTCGAAGCGATCAAGCCGACGCGCGCCTGGGTCGGCCACTACGACTACAACACGCTCGACCAGAACGCAGTGATCGGCCCGCATCCGGAGGTGCAAAATTTCCTCTTCGCCAACGGCTTTTCCGGCCACGGCCTGCAGCAGGCGCCGGCGGTCGGCAAGTCGCTGGCCGAGCTGATCGTGCATGGCGGCTACCGCACGGTGGATTGCACGGCGTTCGGGTACAGCCGTGTGGCGGAAGGGCGGGCATTCCGGGAGCTGAATGTGATTTAGGTTTCTGGACAAAACCAGTCGATATCGAAGAATGAGGCGCCGACCGTTGCAAAAACCAACTGTAGAAAAAGAAAAAGCGCCGATTTCTCGGCGCCCTTTCATGAAACGACAGACGTCCTAGGCCGCGCTTTTGGCCGCCCCCTGAATTGAACGCTGTTCGGATTCAGTCAGCTCAATGCCAAGGCGACCCTTGATGTACGCCTTGGTAGCTGCGCGAGCCTGACGATTCGAAATAACCGAATTGGCGACGATACAGACATCTTGCCAGTCGGGATTCGTCTTCGACCAGTTGATTTGCGACAAGGCGGAAAGCCGGTCCTGCCAATCCTCTTCCTTCATGAGTTCCGAGCCGAGGCCGCCCAATGCACGAAGCACCGTCGAGTGCGCAGAGATGCTCTCAGATCGAAGATCGGTCGAGCTTTTCATTCCCGCCAGGACCTTCTTCCAGTCCTGCATGTGATCGGCCACTTTGGACCAATAAGCGGCAAGACGCGCTGCATTGGCCTCAATGTCGTCGCTGGCATGCTCTTTCAGCAGATCGCTATTCGCATCGTACAAAGCCGCGAGCGTGAAGATCTTCGTAGACTTTGCTTTGAGGCTGGCATCCACCTTCTCGGTATATTCCTTGAAGACGGGCACCTTCTCGAGTGCGATCAAAGTCGCGATCGAAATAGGATCGCGCTTGTCGAAGAGCACGTCGAGTGATTTCGACGTTTTGACCACATGGCGGTTCAGGTCAGTAAACATCTGCTGTACCCGGGTGATATTTTCCCACGGGAACAGCAGGACTGAGATCATCTGCTTGCCAAGCTCGGGGTTCTTCTTAACTGCCTCGACAATGGCCGCGCACCGGTGCTGGCCGTCATTGATAGTCAGCTCATCTCCTAGCTTCAGACCGAGTGTGCCGATGTTCTCGTTATCTCCGAACGCCTGAAAGACCGGTTCGGATTTGTAAGACGCTGTGATCGAGGCGAACAAATAGTCCTCTTCATTTTCGAGCATGTAGCTGGTCAAGGCTGGCACCCGAGCCTTGTTGAGCTGGCGCTGCTCGCGTTGCTCAGGACTAAGATCGGTCCACTGCCGTTCTTCAGGATCAAATTTGAAAAGGCTCTGGATGGCGTCCAAGGGCATCAAGCAGGCGAAATACGTTCTTGTGCCCATTTGGCCCCGCATAGCGGGGAACTGGATCATGTACTGCATGTTTTCGTGTCCTTCTCGAACTCTGGTTTCGGGAAGAGCGACCACCGCTCAAAAGAATGTGAGTTCGTACGCGCCCCTTCTGCCAGCTCTCCAGCAGAACGTCAAGGAGCTCTACGCAATTTATTTTAGAGCTCTCTCCCAGAATTTTCAGAGCTCTAACACTATTATCGCCGAGCTGTCAGCTGACCGTGCAAAGCGCGCAGCTCTTTTCATACTCACTCGGTCAAGCCTTGCATCAAAATAACCCTGCAGCCACCCGAGCACGCGCGCCCAGCCGTCGGCATGTTCGGCGGCTGCGGCGAAGCCGGCGAAACCGCCATGGCAGACGGTGACCCGCGTGCCGGCGGTGATCGGCTGCAGCAGATAGGCGATCGTCGTCTCGCGGCGGCCGAGCGTCGGGTGGTCCCAGTCGTATTTCCGCGTCTGCACGATCCGGCGCGGCGCTTCGATCTCGAGGAATTCGCCGCCGGCGGGCAAGTGCGCGCCATCTACGGTCCGCACGGTGACGCTCCAGCGGCCGCCGACGCGCAAGTCGGCGGCCCAGCCGGTCATTCGGTAGGTGGCGGCAGAGCCCCACCAGCGCTCGACCTCGTCGGTGACGAGCGCGGCGAGGACCTGTTCAGGAGGGGCGAGGATTTCGGCCGCGGCCATGACCGTTTCGCCATGGCCTGTACCGGAGTGATATGCAGTGTCATCTTTCGCACCCTCAAGCTTGTTCGCTCTCGAAACGAGGCCTCAGCCCTTTGACGGCGGGCGCTCAAAGCCCTTGCCGGTTTCAAGCAGGCTCTTCAGGCTCGCCAGCACCAGCGGCCAGCCCTTGGCGACGTTCTCGATCAGCCTGTGCGGCCCGTCGGCCTCGTGGGTGACGGCAAACTTCATCAACTCGCCGTCCGGCTCGATGGTGAAGGTGCAACGGGTGTAGCCGTCTTCCTTGACCTCGGGCATCCATTCGCTACGCCATTTGATGACCAGGCGCCTGGGCGGGTCGATCTCGAGGATCTCGCCCGAGTCGGCAACGCGGCCGTCGGGGAAGATCAGCTTCCAGCTCGAGCCGACTTTCCAGTCGCTCTCCTGATGGGAGCAGAGGAAGAATTGCCGATTGAATTCCGGGTCGGTCAGCGCTTCCCAGAGCTTTTGGGGCGTGGTGCGGATGTAGGTGACATAGACGAAGCTGTTGCTGTTCACGGCTCTTCCCTTTCAAGTCGTTTCTTCAAATCGCTCAAGGCCTCCAGCCGATGGCGCTCGAACTTGCCGATCCAGCGCTCGGCGATCTCGTTGATGGGAACGGGATTGAGGTAGTGCTCCTTCTCGCGCCCCTTGCGGATGGTGGCGATGAGGTTTGCCTGCTCGAGGATCGCCAGGTGCTTGGTCACTGCCTGGCGCGTCATGTCCATCCGTTCGCACAGCGCGTTCAGCGTCTGCCCGTTCCTGGCATAGAGGCTGTCCAGCAATTGCCGGCGGGTCGGGTCGGCCAGGGCGCGAAAGACAGCATCCATGCTCATGGCTTCAATATGCAACCATTTGGTTGCATGTCAAGGGAATTTGTTCCGCATTGCCCAAAACGGAGTTCCGCATTGCCCAAGAACGAAGCGCGTCACGCGGCTATAGACGGCGCGCAAGGATGTCCCCATGCGGATCTCAGACGGCTGCCGACCTCAAGGTTCCTGCTCACCGCCGGCAGGTCGGTTCCGGTGAAATGCGCAAGGGCACCTTTCCGGGGCAGATCGGACTCCCAAGTGCCCAAATCGGTCTGCCCCGGGTGACCGGCGGCTTCGTCGTCGATCGCGGATTTCACGACGACCGGCTGCAGATAGAGCCGCACAGCGGTTGGCGTCAGCCCTTGCGGGAGAACCAGAAGGCGTCGGGCATGCGCTTCATGCCGATGCGTTCGTAGAAGCCGACGGCGTCGGGCACGGAGATCAGGCTGATGGCGACCGAAGGGCCGAGCTGGCGGCGCGCCTTGTCCATCAGGCCCTTGCCGATGCCGAGGCCTTGCGCCGTGCCGGAAACAGCCAGCTCCGAGATGTAGCAGACCCAGGAAAAGTCGGTGAGGCCGCGGGCGACGCCGACCAGCGGCTTGCCTTCGACGTCAAGACGCGCCGTCAGCACCAGATTGGCGCCCGACATCATCGTCCCCAACCTGGCCCCGTCGTCGATGGGCCGCGTCTCGCCAAGGCTGGATTCGACCAGCACGCGGCGAAACTCGGCGACGTCGAGCGCCGGCTCGTTGGCATAAAGAACTTTCGATGTCATGGCGCCAAGGTGCACGATCGGCCGGCGTTTTGGAAGGAATTCGATGCCGATGGCCCAAGCGCAGCTGCCAACAGCTGCCTTTTATTTGCCGCGGGCTTTGTGTAAACCGGGCGCCAGCAATCCCCTCAGCAAAAAGACGGCTAGGACCATGGATAAATTCACCAAGCTCACCGGCGTCGCAGCACCGATGCCGATCGTCAATGTCGACACCGACATGATCATCCCGAAGGATTATCTGAAGACGATCAAGCGCACCGGGCTCGGCAGCGGCCTTTTCGCCGAGATGCGCTACAGGGACGATGGTTCGGAAAACCCGGATTTCGTGCTCAACAAGCCGGCCTACCGCAAGGCGCAGATCCTGGTCGCCGGCGATAATTTCGGCTGCGGCTCGAGCCGCGAGCATGCGCCCTGGGCGCTGCTCGATTTCGGCATTCGTTGCGTAATCTCGACCTCGTTCGCCGACATTTTTTATAACAACTGCTTCAAGAACGGCATTTTGCCCATCACCGTCAGCCCGGAAGACCTGGACAAGCTGATGGACGATGCCTCGCGCGGTTCCAACGCGACGCTGTCGGTCGACCTGGAAGCGAAAGAGATCCGCGGGCCGGACGGCGGCGTGGTCAAATTCGATCTCGATGATTTCAAGCGCCACTGCCTGCTCAACGGGCTCGACGATATCGGGCTCACCATGGAAAAGGCCGGCGCCATCGCCTCGTTCGAGAAGAAGAACGCCGAGCTGCGCCCCTGGGCCTGAGCGGCCTGAAGCACCGAGATGGACAGACCCGGCTGCTCAGGCCGGGTTCGTGGTGGCTGAATGGAGGGACAGTCATGACACGTTTGCTTCTGGTCGGCGCCTGTGCCCTGGCGGCGATCCTTCTGCCAATGGCGGGCGCGCGTGCGCAGACCGACACCGTGCTCGTGCCGGCTGACGGTGCATCCGGCGGCGCCGCTGACCAGGGCGCGTCAAGCACGAGCAATGCGGCGCTGGCCGAGGATGACAAGCAGGCGCCGATCCCGTTCGAGGGCGGTCAGCTCACCATCACGCAGCCGGAGCAGGACGGCGAAAAGGTGCTGTCCTATGACGGCCAGCAACTGGCCAGCAACTATGACGTCTCCTTCGACAAGATCGTCAAGATCGGCGACGTCGATGTGGCGCTGGTCGATGTCGGCGATGGCGGCAACCAGTGCGGCCCGGCGAAGGTGATCGTCTGGAAACCGAAAGACGGCGAGATCCGGACCACGACGGTCGAGCAGGACGAATGCGGCGCGCCGCCCGCTGCGATAGCCGACGACGCCATCTATTTCGTGCCTTTCCTGCTGCCCGGCGAATCGAAACCTGCCTTGCAATGGTCGCCGACCGGCGGGCTGACGACCTCGGGCGAGCTCACCTATACGCCGGAGCCCGGCACCGACTGGAAGGATGTCGATCCGTCGAAATACGACAACATCGTCGATGCCTTCCACAACGAGGCCGTCTACAAGGCGGGCCAGGCGCTGCTCGGCAAGGACATGCCCGACTTTGCCACCAGCCTTTTGGTCGGCGGCGGCACCGAAAAGACCGCATCCGGCGCCTTCTACGCCAGCGGCTGCGTGCCGCATGATTGCGGCGGCAATGACGGCTTCATGGCGGTCGATCCAGCCCAGCACAAAGTCTATTTCGCCCGCCGCGGCGACAATGGCGAGCCGCAGGGCTGGCCGCCGCTGAAGAGCTGGCCGGCGGACATCAAGAAGGCGCTGGACGAGGCGCAGGGGGCGGGGAATTAGGCGACGGCCGCCGGGGCGTCGTCATCCACGGGCGGAGCGACGCGCAGCGGAGCGCAGACCCGAGGATCCATGCCGTGACGATTGCCGTAGAAGCAGCGGCTCAGAATTCTGCACCGCCGGCGGCGTTTCGGCGTAACGGCATGGATTCCAGGGTCTGCGCGCGTCGCTTCGCTCCTTGCTCCGCCCTGGAATGACGAAGGAAGGGAGGTTTCGGCCATCGCCGAGGTTTGCGCCTGCCGTCGTGGCAACGATCCGTTTGCCTTGGCCCACGACCGAGCAGCACTTCTCCTGCTAGATGCAGGTCAACAATGTAACGAGACATCCCATGCGCATACTCATCTCCACCGGCTCCCCCTTCGAAAAAACCGCCGGCTATTCGCGCGCGGTGGTGCAGGGCGACTGGTGTTTCGTGTCCGGAACGACCGGCTACGATTATGCCACCATGACGATGCCGCAGACGATCGAGGCGCAGGCGCGCAATTGCCTGGCCACCATCGCCAAGGCCTTGGCGGAGGGCGGCTTCGACATGGCCGATGTGGTGCGGGCGCGTTATTACATCACCGACCAGGCTTTCGTGGATGTGGTGTTCCCGATCCTCGGCGAAGTTTTTGGAGAAATCAGGCCGGCGGCGACGATGATCGTTTGCCAGCTCAACAAGCCGGAAATGAAGATCGAGATCGAGGTGACGGCGCTCAGGCGCACGGCATGAGGAGCTGAAGCCATGGCGGTCCGGCGCATCGTAGCCAACATTGCGACACAGGATATCGCGGCGGCGAAACGCTTCTATCAGGACGTCCTCGGCCTCGATCCGCTCATGGATCTAGGCTGGATCGCCACTTACGGCTCGCAAGAGAGGATGAGCGTTCAGATCAGCTTCATGGCCCAAGGCGGTTCTGGCACGCCGGTGCCGGATCTTTCGATCGAGGTCGATGATGTCGATCGAGCGCTCGCCGCCATGCGCAAGGCGGGCTTCGCCATCGAATACGGTCCGGCCGACGAACCCTGGGGCGTGCGCCGCTTCTATGTGCGCGACCCGTTCGGCCGGCTGGTGAATATTCTGTCGCATCGGTGAGGGCTTCTCGCGACCTGTGCTGAAGATTGCGACGCTGCTCCAGCTTGGTTTCCTCGCCCCCACGAAGTGGGGGAGAGGTGGCTCGGCGAAGCCGAGACGGAGCGGGGGCAGCGCCCTACGAGAGCCCCCTCTCCGACTGCTTCGCGGCCACCTCTCCCCCGCCTTTGGCGGGGGCGAGGAAACCAAGTCCCGCAAGCCCGGCAGGTCAAAGGGGGCTGCGGAGTCCCATCCCCTTGCGCCGCAAGCGCTTGGCGTTTAGCAAGGCCGCGGTTCAATTCTTTCCGGGACGGTTCTCCATGGCTTCGAAAAATCTCCTCCTGCTCGCCGGCGACGGCATCGGCCCCGAAGCCATGGCCGAGGTGAAGAAGCTGATCGCCGCCATGAACGACAGGCTGGGCAGCGGCTTTGCCACCGAAGAGGGACTGGTCGGCGGCTGCGCCTACGATGCGCATGGCGCGGCGATCTCGGATGCCGATATGGAAAAGGCTTTTGCCGCGGACGCGGTGCTGTTCGGCGCCGTCGGCGGGCCGAAATGGGATGCCGTGCGTTACGAGGTACGCCCCGAGGCAGGGCTCTTGCGCCTGCGCAAGGACATGGAGCTGTTCGCTAATCTGAGGCCCGCGATCTGCTATCCGGCGCTCGCCGCATCGTCCTCGCTGAAGCAGGAGGTGGTCGAAGGGCTCGACATCCTGATCGTGCGCGAGCTCACCGGCGGCGTCTATTTCGGCGAGCCGAAGCAGATCATCGATCTCGGCAACGGCCAGAAGCGCGGCATCGACACGCAGGTCTACGACACGTTCGAGATCGAACGTATTTCCGGAGTCGCCTTTGAATTGGCGCGGACCCGCCGCAACCATGTGACCTCGATGGAAAAGCGCAACGTCATGAAATCCGGCGTGCTGTGGAACGAGGTTGTCAGCCAGATCCACAGGACGCGCTATTCCGACGTCAAGCTCGACCATATGCTGGCCGATGCCGGCGGCATGCAGCTGGTGCGCTGGCCAAAACAGTTCGACGTCATCGTCACCGACAATCTATTCGGCGACATGCTCTCCGACATCGCCGCCATGCTCACCGGCTCGATCGGCATGCTGCCGTCGGCCTCGCTCGGCGCGCCTGACGCCAAGACCAAAAAGCGCAAGGCGCTCTACGAGCCGGTGCACGGCTCGGCGCCCGACATCGCCGGCCAGGGCATCGCCAACCCGATCGCCATGATCGCCTCCTTCGCCATGTGCCTGCGCTCTTCCTTCGGCATGGTGACTGAAGCCGACAAGCTCGAAACGGCAATCGCCGCCGTGCTCGACGACGGCCTGCGCACCAAGGATATCATGTCCGAAGGCATGACCGAGGTCGGCACCGTCGAGATGGGCGACGCTATCATTGCCAAGTTCCTGGCCTGACCAATGGCCGTCGACGTCCGCTGGGCGACGATCAAAGACGCCGAGGCGCTCGCCACTGTGCTTTGCGAGATGGCGGCGCACTATCGGCAGGCGCCGCTCGATCACGGCCGGGCGACGGCCACGGCACGACAATGGCTCGATGAGGAAAGCTCGGCCTATCCGCATTTCGCGCTGGCCTTTGCGGGTCGCGAGGTGGCCGGTCTGGCATCGGTGGCGATCGCGCATCCCGGCATTGATCTCGAACGGTTGATGTTTTTGAAAGACCTGTTCGTGCGCGACAGCGCCCGCAGCAAGGGCGTCGGCCGCGCGCTGATCGGCTTTCTTGCCGGCTATTGTCTCGACAAGGGCATCGGCCGCATCGATCTTACCACCGAAGACTGGAACGAAGGCGCGCTGCGCTTCTACGACCGGCTCGGCGCCGAGCGCCACGGACAAAAGGTGTTTCTCAGACTATCGGGCGAGGCACTCAAGGCGATCGCCGGATACTGACGCCAGCCGATGGACCCTAAGACCGACAAAATCCTGCCAATCGAAGGCATGGATGCGAGAAGACAACAGATCTGCATCGACGCGACCGGCCTGCTCGCATGGCGCGGTGCGCTGGCTGGCATCCAGCGGATCGAGGACTTCATGGTCAGGGCGGCGCTGGCCGATCCCGACCCGGACATCGAGGTTGTGACGCTTGATCCTTCGAGCCGCCGCTTCCGGCCTCTCGAGAATTTCGAGATGGAGCAACTGGGCATCCATGAGATCGCACCGTTCCGGCAGCGGCCGGGACGCAAACGCCTTGCCGCGTTGCGGCAGGCTTTCGAAGCGGTGCGGCGATACCCGAAGGCGAAGAGGGAAGCGGATCGCCAGCTCGCAAGCCTGGTCACTAATGGGCGGACGGGCCTCGCCTGCACGATCCTGAGGCTGTTCCTGCGCGCTTATCGCCTCTGGCGCCGGGCCGGCCTGACAGCCGGGCTTTTTCATCCCGGCCGCGAGCACACAGGCGAGCGGGCCGCGTCTTCGACGGTCCTGATCAGCAACCACGTCATGGTGGGCGAGACGATGGCGGAGCTTAGCCGGCAAACTTGGTACATTGTCTTCCTGTGCCATGACATGATCCCGACGATGCGGCCCGATCTCGTCGGAAAGGGCAAGATGCAATCGGCCTTCGGCCCTAATCTGGAGGCGCTGGTACGGTCCGGGGCGGCCGCTTTCTGCACCTCCGAGGCCGCGGCGCAGATGCTCGGCGATCACATGCGCGCGGCCGGCATCCACCTGCCGCCGGTCCATCGCTTCCCGATGCCGTCGCTGCTTCATGAGAAAGCCAGCCGGCTCGGCACGACCTCGCGCCTCGATGCCGGCGAGCCGTTCGTTCTCTATTGCTCGACCATCGAGATCCGCAAGAACCACATCATGCTTGCGCGCATCTGGCAGCAGGCGATCGATGAAAGCGTCAGGTTGCCGAGGCTCGTCTGCGTCGGCCGCTGGGGCTGGATGGTCGAGGAGCTCAGCGCGTATCTCGATGCTCATCCGCGGCTGAAGGACCAGATCGTCTTCACGGGTCCGGTCAGCGATGAGGAGCTCATCGGCTATTATCGCAGCGCGTCCTTCGGCGTGTTTCCCTCGCATATCGAGGGCTGGGGCTATGCCGCCTCCGAGTGCCTCGATTTCGGCATTCCGGTCATCGTCTCGACCACGCCGTCGCTGATCGAGGCGACCGGCGGCCTGATGCCGGCGATCGATTCCAACGATCAGGCGGGCTGGTACGCGGCGATCCGCAAAATGGCGGAAGACCATGCGTGGCGGTCATCGCTGTTGGAGCGCATCGAAAAGCAGCACAGGCCGACGCCGACAGCCGCAAGCTGGGCCGCCATCAAGGCCGGCCTGAAGGAGAGCGCCTACAGGCAGAGCGAAGGCGTAGCGCGATACTGGGGCTTATGAAGGCCGCTTCTTCGCCTTCTTGTGCTTCGGCGCGCCGCTGTTTTCGAATTTCGGCTTGCCTGCCTTCTTTGCCCAGGGCTTTGCCTCATGCGCGACCGCCGGGCGCTGGTCGGCCGAAGCCGGTGCCCGCTTCTCGAATTTGCGCTTCGGCGCATTCGGGTCGAACGGCGTCTTGCCGCGATGGGGTTTCTTGGCCGGGCTCGGCGGCTGATAGCCCGCGCGCGACAGGTCCGGCGTGCCCTCCAGCCGCTTCACTGCGATGCTGCCTTGCAATTTGCGATCGGGGCCGATCGCCGCGACAAAGCGGTCGGCCCAGCCGGCGGCGATCTGCACGAAGGTTTCTTCCGGCTGCATCTTGATGGCGCCGATCTCGCGCTTGGAGATGTTGCCGGCGCGGCACAGCATCGGGATCAGCCAGCGCGGCTCGGCATTCTGCCGGCGTCGGACCGACAGCGAGAACCAGACGCTGTCGCCGAAATCGTCGCGGCGGCCGAGCGGTTCGTCGCGCCGCGCGAATGGCTCGCCGGCCGGCCTTTCACGCGAAGGCGTGAACGGGGCGACGTCGATGAGATCCTCGGGCGCCGAGCGGCTGGAACGGCACTGGCGCACAAAAGCGGCCGCCACCAGCTCGGCGCCGTGACGGCCAAGAAGCGCGTCAATGAAACCGCGCTCGTCGTCCTTCACCGGTTCATCGAAGGCCGGATCGGCGAGGATGCGTTCGTCGTCGCGGCGCAGCACCTCGTCGGCCGAGGGCGGGCTCGCCCAGGTTGCCGTCAACTTGGCGTTCTGCAGCAGCCGTTCGGTGCGCCGTCGGGCGCTGCCCGGCACGATCAGCGCGCTGACGCCCTTTCGCCCGGCACGACCGGTGCGGCCGCTTCGATGCAGCAGCGTTTCGGGATTGGTCGGCGGGTCGGCATGCACCACCAGTTCGAGATTGGGCAGGTCGATGCCGCGCGCCGCGACGTCCGTTGCGATGCAGATTTTTGCGCGGCCGTCGCGCATTGCCTGCAGCGCGTGGCTGCGCTCGTTCTGGCTGAGCTCGCCGGAGAGCGCCACGACGGAAAAGTTGCGGTTGTTGAGGCGCGCAGTCAGATGGTTGACGGCGGCGCGGGTGTTGCAGAACACCAGCGCGTTCCTGGCCTCGTAATAGCGCAGCACATTGATGATGGCGTTCTCGCGGTCGGCCTGGGCAACATTCAGCGCCCGGTATTCGATGTCGAGATGCTGCTTTTCCTCGCCGGCGGCCGAGATGCGCACGGCATCGCGCTGATAGCCTTGGGCGAGCGTGGCGATGGAACGCGGCACGGTGGCCGAGAACATCAGCGTCCGGCGGTCGGCGGGGGCGGCGTCGAGGATGAATTCGAGGTCTTCGCGAAAGCCGAGATCGAGCATCTCGTCGGCCTCGTCGAGCACCACGGCCTTCAGCGCCGACATGTCGAGCGAGCCACGGGTGATGTGGTCGCGCAGCCGGCCGGGCGTGCCGACGACGATGTGGGCGCCGCGCTCCAGCGCGCGCCGCTCGCTGCGCACATCCATGCCGCCGACACAGGAAGCGACCGTGGCACCGGTCAGCTCATACAGCCATTCCAGCTCGCGCCGCACCTGCAGCGCCAGCTCCCGCGTCGGCGCCACGGCCAGCGCCAGCGGCGCCGCGGCATGGGAAAAGCGCTCCGCGCCTTCGAGAAGGGTCGGCGCCATGGCGAGGCCGAAGGCCACGGTCTTGCCGGAGCCGGTCTGCGCCGAGACCAGGGCATCGGACTGCCCGAGCTCGGGGGCGAGCACCGCCTTCTGCACCGGCGTCAGCTCGGCATAGCCACGCTTTTCCAGCGCCGCTGCCAGCGCGGGGACAATCGTTGCGAAACTGGACATTTTCTTCTTTCGGAATTCCGGGTTCTGGCTCGTCGAGGAGCACAAGGGGCCGGCACTGCGCCAGCCAACGGTATTTGGGCGTTCGTACTTCCTGCGACCGCCATTGTACAGGGCAAGCGGCACCGCCTCTCCTTCTCCCCTTGCGGGAGAAGGTGGCCGAGCGAAGCTCGGTCGGATGAGGGGTGCTCCAGCTTGGCAATGACGGTATTCCGTCACGCACCCCTCAACCGTCTCGGCGCTGCGCGCCGATCCACCTTCTCCCACAAGGGGAGAAGGAAGAGCGGCACTGATTGACTCTTTGACCAAACCGCGTAAAAGCCCGCTTCGAACGGGATCGTCTTCGATGCGCGGCCTTTTGATGGCTCTTCTTGCATTCGATACCCCCAGCCACAATGTAAAGCATTGGGCCGGGCGTTCAGACGCGTCCGTCCGTTTCAGCAAAACTACGGCCAAAACCACCGCCAAAACGGTGTGACTCCCTTGGCCTGACCACCCTCTCCCGGGTTCGGCCCGGGGGACGGAACCCGCATGAGGCCGGCGGGTTTTCTCCAACAGCCAAGCGGAGAGGGATAGGAGATCTTCATGAGTTTCAAGGTTGCGGTAGTCGGCGCCACGGGCAATGTGGGCCGCGAAATGCTCAACATCCTGGACGAGCGCGGCTTTCCGGTGAGCGAAGTGGTGGCGCTGGCCTCGCGGCGCAGCCAGGGCACCGAAGTGTCCTTCGGCGACCGCACGCTGAAGGTGAAGGCGCTCGACCAGTATGATTTTTCCGACACCGATCTCTGCATCATGTCGGCCGGCGGCAACGTCTCCAAGGAATGGTCGCCCAAGATCGGCAAGCAGGGCTGCGTCGTCATCGATAATTCGTCGGCCTTCCGCTACGACCAGGACGTGCCGCTGATCGTGCCGGAAGTGAACCCGGACGCGATTTCGCTGTTCACGCGCAAGAACATCATCGCCAACCCGAACTGCTCGACGGCGCAGCTGGTCGTGGCGCTGAAGCCGCTGCATGACGCGGCGACCATCAAGCGGGTCGTCGTCGCCACCTACCAATCGGTGTCGGGCGCCGGCAAGGAAGGCATGGACGAGCTGTTCACGCAGACCCGCGCCGTGTTCGTCGCCGACCAGGTCGACGTCAAGAAGTTCACCAAGCGCATTGCCTTCAACGTCATCCCGCATATCGATGTCTTCCTCGACGACGGCTTCACCAAGGAAGAATGGAAGATGGTGGCCGAGACCAAGAAGATGCTCGATCCCAAGATCAAGCTGACGGCGACCTGCGTGCGGGTGCCGGTGTTCATCGGCCATTCGGAAGCGGTCAACGTCGAGTTCGAGAAGCCGATCACGGCGGATGAGGCGCGCGAAATCCTGCGCGAGGCGCCCGGCTGCCAGGTGCTCGACAAGCGCGAAGACGGCGGCTACATCACGCCGCTGGAATCGGCCGGCGAGGACGCCACCTTCATCTCGCGCATCCGCGAGGATTCGACCATCGACAACGGCCTGTCGATGTGGATCGTCTCCGACAATCTGCGCAAGGGTGCCGCGCTCAATGCGGTGCAGATCGCCGAGCTGCTGGTCGAACGCGGCCTGGTCCAGCCGAAGAAAAAGGCGGCCTGACGGCTTTTCAGTTTTCGCTCACGGGCCGTATCGCCGCTGCCGCGGCGGGCCCTGCGCGGGCGCGCCGGACGACCGGCGGCCCGCAGTCGCGGGCTCGGCCTTCGGCCGTTTTGTTTTCGCTCACGGGCCGCACCGCCGCTGCCGCGGCTGGCCCTGCGCGGCGCGCCGGACGGCCGGCGGCCCGCGGTCGCGGGCTCGGCCTTCGGCCGGTAGCGCTCTTCTCGCCGTTCACGGGGAGAAGGTCCCGGCAGGGGGATGAGGGACAGCGCCGGCCTCACGACCAGTTTCATCCGCCAACTCAACCAGCAATTCTACCGCCTCCTCCGCCCTTTCAGCCGACACGAACAGGTGGTCGTGATAAAAAGCCGAGACCGGGTTGACGCCCATGCCGGCGGTAGCCAATCGCGTGGTGATGGCGGCGAGGAAGCCGACCGCCTCCAGCGATGAATGGATGTTCAGCGTGATCATCCGACAGCGGAAAATGCCGGTCAGGCCAGCGGCGCTCGCCTTGCCCTCGGAGACGATCAACGTCATGCCTTCGCGCTCGCGAAACTGCATGACCGGATCGAGGCCGTTCGGCACCGGTGTGCCCGGCGCCAGCGCCGCGAAGACATAGGCGCCAGGGAGCAGTTGCGGCGTCATCGTCGCCAGCAGCTTTCGCAGGTCGGTTTCGCCGGTCATTTTTCCTCTCTTGGCGGTCCGTTCGCGCTCCGCCGCGGCAACCGCATCTCGTCATTAAAGCAGGTGGCGTGAAAAAGGATTCACGCGACCTGCTTTAGGTCTTCGATTTCAAGCATGTCTTTATCCCGAAACCGCTGCACATTTTCGGGAGACATGCTTTAGACCGGCTGCCGTCGCTCCGGTAGCCCTGCTCGAACGACATCGAAATGAGCCGCGGCAGTAGCCATCGCTAAAAAAGCGCACCGACCCTGTCGGATCGCAGCGGCATCGCCCGTCCTTGCTCCGAAGCCGGCAATCAGCCTGCGAATCGAACCCAAACGGAGGGAACATCAATGAGCATTTCTCAAACCGCGCCCGCCTCGTCCGGCGCGTTGTGGACAGGGCGCGTGCTCAGCGTCGTCGTCGTCCTGTTCATGATCTTCGACGGCGCCATCAAGCTGCCGCCGCTCGACATCGTCACGCAAATGATGGTGCAGATCGGCTGGCCGGCCGATCCGAATATCGCGCGCATGCTGGGTGTCATCGGCCTGGTTTCGACCGCGCTCTACGCATGGCCACGCACGTCGGTGCTCGGCGCCATCCTGCTCACCGCCTATATGGGGGGAGCCATCGCCACGAAAGTGCGTCTCGACAGCCCGCTGTTTTCGCACACGCTGTTCGGCGTCTATCTCGGCGTTATCCTGTGGGGCGGCCTTTATCTGCGCGACCCAAAAGTGCGGGCGCTGATCCCGTTCAGCCGCTGAGCAAAGGAGAGAAAGATGCTCACCACCATCCTCGTCATCCTGGTCGTCATCATCGCCGCCGTGCTCCTCTACGCGGCGACACGGCCGAACGATTTCGTCGTCAGCCGCTCGGCCAGCATCAAAGCGCCGGCCGAGGCGATCTTCCCGCTGATCAACGACTTCAGGCGCTGGCCCGAGTGGTCGCCTTACGAAAAGCTCGATCCGCAGATGAAGCGCACGCTCTCCGGCGCCGAAAGCGGAAAAGGCGCGGCCTATGCCTGGGAGGGCAGCAGCAAGGCCGGAAAGGGCCGGATGGAAATCGCCAAGTCGGTGCCATCGTCTCTGGTCTCGCTGAGGCTCGATTTCGAAAAACCATTTCGGGCCAACAACAGCGTCGACTTCACCTTGGCGCCGTCGGGCGACAGCACCACGGTCACCTGGGCAACGCGTGGCGGCCGGCCGTTCATCGCCAAGCTGATGGGGCTGTTCATGAATTTCGACACGCTGATCGGCAAGGATTTCGAGGCTGGCCTCGACAATCTGCGGCGCGCCACTGAGCGGTAAAACCTTCGTAACCTCAGCGGCATAGCGGCAAGCCGATAGCAGCTCAAACCGGCGATCTTCACCCTCTCGGGATCAAATTAGCCGTCTGTGAGTTTAAGACATGGCGGCGAGGACGGCGATCCGCGTGAGAGAGGAACGACAATGAAGAAAGCGATTATTATTCTGGTGCTGGCGACGGCGCTCGGCGCTTGCTCGCAAACGGAAAAGGGAGCCGCGATCGGCGGTTTGGGCGGTGCGGCCGTAGGCGCTGCCGTTGCCAACAATCCGACGCAGGGAGCCATTGTCGGCGGCGCCGTCGGCGCGGTGGCCGGCGCGCTGATCGGCCATGCCAGCGAGAGTGGCAAGTGCCGCTATCGCGACCGTTACGGGCGCGTCTATATCGCGCGCTGCCCGTCAGGCTACTGAGGCATCAAATCCAAAAAGGAACGGCGGGTCGTAACCCGCCGTTCGTATAACTGAAACAGTAGCAGGCTTACTCGGCGGTGGCGGCTTCCGCTTCGGCCGGCGCGGCGGCAGCCGCCGCAACAGCGGCCGCGGCGTCGTCCTGCGCCTTCTTCAGAAGGGCGGCGCGCTCCTGCGCCTTTTTTCCCGGCTCAGCCTTCTTCGGGTTGGAGCGGGCTTCACGCTTGGCAAGGCCGGCCTCGTCGAGGAAACGCAGCACGCGGTCGGTTGGCTGGGCGCCGTGCGACAGCCAGTGCTTGACGCGGTCGGCGTCGACCTTGACGCGCTCGCCGTCCTTCGGCAGCAGCGGGTTCCACGAGCCGAGCGACTCGATGAAACGGCCGTCGCGCGGCGAACGGGCGTCGGCAACGACGACGTGGTAGTAGGGACGCTTCTTCGAGCCCGCGCGGGCCAGTCTGATCTTCAGTGCCATTGTTTTCTCCTAAAAAGCTCTGATTTCGTTGATGTGGTTTCGGCTGAAACGCTCAACCGGCTTTGGCAGCGCCGTTGTCGGCGGCGATCTGTTCGTGATGCCGGATTACTTCGCGGATGACGAAGTTCAGGAACTTCTCCGCGAAATCGGGATCGAGGTTCGCATCCTTCGCCAGTTGGCGAAGGCGGGCGATCTGCTGCTGCTCGCGCGCCGGATCAGCCGGCGGCAGGCCATGCTCGGCCTTCAAAACGCCGACCGCCTTGGTGCAGCGGAAGCGCTCGGCCAGCATATGGATGAGGGCGGCGTCGATGTTGTCGATCGAAGCGCGGTAGCCGGCCAGGATGGCGCGTGCGTCGGCCATGTCCTTCTCCTCGTTCATTGCGCCCCTCACTTCTTCCTGCCCATTACTTCTTCTTCCCAAGACCCGGCAGACCGCCGCCGCCTGGCAGACCCGGAAGCTTCATGCCACCGGGCAGGCCCGGCAGGCCGCCGCCACCGGGAAGGCCGCCCGGCAGGCCTTTACCGAGACCGGCGGCCTGCGCCTGCTTCTGCAGCGCCTCGAGCTGCTTGGGATCCATCCTGGAGAGATCCGGCATGCCGCCGCCCATTCCCCCAGGGCCACCCGGCATCATGCCGCCCAGCCCCATTTTCGAGGCAAGGCCGCCCATCATGCCGCGCATCATGCCGCCGCCTTTGCCCTTGCCGCCCATCGCCTTCATCATGTCGGCCATGCCGCGATGCATCTTCAACAGCTTGTTGATCTCGGCCGCGTCGGTGCCGGAGCCGGCGGCGATGCGCTTCTTGCGCGAGTGCTTCAAAAGATCCGGGTTGGCGCGCTCGGCCTTGGTCATCGAGGAGATGATGGCGAGCTGGCGGCGGAACATCCTGTCGTCGAAGCCGGCGGCGGCCAGCTGATCCTTCATCTTGCCCATGCCGGGCATCATGCCCATGATGCCGCCCATGCCGCCCATCTTCGACATCTGCTGAAGCTGCCCGGCCAGGTCGTTCAGGTCGAACTTGCCCGACTGCATCTTCCTGGCCATCGCCGCCGCTTGCTCGGCGTCGATGGTTTCGGCCGCCTTCTCGACGAGCGAGACGATGTCGCCCATGCCGAGGATACGGTCGGCGATGCGCTTGGGATGGAATTCCTCAAGCCCGTCCATCTTTTCGCCGGTGCCGATGAGCTTGATCGGCTTGCCGGTGACGGCGCGCATGGAGAGCGCAGCGCCGCCGCGGCCGTCGCCGTCCATGCGGGTCAGCACCAGGCCGGTGATGCCGACGCGCTCGTCAAAACTCTTGGCGAGGTTCACGGCGTCCTGGCCAGTGAGCGAATCGGCAACCAGCAGGATCTCATGCGGCGACGACACCTTCTTGATGTCGGCCATCTCGACCATCAGCGGCTCGTCGATATGGGTGCGGCCGGCAGTGTCGAGGATGACGACGTCATGGCCGCCGAGCCTGGCCGCCTGCACGGCGCGGCGGGCGATGTCGACCGGGTTCTGGCCGGCGATGATCGGCAGCGTCGTGACCTTCACCTGCTCGCCGAGCTGGCGCAATTGCTCCTGCGCGGCCGGGCGCCGCGTGTCGAGCGAGGCCATCAGAACCTTCTTGTTCTGCCGCTCGGTCAGTCGCTTGGCAATCTTGGCCGAAGTCGTCGTCTTGCCGGAGCCCTGCAGGCCGACCATCATGACGACGACGGGCGCCGGCGCGTTGAGGTCGATGGCGACGCCCTCGGCGCCCAGCATCTCGACCAGCTCGTCATGGACGATCTTGACGACCATCTGGCCGGGCTTGATCGACTTCAGCACCGCGGCGCCGACCGCCTTCTCGCGCACCTTGTCGGTGAAGGAACGCACCACTTCCAGCGCCACGTCGGCCTCGAGCAGCGCACGGCGCACTTCGCGAAGTGCTGCCGAGACGTCAGCCTCCGACAGCGCGCCGCGGCCGGTCAAGCCGTTCAGGATGGAGCCAAGGCGCTCCTGAAGGGATTCGAACATTTGTCTTCCTTCGATCTCGGTTCGGTACGACCCGAGAGGTAGTGCGTTCGCGCCGGGTCGCCAAGCAAAAGCGCAAAGCCAAAAAGCACCCGGGGGCGCATCGCGCTGCCGGGTGTTGGCCTCCAGGATCGATTTACGGCACTCGCCTCGAAGAGGCTTCGGCGTCCTGGTCAGCTTTCGCGGGAGATACTCGTCGCGGAATTCGCGGGCTGTAGACAGGAAATCGGCGGCGGAGTCAAGGCTGAGGCCAAAACGCCGCGATCGCGAGCGACTCAGGGCAGGTTTTCGCCGTCAAGAATCCGCGCATAGAGGTCGAGGTAGCCATTCGCGGTCCGGGCTATGGGAAAGCGGTCGGCGGCGGATTCGCGGCAGCGCTGCGGTGAAAGTCCGCCGACGGCCGCAAAAGCCTGCGCGAATTCCGCATCGGTGTCGAAGAGGCATCCCGTGGTCTCGTCGAGGATTTCCGGCAGCGCGCCGCGTGGCGTCGTCAGCACCGGCGTGCCGCACAGCATCGCCTCGACAGGCGCCATGCCGAACGGCTCTTCCCAGGCAATCGGGTTGAGAAATGCCTTGGCCTCTCCCAGCAGGCGCAGCTTTTCCTCGCCGTCGACCATGCCGTGGAAACGGTAGCGCCTGCCCAGGCTCTTGAAGAAGACGCCCTGGCTGCGAACCTTGCTGCGCTGCAAGAGCTGCCAGCGCGAGCCGCCGGCGATGTCGAGCGGAAAATCGAAGCTTTTCGCAAGCTCGACGGCGCGGTTCAGGTTCTTGCCGGCGCGGGCGATGCCGGCCAGAAACAGCAGCCGCTTTGTCTTGGCGGCAGACAGACGATAGGCGTCGATTGGAAAGCCGTTATGGACGAAGGTTTCGCGGCCATGGTTGCGCGCGTGGCCGGCGCTGACGAAGCTCCAGTTCATCTGCGGGGTCACCCGTTCGGGCGCAAGGCCGTGCAGCGTGTAAAGGGCCGGACGGGCAACGTCGATATACCAGCCGTTGAAATGCACGATGTCGGTGTCGGCCGGGATCGCGGCGCGGCATTCCGCCTTCGACGAGGCCGGCCTGACTTCGCAAAGCGGATGGCTGGAACCGCGGCCGGCGATCAGCACAACCTTGTGGCCGAGGCGGACGAGCTCGCTTGCCAGCCAGTCGACCTGCCGCTCGGTGCCGCCATAGCCCTTGCAGGGGATAGCGCGCTCCGCCACCAGCGTGATGCGCATCAGACCGGCCCGCCGGTTTTTTGCTTGGCCATGACCTTGTCCAACCGGTCTCCAATTTTGTTCGGCCCAACTTTCAGCGGCGAGCGCGGATGCAGGAGAAGCAGCATCGTCAACAGCGTGCTGACGATACCGATCGCGGCGATGAGGACCGCATCCCAATTGGTCCAGCCGGGGCCTTCGAGCGGCCTGGCGTTGAACAGCGCGAAGGAATTGTAGCTCTGCTGGTGCGAGATCAGCAGGAAGCCGGTCAGGTTGTTGCCGAGATGGGCGCCGAAGGCGGCGCCGAGATTACCGGTCGCATAGACCAGCAGCATGAGCAGCAGCGCGAAGGTGGCGATGGAAACCAGCACGCAGGCATTGATGGCAAGCGTCGAGGCCGTGCTCCAGTGCAGTGCGGTGAACAGCAGCCCCGGCAGCCCCGCCCAGACCAGCGGGCTGTTGAACCGGCTGGCCAGCCCGCGCAGCAGATAACCGCGAAACAGCACCTCCTCCGAGGACGTCTGCAGAAAGGCAAGCAGCATAATAGGAATGAGGGACAGCAGCCAGGACGAGAAGGCGATTGATCCGCGCGCGATCTCCGGCTGCAGCCAGTAGAGCAGGATCTCGGACAACAGCGAGGTGATCAGCACCGCGACCAGGCCTTTGAGGAAAGCCCCGCCCGCGATGCGGCGGCTGACGCCGACCAGCGCCGAGAGGGGTTCGCGATGGACGAAGCGCATCGCCACCCAGACACCGATCCAGATGCCGGCAAACGAGGCCAGCGCGGTAAGGATGCCGATCGGTGAAGCCAGGAAATCCTGCATAGGCTGTCCGCTGGACGGGCCGGGAAGGCGCCAGACAAGGAAGGCGTAGGTGCCGGCAATGAGCACGACAAGGGTCGCGACGAGCCAGAAGAAAACGACAATGAATGTTCCCAGCAAGAGGCGGAGCGGCGTGGTCTTTGCGTTCGGCGCGCGCCGGTAGCGCTCGAAGGCAGCACTGTCGATGGTCACGCGGTTTCCTTGCCGAACGCTATTCGGGTCGCATGATCTAGGAGATCGGCGCCGCGCGCGCAATCATCCTCCTCGCAGCAGGGTTGACGATATCGCAAGGCAACAGAAAAGGCGGCCGCCATTCGCTGGCGGCCGCCTCCTCACGCTATCCGCGCCCGGTCAGCGCATGACGTAAACGATGCGGCGCGTGCCAGGATCGACCAGCGCCGGCTGGTTGTTCACGTAGACGTAGCGATAGTTGTAGTTCGGGATCTCGCGCAGCTCGACCGTATCGGGCAGGACAGCGCCCGTCACGACCTCACCTTCGAGATAGACCGGCTCGACGCGGTGCGTCGTGACGTAAGTACCCACCTCGGCCGGCGGCCTGGCGATCGGCTCGATGGTGTCGTCGCCGGAAACGATAGCGCCGGTATAGGTGTCGGTGGTGTAGACGTCGTCGGCGGGCGGCGCCACGACGGCAATGTCGGCCTCAGCCGGCCGGCGCGTCACGACGACCCGGCTGCCGCCGAAATCGCCCGTCACATAGTCCGAATAGACCCAGCCGTTGCCGCCGGCTTCGGCGATGGTGCACCATTTGCTGTTTGCGATGCAGCCTCTGAGCGTGGCCGACTGGCCGGCCGCCAGAACGCCGATGACCGGATATTGCGGGCCGGGGCCGGCGCGGACATTGAGATCGGTCACAGCCGAGACAGGCGTATCGGCAAGGGCCGCGCCCGACATGGCGAGCAGCGCGCCGGCAAGCGCCGGAAACAATACGCGTTTCATGGGTTTCACTCCGTTTTCAACGCTCCCTCGGGATCGAAAACGAAATTGAGCCTGAGGCGTTCCGGCTAAAGGGTTGCCGCCTGCTCACGAATTGTTCCGCTCTCTTTCGGCAAATCGCTCAAAAGCGCGTGGACGAAGGTCAAATTCTTGCGCCGCTCTTCCAAATTCCGGTGCTATTTCGTCGCAATGGGGCGGCGATCCGTCCCGCCACGCTTTCCTGCGAGTCCGGCGCCGCCGCAGGTCTGGATCTGCGGTCATTGACCGCGGCAAGCCCCGCGGAGCCGGCGCCGATGACCATGATGTCTTCCATGAGGCAGGCCCGCCACAGTTAGTCCTTGATCGTAGGCAAATTGCCGTCTTTCGCCAGTGCCGGACCACGCTTCCCCGCCAGGGCGGTGACAACCGGGCGTTTCGCTGGCAAATTCGTGAACCGGGACGTGAATCAGGCAACCAGGAGAACAGCATGGCATTTTTTGCCAAAGGAAGGGTATTTGCAGCGGCTACGGTGGTGGCAATGCTTGCGCTGGCGACGGGCGCGCAGGCGGCGGCCAGCTGTGGCAAGAACGGCGCCGGCTTCGATGCCTGGAAGCAGGAGTTTGCCGCGGAGGCGAGGGCCGACGGCGTCGGCCAGAGGGGTCTGTCCGCTCTCGCCGGCGCGACCTACGCAACAAGGACGATTGCCGCCGACCGCGCCATCCACAAGGCTTTCAGCGGCTCGGTGGAAAACTTCATGAAGCGCCGTGGCGCTTCCGCGATCATCTCCAGGGGCCGGGCGTTGAAGAAGCAGAACGCGGCGATGTTCGCCAAGATCGAACAGGATTACGGCGTTCCGCCGGGCGTGCTGCTCGCCATCTGGGGCATGGAGACCGGCTTCGGCGCCTCCATGGGCAACCAGAATACGGTCTCCGCCATTTTGACGCTGGCCTATGATTGCCGCCGTCCGGAATATTTTACCCCGCATGCCATTGCAGCCCTGAAGCTGGTCGATCGCGGGGCGTTGAGCGCCGAGTCGGTCGGCGCCATGCATGGCGAGATCGGCCACACGCAGTTCCTGCCCGGCAATGTCCTGAAGTATGGGGTGGGCAGCGGAAACCTGCGCGACAGGAACACGGCGTTGGCTTCCACAGCCAACTACCTCAAGGATCATGGCTGGCGGGCCGGCGCGAGCTATCAGGCGAATATGGGCGCAATCGCCGAGTGGAATTCGGCAAGCGTCTACCAACAGGCCATCGCCCGCATCGCCGAGGCGATCGACGCCGAGTGAGGGAACCCTCCGACGTACAACCCGGCGGAGACGCCGGGTTTTGTTGGTGACGCTGGAAATTGGCGACACGGGCGAGGCGCTGATCTCCTCCCTTGAGGGGGAGATGGCCGGCAGGCCAGAAGGGGTCGGCGCGACTGGGCGCGACGCCATTCGTCACAAAAGAAGGCGTCGGAGCTCTACGCGAGGCGACCCCCTCTGTCGCCTTCGGCGACATCTCCCCCTCAAGGGGGGAGATTGGCAGCGTCAGCGGCGGTTCCTCGCCGCCAGCGTCCTGAGCCGTAGCCCATTGAGGCGAATAAAACCCTCTGCGTCCTTCTGGTCGTAGGCGCCGCGGTCGTCCTCGAAGGTGACCAGCGCGTCGGAATAGAGCGACTTCTTCGACTTGCGGCCGTTGACGATGACATTGCCCTTGTAGAGCTTCAGCCGCACCGTGCCTTCGACGTCGTCCTGGCTCTTGTCGATCATCGCCTGTAGCATGACGCGCTCGGGCGAGAACCAGAAGCCGTTGTAGATAAGCTCCGCATAGCGGGGCATGAACTCGTCCTTGAGGTGGGCGGCGCCGCGGTCGAGCGTGATCGATTCGATCGCCCGGTGGGCGGCGATCAGGATGGTGCCGCCGGGGGTCTCGTAGACACCGCGCGATTTCATGCCGACGAAACGGTTCTCGACAAGGTCGAGCCGGCCGATGCCGTTGTCGCGGCCGAGGTCGTTCAACGCCGCCAGCATGCTGGCCGGCGACAGCTTCTTGCCGTTGAGCGCGACCGGATCGCCCTTGAGGAATTCGATCTCGATCTCGGTGACGGCATCGGGCGCATCCATCGGCGAGACGGTACGCTGGTGGACGAATTCCGGCGGCTCGGTCCACGGATCCTCCAGCACCTTGCCCTCGGAGGAGGAGTGCAAAAGGTTGGCGTCGACCGAGAAGGGCGCGTCGCCGCGCTTGTCCTTCGGCACCGGGATCTGGTGCTGCTCGGCGAAGTTCACCAGGTCGGTGCGCGACTTGAACGACCAGTCGCGCCACGGCGCGATGACCTTGATGTCGGGGTTGAGCGCATAAGCCGAAAGCTCGAAGCGGACCTGGTCGTTGCCCTTGCCGGTGGCGCCATGGGCGATGGCGTCGGCGCCTGTCTCTTTTGCGATCTCGACCAGGTGTTTGGAGATCAGTGGCCGGGCGATCGAGGTGCCGAGCAGATAGGTGCCCTCATAGACGGCATTGGCGCGGAACATCGGGAAGACGAAGTCGGCGACGAACTCCTCGCGCACATCGACGATGCGGATGTCCTTAATGCCCATCATCTCGGCCTTGCGGCGGGCCGGCTCCAGCTCGCCGCCCTGGCCGAGATCGGCGGTGAAGGTCACCACCTCGGCGCCGAGCTCGGTCTGCAGCCATTTCAGGATGATGGAGGTGTCGAGGCCGCCGGAATAGGCGAGCACGACTTTCTTGACGTGTTTGAACTTGGACATTTTGGCGGTTCCGCGGGAAAATAGCTTCGCGGGCGAGGTATCACGGCGTTTCCGGCTCGCGCAAGAGACGAACGGCCGCGTGCTGTGGCCCAGCCTGGGCCAGATGTTTGTCCCGGCAGATGCTGGCATCGGTAAGACGGTCGCGTTATAGCCTGTGGAGCCTTCTCCCGGAGCCGCCCCTATGTCCTTCATTCCCGACACTTCGACGCTGATCCAGTTCGCCATCGCCACCGTCATCCTGGCGATCACGCCGGGACCGGACATGACGCTGTTCGTCTCGCGCACGCTCAGCCAGGGCCGCGCCACCGGCTTCGCCTCCATGGCCGGCGCGCTTTGCGGCACGCTGATCCATACCACGCTGGTGGTGGTCGGCATCTCGGCGCTGATCGTCGCCTCGCCGATGGCCTTCTTCGTCTTGAAGATTTTTGGTGCCGGCTATCTGGTGTTCCTGGCTTTTCAGGCGGTGACGAAAGGCTCGGCCTTCTCGCCGGAGAAGAGGACGGGACCGCAAGTTTCCTTGTTCCGCAGCTGGGCGGCCGGGCTCGGCGTCAACCTGCTCAACCCCAAGATCATCCTGTTCTTCATGACCTTCCTGCCGCAATTCGTCTCCGCGCACGATCCGAACGCATCCGGAAAACTGTTTTTCCTCGGCATTATGTTCATCGTGCTGTCGATCCCGGTGACGGCGCCGATGGTGCTGGCGGCGGAGAAGTTCTCGGCGGCGATGAAGGCAAGCCCGCGTGTGACGCGCGTGGTCGACTATTTGTTCGGTGGCGTGTTCTCGGCCTTCGCGCTCAAGATCCTGACCGCGCAGGCGAAATAGGCATCTTCCGCAGCCTTGGACTTAAGCGCGCAGTGTTGCATTTTTGCTATTGCGGCGCATTTTTGCCACGCTTAGAAACCCCCTGGGTTCGGGGGAATCGATGAAAAGCATACTCTTAGCATCCGTTGCTATGATCGGGCTGGTTTCCGGCGCCAGCGCGCAGGGGGCGACCTATAGCTGGTCGGGCTCCTATATCGGCGTCGAGGGCGGATATGCCGGGTCTTCCGTCGACTTCGACGCCGACACTACCAATTTTGACGGCAACCATCACAAAGATGGTTATCTCGGCGGCATCTACGCCGGGCACGACTGGCAGTCGGGGACGTTCGTCTACGGCGTGGCCGGCGATTTCGATTTCGTCGGCATGCACGACACCGCCTTTGGCGACCAGTCGGCTTTCACCGGCGGCAAGGGCGAAGCCTATACCTATGATGTCGACTGGGTCGCAACGGCGCGGTTGCGGGCAGGCTATACGCCGACCGACCAACTGCTGACTTATGTGACCGGCGGTGTGGCAGCGGGACATTTTCAGGCAACCTCGTACGATCGCCCCTTCTTTGCCCCATTTGGTACGACTTCCAACTTTTCAGGAGTGAAGGTCGGCGGCGTGATCGGCGTGGGCGCAGAGTATGCGCTTGCGCCGAACTGGTCCGTGAAGGGGGAGTACCTCCACTACGCATTCGACAAGATCGAGCCAGGGCCGGGCGGCACGGCTGGCGCCAGCTTCCGGCCGTCCCTCGATACGGTAACATTCGGCGTGGCGTACCGCTTCTAGGGCAGTTTTTGGGCCGGGAGACCAGGGCCGGCGAAGGGTCGAACCATGCCGGCCGCCTCCAAGGCGCGAACGCGTTCGTCATATTCTTCCAATGTCAGCGCATAGAGCATCTGGTCGAGGCGCTTGCCGGTGCGGCCGTCTATGCGATGCGCGCGCAAGGTTCCTTCGAGCCGAAGTTCAAATCGCTCGCACACGGCGATCGCCGCGGTGTTGCGCGCCAGCGGCTGGAAGGTGACCTTTTCCAGTTTTCGCTCGCGGAAGAAGTGCCGCAGCAGCACGACGGATGCCTCGAACGCGACGTTCTTGCCGCGATTCTCGGGATTGCCGATGATCAGGTGCAGCGAGCCGAGCCTGTGCCTCAGGTCGACCTCCATCACCGCCAGGCCCAGCGGCTGGTCGTCCGGCCGGCTCAGGATGGTCATCAGGTTGCGCTTCAGATTGTCGAAGCTCGCGACATAGGTCCGGAATGCATCCAGGCCCATCGCCTTTTGCGGCGCGTTCAATCCTTCCATCACCGCCGGATCGGAAAGCCATGCCGCGATCTCGGTCGTCACTTCCGTCGGCTTGAGCGTCCGTATCCGGACCCTGTCGCTCCAGCGGTCGACAAAAACCGGTCTCAGCCCCTGGGCGGCGAGCGGCGTGATGAGGGGCTTCGCGCCCGGCTGCGGCATTTTCGGCATGGTGCTCCAGTCATGCGAAAGCATTGAAGCAAGGTCAAGATCGTGGGGAGGCAAGCGTACGGAACTCTGAAACTACGGCTTGGGATCGAGCACCGGCTCGCGGCGCCAGCTGCCGGCCCAGCGGCCGGCGGTCAGCCAATAGAAGATGCCGCCGACCATGCCGCAGCCGATCACCGCCAATATCGCATTGGTATCGGTGACGTCGAAATTGGCGTCGCCGGTCTGGTGCACGAAACCGAGGAAGACGCCGGCAACGACGGCGCCGGCCAGCGCGTAGAACAGCCAGTCGCGCCGGTTGAGCACCTCGGCGATCAATATGGCGACGGCCGCCGGCATGAAGGCAAAATAGGCGACGAACAGCGCCACGAAGGGAATTGAAAAATAGAGCGAGGCGGTCGCCACCGGCTCCGGATGCTCCGGCATGTAGCCCAAATGAGCCAGGAACAGGATATTGAGGAAGGCGCTCGCCGCCAGCGAGGCCACCAGATAGCCGAACAGGATGACGGCGAAGCGCACGAGATAGGCGATGAGACGCCTCACACCTCGCCGTGCCCCGCGATCATCATGGCTTCCAGCGCCAGCCGGTCGACCTTGCGCATCCGCTCCGATTCCGACTTCAGCTGGCCGCAGGCGGCGAGGATGTCGCGGCCGCGCGGCGTGCGGATCGGCGAAGCGTAGCCGGCATTGTTTATGTAGTCGGCAAACTTCTCGATCGTCTCCCAGTCCGAGCACTGGTAATTGGTGCCGGGCCAGGGGTTGAACGGGATCAGGTTGATCTTGGCCGGAATGCCTTTCAAGAGCTTCACCAGCGCCTTGGCGTCGTCGAGCGAATCGTTGACGTCCTTCAGCATCACATATTCGAAGGTGATGCGTTTGGCGTTCGACAGCCCCGGATAGGCGCGGCAGGCGGCGATCAGCTCCTTCAGCGGATACTTCTTGTTGATCGGCACAAGCAAATCGCGCAGATCGTCGTTGGTGGCGTGCAGCGAGATCGCCAGCATGACGCCGATCTCCTCACCGGTGCGGAAAATCTCCGGCACCACGCCGGAGGTCGACAGCGTGATGCGGCGCTTCGACAAAGAAAGCCCGTCGCCGTCGGAGGCGATCAGCAGCGCCTTCTTCACCGCCTCGAAATTGTAGAGCGGCTCGCCCATGCCCATCATGACTATGTTGGAGACTTTACGGCCCTCGGCCGGCACAATGGCGCCGTCGGGCGTGTCGCGGTCGGGGAAGTCGCCGAGCCGGTCGCGCGCGGTGAGCAATTGCGCCAGGATTTCTTCCGCCGTCAAATTGCGCACCAGCTTCTGCGTGCCGGTGTGGCAGAAGGAGCAGGTCAGCGTGCAGCCGACCTGCGAGGAGATGCAGAGTGTGCCGCGGCCTTCCTCGGGGATGTAGACGGTCTCGATCTCGACCGGCCGGCCGGCGCCGCGCGGCGGAAAGCGGAACAGCCATTTGCGCGTGCCGTCGGAAGAAATCTGCTCCTCGACGATCTCGGGCCGGGCGACGCTGAAATGCCTGTCGAGCCCGGCGCGCAGATCCTTGGAGATGTTGAACATGCCGGCGAAGTCGGAAACGCCGCGCACATATATCCAGTGCCAGAGCTGCTGGGCGCGCATTTTCGCCTGCCGTTCCGGCACGATGCCGGCAGCCACCAAAGCTTCGCCGAGCTCGGCACGGGTCAGGCCGACCAGCGATGGTTTTTCGACCGGCGTGGTTCGGGCGCGCAATGCGTCGCGGGCGCCTTCGGCGGTAAGATCAAATGAAAGGGTCATAGTGGCGCCAATATAAGCGGTTTGCGGCCGATTTCACCCATCGTGCCGGAAATGAAGCGCGGCGCATAGCACAGCTTGATGGCAGAGTCATGCGGCCGACAACGGTGGTGGCTCGTTGTTGTTCGGGGACGGCATCCTGTCCCGAAATGCGCCTCGTGAAAGACCGATCACATATTCGTGTCGACGTAACGGCGCACAACGCGGCTGCGAAACCGTAAGGGGGCGACTGTGCCCCTTGCAAAATGGGAGTACGCAGATGCATTCGATCAAGCTCATCGTCATTGCCGGGCTCGTCGGCCTTTCCGCCTCGCAGGCGCTGGCCGAGGACACGATGGGGACAATGACTATGATGAAAGGCGGTCAGGTGACGGCGATCATGCCGGACGGGCACATGGGCACCATGATGCCGGACGCAAAGATGAGCGCCGAGATGATGAAGATGTCGAAGCCGCTCAAGCATTGCATGATGATGATGACCGACGCCAGCGGCAAAGCCTACATGGTCGACACGTCGACCAAGAAGGCTCAGGCCGAATGTGAAAAAATGGCCAAGTAAGGACTTGGCTTGGTCGCCCGCCGGCCAGAGCGCCGGCGGGGAGTCAGCGCGCGGTCGGCCCCTGCTGAACCCGCAGGCTTGATCGGGCCCATGTCTGTGCTAGGGCTTGCCCTCACCACGAGGGCGGACATGGCCGGCATATCTCGAAAATACCCGATGCTGCGGCGCTCGCAGGCGATGTGGGGGTCGCGGCGTGTCTGGCAGCCGCGGCTGGTGTTCTGGGCCGGCGCCATCTCGATCGGGCTGATCAGCGTGCTGTTCGCCATCATGGCCGACCAGGCGCAGGCGCTGTTCCATGTCGTAACCGGCGACGATGGCGGCTGGCGCTTCTACCTGCCGCTGGTCATGACGCCGGCGGGCTTCGTGCTGTGCGCCTGGCTTGCCCATTCCCTCTTTCCGGGCGCGCAAGGCAGCGGCATTCCGCAGGCGATCGCGGCGCGGCACCTGCGTGATGGGGACGACCGCAGCCATATCCTTTCGCTCAAGCTGGTGGCCGGCAAGATCGCGCTCACCGTCATCGGCCTCGCCTGCGGCGCTTCCATAGGCCGCGAGGGTCCGACGGTGCAGGTCGGCGCCTCGCTGATGCTGCAGGCGGCGCGCTGGGGCGGCATGGCCCAGGCGCGCGGCCTCATCCTTGCCGGTTCGGCCGCCGGCATCGCGGCCGCCTTCAACACGCCGCTCGCCGGCATCGTCTTCGCCATCGAGGAGATGGGCCGCGCCTACGAATCGCGCACCAACGGCCTGGTGCTGACGGCGGTGATCCTTGCCGGCCTTGCTTCGCTCGGCCTCGTCGGCAACTACACCTATTTCGGCGTCGCCAGGGAGACGGTCGCCTTCGCCGCCGACTGGCCGCTGGTGCTGGCCTGCGGCATCATCGGCGGCGGCTTCGGCGCGCTGTTTTCGCTGCTGGCGCTGAAGACGATGCGGCGCATCCGGCGCTGGAACGCGCTGCAGCCGCTGTGGCGCGCCTTGCTGGTGGCCGGGGTCTGCGGCCTGGCAGTGGCGGCGATCGGTCTCGCCTCAGGCGGGCTCACCTTCGGCACCGGCTATGCGCAGGCGCGCAGCGCCATCGAAGGCGCGCCGCTGCCCTGGTTCTTCTTCGCGGAAAAATTCGCGGCCGGCCTGCTGTCGATGGTGTCGGGCATTCCGGGCGGCATCTTCGCGCCGTCGCTTTCGGTAGGCGCCGGTCTCGGCAGCACGCTCGGCCTGATCTTCGGCGCCGGCACCGGCATTGCAGCGCTGCTCGGCATGGCCGGCTATTTCGCCGGCGTCGTGCAGGCGCCGATGACGGCCTTCGTCATCATCCTCGAAATGACCGGCAACCACGACAATGTCATCGCGCTGATGTGCGCGGCGATGCTGGGCTACGGCACGGCGCGGCTGATCTCGCACGAGCCGCTCTACCATGCGCTGTCGCGCGTGTTCATCGCCGAGGCGATCCGGCGGCGCCGGGCGGCGGAGGCAGAACAGCAGCTGTGAAGTGAGGAAGCCGGCCGGCGTGCCTTTCATATCCGTGTCGGCTTCCAGGACTACGATCGGCTGCGTTTCGGGTGGCGTTTGTCGACCGGGAAATCATTCCTGAAATTTCGGATCCGGCGCTTGATCCCGAAGAGCCGAAAAGATCATGCTAGAACAAAGAGATGGGATAAGATGTGGCTGAGTGAATTTGAAATTGTCCTGCGCGACCGCGTCATCCCTTCCGGCGCGATCCGGATCGAAAACGGCCTGGTCGCAGAAGTGCGCGACGAGCCGGTCGATGATGCCGACATCGTCGGCGGCGGCCGTCTGCTGCTGCCCGGGTTCATCGATATGCATGGCGACATGGTGGAGCGGGAAGTGGAGCCGCGCAGCGGTGTCCATGTGCCGATGGAGATCGGCATCGCCGAACTCGACAAGCGGCTGGCCTCCTGCGGCGTGACCACCGCCTATGCCGCGCTGTCCTTCATCGGCGCCAGCGCGACCGCCGCCTTGCTGCGCTCGGAAGAGCATACGTCGGCGATCATCGAGACCATTGCCGGCCTGAAAGACGAGCTTCTGGTCGATCACCGCATCCATGCCCGGTTCGAGGTGACCTTCACCGCGGCGGTCGGCGTGCTGGAACGGCTGATGGATGCCGGCAGGCTGCACCTGGTGTCGCTGATGGATCACACGCCCGGACAGGGTCAATACCGCGACGTCGAATTGTATATCGCCCGCCTGGCCAAGGACCGCGGCATGTCGATTGCCGATGTCTCCGAAATCGTCGGCAAGCGCATGGCCGACCGAAACGGCTACAGCGGTGTGCTCGGCACGCTGCAGAACCTGTCGGCGTTTGCCCGCGCCCGCGGCATCGTTCTCGCCTCGCATGACGACGACACCCTGGAAAAGGTGGAATTCGTGCATGGCCTGGGGACGGTGCTCAGCGAATTTCCGGTGACGCTGCAAGCAGCACAGGAAGCCCGGCGGCTCGGCATGTACACGGCCATGGGCGCCCCCAACGCGCTGCGCGGCGAATCTTACTCCGGCAATCTCTCGGCCCGCCAGGCCTACCAGGCCGGCCTGCTCGACATGCTGGCCAGCGACTATCATCCGGCCTCGATCCTGCCGGCGCTGCTCGGCCTCGCCGACCTGGGCGAGGGCGGCCTTGTCGCGGCTGCCGCGCTGACCAGCGCCAATCCGGCCAAGGCGCTGGGGCTCGGCGATCGCGGCGCCATCGAGCCCGGGCTTCTGGCCGATCTCGTCGTCGCCGACCGCCGGCCGGTGGCGCGTGTGCGCGCCACATTCCGCGCCGGCCGCATGATCTACGGCGACGGCACGCTGACCCGATAGTCTATTTGCACTTGGCGATCGAGGACAGCGCGGCCGAGATGCCCTTCAGCGAGAAGACATAGGAGGTCGGGTTGCCGCGGCCCGACTTCGCCGTCACCTTCATGTCGGTGCCTGTCTTCATCGCCGCGATCAGCACCGGCTCCTCGGCGGCGTTCTCGACCCAGGCCGACTTGCCGCGGGTGAACATCGAGAACGACTTCTTGTCGATGGTGACGGTGGCCTTGGAGCCTTCCTGGAAATTATAGCCGGCGATGAACTGCGGCTCGTAGGAGACCTGCTGCCCCGGCCGCTGGCTGACGAAGAAGAACATGTCGCCGTGGTCCAGCGTCGGCGGCTGCTTGTCGGTCGGCACCGTCAGCACGTAGCAGACCTTGCCCGCCTGCGACTGATAGCTGTAGGTGCCCCAGGCGTTGTGCTGGCCGATCTTGGTCGCCTGCTGCGCCAGCGCCGGCACTGCCGAGGCCGCCAGGACCAGGCAGGAAACTGTAGCAATCAATCCGCGCATCGTTCTTCCCGTATTCCAAATGGTGCGGAGGCGGGCCGCCTGGCGTCCTGCCGTCGCTTCATTTTGATTTAATCAGGGTTACCAAACGGTGAATTTCCTCGAAGAAAAGGAGAACACCCCAGGAAACCGCCGCCTTTCGCGCCGCAGCCGCAAAAGCGGCAGGCGCGACGTCCCGGCGCGAACTTGGAGGCCACGAAAACGGCAAGAGTTTGTCTTTTCGCGCGGGCCACTCCGGCCATCACATTGCAGCGGAAGGTCAGCCCTTATCGGCCAGGGCATCCCTGGCGGCCTGCCTGTGGGCAGGCGTGATATGGGCGCCGACCGCGGTGATGGCGGCGGTGAGCACGGCAAGATCGTCGGTGAAACCCAGGCCGACGACGAAGTCGGGGATGAAATCCACCGGCAGGACAAAATAGCCGAGCGCGGCTATCAGAATGCCCTTGGCGCGCAGCGGGGTGTCCTTGTCCATCGCGCAATAATAGGCGGCGACCACCTCGTCTATGAACGGGATCTGCCGCGCCGCCTTCTTGGCGGTGCGCCAGAATTTCTCGCGCACCTCGCCTTCGCCGGCGAGCCTGTCGCCAAAGCCGAAAAAGTCAAACCCGGTACCTTGCGCCATCAAGTGCTCCCTGGCGGCCGCGCGCATCGGTGCGCGCAGGCCTGTCCGCGGGAAAATGTGGTGAAAGCGGGGGGCTGCTGCAAGAGTCCGGCTCGCCGCCTGGTCAGGAAAATCGGAATCAGCCGGCGTTTGGCAGCTATATGGTCCGGATGTCGGTTGGTGAGTGCCATTGGCAATAGCCTCAGTCTAGTGATTGACCGAGACATCCCTCCGATCGTCATCCACGGGCGGAGCAAGGAGCGAAGCGACGCGCGCAGACCCGAGGATCCATGCCGTTACTTTCGAGAGCCGCTTACGGTGCAGAATTCTGCCCCGCTGCAATCTTCGGCCAAGGTCAGGGAATGGATTCCAGGGTCTGCGCGCGTCGCTTCGCTCCTTGCTCCGCCCTGGAATGACGAAGTCAGACTACCGCCTTTGAAAAGCGAACGTTTCCCCCTCAACCGAAATACCGGTTCATCCGCTTGGCGAGTTCGATGTCGAGCGCCGTCACGCCGCCGGCATCGTGCGTGTTCAACGTCACGTCGACGGTCTTGTAGACATTCGACCAGTCGGGGTGGTGGTCCATCTTCTCGGCGGCCAGCGCAACGCGGGTCATGAAGGCGAAGGCTTCGGAGAAATTCTTGAAGCCGAAGCTGCGCTTGATGGAGGCGCCGTCGGCGGCCAGCGACCAGCCGTCGAGTTCTGCCAACGCGGCCGCGATGGCTTGCTTGCTGAGTTTTTCCCTGTTCATGTCCGATCCCTGTGCTATTCGAAATCTCCCAACCATAGCGCCGGATCGATGAGCGCAAAGCCCATAAAATCCATTCTGTTCGTCTGCCTCGGCAATATCTGCCGCTCGCCGCTGGCCGAAGGCGTGTTTCGCGCTGTCCTGGCCGAGCGCGGAGGAGGCGGGGATATCGTGCTCGATTCGGCTGCGACCAGTGGCTGGGAGGTCGGTTCTGCCCCCGATCAACGATCAATTGCGATCGCCGCCCGCCACGGCATCGACATTTCCGGGCAGAGAGCACGCAAGGTCACAAAGGAAGATTTTTCGCGCTTCGACCTGATCCTCGGCATGGACCGGCTGAATGTCCGCGACCTGCAAGCCCTCGCCCCGGCCGCTATGCGCGACCGGGTGCATCTTTTCCTGGAGTTCACGCTCGGAAAGACAAGCGACGTGCCGGATCCCTACTATGGTGGGGCTGACGCCTTCGCGTCGGTCTACCGCATGATCCGCGAGGCGTCGGAGGCGCTGGCGACGCGGCTGGAGGCGCGCGCGTCGGCGCCAGCCAGCGGCCAGGCCTCCTCGACGACATAGGGGCCGCCGCCGACCGAATCGCGCGACGACATCAAGACGAAGCGGCTGGCGCGGAAGGGCAGCGCGGAAAAATTGCCGCGCGCCGAAAGATATTGCGCGACGTCGAGCGGGCTCGAATTGCGCAGACGCGCCAGCGTCACATGCGGCATGAACTTGCGCGGGTCGGCCGGCAGCCCGAGCCGCTGGCAGATGCGGTCGATCTCGCCCTGCAGCGCCACCAGGTCCGGCGAGGCGGCGACGCCTGCCCATACAGCATGCGGCTTCTTGCCGCCGAAGGCGCCGACGCCGGAGAGGGTGAGCGGGAAGGAGGGGCGGTGGACGCGGTCGAGCGCGTTGGCGATCTCGTCGGCGACATGGCCTTCGATATCGCCGATGAAACGCAGCGTCAGATGGTAGTTTTCGACGTCGATCCAGCGGGCTCCGGGCAGACCGCCGCGGAGCAGGGACAGCGAAAGGGCGGCATCACGCGGAATTTCGAGGGCGGTGAAAAGACGTGGCATGGTGAGCCTCCTGTCCTCGAATCGAAACTCTTAGCCCTAGCGAATCATCGATACACGCGCGGGGCAAGCGGTTTGTTGTCCACAAGGTTTCCCCAACGGCAACCGTGGCATCGCCGCCTCACGATGCGCCGCCACCCGCGGCAATAGCCTTCTCGACGGCGGGCAGGATGCGCTCGACCATCACGTCGACACCCTTAGGGTTGGGATGCAGGCCGTCCCCCAACTGCAGATCCGGGTGGCCGGCGACGCCGTCGAGAAAGAACGGATAGAGCGGCACATCGTATTTGGCGGCAAGCTTTGGATAGATTGCGTCGAACGCCTTCTCGTAGTCGGAGCCGAGATTGGGCGCGGCGCGCATGCCCGCCAGCAGTACGGCAATCTTGCGCGCTTTCAGCTTCGCCAGCATGGCGTCGAGGTTTTTTTCGGGGATGCCGGGCGAAACGCCGCGCAGCATGTCATTGGCGCCGAGCTCCAGGATGACGAGGTCCGTGCCATCCGGCACCGACCAGTCGAGCCGCGCCAGGCCGCCGCTGGTTGTGTCGCCGGAGACGCCGGCATTGGCGACGACCACGTCATGGCCCTTCGCCTGCAGCGCCTCCTGCAGCCTGTCGATGAAACCCTGGCCGGGGCCGAGACTGAAACCCGCCATCAAGCTGTCGCCGAAGCCGACGATCTTGAAGGTCTCGGCCAGCGCCGACGAATTGGCGCTGCAAACGGCCAGGAAAAGAACGAGGGCTGCGACAATGCTGTGTTTGAAAGCCATGCGGCGGGCCCCATATGACAAAAAACAAACCCCGGGCAGAGACACGAGTCGTCTCCTTTTCCACATATAGGGCGCTTTAATTGTGACAGAAGCCGTCATCGCGCTGAGGGACGTATCGCTGACGCTCGGCGAGGGCGCCTCCTCCGTCCACGTCCTGAAAGGCGTCAGCCTCGATGTGGCGGCCGGCGAGGCGACCGGCATTGTCGGTCCGTCGGGCTCCGGCAAGTCCACCTTGCTGATGGTTCTGGCCGGGCTGGAGCGGGTCGATTCCGGAACAGTGCGGATTGCCGGCGAATTGCTTGACGGCAAAAGCGAGGATGAAATTGCATCGTTTCGGGGGCGAAACATCGGCATCGTCTTCCAGTCCTTCCACCTCATTCCCAACATGACGGCGCTCGAAAACGTCGCGGTGCCGCTGGAGCTGGCCGGTCATGCCGATCCGTTCGGAGTGGCGGCGCGGGAACTGGCGGCGGTCGGCTTGAGCGATCGCGTGACGCACTATCCCGGCGAACTATCCGGCGGCGAGCAGCAGCGTGTGGCGATCGCGCGGGCGTTGGCGCCCTCGCCACGCATCCTGATCGCCGACGAGCCGACCGGCAATCTCGACCAGGCGACGGGAAAACAGATTGCCGACCTTCTGTTCGCCAAGGCGGCCGAGCGCGGCATGACGCTAGTGCTGGTCACGCATGATGCCGCCCTTGCCGGCCGTTGCGCGCGCCAGGTGTCGATGCGCTCGGGGCGGATCGAGGATGCGCCGAGGGCGGTGAAGGTGCCAGCCTGATGCAGCGCACATTGAGGCTCGCCCTTCGCTTCTCGCTGCGCGAGATGCGCGGCGGCCTGTCCGGGTTTTTCATCTTCCTGGCCTGCATCGCGCTCGGCGTTGCGGCGATTGGCGGCGTCAATTCGGTGGCGCAGGCGATCACCGCCGGTGTCGCCAACCAGGGCCAGACGCTGCTCGGCGGCGACCTGCGCTTCCAGATCAACCAGCGCAGCGCTTCCGCTGCAGAGCTCGACTTCATAAAGAGCCTCGGCGCGGTCTCGTTGAATTCCAGCATGCGCTCGATGGCGCGGCTCGAAGACGGCTCAGACCAGGCGCTGGTCGAAGCCAAGGCGGTCGACGACGCCTATCCGCTCTACGGCGCGCTCGAGACCGAGCCGAAATTGTCCAAAGAGCAACTGTTCGGCGAAAAGTCCGGCGTCTTCGGCGCCGCCGCGCCGGAGCTTTTGTTCGACCGGCTCAATCTTCATATCGGCGACCGGCTGAAGCTCGGCAGCGCCACTTTCGAGTTGAGGGCGAGGCTGATCAGCGAACCCGACGCGGTGTCGGACGGTTTCGGCTTCGCGCCGCGGCTGATGATCTCGAACCAGGGGCTTGCCGCGTCCGGCCTGGTGCAGTTGGGCAGCCTGGTCGAGAACGCCTACAAGGTGCGGCTGCCCGACGGCACGACGGAGGCGCGGATCAAACAGATCCAGGACCAGGCGGCAAAGGATTTCCCGCAGGCCGGCTGGTCGATCCGCACGCGCAGCAACGCAGCACCCGCGCTCTCCTCCAACATCGAGCGCTTCTCGCAGTTCCTGACGCTGGTCGGGCTGACCGCGCTGGTGGTCGGCGGCGTCGGCGTGGCGAACGCCGTGCGCGCCTATCTCGACGGCAAGCGCGCCGTCATCGCCACCTTCAAGAGCCTCGGCGCGTCGGGCGGCTTCGTCTTCACCGTCTATCTCGTGCAGATCCTCTTGATTGCCTGCCTCGGCATCGTGCTCGGGCTGATCCTGGGTGCGGCGATGCCGTTCGTGGCAAGCGCGCTGCTGCAATCGGTCATCCCGGTGCCGGCGCAGGGCGGCTTCTATCCCGGGGCACTGGCCATGGCGGCGCTGTTCGGGCTGCTGGTGACGCTGGCCTTCGCGCTGTTGCCGCTCGGGCGCGCCCGCGACGTGCCGGCGACGGCGCTGTTTCGCGAAATGGGCTTTGAGAGCCGCGGCCTGCCGCGCCTGCCCTATGCCGGCGCCGCGCTGGCGATCGTGGCAGTGCTGGCGGCGCTGGCCATCCTTTCGGCAGATGACCACCGCATCGCCTCGATCTTCGTCGGCGCCACGGTCTTTGCCTTCCTGGTGCTGCGTCTGGTCGCGGCGCTGGTGCAGTGGGCGGCAAGGCGAAGCCCGCGCGTCGGTTCGGTGCCGCTGCGGCTGGCGCTCGGCAACATCCATCGGCCGGGCGCGCTGACGCCGTCGGTGGTGCTGTCGCTGGGGCTCGGGCTGACGCTTTTGGTGACGCTGGCGCTGATCGACGGCAACCTCAGACGGCAGATTTCCGGTAGCCTGCCGGAGCGGGCGCCGAACTTCTTCTTCGTCGACATCCAGAGCAGCGACGTCGATGCCTTCGCGGCTTTGGTCAACCAGCAATCGCCTCAGGGAACGCTGGTCAAGGTGCCGATGCTGCGCGGCCGGATCATGGCGCTGAACGGCGTCGCCGTCGACAAGGTGAAAGTACCGGCGGAAGGCGCCTGGGTGCTGCGCGGCGACCGCGGCCTGACCTATGACGCAAAGCAGCCGCAGAATGCCACGCTTACCGAAGGCACGTGGTGGCCCGAAAATTATACCGGCGAGCCGCTGGTGTCGTTCTCGGCCGAAGAAGGCAAGGCGATCGGGCTGAAGCTCGGCGACACCGTCACCGTCAATGTGCTTGGCCGCAACGTGACGGCCAGAATAGCCAATTTCCGGCAGGTAGAGTGGGAAACCATGGGCATCAATTTCGTCATGGTGTTCTCGCCCAACACGTTCGCTGGGGCGCCGCATGGCTGGCTGGCGACGCTGACCGACAAAAGCGCCACCACGGCCGGCGATGCCCGGCTGCTCAACGCCGTCACCCGCGCTTTCCCCGCGGTGACGACGGTCCGGGTCAAGGACGCGCTCGACATCATCAACCGGCTGGTGGCGCAATTGGGCACGGCGATCCGCGCCGCCGCCGGCGTGGCGCTTATCGCCTCGGTGCTGGTGCTCTCCGGCGCGCTCGCCGCCGGCAACCGGGCCCGCATCCACGATGCCGTGGTGCTGAAGACGCTCGGCGCGACGAGGCGAACGCTGATCGCGGCCTTCTCGCTGGAATATGCGCTGATCGGCCTGGCCACGGCAATCTTCGCGCTGGCGGCGGGCGGCGTGGCTGCATGGTTCGTCGTCGCGCATATCATGACGCTGCCGTCGCATTTCATGCCGCAGGTGGCGGTGACAACGATCCTGGTTTCGCTGGCGGTCACGGTCGGCATCGGCCTTGCCGGCACCTGGCGGGTGCTCGGCCACAAGGCGGCGCCGGTGCTGCGCAATCTCTGATCCGGCAAGGCCTGGAGGGCCTGCTGCCTGGTTAAATCTTTGTAAGATTGCCGCCGCAAAAGGCCGGCGAACCGGCCTTTTGCGTTCTCACCAAGCGTGACGCCCGGTTACGGTCTTGTTCTTGTCGCCAATAACCATCATATTTCGCGCAGGCATGCTGGAGCCCCGCCAGCGGCGCCTGGTCCAAAAGACCTGTCACCGGACGGGGCAGAAGCAACAGAGGATTTCCAATGGCTGATCCCATTCGCAACTACCAGACGTCCGCCGCCCCCGGCGCGCGCGTCGATATCGATCAGGGCCTGCGGGCCTATATGATCAAGGTCTACAACCTGATGGGGCTTGGCCTGCTCATCACAGGTCTGGCCGCGGTCGGCACGATCATGCTGGCCACCACCAACGATCCGGCCGCGGCCGTTGCGACGCTGCGCGGCGGCGAGATGCTCACCTCCTTCGGCTACGCGATCTTCGCGTCGCCGCTGAAGTGGGTCGTCATCCTGGCTCCGCTGGCCGCGGTGATGTTCCTGTCGTTCCGCGTCCAGTCGATGAGCGTGGCGGCAGCTCAGACGACATTCTGGGTCTATGCCGGCCTTGTCGGCCTGTCGCTGTCGTCGATCTTCCTGATCTACACGACGGCCAGCATCTCGCAGACCTTTTTCGCCACCGCAGCCGCCTTCGGCGGGTTGTCGCTCTACGGCTACACAACCAAGCGTGACCTGACCGCCGTCGGCTCGTTCCTGATCATGGGCCTGATCGGCCTGATCATCGCTTCACTGATCAACATCTTCCTGCAGTCGTCGGCGCTGTCCTTCGCCGTCTCGGCGATCGGCGTGCTGATCTTTGCCGGCCTGACCGCCTACGACACGCAGAAGATCAAGGAGATGTATTTCGAGGGAGACGTCGCGGACGTCGCCGGCCGCAAGGCGATTATGGGCGCGTTGAGGCTCTATCTCGACTTCATCAACCTGTTCATGTTCCTGCTGCAGTTCATGGGCGACCGCCGCTAAGGGCGGTTACCCGGTCTCAGTGGACCATAGCTTTGCGAAGGGCGGCCCAACGGCCGCCCTTTCTTTTTGCGCAGTCCTCTGCTGTTATCGAGGCAGGATAACAAACTGCACAAATTATGAGCACTATTGCCATCAGACCCGCCACCGCGGCCGACCTCGACCGGATCTCCGAAATCTATGCCGATGCGGTCACGCATGGCACGGCAAGCTACGAGCTGGAGCCGCCCAGCCGCGCCGAAATGGGCAGCCGATTCGACAATCTGGCGGTGGGCGGATTTCCCTATGTCGTGGCCGAGAGGGACGGCGTGGTGCTCGGCTATGCCTATGCCGGACCGTTCCGGCCGCGGCCGGCTTATCGCTTCGTGGTCGAGGATTCGGTCTACGTCGCAGCTGAGGCCAAGGGCCAGGGCGTCGGCCTGCTGCTGATGCAGGCGCTGATCGAGACGGCGCGCAAGGCCGGCTTTCGCCAGATCATCGCGGTGATCGGCGACGGCCACGCGGACAGCGCTTCGGTGCGGCTGCACGAGAAGCTCGGCTTCCGCCATTCCGGCCGCCTGGAAGGGTCAGGCTACAAGCACGGGCGCTGGCTGGACACGGTGTTCATGCAGCTGTCGCTGAACGGCGGGGCCGCGCTGCCGCCCGATCCGGAGTCGCTGCTGGAGCGGAAATTTCGTGGGGTCCGGTAGGTGAAAAGGAACTGAAGAACTGAAGAATTGAAGAACTGAGGAAAAAAGAAGACAAGGAATCCACCGGGCCGCTGAGAGCCCTTTCTCTTCAATTCTTCAGTTCCTCAGTTCCTCAGTTCCCCTTCACGCATCGACCACCTTCAGCTTGGGGTCGAACACGCCGAGCACCCGGCCGAGCTCCTGGCCGCGCTTCAGGATGCGGCCGCCCGCCGCGATGACGGCGAAGGCGCCTTGCCGGCGCGCCAGCTTGGGGTCCTTGACGATCTGGAACAACGGCACTTCGCTGGCCCGGCGGAAGACGGAAAAGACGGCGCGGTCCGCGAGATGATCGATGGCATAGTCGCGCCATTCATTGGCTGCCACCATGCGTCCGTAGAGTCTCAGGATCTGGTCCAGTTCACGCCGGTCGAAGCGCACCGGCTGGTCGAGGCGCTCGCGCCGCGCCTCGTGTAGCGGGATCAGTATTCCGGATGCTTCCCCATCCTCCGTCCCGCTGCTGTGATCGGTCATGCCTCAATCCTTCGATTGAATCGCGCATGGCAAGGTTCGCGCTTTCGCGATGGAATTGCAAGGGCCGGCTAAGCAAGCCGGCACCCGTCGATTTCCTAAACGTCCAGTCACGTTTGCGAAACGTGTGTTGGAATTGGTGATGCTTCGCCACAATCTCGCCACAAATTATCCGCGCTCATGCCCCAATGTCCGACGAATTTACCGGCGTTGCCTGAGACGGTTCGGTCCGGCACCGGCTCGTAAACCCCAAGCCCCCCGCCCACGGGTCAGCGTCGGATCGAACCAACCTCGGTTTTTCCTTGGAAAAATCAGGTGCGACGATCCCAAAACCTGAATAACCGGCGTCAGAAGCAAGCTGACGCCGGTTTTTTATTGGCTCCCCCTTCTCCCCCCTGGGGGAGAAGGTGTCGCCGAAGGCGACGGATGAGGGGTGCTCCAGGGAAAGCCAGCGTCTCACTCCGCTGGAACACTCCTCATCCGTCTCGGCGCTGCGCGCCGATCCACCTTCTCGCATAAGGGGAGAAGGGGTTAGGGCTTGCGGATGAAGGCGGCGCCAAGGATCGGACCGGGCATGCCGTCCTTGCCGACCGATTGCAGCAGCACCGCACAGCCGCCCTTCTTCTTGACGATCTCGCTCATCGGCAATTCGTAACGCTGCGCCTTGCCGTGCCACATGCCGGCGGTCTGGATATCGGAGACGGCGTTCCAGTATGTCAGGCTGCGACCGTTGTTCTCGCCCTGGCCGATCTTCACCATCTGCGGCGGATCGAAATAGACGATAACCACATGGGCGTCGCTCGGGCCGTTGCCGGCGTCGCCCGCGTCGATCATCACGCGGTCGCTGGTGCGGCTCACCTTGATGCCGACCCGCATGCCCTCGCCCACCCTGTCCATCCTGGCCAGCGCGCCGTCGACGTCCTTGCGGCTGGCGCCGTTGACGTGACTGCGACCGTTGATGACGGCCTGCGGGGTGTAGACAGAGCGGCTGCCGAAGGCGCGCATATAGTCGTATTGCCGGTCGGTGCTTTCTTTATTGCTCAGCGTGTCCTGCCAGCCCAGATAGTCCCAGTAATTGACATGATAGGCGAGCGCGACGATGTTTTCCTTGGCGGCCAACTCGGCGAAGAATTCATCGGCCGGCGGGCAGGAGCTGCAGCCTTGGCTGGTAAAAAGCTCGACCACGCCCAAGGGCTTTTCGATCTGCGGCTTGTCGATCTGAGGCTTCTCGGGCTCGCTTGCCAGTGCCGCACCGGCAAACGCTGAAACGGCCAGCGCAAATGCCGCAAGCCGCAATGGTCCTCGAAATGCCATGACTTTTCCATTCACGCCGGTGGATGCCGGCCTTGTTGTGATTGCTAAAATATGTGGCAGAAGCGACAGTCAACAGGAAGTCACGTTGCGGTGAAATTTCGTCGCCGCGACCGCAGGTAAGGCGACGATAGGAGAGGCCACTGCATTTTTCGATGCGGTTCGATTTCGAAGCCGCTTCACTGCCATGCGGCAAATACTGCTGATGCCGGTCGATCTCTATTGCGAGCGAACCGAATCTGGACTTTGACCGGGCCGGCCAATGCTTCGGTCGACTGTGCTTTCATTGCTGGAAGTTAGGGGAGTAGGGGAGTAGGGGAGTAAGGGAGTAAGGGAGTAGGGGAGTAGGGGAGTAGGGGAGTAGGGATGTCTTTCCCTACTCCCCTACTCCCTTAATTATGCCGCCAGATCCCGCAGCACGTACTGCAAAATGCCGCCGTTCTTGAAGTAGTCGAGCTCATCCAGCGTATCGATGCGGCAGATGATCGGCACGTTCTTTACCGCGCCGTCGCCATAAGTCACCTTGGCGATCATCTTCTGGCGTGGCTTGATGGCATCCAGGCCGTCGATCTCGACCAGTTCGTCGCCCTTGAGGTTGAGGGAGGCCCATGAGGTGCCTTCCTCGAAGACGAAGGGGATGACGCCCATGCCGACCAGGTTTGAGCGGTGGATGCGCTCGAAAGACTGGGCGATGACCGCGCGGACACCAAGCAGGTTGGTTCCCTTGGCCGCCCAGTCGCGCGAGGAGCCGTTGCCGTATTCGACGCCGGCGAAGATGACCAGCGGCACGCCTTCCTTCTTGTACTCCATGGCGGCGTCGTAGATCGACATCTCCTCCTTCGAGGGATAGTGGATCGTGTAGCCGCCCTCGCGGCCGTTCTCGCCCAGCATGTGGTTGCGTATGCGGATGTTGGCGAAGGTGCCGCGCATCATCACCTCATGGTTGCCGCGCCGCGTGCCGTACTGGTTGAAGTCGGCGACGCCGACGCCATGGTCGGTGAGGTACTTGCCGGCCGGCGAGGCGGCCTTGATCGAGCCCGCCGGCGAGATGTGGTCGGTGGTGATCTTGTCGCCGAAGAGACCCAGCACGCGGGCGCCTTTAATGTCGCCGATCTTGCCGAAGCCGGTGGTCATGCCGGCGAAATAGGGCGGGTTCTGCACGTAGGTCGAATTATCGTCCCAGGCATAGGTCTGGCCCTCCGGCGCCTTGACCTTCTGCCAGTAAGCGTCGCCCTTGAACACGTCGGCATATTTGCGGGCGAACAGCTCCCGGGTGACGTTCTTCTCGATGAATTCCTGGATCTCGGCCGAGCTCGGCCAGATGTCCTTGAGATAGACCGGATTGCCGTTCTTGTCCTCGCCGAGCGGCTCGGCGGTCAGGTCCCTGGTGACGGTGCCGGCCAGCGCATGCGCCACCACCAGCGGCGGCGAGGCGAGGTAGTTCGCCTGCACATCCGGAGAGACGCGGCCTTCGAAATTGCGATTGCCGGACAAGACCGCGGCAGCAATCAAACCCTTATCGTTGATGGTTTTCGAGATCGGCGCCGGCAGCGGGCCGGAATTGCCGATGCAGGTGGTGCAGCCGAAGCCGACCAAATTGAAGCCGATCTGGTCGAGCTCCTTCTGCAGGCCGGATTTCTCCAGATATTCGGCGACCACCTGGCTGCCCGGCGCCAGCGAGGTCTTCACCCACGGCTTCTGCTTCAGGCCGACGCGGTTGGCATTGCGGGCAAGCAGGCCCGCGCCGATCAGCACGCTGGGGTTCGAGGTGTTGGTGCAGGACGTGATGGCGGCGATGACGACGTCGCCATGGCCGAGATCGTGCGAGGTGCCTTCGACGGCATAGCGCTTCGAAATCTCGGCGGCCTTCTTGTATTCGGTCTCCATCGCCTTGGCGAAGCCGGCCGGAATGGCTTCGAGCGCGACGCGGCCCTCGGGACGCTTGGGCCCGGCCATCGACGGCACGACGTCGCCGAGGTCAAGCTCGAGCAGATCGGTGAAGACCGGATCGGCCGAGCCGGCCTCGCGCCACATGCCTTGCGCCTTCGAATAGGCTTCGACCAACGCGATGCGGCTTTCCTCGCGGCCGGACATCGTGAGGTAGCGGATGGTCTCCGAGTCGACCGGGAAAAAGCCGCAGGTGGCGCCATATTCCGGCGCCATGTTGCCGATGGTGGCGCGGTCGGCCAGCGTCATGTTGGAGAGGCCGGGGCCGAAGAATTCGACGAACTTGCCGACGACACCCTTCTTGCGCAGCATCTGGGTAACGGTGAGCACAAGGTCGGTGGCGGTGACACCTTCCTTGAGCTTGCCGGTGAGGCGGAAGCCGATCACTTCGGGCAAAAGCATGGACACCGGCTGGCCGAGCATCGCGGCCTCGGCCTCGATGCCGCCGACGCCCCAGCCGAGCACGCCGAGGCCGTTGATCATGGTGGTGTGTGAATCGGTGCCGACGCAGGTGTCCGGATAGGCGGTGGTTTCGCCGTCCTCGCTGTTCGTCCACACCACCTGGCCGAGATATTCGAGATTGACCTGATGGCAGATGCCGGTGCCCGGCGGCACGACGCGGAAATTGCGGAAGGCCTGCTGGCCCCATTTCAGGAATTTGTAGCGTTCCTCGTTGCGCTTATATTCGAGCTCGACATTGCGGGCGAAGGCCATCGGCGTGCCGAACTCGTCGACGATGACGGAATGGTCGATGACGAGGTCGACCGGCACCAGCGGGTTGATCTTCTCCGGATCGCCGCCGAGCGCCTTGATGCCGTCGCGCATCGCCGCCAGATCGACAACGGCCGGAACGCCGGTGAAATCCTGCATCAGCACGCGCGCCGGGCGATAGGCGATCTCGACGCCGGCGGTGCCCTTGTCGGTCAGCCAGGCGGCGACAGCCTGGATGCTCTCCCTGGTGACGGAGCGGCCGTCCTCGTTGCGCAAAAGGTTCTCCAGCAGCACCTTCATCGAATAGGGCAGCTGGGCGATGCCGGTGAGGCCGTTCTTCTCGGCTTCGGCGAGATCGAAATAGGCATAGTCCGCGCCACCCGCGGTCAGGGTGCGGCGGCAATTGAAACTGTCGAGGGATTTTGACACGTGCGATCCGTCCTTGTCTGTTCAGCCTGAAAGGGAACGGACGCCGATGGCATGCAATCACGCGCAAAGGTGCGGGTACGGCCATTTCCGCTGTCCGCTCCCAAGCAACCCGAGCCGTTCAAGGCGGCGCGTGCGCTGGTTCGGCGCAAATTCTGTTCCCGCGCCGACCGCTGGCACGGATGCTCCGCATATAGAGAATTATCCGGAATAGTTCTAGACAGTTGCGAAGCAAATTCGCGCGATGCGGCAACTGCCGCGCCGCATCGTTTTGGGGACAGGCAAGGGATGCGGCTGATCGCCGAAAATCTGGGCGGCGAGCGCGGCGGCGACACTGTATTTTCCAGCGTCGGCTTCGCCCTGGCCAAGGGCGAGGCGCTGATCGTCACCGGCCCGAACGGCGCCGGCAAATCGACGCTGCTCAGGGTCATCGCCGGGCTGTTGCCGGCCGCCGGGGGCAAGGTGTTCGTCGAAGATGGCGGCGGTGATTTTCCGTCGGTCGCCTCGGCCTCGCATTACCTAGGCCATCTCAATGCGATGAAGGCGGCGCTGAGCGTCGAGGAGAACCTGGATTTCTGGCGCGCCTTCCAGGGCGAGCCAGGGCTCAGCGTCGACGAGGCGCTGGAAACGGTCGGGCTCGGCGGACTCGGGCACCTGCCTTTCGGCTATCTGTCGACCGGGCAAAGGCGGCGGGCGTCGATCGCCAAGCTTTTGGTCAGCCGGCGGCCGGTCTGGCTGCTTGATGAGCCGACGGTAGGGTTGGACAAGGCGTCGGAGAAGCGGTTTGCGGGGTTGATGAGGGGGCATCTGGAGGGTGGCGGGATTTTGGTGGCGGCCACGCATCTGCCGCTGGGATTGGAAGGGGCGGTGGGGTTGGTGATGGGGGAAACCGTTTGATGCTGGCGCTCTACGGCGCCCCCCTCTGTCCTGCCGGACATCTCCCCCACGAGGGGGGAGATCAGCAGCTTGGCCGTCGGCTTCTCTCTTGCGGCGTTGGCGATTGGCGAAGGCGGGCGCGACATCTAATCTCCCCCCTCGTGGGGGAGATGTCCGGCAGGACAGAGGGGGGCACGAAGGAACTCCGACCTTACCGAAGGGGTGCCTCTTAATGTGGCCCCTCTTCCTGCGCGACATTCGCCTCTCGATCCGCGCCGGCGGCGGGGCGCTGATCGGCGTGATCTTCTTCCTCGCCGTCATCGTCACTATCCCGTTCGGCGTCGGGCCCGACCTCAACCTGCTTTCCCGCATCGGTCCGGCAATCCTGTGGATCGCCGCCTTGCTCGCCTGCCTGCTCGGGCTCGATCGCCTGTTCCAGGCCGACCGCGAGGACGGCTCGCTCGACCTTCTGGTGCTGGGCAACGATCGACACATGCTGCCGCTGACGGTGCTGGTGAAATGCCTGGCGCACTGGACGGGCAGCGTGCTGCCGCTGGTGGTCGCCGCGCCGCTGCTCGGCCTGTTCATGAACATGGAGCCGGCCGGCATCGGCGCCACGGCGCTGACGCTTCTCGTCGGCACGCCGGCCATCACCTTCATCGGAGCTGCGGGCGCGGCGGTGGTGGTGGCGCTGCCGCGCGGCGGGCTGTTGATCTCGGTGCTGGTGCTGCCGCTTACCATCCCCGTGCTGATCTTCGGCGTCTCGGCCAGCTATGGCGCGGTGGCCGATCCGGCGCCGTTCCTGCAGCCTTTCCTCATTCTTGCCGCGCTGACGCTGTTTCTTGCCGTGCTCGGGCCGCTGGCGGCAGCACTGGCGCTGCGGCACGGGACGGATTGAGGTGACGAGGACGTTCCTTTACTGCGGCACCGCGACAAATTGCGGAACTGCCAATACGAGATTAAGGGAAGGCATGATCGCGACGATAGGCACGGCGGAGAGCGGGGAGCGGCGGGCATGAGCGCGCACGCCCTTTATGTCACCGCCGCCTATGCCATTACGGCGATCATGCTGGCCGGGCTGATCGGCTGGATCCTCATCGACCAGCGGGCGCGCAAGCGCGAGCTTGCCGCGCTGGAGGCGGCAGGCGTGCGGCGGCGTTCGGATAAGGCCGGAGCGACAAAGCCGTGAGCACGGAAACGGAAGCTCCGGCGTCCCGCCGCCGTCTGTTCGTGCTGTTGCCGCTGCTGATCTTTTTGGGGCTCGCCGGACTGTTCCTGTCGCAGTTGCTCTCCGGCCGCGACGCCTCGGAAATTCCCTCGGCGCTGATCGGCCTGCCGGCGCCGCAGACGAGCCTACCGCCGCTGGAAGGGACGAACCTGCCGGGGCTCGATTCTAAAAGCTTTGCCGGCAAGGTGACGCTGGTCAACGTCTTTGCGTCCTGGTGCGCGCCATGCCGGGAAGAACATCCGGTGCTGCTGGCGCTGTCGCAGGACAAGCGGTTCACGCTCGCCGCGCTGAACTACAAGGACGAGCCGGAAAATGCCCGCCGCTTCCTCGGCGATCTCGGCAATCCGTTCCAGGCCATCGGCGTCGATCCGGCCGGCCGCGCGGCCATCGACTGGGGCGTCTACGGTGTGCCGGAGACCTTCGTCATCGGCAAGGACGGCAGGATTGCCTATAAGCATGTCGGGCCGCTGACACCGGAATCGGCGCGGGATTTGCTGTTACCGCAGATCGACAAGGCGCTCGCGGCACCGGGTTGACGCGGCGCCCCCTCATCCGGCCGCTGCGCGGCCACCTTCTCCCCGTTGGGGAGAAGAGGTTGGCGCCGACGCTGACCAGCTCCTCTCCCCTGGGGGAGAGTCGGATTGCCCCGAATTGCCCTTCGCAATTCGGTTGGCAATCCGGGTGAGGGGCAACCCCGAAGAACTCAGCCGTAGATCTGCTTGTGGACCTGGTAGAGCATTTCCGAGCGGTCGGCGCGCAGGTCGGCCAAGTCGCGGCTCGACAGGTTCTCGATTTCGGCGACGAGGCGGTTGTAGTGACGGCGCTTGCTGATGCTGGTGCGGGCGCGGGTGACAAGATTGTCGAAGATCATGACGAAGGTTCCTTATCTGCCGCGTTGGCGCGGCTGGTTGTTCCTCCCAGATCGATTGCCAGCATGACATAGGAATGGTGCGCCGCAAAAGAAAGATGTTGCAACGCAGCATTGCAAGTGACGCATAGCGGGTTAATGCCGTCGTAGCCGGGCTATCGGTCAAGCCGCACTCATCGGCCGTTTGGACGTCTTTCCCCGCCATATTGTCATACAAATTGCAGCCTTTCCGTCTTGCCTTCTCTCGCGCAGGCTGGCTTGATCCGCCGTCAATCGATGCCGGGAGGAAAAGCATGGCGGCCGCCGACTTTTACGAAATTCTCGATCCGCGCTTCGCGCGCCTGTTCAATGGCAGCGCGCATGTGGAAAAACTGTTCACCGGCTGCCGGTGGGCGGAAGGTCCGGCCTGGTTCGCGGCCGGCCGCTATATCGTCTGGTCCGACATCCCCAACAACCGCATGCTGCGTTATGACGAGACCGACGGCAACGTCAGCGTGTTCCGCGAGCCGTCCGGCAATTCCAACGGCAACACGGTCGACCGCGAGGGCCGCCTGGTGACGTGCGAGCATTCGGGCCGCCGCGTCAGCCGCACCGAGCATGACGGCTCGATCACCACGCTCGCCGAGAAGTGGAAAGGCAAGCGGCTGAACTCGCCCAACGACGTGGTGGTGCGCTCTGACGGCTCGATCTGGTTCACCGATCCAAGCTACGGCATCGACACCGACTATGAGGGCGACAAGGCCGAGAGCGAGATCGGCGCCTGCAATGTCTACCGCGTCGATCCGGACTCGGGCGAGGTGGAGGCCGTCATCACCGACATGGTCAGGCCGAACGGGCTTGCCTTTTCGCTGGATGAAAGCCTGCTTTATGTCGTCGATACCGGCCGCACGCATGGAGCGCAGAACCCTGCGCATATGCGGGTGTTCAACGTTGGCAAGCACGGCAAGAAGATTTCCGGCGGCAAGGTCTTCGCCGACTGCACCGCCGGCCTGTTCGATGGTTTCCGGCTCGACTCCGACGGGCGCATCTGGACAAGTGCTGCCGACGGCATCCATTGCTACGATCCCGACGGCACGCTGATCGGCAAGGTCAAGGTGCCGGAAGTGACCGCCAACTGCGTCTTCGGCGGCAACAAGCTGAACTGCCTCTACATCGCCGGCACCACCTCGCTCTACATGGTGCGGCTGATGGTCAACGGGGCAAAGACGTACTGAGCCGCGGTCAAAAAATTGAAGGAGGACGTCATGCCGTTCGTCAACATTCGCATCGTCAAGGAAGTGATCGCCGCCGATCCGGCAGGCAAGAAGGCCGACATCGCAAGGAAAGTGACCTCGGCAATCATGGAAGCCACCGGGCTCGGCAATGACGATGTCTGGGTGGTCTTCGAAGAGGTCAACGCCCGCGACTGGTATGTGGGTCAGACGGATGTCGAGACGAGGAGGAAGGGGTAGGACGCCGGCGGTGTACGGGAGCACCGTTCCATTCATCATCCCATTCGCCACCCACCATTTGACCATTCACTTTTCGGTTCCCGCCCTCCAACGGTGAGCTCGCCGCTGACAGTCTCGACATCCGTTGCGGCCGGAAACGGAAGCGCATTGCTCGCGGCCATCTCTCCCCCAAACAGGTCTTCGCCCACTTTCCTCCACCACCGCCAAAGCGGCCGCAGGAAAGCGGTTCCCGGCAAAACCTGTTTCCCCCTCCAACCCACCGCTCGCCGTTCCGGGAAGCAGGACGGGGGCCTGCTTCGCCGTCCATTAAGTGAGCAAGGCGAGGTGTGTGGGGCGGAGATGGTCCGCTGGGTTATATTTTGGAATTGCATCGACTGACCCATTGGAGTAGTAGCTGACCATGGTGAAAGCGGTTCCCGTCAGCGTCGTGGAGACACCGGAATTCCTGTCAGCGACCCGCAAGCTTATGAGCGATGACGAGCGCGCGTTGCTGGTGGACTATCTGGCCCACAATCCGACGGCAGGCGACCTCGTTCAGGGGACGGGCGGCATCCGCAAGGTTCGGTGGACTCTGGACGGGCGAGGCAAGCGCGGCGGCGCGCGGGTGATCTACTTCTACCACGATGCCGACATGCCGCTCTTTGCGCTCACCGCCTACGCCAAGAACGAGCGGGCCGATTTGAGCCGGCAGGACAAGAACGACTTCCGCCAGATGACCACGATGCTGGTGGACGCATTCAAGAGGAGAAAATCATGAGCAAGGTTGCCGACAGCATTCGACGCGGCCTGAACGAAGCTCTGGCCTATACCGATGGCAAGGCCGACGCGAACGCCTATCGCGTTCATGTGCCCGAACGTATCGACGTGAAGGCGATCCGTACGAAGCTCGACATGACGCAGGAAGAGTTCGCGGGCCGGTTCGGGTTCAGCGTCAATACGCTGCGCCATTGGGAACAGGGTTCGCGCCAGCCGGAAGGGCCGACTCGCGCCTATCTTCTGGTCATCGACCGAGCCCCGAAGGCCGTTCAGAAGGCTTTGCAGGCGGCTTGACCCGGGCGGTCACTATCAACAACCAACCCGTGCTACGTCACGGGTCTGCGCGCGTCGCTTCGTCGCCGTAGGGCGACGTTATGTTTACGCCCGGATGAAATCGGCAAAAGCCTGCACCGCCTCGCGCATCGCCCGTCGGTTCGCCTGCTCCGCCAATATCAACTCCACTTCCGGCGGCTTCTTGCCGAGCAGGGCAATCTCGAGCGGCGCCTCCTCATGCATCGCAAATGACATGGTGCGCATGACCTCGGCGAGTGCCGCGCGGGCGTAGAGCGAGCGCGGCGAGGCATGCACCAGCATGGCCGGCCTGCCGACGGCGGCGTCGCGCGAGACCAGCCAGTCGAGCGCGTTCTTCATGCCGCCGGGCACGCCATGGGCATATTCGGGACAGGATACGATGACGCCGTGGCTCCGAGTGACCGCTTCGATCAGCCGAGCGGCCTCCGCAGGCGTCCGTTCACCCTCGTCGTCCGGGTTGAAGATCGGCAGCCGGCCGAGCCCGTCAAAGACGGTCAACCGGCAACCGGGAGGCGCATTCGCGGCAAGAGCCGCGAGGAGAGCCGAATTGGTCGAGGCGGCGCGCAGGCTGCCGGAGATGGCGAGGATTTCGAACAAGGAGTAGACCGGACGGAACGGGTGAGTCGTTCCGAGATGCTACCACAGGGTCGGACCGCACACGCCGACAGCAGGCGAGGTTTCCTACTTGCCGGCCTTCTCTTCCTTCACGGTCTTGTCCTCCAGCGAATGACGCATGATCAGCGGCATCTGGCTGAAAGTGAACAGCAGCGTGATGGGGATCGTGCCCCAGACCTTGAAATAAACCCAGGTTTCCTCGGAAAAATTGCGCCATACCACCTCGTTGAGAACGGCGAGAAACAGGAAGAACAACCCCCACCGGAAGCTCAGCTTGCGCCAGCCTTCGGCATCGAGTTGGAAGGCGGTGTCGAATACATAGCCGAGCAGCGACCGGCCGAAGGCGAGCCCGCCAAGCAGGGCGACGCCGAACAGCGAATTGATGATGGTCGGTTTCATGAAGGCGAAGGTCTTGTCCTGCAGATAGAGCGCCAGCGCGCCAAATCCGAACACGACGATTCCGGAAACCAGCGGCATCAGCGGCAGGCTGCGCATCAGCAGCCAGGAGACGCTGAGCGACAATGCGGTCGCCACCATGAAGAAGGCGGTGGCGATCAGGATCGGGTCACCGAGATGGGTCAGTACCGGAAATTTCTGGGCCAGCCATTCGCCGCGGATGTTGACGAAGAAGAACACCAGGCCCGGCCCCAGTTCGAGCAGGAATTTCAGGCCGGGGTTGATCGGCTTGCGGCGTGGATCGGACGGGTCCCGTTCGAGGATGTTCATAAAGGTCCTTCTTGCGCATGATCTGGCCAAAAAGCAGGCCGTTTCAAGAGATCGTGCTTTATTCAAGCCACGCCGGCGATCGCCCTGGCGAATTCGCTGGCGGAAAACGGTTCGAGGTCGTCGACCTGCTCGCCGACGCCGATGAAATAGACCGGCAATCTGTGCTTGGCCGCGATCGCCACCAAAATACCGCCGCGCGCCGTGCCGTCCAGCTTGGTCATCACCAGGCCGTTGACGCCGGCGACATTGCGGAAAATCTCGACCTGGTTCAGCGCATTCTGGCCGGTGGTGGCGTCGACCGTCTGCAGCACGGTGTGCGGCGCTTCCGGGTCGAGCTTGCCCAACACGCGCACTATCTTTTCCAGCTCCGCCATCAGCTCGGTCTTATTCTGCAGCCGCCCGGCAGTGTCGATGATCAGCACGTCGGAACCGGCTTCCTTTGCCCGTTCGAAGGCGTCGTAGGCGAGGCCGGCGGCATCGGCGCCGAGTTTCGAGGCGATGACCGGCGACTTCGTGCGCTCGCCCCAGATTTTCAGCTGCTCGATCGCCGCGGCGCGGAACGTGTCGCCGGCGGCGAGCATCACCTTGAGGCCGCCATCGGTCAGCTTGGCCGCCAGCTTGCCGATGGTGGTGGTCTTGCCGGTGCCGTTGACGCCGACGACCAGGATGACATGCGGCTTGTGGCTGAGGTCCAGCTCCAGCGACTGGGCCACGGGGGTCAGCACCTTCTCCACCTCGGCCGCCATGATGGCGCGGACCTCCGTGTCGGAGACATCCTTGCCGTAGCGGCTGGACGCCAGCGCATCGGTGACGCGCAAGGCCGTCTCCAGGCCGAGATCGGCGCGGATCAGCACGTCCTCCAGGTCCTGCAGCGTGTCTTCGTCCAGCTTGCGCCGGGTGAAGACGCCGGCGATGTTGCCGGTGAGTTCGCGCGAGGACCGGGCGAGCCCGTCGCGCATGCGCTGGAACCACGAGCGGCGAAGGACTGGCTCCGGCGCCTTTTGCGGCTCGGCCTTCTGCTCGACTTTCTTGGCGACGGTCACCTTGCCGACGGATGGCGTCGGCTTTGGTTCAGGGGGCGGTTGCGGCGTGGGCACGGCCTCAGGCTCGGGCGCGATCTCAGCGCGTATCGGCTGCGGTTCGATCGGCGCTGGCTGGCGAATGGGCGGCGAAACTTCGGCCGGGGGAATTTCGGGTGCGGGCGGCTCAGCCGGGAGCTCGGAAGGCGTCGGCACCTCGACGGGCGCGGGTTGCGGCTGCCTCTCGGGCCGCGACGGCACGATCACCGGCTCGGAAGGCACAGGTAGCGGCACTTCTTGCGGCTGCGGTTCTGGCGTGGGCTCCGGAACGGCGGGCGGCACCGGAATCTCTTCCGGCACCGGCGGCTCGGGGGTCTCCGGCGCGGGTTTCGGCTCTTCTTCCGGCTCGGGCTGCGGCAGCGGCTCCGGTTCGGACGGAACGGCCGGCTCCGGCGTCGGCGGGATGGTCGGCGCGGGCTCCGGCTTTGGTTCCTCGGGCACCGGCTGAGGCGCTGCCTCGGCTGCCGGCTTCAGCGCCTCCAGCGCGTCCCATTTGATCGGCGGCAGCGGAGCCGTTTCGTCGACGCGCTCCTCGACGACTTCCTTCTTGCCGAACGAAAATATCTTCTTGAAAAAACCAGCCATGCGTCTCGCAGTCTCAGGCGGCTTGCGCGGCAAGCGGCGCCGCGTTCAGTCGGGCGCCGTCGTGACCAGTGATCATGGCATCGACGATCTCCCCGGGTGCGCCCCTGTCGATCGCGGCGAGCGTGAACCCTTCGGTGCGGCCTATCCCGTCGCGCTCGACCAGGATCGATTGCCTCGTGCCGGAGAGCGACGACAGATGGCGACGATAGGCGGCCTCGCCTGCGGCACGCAGTCTGGCTGCGCGTTGCTTCACCACCTCGCGACGGACCTGCGGCATGCGCGCGGCGGGCGTGCCTTCGCGGGGCGAGAACGGGAAGACATGCAGATGCGTCAGGCCGCATTCCTCGACGATTTTCTCCGAATTCTTAAACATCGCCTCGGTCTCGGTCGGGAAGCCGGCGATGATGTCGGCGCCGAAGACGATTGCAGGGCGCAGCTTGCGCACGTCCTCGCAGAAGCGAATCGACTGGTCGCGCAAATGCCTGCGCTTCATACGCTTGAGGATCATGTCGTCGCCGGACTGCAGCGACAGATGCAGGTGCGGCATCAGCCTGGGCTCGGTGGCGATCGCCTCGAGCAAGTCGTCGTCGGCCTCGATGGAATCGATGGAGGACAGCCGCAGGCGCTTCACGTCCGGCACCTGACGCAGGATTGTCTTCACCAGCTTGCCGAGCTTCGGGCTGCCCGGCAGATCGGCGCCGAAACTCGTCATGTCGACGCCGGTCAGCACGATCTCGGCATAGCCGTTGCCGGCCAGCCGCTTGACCTGCTCGACCACGGCGCCCATCGGCACCGAGCGCGAATTGCCGCGGCCATAGGGGATGATGCAGAAGGTGCAGCGATGGTCGCAGCCGTTCTGCACCTGGACGAAGGCGCGCGCCCGCCCTTCGATGGCGTCGACCATATGACTTGCTGTCTCACGCACCGAGAAAATGTCATTGACGCGCGCCTTCTCGGTGTCGTTGACGCCGAAGTCCGGCAGCGCGCGATAGGAGTTCGCCTTGAGCTTCTCCTCATTGCCGAGGACGAGATCGACCTCGTCCATGGCGGCGAAATTCTGCGGCTCGGTCTGCGCGGCACAGCCGGTGACGATGATGCGCGCTTCAGGATTCTCGCGGCGCGCCTTGCGGATCGCCTGCCTGGCCTGGCGCACCGCTTCGGCGGTGACGGCACAGGTGTTGAAGATGACGGCGCCGCCCTTAAGCGCGCCGAGGCCGGCGCTTTCGGCTTCGCGGCGCATTACTTCCGATTCATAGGTGTTCAGCCGGCAGCCGAAGGTGACGACGTCGATGCCCCTGGAGTTGGCCGGCGCGGACATCAGGCGGCGCTTTCGGTGTCGCGGGCCCAGGCACCGGTCGAGGGGTCGAAACTGCCGGAAAATTCCCATTCGGCAGCACCGGTGAGGATGACATGGTCGTCGTCGCGCCATTCGACATGCAGCGAACCGCCGCCGGGCGTCATCAGCGACACGCTGCGGCCGGTGCGCCTGGTGCGGGCGGCGGCAACGACGGCGGCGCAAGCGGCCGAGCCGCAGGCCTTGGTAAGGCCGGCGCCGCGCTCCCAGGTGCGGATGACCATGCTGTCGGGTGAGGTAACCTGGGCAAGCGTGATGTTGGCGCGCTCGGGGAAGATCGGATGGTTTTCAAGCAGCGGGCCGAAGCGGTCGAGCTCATAGGACCAGACATCGCGGTCGACCCAGAAGATGGCGTGCGGGTTGCCCATCGAGACGACCGAGGGCGAATGCAGCGCCGGCGCATCTATCGGGCCGATCTGCAATTCGATCATGCGGGTGTCGCGGAACTCTTCGGCAAGCGGTATCTCCTGCCAGCCGAAGCGCGGCTTGCCCATGTCGACCGAGATCGTGCCGTCGGCATGTTCCCTGGCGTTGAGGATGCCGGCCCGGGTCTCGAAGGTGAAGGTCTTCTGCCCGGTCTCGGCGGCGAGCGCCTGGACGACGCAGCGCATGCCGTTGCCGCAGGCCTGCGCGCCCGATCCGTCGGAATTCAGGATATCGACATAATAGGCGGTGCCTGGCGTTCTTGCGTCATGGATCGCCATGATCTGGTCGAACTTCGTCGCGGCGTCGGCATTGAGCGCGATCGCCGCCGCCGGCGTGACCCGGTCGGCACGACCGCGCATATCGGCAACGATGATCTCATTGCCGATACCGTTCATCTTGGCGAAGGGGGCCGTGCCTGCCATCTAACCCGGTCAATCCATATCTGTTTGGCGCTATATGGCGGAAACGGGCGGGAATTACCAGTGCGGCCGCCTCACGGCGAAGGCGCCGGACCTGGCCACGGCGATGACGCCGGACCTAGCCACGGCGAAGACGCCGAGCTTAGGTTACCGCGAAGACGCCGAGCACGAGCAGCAGGAACAGGATCAGCACGATACCGATGAGGATGCGCGCGCCCATGGCGGCGGCGCCGGCCAGAACCGGCATGCCGAGCAGGCTCGCAGCGGCGGCGATAATGAGAAGGATGATGATCCATCTGATCATGGAAAGCTCCCAGCGGAATTGCGCTGCGAGTTCAACGCGTTTTGTCGGCTTGGGTTCCTTGGAAGCCGCCGGCGTGCCCGACCCTCCGCTGCGCGCGATGCAAAAACGGCGCACTGGTGCAAGCATTTGCCAGCGGAATGCCAAGGTCATCGTGCCGCTTCGTTCTAGGATCGGGTGCGGAAGAGGTAACAGCATGGCAATGAAACGGACCAGGACCCCATGGATGAAGGCCGAGGATTTCGGCCGCTCGCTGCCGCACGGGCTGGGCGTCAACCTTCTGGTGACCGACATGGCGGCGATGGAAGGCTTCTGCCGCGATGTGCTCGGCGCGCGCATCACCTATGCTGATGAGGATTTCGCGGCGATCGAGCTTCTGGGCTCGGTGTTCATGCTGCATGCGGACCATTCCTATCTCGACAATCCGATGACCGGCGTCATCACCGGCGCCGAGACCCGCGGTGCCGGCATCGAGCTGCGCCTCTATGGCGCCGATCCGGATCAAGTCGAGAAAAAGGCAGCCGCATCCGGCTACATCGTGCTTGCCGGCACGATCGACAAGCCGCACGGCCTGCGTGAATGCTACATCGTCGGTCCGGATGGCTACGTGTTCGTGCCGAGCGCGCGGATATAATGTCGATGTTTCAAGTCTTTAGGCAGCATATTGGTGCCGTTCAGGTGCCGCCCTTCGCTGCGATAAATTTGCAACAGCGGCTCCGAAAACCCTATTTTAACCATATCGGGTTGAAATTCTGCCACCTTCTCCATCTTGGTGAGGGAGATTGCGCGGACGGCACCCCCGGGCCGGCTCCGACGGAGGTTGGAATGATTTTTTCACGGACTGGTCTTGTGGCCGTATCGCTGGCCGCGCTCGTTGCGAGCGGCTGTTCAACCTCGCGGTTCTCGTCGATGGACGACCAGCAGCCGGCGCCGCTCACGCCGGCGCCCTCCGGCTCGGTGACGCAAAACCAGCTGCCGCCGCCCACCGCCCCCGGCACCACCGACCCGTCGCAATTTCCGACCGCGCCGAAGAACACGCAGGTTGCCTCGCTGCCGCCGAACGGCTCGGCGCCCGCCGGTGCCGCGGACCTGACCGCGGCCAGCGTCGCCGGCGTGTGGAACGCCAGCGTTTCCGGCCAGGGTTGCAAGGTGGCGACGCCGCAGACCAAATTCGGCGCCGGCTATCGCGCCGGTCCGCTGCACTGCCCGGCCCCGCTCGACGGCATCAAATCGTGGAACGTCGCCGGCAAGCAGCTGACGCTCTATGACGAGAATGGCGGCACGCTGGCCAGGCTCTACTCCTCGGGCGGCGAAAAGTTCGATGGCCAGACTTCCACCGGCCTGCCGATCTCGCTTACAAGGTAGAGCGAAACCGCCCTTTTCTACGCAATTGCGGCGGGAAAACCGCTGGAACGACGTGACCGATGCATCTGCGTGACGGCCTCCAGACCCATGCGACCGTCAGGCAACGCTACGACCATCTGGTCGAGACCGGCGCGGTCGAGCGCGACCCGGCGCAGGAGCGTGTCGTCGCCGCGCTGGACAGGCTGACCGACGAGATCTCCGCAAAAAGGCTGGCGCACAAATCGAGCGCGCTGGGCTGGCTGTTCGCGCGCAGCAGGCAGCCGCGCGAGACGGTCAGGGGCCTTTACATCCATGGCGGCGTCGGCCGCGGCAAGACCATGCTGATGGACATTTTTTTCGAATTGCTGCCGGCCAGGCGCAAGCGCCGCGTTCATTTCAACGATTTCATGGCCGATGTGCAGGATCGCATCCAGAAGCACCGGGCAGCGCGCAAGAACGGCGATGTCAGGGAAGACGATCCGATCCCGCCGGTGGCGCGCGCACTTGCCGACGAGGCTTGGGTGCTGTGCTTCGACGAGTTCTCGGTCACCGATATCGCCGACGCGATGATCCTGTCGCGGCTGTTTTCGGCGCTGTTCGCCAATGGCGTGGTGCTGGTTGCCACCTCCAATGTCGCGCCTGAAAACCTTTATCGCGACGGGCTGAACCGCCAGCTGTTCGTGCCTTTCATCAGACTGCTGGAGCGCAATGCCGAGGTGCTGACGCTGGATGCCGAAAAGGATTACCGGCAGGAAAAGCTCAATCGCCTGCCGGTCTATGTCATGCCGGCCGACGAGGCGGCCGACCGCGCGCTCGACGAGGCCTGGAAGGAAATGACGCGCGGCAAGCCGACGGCACAGGTGACGCTGACGCTGAAAGGCCGCCAGCTCATCGTGCCGCGCGCCGCCGGCGATGCTGCGCGCTTTTCCTTTGCCGACCTGTGCGAAAAGCCGCTCGGCGCGCGCGACTTCCTGGCGATCGCCGGCCGCTTCTCGACCGTCTTCATCGACCATGTGCCGGTGCTGGGCGAAGGCAAGCGCAACGAGGCCAAGCGCTTCATCCTGTTGATCGACACGCTGTACGATCACCACGTGCGGCTGGTGATGAGCGCCGAGGCGCCACCGGAAGGGCTCTACACCGCCAGGCGCGGCAACGAGGCGTTCGAATTCGAGCGTACCGCCTCGCGGCTGATCGAGATGCAAAGCCGCGACTGGCTGGAAGACTGGGCGGAACGGCAGGAGGCTGAGCCGGCCGAAGCGAAGCAGGCGCAGGCCCAGGGAATATAGTTCGTTACTCTTCCGCATCGTTTGAGATTGGCGAAACCCGGCGCGACGGCCAATCTCCCTCCCTGAGGGGGAGATGGCCGGCAGGCCAGAGGGGGTCGTCTCACATAAGGCGCCAACGCCCCCTGCGCGTCGCCAAAGAAGAGGTCGGTGCTCCACGCGCGGCGACCCCCCTCTGTCGCCTTCGGCGACATCTCCCCCTCAAGGGGGAGATTTGGAGCCAGCATCACAACGGCGTCATCACCGGGATATAGCCTTCCGGTTTCCACGTTGATGCGATAAATTCTCCCAAGTCGGCTTACAAATTTTGACGTTTACGTAATCCAAAATCTATCTAACCGATTGAAAATACTGGGGTTGAAATAATCGATTGAATTTATTCCGCACCGGAGCTATGGGTGCGGCTAAATCTCGCGGTTCCCGCAGCATTCCAGCCTCCTCGGCCCCCTTCACGGCACGGTCACACACAAAGGGAAAACATCCTGACATGGCACGCAACAAGATAGCGCTCATCGGCTCGGGCATGATCGGCGGCACGCTCGCCCATATGATCGGCCTCAAGGATCTCGGCGACGTGGTGCTGTTCGATATCGCCGAGGGCATTCCGCAGGGCAAGGGTCTCGATATCGCGCAGTCGTCGCCGGTCGACGGGTTCGATGCCAGGCTGACAGGCGTCAACGACTATGCCGGCATTGAGGGCGCGGATGTCTGCATCGTCACCGCCGGCGTGCCGCGTAAGCCCGGCATGAGCCGCGACGATCTGCTCGGCATCAACCTCAAGGTCATGGAGCAGGTCGGCGCCGGCTTGAAGAAATACGCGCCGAAGGCCTTTGTCATCTGCATCACAAACCCGCTCGACGCCATGGTGTGGGCGCTGCAGAAGTTCTCCGGCCTGCCGCACAGCCATGTCGTCGGCATGGCCGGCGTGCTGGATAGCTCGCGTTTCCGCTATTTCCTGGCCGAGGAGTTCAAGGTCTCGGTCGAGGACGTCACCGCCTTCGTGCTCGGCGGTCACGGCGATAGCATGGTACCGATGATCCGTTATTCGACGGTGGCCGGCATTCCGCTGCCCGACCTTGTCAAAATGGGCTGGACCTCGAAGGAGAAGCTCGACCAGATCGTGCAGCGCACCCGGGACGGCGGCGCCGAGATCGTCGGCCTGCTCAAGACCGGCTCGGCCTATTACGCGCCGGCCGCTTCGGCGATTGCCATGGCCGAATCCTACCTCAAGGACAAGAAGCGCGTGCTGCCCTGCGCCGCGCACCTCTCCGGCCAGTATGGGGTGAAGAACACCTATGTCGGCGTTCCCGTGGTGATCGGCGCCGGCGGCGTCGAGCGCGTCATCGAGATCGACCTGTCGAAGGCCGAGCAGAAGATGTTCGACTCCTCGGTGGCAGCCGTGCAGGGCCTCACCGAGGCCTGCGTCAAGATCGCCCCGCAACTCGCCGGCAAGTAAACCGCCCAACATCGTTCCGGAGACCAAGCGCATGAACATCCATGAATATCAGGGCAAGGCGCTGCTGAAGAGCTTCGGCGCTCCGGTGGCCGAAGGCGTGCCGGTGTTCAAGGCAAGCGAGGCGGAGGCCGCGGCACAAGCGCTGCCCGGCCCGCTCTATGTGGTGAAGAGCCAGATCCATGCCGGCGGCCGCGGCAAGGGCAAGTTCAAGGAGCTCGGCCCCGACGCCAAGGGCGGCGTGCGGCTGGCGAAGTCGGCGGCGGAAGTGGTCGCCAACGCCAACGAGATGCTCGGCCACACGCTGGTCACCAAGCAGACGGGACCTGCCGGCAAGCAGGTCAACCGCCTCTATGTCGAGGACGGCGCCGACATCGAGCGCGAGCTCTATCTGTCGATCCTGGTCGACCGCTCGGTCGGCCGCGTCGCCTTCGTGGTCTCAACCGAGGGCGGCATGGACATCGAGGCGGTGGCGCACGACACGCCGGAAAAGATCATCACCGTCGCCATCGATCCCGAAAAAGGCGTGACGGCGAATGACGTGAAGAGGCTCAACGACGCGCTGAAGCTCGACGGCGACGCGGCCAGCGACGGCGGCACGCTGTTCCCGATCCTCTATAAGGCCTTCGTCGAGAAGGACATGAGCCTGCTTGAGGTCAATCCGCTGATCGTCATGAAGGACGGGCATCTGCGCGTGCTCGACGCGAAAGTCTCGTTCGACAACAACGCGCTGTTCCGTCACCCCGACGTAATGGAATTGCGCGATACCACCGAAGAGGACGAGAAGGAGATCGAGGCGTCGAAATACGATCTCGCCTATGTCGCGCTCGACGGCAATATCGGCTGCATGGTCAACGGCGCCGGCCTCGCCATGGCGACGATGGACATCATCAAGCTCTATGGTGCTGAGCCGGCTAACTTCCTCGACGTCGGCGGCGGCGCCTCGAAGGAAAAGGTCACGGCGGCGTTCAAGATCATCACCAAGGATCCGGCGGTCGAAGGCATCCTGATCAACATCTTCGGCGGCATCATGAAATGCGACGTCATCGCCGAGGGCGTCATCGCCGCGGTCAAGGAAGTCGGGCTGAAGGTGCCGCTGGTGGTGCGTCTGGAAGGGACCAATGCCGAACTCGGCAAGAAGATCATCAACGACAGCGGACTGAACGTCGTGTCGGCCGACGATCTCGACGACGCGGCCAAGAAGATCGTGGCGGCGGTGAAGGGATAGTGTGGCCCATGACGATCGTGGCTCTCAGCGTGAACTGAGCTGGAGAATACGGGTGGAACAGGACGTCACTCAGAGCTTGCTTGGATACATCATCGCTTGGTTGCCGCTGGCAGTTTTCCTGGTGATCTGGATTTGGGGTCTTGTCACACTCAAGCAATATGTGCGGGCGCGCGAACTCGCCGGGCACGACAATGCGGCGGCTATTCGTGAACTCGTCGAGACAAATCGAGAGATTGTAGGCGTGCTACGCGAACTGAAGTCAGAATTTCAAGGGCGGAAATCGTAGGATGCCCCCGCGCAAGATAAACCTGGTCGAGGCGGCGGACGCGAAGATCACCAAGGTCTTCGATCCGCATATCGCCGGCGACGTCAATGATAGCCAGGCCAAGGTCGCCAAGTTCGGCGAGGTCTTCGACTGGCATGCGCATGCGCATGAGCATGAGGACGAAGCCTTCCTCGTGCTGCGCGGCCGCATCGCCATCGATTTCCGCGACGGGCCGGTCGAGCTCGGCGAGGGCGATTTCATCGTCGTGCCGCGTGGGGTTGAGCACCGCCCGCGCTCGCTGACTGCGGAGCCGGTGGTGCTGATGTTCGAGCCGGCGACGACGCTGAACACCGGCAATGCCAAGAGCGACCTCACCGTCACCGACCTGAAGCGGCTCTGACCATGGCCGTGCAATTTTCCTCGATCAACGGTTTTTAAAAAGGGCTTCCATGTCCATTCTCGTCGACAAGAATACCAAGGTGCTGGTGCAGGGCCTGACCGGCAAGACCGGCACGTTCCACACCGAGCAGGCGCTCGCCTATCACGGCACCAGGATGGTGGGCGGCATCCATCCGAAGAAGGGCGGCGAGACCTGGGCCGGCGCCAAGGGCGAGAGCCTGCCGATCTTCGCCACTGTCGCCGAAGGCAGGGCAATGACCGGCGCCAACGCCTCGGTCGTCTATGTGCCGCCGGCGGGTGCTGCCGAAGCCATCATCGAGGCGATCGAGGCCGAGATCCCGCTGATCGTCTGCATTACCGAGGGCATTCCCGTGATGGACATGGTCAAGGTCAAGGCGCGGCTCGACCGCTCGACCTCGCGGCTGATCGGCCCGAACTGCCCGGGCGTGCTGACACCCGACGAATGCAAGATCGGCATCATGCCGGGCAACATCTTCCGCAAGGGCTCGGTCGGCGTTGTTTCCCGCTCGGGAACGCTTACCTATGAGGCAGTCTTCCAGACCACCAATGTCGGCCTCGGCCAGACCACCGCGGTGGGCATCGGCGGCGACCCGGTCAAGGGCACCGAGTTCATCGACGTGCTGGAGATGTTTCTCGCCGACGACGAGACCAAGTCGATCATCATGATCGGCGAGATCGGCGGCTCGGCCGAGGAAGACGCTGCGCAGTTCCTCAAGGACGAAGCGAAGCGCGGCCGCAAGAAACCAATGGCGGGCTTCATCGCCGGGCGCACCGCGCCGGCCGGCCGCACCATGGGCCATGCGGGCGCCGTCATCTCCGGCGGCAAGGGCGGCGCGGAAGACAAGATCGCGGCCATGGAATCGGCCGGGATAAAAGTTTCGCCATCGCCGGCTCGGCTCGGCACGACGCTGGTCGAGGCGATCAAAGGTTAAGGCAGTAGTGAGTAGGCAGTAGTCAGTAGTGAAAAAGGGACGAACGGGCGAGCAGCAGCTGAGCGGGGATTTTTATCTTTCTACTCACTACTGCCTACTCACTACTCCCTAAAAAGGAGACGGAGTCAGGCTCCGCTGAAACGACATGGCAAGACAAGATCAGGCCAACGACCAATTCTCGCTCACCTCTTTCCTCTATGGCGGCAATGCCGATTATATCGACGCGCTCTATGCCGCCTATGAGGACGATCCGGCCTCGGTCGATCCGGAGTGGCGGGATTTCTTCGCGGCGCTGAAGGACGACGCCGGCGATGTCCGCAAGAACGCCACCGGCGCGTCTTGGGCAAAGCCATCCTGGCCGCTGCAGTCCAATGGCGAATTGGTGTCGGCGCTCGACGGCAATTGGGGCCTGGTCGAAAAGGCGATCGAAAAGAAGGTCAAGGAAAAGGCCGTCGTCAACGGTGCTGCGCTTTCGGACGCCGACGTGCACCAGGCGACGCGCGATTCGGTGCGCGCCATCATGATGATCCGCGCCTACCGCATGCGCGGCCATCTGCACGCCCATCTCGATCCGCTCGGCATCGCCAAGCCGCTCGAGGACTATAACGAATTGTCGCCGGAAAATTACGGCTTCACCGCAGCCGATTACGACCGGCCGATCTTCCTCGACAATGTGCTGGGGTTGGAATTCGGCACCATCCGGCAGATGCTGGAGATACTCACCCGCACCTATTGTTCGACGCTCGGCGTCGAGTTCATGCACATCTCCGATCCCGAGGAGAAGGCCTGGATACAGGCGCGCATCGAGGGCGCCGACAAGGAGATCACCTTCACCGCCACCGGCAAGAAGGCGATCCTGCAGAAGCTGGTCGAGGCCGAGGGCTTCGAGCAGTTCATCGACGTCAAGTACAAGGGCACCAAGCGCTTCGGCCTCGACGGCAGCGAATCGCTGATCCCGGCGCTGGAGCAGATCGTCAAGCGCGGCGGCCAGCTCGGGCTGAAGGAGATCGTGCTCGGCATGGCGCATCGCGGCCGCCTCAACGTGCTCTCCCAGGTGATGGCCAAGCCGCACCGCGCCATCTTCCACGAGTTCAAGGGCGGTTCGGCCGCGCCCGATGAGGTCGAGGGCTCGGGTGACGTCAAGTACCATCTCGGGGCCTCTTCGGACCGCGAATTCGACGGCAACAAGGTGCATCTTTCGCTGACCGCCAACCCTTCGCATCTGGAAATCGTCGACCCGGTGGTGATGGGCAAGGCGCGCGCCAAGCAGGATCAGTTCGCCGGCCGCGAGCGCGGCGAGGTGGTGCCGCTGTCGGAGCGCGCCAAGGTGCTGCCGCTGCTTTTGCACGGCGACGCCGCCTTTGCCGGCCAGGGCGTGATCGCCGAAATCCTCGGCCTGTCGGGCCTGCGCGGCCACCGTGTCGCCGGCACGCTGCATTTCATCATCAACAACCAGATCGGCTTCACCACCAATCCGCGCTTCTCGCGCTCGTCGCCCTATCCGTCGGATGTGGCCAAGATGATCGAGGCGCCGATCTTCCACGTCAACGGCGACGATCCGGAAGCGGTGGTGCACGCCGCGAAAGTCGCGACCGAATTCCGCATGAAGTTCCACAAGCCGGTGGTGGTCGACATGTTCTGCTATCGCCGCTTCGGCCACAATGAGGGCGATGAGCCGTCCTTCACCCAGCCGATCATGTATCGCAACATCCGCGCCCACAAGACGACGGTGCAGATCTATGGCGAGCGCTTGATCGCCGAGGGCCACCTCACCCAGGCCGAACTCGACAAGATGAAAGCCGACTGGCGCGCGCATCTGGAATCGGAGTGGGAAGTCGGCCAGCACTACAAGCCCAACAAGGCCGACTGGCTCGACGGCGCCTGGTCCGGCCTGCGCACGGCCGACAACCAGGACGAACAGCGGCGCGGCAAGACCGCCGTGCCGGTCAAGACGCTGAAGGAAATCGGCAAGAAGCTGACCGAGGTGCCGAAGGATTTCGAGGCGCACAAGACGATCCTGCGCTTCCTCGAGAACCGCCGCCAGGCGATCGAATCGGGCGAGGGCATCGACTGGTCGACGGCAGAAGCGCTTGCCTTTGGCGCCATCCTGCTCGACGGCAATCCGATCCGGCTCTCCGGCCAGGATTCCGAACGCGGCACCTTCTCGCAGCGTCATTCGGTGCTCTACGACCAGAACGACGAAACCCGCTACATTCCGCTCAACAATCTGTCGGCGGCGCAGGCGGGCTACGAAGTGATCAACTCGATGCTGTCGGAAGAGGCGGTGCTGGGCTTCGAATATGGCTACAGCCTGGCCGAGCCGAAGGCGCTGACGCTGTGGGAAGCGCAGTTCGGCGACTTCGCCAACGGCGCCCAGGTGGTGTTCGACCAGTTCATCTCGTCGGGCGAACGCAAGTGGCTCAGAATGTCGGGCCTCGTCTGCCTGTTGCCGCATGGCTATGAAGGCCAGGGTCCGGAGCATTCGTCGGCGCGGCTCGAGCGCTTCCTGCAGCTCTGCGCCGAAGACAATATGCAGGTCGCCAACGTCACGACGCCGGCTAACTATTTCCACATCCTGCGCCGGCAGTTGAAGCGCGACTTCCGCAAGCCGCTGATCCTGATGACGCCGAAGTCGCTGCTGCGCCACAAGCGGGCGGTATCGACGCTGCCTGAAATGTCGGGCGAAAGCTCGTTCCACCGGCTGCTGTGGGACGACGCGCAGCTGCTGCAAAACCAGGCGATCAAGCTCACCAAGGATTCCAAGATCCGCCGCGTCGTGCTGTGCTCGGGCAAGGTCTATTACGACCTCTACGAGGAGCGCGAAAAGCGCGGCATCAACGACATCTATTTGCTGCGCGTCGAGCAGCTCTATCCGTTCCCGGCCAAGGCGCTGATCACCGAACTGTCGCGTTTCCGCAACGCCGAGATGGTGTGGTGCCAGGAGGAGCCCAAGAACATGGGCGCCTGGTCGTTCATCGATCCGTATCTGGAATGGGTGCTGGCGCATATCGACGCCAAGCATCAGCGGGTGCGCTACACCGGCCGTCCGGCCGCAGCTTCGCCGGCGACCGGCCTGATGTCGAAGCATCTCGGCCAGCTCGCCGCCTTGCTCGACGACGCGCTTGGCGAGTAAGCAGGTTGGGCGAATAAGCGGGCTCGGCGAACAGGCAATTCGGACGAACAGATCTCAAGCAGAGAAGAGAACGGACAGGCACAATGGCTACCGAAATCCGCGTCCCCACACTCGGCGAATCCGTCACCGAGGCGACCGTCGGCAAGTGGTTCAAGAAGGTCGGCGACGCGATCGCCGCCGACGAGCCGCTGGTCGAGCTCGAGACCGATAAGGTGACGGTGGAGGTGCCTGCCGCCGGCGCCGGAACGCTGGCCGAGATCGCCGTCAAGGAAGGCGAGACGGTCAATGTCGGCGCGCTGCTCGGTTCGATTTCGGCCGGTGGCGGAGCCGCCAAGCCTGAAGCAGCGGCCGCCAAGCCCGAGGCACCGCCGGCGACCAAGCCGCAGGCGGTGGCGCAGGCCTCAAGCCCGGACGCCGCCTCCACCATTAAGCAGGCGGCGGCGGAGACCGCCAAGATCGCTGGCGATGCCGGCCCGATCGAGCAGCGCACCATGCCGCCGGCGCCGTCCGCGGCCAAGCTCATCGCCGAAGCCAATCTCTCCGTCGACCAGATCACCGGCACAGGCAAGCGCGGCCAGGTGCTGAAGGGCGATGTGCTCGACGCGATCGCCAGGGGTGCGCCGTCGCAGCCGGCCGAGACGCCGAAAGCGGCACCGGCGCCCGTTGCCGCGCGGGCGCCGTCTCCGGCTGAGGATGCGCCGCGCGAAGAGCGCGTGCGCATGACCAAGCTCAGGCAGACCATCGCGCGTCGGCTGAAGGAGGCGCAGTCGACCGCCGCCATGCTGACCACCTTCAACGAGGTCGACATGAGCGCGGTGATGGCGCTCAGGACCAAATACAAGGACGTGTTCGAGAAGAAGCACGGCGTCAAGCTCGGCTTCATGGGCTTCTTCACCAAGGCGGTGACGCATGCGCTGAAGGAAATTCCGGCGGTCAACGCCGAGATCGACGGCACCGACATCATCTACAAGAATTTTGCCCATGTCGGCGTCGCCGTCGGCACCGAAAAGGGCCTCGTCGTGCCGGTGGTGCGCGACGCCGACCGGATGGGAATAGCCGAGATCGAGAAGGAGATCGGCCGGCTGGGGCTGGCCGCGCGCGACGGCAAGCTGTCGGTAGCCGACATGCAGGGCGGCACTTTCACCATCTCCAACGGCGGCGTCTATGGCTCGCTGATGTCGACGCCGATCCTCAATGCGCCGCAGTCCGGCATCCTCGGCATGCACAAGATCCAGGAGCGGCCGGTGGTGGTCGGCGGCCAGATCGTGATCAGGCCGATGATGTACCTGGCGCTGAGCTACGATCACCGCATCGTCGACGGCAAGGAAGCGGTGACCTTCCTGGTGCGTGTCAAGGAAAGCCTGGAGGATCCCGAGCGGCTGGTGCTCGACCTGTAAGGTGACCCATGGCGGCTCGCGGCCGGAGCGGCGAATGAAGGCCCGTCTGCTTGCTGCCGCGAAACCGGTCGCACTTGCGGCCGGTGTGGCTCTCGTGGCAGCCAACGCCAATGCCGCCTGCCCGATCCGGCTCGCCGTCTATGGCGAGGCGAAAAGCGGCGCCGAGATCGATTTCATCCCAACCGGCACCTCGGCGACGATCACCAATACGTTCCGCATGATTCTCGACAACAACACCGTGCTCGACGGCATCGCCATGTGGACCGAAGGTGACGCCGGACGGCCGCATGGCTCGCTGATGTACAAATGCCCGACCGGCGATGTCACCGGCGACGAGCTCGCCGCCTGCACGGTGTGGGAAGGCGTCATCTACAGCGCCGATGACAAGGGCAGCATCGGGCTGCTGCCGGCCGAGGGCGCCGATGCGCCGAAAAGTCTGATCTTTCCCGATCTCGGGCCGTCGCTCGAAATGTCGGCGGCCTATGGTCCCGCCGGCTTCTCCAAAGTGCCGTGGGACATCTTCGTGCTGAAAGGCTGCCAGGAATGAGCGCCGAGAAAAAGACGCTGCTGGTCACCGGCGGCAGCCGCGGCATCGGCGCGGCCATCTGCCGGCAGGCGAGCAAGGCCGGGTATCGGATCGCGGTCAACTATGTCTCCAACCAGCCAGCAGCCGAGGCGCTTATTGCCGAACTCGAAGCGGCGGGCGGCGAAGCTTTTGCGGTCAAGGGCGACATCGGTATCGAAGCCGACGTGGTGGCGGTGTTCGACGCCGTGGACAAAGCCTTCGGCCGGCTCGACGCTTTCGCCAACAATGCCGGCATCGTCGACGTCAAGGCGCGCGTCGACGAGATGAGCAGTGCGCGGTTGGAGCGCATGATGCGCATCAACATCGTCGGCTCTTTCCTCTGCGCCCGCGAAGCGGTGAAGCGCATGTCGACGCGCCATGGCGGCAAGGGCGGCGCCATCGTCAACATTTCCTCGGCTGCCGCCAGGCTGGGCTCGCCGGGCGAATATGTCGACTACGCCGCCTCGAAGGGCGCGATCGACACGCTGACCATCGGGCTGGCGCGTGAGGTCGCGCTGGAGGGCATTCGCGTCAATGCGGTCAGCCCCGGCATTACCGAAACCGAGATCCATGCCTCCGGCGGACAGCCGGATCGCGTGGCGCGCATGCAGGACATGCTGCCGATGAGGCGGGCAGGCACGGCCGACGAGGTCGCCGGCGCGGTTCTCTATCTTCTGTCGGACGCGGCCTCCTATGTAACGGGCGCGATCCTGAGCGTAAGCGGCGGCCGGTAGGCGCCACCAAAAGGGATAAGATCATGGCTTATGACGTCGTAATCATCGGATCGGGACCGGGCGGCTATGTCTGCGCCATCAAGGCGGCACAGCTCGGCCTGAAGACCGCGGTGGTCGAGAAGAACGCCACCTTCGGCGGCACCTGCCTCAACATCGGCTGCATCCCGTCGAAGGCGCTGCTTCACGCCTCCGAGATGTTCGCGGAAGCCGGCCATGCCTTCGACGCACTGGGCATCGAGGTCGGCGCGCCGAAGCTCAATTTGAAGAAGATGATGGCGCACAAGGACACGACCGTCGCGTCGAACGTCAACGGCGTCGCCTTCCTGTTCAAGAAGAACAAGATCGATTCTTTCCGCGGCACCGGCAAGGTGGTCGGCGCCGGCAAGGTGTCGGTGACCGGCGAGGACGGCAAGGTCGAGGAGATCGAGACGAAGAACATCGTCATCGCCACCGGCTCTGATGTCGCCGGCATCCCCGGCGTCAAGGTCGATTTCGACGAGAAGGTGATCGTCTCTTCCACCGGTGCGCTGTCGCTGGCCAAGGTGCCAGCCAGCCTCGTGGTGGTCGGCGGCGGCGTCATCGGGCTGGAGCTCGGCTCGGTCTGGTCGCGGCTCGGCGCCAAGGTCACTGTGGTCGAGTTCCTCGACACCATCCTCGGCGGCATGGACGGCGAGGTGGCGAAGCAATTCCAGCGGATGCTGTCCAAGCAGGGTTTCGAGTTCAAGCTCGGCGCCAAGGTCACCGGCGTCGCCAAGGCCAAGAAGGGCGCCAGCGTCACCTTCGAGCCGGTGAAAGGGGGTGCTGCTGAAACCATCGAGGCGGACATGGTGCTGGTCGCCACCGGCCGCCGCCCCTATGCCGACAGTCTCGGCTTGAAGGAGGCGGGCGTCGAAGTGGACGAACGCGGCCGGGTCAAGACCGACGGGCATTTGCGGACCAATGTGCCCGGCATCTACGCCATCGGCGACGTCATCGCCGGGCCTATGCTGGCGCACAAGGCCGAGGACGAGGGCGTGGCGGTGGCCGAGACGATCGCCGGCCAGGCCGGCCACGTGAATTACGACGTCATCCCGAGCGTCGTCTACACCAGCCCGGAAATCGCTTCGGTCGGCAAGACCGAAGAGGAATTGAAGAAGGCCGGCATCGACTACAAGGCCGGCAAATTTCCGTTCAGCGCCAACGGCCGGGCGCGCGCCATGCTGCACACCGACGGTTTCGTCAAGATCCTGGCCGACAAACAAAGCGACCGCGTGCTTGGCGTCCACATCGTCGGCTTCGGCGCCGGCGAGATGATCCACGAGGCGGCGGTGCTGATGGAGTTCGGCGGCTCGTCCGAAGATCTCGCCCGCACCTGCCATGCGCATCCGACGATGTCGGAAGCGGTGAAGGAAGCGGCGTTGGCCACATTCTTCAAACCGATCCATATTTAAGGCAGTGCGCCGCAACCCCGAACTTCGTCATCCTATGGCGGAGCAAGGAGCGGAGCGACGCGGCGCAGACCATAGGATCCATGCCGTTACATCAAGGCGCTGCTGCGATTCAGAATTCTGCACCGTTGCGTCCCACGGCAACGGTCATGGCATGGATCCTCGGTCAAGCCCGAGGATGACGAAGGCGCGGTTGCGGCGAAAACAGAACGGCCCGCCTTTCGGCGGGCCGTTTGTCGTTGAAAGCTGTGCGTGATTACTTAGCCGGCGCGGGTGTTGGTGCCGGCGCGGGCGCGGGTGCCGGGGCGGGTGCTGGCGCGGGTGCCGGGGCTGGCTTTGCAGGCGCCGGAGCAGGCGTCGCCGGGGCCGGCTCGGCGGGTTTCATCGTCGGCGCGGGCGCCGGGGCCGGCGTGCTGGCGGCCGGCGGCTGGGCGGGTGTCGGAGCGTGCTCGCCGCCGCTTCTGCCAAAGACATAATACGCAACAACGGCCAGGATAATGACAACAAGGGCGATCAGCCATCCGCTGCCGCCGCCACCGCTCGACGAGGGAGGCGTGTTGGGAGGGGTGAAGGGGTCGTTGGGGTTCGCCATAAAACGTGTCCTCCTTGAATTAAAGGTATCAAACAACCAGCCATCAACGCGCAGTGCTGCAATCGGTTTCACGCGAGGGAGCGAAAAAACGTTGAAAACCCCGCGCTTTAGGTCCGACAGCCGCAAGGCGACTCAGTTGACGGCGGTAACAATATACCCCGCTTTACGGAAATCCTCGACCAGCCCGTCTGGACCGGGCAAATGCATGGCGCCGACCGCCATGAATACATTGCCCCTGGCCAGGATTGGCGCGGCATGGTCGGCCATCACCTTGTTGCGGCTGAGGATCATGGTCTGGTCGAATTCGGCGTAGTCTTCGGCCTGTTCGGGAATGGCGACCTTGAACAACGGCACAATCATGCCGATGTCGCCTCTTTGGTAGAGGGCGATCATCGTCTCGTTGACGTCGTTCACTTTATCGCCGAGCTTCACGGTCTCGACCAGTCCCTTCATATGGAAGGCAAGCGGCAGCGAAGCCATGGCGCGCAGTTGATCGGCGACGGTCTCAAGACCCTCGATCGTCTTGCCGCTTGCCTTCGCCTCTTGAGCCAGCTTCACGTCCAGCACCGGGGCTCCGGCGGTCTGCCGCGCCACCTCGCAGGCCGGCAGCGCCAGCATGGTCGACAGGATCCACGGCTTCATTTTGGCGACGGTCGAAGGCGGGATGCCGCGCGCATCGAGCCCCTTGTTCAGCACCGCCGCATCCTGCGGCGACAGCAGCGACGACAGCGTCGTGTTGTCGGTGAACATCATCAGGCCCGGCTCGGCGGCGACCGCGGCCATCATCTTGCGCTTGTCCAGCACTTCGGTGGTTTCGATGATGACGGTATCGGCACCGTCATAAGCCTTCTGCGCCATGGGCGGCAGCGTGGTGACGCGCGCGTCGGTCATGTGCATGGTGCCGAACAGATAGGACGGCTTTTCGCCGGGTTTCTCAAGCTTCCACAACAGGCCCTTGCCGTTGAGAACGGCGGCGGCCTCGGTCTCGACCTTCTTGAAGGCGGCGGGATCGCTCTTTTGCAAGGCCGCCAGCAGATCGGTGCCGGCGCAGGCCTCGGCATGCGCCCTGCCGGCTACCAGCAGGACGATGAGGAAAGACAGGAAAAACAGGACATTGAGCGCTGCGAGCAGCTTCAACGAGACCAGGGCAGCGCGGTCGGCTATGGCGATGACGCGTTTCATGGCGGCCGTCTTAACACCCAAAAGCGGCAAAACGGTTAATCGGGAGAATGAAATTGTCTCTGGTCCGGTGAGCCTATCGCTTCGTCATCCACGGGCGGAGCAAGGAGCGAAGCGACGCAGCGCAGACCCGAGGATCCATTCCGTGCCTTCAAAGCGCCGCTGCGGTCCAGAATTCTGCACCGTTGCACTCCACGGCCGAGGCCACGGAATGGATTCCAAGGTCTGCACCGCGTCGCTTCGCTCCTTGCTTCGCCCTAGAATGACGAAGTCCGGAGGGCTCAGGATGACCCCAGAGGTTTCACGCCCGCGGATGCGCCTGCTCGTAGATTTCGAGCAGCCTTGCCGTGTCGACGCCGGTATAGATCTGGGTGGTCGACAGGCTGGCGTGGCCGAGCAGTTCCTGGATGGTGCGCAGGTCGCCGCCGCGGCCAAGCAGGTGCGTGGCGAAGGAATGGCGCAAGGCGTGCGGCGTCGCCGTCTGAGGCAGATTGAGCGCCGAGCGCAGCCTCGCCATCTCGCGCTGGACGATGGCCGGGTTGAGCGGGCCGCCGCGGGCGCCGCGAAACAAGAGACCCTTCGGATCGATATGGTAAGGGCAGAGCCGGCGGTATTCGGCAACTGCCCGCAGCGCCACCGGCAGCACCGGCACCAGCCGCGTCTTGCCGCCCTTGCCGGTGACGCGCAGCACCGTGTCGGCCTCGGAGGCGAGGTCGGCGCCGGCCAGGCCGAGCGCTTCCGAGATGCGCAGGCCGGAGCCGTAGAGGAGGGTGAGCACGGCAGCGTTGCGGGCGGCAATCCACGGCTCTTCCGCCAATTGGCCTTCCACCGCTACGACCTGTTTTGCGTCGCTCGCCGTCAACGGTTTCGGCAATGACTTCGGCTGGCGCGGGGCGCGCAGCGCCGCGGCACCCGCGGCATTGACGAGGCCCCGCCGTTCGAGAAAGCGCAGCAGCGAGCGGATGCCGGCAAGGCCGCGGCCGAGCGTGCGGGCGCCGGCGCCGCCGGCCCGGCGCGTGGCAAGAAAGCCGCGCAGATCGGCCGGCCGCAGGTCGGCGATGTCCGAGATACCGGGCGGACCACCGCAATGGCCGGTCAGGAAGTTGAGGAACTGGCGGGTGTCGCGCTCATAGGCCTCGACCGTTTCGGGCGACAGCCGGCGCTCGCGCGCCAGCATCTTCAGCCAGGTTTCGCGCGCTGCCTGGAGGTCTGGCTTTGCCGGGATGAGGAATTCCTGCATGGCGCCATTTTCCGGCACTGAGGTTAGGAAGCGGTGAAGAGGCGATCATTGAAATGGCGGGCCCAGGGCGTTAGAGCAGGGCAAAGGGAAGCTCCGCCGATGTCCAAGCCCCAGAACCCCGTCCAGATGGCCGTGATCGGCGCCGCCCATGGAATCAAGGGCGAATTGCGGGTGAAGACCTTCACCGGCGATCCGCTGGCGCTGGCCGATTATGGGCCGCTTTATGCTAGGGACGGCCGCGCCTTCCAGATCATCGACATCAGGCCGGCCGGCACGGTGGTGGTGGTGCGCTTCAAGGGCATCAGTGACCGCAACGCCGCCGAGGCGCTCGCCGGAACCGAGCTCTATGTCGATCGTTCGATGCTGCCGGACGATGGCGAGGAGGACGAGTTCTACCATGCCGACCTCATCGGCCTCGAGGTCCGCGATGAGACCGGCGTCATCGGCAGGATCGTCGCGGTGCACAATTTCGGCGGCGGCGACATCCTCGATGTGACGCTTGGCGAGCGCAAGGGCGTGCTGATCCCGTTCACGCAGGCCGCTGTTCCGCATGTGTCGATCGCGGACGGTTTTGTCCGGGTCGATCCGCCGGCGGCGGGGCTGGTCGACGACGAGGAGAGCGAAGCGCCCGGCCGTTCCGGCTTCGACCCGAAGGGCCGGCCGCGCGGCCCGAAGGACGCCGGGGGCAACCGGTGAGCTTTGCGGCTGCAGTGCTGACGCTCTATCCGGAGATGTTTCCGGGCGCGCTCGGCCTGTCGCTCGCCGGCCGCGCGCTGGAGGCCGGCACCTGGTCGCTCGAGGCGATCCAGATCCGCGACTTCGCCACCGACAGGCACCGCACCGTCGACGACACGCCGGCCGGCGGCGGCGCCGGCATGGTGATGCGCGCCGACGTGCTGGCCAGGGCGATCGATCACGCTTCGCCGGAGGGCGATCCGCGGCCGCGGCTGCTGATGAGCCCGCGCGGCAAACCGCTGACCCAGGCGCGCGTGCGCGACCTCGCCGCCGGACCTGGCGTGGTCATCCTTTGCGGCCGTTTCGAAGGCGTCGACCAGCGGCTGATCGAGGCGCGGTCACTGGAGGAAGTCTCCATCGGCGATTTCATCCTGTCGGGCGGCGAACCGGCCGCGCTTGTGTTGCTCGACGCAGTGGTGCGGCTGTTGCCGGGCGTCATGGGCAACGCGGTGTCGGGCGAGGAAGAGAGTTTCGAGAACGGCCTGCTGGAGCATCCGCACTACACGCGGCCGCAGGAATTCGAAGGCAGGCCCATTCCCGAGGTGCTGACTTCCGGCAACCATAAGAAGATCGCCGCCTGGCGGCGCGCCGAGGCCGAGAAGCTGACAAGAGAGCGGCGGCCTGACCTGATTTCTGATCGACCATGATCTTTTTTCGAAAACCGGTTCCCACTTTTCGGGATCATGGTTTGGCCATTCACCCCTTGGTGAAATAGTAAAACGCCAGAAACAGGCCGACGGCGACGACGAAGCCGCGCACCACGCCTTGCGGGACGCGCTTGGCGATCCAGACGCCGGCATAGCCGCCGAGCGCGCCGCCCGGGATCATGACGATCGCCTGCGGCCAGGCAACGACGCCGCCGGAGACGAAGACCAGGATGGCAATGGCCGCGATGACCACTGCCAGCATGTTCTTCAGCGCGTTCAGCCGGTGGTAGTCGCCGGCCTGCGTCAAGCCGAGGGTGGCCAGCATCATCACGCCCATGCCGGCGCCGAAGAAGCCGCCGTAAATGGAAGTCACGAACTGCGCCAGCGATCCCGCAAGGGAACCCACGGAGGCCTGATGCTCGGGGCCGGGCGTCGGCTTCAGCCATGGTCCGGCGGCGAAGAGTGCGGTGGCGGCGATGAGCAACCACGGCACCAGTGCACGAAAGGACGGATTGTCGAGCGCCAGCAGGATGAGCGAGCCCGCAAGCGCGCCGCAGGCCGATATCAGGCTGAGCAGCAGCGCCTGGCGCCAGAAATGCCTGATGTCGTCGCGATAGGCGAGCGTCGAGGTGATGTAGCCCGGGAACTGCGTCACCGAGGAGGTGGCGTTGGCGACGATCGGCGGCAGGCCGACCAGGGTCATGGCGCCGAATGTAACGAAAGTGCCGCCGCCGGCGACGGCATTGACCGCGCCTGAGATAAAACCGGCGAGAAAGAGCAGCGCGGCATCGAAGATCATCATTGGGGGAACGCCAAAGAAATGCTTTTTTCCGGCTTAGGAAGCCTGAGAAGCGCGCGCAACCCGGCACGACGGGATTATGATGGTGCCATCGAGCGCAAAAAATTAGACGTCAAAGGCGTGACAAAGCGTCGAAATAGCTGTATGTGCCCGCCCGAACCGGAAGAACATTCTGCCAAGCGCGATCTTCTGGCCCGTCAACAATGACGGTGTAGTCGCCCCTGTCCGATGTCTTTCGACAAAGGACATAGCCGAGCGGTCAATGGAACTGCAAGGCGAGTGCCGGACGCTCTGACTGTCGGAAGAACAAGAAGTGGATTTTTTGAGATGGATCTCATCCGTCAGCTCGAGGCCGAACAGGCCGCCAAGATCGAAGCCAAGCGCAAGCTGCCCGAATTCCAGCCCGGCGACACCGTGCGCGTCCAGGTGCGCGTCACCGAAGGCACCCGCACCCGCGTCCAGGCCTATGAAGGTGTCGTCATCGCCCGCTCCGGCTCCGGCTTCCAGGAGAATTTCACCGTCCGCAAGATTTCCTACGGCGAAGGCGTCGAGCGCGTGTTCCCGGTCTATTCGCCGATGGTCGAGGGCGTCGAGATCGTGCGCCGCGGCAAGGTGCGCCGCGCCAAGCTCTATTATCTGCGCGACCGTCGCGGCAAGTCGGCCCGTATTTCGGAAAACACCGGCGTGCGCGCCCGCAAGCTGAACGACGAAGAGCGCGACGCGCTGAACGCCGAGCGCGCCCGTATCGAGGCCGAGAAGGTCGCCGCGGCTGAGGCGCTGGCCGTCGAGAAGGCCGCGCAGGACGCCGCCGAAAAGAAGGCCGCCGCCGAGGCAGCCAAGGCCGCTGAGGCGACCTCCGCCGAATAAGGCGTTTCGACAATTGTTCTTTGGAAAGGCGGCTTCGGCCGCCTTTTTCTTGTGTGCCGAGCATGATCGACAGCTCGGAGGTGTGAGTCCTCTACCCAGCCTGATGACGGCGAAGGGTTAGCGAAGCGCAAGGGCGTCGTCGTGAGGCGGGGTCTGAAGGAAGCGTGGAGCAAACCCGCGACCCGATGGACAAGAACCGGATATGAGGCCTACCCGGCCGGACGAGCGGGCACGTGACCGCGAAGTCCATGGTCATCAAGGACCGGGGTGGTAAATCCGGCGGGTGTGCGGGGAAGGCGGTCGATCTTACCTCGGGAGATCTGCGCCGTGTCCGGAATTCCGGACTGAGCCCGCCGTGAGGCGTGCCGATCGCGGCGCAGAAGTCAGCAGAGGGCATAGTAGCCGCCGGGCTTGCCCGGAGGCGAAGGCTCGAACGGTTGGAAGGACGAGTAGGACGGAGTTCTCGCATTGGCCATGCGGCGGAAAACCCAGCTTGAGCTGGCTTCTCCGAGATGGGAGCGGGTGAAGCCCGCGACCGCTCTGGGGCAGGGACCGAAGCCCGTGCGGCGAACGCCGCCTCCGAAAGCCCGGCGGCGATGGCCGGACCGTGCATGGAAGCGATTGTCGAGCGCGACAATCTGAGGAAGGCGCTGGCGCAGGTCCGGCGCAACAAGGGAGCGCCGGGGATCGACGGCATGAGTGTCGAGGCCTTGGCGCTGCATCTGAAAGACCACTGGCCCGAACTTCGTGCCCAATTGCTCGAAGGCTCCTACAAGCCGCAACCGGTGCGGCGCGTCGAAATCCCGAAGGCGTCCGGCGGCACCCGTCCGCTCGGCATCCCGACAGTGCTCGACCGCTTTATCCAGCAGGCGGTGATGCAGGAGCTGCAGGACGCATGGGATGACGGGTTCAGCGCGTCGAGCTACGGGTTCCGACCCGCACGCTCGGCACATCAGGCGGTTGCCGCGGCGCAAGCGTTCATCGCGTCGGGCCACCGCATCGTGGTGGACATCGACCTGGAGAAGTTCTTCGACCGGGTCAACCACGACATCCTGATGGGGCTGGTGGCCAAGCGGGTATCCGATCCGCGCCTCCTTCGTCTGATCCGGGGCTTTCTGACCTCGGGAGTGCTCGAAGGCGGGCTGGTCGGCCCAATCGATGAGGGAACGCCGCAAGGCGGCCCGCTCTCGCCGCTGCTGTCGAATCTGATGCTGGACGAACTCGACAAGGAACTGGAGCGACGCAAGCATTGCTTCGTGCGCTACGCCGACGACTGCAACATCTATGTGCGCAGTGTGCGGGCGGGTGAACGGGTGATGGCCAGCGTCGAACGCTTCCTCGACAGGCGTCTGAAGCTGAAGGTCAACACGCACAAGAGCGCGGTCGCCCCGTCGCACCGGCGCAAGTTCCTCGGCTTCAGCTTCACGGACGAGAAGACGCCAAGGCGTCGGATCGCGCCTGAGGCGGTCGCCCGGTTCAAGGAGCGCGTGCGGGTGCTGACGATGCGGACGCGGGGCGCAAGCCTCGTGCTGATAGCCAAGGAGCTGTCGACCTATCTGAAAGGATGGCGCGGCTACTTCGGCTTTTGCGAAACCCCGTCGGTGCTGCGCGACCTCGACCGGTGGATCAGGCGAAGGCTGCGATCCATCGCATGGAAACAGTGGACGCGCGGGCGCACCCGCTTCGCGGAGCTGCGGCGCCGGGGTGTCGGGCGCGAGCTGGCGGCACAAACCGCCGGCAGTGCGCACGGTCCCTGGCGCATCAGCAACAGTCCCGCGCTCGCCATTGCCCTGCCAAATGCTTTCCTCGCAAGCATCGGCCTCGCTTCCATCGAACCCGCCAAGACCGCATAACCAATCGAACCGCCCTGTACGGACCCGTACGCAGGGTGGTGTGGGAGGGGAGGAGCCGCGAGGCTTCCCCCTATCCCGATTTCACCGATCCGTGATGGCGTATCGCGAGAAAATCGCTCCGGCGTCGTTGACGACGAATTATCTTGTACACTAAGTAATCGTATGCAAAATAACAGGAGACCGGAAATGCCAGCAATCTACACCACCCAGGCCCACGTCACCGGCGGCCGCGCCGGTCATGCCGAGACCAGCGACGGTTTGCTCAAGGTCGACCTGGCTCTGCCGAAGGAGATGGGCGGGCAAGGCGGCGGCACCAATCCGGAACAGCTTTTCGCGGCCGGTTATGCCGCCTGCTTCGAAAGCGCCATGCGTTTTGTCGCACGCAAGCAGAAGCTGCCGCTCAAGGACGTGGCGATGACGGCCACGGTCAGCCTGCATGATAACGGCCAGGGCGGCTTCCGGCTCGGTGTCGCTCTTGCCGCAGACACGAAAGGCCTTGATCAGGCGGCAGCTGACGCGCTTGTATCCGAAGCGCATCAGATTTGCCCCTATTCCAACGCCATCAGGGGCAATGTCGAGGTGGCGCTTTCGGCAAAGGCGGCATGAGGACGAAAGCCACGACGAGCAGCAAGAATGTCCCGGCGCAAGCCGCCGGGACGATCCCCGTTCCGCGCCTCGACCAGCAGCTCTGCTTCGCGCTTTATTCGGCAAGCGGGCTGATGACGAAGCTCTACCGGCCGCTGCTCGAGCCGCTCGGCCTCACCTATCCGCAATATCTGGCGATGCTGGCGCTGTGGCAGCATTCGCCGAGCACGGTCGGCGAGGTCGGCGCGGCGCTGGGCCTGGATTCGGCGACGCTGACGCCGCTGATCAAGCGGATGGAAGTGGGCGGCCTCGTCAGCCGCCGACGCGACAGCACCGACGAACGCCGGGTGCTGGTCGAGCCGACCGCCAAGGGCCAGGCGCTGCGGGCCAAGGTTCAGGATATGCAGGCGGCGCTCGCCTGCAGCATGCCGCTGGAAGCGGGCGAACTCAAAGCCCTGCACGGCACGTTGACCCGGCTGGTCGCGGGATTGCGCGAGGTTACAGCCGGCCAGGATTGACGGCGGCAAGAACAATTGCCGGAAATCATCTTCCGGAAGCATGGAATCCGATTCGACGCGCAGCGGCGGCGGGGACCGGCTTGCAAGGCGCTTGCGGAAAGCTAAAGTCGGCGCCGGTATTGTTCGTGGCGCGCGAGCCTGGCGCGCCAGTTTACCTCCGGGGAGTTTGTCATGACCAAGTCGAAACTGCTGCTGGCCGCCTTGCTGGCCTTAATTCTCGCGCCCGTCGCGGCGCTCGCCGACACCCTGCCCGACCTCGGCGGCCGCAAGGTTGTGGTGGTGACGGAAAATGCCTACCCGCCGCTGCAGTTCATCGACAAGAAGACCGGCAAGCAGATCGGCTGGGAATACGACGCCATGGACGAGATCGCCAAACGGCTGAATTTCAAGGTCGAGTACCAGAACACCTCCTGGGATGCGATGATTCAGGCGGTTTCCGACAACCAGTACAACATCGGCATGACCGGCATCACCATCAAGGACGACCGCAAGCAGAAGGTCGACTTCTCCGACCCCTATATGCGCTCGGAGCAGTTCATGCTGGTGCGCGGCGACGAGAGCCGTTTCACCGACGCCAAGACGTTCGGCGCCTTCAAGGACGGGCTGATCGGCGCGCAGGCCGGCACGACGCCCTTCTACACCGCCGTCTACAGCGTGCTCGACGGCAACGAGCAGAACCCGCGCATCAAGCTGTTTGAAACCTTCGGCGCGACCGTGCAGGCGCTGAAGGCGGGCGATGTCGATACGGTGCTCACCGACGGCACCGCCGGCAAAGGCTATGTCGACGCTTCCGAAGGCAAGCTGAAGCTGATCGGCGGCCCGCTCGGCACCGAGGATTTCGGTTTCATCTTCCCCAAGGGGTCGGACCTGGTGAAGCCGGTCAACGCCGCGATCGCTTCGCTGAAGGCCGACGGCACGCTCGATGCGCTGAACAAGAAGTGGTTCCTTGACTACAAGATGGGGCAGTGAGCTCGTCTTGTTGCTGGCGGTGGGTTTGCAGGAAATCGCGCTGACATTGCGCCTGGGCCCCCCTCTCTGCCCTGCCGGGCATCTCCCCCTCAAGGGGGGAGATTGGCAGCTCCACCGACGGTGCCCTCTGCTTAGCGTTGGTGATTGGCGAAAGCCGAAAAGAGTGCTGATCTCCCCCCTTGAGGGGGAGATGGCCGGCAGGCCAGAGAGGGGGGCCCGGGCGCTATCCTCTCGGGACGTCCGAGCCACCGGTGTCGCATGATGGCCGCACCCACCACCTCCACCAAATCCGAATTCCCCTGGTGGCTGGCGGCCGCCCTCATCCTCGCTTTGGCCGCCGCCCTCGCCATCGCCTCCAGCGACCTCTATGCCCAAGTCTTCGCCACCGTCGCCAAGGGTATTGGCATCACCGTCTTCGTCACCGTGGTCGCCTTTGCGCTGGCCTCGGCGATCGGGCTCGGCATTGCGCTGATGGGGCTGTCGGGTTCGCCGTGGCTGCGCCAGATCGCGCGCTTCTATGTCGAGATCATCCGCGGCGTGCCGATCCTGGTGCTGTTGTTCTGGATCGCCTTTGCCGGCGCGCCGGCCTTCGTCGCGGCATGGAACGCGCTGACGTCGCCGCTGCAGGGCGCCGGATTGCTGGGCGAGCTGCTGGTGCGCGATGTCTCACTGCTCTGGCGCGCCATCATGGCGCTGACCATCGGTTATTCGGCCTTCATCTCCGAGGTGTTCCGCGCCGGCATCCAGGCGGTCGAGCGCGGCCAGATCGAGGCAGCCAAGGCGCTTGGCCTCACACGCCTGCAACGCTTCCGGCTGGTCGTCTTTCCGCAGGCGATCCGCACCATATTGCCGCCGCTCGGCAACGACTTCGTCGCCATGGTCAAGGATTCCTCGCTGGTCTCGGTGCTGGGCGTCGCCGATATCACCCAGATGGGCAAGGTCTACGCGGCCGGCTCGTTCCGCTTCTTCGAGACCTATTCGATCGTCGCCTATATCTATCTCATCCTGACCGTCGGCCTGTCCTTGGCGTTGCGGGCGCTGGAACAGCGGCTGCGCCGCCAGCACCGGGACTAGACCGTTTCATCGTTTCCACGGAAACGCTGAACCGCTCTATCTCTTTGTTTTGACGCAATTCCGAACAGAAAACTGCTTCACACTTTTCCTGGAATTGCTCTAAAGCATGTCTTTATCCCGAAACCGCTGCACACTTTCGGGAGACATGCTCTAGCCGGGCCGTTAAGGACTGCGCTACCATGCAGGCGGCGGCTTGAACGCTACCGTTCTTGGCATCAGACTTCCGCCGCAACCCATGTCGAGATTTCAGCCATGGCCCATGTTCTGGAAACCGGGAAAAAAGAGACGACGCCGAAGGAACTCGCCGAGTTCGTCGCGCGGTCGGTCGACAGCGCCGCTTCCGATACGCATCCTTTCCTGCACCTGGTTCTGCGCGATGTCTTCCCGGAAGACATCTATGCGCGCATGGTCGAGGCGATGCCGGTTTACGAGGATTACCGGCCGATGCACGGCCGCAGCAAAGCGTACAACGCCCAAGGCAATTCCACCCGGGTGAAGATCGATCTCTTTCCCGAATACATCCGCCATTTGCCCGCAGGCAAACGCGAAGTGTGGGATGTCGTCGGCCGCGCACTGACTTCCAGGACCGTGCAGGCAGCCTTCGTGCGCCGGCTGGCACCGGACCTGGAGAAACGCTTCGGTCCGGCTTTCGCGCGCACCGGTTTCTTTCCCATTCCGATCCTGACGCGCGACATTCCGGGCTACAGGATCACGCCGCATACCGACACTTATTCGAAGGGCATCACCGTGCAGCTCTATTTGCCGCGGGATGCCTCGACCAGCCACATCGGCACCATCTTCCACGAACGCCTGGCCGATGGCTCGCTGCCCAAGACGGTCCGCATGCAGTTCCTGCCGAACAGCGGCTACGCATTTTCCGTAAGCGACTATTCCTGGCACTCGGCCGACGAGGTCGGCACCGAGGTGACCACGCGCGACAGCATCCTGCTGACCTATTTTGTCGACCAAGGTCCTGTGGCCTTCGTCCGCAACCGGGTCAAGCGCTTCGGCAACTTCATCTCGAACGAGCTGCGCCATCGCTGACGCGCATCCGGCGCGGGGGAAGCCATGAATTTCGACAAGGCCAATGCGGCGCTGGACTCCGTCTATACGGCCGAGACGCCGGAAGCGCTCGCCAAGGCCTATGCCGAATGGGCAGCGAGCTATGACAGCGAGACCGCCTCGCTCGGCTATCTGCTGCCGTTCCTGATCACCGCCTGGGTGGCGCGGCATGTGCCTGGCGGCGAAGGCCCGCTGCTCGACGCCGGCTGCGGCACCGGCCTGTCGGGACCATCGCTGAAGGCGCTGGGCTATGGCGACATCGCCGGGCTCGATCTCTCCGACGACATGCTGAAGATCGCCGGCAGCCGCGATGCCTATGGCGAATTGAAGAAGGCGATGCTCGGCATGCCGCTGCCCTGGCCCGACGGTCATTTCCGCGCTTTCTTCTCCACCGGCGTGTTCACCATCGGCCACGCGCCGGCCTCCAGCCTGCACGAACTGGTGCGCATAACCAGAAGGGGCGGCCACGCCATCTTCACCGTACGCGACCAGGTTTTTGAAAGCGGGGGCTTTCAAAAAGTGTTTGACAAGCTCACGCAGGCGAAGAAATGGCGGCCGGTCGAGGAAAGCCCGTGGTTCCGCTGCTATGCGATCGGCGATCCGGACGCGCTGGTGAAGACGTTCGTGTTCGAGGTGGCTTGAGCGCAAGCCTTCCCTTCTCCCCCTTGTGGGAGAAGGTGTCGCCGAAGGCGACGGATGAGGGGTGCTCCAGGGAACGCCGACGTCTCACTCCGCTGGAACACCCCTCATCCGTCTCGGCGCTGCGCGCCGATCCACCTTCTCCCGCAAGGGGAGAAGGGAAGGACCGCTCGCAATTGCCGAAAAGCCAAAACATTGCTATCTACCCCGCCATGGAAGAGCTTTTCGGCGATCCGGCCTATAAGGGTTTCGTGCTGCAGGACAGGAAGCGCCTGCCGTCGCGCTTTTCCGCGCGCGTCTGCGGCGCGCCGACCAGCCGACTTAGCCAGGCCGACTGATCAAGTCGCCTTGCCGGCTATAAGCCCGGCGTCCGCTTTCCCATTCTCATATCGACGGATTTACGCACATGAGCGCACCGCGCACCCTCTACGACAAGATCTTCGACGACCATGTCGTCGACCGCCAGGACGACGGCACCTGTCTGCTCTATATCGACCGCCACCTCGTCCATGAAGTGACCAGCCCGCAGGCCTTCGAGGGCCTGCGCATGAGCAACCGCAAGGTCCGGCACCCCGAAAAGACGCTGGCCGTGGTCGATCACAATGTCTCCACCTCGCCCGAGCGCAAGTTCGGCATCAAGAACGAGGAAAGCCGTATCCAGGTCGAGGCGCTGGCCAAAAACGCCAAGGATTTCGGCATCGAATATTATTCCGAGAACGACATCCGCCAGGGCATCGTCCACATCATTGGCCCGGAGCAGGGCTTTACGCTGCCGGGCATGACCATCGTCTGCGGCGACAGCCACACTTCCACGCATGGCGCCTTCGGCGCGCTGGCGCATGGCATCGGCACGTCCGAGGTCGAGCATGTGCTGGCAACCCAGACGCTGATCCAGCGCAAGGCGAAAAACATGCTGGTGCGCGTCGACGGCGCACTGCCGGAAGGCGTCACCGCCAAGGACATCATCCTCGCCATCATTGGCGAGATCGGCACCGCCGGCGGCACCGGCTATGTCATCGAATATGCCGGCGAGGCGATCCGCTCGCTGTCGATGGAAGGCCGCATGACGATCTGCAACATGTCGATCGAGGGCGGCGCGCGCGCCGGCCTGATCGCGCCCGACGAGACGACCTTCGCCTATGTCAAGGACAAGCCGCGCGCGCCGAAGGGCGCCGCCTGGGAGGCCGCGCTCGCCTATTGGAAGACGCTGCATTCCGACGAAGGCGCGCATTTCGACAAAGTGGTCGTGCTCGACGCCGCAAAACTGCCGCCGATCGTTTCCTGGGGTTCCTCGCCCGAGGACGTGGTCTCGGTGCAAGGCATCGTGCCGAACCCGCAAGACATCACCGATGAGAACAAGCGCACCTCCAAGCTGCGCGCGCTCGACTATATGGGGCTGACGCCGGGAACCAAGATCACGGACATCGAACTCGACCGCGTCTTCATCGGTTCCTGCACCAATGGCCGCATCGAGGATCTGCGCGCCGCCGCCAAGGTGGTCGAGGGCAGAAAAGTCAACCCGCGCGTCAATGCGATGATCGTGCCGGGCTCCGGCCTGGTCAAGGAACAGGCGGAGGCGGAGGGCCTGGACAAGATCTTCCTTGCCGCTGGCTTCGACTGGCGCGAGCCGGGCTGCTCGATGTGCCTGGCCATGAACGACGACCGGCTGAAGCCGCATGAACGCTGCGCCTCGACCTCGAACCGCAATTTCGAGGGCAGGCAAGGCTTCAAAGGGCGTACCCATCTGGTGTCGCCGGCCATGGCGGCGGCGGCGGCGATCGCCGGCCACTTCGTCGACATCCGCGACTGGAAATAAGCGCCAGCCTGGAGCGTTTCACCGTTTCACGGAAACGGCGAAACGCTCTAGCGCCGGATGATCTGGTGAAACTCCTCGCGCCGGCCGGGCTCGTCGGCGGCGACCACCAGCGCCAGTTTCTGCTCGTCGAAAATCCTGAACCACTCATCCCACTCGACCAGCTCGTAGCCACCGGCATTGGGCGGCCGCTCCGGGCGGTCATCATCCTCATAGGCGTTCTGGCCGAAAACCAGGCGCAGCATGGGTTGCGTTCCGGCCTCGGGTGAGACGTCGACGATGGCCGGAAATCCGGCCCGCGCCGCCGCCCAGTCGCGGATCGCCTCGTGATCGGTCAAAGTGATCGTGCCAGTCATCTGCCTCTCCTGTCTCGCCGGGAAAACGCCGCTTGCGGGAACCGGTTCCGGCCCGGCTCCAATCAAATCGGCGCCCGCTTAACTGCTTATTTGGGCTTCCAGACTAGCGTCCCCCGGGTAAAGTTGGGGAAGTCACGGTCCGTTGAGCACCAGTCTGCTCATAGCGCTGCTCAATCCGACGATAGCGCTGGCGCTCGGCGCTGCGTTCCTCGTGCTGTGGTTCCATCAGCGCCATCGCCCGTATCTGGCGGTGCTGGCGGCGAGCTACTGTCTGTCGGCGCCCGGCTTCCTGTTCCAATATTTCACGCTTCCGGTCGGGATGGTGCTGACCAAGCTCTTCTCCAACATTTGCTTCACCATCGCGGGCTGGTGCCTGGCCAGCGCAATCGTCGCCCGCTACGGACGGCGCGTTCCCTATGTCGGGATCGCGCTCGCCACCGGCGGCGGGCTCGCCGCTTTCTCATGGTTCATGTTCGTGCAGCCGGACCTCACCTGGCGCATTCTTTCGATGAATTTCGGCTTCGGCGGGTTGAGCCTGCTGGTCGCCGCCGAACTGAGGACCGTGCGCAACAATGGTCCGACAGAAAAAATCCTGTTCGTGCTGTCGCTGCTTTCGGCGCTGAACTTCATCGCGCGCACGCTGATCGTCGTCGCCGCGCATGGACCGTTCCAAAGCTATGACGGCTTCTACGGCTCGTCCTACTGGACGACGGCGCTGCTCTCGCATGCCTTGCTGTCGCTCTTGATCGCGCTCTGTCTGTTCACGGCGGCTGCGCTCGACGTGATGAAGGCGCTGAAGACCGAGACCCACACCGACCCGCTGTCGGGCCTTCTCAACCGCCGCGGCTTCGAGGAACGAGCGGCAACGCTGCTCGACCAATGCGACAAGGCAGGCTTTCCGGTCGCCATGGTGCTTGCCGATCTCGATCACTTCAAGGCGCTGAACGACCAGCACGGCCATGCAGCGGGCGACAGGGTGATCGCCGATTTCGCCGCCAAGCTGCGCTTCGCCGCCGGCGCGCGCGGGGCCGCCGGCCGCATCGGCGGCGAGGAGTTCGCGGTGCTGCTGCCGCTCAGCGATCTCGCCTCGGCGCGGCTGTTTGCAGAAGCGATCCGCAGCTATTATTCGGCCGGCGCCGTCGACGGCCTGCCGCCGGGCACCAGGGTGACCGCGAGCTTCGGGGTCGCCGCCCGCACCGGCAATGAGGGACTGGGGCCGCTGATGCGGCGCGCCGACGAGGCGCTCTACAAGGCCAAGAAGAACGGCCGCGACAGCGTTCGCCTCTCGTATGAGCGCCCGGAAACCGTCTTCGTGCCCGAGCAGCTCAGCGCGGGCTGACCGATCGGGCCTGCGCGCGTCAACGGCGCCTTCGCTCATTTGCCTGCCGATTATCAGTGCAGGCGCGAGCTTCGGAACTCTTATCAGCGGCAGGGGCTGAGGTTGGGCATCTCGCCGTCGGAAAGCCCGTACATATAGGAGCGGCCCTTCACGAAGACCGGCGGCTGGTAGCAGCCCGGCGCGCCGGCATCGTCCGAATCATAGATCACATCGGGCTGGCCAGCGCCGGTAAAGCTCGAGAGCTGCTTGGCGTGCCTGCCTTCGCCGACAATGATGCGCTTGTAACCGGCGGCGCTGTCGATGACGAGATTGCCGAAGGAATCGGCATAGACGCGGTCGTGGTGGCGCAGACCCGCCTCGGCCGGCGCCGCGATCGTGGCGGCAAATGCAGCCAGCGCCGTTGCCGCAAGGCTCAGCCGCACGGAATTCGAACGCATATCGTCCTCCATTCATCGGCGCGACGTTTGCAGCATCGCGGTCCGGACCTTCGTTCGAATCAGAAATTAACCTTTTCTTAACTATTGTTAAGAGCCGGGCGGCTTTCGCGGCCGCATCTTGACGAACATGGTTAATTTCGGCGGGGGCATCGTTCAGCCACGCTCGTCCGCACCCATTCCTGCCGCCCCGCCGGTTCCGCCTGACGCCGGGTTAACTTGATCTTGGCAAAGCATCGCGGCTAGTCTGCCGCGCTCGCTGGAGGGGCAGCATATGACGCTACGCAGGACGGCTCGGGTGTTGCCGGTTTTCCCGCTGCTTCTGGGCATTGCAGCCTGCGTGCCGCAGGACGGCGCGCCGAAGGCGGCATCGTCTGCGGTTTCGCCTGCTCCGGCTCAGCCGTCCGCCGCACCCGCGGTACCCGCCGCACCCGCGGTGCCCGCGGCACCTGCTACGACGCCTGCACCTGCAACCAAGATCGTCACCGACCTTACCGTGCCGCGATCGAGCATCGGCACGGCCAGCTATAGATGCGGCAATGGCGGCGTGATCACCATCCAGAGTCTCGGCACGTCGCTGCGTGTGGCAGGGCCGGATGGCGTGAGCGAGGATTTTGCTGCCTCACCCGCCAACCAGACCAGCCGCTTCCAGGCGCCGACGCATGACGCAATCGTGATCGACGGACGCGAGGCGCTGTTCATGAAGAAGGGGTCGACGCCGCAGACCTGCAGGCGCTGAGGGTGCGTCGAGATTCGGGTGAGGCCGGCCTGCAAATGGTGATCTCCTGCGCTTCCGGTGCTCACGTACTTTAAGTACGCTCCGCTCCGGTTCTCGGAAACCACCATTTTCGTCTCGGCCTGACCCGAATCTCGACGCACCCCGGAGTCTGGCCGGTCAGGCTAATACCGCAGTGCAGCAACGCTGTGTCGGCTTCGTATCACCGGCTAATCGATTGAAGCCGAAGCAGTCCCTTTTGTCAGACTAAATGACGTTTCCAAAACGATTTTCCGGCTTTGACGCGGTGCAAAAAGAGCATTAGAAACCGGCTGTCCGGAGCCATATATGAAAGGGGCAATGCCGCCTTTCATCGCGGCTCCGGGACGCCGAACTGGGGGAGCCATGAGCAAATCACCAGCCACCCGCGCATCTGCAAGACGTGAACGGCCGCTGTCGCCGCATCTGACGATCTACCGGCCGCCGATCACCATGACGATGTCGATCATCCATCGCATCACCGGGGGCGCGCTCTATTTCGGCACCTTGCTGGTGGCGGCGTGGCTGATCGCGGCGGCGAGCTCGCAGGCCACCTTCGATTGGGTCAACTGGGCCTTCGGCTCGTGGCTCGGCCGGCTCGTGCTGTTCGGCTACACCTGGGCGCTGATGCATCACATGCTGGGCGGCGTGCGCCATCTCGTCTGGGACACCGGCGCCGGACTCGAAAAGCACACCGCATCCAGGATCGCCTGGGCAACGCTCGCCGGGTCGATCGTGCTTACGCTGCTGATCTGGATCGCCGGCTATACGGCGCGGGGAGCCTTCTGATGACCGCAAACAATTCGGATATGCGCACGCCGCTTGCGCGGGTCCGCGGCCTCGGCTCGGCCCGCGAGGGCACCGGTCATTTCTGGCGGCAGCGGCTGACCGCCATCGCCAACATTCCTTTGATCCTGTTTTTTGTCGGCTTCCTGATTGCGATCAACGGCCGTGATCACGCGGCCGTGCGGGCCGCCCTTGCCAACCCGTTCGTGGCCGTCATGCTCGGACTGGTGCTGATTTCGCCGCTCTACCACATGCGGCTCGGCATGCAGGCCATCATCGAGGATTATGTGCATGGCGAAGGCATGAAGCTGGCGCTGATCGCGCTCAACACCTTCTTTTCGATAGCGGTCGGCGTCGCCTCGCTCTTCGCCCTGCTCAAACTGGCATTCGGAGGCTGAAGTCTTGGCCACAGAGACAAAATCAGCCGGCTCGGCCTACACGTTTGTCGACCACAAATTCGATGTGGTGATCGTCGGCGCCGGCGGCGCCGGGCTGCGCGCCACGCTCGGCATGGCTGAGCAAGGCCTGCGCACCGCCTGCATCACCAAAGTGTTCCCGACGCGCTCGCATACGGTCGCCGCGCAAGGCGGCATCGCCGCGTCGCTTGCCAATATGGGCCCGGACAACTGGCAATGGCACCTCTTCGATACCGTCAAGGGTTCGGACTGGCTCGGCGACATCGACGCGCAGGAATACATGGTTCAGCAGGCGCCGGCCGCCGTCTATGAGCTCGAACATTACGGCGTGCCGTTCTCGCGCACCGAGGAGGGCAAGATCTACCAGCGGCCGTTCGGCGGCATGATGATGAATTTCGGCGAAGGCCCGCCCGTGCAGCGCACCTGCGCGGCGGCCGACCGCACCGGCCATGCCATGCTGCATACGCTCTACGGCCAGTCGCTGAAGAACAACGCGCAGTTCTTCATCGAGTATTTTGCGCTCGACCTGATCATGGAGCCGGACGGCACGTGCACCGGGGTCGTGGCCTGGAACCTCGACGACGGCACCATCCACCGCTTTTCGGCCAAGATGGTGGTGCTGGCAACCGGCGGCTACGGCCGCGCTTATCTTTCCGCCACTTCGGCGCACACCTGCACGGGCGACGGCGGCGGCATGGCGGCCAGGGCCGGGTATCCGCTGCAGGACATGGAGTTCGTGCAGTTCCACCCGACCGGCATCTATGGCGCCGGCTGCCTGATCACCGAAGGCGCGCGCGGCGAGGGCGGCTATCTCGTCAATTCCGAGGGTGAGCGCTTCATGGAACGCTACGCGCCGTCGGCCAAGGACCTTGCCTCGCGCGACGTCGTCTCGCGCTGCATGACGCTGGAAATCCGCGAGGGCCGTGGCGTCGGCAAGAAGAAAGACCACATCTTCCTGCATCTCGACCATCTCGATCCGGCCGTGCTGCACGAGCGGCTGCCGGGCATTTCGGAATCGGCCAAGATCTTTGCCGGCGTCGACCTCACCAAGGAGCCGATCCCGGTGCTGCCGACGGTGCACTACAACATGGGCGGCATCCCGACCAATTACTGGGGCGAGGCGCTCAACCCGACGGCCGAGAATCCGGACAGGGTGTCGCCCGGTCTGATGTCCGTAGGCGAGGCCGCTTGCGCTTCGGTGCATGGCGCCAACCGGCTGGGCTCCAACTCGCTGATCGACCTCGTGGTGTTCGGCCGCGCGGCGGCGATCCGCGCCGGCAAGGTCATCGACCGCAATTCGGCGATCCCCTCGCCCAACGAAGCCTCGGTCGAAAAGATCATGGATCGTTTCGACCGGCTGCGCCATGCCAGTGGCTCGACGCCGACGGCGGAGCTGCGCGACAAGATGCAGAAGGCGATGCAGGAAGACGCGGCGGTGTTCCGCACCCAGGAATCGCTCGAAAACGGCTGCAAGCGGATTTCCGAGATCTGGGGCGAGCTCAAGGATCTGAAGGTCTTCGACCGCTCGATGATCTGGAACTCCGACCTGGTCGAGACGCTGGAGCTGGAAAACCTGATGGCCAGCGCCATCACTACGGTGTACGGCGCCGAGGCGCGCAAGGAGAGCCGCGGCGCGCACGCGCGGGAAGATTTCTCAGCCCGCGACGACGCCAACTGGCGCAAGCACACGCTGGCGCATCTGAGCGAAGACGGCAAGGTGACGCTTTCCTATCGGCCGGTGCACACCGAGCCGCAACTGGCGGAAAAGGACGGCGGCATCAGCCTGTCCAAGATCGCGCCGAAGGCGCGGGTGTATTGAGATGGCGCCGGCGGCTGCGGGATATTCCGGCACGCCCCTTCCGGCCAAGCTCGGCCTGAAGGACGGCATGGTCGCCGCCTTCATCGCGCTGCCGCCGGAACTGGATGAGTTGACGGAGGCCGTGTCCTTTGCCGGCGTCGATCAGCTGTCCAGGTGGTCAGCGATCTCGGGAAAGCAGAAATATGACGCCATCCATGCCTTCACCCGGCAGCGCGCCGAGATCGAGAACGGCCTTGCCGGCATCGAGACGGCGATCAAGCGCGACGGTATGGTCTGGGTCTCGTGGCCGAAAAAGGCATCGAGGGTGGCGACCGATGTCACCGAGGACGTCATCCGCGCCGAGGCGCTGAAGCGCGACCTCGTCGACGTCAAGGTCGCCGCTGTCAACGAGATCTGGTCCGGGCTGAAGCTCGTCATCCGAAAGGACCGCAGGTAATGGTCGAACTCACGCTTCCGAAGAACTCGAAGGTCCAGCAGGGCAAGACCTGGCCGAAGCCAGAGGGCGCAACCAACGTTAGGGAGTACCGTGTCTACCGCTGGTCGCCGGACGATGACGAGAACCCGCGCATGGACACCTATTTCGTCGACATGGACGATTGCGGGCCGATGGTGCTCGACGCGCTGTTGTGGATCAAGAACAAGATCGATCCGACGCTGACGCTGCGCCGCTCCTGCCGCGAAGGCATTTGCGGCTCCTGCGCCATGAACATTGACGGCTCGAACACGCTCGCCTGCACCAAGGGCACCGATGACATTTCCGGCGCGGTAAGGATCTATCCGCTGCCGCATATGCCGGTGATCAAGGACCTGGTGCCCGACCTCACCACTTTCTACGCCCAGCATGCCTCGATCGAGCCGTGGCTCAAAACCGTCTCGCCCGAGCCGGCAAAAGAATGGCTGCAGAGCCATGAGGACCGCGAAAAACTCGACGGGCTCTATGAATGCATCCTGTGCGCCTGCTGCTCGACCTCGTGCCCGAGCTATTGGTGGAACGGCGAACGCTATCTCGGCCCGGCGACGCTGTTGCAGGCCTATCGCTGGCTGATCGATTCCCGCGACGAAGCGACTGGCGAGCGGCTCGACAATCTCGAAGATCCGTTCCGGCTCTATCGCTGCCACACCATCATGAACTGCGCGCAGACCTGCCCGAAGGGGTTGAACCCGGCCAAGGCGATTGCGGAGATCAAGAAGATGATGGTGGAGAGACGGGTTTAGCGCGAAGTGGCTTTGATGACAGCGATCGCCGGCTGGCAAAGGATGCCAACCCAATGAGCGAAGACCTTCCCGTCCTCTCCCCCACCGAAGCCCGCGTGCTCGGCTGTCTGATCGAAAAGAAGGAGCTGACGCCGGACGTCTATCCGCTGACGCTCAACGGCGCGCACCAAGCCGCCAACCAGAAGACGGCGCGCGAGCCGGTGATGGCGCTGGAGCTTACCGAGGTCAGACGGGCGCTGAGCTCGCTCGAGCAGAAGGGGCTGGTGCGGCAGGCCTTCGCCTCGCGCGTCGAGCGCTACGAGCACCTGATGGCGCAGCGTTTTTCGCTGACCACGCCGCAGATCGCGGTGATCGGACTTCTGCTGCTGCGCGGCGCGCAGACGGCGCACGAACTTCTGGCGCGTTCGGAACGCATGGCGCGCTTTGCCTCGTTCGAGGAGCTGCGCGACAATCTCGACCTGATGATCGGCCGCCGGCCGCCGCTGGTGCAGTTGCTGGAGCGCGCGCCAGGCCAGCGCGAGGAGCGCTATGTGCATCTGTTGAGCGGGCCGGTTGAGGCGGCCGCGGTGGCGCCCCAGCAACCGCCGGCATCGCCGGACAACGATCTCGAAGCCCGCGTTCGCGCGCTCGAGGAAGAGGTCGCCGCGTTACGCGCCAAGATCGAGGCGCTTGGCGGGTAGCTCACTGGAAGGTTGGTGCGAGGCCCCCCTCTCTGTCCTGCCGGACATCTCCCCCTCAAGGGGGGAGATCAGATGCTGCGCCGGCTTTCGCCAACCGCCGACGTTGAAAGAGAAGCACCGGCGACCGAGCTGCCAATCTCCCCCTTGAGGGGGAGATGCCCGGCAGGGCAGAGAGGGGGGCGAAGAATCGCTACCCCCCGCACAATCTGCGTCAGCCCAACCTGGCGTCGAGCGAAACCTTGATGGCGCCGAGCGCCTTCGACACCGGGCATTCCGCCTTGGCCTTCTCGGCCAGTTCCTTGAACTTCGCCGCATCGATGCCGGGCACCTTGCCTACCAGGGTAATGGCGCTGCCGGTGATGCCGGTGCCGGGCACCAGCGTCACCACCGCCTTGGCGTCGAGCTCGGTGGCGGGTGTGCCGTTTTCGGCGAGGAAGTGCGACAGCTGCATGGCGTAGCAGCCGGCGTGGGCGGCAGCGATCAGCTCCTCCGGGTTGGTGCCGGATTTGCCGCTTTCGTCCTCGAAGCGCGCCTTGAAGGAATAGGGCGTGCCCTTCAGCGTCCCGCTCTGCGTGTCGAGCGTGCCCTGGCCCTCTTTCAGATTGCCTTTCCAGACGGCGTTTGCAGTGCGGTCCATGAAATCCTCCTTGCTTGTCGGGATTGCGCCGGCGGCGTGCCGACGGTCCCTTCGACTATAGCGCGGGCGCACCAGAAGACCACCGCGCTGATCGCTTCAGGCGGTCGGAAAATTTTGAAAAACACGCGTGCAAAAATGTCGGCTTCCATCCGGCCCGGCCGTCCTGCGTGCGGCCACGGATTCTTAAGGCCGATGGAGGTTCACAATGGACAATCTGTTTTTCGCTCTTTTCGAGCGCCCGGACCGCAGGGGCCGGTCGCGACAAGATTTCTGGCTGGACCAACCGGTTTCCGGCTTCGGCCGGCTGCTCGCGGCGGTCGCCATCATCGGGGTGGCGGCATGCCTCCTCGACCATGCGGCGAGCCAAGGCAAGGCTGACACGATCGCCGCCGCCGCTTATGGTTCACAACAGGAAGGGAGCTGGAAATGAAATATGTGCTGCTGGTCTATGGCGAGGAGAAGGACCTCCACGCGCTCACCCCTGAAGGAATGGCCAAGCTCGATGCCGAATCGCTCGCCCATGACAGATCGCTCGACCAACAAGGCAAGCTGATCATCGCGCAGGCGCTGCAATCGGTGAGGACGTCGAAGTCGGTGCGGCAGCGCAAGGGCAAAAGGCTGGTCACCGACGGTCCGTTCGCCGAAACCAAGGAGCAATTGCTGGGCTTCGTCATGGTCGAAGCGAAGGATCTCGACGAGGCGCTGGCCATTGCCGGCGAAATCCCGCTGGCCGAACTTGGCACCATCGAGGTGCGGGCGGTCTACGACGTACCAGGGTCATAGAAGTCGCCGAAACTTCGCTGCGGCGCTCGCGGCTCGGAGGTCGACGGCGCCGTCGGCGACTTCCCGGTTTCTTCACCAACGCAACTCTTGCGTGTTGAAGCAAGCCGCGAGTTCTCCTATCGTCGCCCACGATTTCGGGGGATTTCGATATGCCATTTCTGATTGCTATCCTTGGCGTGCTGGGAGCGGCGGCGCTCTGGTGGTACCGCATGAAGGCCATGAATGAGGCGGCGCGCGAGGTCGCCGATGTCGTCGGCCGCGTGCAAGGCAACATCCGCCGCAAGAAGCTGCGCAAGCAGGCGGCGCTGTCGCCGTTGACGGCGATCGACGATTCGGTCGTGGCCGCAGCGACGCTGATCACCGCCATCGTCGCGGAACATGGTCCGGTGCTGCCGCCGCGGGAAGCCGCCATCCGCGACGTGATCTCGCAAATCGCGGAAAACCCGAAGAAGACCGACGAGGCCGTTGTCTACGCCAAATGGGCGGCTTCGCAGGTCGACGACACCACGATCGTCATCGACAAGCTGGCGCCGTTCCTGCGCGAGCGCCTCGACCCGCACGAAAGGGACGATCTGCTCAGGATGCTCAACCGCGTGGCGCAAGGCGGCGGGCAGAGCCTCAGAATAGCCGACCAGCGGATGCTGAGGTTGCGGCAGAAGCTCGGGTTCGAGGTGAACTGAACGCTTTGGCATCGTTGCCAGATCGCATCTCTTGGCGGTTGGCTGAACCCCCTCATGTCGTCATTCTATGGCGGAGCAAGGAGCGAAGCGACGCAGCGCAGACCATGGAATCCATTCCGTTACCTATAAGCGTTGCAGCGATGCAGAATTCTGCTCCGCTGCTCCCTACGATTAAAGTCACGGAATGGATCCTCGGGTCTGCGCGTCCGCTTCGCTCCCGCTCCGCCCGTGGATGACGAGGTCGTGTAGGCCTCGGCCAATTTGCCAGGCGTTAAATCGCCTCGCCCTTCAATAGTCGTGGCGTGTCGTTGGATAGCCCCGAGGCCTGGCGGATGAAGAAATCCTTGAGCTTGGGCATGCGCTCGACCAGGCCGAGGCCGATGTCGCGCACGGCGCGCAGCGGGCCGATGTCGTTGGAAAACATCCGGTTCAGCACATCGGTGGTAATACCCATCTGCAGCGTATCGAACCGCCGCCATTGCTGGTAGCGTTCCAGCACGTCGAAGGCGCCGACGTCCTGGCCGAGGCGGTCGGCCTCGACCACCACTTCGGCCAAGGCTGCCACATCCTTGAAGCCGAGGTTCAACCCCTGGCCGGCGATCGGGTGGATGCCGTGCGCAGCATCGCCGGCGAGCGCGATGCGGGGTGCTATGAAGGCGCGGGCAAGGGTGAGGCCGAGCGGCCAGGCGCGCGGCTTGTCGGCGACGCGGATCTCGCCGAGCTTCAGGCCAAAACGCTGTTCCAGCTCGTGCTCGAAGACGAAGTCGTCGCCTTCGACCAGTTTCCTTGCATTCTCGGTGCGCTCGACCCAGACGATCGACGAACGGTTGGTCCCGTCCTTGCCGGGCTTCAGCGGCAGTGTGGCGAAGGGACCGGCCGGCAAGAAATGCTCCTCGGCGCGGCCGTTGTGCGGGCGCTCATGCGTCACCGTGCAGACGATGCCGGACTGGCCGTATTCCCATTTCACCGTCTTGATGCCGGCCATGTCGCGCAGTTTCGAATTGACGCCGTCGGCGGCAATCAGCAGCCGAGCCTTGAGCGCAGCTCCGTCGGCGAGATGCACGGTGATGCCGGCGCTGCTGGTCTCGAAAGCGCTGACGGCCATGCCTTCGATGATGTCGATGCCGAGCTTGTCGGCGCGGCGGCGCAGCGCACCGTTCAGATCCCGGTTGGCGACCATGTGGGCGAAGGCTTCGCCGGGCGCCACCTCGCCGCCAAAGGTGAGAAACACCGGCCGCACCGGATCGGCGGTGCGCGAATCGGTGATGACCATCTCGGTGATCGCCTGCGCCTCCGGCGCGATCTCTTCCCAGACGCCGAGCTGTTCCAGCATGCGGCAGGCGGCGGCGGCGATCGCCGAGGCGCGGCCGTCGCGCTGCCAGACGCCGGCGGGCGCGGCGTCGACAATGGCGACGGCAAGGCTCGGCCGCGCCTGCTTCAGCGATACGGCGGCGGCAAGGCCGACATAGCCGGCGCCTGCCACCAGAACGTCCAGCGCATCAGTCTTGCGGTCGACCATGGCAATTTCCTTTCGCGGCTTCGGCCCTGCCGGCGGCCATTGCGGCCTTGACTGCCCGCCATTCCTGTCCGAAACCGCCATGAAAGGCTGGAGGACGCGAAACATGACGGCGGCCATGGACGAGCTTCTCGATATTCTCGACCTCGAACAGCTCGAACACAACCTGTACCGTGGTCGCAGCCCCAAGGTCGACTGGCAGCGGGTCTTCGGCGGCCAGACCATCGCCCAGGCGCTGGTCGCCGCCCAGCGCACGGTCGAGCCGGAGCGGCATGTGCATTCGCTGCACGGCTATTTCATGCGGCCCGGCGACACCAAGGTGCCGATCGTCTACGACGTCGACCGTATCAGGGACGGCGGCTCCTTCACCACGCGCCGGGTGGTGGCGATCCAGCACGGCCAGGCGATCTTTTCGCTGGAAGCCTCGTTCCAGCAGGACGAAGTGGGCTTGGAACATCAGCTGCCGATGCCGCGCGATGTGCCGGCGCCCGACACGCTGTTGTCGCAGCGCGAGCTGATCGGCAAGTTCGGCGAGGCGGTGCCGGAAGGCATCAGGCGCTACTGGGAGCGCGACCGGCCGATCGAGATGAAGCCGGTGATGCTGAAGCACTATACCAGCCGCGAGAAGCTGGAGCCTCAGCAGAATATCTGGATCCGCACCACGGGCCCGGTGCCGGAAGTCCGCGGCATCCAGGCCGCCGTGCTCGCATACCTTTCCGACATGACGCTGCTCGACACCTCGACCTTCGCGCATGGGCGGGCCATTTTCGACCGCGATATCCAGGCGGCCAGCCTCGACCACGCCATGTGGTTCCACCGCAGCCATTCGCTCAACGACTGGATTCTCTACACGCAGGACAGCCCGTCGACGCAAGGCTCGCGCGGTTTTACGCGCGGCTCGCTGTTCGCGCGCGACGGCACGCTGGTCGCCTCGGTCGCCCAGGAAGGCCTTATCCGGCTGAAACGCTGAGCCGGCTTCCGATTAAAGCCTATAAAACAGGCATTTTCTGATTTTTGCCCATTTCTTAATCAGTCGCCGCAGTGCCTCCGCGCACGATTGTTGTGCACGGATCGCTCATTCCCTTTGTTTACAAGAGGTTAATACCCTGCTTCGGGAATTGGCACGGAGCTTGAATCCTGTCCGGCACTCTCCGGCTCCTCGGGATCGGTGAAGATGTGCAAACGCGGGGGAACCGCAACAGCAAAGGGTGAAACCTTATGAAAATCGTGATGGCAATCATCAAGCCGTTCAAGCTCGACGAGGTGCGCGAAGCGCTCACCGCCGTCGGCATCCAGGGCCTGACCGTCACCGAAGTCAAAGGCTACGGGCGTCAGAAAGGGCATACGGAAATCTACCGCGGCGCGGAATATGCGGTGAGCTTCCTGCCCAAGATCAAGATCGAAGTCGCCGTCAGCGCCGACATGGTCGACAAGGCCGTCGAGGCCATCACCGCGGCCGCCAAGACCGGCCAGATCGGGGACGGCAAGATCTTCGTCTTCGGCATCGACCAGGCGGTGCGCATCCGCACCGGCGAAACAGACACCGACGCGCTCTGAGCAAGCGGTACCCATTCCAACGGAGAGTTCAATGAATATTCCTTCCACCTTGAAGACGACGGGACGCGCGGCGGCATTGGGCTCGCTCGCTCTCGTGGCGTTGGGCACCGTCGTTGCCTTCGCGCAGGAAGCCGCAGCCCCGGCCGCCGCCGCGCCGGCCGCTCCGGCGCCGGCGCTCGACACCGGCAACACCGCCTGGATGCTGACTTCCACCGCGCTGGTGCTGATGATGACCATCCCGGGCCTGGCGCTGTTTTACGGCGGCATGGTGCGCAAGAAGAACGTGCTCGCCACCATCATGCAGAGCTTTGCCATCACCTGTCTGGTGACCGTGCTTTGGTTCATGTTCGGCTATTCGCTCGCCTTTACCACCAATGACTCAGCCGGCCTGAACCAATATATCGGCGGCTTCTCGCGGTTCTTCCACCACGGCATCACCGTCTCGACGCTGTGGGCGCCGGGCGTAGCGAACATCCCGGAATTCGTCTTCTCGATGTTCCAGATGACCTTCGCCATCATCACCCCGGCGCTGATCGCCGGCGCCTTCGCCGAGCGCATGAAATTCTCGGCGCTCTTGATCTTCATGGCCCTGTGGCTGGTTTTCGTCTACGCGCCGATCGCGCATTGGGTATGGGGCGGCGGCTTCCTGGCCACGAAGGGCGTTATCGACTTCGCTGGCGGCACGGTCGTCCACATCAATGCAGGTGTCGCGGGCCTGGTCTGCGCGCTGGTGCTCGGCAAGCGCGAGGGCTACGGCACCACCAACATGGCGCCGCACAACCTCGTCTATTCGGTGATCGGCGCCTCGCTGCTGTGGGTCGGCTGGTTCGGCTTCAACGCCGGTTCGGAGCTGGCGGCCGATGGCCTTGCGGGTGCCGCGATGCTGAACACGCAGGTCGCCACCGCGGCGGCCGCGCTTGCCTGGATGTTCGCGGAATGGATCGTCGCCAAGAAGCCTTCCGTGCTGGGCATCATCTCGGGCGCGGTGGCCGGCCTCGTCGCGGTGACGCCGGCTTCCGGCTTCGTCAACCCGACCGGCGCCTTCATCATCGGCATCATCGCCGGCGTGGTCTGCTATCTGTCGGCGGTCAAGCTGAAGCATGCCTTCGGCTATGACGACTCGCTCGATGCCTTCGGCGTGCATGGCGTCGGCGGTGTCGTGGGCGCGCTGCTCACCGGCGCGCTCGCCGATCCGGCGATCAATGCGCTCGGCAAGGGCGCTTCAGTTGTCACCCAGCTCTACGGCATCGTCTTCACCATCCTGTGGACGGCGATCGCCACCTTCGTCATCCTCTACATCGTCAAGGCGCTGGTCGGCCTGCGGCCGAGCACCCAGGAAGAGGTCGAGGGTCTCGACGTCACCCAGCACGGCGAAGTGGTGCCGTAAGGCAGCTTGGCCAACGGGACCGGCGGCTCCTCCTCCCGCCGGATTTCATCGATCCCGTCGTGACGCTCCGAAACGGGCTCACGCATTGAGGCCCGGATGGTTTTCCGGGCCTCTTTTTGTCGGGCGCCTTGTCTGGTGTCCGCCAGCCGACGGCACGCTCACGTTTGCTTGATAAGACGCCACCGGCATGAAACGCCGATCCAGCTGATGCCGAACAGGGGGAGCGGCCGCCGTCTTGGCGGTCGACTACCAACAGGGAAAGAACCAACTGATGAACGTCAAGAACATCTTCCTCGGGGCACTCGCGCTTTCCATGGTCGGCGGCGTCGCATTTGCCGGCGCGCTCGACGAGCCGGACAACATGGCGCCGTTCTTCACCGACTCCAGCATGAAGACCATGAAGCCGATGGCGGAATTCAAGGCTGCTTTCATGGCCATGCCGAAGGAAAAGCAGGACGCGATGATGAAGGAATGCCAGGATGCGGCAATGAGCAAGCCACATGCCGAGTTCTGCGGCAACCTGAACATGCTCGGTGGCGCCAACTAAGACCACAGCGGATCGGGCTCAACGGGCCTGATCATTTCGTCGTTTGCCGATGGAAAGATGGCGGGCCTTGCGGCTCGCCATTTTTTCCGGGCCGGCCGGGTAAAAGGCCATGGTTAATGCGGCTTTAACCTTCCCGCCGATAGTCTGGCGTCCGAATCTGCCGGGGTGCGTCCTGCGTCCGGCCAGGCACTGACTCACGGGGAAAGTGGCATGCGTTCAGGGGCTTCCGCACCGCTCGCGCTGACCGATACGGGGCACGGTATCCACGCATTCGCGCGGCGCCAGGTCGGACGGCTGGTCGGCGCCGGCCTGTTGCTGTTGGTGGTCTTCGGCGTCGCCAGCCTCGCCACCTGGAACGTCGCCGACCCAAGCTTCTCGCACGCCACCGCCAACATCGTCACCAATGCCATGGGCTATGCCGGCGCGGTGTTCTCCGATCTGGCCATGCAGTTCTTCGGCCTTGCCGCCGTCGCCGCCCTGGTGCCGGCGCTGATCTGGGGTTTTCTTCTGTTTTCGGCGCGCGGCATCGACAAGCTCGGCAGGCGCGGGCTTGCCTGGTTCGGCTTTGCCCTGCTCGCCGCGGCGATCGCCGGCTGCGTGACGCCGCCCAATACCTGGCCGCTGCCGACCGGCCTTGGCGGCGTGTTCGGCGACATGGTGCTGAAGATCCCCGGCATTGCCGTCGGCGGCTATCCGAAGGGTCTGTTCGCCAGCATCATCGCGCTCATTCTCGCCGCGCCTGCCTTGTGGCTGTTCGCCTATGGCTCGGCGCTGATTGCGCGCAAGAACGGCTTTGCCGTCATGGAACGCGCCGCCGAGCCCGATCCGCGCGGGGAGGACGAGCTGCTCTTCGACGACAATGAGGACGAAGGCGACGAAGGCATATTGGCGCTCGGCGCGATCACCCATTGGTGGCTGTCGTTCCGCGCCTGGATGCATCGCCGGGCCGCCCGCCGCAGGCAGGAGCGGGACGAGTTCGAGCCTCAGATGGAGCCGCGGGCCAGCGCCTGGCGGCGCGCCGCCGAGCGGGTCGAATCGGCCGAGTACGCCGAAGCCCGGATGAGCCCGGACGGGCGCGCCCGCGTCGAGCCGGAATTCTTTGCCGCACTGGTCAACGACCGCAGCGTTTCGGTCGATCCGGACGACGACGACGTCTTCGATAGCGACGAGGATAAAAACATCGATGACGAGCCGGTGCCGCGCCGCAGCGCCGCCAATGTGCGCAATTTCCGTTCCGATGCCGCGACGCGTGTCGAGGCGCCGGCGGCGCGCCCTGTGCCGGGCGCGCGCGTCCAGCGCGAGGCACAGACCTCGCTGATCGGCTCCGACACGTTCGAGATGCCGTCGCTGCATTTCCTGTCCGAACCGAAGAATGTGGCGAAGGATCCGAGCCTGTCGAAGGACGCTTTGGAACAGAATGCGCGGCTGCTCGAAGGCGTGCTGGAGGATTTCGGCGTCAAGGGCGAGATCATCCACGTGCGGCCGGGTCCGGTCGTCACGCTTTACGAGCTGGAGCCGGCGCCGGGCATCAAATCCTCGCGCGTCATCGGCCTTTCCGACGACATCGCCCGCTCGATGAGCGCCATCGCCTGCCGCGTCGCTGTCGTGCCCGGCCGCAACGCCATCGGCATCGAATTGCCCAACGCCAAGCGCGAGACCGTCTATCTGCGCGAGATCATGGCCAGCCGCGATTTCGAGACGACCAAGGCCAAACTGGCGTTGGCGCTCGGCAAGACCATCAATGGCGAGGCCGTCATCGTCGACATCGCCAAGATGCCGCACGTGCTGGTCGCCGGCACCACCGGCTCCGGCAAGTCGGTCGCCATCAACACCATGATCCTGTCGCTGCTCTACCGGCTGACGCCGCAGGAATGCCGGCTGATCATGATCGATCCGAAGATGCTCGAACTTTCGGTCTATGACGGCATCCCGCACCTTTTGACACCGGTCGTGACCGATCCGAAGAAAGCCGTGGTGGCGCTGAAATGGACCGTGCGGGAGATGGAGGACCGCTATCGCAAGATGTCCAAGGTCGGCGTGCGCAACATCGACGGTTTCAACGCGCGCGTCCAACAGGCGGAAAAGAAGGGCGAGAAAATCTCGCGCACGGTGCAGACCGGCTTCGACCGCCAGACCGGCGAGGCGATCTACGAGACGGAGGATCTCGATCTCGAGCCGATGCCTTATATCGTCGTCATCATCGACGAGATGGCCGACCTCATGATGGTCGCCGGCAAGGACATCGAGGGCGCTGTGCAGCGCCTGGCGCAGATGGCGCGCGCCGCCGGCATCCATGTGATCATGGCGACGCAGCGGCCGTCGGTCGATGTCATCACCGGCACCATCAAAGCCAATTTCCCGACCCGCATCTCCTTCCAGGTGACGTCGAAGATCGACAGCCGCACCATTCTCGGCGAACAGGGCGCCGAGCAGCTGCTCGGCATGGGTGACATGCTCTACATGGCCGGCGGCGGCCGCATCCAGCGCGTGCACGGCCCGTTCGTCTCGGACGACGAGGTCGAGAGGATCGTCGGGCACCTGAAGCTGCAGGGCGTGCCCGAATATCTCGACGCAATTACCGAGGATGACGACGAGGGCGACGAGGATGCGCCGGCTAAGGGCGGCTCCGGCGGCGGCGGCAATTTCGAGGATTCCGACGATCCCTACGACCAGGCGGTGGCGGTGGTGCTGCGCGACGGCAAGGCTTCGACCAGTTACATCCAGCGCCGGCTCGGCATCGGCTACAACCGCGCCGCCTCAATCATCGAGAAGATGGAGAAGGAAGGCATTGTCGGCCCGGCCAACCACGCCGGAAAACGCGAGATCCTGGTGCCGACGGAAGAGGACAAGTTCTAGGCCGGCAGCCATGGCTGCCGGGCACAGGAAACCTGAAACCCCGTGGCGCGTTCATGCGACGGGCTGTCGCGCACTCGCCAAACTTAGGCCCTAGTGGGAGTCCAGAACCTCAACGACACGAATCACAGAGAGTGACCGGCATGAAGACCCAGACAGAATTCGCCCCGACGCGCCGCCAGCTGCTTGGCCTCGGCCTGATGCTGGCGGGAGCCGCCGCCCTCAACGTCGTGCCGGGCTTCCAGCTGCTGGCCGCGGCGCAAGCGGCGGTGCCGCCGGCGGCGCAAAAGATCGCCGACCACTTCTCCTCGGTCAAATCGATGAGCGGCGAGTTCGTCCAGTTCGGACCCAAGGGCGAGCAAACCGGCGGCAAGTTCTTCCTCGAGCGGCCGGGCAAGATCCGCTTCAACTATGACGGCGCCTCGAACTTCCGGGTCATCTCCGACGGCAAGTCGGTCGTCATCCTCAACAAGAAGCTCAACACGTCCGACCTCTACCCGCTGTCGAAGACGCCGCTGAAGCTGTTGCTCGACGACCGGATCGACCTCTCGGGCGGGCGCGTCAAGGCCATCAAGGAAGAGGACGACCTCACCACCATACAGCTTTCCGACAAGTCGGTGTTCGGCAACGCCAGGATCACCATGATGTTCGATCCGAAGAGCTACGAACTGCGGCAGTGGACGATCACCGACGCGCAGGGCAAGGACACGACGGTGATGATCTTCAACGTCAAGGAAGGCGTCAGCATCCCGGACGACACTTTCGCCATCGACTATACGGCGAACCGCGAGCTGAATACGAAGACGCGGTAGCTCCCCTCGTTTGAGGAAGCATCTCCAGCGCCGGCGCCGCCCCTCATCTGGCTGCCGCCATCTTCTCCCCGTGAACGGGGAGAAGCGAGCTGTCGTCACCGATTTCGCCAATCAACAACCTTGCAGAGATAGCGCTTTGGCCGCCGTGCTTCTTTCTCCCCGTTCACGGGGAGAAATGCCCGGCAGGGCAATGAGGGGCTGCGCCAGCCTCAGCGATTATTGCCCCAGCTTGTCTTTGTGGCGCGCGACTGGCAGTAAATCGGCGATAACTTCTCCGGACCCGCCGCATGCCATTCTCCGTCGCCACCTGGAACATCAACTCCGTGCGCCTGCGCATGCCGATCGTCGAGCGGCTGCTGACAGAATATGCGCCGGACGTGCTCTGCCTGCAGGAAACCAAGGTTCCGGACGAGCTTTTCCCCGAAAAGGCTTTCCGCAAGGCGGGCTACGAACACATCGTCTTCCACGGCCAGAAGGGCTATCACGGCGTCGCCACCGTGGCGCGGCGGCCGATCGCGCTGGTCGAAAAGCGGCGGTTTTGCGAGATCGACGACAGCCGGCATTTGTCGGTCACCGTGCAGGCGGGCGGCAAGTCGATCCTGGTGCACAATTTCTATGTGCCGGCCGGCGGCGACGAGCCGGACCCTGAGATCAACCGCAAGTTCAGGCACAAGCTCGACTTCGTCGCCGAGATGAATGGCGTGCCGGCCAGCCACGACGTCGCGTCGGCCTCGATCCTGGTCGGCGACCTCAACATCGCGCCGCTCGAGCACGATGTCTGGTCGCACAAGCAGTTGCTCAACGTCGTCAGCCACACGCCGGTGGAGACGGAAAATTTCGAGGCGATGCGCAAGGCCGGCGGCTGGGTCGACCTGATGCGGCTCAACGTGCCCGCCGAGCAGAAGCTCTACACCTGGTGGAGCTACCGGGCGAAGGATTGGGAGGCATCGGGCCGCGGACGGCGGCTCGACCATGTCTGGTCGTCGGCCAATCTGGTGCCGAATTTTGCCGGCTATGAAATCCTGCGGGCAGCGCGCGGCTGGGACAAGCCGTCGGACCATGTGCCGGTTATTGCGCGGTTCGACCTGGATTAGCGCCTCGGGACGCCGCTGTTAGGAGGCGCAAGCCCATTTCGTCATCCTAGGGCGGAGCGACGCGTAGCGGAGCGCAGACCCTAGGATCCATGCCGTTACCTATGCCGAAGAATGCAGCGCTGCAGAAAAAGTGCGAGACCAGGTCGTCGGCACTTGAAACACCTTCATTCTGCAACGCTGCGAAGGGGTCAACGTCACGGCATGGATCCTAGGGTCTGCGCTGCGTCGCTTCGCTCCTTGCTCCGCCCTAGGATGACGAATTCGCCGTTGCCGCTCCTAACCACCTTACCCCGTAAAGCGCGGCGCCAGCCCTTCGATACGGGCGATCATCTCCTGGAACTCTTCCAGGATGCGCTGGTGAAGCTGCACCGCCAGCTCCGGATATTCCTCAAGGATGCGTCGAAACATCTTGCGGCTGAGCCTGATCACTTCCGAATCGACCGCGGCCGAGGCGCTGGTCAGGCGGTTGGTGTCGGCGATTAAAGCGAGTTCGCTCAGCATGGCGCCAGGACCGGCCGTGCCGATCGGGACGCGCTTGCCGCCCTGCTCGCGATAGAGCGCGATCAAGCCGCTGACCACGATATAAGCCGAGTCGGCCTCGTCATCCTCGCGGTAGAGCTTGTGATCGGCCTGCAGGAAGGTGTTTTCCGCGCCGAAGGCGAGCAGACGCAGCTGCTCCTGCGTGAAGCCCTGAAAAAGCTTCACGGCGGACAGGATGCGAATGTCGTCATCCAGCGCCATCCTAGCTGTGTCCCCGAGCGGTCAGTCCAGTCCCTCCTTAAGAGCGGCGCGTCCTCCAGAACGCGCGAAAAACGCTCCAACACTTCCCGCCTGCGCATCGTGCGAGGCTTCAGCGAGCCGATCCCACACCCTCCAGCACCAGGATCGTACCCGAAAGCGGTCCCGCCCGACCGCGCTATCCGTTTGTTTCGATGCAATTCCGGACGGAAGGCTACGGCGAAGCCGCCGAGCCTAACCGCCTTTTCCTGGAATTGTTCTTGATCATGAAATGTTTAAGGAACCAGCTTGTAGCCGCCGCTTTCTGTCACGAGAATTTCGGCATTGGAAGGATCGCGCTCGATCTTCTGGCGCAGTCGATAGACATGGGTTTCCAGCGTGTGGGTGGTAACGCCGGAATTATAACCCCACACCTCTTCCAAAAGCACATCGCGCGTCACTACTTTCTGGTCGGCGCGGTAGAGATATTTGATGATAGAGGCTTCCTTTTCGGTCAGCCGCACCTTGGCGCCGCGCGGATCGATCAAAAGCTTCTGGCTGGGCTTGAAGGTGTAGGGGCCGACCGAGAAGGTGGCATCCTCGCTCTGTTCATGCTGGCGCAGCTGGGCGCGGATGCGGGCCAAGAGCACGGCGAAGCGGAACGGCTTGGTGACGTAGTCGTTGGCGCCGGCCTCGAGGCCCAGAATCGTGTCGGAATCGGTGTCGTGCCCGGTCAGCATGATGATCGGCGCCTTGTAGCCGCCCTTGCGCAGGATCTTCACCGCCTCGCGGCCGTCCATGTCGGGCAGGCCGACATCCATGATGAGCAGGTCGACGAGGCCGCTGCGCGCCGCGGCGACGCCTTTTGCGGCGGTGGATTCCTGCTGGACGTCGAATTCCTCGTAGAGAGCCAATTGCTCGACCAGAGTGGCGCGCAGGTCGTCGTCGTCGTCAACGATCAGAATGGTGCGTGATGTCATGGATCAATCCGTTGTTTTAAAAAGAATATTCAGTTGACCTCCCCCCATTTATGCGGAAGCTCACCGGCGCAACAGCCGATCACAGTGATTTGTTCCGTGACACAATCATACAAGAAAAAACGCGCGCGCAATGAGGCGGGTGAATTTTTGACGAAAGGTCTGCGTGTCCTGACTGTGCGCGCGAGGCCCGGCAACCCTGCGCAAGGGTTCCTGCAGGCCGGCAAAACGGTGTTTCCGTGCGCGCTGGGGCGCGGTGGCATCTCAGCCAACAAGCGCGAGGGCGACGGCGCCACGCCGCTTGCCGCAATGCGCATCCTGTCGGGCTATTTCCGGGGCGATCAGTTTCCCGGCGCGCGCAGGACAAGGCTGGCGATGGCGCCGATCGGCCCTGATCTCGGCTGGTGCGAGGTGCCCGAGGACCGCAACTACAATCGGCCGGTAAAAATCCCCTATGGCGCCAGTCACGAGCGGATGCGGCGCGCCGACGACCTCTACGACGTGTGCCTGGTGCTCGACTGGAATATCGCGCCCCGCCGCCGCGGGCGCGGCAGCGCAATCTTCTTCCATCTGGCGCGTCCGGGCTTCACGCCGACGCAAGGCTGCGTGGCGGTGACGGCGCGCACCATGGCAAGGCTGTTGCCGATGCTGTCGCATAGGACGGTGGTGAAGGTGGTGAGGTAGGGGAGTAAGGGAGTAAGGGAGTAGGGGAGTAGGGGAGTGGGGGAGTAAGGGAGTGAAGGGAGTGAAGGGAGTAAGGGAAGCATATTCAGTTGGCTTGCGCGTTTGGCCTGCCTTTTTTCCTACTCCCCTACTCCCCTACTCCCCTACTCCCCTACCGCCTCGGCTGCTGCCAGCCCGAGCCAAGCAGTCCGATCCGGCCAAGCTCCCGGTCCATGGCCTTTGCGATGTCGTGGCGTTCGACGCCGATGTCGCGCAGCTGGCGGTCGGAAAGATCGTCGAGGGATTCGTGGGCAAGCGTGGTGGCAATTCGTGCCTGGCGCAACCAGTCGAATGCCGCGCGCAGCCAGAGCGGGAGGGGCGATTTCGAGGTGGTGTGGCACTTCAGAGCGATCTCAGACATGGCGGTTTCCGGTTCTCCGGATATCAAATCCGGTTTGACAGTGTTTCGACTGCCGCCATCATGCGCGCTTGAAATCCAAACGGGAAACGAGTAGTTCTTTTCCGATCGTCAAGTTTTATTTGGAGATCGAATGTCCCGTCTGCTGCCCGGAACGCGCGCGCTGAGGACGTTCGAGGCAGCGGCCAGGCACCTCAATTTCACCCGCGCCGCCGACGAGCTCGGGCTGACGCCGGCGGCGGTCAGCCACCAGATCAAGGAAATCGAGGATCAGCTCGACCTGGTGCTGTTCACCCGCACCAGCCGCACCATCCGGTTGACGGAAGCGGGGACTGTGCTGCTCGAGGCTTCGGTCGATGCGCTCGACCTGCTCAACCGGGCGGTGTCACGCGCGCGCAAGATGAACCGCGGCAGGTCGCTGCTGAAAGTGACGCTCGACGCGCAGTTCGCGACAAAGTGGCTGATGCGGCGTGTCGACGACTTTCGCAAGCAAAGGCCGGGCATCGAGCTTCGCTTCGACATCACTTACGATGTGCGCGACTTCGAGCTGGACGATGTCGATGTCGGCATCCGTTTCGGCGCCGGCAAATATCCGGGGCTTTGCGCCGATCGGCTGTTCGAAAACATGATCATCCCGGTGTGCAGCCCGGCTTTGCTCGCTTCGGGTCCGCCGCTGAAGGAACCGCGCGATCTTTTCCACCACACGCTCGCCCACATCGAATGGTCACGCCAGGGCGTGACATGGCCGAACTGGCGCATGTGGATGCAGGCGGCCGGCGTCGACGATTTCGATGACAGCCGCACGCTTGTCTTCAGGAACTCGACCGATGCCACGCAGGCGGCGCTCGACGGCAACGCGGTGGCGCTCGCCGATTTCGCCATGGTCGCCAACGACCTTTCGCAGGGCAGGCTGGTGCGGCCCTTCGAGCTTGGCATCAGGGTCGCCTCGGAATTCGCCTATTTCCTGGTCTATCCGCAAGCAGTGAAAGACGACGCACGCATCGTCGCCTTTCGCGAATGGCTGCTCGAAGAGGTGGCGAAGACGCCTACCTGAATGTCAACGCGCCTCAGCCCGCAGATGCCGGCGGGCCGAACCAGCCGATCACGGCGCCGATGATAAGCAGCACGCCCAGCCAATGGCCGGCATCGATGAGCGTCAGGTCCCAGCCGAAGCCTTCATAGCGGTGGTTGACCGAGAGCGTGGTGGCGACAAAGCCCAGCCAGAGCACGAAGCCGAAGATCAGCCCGGCGGGCAGGCTCGGCTCACCGGCTGTTATGGCGCCGATCACCAGGGTCATGACCAGCGCCATGATCAATTCGGCAATGAAGCTGACGATGAATGGAACGGGCGAGCGTTTCATGGTTGCCGGGTCGAGCTTCGCGGCCTTCAGCCAGGGCTTGCTCAAGCCCATGTACCACGCGGCGCCGAACAGCCACGCCACGACGGCGGCAACGATCACCGCCAGCCAGTTCACCGTTGAAAAATCCATGAATGCCCCCACCGGTCGATGTGCGATGGAATCCCTGTTCGGCGGCCGCGTCAAGCCGGCGCATCGGAAGCCCATCGCCAGACGGTGGTGCGCTTGACCTCGGCATCCTCCAGCACGCGCGTCACCGGCACCTGATAGACGGCGAGCGCCTGCAATCCCTTCTTCGGCAGATAGGCGCGGCCGGGATCGCCGACGAGGATGTCGGCGCCTCGCGCCTTCAGGCTGGTGAACCATGGCATCAGCCGGCCGGCCAACGGCTTGTCGTAGAAGACGTCGCCGGCGAGCACGACGTCCCAGCCGCCATCCGCATCGATGCAGTCTGCATCCAGGAAATCGGCGTTGACGCCATTGGCTTCCAGGTTGAGCGTGATCACCGTTTCGCAAAAGGGGTCGATATCGGCGGCGATCACTTCCGCCGCGCCGGCCTTCACGGCGGCTATCGCGACCATGCCGGAGCCAGAGGCGAAGTCGAGCACGGTTTTTCCGCGCACTATCGCCGGGTGGTCGAGCACATAGCGGGCAAGGCCCTGTCCGCCGGCCCAGGCAAAAGCCCAGAAGGGCGGCGGCAGGCCGATCTCGGCCAGCTCCGCCTCGGTGCGCAGCCACAAATCATGCGCCTCGTCGGCAAGATGCAGCAGCACTTCAGGCACATGCGGCGGCGCCATCAGCGCCGTGTTGTCGAGGATGAATTTCTTCGCGTTTTTCGGCGTCAGCCTGGTCACGGGGCCGGGTCGAGGCCGCCCATGCGGCAAACCTCTTTCCATTCGGCCGGCGTCACCGGCTGCACGGAAAGCCGGCCGAGCCGCACCAGCGCCATGTCGGCCAGCTTCGGATTGGCCTTGACCTCTTCCAGCGTCGGCGGGTTCGGCACGTCCCTGACGGCGCGGATGTCGACGCATTCCCAGCGCGGATCGTCGGTTGTGGTGTCGGGATGGGCGAGCGCGCAGACCTCGGCGATACCGACGATGTCGAGCCCTTCATTGGAATGGTAAAAGAAGCCGAGATCGCCGATCCGCATCGCCTTCATGTTGTTGCGGGCGGCGTAATTGCGCACGCCGTCCCACTGCGTGCCGGCCTTGCCTTTCGCCTTCAGCGCCTCGAAGGAGAAGACCGAGGGTTCGGACTTGAACAGCCAGTAGTTCATTCGCTTGCTCCTCCTGCGGCTCGCGCCTGCGAATTAACTAGCCGCCGGCTTGTTGAAAATCCAGTTCCACGGGCGGATTTCGACGCTCTCGAACAGGCCGGCCTCGGCGTAGGGATCCGCCGCCGACAGGGCCTGCGCGGCGGCCATGTCCGGCGCCTCGATCACTGCCAGCGTGCCGTTCGGCTTGCCGTCGGCGTCGAGGAGCGGGCCGGCGAAGGCCAGCCTGCCTTCGCCGATCAGGCCTTCCAGGAAGGCGACATGGGCGGGCCGCGTGTCGAGACGCAGCTGCAGGCTGCCGGGCTTGTCCTTGCAAATCAACGCAAACAGCATGTCAAAACTCCGATGGGTCAGATGTCGGTTTCGGTCTTGAGCGGCCGTGTCATCAGCGCCGTCACCGCCTGGCCGATGGTCACCTTGCCGTCGAGGATGGCGGCGACGGCCGAAATGATCGGCGCCTCGATGCCGCGCTCGGCAGCGATTCGGGCGGCGATCGCGGCCGTCGGCACGCCTTCCGCCAGCGGCAGGCCGGCAAGCGGCTTGCCCTGACCGAGCGCCAGGCCATAGGCGAAATTGCGCGACTGCGCTGACGAACAGGTGAGCAAAAGGTCGCCGAGGCCGGAAAGCCCCATCAGCGTCTCCGGCCTGGCGCCGAAGGCGGCGCCGAGACGGCGCAGCTCGACGAAGCCGCGCGTCACCATGGCGGCCTGGGCGCTGGCGCCGAGCCCGGCGCCGGTGACGGCCCCGGCGGCGATGGCAAAGACGTTCTTCAGCGCGCCGCCGATCTCGACGCCGACGAGGTCGTCGCTGGAGTAGCAGCGCAGGTTTTCGGCCGAAAAACGGGCGGCAAGCTCGGCCGCTAATTCTCCGTTCCGGGCAGCGACGACGACGGCCGTCGGCAGGCCGCGCGCCACATCCGTCGCAAAGCTCGGACCGGAAAGCGCTGCCACCGGATTGTCCGGCAGGCCTTCCTCGACAATCGAGGACAGCAGGAAGCCGGTGTCGCGCTCGATGCCCTTGGCGCAGAGAACCACCGGTACCCCTTGAGGGACATGGCCGCGAGCGACATCCAGAACCGCGCGCAAGGATTGCGCCGGCGTCACCGCCAGCACGCAGTCGACCCTGTCGAGGGCGGCGGCGATATCGCTTGTGGCAAAGACGCCGGATGTGATGGTGATGCCGGGCAGATAGCGCGTATTTTCGCCCCGGCCGATGGCGGCGACCGTTTCTTCATCGCGCGCATAAAGCTGGACGTCGTGGCCAGCCCGCAGCATGGCCAGCGCCAGCGCCGTGCCCCAGGCGCCGCCGCCCAGCACGGCGACGCGCCAGCCGTTTGTGGGGCTCCTGCCGCTCTCGATCATGCCTTGGCACCGCGCCGGCCCGAGCCGACCATAGGGGCGGAAACACTGTCCAGCGGCCAGCGCGAACGCGGCACGAAACTGTCGGCATTCTCGCCGGCCATGCCGGCGCGCAGCCGCTCGATGCCGGCCCAGGCGATCATCGCCGCATTGTCGGTGCAGAGCTTTTGCGGCGGCGCGACAAAGTCGAAGCCGGCCTCGGTGCAGAGGCCTTCGAGCGTCGCCTTGACCGTCCGGTTGGCGGCAACGCCGCCGGCGACCACCAAGGCGGGCTTCGCCTTGTCGGGGAATTCCCGACGAAAGCGCGCGAGCGCCCGCGCAACGCGGTCGCCCAGCGCATCCGCCACCGCCGCCTGGAAGGAGGCGCAGATGTCGGCGACATCCTGGTCGCTCAAAGGGGCGATCGCCGTTGCCGCCTGGCGCACCGCCGTCTTCAGGCCGGAAAAGGAGAAGTCGGGCTGCGCCGAGCCTTTCATCGGGCGCGGGAAGGCAAAGCGGCTGGCATCGCCGGAGGCGGCGGCCTTCTCGACATTCGGGCCGCCGGGATAGGGCAGGCCGAGCATCTTGGCCGTCTTGTCGAAGGCTTCGCCCAGCGCATCGTCGATGGTCGTCGCCCAGCGCTGGTAGTCGCCGACGCCGCGCACGGCGACGATCTGGGTGTGGCCGCCGGAGACCAGCAGCAGCAGGTAGGGGAAGTCGAGCCCGTTGGTGAGCCGCGCCGTCAGCGCATGGCCTTCGAGGTGGTTGATAGCAATCAGCGGCTTGTTCGCGGCGGAAGCGATCGCTTTGGCCGTCATCAGGCCGACGATCAGCCCGCCGACGAGGCCCGGGCCGGCCGTCGCGGCAATCGCGTCGACCTCGTCCAGCGAGACGGCGGAATCGGCAAGGGCTGCCTCGATAATGCCATCGAGCGCCTCGACATGGGCGCGGGCGGCGATCTCGGGCACGACACCGCCGAAAGCGGCGTGTTCCTCGATCTGGCTGAGCACGACGTTCGACAGGATTTCAGGCGCGGAACCACCGTCCAGCGCCACCACACTGGCTGCCGTCTCGTCGCAACTCGTCTCGATGCCCAGAACGCGGATCAATTCGTCACGGTCCTCAAAGATTGTGCAGCAGGGCTTTCCCCATTAGGAAAAGGTCAAGCAAAGCCTCACCTTCCGGGGGTTATCACGGACCGCGCGTCATGCAAACAACCTTGAAAATCGGAACACGCGGCAGCCCGCTGGCGCTTGCCCAGGCGCATGAGACGCGGGCGCGGCTGACGAAGGCGCACGGCCTTCTTGAACAGGCGTTCGAAGTGGTCGTCATCTCGACCAGCGGCGACCGCATCCAGGATCGGCCGCTGTCGGAAGCCGGCGGCAAGGGGCTGTTCACCAAGGAGATCGAGGAAGCGCTGCTCGATGGCCGCATCGACATTGCGGTGCATTCCTCGAAGGACATGCCGACGGTGCTGCCCGATGGGCTGGAGCTTTCCGCCTTCCTGCCGCGCGAGGATGCGCGTGACGCCTTCATCGGCAAGGCGGCAAAGCGGATTGCGGACCTGCCGCACGGCGCCAAGGTCGGCTCGTCGTCGCTCAGGCGCCAGGCGCTGATCCGGCGGCTGCGGCCGGATCTCGACGTGGTGATGTTTCGCGGCAATGTGCAGACCAGGCTGCGCAAGCTGGACGAAGGCATCGCCGATGGCACCATCCTTGCATATGCCGGGCTGAAGCGGCTCGGGCTTGAAAACGTCATCACCGACCTGATGCCGCTGGAGACGTTTCCGCCGGCGCCGGGCCAGGGCGCGATCGGCATCGAAACCCGCATCGGCGATCGCGCCGTCGAGGCCATGCTGGCCGCCATCCACGACGTGCCGACCGGCCAGGCGCTGGCCTGCGAACGCGCGTTTCTGGCTGCGCTCGACGGCTCCTGCCGCACGCCGATCGCCGGCCATGCGACGATCTCTGGCGAAAACCTGTCCTTCGCCGGGCTGATCATCTCGCCTGATGGCACGCAGTCGCACGAGGTCAGGCTGGAAGGCCGGGCGGCGGATGCGGCTGACATAGGCGCGGAGGCAGCGCGGGCGGTACGGGCCAAGGCCGGTCCGACATTCTTCGACGGCTGGGCCTGACATGGTCCGCGTCCTGGTGACGAGGCCGGAACCGGGCGCTTCCAAAACTGCGCGGCGGCTCGAAGAACAAGGCTTTCAGCCGATCGTGCTGCCGCTGACCGCAACGAAGGCTTTGCAAGTCGAGGCAAAGGTCGTCGGCAATGCCGTCGCGGTCGCCGTCACCAGCGCCAATGCAGTGCGCCACGCGCCGAAGGATCTCATCGCGGCGCTGGCCGGCTTGCCTTGCCATGCCGTCGGAAAAAGAACGGCGGAAGCCTGCCGTGCGGTCGGATTTTCCACAGTCAGCGAGGGTCCGGGCGATGCCGAGGCATTGGCCGAGATGCTTGCCGCCGATCTTGCGGGGCAGGCGATCGCCTATCTCTGCGGCCGGGTGCGGTTTCCGGCCTTCGAAGAGAGGCTCGCGGCGGCCGGCGTGCGGGTCCATGCCATCGAGACCTATGACACCGTTCAACTGGATTATCCCGACGCTGAAATCCTCGCCTTGCTGTCCGGCGAACCCGTCGAGGCGGTGCTGCTCTATTCGGCCAATGCCGCAACCGCGATTGCTTCGCTGGCCGGCCGGCCGGGCTTGCACAGCCTGTTCGCAAAAACCGTGTTTTTCGCGCTGTCAGGCCGTGTCGCCAAGGCGCTGCAGGGGATCGGCAACGAGCGGATCCGGATCGCGCCGCGACCCGACGAGGACGCGCTGCTCAAGCTTTTGCCGCCGCCGGGCTGAGGCGCGTCATCACACCGCCCCTTTTCACCGCTTGGTGATGTGCTAGAGCATCCCCTGGACCCTTCGAACCATCCTCAAGCCAATTCGCGGAGCCCAAGCATGGTCAAGACGCCCAAGATGCGGCATTCGAAGAGCCGCCGCGACCCGGTGACGATCGAACTCGATCCTGGCGCCGTCTCGCGAATCACCGACGAGGACGCTGCCCGGACCGAAGCCGATACGACGCCGACGGACGAGGCGAAGGCCGAAGAAGCGGCCACCGCATCGCAGCCGGAAGCTGCAGAGCCTCCGGACGAGCCGATGCATGCGGAGCAGACCGATATCGAGCCGTGGGAACACACGGACGCGGCGCAGGCAAAGAGCGACGAGCCAGACGCCAAGGCCGAGGCGGAACCGCCCTATCCCGGCGGTTCTGAAACTCCGTCGGACGTTCCAAAGAACCAAACCAAAGGCTTCGACTATAATTTCGAGGACGCGACGGCAGCCGGGGCGGGCGCCAGTGCGTCGGCGCCAAAGGCAGGCGAAGGGGACGATCGCATGGCGACATCCAACAGGCGTGCAGGCGTCAACGCGCTTGCCGCCGGCGTCGTCGGCGGCGTGATCGCGCTGGCCGCGGCCGGTCTTCTGCAGTCAGTCGGACTGCTCGGCGCGCCGAGCTCGGGCGGGGCCTCGCTCGACGGCGTCAATAGCGAGATCGCCGCGCTGAAGGGGCAGATCGCAGCGCTGAAGGAACCCGGCGACAGCGGCGCTGCGGCCAAGGTCGACAGCCTGTCGTCGGCGCTGAACCAGGTGAGGTCCGATGTCGCGGCGCTGAAGTCGTCGGCCGGGCAGGGCGGCGACAATGCCGCGCTGAAGGCGCTTACCGACAAGGTCGGCCAGATCGAGACGGCTGTCGCCGACCTGCAAAAGGCCGGCGGAACGGCCCCCGTCGATCTCGGTCCGCTCAACGAGAAGCTCGCCGGGCTGGACGCGCTGGTGAAATCGGCCGGCGACGCGGCGAAGGCCGAGGACGGCCGCATCGCGGCGCTGGAGCAGTCGGTGTCGCAGCTTTCCGGCAAGGTCGAGGCGCAGGCCTCGCAGCCGAAGATCGCACTTGCCATCGCCGCCTCGGCGCTCAAGGCGGCGCTCGACCGCGGCGCGCCGTTCGCGACCGAACTCGACACTTTCGCGGCGATCGCGCCGGACGCGCCCGAAATCGCGGCCCTGCGCTCCTATGCCGAGAAAGGCGTGCCGACCCGCGCCACGCTCGCTTCGGAAGTCGATGCGGCGGCCAACGCGATGGTCGAGGCGGCGACGCCGGTCGACCAGAATGCCGGCTTCTTCCAGAGCCTGATGTCGAGCGCGCAATCGCTGGTCAAGGTCAGGCCGGTCGGCGCCGTCGAAGGCAGGGGCGCGCCGGAAACCGTCGCGCGCCTGGAAGTGGCGGTCAACCAGGGCGACTACGCCAAGGCGCTCAGCGAATACGATACGCTGCCCGACGCGGCGAAGGCGGCGGGCGCCGAGTTTGCCGGGAAACTAAAGGCGCGGCTGGAGGTGGAAAAGCAGCTCGACGCGCTGATCGCCGGCGCGGTGAAGGCGTGAGGACCAGCAGATGATCCGCATTCTCGTCTTCCTCGCCGTCGTCTTCGCGCTCGGCCTCGGCTTCGCCTGGCTGGCCGACCGTCCCGGCGAAATGATGGTCACCTTCAACGGATACCAGTATCAGGTCAGCCTGATGGTGGCGGCGGTGGCGATCGTTGCCGTGGTCGCTGCGGTGATGATCCTGTGGTGGCTGCTGAAGTCGCTGTGGAACAGCCCCTATACGATCTCGCGCTATTTCCGCGTGCGCCGCCGCGACCGTGGCTACCAGGCGCTGTCGACCGGCATGATCGCTGCCGGTGCCGGCGACGGCGCGCTGGCGCGCAAGAAGACCAGGGAAGCCGCCAAGCTGATCAACTCCGACCAGGAGCCGCTGATCAACCTGCTCGACGCGCAGGCTTCGCTGCTCGAAGGCGACCATGAGGGCGCGCGCGAGAAGTTCGAGCGCATGCTTGATGACCCGGAAATGCGGCTGCTCGGGCTGCGCGGGCTCTATCTCGAAGCCGAGCGCCTGGGCGACCGCAACGCGGCGCGCCACTATGCCGGCCGTGCCGCGGCGGCCGCGCCGCAGCTCGCCTGGGCGGCGGAATCGACGCTGGAAGAGCTCACCGAACGCGGCGACTGGGACGGCGCGCTGAAGCTGGTCGAAGCACAGAAATCGACCAGGCAGATCGAGCGCGATGCGGCCAACCGCCGCCGCGCCGTGCTGCTCACCGCCAAGGCGCAGGCGCTGGTCGGCAGCGACCCGAACGCAGCCAGGACAGCCGCCGTCGAGGCCAACAGGCTGGCGCCCGATTTCGCGCCGGCCGCGGTGATCGCGGCGGATCTGCTGTTCAAGCAAAACGATGTGCGCAAGGGCTCGAAAATCCTCGAAGCCGCCTGGCGGGCCGAGCCGCATCCGGAGATCGCCGAGCTCTACACCCATGCCAGGCCGGGCGATGCGGTGCTCGATCGGCTGAACCGGGCGAAGAAGCTGCAGGAGATGAAGAAGAACCACGCCGAATCGTCGATGGCCGTGGCGCGCGCTGCGCTCGACGCGCAGGATTTCGCCACCGCGCGGCGTGAGGCGGAAGCCGCGATCCGCATGGATCGCCGCGAGAGCGCCTATCTGCTTCTGGCCGATATCGAGGAGGCCGAAAGCGGCGACCAGGGCAAGGTGCGGCAGCTGCTGTCGAAAGCCGTGCGCGCGCCGCGCGACCCGGCCTGGGTCGCCGACGGCGTCGTTTCCGAGCGCTGGTCGCCGGTGTCGCCAGTCACCGGCAGGCTCGATGCCTTCACCTGGCGCGCGCCGATGGAGCGGCTTGGGCAATTGATCGATAGCCATGAGGATGTCGCGGTTCCCGCCATTACGGCCGCCTCGCCCGCCGTGCCTGCCGAGGAAAAGGCGATCGCCGTGGTTTCAGACGCTGCGGTCGAAAAACAGGGCGATGCAGCCGATACGGCCGCGAATGGCAGTCAGAGGGACATCGCCGCGGAAAGCGCCGCCGACGTCGAGACGATCGAACAGACGCCTGAGCCGCCGCGCTTGCCGGACGATCCGGGTGTCGCTCCGGAAGACGAGGCGGAAAAATCGTCGCGTCGGTTTCGTTTGTTTTGAAGTCCGGCCTTCGGCCAGCGGGGAATGATCAAGATGTTCGAACGCGTGTTGTCCTTCCTGAGGGATCTGCCGGCCGGCGGAACCAAGTCCAACGCGGACGACCCACGCGTCGCGGCTTCAGCGCTGCTCTACCATGTGATGAGCGCCGACGGCGTGCGCCAGGATGTCGAGTGGGAGCGTTTCAAGAAAATCCTCGCCGAGAGCTATTCCATTAGCGGCCGCGAACTCGACGCGCTGGCCGCCGCCGGCGAACGCGCCGACAATGAGGCGATCGATCTCTACGCCTTTACCAGCGTGCTCAAGCGGCATCTCGATGCCGAGGCGCGCAAGGCCTTCATCGGCCTGATGTGGCAGATCGTCTATGCCGACGGCGAATTGCACGAGCTCGAGGACAACACGGTCTGGCGCGTCGCCGAACTGATCGGCGTCGAGCGCCGCGACCGTGTCGAGGCGCGCCGCGAGGCGGCGGCCGAGGCGCCCGGCGCGCACGGCACGTCGAGCGACGAATAGGATTTTCGCCTGACCATGCCACCCAGGCCGAGACCAAAAATCCTGATCGTGCTGCACCAGGAGACTTCGAGCCCCGGCCGCGTCGGCCATATGCTTTTGGAAGAGGGCTTCGACCTCGACATAAGGCGGCCGCCGCTCGGCGACGCCCTGCCGGAAACGCTGGATGGACACGCCGGCGCCGTCATGTTCGGCGGGCCGATGAGCGCCAACGATAACGAAGATTTCGTCCGCGGCGAGACCGAGTGGCTGGCAGTGCCGCTCAAGGAGAACCGGCCGTTCCTTGGCATCTGCCTCGGCGCGCAGATGCTCGTCAACCATCTCGGCGGCAAGGTCGAGGGCCACGGCGAAGGGCTGGTCGAGATCGGCTGGTATCCGCTCAAGGCGACGGAAGCCGGCAAGAAGCTGCTGCACTGGCCCGAGATGGTCTACCAGTTCCACCGCGAAGGCTTCTCGCTGCCCAGGGACGCGACGCTGCTGGCGACGGCCGAGACCTACCCCAACCAGGCGTTCCGTTATGGCGACAATGCCTGGGGCATCCAGTTCCACGGCGAATTGACCCGGGTGATGATGCAGCGCTGGGTGGTGCGCGGCGCGCATCGCTTCGAATTGCCGGGCGCCCAGCCCGGCCGCGACCATCTCGGCGGCCGGCTGATCTGGGACATGCATTTGAAGCGCTGGCTGCACGAATTTTTGGCGCTGATCTTCGGCAAGCCGGCTGTGGGGTAGAGCAAAAGCAGATTGCTCTGAATGGCCGAGCTAGCCCCGAAGACGACTTACGCCTGGCGAGGCGTGGACGTCCGCGCCTGATCCCGGTAATTGCGCTGACCACGTCCGCGTTGCGCGAGGTGCCATCGTTTGTTCCTTGGCTGCTTTGCGCAAGCGGACCTCCCGATCTGATGCAGACAGGTGGCGAGCATTTACGGGGTGCGAGTGCGAGATGACTTCGGCCAGTAGGGAGTCTAGGCTCGAATGCCTTTCTACCAGCACAAGAAGAGCGCGCCGCATGCCCCGCTTTCTCGCCGTCTACACCATGAAACCCGAAGACCTCGCCCGCTTTCGCAGCCTGCCCAAGTCCGAGCAGAACGCGATCGACACCGTCGGGTTAAAGCAGTGGGCGGACTGGGAGCAGAGGAACGCTGCGTCATTCCCCGATCGTGGTGGCATGGTCGGCAGGACGACGCGGGTGACCAAGGATGGCATCGCCGCCGCCGCGAATCCCTTCTGCGGCTATATTGTCGTTGAGGCCGAGACCATCGAGGCCGCCGCCCGCCTCTTCGAGAACCACCCGCATTTCTCTGTCTTTCCAGGGGACGGCGTGGACATCATGCCCTTCCTCACCGACCCCGCGCCCTAACCGTCCACCTGAGTCGCATACGTCACGACCCCTCGACTGTTCCGCTACCGATCATGCCAGGGACGCGATGCTTCTATGGCGACATGGATCCTTCCGACGCCAAGCTGCCTGAAGTGGGGACTCGATAAAGAGCGCCCCTCTTGACTCGTTCGGGCGCACCATTAGTAGACTATTTAGCGTCCTGTGCTGGGCGATCTTGTTGATCCAGGCGAAGGCAATCGAGATCAATGCAGAATTCGATGGGGCTGTCATGAACAACGCTGCGATATTTGATCGGCGAACAGCGCTGCGACTTTCGGCTTGGCTGCTTCTTGTGGGCCAAATTCTATACGTAGTGGTCACCCTATTTCATGCTGGCGGAGACGCCAACAACCACCCCGTCATCTTCGCAAGGTATGCCGCCAGCGGCACGTGGACTATCGTACATGTTGCCCAGTTCGCTTGCACCGCCATTTTGCTGGCGGGTCTATTGGCTTTGTTCTTTGGCCTCGATCCTCAGACTGAAACTGCGAAGTGGACCGGCCGATTCGGCGCGGCTTTGACGGTAGCGGCCTTTGCAATTTACGGCGCTGTGCTGGCGGTGGATGGGGTCGCGCTCAAGCAGACGGTGGACGCTTGGGTGAGCGCACCGGAGGCGGAGAAGGCTGCCCGCTTCGCGACGGCCGAGGCAGTCCGCTGGCTCGAGTGGGGGATGAGGAGCTACGAAAACTTCACGTTGGGGTTCGCAGTGCTCCTCTTCTCGGTCACGGTGGCGCTAACGGCGAGGATCCTACGGCCGATTGCCTGTCTTATGGCGCTCTCGGGCCTTGCTTATTGGCTGCAGGGCTGGACGGCCGGGTCCGACGGCTTCTCGACAAGCCACGTAATCGGCATCGAGGCGTCCGAGGTCCTGAATGTGGTTTGGGCCGCATGGCTGCTGGTCGTCGTTTCGCGAGATCATGAGTTAATGCCATCAAGTTCAAACCCGGCGGGCGCGGGTTAGGTGCTGAGTGGCAGCGCCAACCGGTAATCCCGAAAAGTGACTGCCGCCTGCCAGGCGTCTCTGGCGCGTTCCTGCCGTCCTCCAAACATCCAAGCACAGTCGGCATGAATGAGTTTCAGCCCCTTGAGCATCAGGTTCTTAGATCCGGCGCCAGTCAGTTCCGGCTGTTGAGATGCTGCACCCGCCGCAGCGCTGGGAACAGCCAGGCCCACAACCCCGCAACCGCGATGGCGCCGATGCCGCCGACCACCACCGCCGGTACGGTGCCGATCAGCGCCGCCATGGTGCCGGCGCGGAATTCACCGACTTCGTTGGAGGCGCCGACGAAGACCTGGTTGACGGCGTTGACGCGGCCGCGCACGTCGTCGGGCGTCCACAGCTGGATCAGCGTTTCGCGGATATAGACGCTGAACATGTCGGTGGCGCCAAGCAAGGCAAGGGCCGCGATCGACAGCCAGGTGATGGTCGAAACGCCGAACAGCACGGTGAAGGCGCCGAACAGGCCGACGAAGCCGAGCATGATCTTGCCGGCATGGCCGCGGATCGGATGGCCGGCCAGCCAGACGGCGACGCAGATGGCGCCGATGCCGGGCGCGGAGCGCAACAGCCCGAGCCCCCACGGGCCAAGCTGCAGGATGTCGCGCGCATAGACCGGCAGCAGCGCCGAGGCGCCGGACAGAAGCACGGCGAACAGGTCGAGCGAGATGGCGCCGAGCACGATCTTCTCGCTCCAGATGTAACGGAAGCCGGCAAACAACGTCTGCATCGTCGGCTTGTCGGTGGCGGTCTGCTGGGCAGGCTTGGGAATGGTGTAGATCAAAAGCGCGGCGACCAGCATCAGCGCGGCGGCGGTGGCGTAGGCGATTTCGGCGGAGACGCCGTAGAGCAGGCCGCCGGCGACCGGGCCGACGATGGTCGCCGTCTGCCAGGCGGACGAGTTCCAGGCAATCGCGTTGGCGAAATCCTCCTGCGGCACCAGATTGGCGAACAGCGAGGAGGACGCCGGTCCGTAGAAGGCGCGCGCGATGCCGAACATGGCGAGCACGAGGAAGATCGGCAGCGGGCTGGTCAGGCTGCGCAGCGTCAGGACCAGCAGAAAAAGCGCGCAGCCGCCCTCGACCAGCGTCGACAAGGTCATGATCAGGCGGCGGCCGAAGCGGTCGGCGACGACGCCGGTGACCAGCACCAGAAGCAGCGACGGCAGGAACTGGACGATGCCGACAATGCCGAGGTCGAACGGATCGCGGGTCAGATCGTAGACCTGCCAGCCGACCGCGACGGAGACGATCATGGTCGCGAAAGTGGTGAGGAAGCGCGCCGTCCAGTAGCTGAGGAACGGGCGGTGCCGGAAGGCGGCGTAGCGCTGTTCCGGCGAGGTCTGTTCAAGTGCCATGGAGAGAGGGGCCCCGTTGCGATCATATCGGCCGGCGGGGCACTTCCCTGGCGGGCGCTGTTCCGGCCACAGGACCTTCGAGCGAAGGCCCATGCCGGATTTGCGCTAAAAACCGGACCGGATCAAGGGTTTTCGGGTGCTTCGTTTGAAGCGTAGGCGGACGTTACGCCCTCAGCGCAGCGGAAATGGCTTCGAGCCCGCCGCGCAGTTCCGCTTCTCTCGGCCAGCCGAAGCCGACGCGGAAGAAGCGCTTCGGCATGTCGAACCAGTGGCCGGGGCCGACATAGGTGCCGTGTTCTTCCAGCAGCCTGGTATAGAACCGGTCGAGATCGAAGCCGGCATCGACGTTGAGCCGCGGGAAACCGACGACGCCGCCTTGCGGCCGCACCCAGTCGACCAGCATCTCCTGGTCGATCCAGGCCTGGACGATGTCGCGCCGCTTCGACATCTCAGGCAGCAGCGACGACAGGAAGGCGTCGCGGCGCTCAAGCATTTGAAGCGCCACCGCCTCGTCGATGACGCTGCCGCAGATACCGATCTGCTCCTTGGCGGCAAGGAATGTCTCCTGCAGTTGCGGATCGCGGGTGGTTAACCAGCCGATGCGGATGCCCGGAATGCCGAAGGCTTTCGACAGCGAGGAGACGCTGATGGCGCTCGCGCTGAGCGATGCGGCAGACGGCAGGCGCTGCCCGTAAGAGAGGTCGCGATAGGTCTCATCGACCAGCAGCCGGCATTCATGTCTTTCGGCAAGCGCGATCAGCGCGTCGAGCTCGGTCCGCGCAATGACCGTGCCGGTCGGGTTATGCGGGCAGGTGACGCTGATCAGCTTCGTGTTCGGCCGCATGGCTGCCGCGACGCGCTCGACGTCCGTGGCGAAACCCTGGTCGAAATCCAGGTCGACATAGGAGATGGCGCAGCCGATCGCCTTGGGTGTCTCGATGTTGGTGGCGTAGTTCGGCCGCACGACGACGAGGTGATCGCCGGGCGAGAGCAGCGAGGTGGCGATGATGAACAGCGCGCCGGCAGCACCCGCGGTCACCAGCACGTCGTCGGGGGAAAGCCCCTCGTTCTGTGCCGCGATCAGAGAACGCAATTGCTTGTCGCCGCGATGTTCGCCGTAGAACAGCGTCAGATCGGGCAACGACAGGCCGATATCGGAAAGCTTCTGGTCGGCGATCGAGCTTTCGGAGAGATTGTAGCGGATGCGGTCGTAGCCGTATTCCTCCGGCGCCTCCTTCTCGATCACCATCCTGGCGTAGTTCATCGCCGTGCTCCCCAAAATGCCGGCTTACCCAAGCCATAAAAACATGAAGCCTGCCAAGGCGGATTCGCCGGCAGGCTTCTCAAATCGTTGGCACAGGCAGGCTTCGCCTCAGGCGGTAGCCTTGGCCCTTCTTCCCCTGGCGGGCTTCACCGGCTCGGGTTCCGCTTTGCGGCCGAGGCCGATCGCCTTGGCCAGTTGCGAGCGCGAGGCCGCATAGTTGGGCGCGACCATCGGGTAGTCGGCCGGCAGCCCCCATTTGGCGCGGTAGGCTGCCGGGGTCAGCCCGAAATGGACGCCGATATGGCGCTTCAGCGACTTGAACTTCTTGCCGTCCTCGAGACAGATGATGTAGTCCGGCGTCACCGACCGTTTGGGGTTGACGGCGGGAGTCTGCGGCGGCGCGGCCGGCGCCTGCGGCTGGCCAAGCCCGCCGATCGAAGTGGCGACGCTGGCGATGAGCTCGCTCAAGCCGGAAACGGGCAGGCGGTTCTTGGCGACATAGGCCGACACGATGTGAGCGGTGAGCTCGAGCAGGTCGGCTTCGTTGGCAGTGTTGGCGTCCTCGTCCACGTAAAATCCTCCGTCTGTGCCGCATGGCCCGAAAATCGGGCTGTAGATAGATGTAGATAAAAGCGCTGCCACCTGCCTTGCGCGTCCGTGCGGGCGCGAGGCTGCAGTCGCGCGAATTCCTAGTCGGCAAATCTGCACGATGCAATGATTTATCGTGCGATCACACGTTGTTTTGAACAACTATACTGAAATGTAACAATATCAGACGATCAGCGCTTTGTCGCGCCATAGTCGAAATCCGCCCTCGAAAGCGCGTGTGTTGTCACCGCGTCTGGATCTGGCGGGCAATTCATCAAGCTTGTCGACATTGCCGCCGCCGATGACCACATAGTCCGGCTGCAGGGCGGCGCAAAGCCTGTCGACGACGTCGAAAACGTATTTGCGCCACCGTTTCTTCCCGTGTTTTAAAAGACCGCGTTCGCCGACATAATCCTCGAAACTGAAGCCCTTCCGGTAGGGTAGGTGAGCGAGTTCCATCGGCTGCGCGACATGTTCGAGGATCATCGCGGCGCCGAGGCCCGTGCCCAGGCCAAGGAACAGCATGCGGCCGCCCTCATAGCTGCCGATTGCCTGCATCAGCGCGTCGTTGACCAGCTTGACCGGCTTGCCGAAGGCGGCGCCGAAATCGTAGCCGTTCCAGCCCTTGCCGAGATTGAAGGGATCGAGCGACGGCTTGTTGTCCCGCACCGGGCCTGGATAGCCCATCGAGATGACGTCATAGTCCAGGCCCTCGGCCAGTTTCTTGACCGATGCGACCACCTGCTGCGGGGTCAGGCCCGGCCCCGATTCGGTGCGGCGCAGCTCGCCGCCGGCGCTGGTGAGGATTTTTACATGCGAGCCGCCGACGTCGATGGTGAGCACGATCTGCTCAGCTGCCGGCACGGCTGGTCTTGCCGTCTTCGCCATTCCCGTTTCCCCAAACTATTTCGTCGGATTGATCCAGCCATTGGGCGGGCCGAAGCCGTTCATGGCCTCGGCCGGTCCCCAGGTCTTCGGCGCATAGACGTGCGGCGGCGTGGTGTCGCCAAGCACCGGTCCGACGATGCGCCAGGCAAGCTCGGCCGCGTCCTGGCGCGTGAACAGCTGGCCGTTGCCGTTCATGGCGTCGCCGATCAGCCGCTCATAGGGCGGCATGTCGCCCTTCGAGTCGTCGAGCGCGGTGAGTTCCACCTGCTCGCCGAGCATGTCGTCGCCGGCCATCTTGCGCTGCGCGCCGATCGAGATCGCCACCTGCGGATCGATGCGGAAGCGGACGTAATTGGCGTCGCTTGGCTTGATCGGGTCGAAGACATCGAGCGGCGGCCGCTTCATCCGCACGATCACTTCGGTAGCATGCACCGGCATGTTCTTGCCGGCGCGGATAAAGAACGGCACGTCCCGCCAGCGCCAGGTGTCGACGAGGAACCGCACCGCGGCGAAGGTCTCGACCGGCGAGTTCGGCGCGACGCCGGGTTCGGCCAGATAGCCGTCGAACTGGCCGCGCACGACATCTTCCTTGGTCAAGGTGCGGATCGCGCGCAGCACCTGCACCTTCTCGTCGATCAAATCGTCGGCGGAGCGACCGACCGGCGGCTCCATGGCCAAGAGCAGGAGGATGTTGAGCAGATGGTTCTCGATGACGTCGCGGATGCAGCCGACCTCGTCATAAAAGCGGCCGCGGCCCTCGACGCCGAAATCCTCGGCCATGGTGATCTGCACGCTTTCGACGAAATTGCGGTTCCAGATCGGCTCGAGGAAGGAGTTGGCGAAGCGGAAATAGAGCAGGTTCTGGATCGCCTCCTTGCCGAGATAGTGGTCGATACGGAAGATCGACTGCTCGTCGAACACCAGATGCAGCACGCGGTTCAGCCAGCGCGCCGATTGCAGATCGTGGCCGAAGGGCTTTTCCACCATCAGCCGCGCGCCATGCGTCGTGCCCGACTGCTCCAGCCCCTGGACAACGGTCTCGAACATGGTCGGCGGCACGGCCATATAATGCAGCGGCCGCTGCGCCGAGCCGAGCGCCGTCTTCAGCTTCTCGAAGGTGGCGCCGTTGCGATAGTCGCCGCTGACATAGCGCAGCAGCGAGGCGAATTTGGCGAACACCTTCTCTTCGATGCCGCCGAGCGCCGTGACGATGCCGTCGCGGGCGCGCGCCTGCAATTTGGCGATGTCCCAGGGGTCGAAGGCGACGCCGATCACCGGTTCGGTGAGCGAGCCCTTGGCGACCATCTGATAAAGAGCGGGAAATATCTTCTTGTGGGCAAGGTCGCCGGTCGCCCCGAAAAGCACCAGCGTGTCGGACCTCTCCTGGCTCATGCTTGTTCTCCCCTCACGCGCCGGTCTTCGGCTTCTCGACATGGCCGCCGAACGCATAGCGCATGGCGGACAACAGCTTGTCGGCGAATTCGGATTCGCCTTGCGAGGAGAAACGGTCGAACAGCGCCGAGGACAGGACGGGCGCCGGAACGCCGGTGTCGATGGCCGCCTTGAGCGTCCAGCGGCCTTCGCCGGAGTCCGACACGCGGCCGCCGAACTGGGCCAGCGTCGGATCGTTCTGCAGCGCGCCGGCGGTGAGGTCGAGCAGCCAGGAGCCGATGACGCTGCCGTGCCGCCAGACCTCGGCCACCTGGGGCAGGTCGATGTCGAACTGGTAGTATCTGGGGTTCTCCAGCGGGCTGGTCTCGGCGTCCGCGCTGCGCTGCCTTTTGCCGGCATTGGCGGATTTCAAAATGTTCATGCCCTCGGCATAGGCGGCCATGACGCCGTATTCGATGCCGTTATGCACCATCTTGACGAAATGGCCGGCGCCGCTCGGCCCGCAATGCAGGTAACCGAAGGGCGCGGTTCCGGCATCCTTGGGCGGATTGGCGCCGGCATCGGCGCCGGGCGCCAGCGTGGCGAAGACCGGATCGAGGTGGCGCACCGCCTCGTCGGGGCCGCCGATCATCAGGCAGTAGCCGCGCTCCAGGCCCCAGACGCCGCCGCTGGTGCCGACATCGACGAAGTTGATGCCCTTGACCGCCAGTTTCGCGGCTTGGTCGACGGCGTCGTGATAATAGGAATTGCCGCCGTCGATGACGATGTCGCCCGGTTCCATCAGCGCCGCCACCTGGTCGACGATCCTGCCGGTGATCGCCGCAGGCAGCATCAGCCAGGCGCAGCGCGGCTTGGCGAGCTTGGCCACGAATTCTTCGAGCGAGGCGGCGCCGACGGCGCCGTCCTTGACCATGCCGGCGACGCTCGCCGAGTTGATGTCGTAGACGACGCATTCATGGCCGTCGCGCATCAGGCGGCGCACCATATTGGCGCCCATCCTGCCCAGTCCCATCATTCCGATCTGCATGGTTTCATCCGATTGCTGGAGGAAGGAAAAATCTACTGGCTGTCCGGCGCGTCGATGCCGACTGTGAAGTCGACATTCTCCCAACGCTGCGCTTCGGGCCAGAAAAAAGTGAAGACGATCGTGCTTCCGGGCCGCAGGCCGGCAACGGACAAGTCGACCAGATGGACGCCGAAGGCATTTTCGGCGGTCCTGTCGTCGCGCACCGTCAGCCATTTGTCGCTGCTCCAATGCACGACGCCGCGCGCCGGCAGTTCTATGCGCAGCGTCTTGCCGGCGGGGATCGAGCGGATCTTGTTGTTGAAGCGCCATATCCTGAAGGGCGAGACCGTGTTGCCCTTGATGTAGCGCTCGACGCCTTGCGGCGGCAGATCGAAGACGGCGCCGTCGCGCAGCGAGCGCAACAGCTTGATGTGCTCGGCATGCGCCCAGACCAGCGGCATGGCGCTGCCAGAAGGCGCGCCGAGCCGCAACTCGCGCTCCGGCATGTCGGGGCCGTCCCAGACCTGCTCCGGAAGCAGGCCGCCAGGCCCGGCCGAGCGCTCGAAGGTTTCCAGCAATTCTGCGGCTTTGTCCTTGCGGCCGGCCGCGAGTTCGTAATGCGCCCGCTCGCCGGCGAGCAGCGGCCAGGGCCGGCCTTGTCCGGTGCCGTCGAAGGGCGAACCGTCCTCATGCTCGCCATAGCCGTCGCCCGTATAGCGGTACCAGAGCGGGCCTTGCGGCAGCTCGCAGCGCAGCTCGGCGTCGATGGCCATGATGGTGTCCAGAATGCGCGGATCGTCGGGCGCTCTGAGGCCGAAGCGGACCAGCGCCAGCGCGTCGGGGCTGATGATGGCTTCGGCCGGGCGGTCGCTGTCGCCCGGCAGCCGGTTCCTGATCGGCACGAAGCCATCCTTCGGCGAGGCGGCGCCGGCATCGTCGGGCGGCGCGATGCGGACATAGTAGCCGGCGACGCCATACCTGGCGCACAGCTGTGTGCCCGCGACATAGGTCCAGCGCTCGATCTGGTCGTTCCAGCAATCGGCGGTCTCACGCAGATAATTCGCCGGCTCATTTTTGCCGCAGGCGTCGAGCATGTCGGCGGCTGCCAGAAGCGCCGCGATCTCGACGGCAAGCGTGAACGGGCTGTAGCCGGCGTCTTCCTCCCAGCGGTCCTCGCCGGTAACCGGGCCGTTGCGCACGACATAGGAGGCGGCGTTCTCGATCATCGGCAGGAAGTCGGCAAGCGCGGCGCGCGGCAGGTGGCCGGCGCGGCGCAAGGCGTCGGCAAGCAGCAGCGGAAAGGCGCATTCGTCCATCTGGATGCCCGGCCAATAGGCGGTGCCGTCGGACCAGGCATTTTGCGGCCAATGGCCGTCCGGCTGCTGGATCGAGCGCAGATAGGCTAGGATCTGCAGCGCCTGCCTGCCGTCGCCGGCGGCGAGGAATCCGCCCGCCGTCTCGACCAGGTCGCGCGGCCAGACCAGGTGATAGCCGCCGAGATCGTCATCGCCCTTGCTGAAACCCCAGGGGATCGACAGGCTGGCGACGGCGGCGCCCGGCTTGGCGACGGACAGATGCGTGGCGAGCACCGCCGTGCTGACGCGGTAGGTGTTTTGGCCCGATGCTGCGCGCCGGTCGAGCTTTTCCAGCCTGGCCTGAAATTTGCGCCAGTTCGCGACGTAGATCTCTGCGGCGGGCTCGAAGCCCTGCTTGAGGCTCGCCAGGGCTAGGTCCGCCGCCTCTTCCGGCGAGGCGCCGAAGCCGAGCGCCAGCAAAACAGTGTCGTTACCGGTCGAAAAGCCGATCTCGCCGGTCAGCGCCACATTGCCGTCCTCCGCTCGCTGGCAGGCGAGATCGAGCACGCCGCCATCCTTCAGCTGCTGCCAGCCGTCGGAAAAGCCGACATAGCCGGCGGAGCAGTCGCCCCAAGGCAGCGAGGAAGCCAGCGCGATCGAGACTCCGCGCCCCGATGCAAAGAGGAGCCGCTTTCCCTTGTGCTCGCCGACCCATGCCGTGTTGCCCATGCCGGCATTGACGAGATGCGGCGCAAGCAGCGCATAGGCGCGATAGTCTCCGGCCGAGCCCTTCAGCGGAGCGAATGTAACTTCCTGCAGCAGGACAGGCCGTTTCGGGTCCGTGATGATGCGCTTTCCAATCCGGTAGGAACCGTCGATCGCGGTGTTGGTCAGCCGGTAGCCGGGGACGCCATCTTCGAAAGGCTGCGTGGCGTGGAGGGTATCGCGCTTCTCTTCCGAGAAAGTGCCGCCAGGGCCGGTGACGATCAGGCCGAAGTCGCGCGTGCAGGCCTTGTCGAGGCGGGGATAATAGATTTCGTTCAGAATGCCGTGGCTGATGGTGAACCAGAGCGGGCTCTTTGCCGAAAGCGCGGTGCCGACGCCGCTCTTGGCGCTTGATGTCCAGCGTGCGGGAATTCCGGGCGCGCCTTTAGCAACGGTCGGCGTCACTGCCATGCATTGGTCTCCTGCCGCGTTCCTAGACCAGGAGTCGCCGTCTTTTCAATCGTCGCACCGCAAGTTGATCGAGCAGTGCCAATGCTTTGCAGTTGACAGCTTGCGGTTCCTCTGAATTTGTCTGACAATAGATAAAAAACAGAGAATTCGCGTTACGGCCATCTGTTAATAGCAGCAACCTCGGGAGGAACCGACATGAAGAAACTGCTCGTACTGAGTGCATTCGCGGCGATGCTCGCCTCGGGCACCGCGCTTGCCGACACCAGCGGCAAGAAGATCGCCTTCTCCAACAATTACGCCGGCAATTCATGGCGCCAGGCGATGCTCGACAGCTACGGCATCGTCTCCAAGAAGGCGGTCGAGGACAAGGTGGTCGGCGCGGCCGATGTCTTCACCACCGCCGACAAGGAAGTGCCGACCCAGGCCGCGCAGGTGCAGAACCTGATCCTGCAGGGCTATGACGCCATCGTCATCAACGCCGCTTCGCCGGATGCGCTCAACGGCGCCATCAAACAGGCCTGCGATGCCGGCATCGTGGTCGTCTCCTTCGACGGCACCGTGACCGAGCCCTGCGCCTACCGGGTCGTCGTCGACTTCAAGGACATGGGCAAGCAGGAAGTCGAGCAGATGGCCAAGTTCCAGCCGAAGGGCGGCAATCTTCTCGAAATCCGCGGGCTGGCCGGCACCTCGATCGACGATGCCATCCATGCCGGTATCCTCGAAGGCGTCGCCGCCCATCCCGAATTCAAGATCGTCGGCTCGGTCACCGGCGACTGGGACCAGACCACGGCGCAGAAGGCGGTGGCGACCATCCTGCCGTCGCTGCCGGACGTCGTCGGCATCGTCGACCAGGGCGGTGACGGCTACGGCGCGGCGCAAGCCTTCGCCGCCGCCGGCAAGCCGCGCCCGACCATCATCATGGGCAACCGCCAGGACGAGCTGAAGTGGTGGAAGGAGCAGAAGGAGAAGGACGGCTACAAGACCTGGTCGGCCTCGATCGCGCCCGGCGTCTCGACGCTGGCCTTCTGGGTGGCGCAGCAGGTGCTCGACGGCCGCAAGGACGTTCCGCACGACCTTCTGGTGCCCTATCTCGCCTTCACCCAGGACGATTTCGAGGCCGCGCTGCCGAAGATCAAGGAAGGCAGCGTCGCCACGCACGAATACACGCAGGAAGATGCTATCGCGGCCATCAAGGCCAACATCAAGCAATAGCGGCGCGAAATTTGCCAACCGCATCGCCAACCGGATAAAAGTTGAGGATGCTCCAGGCTATTGCAGATATCGTCAGGCTGAACGGCGCCGAAAAGCATTTCGGCGCCGTTCGGGCGCTCAACGGCGTCGATTTTCATGTCGGCGCCGGCGAATGCGTCGGTCTGGTCGGCCACAATGGCGCCGGCAAGTCGACGCTGATGCATATGGTGGCGGGCACGCTGCGGCCCGACGGCGGGCAGATCGCCGTGCGCGGCAATGCGGAAGCGAGCTATTCCGTGGCGCGCGCACTCGAGCTCGGCATACGCTGTGTCTTCCAGGAGCTGTCGCTCTGTCCCAATCTAAGCGTGGCCGAAAACACGCGCATCAATCATCCCTCGCTCGCCGGCCTCGGCTGGCGGCGCAAGGCAGCCGATCTTATCCAGGCCAAGCTCGACGAAATCTTTCCGGACCACGGCATCGCGGCGGACGACATCGCCGGAGATCTCTCGATCGGCAGGCGGCAGATGGTCGAGGTGGCGCGCGCCTTCACGCTGACGCGCGAACCGCTGCATCTGGTCATCCTCGACGAGCCGACCTCCTCGCTCGATGCGCATACAGCCGGCCAGCTGCTGGCCTTCGTGCGCCGCTTCGTCGAAGCGGGCGGCAGCTGCATCCTGATCTCGCATGTGCTGAACGAAGTGCTGCAGAATGCCGACCGCATCGTCGTCATGCGCGACGGCAAGGTTGTCGCCGCCGACGCGGCCAGCGCCTTCGACCGCGACAAGCTGGTCGCCACAATGGGCGGGGCGGAGGCGCATCGAAAAGCGGTTACCGAGAAAGCAAGATCGGAGGCAGGTCCACTCAGGGTCAAGGCGCGTCCGGTACAGCAACAGGACGGCAAGGAGCTTGTCGCCCGCGCGGGCGAGATCATCGGCCTTGCCGGGCTTGCCGGGCATGGTCAGACGGACCTGCTGCTGGCGATATTTGCGGCAGCGTCCCGCGCCAGGGCCGGCATCGAGGTGACGGCGCCGGTGGCGCTGGTGGCCGGCGACCGCCAGGCGGACGGCATCTTTGCGCAATGGTCGATCGCCGAAAACATCGGCATCCGTTCGCTGGCGCGCTTGCGCAACGGCCTCCTGATCTCGCCGCAGCGCGAGGCGGAACTCGCCGATTTGTGGAAGAAGAAGATCGGCATCCGCACGCCGGACATGAACAACAACATCTATTCGCTGTCGGGCGGCAACCAGCAGAAGGCGCTGTTTGCCAGGGCGCTCGGCTCCGACGCCCAGATCGTGCTGATGGACGACCCGATGCGCGGCGTCGACATCGGCACCAAGCTCGAAGTCTACGACCTGGTGCGCGAGGAAGCCGCCAAAGGCCGCACCTTCCTCTGGTACACCACCGAAACCGAAGAGCTCGACAATTGCGACCACGTCTATGTCTTCAAGAACGGCCGCATCGTCGCCAATCTCGGGCGCGACGAGCTGACGGAGGAAAAGATCATCCAGTCCTCTTTCGGCGATGCGGCCTGAGATGACGGCGATCGCCCCGGGTACAACTCCCAGATCCTCGCCGCGCGGCAATGCTGCGCGGGCGCGCATGCTGCGCAGCCTGTTGCCGGCGCTGTCGCTGGCGCTGGTGCTGATCGCCATCGCCTGGCTCAACCCGCGCGCGATCAGCTATTTCGGCTTCACACTGATGCTCAATTTGGCGATCCCGATCGCCTTGGCGACGATCGCGCAAATGTTCGTCATCGCCGGCAACGAGCTCGACCTCTCGATCGGCACCTTTGTCGGCTTTGTCGGCTGCGTCACCGCGACCTGGCTGCGGGAGGCGCCGCTGCTCGGCATCGTCGTGCTTGTGGGATCGATCGGCATTTACGCGCTGCTCGGCGCGCTGATCCATCTGCGCAATTTGCCGTCGATCGTGGTGACGCTCGGCATGAGCTTCGTCTGGCAGGGCCTTGCCATCCTCATCCTGCCCAAGCCTGGCGGCAAGGCGCCGGACTGGCTGCTTTCGATCATGGCGTTCAAGCCGCCCTACATCCCGTTCCCGATCCTCGCCGCGCTGCTGATCGCCGCGATCGTGCATTTCGGCCTGATGCGCACCTCCTACGGCGTCATCCTGCGCGGCTCCGGCGGTAACGCGGCGGCGCTGCGGCGCGCCGGCTGGTCTCTGCTCAAGACCAAGATCGTGCTGTTCGCGCTGACCGGCCTGTTCGGCGTGCTTTCCGGCATGGCGCTGATCGGCATCACCACTTCGGCCGACGCCAATATCGGCAACGGTTACACGCTGCTGTCGATAGCCGGCGTCATTCTGGGCGGCGGCGAATTCGTCGGCGGCCGGGTGTCGCCGATCGGCGCGGTCATCGGCGCGCTGACGCTGGCGCTTGCCGCCTCGCCGCTCTTGACCTTCATGCACATTCCGCCCGACTGGCAGGTGGCGGCCAACGGCGCCATCCTGATCATCGTGCTGGCGGCCAGGGTGCTGATCAGCCGCAGGGAGAGGTGAGCGATGGCCTCGCTGCGCATGGTGCTCACAAAGCCCTGGATCTGGTCGTTCATCGGCGCGCTTTTCGTGTGGCTGGCGACCATCGCCTTCACCGGCGGTTACGGCGCCGGCGGCATGGTCACCGCCGCGCTGTCGCTCGCCGTCTTCACTGTCATCGTCGGCGTCGGCCAGATGTTCGTCATCACACTCGGGCCCGGCAATGTCGACCTGTCGCTGCCGGCCAATATCGGGCTCGCCAGCGCGGTGGCTATGAAAGTAATGGGCGGCAGCGATTCCATGATAGTCGTCGGGCTGCTCGCCGCGCTCGCCTGCGGCGCGGCGATCGGCGCCATCAACTACCTGCTGATCTGGGCGCTCAGGATCCCGCCGATCATCGCGACGCTCTCGGCAAGCTTCATCATCCAGTCGGTCGACATCAGCTACGGCCGCGGCCTGCAAATCAAGCCGCCGCCGGGCTTCGCCGATTTCACCAACTGGCAAATCCTCGGCATTCCGGTGCTGGCGATGCTGACGATGGTCTTCACCATCGGCGCGGCGCTCGCCTTGCGGCGCATGATCTACGGCCGCTCGGTCCTGGCGATCGGCCAGAACATCCGCGCCGCCTGGCTGGCCGGCGTCGATGTCGGCCGCATCCGCTTCCTCACCTACACGTTGTCCGGCACGCTCGGCGGCCTGGATGGGGCGCTGCTCGCCGGCTATTTCCGCGGCGCCAATGTCGATATCGGCAACGAATACCTGCTTGCGTCGATCGCCGTCGTGGTCATCGGCGGCACCTCGGTCGCCGGCGGCAAGGCCAATGTGCCGGGCGTGTGGGGCGCCGGCCTGTTCCTTGTGCTGCTACTCACCATGCTCAACACATTCGGCGTCAGCGCCGGGGTGAGGCTGGTGCTGACGGGGCTGATCATTGTCGGGGTGATTACGGCGGCGGGCGGGGAGAAGGCGGTGCGGTGAGGTATCGCGCTTCGTCATCCTCGGGCTTGACCCGAGGATCCATTCCGTGATCGTCGCCGAAGGGCGCAGCGCCTCAGGATAGGTTCGATTCGCTGGCATCGAACGGCAAGAGCGAAACCTCCACCGCCATAGCGCACCTGCGTCACGGAATGGATCCTAGGTGTTTAGTCCCTGCATTTGATGGATTGGATCGAGTCTGAACCGCTCAGGCTCTTTTTTCCAGACATTGCAGATGAACTCGAAGGGAGTGATGCCCTTGAGGGTCTTCAGTCGCCGGCCGAAATTGTAGGCTGCGACGAAGTCGTTGAGGTGCTGTCGCAATTGGTCGTGATCGTCGTAGTGGAAGCGCTTGACGGTCGCGTCCTTGATGGTGCGGTTCATTCGCTCGACCTGGCCGTTGGTCCAGGGATGCTTCACCTTGGTGGTACGATGCTCGGTGCCGTTGTCGCGGCAGGTGCGCCCGAAGATGTGCTCCATGGCGGTGCGGTCCTGCTCGCGGTTTTTGAACTGGACGCCGTTGTCGGTGAGGATCGTGTGGATCTGGTAGGGAACTGCCTGGATGAGGTGGCGCAGGAACTCGGCCGCGATCATTTTTGTGGCCCGCGTGTGGAGTTCGACGTAGGTGAACTTGCAGGTTCGGTCGATGGCCACGAAGAGATATAGCTTGCCCTCGGCGGTCTGCACCTCGGCGATGTCGATGTGGAAATAGCCAATCGGATAGGCCTTGAACTTCTTCTTGGGCTGCTTGTCGCCTTCAACCTCGGGCAATCTCGAAATGCCATGACGCTGCAGACAGCGATGCAATGACGAGCGCGTCAGGTTCGGGATCGTTGGCTGCAGCGCATAGAGACAATCATCCAGGGGCAACAGCGTATGCCGGCGGAAAGCGACGATGACAGCCTCTTCCTCGATCGACAGCACCGTCGACTTCGGGGCTTTGGGACCAGTCGGCAGATCAGCGACCGAAGTTCGCCCCTTCCATTTGGCAACCGTCTTCGGATCGATCCCGTAGCGCTTGGACAGCTTCCTCAGGCTCTCTTGACTATTTTGTATTGCTCGACGGATTGCCTCTGTCGTCGTGGCGCGCCCATGCAGAACCTGGCCCATAGTGCCTCCTTCCAATCGGGGGAAAATAATGAACCATTAAAGCCTGGGATGAAACATCTAGAGACCCAACACTGAGCCAAAGGAGACCGGTCGTGAAAGTAATCCCCTTCCTGATGTTCGAAGGCAGGGCCGAGGAGGCCATGATCCTCTATTGCGAGACCATCCCGGAGAGCCGCGTTGTCGACGTTACGCGCTACGGTGCGGGCGAAGACGGGCCCGAAGGGACGGTCAAGCTGGCTCGCGCCTCGATCGGCGGCACGGAGGTGATGATCTTCAACAGTCCGGTGCACCACGCCTTCACCTTCACGCCGTCGTTCTCGCTCTTCATCGACTGTTCCTCCGAAGAGGAACTGCAGCGCATCGTCGACGTCCTTTCCAGGGACGGGGGATTTCTGATGCCGACCGGAGATTACGGTTTTAGCCGCCGCTTCGCCTGGCTCAACGACAGGTTCGGGGTCTCCTGGCAGATCAATTTGCCCTGACGAACAGGAGGAAGTCGTGGAACTCAAAGAAGCTCCCACCGCCGAAACGGCCATGCTGATCCGCCGGCCGGTCGCCGACGTCTTCGAAGCCATCGTCGATCCGGCAATCACGACGAAATTCTGGTTCACCCATTCCAGCGGCAGGCTGGATAGCGGCAAGCCGGTTCAGTGGGAATGGCGCATGTATGGCGTCTCGACTGACGTCGAGGTCAGCGAGATCGTCCCCAACGAAAAGATCGTCATGCGCTGGAGCGATCCGCCGACCACGGTCGCCTGGACATTCACCGCAATGCCGGACAACGCGACCTTCCTCGAAGTCCGCAATTTCGGCTTCGCCGGCACTGGCGACGAACAGGCCAAGCATGCGGTCGAATCGACCGGCGGCTTCACGCTGGTGCTCGCCGGCGCCAAGGCCTGGCTGGAGCAAGGTCTGACGCTCGGCCTGATTGGCGACCGCCATCCGAAGGGCTTGTAGAAGGCTAGGATCGACGTCTCTCCTGCTCCGTCACATAGTGGCGGAGCACCCGGTTGATTTCTGTTTGATAGCCACCGCCCTTCTTTACATGCTCTCTGAACCAATCGAGCACGTCAGCATCAAGACGAATAGTGACGGGCTGTTTGAGGGGGCGATAGAACTCTCCCCGGCGAGCGTAGGCCCAGTTCTCCGCCGGCGCTTCCGGAATATCCAAAGTATCGATCTGATCGTCAGGCAGATCGGTCAGCTTAGCCAGTTGATCACGTTGATCCTGATTAAGGTCCTTCCTGCTCATAGCACTTCCTTCCATACGGCGCGGCTTTGCGAGCGCCGACAATTCTAACACGCTCTTCGTCTGCCACGGTCGGATACGTGTGAACAACGAGCAGGATCACCTGGGTTCCGACCATACCGATCGCATGCCATCGCTGTTCCCCGTCTTCGAAACGATCGGGCACAATCAGATGAAGCGGCTCGTCAAAAACCTTCTGCGCGAGGTCAAAGGCGACACCCATGTTTGACAAGATTGTGTCGCGCTTTCTCAGGATCCCACTCGAACCGCATCGCGTTCCTTCGGCATACAAATATGTATGTACAAATCTGTAAAAGTCAATGCTTATTGCCCGCCGCCGGACCTTTGCTTCTTGCGCCGCCGCGCCAGCATGTTGAGCCCTTCGACCAGCGCCGAAAAACCCATGGCGGCGTAGATGTAGCCCTTGGGCACATGGTAGCCCATGCCGTCGGCGATCAGCGTCATGCCGATCATCAACAGGAAGCCCAGCGCCAGCATGACGATGCTGGGGTTCCTGGCGATGAAGTCGGCGAGTGGCCCGGCCGCCAGCATCATCACGCTCACCGCCACGATCACCGCGATGTACATGATGGCGATCTCGTCCGTCATGCCGACGGCGGTGATGATGGAATCGATCGAGAAGACGAGATCGAGCAGCAGGATCTGAAAAATCGCCCCGGCAAGCGAGATCTGCAGCGTCTCGCCGAGCATGGAATCCTGATGGTCGACGGGGTCGACCGTGTGGTGGATTTCCTTGGTCGCCTTCCAGACAAGAAACAGGCCGCCGGCGATCAGGATCAGGTCGCGCCAGGAAAAACCGTGGCCTAAGGCGGTGAACACCGGCGTCGTCAGCTGGACGATGACCGAGATGGTGGCAAGCAGCACCAGCCGCATCACCAGCGCCGCCGAGATGCCGAGCCGCCGGGCCCGGGCCCGCTGGGCTTGCGGCAGCTTGTTGGTGAGGATCGAGATGAAGATCAGATTGTCGATGCCGAGCACGATCTCCAGCACCACCAGCGTCAGCAGCGCGATCCACGCGGTCGGATCGGAAACGAAGGCAAAGTGCGGTGCCAGGAATTCGACAAGCTGCATGAAGGTCGTTCCCTCTACGATCTAGAGCAGTTTTCGCGGGTTCCGTCGCCAGTTAGGTGCTGGCGTAGCTCATATCAATGTCACGACCAGAAGGATGGCGCCGTTTCCTCCAGCCGCGGCCCGCGACGAAACGGCGCGATCTTCTCGGCCAGCCCGCTGCGGTCGGAAATCTCGACGCCGACGCCGCATAAAGTCGCCGGCCCTGTCGACGCCTCGAAGCGGCCCTTCGGTACTTTCGACAGGAAGCGGTTGAGCGGTTCTTCCTTGTCCATGCCGAGCGAGGAATCATAGTCGCCGCACATGCCGGCATCGGAAATGTAGGCGGTGCCGCCATTGAGGATCTGGTGGTCGGCGGTCGGCTGGTGGGTGTGGGTGCCGACGACCAGACTGGCGCGGCCGTCGACGAAATGCGCGAAGCACATTTTTTCCGAGGTCGCCTCGGCATGAAAATCGATCACCGCCGCATCGGCCTGTTCGCCGAGCGGGCAGGCCGAAAGCTCGCGCTCGCCGGCCTGGAACGGATCGTCGAGCTCGGGATGCATGAAGACGCGGCCCATGATGTTGGCAACCAGCACCCGCGCGCCGTTCCTGGCGATGTAGACGCCGGAGCCGCGGCCTGGCGTGCCCTTGGGGAAATTGGAGGGGCGCAGGAAGCGTTCCTCGCGCGGCGCGAAGATCAAGGCGTCGCGCTGGTCCCAGACATGGTTGCCGGTGGTGACGACGTCGGCGCCCGCCGAAAGCGTCTCGCGAAAGATCTCCTCGGTGATGCCGAAGCCGCCGGCGGCGTTCTCACCGTTGACGATGACGAAGTCGAGCTTGAAGTCGGCAATCAGGCCAGGCAGTTGTTCCCACACCGCCGTCCGTCCTGTCTTGCCGACCATGTCGCCGAGGAAGAGAAGTCTCATGCAGCGTCGCGCGGACCAAGCGCCCGCGAGACCGTCTCCGGTTCCTTGACGATGACGCGCAGGTAGGCCTGCGCCGCCTGATCCGGCTCAGTCCTGCCTTGCTCCCAGTCCCTCAACGTGCCGAGCGGAATGAGATAGCGGACGGAAAACTCCTCCTGGGTAAGATGCAGGGCCCTGCGGATCACCTTGACGCGCGCGACAGGCGCTACGTTTATTCGATCTCCGCTCATGGGCGGATTGTCTTTGTCGGCCAAGGCGCCGGACTCTGCCTCCGCATCACTCATGCTGCGCAGACGCGCCCAATCGCTTTCAGCCTTGGCGTGCTTCGTCATATGCTTTCTGCTCATGGCGTGTCGCCTTTCTGGCGGAGATCAGTCTTATTCGGTCGCCACGTTCGGTATAGACCACCGTCAAGACCACGCCATTGATCATACCAATACCAATGAAGCGCTCTTCCTCATAGTGCATGGACGATCGACATAGTGCAGTCCATGAATGTCATCGAACAGACGCTTGGCATCTGAAAATGCCACACCGTGCTTGGCAAGATTGCTCGCTGCCTTGTCCCCGTCCCATTCGAATTCAAGCATATTTCCCTACTGGATTTCAGTAGTATCCGCCTGACAGGCGCTTGCGTCAAGCGGCGAACCGGCGCAACCCGCTCTCGGTGAGTATTTCCGCGATGACCACGTCATGGTCTTCGTTCGGCACCTGCTGCACTTCCTGGCAGTCGAAGGCGATGCCGATCAGCCTGGGCGTCAGCCCCTTGTCGACGAGCTTGCCGATGGCGCGGTCGTAATAGCCGGCGCCGTAGCCGATGCGGTGGCCGCGCGCGTCGAAGGCGGCAAGCGGCACCAGCATGAGAGAGGGGTCGAGCACCTCGGCCTCCTCATGCGGGCCGACGGTGCCGAAGCCCATCTCGACCATCTGCGCGCCGCGCACAAGTTCGCGAAAGACGATGGTGGTCTTGTCGAGGATCGCCGGCAGGCAAAGGCGTGCGCCCTTTTCGCGCAGCGCAAACATCAATGGCCGCACATCGACCTCGGAGCGCATCGGCCAGAAGCCGGAGACGACCTGGCCGGGCTCGATGGCGATATGGTCCTTAGCGGTCTCGGCCATTTCGAGCGCGATTTCCACCCGCCAGAATTCGTCGAGCGCGTCCCGCCGCGCCAAGGCTTCCTTGCGCAACTGTTTCTTCAGGTCTTTTGATGAGGTCGTCATGCGCAGACGCTAGAAAAGGTCAGATTTGGATGGAGTTTTAGGAGCGACGTTTTCTACCGCATGATCCACCGAAGTGTCAGCGGGTCGGTGAAAAGATCATGCGCAAAAAGAGGTCAGCGGAGCGAACTTTTCGTTCGTGAGCACCGCACAAAGCGGTGCGACGACAAAATCCGCCAAATATGGCCTCTTTAGATCAGTGACGATCCACACAACCGGTGGAGAGGTCGATCCCGGGTGCCTACAAAGTAGGTGGGCGCCGTGTGAGAAAACCCACGGGTCTTCCCAGGGACAGCTCCCTAAGGATCGATAAGGCCCCGGGGATAAGTTTCTCCTGCCGCGAAGCGCAGACCGTCCCAGCCAATATAGGCCGATGGTTAGCCGAGCGCCAGAAAAAGCGGGATCTGGAGGCACCATATTCGCTGCCCCCGAAATCATCGAACAAGGCTTGCCTCGATCGCTGCCCTTGCGCCGCCGGGATCGCCTCCTTACGGTCGCCGCAGAACGGCTAAGGAGAAAAGATGCGTTTCGAAGGCACCGCGGCCTATGTCGCCGACAAGGATCTGATGGTGGCGGTCAATGCTTCGATCGCGCTGAAGCGGCCTTTGCTGGTCAAGGGCTAACCCGCCACACCGGCAAGACCGAAAAAAGCGCTGCCCAACCTGCATTGCGCGCCGATGAGAAACTAACAGGACGTGCATCTGTTCGAGCGCCTGGCCTTCATGGCGAGACGGCAAGGGTAAGCAGCAACAGCGCTTTCCCTTGCGTGGACCTTTGCCGCCGAACCATCGCCGAGGCAGCGTCAAATAGAAAAATCGGAGGGAACCAAATGTCCGAAATCACCGTCCGTCCCTTGGCGCAATCCGACCACGCCGACTGGCGTCGCCTTTGGACCGCCTATCTCACCTTCTACGAGACGAAATTGCCTGATGATGTCTACGACGTCACCTGGAAGCGGCTATTCACCGAAGGCGAGTTCGAGCCGAAAGGTTATATCGCCACGCTCGACGGCAAGGCCGTTGGCCTGACCCACTATCTCTACCATCGCTCCTGCTGGTCGCAGTTGAACAATTGCTACCTGCAGGATCTGTTCGCCGATCCGGAGGTACGTGGCAAGGGCGTGGGCGCCGCCCTGATTGAAGCCGTCAAGCACGAGGCCGGCAAGATCGGCGTCAGGAACGTCTACTGGATGACACACGAGACCAACGCCACGGCGCGCAAGCTCTACGACCACGTGGCAAGGCGGACAGGGTTCATCGAGTATGATCTGCTCTGATCAGTGGCCGAACGCGGTCTGACTCAACCCGGAAGCTGAGAAGAACTGGCGCTACACCCATGATCCGCGACATCTTCGGCGGCCACATGTTCCCGCTGACGCTGGCCGGCTCGAAACCGCGACCAGGCAGCTTTCAAGGAGGCATTGAGCCATCCCGGCGCTGGGCAGGCACGTAACAAATGCCTATCTTGTTGCGAATATGAGTTGCAACCAACAACAAGCCGCCAAGGCCGAGGAGATTTCATGGACACCCACGCCTATCCCGTCACACGCACCGATGCCGAGTGGCGCGCCCGGCTGACGCCTGAGCAGTACGCCGTCATGCGCGGTCACGGAACCGAGCGCCCCGGCAGCTGCGCCCTGCTCCACGAGAAGCGCGCCGGCACCTTTTCCTGCGTCGGCTGCGACCAGCCGCTGTTCGAATCCAAGCTGAAGTTCGAGAGCGGCACCGGCTGGCCGAGCTTCAACGATCCGGTGCCGGGCTCGGTCGAAACCACGGTCGACCGCAGCTACGGCATGGTCCGCACCGAATGTCATTGCTCGCGCTGCGGCAGCCACCTCGGCCATGTCTTCGACGACGGCCCGCCGCCGACCGGCCTGCGCTACTGCATCAATGGCGTGGCGCTGAAATTCGAGCCGGCTGCCTGACGGCATCCAATAACTTTTCAGCAGGGGCGGCTTCGGCCGCCCTTTCTTATGCAGGCGCCTGACTATGCCTCACACGACCACCGTCGCGATCAGCCAGAATGCCGAGCCCAGCATCATCAGCGAGGCCTTGGCGCCGCCGGATTTCTCCGCGGCGCGCCAAACGGCAAGAGCCAAAAAAATGTTGTAGGGCACCGGCAGGAAATGCACTGCCAGCACGATCCCGAGCGGCAGCGTCAGCCCGAGCAGGACGAGTGCAAGCACTGTGGACGCGATGTTGATGACGGTGCCGACAAGTACCATGTCGCGCCAGAACAGCCGATCGAGCGACACTTGGTTCCGCCAGCGTGCGCGGAAGAAATCGGTTTTGCGGCCGATTTTTCCGGACACCTCACCGGTCGGATCGAAGTCGTTCATCAACCGAGCCTCTCAGAGCGCAGCGCCAAAGATTTCGACCACTCCGACAGGAGGATGTCGCAAAATTTGACCCGAATGATGCAGAAATCCGGCGCCCAAACGTCTACCATCACAGAACTGTGACCCATATCCTATTCTGTCGTTTTCGCCGCAACACGGAGGAGTTCGGAATGAGCGATCAAGTCTACAACGTTCTCTTTCTCTGCAATGCCAACTCGGCCCGCTCGATCATGGCCGAAGCCATACTTAACAAGCTCGGGGCTGGCCGTTTCAAGGGCTATTCCGCCGGCTCGCGACCGAAGGGCACCGTCCACCCCCGTGCGATTCAGTTGCTGGAGAACATGGGCCACGACACCTCGTTTGCCCGGTCGAAGAACTGGAACGAATTTTCAGGGCCGGACGCGCCGGAGATGAACTTCGTCTTCACGCTCTGCGACACTACGGCGAATGAAAGTTGTCCGGTCTGGCCAGGCCATCCGATGACCGCGCTTTGGGCTGTCCCCGATCCCTCCAAGGCCGGCGGCACCGAAGCCGAGCAGCATTTCGCTTTCGCCGAGGCCTACCGCATGGTCGGCAACCGCATCGCGCTGTTTATAAATCTGCCGATGGTGTCGCTCGACAAGCTGACGCTGCAGCGACATCTCGAAGAAATTGGCCGCGACGAAGCAAGGCCAAACTGAACGCGACTTTTTTGTATCCTGAATCAGGTCGTCATGGCCGCGCCCTCGTCCCCCAGGACTTCGATAATGGCGCGCTCGAAACGTGAGCACTCCGTCACCATCCAGTCGGCCATTGCCGGCCAATTGTCCTCGGCAAAGCAGTTTACCCGCCACTGCGAATTGATGCCGAGGTTCTGAGCGCTTTGTTCCGGCCTGAGCTTCAGCCTCGCCTCGATTGCCGGCTGGAACGGCTTCAGCCGTGTCCAGACGTCGGTGGCGCCAAGCCTCTCGTTGCGGCCGAAAAAGACGCCGACGACGTTTTCGCTGGGCGCCACATACATGGAAAGCACCAGCCCGAATTCAGGCAGCCCGCGCTGCCAGAACCAGGGCCCGCGCCTCGCCAGCCGGGCCGTTTCTTGCGGATGGCGCTCGGCGAACAGGGCCCAGAAGCCGCGATGGCGAAACTCCGAGGCGCGACGGCCGCCGAAGTCGAACTCGCTCACGGCCGGGTATCCCGCACATCCTGGCCGAGACTGTTTCGAAATTCGCTCTGGCGAGTCATATGGTGGTGGTTTCGAGAACCGTAGCGCAGCGGACATTTAGGTCCGTGAGCAACGGAAGCGCAGAAAACGCCATCAGATGGCCGCCGGAGTAGAATTTCCAAACAGTCTCCTTAGACCATGCCGAGCGCGGCTTTGTAGAGGTCGAGGATGGACTCTTCCTCCTGGCGCTCGGCCTGGTCCTTCTTGCGCAGGCGGATGATCGTGCGTATCGCCTTGGTGTCGAAGCCGGTGCCCTTAGCCTCGGCGAAGACGTCCTTGATGTCGTCGGAAATCGTCTTCTTCTCTTCCTCGAGCCGCTCGATGCGCTCGATGAAGGCGCGCAGCTGGCCGGCGGCTACAGTCTGGCTGGTCTCGGTGATGTCGTCGGCCATTTTCTCTCCGCATCATTTCGTCGCCGCGATTCTGGCGCTGCAAATTGGAGCGGGTTCCCTGCCCGAGCAGGCGCGGCGGGTCAAGACATTATCGATGCGGCAGAAGGGCTGCCGCCAGCTGTCCCCAAGCGATCGATCTGCCGGTCAGCCAAAAGCGATCAGCAGGTCCTTGGCGTCGATCTGGTCGCCGGCCTTGACCAGCACTTCGGCGATCACGCCGTCGCGCTCGGCATGCAGCGCCGTCTCCATCTTCATCGCTTCGATCGACAGCAGCACGTCGCCCGCCTTGACCGGCTGGCCGGCGGCGACGGCAAGCGCCGACACTACGCCCGGCATCGGCGCGCCGACATGTGCCTCGTTACCCGGCTCCGCCTTGCGCCGCGCCTTTGCGGCGGACGCGCCATGCGCCCTGTCCGGCACCTTGACGCGGCGCGGCTGGCCATTGAGCTCGAAGAACACCGTGACCATACCCTTGTCGTCGACGTCGCCGATCGCCTGGCAGCGCACGACCAGCGTCTTGCCTTTCTCGATATCGACGAAGACCTCGTCTTCCGGCTTCATGCCGTAGAAATAGGTCGGCGTCGGCAGCACGCTGACCGGCCCGTAGGTCTCCTGCGCGGCGGCGAAGTCGGAAAACACTTTTGGATACATCAGCCACGAAGCGAATTCGAATTCGCTGAGCTTGCGTTCGAGCTTTTCCTCGATCTCCTTGCGGCTGGCCTTGAGGTCGGCCGGCTTGAGCAGCGAGCCCGGCCGCACGGTGATCGGCTTCTCGCCCTTCAGCACCTTCTTCTGCAGTGCCGCGGGCCAGCCGCCGGGCGACTGGCCGAGATCGCCGCGCAGCATCGACACGACCGAATCCGGGAAGGCGATGTCCTTGGCAGGGTTCTCGACATCGGCGACGGTAAGATCCTGGCTCACCATCATCAGCGCCATGTCGCCGACCACCTTGGACGACGGCGTCACCTTGACGATATCGCCGAACATCAGATTGACATCGTGATAGGCCTGCGCCACCTCGTGCCAGCGCGTTTCCAGTCCGAGCGAGCGCGCCTGCTCCTTAAGGTTGGTGAACTGCCCGCCCGGCATCTCATGCAGGTAGACCTCCGAGGCAGGTCCCTTGAGGTCGCTTTCGAAGGCGGCGTACTGGTTGCGCACCGCTTCCCAGTAGAAGGAGATGTGGCGGATCCATTGCGGGTCGAGGCCAGGATCGCGCTCGGTTCCCTTAAGCGCCTCGACGATCGAGCCGAGACAGGGCTGCGAGGTGTTGCCCGAAAACGAGTCCATCGCCGCATCGATAGCGTCGACGCCGCTCTCCACCGCCGCCAGCACCGTCGCCGCCGACAGGCCCGACGTGTCGTGCGTGTGGAAATGGATCGGCAGGTCGGTCGCCTCGCGCAGCGCCTTGAACAGCACGCGGGCAGCGCTCGGCTTCAACAGCCCGGCCATATCCTTGACGGCGATGATGTGGGCGCCGGCAGCCTCGAGTTCCTTCGCCAGCCCAACATAGTATTTCAGGTCGTATTTGGCCCGCGCCGGGTCGAGGATGTCGCCGGTGTAGCACATCGCCGCTTCGATCAGCTTGCCCTCGGCGCCCACCGCGTCCATGGCGACGCGCATGTTCTCGACCCAGTTCAGGCAGTCGAAGACGCGGAAAAGGTCGACGCCGCCGGCGGCTGCCTGTTTGACGAAATGCTGCACGACGTTGTCCGGATAATTGGTGTAGCCGACGCCGTTGGCGCCGCGCAAAAGCATCTGCAGCAGAAGATTGGGCGCCGCCTCGCGCACTCTGCCCAGCCGCTCCCAGGGATCCTCGGTAAGGAAGCGCATGGCGACGTCGAAGGTGGCGCCGCCCCAGCATTCCAGCGACAGCAGCTGCGGCAGGGCGCGGGCATAGGTGCCGGCAATGCCGGCGATGTCATGCGTGCGCATGCGGGTGGCGAGCAGCGACTGGTGGCCGTCGCGCATCGTCGTGTCGGTGACCAGCACCTGGGTCTGCTCGCGCATCCAGCCGGCAAATTTTTCCGGGCCGACCACGTCGAGCTTCTGCTTGCTGCCGCCCGGCACATTGCCGTTGAGATAAGGCACAACGGGGGCCGCCGCGTCGGCCTTCGGCATCGGCCGGCCACGCGTCTCGGGATGGCCGTTGACGCTGACATCGGCCAGATAGTTGAGCAGCTTGGTGGCGCGGTCCTGGCGCTTCACCTGCTGGAACAGCTCCGGCGTCGTGTCGATGAACCTGGTCGTGTAGGAATTGTCGGCGAAGCTCGGGTGATTGATGATCGCTTCGAGGAAGGTCAGGTTGGTGGCCACGCCGCGGATGCGGAACTCGCGCAGCGCCCGGTTCATGCGCGCGATCGTCTCGGCCGGCGTCGGCGCCCAGGCCGTCACCTTTTCCAGCAGCGGATCGTAGAAGCGGGTGATCACCGCGCCCGAATAGGCGGTGCCGCCGTCGAGCCGGATGCCGAAGCCGGTGGCGCCGCGATAGGCGGTGATGCGGCCATAATCGGGGATGAAATTGTGCTCCGGATCCTCGGTGGTGATGCGGCACTGCAGCGCGTGGCCGTTGAGCCTGATGTCCTTCTGCGCCGGCACACCGGAATCCGCCGTGCCGATGGCGAAGCCGTCGAGGATGTGGATCTGCGCCTTCACGATGTCGATGCCGGTCACCATCTCGGTGACCGTGTGCTCGACCTGGATGCGCGGATTGACCTCGATGAAGTAGAACTTGCCGGTGTCGGCGTCCTGCAGGAACTCGACCGTCCCAGCGCCGACATAGCTGGTCTCGCGCGCGATCTTCAGCGCATAGCCGCAAAGCTCCTGGCGCAGCTTTTCGCTGAGATAGGGCGCCGGCGCGCGCTCGACGACCTTCTGGTTGCGGCGCTGGATCGAGCAGTCGCGTTCGAACAGATGCACGGCATTGCCGTGCGTGTCGCCCAGCACCTGCACCTCGACATGGCGGGCGCGTTCGATCAGCTTTTCGAGATAGACCTCGTCCTTGCCGAAGGCGGCCTTGGCCTCGCGCTTGCCTTCCATCACCTCGCGGGCGAGATCGCTTTCCGCGCGGATGGCGCGCATGCCGCGGCCGCCGCCGCCCCATGATGCCTTGAGCATCACCGGATAGCCTATTTGCGCGGCGAGCTTCTTCACCTCCTCCATGTCGTCGGGCAGCGGATCGGTAGCCGGCACGACCGGCACGCCGACCTCGATCGCCAGGTTGCGCGCCGCGACCTTGTTGCCGAGCCGGCGCATCGTCTCCGGTCGCGGCCCGATGAAGGTGATGCCGGCGGCAGCGCAGGCCTCGGCGAATTCCGGGCTCTCCGACAACAGCCCGTAGCCTGGGTGAATGGCATCGGCGCCCGAGAGCCTGGCGACGCGGATCACCTCGTCGATCGACAGGTAGCTCTCGATCGGCCCCATGTCCTTGGCAAGATGCGGTCCGCGCCCGACCTGATAGCTTTCGTCGGCCTTGAAGCGGTGCAGCGAATATTTGTCCTCCTCGGCCCAGATCGCCACGGTTTTGAGACCGAGTTCGTTGGCCGCGCGAAAGACGCGAATGGCGATTTCGGACCGGTTGGCGACGAGGATCTTCGTGATGGCCAAGGACTGGCTCCAAGGATGGAGAGGATGGGGCTGGCGCAATGATTAGCGTGAAAATGCTGCAGCGCAAACAAAATCGCGCGTCAATTCAAACGATTTAAATCGCCTGTTTGCGGCAGCAGCGCCCCACCAGCCCGGCCGAGCGTTTGAGAGCACAATCTGCATAGCTTGCGGACCAGGCCGCCGTCGATCCGTCGGAGTGTTCAGTTAATAAAAATGCCCGGCGCTTGCGCCGGGCATTCCTTTCAAAGTCGGCGTCTGTTTGCCGGCTTATTTCTCGAAGTAGCTGTACTTGCCGTCCTCGCCCTTCTTCCATTCGTAAATGACGTAGTCCGGACGGGTGATGTCGCCCTTGGCGTCATAGCCGATGTCGCCGATGGCCGTCTTCCACGGGCCGCCGGACTTGATCACTTCGGCAACCTTCTGCGCGTCGTCGGCGGAACCGACCTTGGCGATCGCCTGGGAAATGATCTGCACCGCGGCATAGGAGTAGAGCGTATAGGCCTCCGGCTCGAAGCCGGCGGCGCGGAACTTCTCGACGACTTGCTTGGCGGCCGGGTTCTTGCGCGGATCCGGAGCGAAGGTGTTGAGCGTGCCGTTGACGGCGTCGCCGGCGATCGAGGCCAGTTCGTTGGAGACGATGCCGTCACCCGAGAACAGCGGCGCCTTCAGGCCCTGGTCGGCCGACTGGCGGATGATCAGGCCGGCCTCGGTGTGCAGGCCGCCCCAGTAGATCAGCGTGACGCCGTTTTCCTTCATCTTGGCGATCAGGGCCGAGAAGTCCTTGTCGCCGACATTGACGCCTTCATACATCACTTCCGTGATGCCGTTGGCATTGAGGTTCTTTTTGGTCTCGTCGGCGAGGCCCTGGCCGTAAGGCGTCTTGTCGTGGATGATGGCGATCTTGGCGTCCTTGAAGTTCTTGGCGATGTAGTCGCCGGCCACCTTGCCCTGCTGGTCGTCGCGTCCGCAGGTGCGGAAGGTGTTCCACAGGCCGCGCTCGGTGAGCTTCGGATTGGTCGCCGCCGGCGTCATGACGAGGATGCCGTTCTCGGCATAGACTTCCGACGCGGGAATGGTCACGCCCGAGTTGAAATGGCCGTCGACGAACTTGACGCCGTCGGCGACGAACTTGTTGGCGACCGAAATGCCCTGCTTGGGGTCGGAGACGTCGTCACCGATCTCAAGCTTGAGCTGCTGGCCATTGATGCCGCCCGCCGCGTTGATGTCGGCGACCGCCTGTTCCGCGCCCTTCTGCAACTGCGCGCCGAAGGCGGCGTTGGGGCCGGTGATCGGGCCGGCGACGCCGATCAGGATGTCGGCCCACGCGCTGCCGCTGAACGCGATGAACGCGGTCAGAGCCACGGCGGACAAGAGTGATTTTTTCATTGAAAACGCTCCCATTTACGGAGTGGGCGTGGATGATACTTTCATGCGATGCCCACCCTTATCGCAGAAAGCATTGATTGCCGATTTTCAGGCACTTGTCACGCCGATTCATTCTCGAAACGGCGTTAATCATGACCTTCAACCCTTCGGTTTCCAGCTCAACAGGGAAGCTCTTTCGTAGAGCCAATTATACTGTGTGACCATCTGGTTTGTGCGCGTGTATTGATAGCCGAGAAAGCCCAATATCATCAGCACAATGGTGTCGACGATATAGTAGTGCAGCGAGAACATCGTGCCGGCGAACAAGGCATGATGGATAAATCTTATGCCGATGCCGAGGCCGAGCATGTAGAAGAACAGGCGAACGTGGGTGCCCCAGGTCTGGGCCACGGCTTTGCCGGTCATCCATGCCGCCCCGCCGCCGAGCAGCCCGGTGACGAACAGAAAATGCCAGATCGAGGCCTCTTCGTAGAGAATACCCATGATGATGACCCCTGTTTAGTGATGGCCGCCTTCGAGATAGGCGGCGCGCACTTCCGGATTGGCGAGCAGCTCCCTGCCGGTGCCGCTCATCGTCACATTGCCGTTGACCATGACATAGCCGCGGGTCGCAAGTTTGAGCGCGCCGAAGGCGTTCTGTTCGACCAGGAACACGGTCAGCCCTTGCGTCCTGTTCAACTCGCGGATGGCGTCGAAGATCTGCTTGACGATCAGCGGCGCCAGGCCCAGCGACGGCTCGTCGAGCAGCAGCAGCTTCGGCCGCGCCATCAGCGCACGCCCTATCGACAGCATCTGCTGCTCGCCGCCCGACAGCGTGCCGCCGCGCTGGCCGATGCGTTCCTTCAGCCGCGGGAACAGGGTGAACACCTTCTCGGCATCCTCGTCAAAATGCTTGAGGTTATCGATGCTGGCGCCCATCTGCAGGTTTTCCATCACCGTCATGCGCGGGAAGATGCGGCGTCCCTCCGGCGACTGGGCGATGCGCATGCGCGCGATCTCGTGCGTCGGCAACTGGGTGATGTCGGTGCCGGCGAAGGTGATGGAGCCGGCGCGGGCGCGCGGCGCGCCGAAGATGGTCATCATCAGCGTCGACTTGCCGGCGCCGTTGGCGCCGATCAGCGCCACGATCTCACCCTGGTTGACGGTGACGTCGACGCCGTTCAGCGCGCGGATGTTGCCGTAATAGGTCTGGACGCCCTTGATATCGAGCAGCGTTGTCCCGGCCATTATTTCCGCCCTCCGCGCTTGCCGCCCTCGGTTGGTTTTTTCGGAGCTGCTTTTGCCGTGCCGGACCTGGCCGCGGGCTTGCCCCCCACGGGCCTGCTCGCTACCGTCGCCGTGCGGGCATCGACCTGGGCTGCTTTCGAGGCGCCCTTCGAGACGGTGACGCGCTCACCGTCACTGTGGCCGATCGTGTCCGTCACCGGTCCGGCGAGATAGGAAGACGATGAGCCGGGGCCATGCGCGGCATCGGGGCCGGTATCGAGCTGCTCGATGACGTCCTCGTCGCCGACTTCGGTCAGCACCGTTTCAACTTCCTCGTCGTCGACGCCGAGATAGGCGGCGATGACGCGCGGGTCGGTCCTGACCGATTGCGGATTGCCGTCGGAAATCTTGCGCCCATATTCGAGCACGACGACATGGTCGGAAATCTGCATGACCACCGACATATCGTGCTCGATCAACAGGATCGAGGTGCCGGTGTTCTTGATGTCGTTCAGCAGCGCGTTGAGCGCGGCCGACTCCTTCGGGTTGAGGCCCGCTGCCGGCTCGTCGAGGCACAGAAGCTCCGGCCCGGTGCACATGGCGCGCGCGATCTCCAGCCGCCGCTGCGCGCCATAGGGCAGGTCGCCGGCGGGATCGTCGGCGCGGTCGACGAGATTGGCCTTCTCCAGCCAATGCCTGGCGAGGTCGATCGATTCGGCCGACGCCTGCCGGTAGCTCGGGAAACCGAAAAGGCCAAGCAAGGTATAGCCCGAGGCCTTCATCAGCTTGTTATGCTGGGCGACCAAAAGGTTCTCGAGCAGCGTCATGCCCGAAAACAGGCGGATGTTCTGGAAGGTGCGCGCCACATTGGCGCGCGCCGGAATCTCGTGGTTGGGCAGGCGCTCGAGCAGGAAGGTCGAGCCGTCCCGCTTGTTAAGCGTGATCATGCCTTCAGTCGGCTTGTAGAAGCCGGTGATGCAATTGAACACCGTGGTCTTGCCGGCGCCGTTCGGCCCGATCAGCGCGGTGATCTCGCCGCGCCTGGCCTGGAAGGACAGGTCGCCGATGGCGACCAGGCCGCCGAACTTCATCGACAGGTGCTCGACCTGCAGGATGATATCACCTGCGGAAGCTTGCGCGCTCATCAGCCGTGGCCCTCCTTGGTGAAGGAGCTCGAGACCGCTCTTCGCTTCTTCAGGAAGGCCGTCGGCTCCCGGCTGCCGACAAAGCCGCGCGGCTTCCACAGCATGACGATCACCATGGCCATGCCGAACAGAAGCATGCGGTAGAGTTCAGGTGTGAAATCGGGCCCGAAGCCCGGAATGATCGTGGTGTTGCCCCATCTCAGGCCCGTCTTGAGGAAATCCAGCTCGCGCAGAATCTCTGTGCCTCCGATCATCACTGCCGCCGCCACGGCGATGCCGCCCAGCGAACCCATGCCGCCAAGCACCACGATGGCCAGCACGATCGCCGATTCCAGGAAGACGAAGGATTCGGGGCTGACGAAGCCTTGCCGGGCGGCGAAGAACGAGCCGGCGAAGCCGCCGAACATGGCGCCGGTGGCAAAAGCCGTCAGCTTGGTTGTGGTGGTGTTGATGCCGAGCGAACGGCAGGCGATCTCGTCCTCGCGCAGCGCTTCCCAGGCACGGCCGACCGGCAGGCGGCGCAGCCTAATGGTGACGAAGGCGGTGAGAAGGCAGAGCAGCAGGATCAGGTAGTAAAGGAAGATCTTGTAATAGGCGCCCGACTGGGCAATGCCCAACACCTTCGAGATATAGTTCGGATCCGAGATGTTGAACGACATCAGGCCGAAGAAGGAAACCTTCGGAATGCCGGAAATGCCGGCCGAACCGTTGGTCACCTCGCGCCAGTTGATCAGCACGAGGCGAATGATCTCGCCGAAAGCCAGCGTGACGATCGCCAGATAGTCGCCGCGCAATCTCAGCACCGGAAAGCCGAGCATCACGCCCCAGAAGGCGGCCATGGCGCCAGCCGCGGGCAACAGGATCCAGAACGAAAGGCCGAAATGCGTGCCGAGCAGGGCGTAGGCATAGGCGCCGACGGCATAGAACGCGACATAGCCGAGATCGAGCAGGCCGGCGAGGCCGACGACGATGTTGAGCCCCCAGGCCAGCATCACATAGATCAGGATCTGGATGCCGAAATTATCGACCCATTTCAGCGATCCCTGGAAGCCGAAGGCGAGCACCATCGCCACCGGGTAGAGAAAAAGGACGAGCAAGCCGATCGTGTTGAAGTTGCGGCGCAGCAAGCCGGGCTCCACCGCTGCCACCGCTGGAGCCGCGGCTTTTTCGGCCTTCGACCGCTCCATCGCCGGAACGGCATAAGCGACATAGAGGAACCGGCCGACAGCGACTGCGGCGACCACCAAGGCCAGCAGGCCCCAGCGCTGCACCAGGATCAGTTCGTTGCTGATGTTCTGGTCGGTCCTGAGACCAATGAACAGCACGAACAGGCCGAGCGCGATGGCGCCGGCATAGAGCGCTTCGCGCAAAGCGCGCTGCATTGGAGTAGCGACGGCCTGGCGATCCGGAGACACTGTAACGGCCATGAGATCAGACCTTTTCGACTTCAGGCCGGCCCAGAATGCCGGAGGGAAGGAAGATCAGCACGATGGCCAGGATCGAGAAGGCGGCGACGTCCTTGTAGTCGATCGAGAAATAGGCCGACCACATGCTTTCGATGAAGCCGATCAGGAGCCCGCCGAGCACGGCGCCCGGCAGCGAGCCGATGCCGCCGAGCACCGCAGCCGTGAAGGCCTTCACGCCCGGCACGAAGCCGTCGGAAAACACCACCACGCCGTAATACATCAGGAACAGCGTGCCGGCGACGGCGGCAAGGGCAGCACCCATGATGAAGGTGATGGAGATGGTGCGGTCGACATCGACGCCGAGCAGCGCCGCCATCTTGCGGTCCTGCTCGCAGGCGCGCTGCGCCCGTCCGAGCGCGGTTCTGTTGACGAGGTACCAGAAGATCGCCAGCAGCGCGGCGGTGACCAGCACGATGATGATCTGCTTCAGCGAAACGCTGATGCCGTCGATCGTGTAGACCTGGCTGACCATCGGCGGGATCGGCTTGTTGCGCGGTCCTTGCGTGACCTGCACGAAATTGGACAGCGCGATCGACATGCCGATGGCAGTGATCAGCGGCGCCAGCCGGAACGATCCGCGCAGCGGCCGGTAGGCCACCTTCTCGATCGTCCAGTTATAAAGGCTGGTCAGAAGCATCGCCACGATCATCATGATCAGAAGCGCCACCACGATCGGGAGCGAGTAAAACAGCGCGCCGAGGATGAGGAAAACGATGAGTGCTGTGAAGGCGCCGACCATGAAGATGTCGCCATGGGCGAAATTGATCATGCCGATGATGCCGTAGACCATCGTGTAGCCGATTGCGATCAGCCCATAGATAGATCCCAGCGTCAGCCCATTGATAAGCTGCTGGACGAAGTACTGCATATTTACGCGGCTCCCCTGGAATGTCGCCTTTTGGGTCGCATTCCTTTTCGTATTTCCCCTAGTCGTAAAGTTTCGAGGCCGGATTGCAACGTGATTTTTTCAATCGCCCCGCGCGTTTTGGAAGCGCGCCGCCCGATTGCCCGTTTTTTGCCGCCCGACCCCTGGACTATCGCGGACCCTATCATTGGCACAACGCAATGTCTTTGACGATTCAGCCATATAATGCGCGCCGTTTCGAAGAAATCGCCGTCAAAATTAGGTGAAGAGGCGATTCCTTGCACCAAAGAGGGGTGTCCATTTTTCGCGAAGCGCCTTCCCCAGAGTCAGGTTGTGACGGCTACGTGACAATAAATCCATGCGCGAAGGGGTCACGCTCGTCGATGAAAATGGTGTTCAACCCGGTCATGCGCGCCCAGCCACCGATCGACGGAATGATGGCCGGCTTGCCGGCCACGCTGACCTCTTTTTCGATCCTGCCTTTGAACAGCGAGCCGATGATCGATTCATGCACGAAGCTGTCGCCGGCCTTGAGCTTGCCCTTGGCGTGGAGCTGCGCCATGCGCGCCGAGGTGCCGGTGCCGCAGGGCGAGCGGTCGATCGCCTTGTCGCCGTAGAAGACGGCGTTGCGCGCATCGGCTTCGGCATCTCTGGGCTTGCCGGTCCACAGCATGTGCGACAGCCGGTTGATGCCCGGGTTCTCCGGATGCACGAACGAGTATTTCTCGTTGAGGCGCTGCCGCACCACCGGGCTCCAGGCGATGAGATCGCCGGCCGAATGGTCGGCCATGTCGCGGTAGTTCTCCTGCGGCTCGACGATGGCGTAGAAATTGCCGCCATAGGCGACGTCGACGCTGATCTCGCCGAGCACGGGACACTCCACCGTCAGCGCTTCGGCATAAAGGAAGGACGGCACGTTGGTGATGCGCACCTCCTCGACATACTCGCCGATCTGTTTGTATTCGGCGACGACCAGCCCGGCCGGCGTATCGAGCCTGAGCACGCCCGGCGTTTTCGGCTTCACCAGCCCATGCTCAATCGCCATCGTGACCGTGCCGATGGTGCCGTGGCCGCACATCGGCAGGCAGCCCGAAGTCTCGATGAACAGGATAGCGATGTCGCAGTCCTCGCGCGTCGGCGGATAGAGGATCGAGCCCGACATCACGTCGTGGCCGCGCGGCTCGAACATCAGCCCGGTGCGGATCCAGTCATATTCCGCCAGGAAATGCGCCCGCCGCTCCATCATCGTCGCGCCTTCGAGCAACGGCCCGCCGCCGGCGACCAGTCTGACCGGATTGCCGCAGGTATGGCCGTCGATGCAGAAGAAGGATTTTTTGGCCATGATGCTTCCTAGAGCAATTTCAGGAAAAGTGTGAAGCGGTTTTCCGTCTGGAATTGCGTCAAAACAAAGAGAATGTCAGAACCGCTGCGGGCTGAAAGGGGCGAGATCGAGCGGCGGAGTCTGCCCCAGGACGATGTCGCGGATCAACCGCCCGGTCGCCGCCGACTGGGTCAGGCCGAGATGGCCGTGACCGAAGGCATAGAAGATATTCGGCGCCCGCGCCGCGCCGATGACCGGCAGCGAATCCGGCAGCGACGGGCGATAGCCCATCCATTCGCGGCCGCCTGACGGGTCGAGCCCGGGCAGGAAGCGCCGGGCCTTTTCCAGCATGGCTTTCGAGCGGTCGAAATTGGGCGGCCGCGAAAGGCCGCCGAGCTCGACGGCGCCGCCGATGCGCAAGCCTGTCTCCAGCGGCGTGATGACGAAACCATGGCCGCCAAAGATCAGCATCCGCTTCACGTCGAAGGCCGAGACCGGCAGCGTTGTGTTGTAGCCGCGCTCGGTCTCCAGCGGGATGCGGTCGCCAAGATTTCGGGCCAGAAGATGCGACCATGCGCCGGCGGCGATGACGACCTGTCTCGCAGTCCGCGTCGTGCCGTCGGCAAGCACGATCGCCGCCCCATTCGTTCCGGCCTCGACGTGCTCGACCCGCGCCTTTTCGAAGCGGGCGCCGAGCCGCTCGGCATAGGCCCAGACCGCCTTGCCGAGCAGTTTCGGGTCGGCAACCGTCTTCCAGCCCGGCACGAAGGTTGCCTTGACGAAGCGCGGCGACAGGCCCGGCTGCAAGCCTGCCATCTCGTCGCCTTCGACATGGCGAAAGCCGATGCCGAAACGCTCGCGCGCCGCCCAGCCCGGCAGCGAGGCGCGGAACTCCGTCTCGCTCTCGTAAAGTTCCAGCGAGCCGTCCTCGCGCAGCATCGGCCTTGTGCCGGAGCGGCCGAGCAGATCCATCCATTCGGCCTCGGCGAGCTTCATCATGCCGGCCTGCGCCGCCAGGCCCGCCTCGTAGTGTTTTGTGGCTCCTGCCCGCCGGAAACGGATCAGCCAGGGCAGAAGCTTCGGCAGGTAGGCGGGCGGGATGGCGAGCGGGCCGAGCGGGTCGGCCAGCCATTTCGGCAATTGCCGCATCATCCCCTTATGCGCCAGCGGCAGCACGTCGGAAAAGGCGAAGGCGGCCGCGTTGCCGGAACTCGTCTCCTCGCAGATGCCGGTGCGGTCGAAGACAGTGACGCTGCGCCCCGCCTCGGCGACACGGGCAGCGGCGCAGATGCCGACGATGCCGCCGCCGACGATGGCGACGTCAATGCCAGGATTGTTATTCATGGCTGCGCGCTGTGCTGCATGCCCCGAACCTCGTCCTGCCTCGGCATAGCAACCCTTAGTACTGCGGCAGCGTCGGCCGCGCCGCCAATGCATCCTTGACGATCTTCTCCACCGCCTTGCGGCGCTCGCCTGACAAAGGCTGGCGCGGCATGCGGACGCGGTCATTGCTGTCGATCGCCAGCACTTCGGCAAGCTTGATGTTCTGGACCAGATAGGTCGAGACATCGAGATCGAGCAGCGGCCGGAACCAGCGGTAGATGGCAAGCGCCTCCTCGCGCCGCCCGTGCTTCATCAGCTGATAGATGGCGACCGTCTCGCGCGGGAAGGCCGTCACCAGCCCGGCCACCCAGCCGACGGCGCCGACCGACAGCGCCTCGAAGGCGAGGTTGTCGACGCCGGTGAACAGGTCGTAGCGGTCGCCGAATCGGTTGATGATCTCGGTCGAGCGGCGGATATCGTCGCAGGATTCCTTGATGGCGACGAAGCGCTTGTCGGAGGCCAGCTCTTCCATCATGTCGACGGTGACGTCGACGCGATAGGCAAGGCGGTTGGAATAGATCATGACCGGCAGGTCGCCGGCTTCAGCCACGGCCCGGAGCGCCGCCACCGTCTCTTGGCGGTCGGTGTGGTAGATCGGGCTCGGCACCACCATCAGGCCGTCGGCGCCTTCCCTGGCGGCGCGGCGCGCGATGCTCGCGGCCTCGCGAGTGCCGGGCTCGTTGACGGTCAACAGCACCGGCTTGCCGCCGGCGACCTTCTGCGCCGTCTTCAGCACCTCGATCTTCTCGTCATGCGACAGCATCGGCCCTTCGCCGAGCGAGCCGCAGACGATGATGCCGTCGCATTTGGCCTTCATCTGCAGGCCGAAGCAGCGCTCCATCTCGGCATGATCGAGACGGTCATCCTCGGTGAATTTGGTGGTGACTGCTGGGAAAACTCCGGTCCACATGGTCGTTGCTCCATCTGATATATCAGTGGTATATTTGTTCGAAAATCCACTGTCAATATGGATTCAGCCATGATATATCACAAATATATCAGGAGCGGCCCTTTGATATCTACAGAAGCAAACGCAGTGTCGACCGAGCCGGTCGCGACCAAAGCCTATCGTGTTCTGGAGCACATGATCGTAACGCTCGAGCTGGCGCCGGCGAGCTTCGTTACCGAAAGCGCGCTGATCGAGCGCTGCGGCCTCGGCCGCACGCCCGTGCGCGAGGCCATTCAGCGGCTGGCATGGGAAGGCTTGCTGGACGTGCGCCCGCGCGCGGGCATCGTGGTCGCGCCGCTGCATCCCGGCGACTGGCTGCGCGTCATCGACGCCCGGCGCGGCGTCGAGGTGGTGCTCGCCCGCTCGGCCGCCCGCTTCGTCACCCGCGAGGCCGCCGACATGTTTCACGAGGCGGCGCTCGCCATGCAGCGGGCGGTGATTGCGGGCAATGTGCTTGCCTTCATCCAGGCCGACAAGGCGCTCGACGAGGCGCTGGCGGTGGCCGCCGATAATCCGTTCGCGGCACGGCTGGCGGCGCCCTTGCAGACCCACAGCCGCCGCTTCTGGTTCCGCTACAAGGCTGATACGGGCCTGGCTGAATCAGCCGAGCACCACGTCGCGCTGATCCGCTCGATCCTCGACGGCGACGAGGAAGGGGCTGCCAAGGACGCCAAGAAGCTGATGGCCCTGCTGCGCGGCCACGCCGAGGCGGCCGCGACGCGCTGACTCTGGCAGCAGCTTAGCGCTGAAATTGCGCTGCTCAGCCGCCCGGCTGTCCGACCGCGGTGGCCAGCGTGTCTTCCCATCCCTCGCCCGCCGCCAGGATGCAGCTTTGGCCCTTAACGTCGGTCATCAGGATGGTCCAGGTTCCGCTTGCTGACACAAACACCTCGAAGATGGCGGCTTCTCCGGCCACGCCGTAGCCAAGTCGCTTCTCCTCGAATGCCGCTGCCAGCCTCGCGACCAGATAGTCATGGCCGCCACAGACGATCTGCGCCTGCACGGAAATGCCGACGACGCCATCGCGGCGCCGATCGCGGCGAGCTTGATCCATTGAAATGAAAGTAAACGTGCCATTTGGGCACCTCCTTTGCCTTCGCTTTCCGGCAAGGGAGGCACATTCGGCCGCCTCAGTATGCCGGAACGCTCCAGGCCGGATTCGACGTCTTCATCACGTCACTCCTTCTGGTTTCCGGTCTGTCGTGGGGATTTCAATGTTCCCACTATGTTCCATATATGGTGTCGTCGCGGAAAAACCGCAAGCAGCATCCGCGAATCCTCCAAATCGTGCCGAGCGGACCCGCGGATCTGCTCGGCGACGCTGCTGCGTGACGGATAGGAATATCGTCAGGCGCCGGGCATGGCGGCTGTTATGGTCGGGCTATCCCAGCCTTCGCCGACCGACAGGACACAGCTTTGGCCCTTGGTGTCGGAGGCAAGCACCGTCCAGCTTCCCTGGTCGGAAACGAAGATCTCCAGCACCACATTGGGATTGATCAGGCCGCGACCGGCCTCGCTTTCATGGAACTTGTCGCCGAGCGCCTTGATGATGTCCGCGCGGGGGGCGCATTGCGCGGCTGCATTGGCTGTCACAGCGCCGCTGGTCATCGCCGCCGCAAGGACAATCGTCGCCATAAGATATCGTGTCATCCGACACCTCCTCGCGCCAGACGAGAACCCCGGCTGCCACCGGCGCTGTTTGATTGGCCTGCCCGTTTGGCAGGAATGCAATTTAAGGCGGATGATGGCCGGTTGGTTCCATCCTTTCGTCGTTTTGGCGGCTGATACTACGACCCGAATGCAAAGGCCCGGACGTTGATCCGGGCCTTTGCATTTGCCGAATTTCACATCGCGGCGAGGACGCGCAAACCGGAATCGTCCGGCTAGTTCATCGTCGGAATGACGAACTCGGCCCCGTCCTTGATGCCGGACGGCCAGCGCGAGGTGACCGTCTTGGTCTTGGTGTAGAAGCGGAACGCATCCGGGCCGTGCTGGTTGAGGTCGCCGAAGGACGACGCCTTCCAGCCGCCGAACGTATAGTAGGCGATCGGCACCGGGATCGGCACGTTGACGCCGACCATGCCGACCTGAACGCGCGAGGCGAAGTCACGCGCGGCATCGCCGTCGCGGGTGAAGATCGCCACGCCATTACCCATTTCGTGGTCGTTGGCGAGCTTGATGGCGTTCTCGTAGGTTGGGGCGCGCACCACCGACAGCACCGGCCCGAAGATCTCTTCCTTGTAGATGCGCATGTCGGCGGTGACGTTGTCGAACAGGCAGCCGCCCATATAGTAACCCTTCTCGTAGCCCTGCATCTTGAAGCCGCGACCGTCGACGACCAGCTTGGCGCCTTCCTTGACGCCGATGTCGACGTAGCCCTTGACGCGCTCAAGCGCCTGCGCCGTGACCAGCGGGCCGAAATCGGCCGAGGAGTCCGTCGACGGGCCGACCTTCAGGCTTTCGACGCGCGGCACCAGCTTCTCCATCAGCCGGTTGGCGGTGTCGTTGCCGACGGGCACCGCCACCGAGATTGCCATGCAACGCTCGCCGGCCGAGCCGTAGCCGGCGCCGATCAGCGCATCGACGGTCTGGTCCATGTCGGCGTCGGGCATGATGATCATGTGGTTCTTGGCGCCGCCGAAGCACTGCACGCGCTTGCCGGACGCGCAGCCGCGCGCATAGATGTACTGCGCGATCGGCGTCGAGCCGACAAAGCCGACGGCCTTGATGTCCGGGTCGTCGAGGATGGCGTCGACCACTTCCTTGTCGCCGTTGACGACGTTCAGCACGCCTTCCGGCAAGCCGGCCTCGATGAACAGCTCCGCGATGCGCAGCGGCACGCCCGGATCGCGCTCCGACGGCTTCAGGATGAAGGCATTGCCGCAGGCGAGCGCCGGCGCGATCTTCCACAGCGGGATCATGGCCGGAAAGTTGAACGGCGTGATGCCGGCTACGACGCCGAGCGGCTGACGCATCGAGTAGGTGTCGATACCGGGGCCGGCGCCGTCGGTGAATTCGCCCTTCATCATGTGCGGCGCGCCGATGCAGACTTCGACCACTTCGAGGCCGCGCTGGATGTCGCCCTTGGCGTCGGCGATGGTCTTGCCATGCTCGCGCGCCAGGATGTCGGCCAACTCGTCATAGTCGCGGGCGACCAGTTCGAGAAATTTCATCAGCACGCGCACGCGGCGCTGCGGGTTGGTGGCGGCCCATTTCGGCTGCGCCGCCTTGGCGTTCTCGACCGCGGAGCGCAGTTCCGCCTGCGAGGCCAGCGCCACCGTGCCGCGCACGGTGCCGTCCATCGGCTGCATCACGTCCTGCTTGCGGCCGCTGGTGCCGGCGACACGCTTGCCGCCGATGAAATGACCGTATTCGATCATGGTTTCTCTCCCTGTTTGGTGATGAGGCATTGTCCGCCTTTGCGGCGCCGATGGCAACGCGAGGGGAGGCGCAACCGTTGTGCGAAAAATAGACAACAGTTGACGGCAGAGCATCAATTCTCGCAAAATCGACCCGACCTATTTACGGCAAGGATGGAAAGATTGAGTTCCTTCGCGCCCCCCTCTGTCCTGCCGGACATCTCCCCCACTTGGGGGGAGATCAGCCGTCACCCCTGCTTTCGCCAACCTTCAGCGTTGCGGGAAAGATGCCGGCGGCGCGGCCAGCTGATCTCCCCCCTTGTGGGGGAGATGTCCGGCAGGACAGAGGGGGGCGCGAAGGAACGCAACGTTGATAATCACAATGCGGGCCATCTCCATGAACTGGGATGACGTGCGCATCTTCCTCGCCGTCGCCCGCGCCGGCCAGATCCTCGGCGCCGCCCGGCGGCTGGAGCTCAACCACGCCACCGTCTCGCGCCGCATCGCCGCGCTCGAGGAGGCGCTCAGGACAAAGCTCTTCCGCCGCCTGACCACCGGCAGCGAGCTGACGCCGGCCGGCGAGCGCTTCCTCGACATCGCCGAGCGCATGGAAGGCGACATGATCGCCGCGCGTTCGACAATATCAGGCGAAGGCGACGATGTTTCCGGCACGGTGCGCATCGGCGCCCCCGACGGTTTCGGCGTCGCCTTCCTGGCCAAGCGCCTTGGCGAACTGACCGCGCTGCATCGCGAGCTCACCATCCAGCTGGTGCCGGTGCCGCGCTCCTTCTCGCTTTCCAGGCGCGAGGCCGATATCGCCATCACCGTCGAGCGGCCGACCGAAGGACGGCTGGTGGCCGGAAAGCTGGTCGACTACACGCTCGGCCTGTTCGCCTCGCGCGCCTATGCTGAAGCCAATGGCCTGCCGGAAACGGCGGCCGAGCTCGGCCGGCACACGCTGATCGGCTATGTGCCCGACCTCATCGTCAGCCCGTCGCTCGACTACGCCGCCGAGTTCAGCGCCGAATGGCGCACCAGCTTCGCCATCTCCTCGGCGCTCGGCCAGGCCGAAGCGGTGCGCTCCGGCGCCGGCATCGGCATCCTGCACACTTTCGTCGCCCGCTCGATGCCGGAGCTCGTGCCCGTCGATATCGTCGCGCCCATCCGCCGCGCCTACTGGCTGGTCTATCACGAATCGGTAAGGCCGCTGCGCCGGGTCCAGCTTGTCGCCAACTTCATCACCAAGGCGGTCGAGCGCGAACGCGGCCTGTTCACGTAGCGGTCAGGGCGGATCGAGCACGGCGGGACAGTGCGACCGTCATTTCAGATAGCGCTCCGGGCTGAGATCGAGCGCGTTGATCTCCGGCACCCGGTTGGAGATGATGTCGGCAAGCACCCTGGCCGAGCCGCAGGCCATGGTCCAGCCGAGCGTGCCGTGGCCGGTGTTGAGATAGAGGTTGGACAATTCGCTGCGGCCGACCAGCGGCGGCCCGTCCGGCGTCATCGGCCTGAGGCCGCACCAGAAGCTCGCCGCCTTGAGGTCGCCGCTGCCCGGAAACAGATCGCCGACTGAATGTTCGAGCGTGCGGCGACGCGATTCGTGCAGGCGCAGGTCAAAGCCTGAAATCTCCGCCGTGCCGCCGACCCGGATGCGGTCGCCCAGCCTGGTGATCGCCACCTTGTAGGTCTCGTCCATGACCGTCGACACGGGGGCGGCTTCGGCATCCCTGATCGGCACGGTGATCGAATAGCCCTTGACCGGATAGACCGGGATCGGCCGCTGCAGCTTGCGCATCATTGGCGCCGAATAGCTGCCCATCGCCATCACATAGGCGTCGGCCACCCGCCAGCCCTTTTCGGTGCCGACATTGGCGACACGGTTGCGGTTTCTGACGATGCGCCGGACCGTCGTGCCATATTCGAACTTGACGCCGCGCGCCACGCAAAGCTGCGCCAGCCGGTCAGTGAACATCTTGCAGTCGCCGGTCTCGTCGCCGGGCAGCCTGAGCCCGCCGACGAATTTCTCGCGCACGCCGGCCAGCGCCGGTTCAGCCGCGATGCAACCTTCCCGGTCGAGGAGCTCGTAGGGCACGCCGTATTTCTTCAGCACCTCGACATCGCCGCCGGTGCCGTCGAGCTGCTTCTGCTTGCGGAACAGCTGCAGCGTGCCTCTGGCCCGTTCGTCATAGGCAATGCCGGTCGCCGCGCGCAGCGCCTTCAGCGTGTCGCGGCTATATTCGGCAAGCGGCACCATGCGCGACTTGTTCAGCGCATAGCGCTCGGCCGTGCAGTTGCGCAGCATCTTGATGAGCCACGTCCACATGTGCGGATCGAAGGCCGGCCGCACCACCAGCGGACCGTGCTTCATCAGCAGCCATTTGACCGCCTTCAGCGGGATGCCGGGGCCGGCCCAGGGCGAGGCATAGCCGGGCGACACTTCGCCGGCATTGGCAAAGCTGGTTTCCAGCGCGGGCGCCTGCTGGCGGTCGATGACGGTGACCTCGTGGCCGGCCTCGGCGAGGAAGTAGGCGGTGGTCACCCCGATCACGCCGCCGCCCAGAACCAGTATCTTCATGGCTTGCATCCCTCAAGGCCGGCCATGCCGCCGAAGGGCATGGGTCGTTTGGCCTGTCTGCCGGATTTTGTCGTTCCCGCCAAGTAGCGCGCTTACGCGTTGACGTAACGGCGGTGAAAGCGCGCGCCCAGACCGGCCAGGATTTCATAGCCGATGGTGCCGGCATGGCCGGCGGCATCGTCGACGCTCTGCGAAGGGCCCAACAGCTCGACCAGATCGCCCTCGCGCAGTTTGCCGGGCTGGAGGGCGGAGATGTCGAGAACAATCGAATCCATCGACACGCGCCCGAGGAAAGGCAGACGCACCCCTTCGAACCAGGCCGCGGAAGCGGAGCGCCGCAGCCAGCCATCGGCATAGCCGAACGAAATTGTCGCCAGGCTCAGCGGACCCTCCGCGTGATAGGCGTGGCCGTAGCCGACGCCGGCGCCCTTCTCGACGCTGCGCGTCTGCGCCACCTTGGCTTCGAGACGCAAGACAGACAGCATCGGATTGGCGGCGCCGGGCGTTGGATTGATGCCGTAAAGCGCGGCCCCTGGTCGCGCCAGATCGTAATGATAGGACGGCCCAAGAAAGATGCCGGACGAATTGGCGAGCGAGGCGGGCGCCGCGGGCAGCATGGCGCGCAGCCGTTCGAATTCCATCCGCTGCTGCTCGTTGGCCGGATGGCGTGGCTCGTCGGCGCAGGCCAGGTGACTCATCACGTACTTGACGTCGATGCCATCGAGCGCGCCAAAATCCTTCGTCACCGCCTCGACTTCGGCCGGAGCCATGCCAAGCCGCGACATGCCGCTGTCAACCTGGATGGCGGCCGGGAGTCGGCGCCCGGCGCCACGCGCCGCCGCCCTCCAGGCTTTCAACTGCACGCCGCTGTTGATGACCGTGCACAGGCCGGCCGCCAGCGCTTCCGGCTCGGAGCCGGGCGGCAGCCCGTTCAGCACGTAGATATCCGGTCCAGCCCCGACCGTCTTGCGCAGCGCAATGCCCTCGGCCAGCAGCGCGACGAAGAAAATGTCGCAGCCTTCCCGCATCAGCGCCGATGCCACCTGCGCGGCGCCGAGCCCATAGCCGTCGGCCTTGAGCACGCCGGCACAGCGCACGCTACCCAGCTTTGCTTTCAGCCGCCGGTAGTTTTCACGGATCGCGCCAAGATCGATGGTCAGGACGGCGCCGGCGGCCGCTTTGCTTACGGCGGTAACATCGTCATTAGGCAGCGACCTTGTCGGGGCGTCGTTCATGGCGACCCTCCTTGCAGCGGATAAACATCAATAGGACCGCTGGGCAGGCGCGGCAACCGCGGTCCCCTTCGAACCGCAACCGGCTATGGCACAAGGTGCCGGAATAGCGCCACCACGTCTTCATAGACCTTGCGCTTGAATGGCACGATAAGGTCGGGCAGGTCCTGCATCGGCCGCCACGCCCATTTGTCGAATTCGGCGGTGTGGCCGCCCGGCGGCGGGTTGATCTGGATTTCGCCCTCGTCGCCTTCAAACCGGTAGGCGAACCATTTCTGCGTCTGGCCGCGATAGCGCCCCTTGAAGGCGATGCCGACGAGGTGGTCCGGCAGATCGTAGTTGATCCAGTCCGGCGCTTCGGCGAGCAGCGAGACGCTGCGCATGCCGGTCTCCTCATAGAGCTCCCGCTCCGCCGCCTGCAGCGGCTCCTCGTCCCGGTCGATGCCGCCTTGCGGCATCTGCCAGAGCTGCGTCGTGCCGGCAAATTCGCTGTCGGCTTCGGCGATGCGATGCCCGACCCAGACCAGGCCGGCGCCGTTGAGGATCATCAGCCCGACGCACGGGCGGTAAGGCAGCGTTTCGGGGTCGATTGTCTTTTTGGACATCAGTCAGGTTTCCAGCCGTTTTGGGAATCGCCCCGACGAGGCGGGCGGCGGGCGGTTTCGAGAACGGAGCGGAGCGTACTCAAAGTAAGCTTGCACCGGAAGCGCGGAAAAACGTAGGCGTGTTCCGGTTGGCTATCACTTGCGTCTCGTTGCCGCCGTCGCGGTCGAATGTCAGAATAGATTCCATGAAAAATATCCAAATCATCGATGGCGCTGTGAACGCCACCTTCAGCATATTCCAGGCGACAGAGGAGGAGTTCGCCGCCATTTTCCCCGACGGACAAGATATGGAATTGGCTGAGGACCTCTTCGAACGGCTAGGCGACAAGGAGGCTGGCCGCGTGCTGGTTCCGCTTTGGAATCGTCCCGTCCTTAAGCGCGATGCGCTTGGAATCCATGGGACGCTATTCTACAACAATGAACATCGACGCATCCCGCAATCCAAGCGCGAGGTCGATTGGGATGATGGTTCGATCAACCAAGCCCAGAGAGACCTCTTCTCTCGGCACCGCTGAAATCGTCACGAGCTAATTTGTCCACACCGTCTAGCCCTTTTGCGGATCGATGGCCACCGCCGAGATCGGCACGATCTCGATGCCGCGCTTCTTGGCCTCGGCGATCCAGGACGTCACCGTGTCGACCGTCAGGTCGAACGCCGAGCCGATGCCGACGGCGCTGCCCTTGGCCCGCGCCGTCGCTTCCAGGCTGTCCAGTTTCTTCAGGATCTCGCCGCGATCCTGCACCGCGTCGATCGCGGTGTCGCCGGCCACGAACGGTACTCCGTCCTTCAGGGCAAGGTCGGGCGCCAGGCTCCGCGCGGACGAGCCGTCATCGACATAGGCCAGTCCGCGTTTGCCGAGTTCGGCCATCAACGGTCCCATCGCCGTGGCGTCGGCCGAAAAGCGCGCGCCCATATAATTCATGACGCCGGTATAGTTGGTCGTGCGCGACAGCGCCCAGTGCAGGCTCTTCAGGTTCTCGTCCGGGCTCGCCGCCACCGTCAGCGTGTTGCGCCCGGGATTGACGTTCGGATAGTCGAAGGGTTCGAGCGGTATCTGCAGGACGATCTCATGCCCGCTTTGCCTGGCGGCCTGCATCCAGCGGCCGATGCTGTTGCCCTGCGGCGCGAAGGCCAGCGTCACTTCGGCCGGCAGTTTGGTGATCGCCGCCTGCGTGCCGGTCTGCGAAACGGCAAGCCCGCCAATGACGATCGCGACGCGCGCGCCGCGCGATCCAGACCACGGCCGCGCATAGACGTCGAACGGCCGCCTGCCGTCGGCGGCGCGCACCGGCAGCGGACCGGTGTCGCTGGCCTCGATCAGCGCTCTGTCCGGAATGTGCGCGATCTTCAGGTTCTGGCCGAGTGTGGAAGGGTCGCGGATGACGATCGCTGCTTTTGGCGGGCCGTCGCCCTCTTCGGTCTGGACATGGATGATCTGCGGACCACCGCTCTTCATCGGCGTCCCGGTGTTGGGCGTCGCCGTCGTCGCCAGCGGCGCGGCAGGCGTCGGTTGAGGCGCGGGAGCGGGTGCCACAGTCACCTTCGGCGTCGAAACGGCTGCCTCTTGCGGCTTGCGGAACGGCTTTTCGCGCAAGGCGATCGCGCCGGAGACGCCGGCCATGGCAAGGACGGCGAGCGCCGCGACCAGCGCGCGGGTGTTGATCCCATGTGAGGCCGTTCGCGGCGGCCGGATAGCCTGTCCGAGCGGGCGTTCGATGTCCTTGCCGATGTCAGCCAAGCCGCATCCCCAAGCCGTGATTCGCTCTATCTCGACCCTCGGCAATCACGCGCAAAAACCAATCCCCGGCGCATCCCGGCGCCTGGAGGCGCGGCACCCGGCCGCTGCCCCCCGAATCAAACTGCCGGAACCTCACGGTCCCGGCAGCATCGCATCGCTTCAGTCGGCCGGCCAGAGCCTCGCTCCAGCCGAACCGCGCTTACTGGTTCAGTACGGCCTTGTCCGGGTTCGGCGGGAACGAAGGATCGGTCTTTTGGCCGCGCAGAAGCTGCTCGGCATAGATCAGCTGCAGATCGTCCTTCGGCTCCGGCGGCACATAGGCAGCCGAACCCGAACCGGTTGCGCTCTCCTCGGCGCCCTTGATGTGGCCCTTGAGGTCGGACTCGCCGCGGGTCAGGTCCCTGCCCTGCAGGTCCGGCGGCAACGGCTGGTCGACCTTGACGTCGGGCGTGATGCCCTTGCCCTGGATCGACTTGCCGGACGGCGTGTAATAGAGCGCCGTCGTCAGCCTGAGCGCGCCATTCTCGCCGAGCGGGATGATGGTCTGCACCGAGCCCTTGCCGAAGGACTGCGTGCCGACCACGGTGGCGCGGCGCAGATCCTGCAGCGCGCCGGCGACGATCTCCGAAGCGCTCGCCGAGCCGCCATTGACCAGCACGATCAGCGGCTTGCCGTTGATCTCATCGGTCTGCTTCGGCTTGGCGTCGAAGCGGGTGACGTCCTTCGGATCGCGGCCGCGCGTCGACACGATCTCGCCGCGCTTCAGGAAGGCATCCGACACGCTCACCGCCTGGTCGAGCAGGCCGCCCGGATTGAGGCGCAGGTCGAGCACATAGCCTTTCAGCTTGTCGTTCGGCACCTGCTTCTTGATGGTCTCGATGGCGTTCTCGAGGTCGTCATAGGTCTTTTCGGTGAAGGAGGTGATCTTCATGTAGCCGATGTCGTTCTCGACCCGGAACTTGACCGCCTTGACCTTGATGATGTCGCGCACCACCGTCAGCTCGATCGGCTTGTCCGCGCCCTGGCGCAGGATGGTAAGCTTGATCGGCGTGTTGACGGGACCGCGCATCTTCTCGACGGCGTCGTTGAGGGTCAGCCCCCGCACTTCCTCGCCGTCGATCTTGGCGATGTAGTCGCCGGCCAGCACGCCCGCCTTGGCGGCCGGTGTGTCGTCGATCGGCGTGATCACCTTGACCAGGTCGTTTTCCATGGTGACCTCGATGCCGAGGCCGCCGAATTCGCCCTTGGTCTGCACGCGCATGTCCTGCGCCTGCTCGGCATTCATGTAGGACGAATGCGGATCGAGCGAGGCAAGCATGCCGTTGATGGCGTTCTCGACCAGCGACTTGTCGTCCGGCGGCGTCACATAGTTGGCCCGCACGCGCTCGAAGATGTCGCCGAAGATCGCCAGTTGCTTGTAGGTCTCGGAACCCGCAGCATTCGCCGCCGAGCCGGGTGCGCCGTAGACCAGGCTCATTGCCGATGCGCCCATCAGCGCGCCGGCAAACAGAAGCGACAGTTTCCGCATCATTTCACGTCCTTCCAGAAAATCGGTCCGCCCACCAGGGGCCAGGATCGACGGGTTTTCCATCCTTGCGGAACTCCACATAGAGCTCCGGCGTCGCATTTCCATTCCGCGAGGCCGAGGTGCTTGCCACCCGGGCCTCTCCCATCGCGCCGATCGGCTCTCCTGCGAGCACCGACTGTCCGGTCGCGACGCTGATTCTGCTCATCCCCGCCAGGACGACATGATACCCGTCGCCGGCATTGAGGATCAAGAGCTGACCATAAGAGCGAAACGGCCCCGCATAAAGCACATTTCCATCCGCCGGCGCGGTGACGATGGCTCCCGATTGTGTCGCAACCATGTCCCCTTGCATCACCGCGCCGTTACCGTCATCGGCTCCGAAGCGGGTCTTGATCTTGCCAGTGACCGGCAGCGCGATCTGGCCCTGAAGCGCCGAAAACGGGGCGGAATTCGTCAAACGATTGCTTTCCGGGATCGGCAGCGCGGCAAGTTCGGGCGTTGCGGACGTCTTGTCGCCGTCGGGTAGCGGCTGCCCGGCCGCCTTGGCCTGGTCAGCTGCCTTGCGCGCCTTGTCGGCCTCGAGCGAGGCGATGAGGTCTTTCAGGCTGCTTGCCTTGGCCGCCAGCGCCTGCGAGTGCTGCTGCTCGGCGGCCATGGCCGATTGGGTGTCGGCCTGCAGCTTTTTCTTGGCCTCGAGCAGCATGGTGAGCCGCTTCTTTTCCACCGTCTGGTCCGCGACGGCGGCGGTCAATCGCGACCGTTCGGCCTCGATCGACGCCGTCACCCGCGTCTGTTCCTTGAGGTCGGCCAGGAGCCTGTCGGTCTGCTGGCGCAGTTCCGGCACCACGGCGCCGAGCAGAATGGCGCTGCGCACCGATGACAGTGCATCCTCCGGCTTGACCAGGATCGCCGGCGGCGGGTTGAGCCCCATGCGCTGCAAGGCGCCGAGCACTTCTGCCAACACGTCGCGGCGCGCCACCAGCGAGGCGTGGAGCTTCTCCTGCTCGGCCTTCAGCCCTTCCAGCTTGGCGCCGATGTCCTCGATGTCCTGGCCGAGCTTCTGCTCGGTCATCGCCGACTGGATCAGCGCCGCGGTGATCGAGGCGTAATCCTTCCTGACCGCGGCGATGTCGGCGGCAAGCTGGGCCAGCCGCTGCGACGACAAGGTGATTTCCTTCGAGACCTGCTCGTATTCGGCCCGGCTCTTGTCGGGATCGGGCGCGAGGTCGAGCGTGTTTTCAGCCCGAGCTGGTCCGAGCGCGATCAGGGCGGCGGCAATGGTCAAACCGCAGCGGCTGCGCCAGGCGCGCGTTCTCGAATTCCAGCCTTCGGACATCAGGCCTCTAACTTATCCGCCGCTTCGTTAACGAACCATCAACCATGTTGGAAGCGCCGCGATATTTGGTGATGTCGCGCCATTGAGGCGGAAATCCGGGCAAAGGCCTCGTTCCCCAGCTTTTCGAGCGGTCTGCGAGCAACCGTTCAAGAGCGATGATAGGGATGCCCGGACAAGATTGTCGCGATCCGGTAGAGTTGTTCGCCCAGCATGACCCGGACCAGCTGGTGCGGCCAGGTCAGCGCCCCGAACGACAGCACCAGATCGGCCTCGTCCCGCAATGATTTGTCGTGGCCGTCAGCGCCTCCGATAGCAATGACCAGCGCCTTGCGGCCGCTGTCACGCAGCTGGCCGATGCGGGCTGCCAGATCTTCGGAGGACAGCGCCTTGCCGCGCTCGTCGAGCAGGATCAGCACGGCGCCGGGCTGCAGCTGGGCCCGCAGTTTCTGGCCCTCTTCGCGGCGGCGCTCGTCGGCGCTCTGGTCGCGGCTTTCCGGGATTTCGGCAATGCCGGCAAATTCGAGCCCGAGCGCGGGTCCGCTCTTGGCGAAGCGCTCGAAATAGCGCTCGGCCAACTCTCGCTCGGGGCCGGTCTTCATCCGGCCCACGGCATGAACGGTAATCTTCATCCCCGCCTCGGGCGAGCTTTCGATGCATGCCGCCAAGTCACGGCATGCAGGACAGGCTCAATGCAGCGTCTCTTCCTCGAGGTCCGGCGCCAGCCACATCTTTTCGAGATTGTAGAATTCGCGGACTTCGGGACGGAAGACATGGACGATGATGTCGCCCGAATCGATCAGGACCCAGTCGGCGCTGGCCAGCCCCTCGACGCGCGCCATGCCGAGGCCGGCATCCTTGAGCGCCTTGAGGAGATGATCGGCGACAGCCGAGACATGACGGTGCGATCGGCCGGACGCGACGACCATATAGTCGCCGAGGCTCGATTTTCCCTGAATGTCGATTGAGACGATGTTTTCGGCCTTGGAGTCTTCCAGACTGGCAAGGACTGTGTTGATGGCGCGGGACACGGCGTCGTTTCCGCTGATCCCGGCCGGCGAAGGCACGATGTCGGCCTTCTTCCGCAGTGCTGTTCTCAGTGTATTTCCTTTCCCAGCAAGAACAACCAAATCACCCGTCAAATCAGGTGATGTCACTTAGATAGGCAGAGTTCCGTTGCAGTTTCAAGACGGCGGCCCTCGGCGGCGCCTAAATGCGCCATTCTGCGACAGGTTCCGCGGCTTCGGCAAAATCGGAACCCTTAGGGCACGGCAGGGGTTATCGACCCGTTGCCCCAACCGGATATCCGCCATGCCTACCGATCCGCAAAGCGCACTCATCACGATCCAGGCCGGCCTCGCGCAGCTATCCACACTGATCGTTTCCTACTCTTTTTCGGCAGTTGGCGCCGTTATTCTGCTGGTCGTCGGCTATGTCGTCGCCGGCCTTGCCGAGCGCTCGATCTATGCCGGCCTCGGCCACATCCACGGTTTCGACGAGACGCTGCGCCATTTCTTCTCGCAGGTGGTCCGCTACGCCATCCTGATCCTCGTCGTGATAATGGTGCTCGGCCAGTTCGGCGTGCAGACCGCTTCGATCATCGCGGCAATCGGCGCCGCTGGTCTCGCCATCGGGCTGGCGCTGCAGGGCACGCTGCAGAACATCGCCGCCGGCATCATGCTTTTGGCGCTGCGGCCGTTCCGCATCGGCGAAAATGTCGAGGTCGGCGCTATCGCAGGCACGGTCGAGGAGATCGGCCTGTTCGCGACCACGCTGCGCACCGTCGACGGCATTTACATCCTGGCGCCCAATTCCACGCTGTGGAACCAGCCGGTGCGCAACTTCACCCGCAACGGTGTCCGCCGCACCGACATAACGCTGAGTATCGGCTCATGGAACGACATCGACCGCGGGCAGAAGACGCTGCTTGGCATCGCCAATGCCGAGAAGCGCATTCGGCGCGAGCCGGCGCCGATCGCCTTTGTCGCGGCGCTGGGCGAGACCACGGTTTCGCTGACCTTGCGCTACTGGACCTCGGCGGCGGATTTCTTTTCCACCCAGATCGACATGACCAAGCGCGCCAAGCAGGCCTTCGACAACGAGGGCATTTCGATCCCGCTGCCGCCGCCCGAGGTGCCGCTGCCGGAAGCGCGCAAGCAGTAGAGCAATTCCGCGAAAAGCGTGGAGCGGCTTTCCGTCCGCAATTGCGAAGAAAAACGGACGTTCACTCCCTGGCCCGTTTTGCCGGCTCCTCAGGCGCAAAGGCAAGCTCGACCGGCAAGGGTGCCTGCGCGCTCATCGGCGCGAAACTGCCGGTCGCCGCGGCAGGAACCGGCCGCGCCGCCAGGACACGCCACAAGACAAACAGGCAAAAAGCCGACGCGATGAAAAACCCGACGTAAATGAAGGTCTGCGTGCCATAGATAGCGGAAAGCGCGGTGACGATGCCCGGCACGACGAAGCCGGCCAGCGACCAGGCAAACAACATCGAGCTCGACAGAGCCAAGAGATCGTCTCTGCCGGCGCGGTCGGCGGCATGCGCGCTGGACAGCGAATAGATCGATTCCGACGCGCCGTCCCAGATCAGATAGATCACCACCAGAGCGCTCAGCGCCCCGCCGTCGAAGCCGATGGCGAGCAGGCTGGCGACGACCGCGAGCGCTGCCGCGCCCGCCAGCACATAACGCCGGTCGGTGCGGTCCGAGATCCAGCCGAGCGGTATCTGCAGGATCAGCGTGCCGACCGGCATTGCCGACAAAAGCAGCGCCACATCGGCCTGGCTGTAGCCCCTGGCGGTGGCATGGATCGGCGCGAAACCGGAAATGATCATCGACAGGCCGCCGACCGCCAGCATTCCGGCGACGCCGACCGGCGAGATCCGCCAGGCGCGGCCGAGCGCCACCGAAGCCGCCTGCGGCGGTGGCGGCTGGGCCAGCCGTGTCATGCCCACCGGCAGGATCGACAGCGCGGTGAAGGTGATGCCGATCAGCGGCGCGGCCGCCGTCTGGATGTCGATCGCCGCAAGCGTTGCGTAGCCGACGCCAAGACCCGCTACATAGGCGACATAAAAAACCGCCATGACGCGGCCGCGTATGGCGTTGGGCACGGCATCGTTCAACCAGCTCTGCGCGACGATGAACAGGCCGCATATGGCAAAACCGTAGAGCGCCCGCGCCGCGATCCACAGCAGCGGGATCGGTCCGGCGCCGATGGCGACGTTGGAGAGCGCGATCAGCGCCGAAAGCACCATGAAGGCGCGGGCGTGCCCGACCCTTCTGACGACAGGCCCGGTCCAGATGCAGCCGGCGAGCCCGCCGGCGGAAAGGCCGGTGACGATCAGCCCGGCCCAGGTCGGGTCGAAACCGCCGGCGCCGAGGCGCACCGGAATATAGGCAAACATCAGCCCGTTGCCGATCGCGATCAGGGCCATCGCGATGACGACGCTGGCAATGGCGATCAGCGGCGTCGGATGCGCGGCCTGTGTCCGATCGGTTGTGGCTTGGTCCTGCTGCAGCATGCTCCAGCATCTCCCGCCGGCGGGCGAAAAGCAGCCGTAAAAGCGACATGGCCGGACTTCCCTTCCCCCCTTGTGGGGGAAGGTGGATTGCCGCGAAGCGGCAAGACGGATGAGGGGTATTCCAGCGGAGTGAGACGCTTGCAATTGCGGCTTGAATGAGCGCGTTGGTCAAGCTGGAGCACCCCTCATCCGTCTCGGCGCTATCGCGCCGATCCACCTTCTCCCGCAAGGGGAGAAGGAGGGCGCCTACCCTTCCGCCGCCTTGCGGATCGCGGTCGAGGACAGCGACGAGCGCGGGCCGTGGATGAAGGTCCAGGCCGGCGCCTGCATGCGGGCAAGCCGCGGCGCGTCGACCTCGTCGATGCGGGCATAGTCGAAGGTCTTGGCGACGACCGACGACAGGAAGGAGAGCGTGGCGCCGGGGCGGTCGATGACGGCGATCGGGAAGGTCAGCACGATCTCGCGCCAGCGCTGCCAGCGATGGAAGTCGCGCAGCGAATCCGCGCCCATGATCCAGACGAAATCGACGCCGGGATTGCGCGCCTTGACCAGGGCCAGCGTGTCGGCGGTGTAGCGCACATGATGCGCCGCCTCGAAAGCGGTGACCTTGATCTTGGGATTGCGGGTAATCTTCTCGGAAAGCGCGATGCGCTCGGCGAGCGGCGCGAGTTCCCGCCCTCTTTTCAGCGGGTTGCCGGGCGTCACCATCCACCATAGCTGGTCGAGCGCCAGCCGCCGCAGCGCGATCTCGGCGACCAGCGCATGGCCGGCATGCGGCGGATTGAACGAGCCGCCGAACAGGCCGACGGTCAGGCCTTTGGCGGCATGCGGCATGCGGAGGTAGCGGATGGGGACGGCAGGTTCGGAAAGGGAAAGCATGGTGCTAGGCCCCCCTCTCTGGCCTGCCGGCCATCTCTCCCTCAAGGGGGGAGATTAGCAGTTTCGGCGAAGGCAGCCATCTTCCGACGCTGGTGGTTAGCGAAGGGGGCTGCGACAGCTGATCTCCCCCCTTGAGGGGGAGATGTCCGGCAGGACAGAGAGGGGGGCCTGGGCGCAACGCTTCACGCTCTAGCAGCAATAAACGTCACGGCCTCACCTGTCCCGACCCGCGCACGCGGTATTTGAACGAGGTCAGCTGCTCGACGCCGACCGGCCCGCGCGCATGCATCTTGCCGGTGGCGATACCGATCTCGGCGCCCATGCCGAACTCGCCGCCATCGGCGAACTGCGTCGAGGCGTTGTGCAGCAGGATCGCTGAATCGATCTCGTTGAAGAATTTTTCGACTGCCTTGGCGTCCTCGGCGATGATCGCCTCGGTGTGATGGGAGGAGAAGGTCTCGATGTGTTCGATCGCACCGGCGACGCCGTCGACCAGCTTCACCGCGATGATGGCATCGAGGTACTCCGTCACCCAGTCGGCATCGGTCGCCGGGCTGGCATCGGCAAAGGCCTTGATCACGTCGGCGTCGGCATGGATCTCGCAGCCGGCGCGCTTGAGCGCTTCGAGAATCGGCACCAGATGTGTTCCAGCCACGGCGCGGTCGACCAGCAGCGTCTCGGCCGCGCCGCACACGCCGGTGCGCCGCATCTTGGCATTGACGGCGATCGCCACCGCCATGTCGAGCTTGGCCGAGCGGTCGACATAGAGATGGCAGATGCCTTCCAGATGGGCAAAGACCGGCACCCGCGCCTCGCTCTGCACGCGCCCGACCAGGCTTTTTCCGCCGCGCGGTATGATGACGTCGAGATTGCCGCCGAGACCTTTCAACATCTCGCCGACGGCGGCGCGGTCGGCGGTCGGCACCAGCTGGATGGCTTCCTGCGGCAGGCCGGCGGCCTTCAGCCCTTCGACCATGCAGGCATGGACCGCGGCCGAGGAATTGAGCGAGTCCGAACCGCCGCGCAGGATCACCGGATTGCCCGCCTTCAGGCAAAGCGCGCCGGCATCGGCCGTCACATTCGGCCGGCTCTCATAGATAACGCCGATGACGCCGAGCGGCGTGCGAACGCGCTCAATGTGGAGCCCATTCGGCCGGTCCCAAGCGGCGATGATGTCGCCGACCGGATCCTTGAGCGCGGCGATCTCGCTCATGCCGTCGGCCATAGCGCGGATTCTCGCCGGATTGAGTTTCAGCCGGTCCATGAACGACGCGGACAGTCCCGCCTCTTCGCCGTTAGAGACGTCGATGGCGTTAGCATCGAGGATTTTCTGCTCGTTGCGCAGGATGACGTCGGCCATGCCGATCAACGCGTCGTTCTTGGCTTTGGTCGAAGCGACGGCCAGCGGTCGGGCGGCAGCGCGGGCGCGGCGACCGATATCGGCCATCAGCGCCACCGTGTCTTCGCCGGATTTTTCATGCAGCTTCAGCATGGTCATCCTCCGCTCCAGAGCGTTTCTGCGTTCAGGAAACGCCGAACCGCTCTACGTCTTTGTTTTACGCAATTCCGAACGGAAAACCGCTTCACACTTTTCCTGGAATTGCTCTAGTCGTCGGCCAATATCTGGTCGCCGGCAAGGTTTACCACAAGGTCGTCGCGATGGATCATCGCCGAACGCGCCTCGTAGCCGAGCACCGTCTCGATTTCGGCCGTCTTCAGACCCGCGATCCTTACGGCATCGGCGGCATCGTAGGCAACCAGCCCGCGCGCGATCTCGCGGCCCTCGGGCGACAGGATCGCCACGGTATCGCCGCGCGAGAAATTGCCGCTGACCAGTTTTACGCCGGCCGGCAACAGCGACTTGCCGGATTTCAGCGCGCCGACGGCGCCGGCGTCGACGGTCAGCCGCCCGGCCGGTTCGAGCTGTCCGGCGATCCAGGTCTTGTAGCCTTTCACCGGATTGGCGCTCGGCCGGAAGAAGGTGGCGCGTTCGCCACGCTCGATCGCCATCAGCGGCGACAGCCGCGTACCGGCGGTGATGATCATCGCGGTGCCGGCGGCGGTCGCGATCTTGCCGGCATCGAGTTTTGTCCGCATGCCGCCGCGCGACAACTCAGATGCGGCGGCGCCCGCCATCGCCTCGATGTCGGGCGTTATGCGCTCGACCACCGGGATGAATTTTGCTTGCGGATCCTTGGCCGGCGGCGCCGTATAGAGCCCATCGATGTCGGACAGCAGCACCAGCAGGTCGGCGCCCATCATGGTCGCCACCCGTGCCGCCAGCCGGTCATTGTCGCCATAGCGGATTTCGGAGGTCGCCACCGTATCGTTCTCGTTGATGACCGGCACCGCCTTCATCTTGAGCAGCGTCGAGATCGTGGCGCGCGCATTGAGGTAACGGCGGCGCTCCTCGGTATCGCTCAGCGTGAGCAGGATCTGGCCCGATTTCAGCCCGTCCTTGCCGAGCGCATCCGACCAGGCGCCGGCCAGCGCAATCTGGCCGACGGCGGCGGCGGCCTGGCTTTCCTCCAATTTCAATGCCCTTTTGCCGAGGCCGAGGATGGTGCGGCCAAGCGCGATGGCGCCCGAGGACACGACCAGCACCTCCGCGCCGGCATTGGCCAGCACCGCGATATCGCCGGCGAGCGAGCTCAGCCAGTCGCGCTTCAGCCCGCTCGCGCGATCGACCAGCAACGCCGAGCCGATCTTGACGGTGATGCGCCGGTATTTCGTCAGCGACTGCATGGTCATTGCCAGCGCGTGTCGACGGGCGCGGGAACGGCGTCGCGCGCTTCGGCCACCACCGCCATCAGCGCCCGCAGCACCGCCTCGACGCCTTCGCCGGTGACGGCCGACAAAAGCATCGGCGCGCGCCCGGCGGCGCGTTTCAGCGAGGCCGTCTTCTTCTTGCGCTGCTCGGCATCGAGAATGTCGACCTGCGAAAGCGCCACGATCTCGACCTTCTCCTCAAGGCCATTGCCATAGGCTTCGAGCTCGGCACGCACGGTCTTGTAGGCCTTGCCAGGGTTTTCCTCCTGCGCCGAGACCAGGTGCAGCAGCACGCGCGTGCGCTCGACATGGCCAAGGAAGCGGTCGCCGATGCCTACACCTTCATGCGCGCCTTCGATCAGCCCGGGAATGTCGGCGAGAACGAATTCGCGGCCGTCGATGCGGGCGACGCCGAGCCCTGGATAGAGCGTCGTGAACGGATAGTCGGCGATCTTCGGCTTGGCGGCGGTGACAGCGGCGAGGAAGGTCGACTTGCCGGCATTGGGCAGCCCGACCAGGCCGGCATCGGCGATCAGCTTCAGCCTCAGCCAGACGATGAGCTCCTCGCCCGGCAGGCCGGGATTGGCGCGGCGCGGCGCCTGGTTGGTCGAGGTCTTGAAATGCTGGTTGCCGAAGCCGCCATTGCCGCCCTTGGCGAGCAGAAAACGCTGGCCGACCACGGTCAGGTCGCAGATCAGCGTCTCGTTGTCCTCGGCAAAGACCTGGGTGCCGGCCGGCACCTTCAGCGTCACGTCGGCGCCCTTGGCGCCGGTCATGTTGCGGCCCATGCCGTGCATGCCTGTCTTGGCCTTGAAATGCTGCTGGTAGCGATAGTCGATCAGCGTGTTCAGCCCGTCCACGGCTTCCACCCAGACATCGCCGCCGCGGCCGCCGTCGCCGCCGTCAGGGCCGCCGAATTCGATGAACTTCTCGCGCCGGAACGATGTCGAACCGGCGCCGCCGTCGCCGGAGCGGATATAGACCTTGGCTTGATCGAGAAATTTCATCGGATTTTCAAGTTTCTGCTGATGGCTTCGCGCGATTGCTCTAAACCAAGGCGGGGCCAAGGGCGAGGCTGTTTTGTGACGAAAGCATTGGTACGCGCTTTTGCGCGCGCTGCGGAGGCTGTAGCACTTCCACCCCGCGAATGACCCCGCGCGACGATCGGTTTCCGGTTTCGCGAGCCCGTGCGAGCATTTGGAGTCGGGGAATGAAGTTCGTCACCTATAACATCCAGTACGGCATCGGGCTGGACGGGCGCTACGATGTCCGCCGCATCGCCGACACGGTGCGCGGCGCCGACGTGATCGCCCTGCAGGAGGTCACCCGCAACAATCCGCGCAATGGCGACCGCGATATGGTGGCCGAGATCGGCGAGGCGCTGCCCGATTATTTCGCCGCCTATGGCAGCAATTTCGAGGTCAATGTCGGCTCGCGCCTCGATGAAGGCCGCGCCGTCACCAGGACCTTTCAACTCGGCAACATGGTGCTGTCGAGGACGCCCATTCATCTGTCGCGCAACCTGCTTTTGCCGCGCAGCCGCAGCCTGGAAGCCATGAACTTCCAGCGCGGCGCGCTGGAAGCGCTGATCGAGACGCCGCTCGGCTTCATCCGTTTCTACTCCACCCATCTCGACCATCGCAGCCCGGTCGAGCGCCAGGGCCAGATCCGTTTCCTGCGCCAGCGCCTGTTGAACTACGCGCTGGAAGGCGGCGGCCTTTCCGGCATTCCCGAGATCGGCCTGCCGGACCTGCCCTACCCGGAAGCCTTCGTTGTCATGGGCGACTTCAACATGCTGCCGGGGTCACCCGAATATGTCGAACTTGCCGGCCGGCCGGACCACGAGTTCGGCATGCCGCTCACCGCCGACCTTGCCGTCGATGCCGCCCAGCGATTGGCCGTTTCCGAACTCGTCACCTGGGTCGATCCCGATCGACCCGACGATGCCAGCCGCCACAAATGCATCGACTATGTTTTCACCAGCGCCTCGCTTGCCGGATCGCTGAAGCGCCTGTGGGTCGACCGGCAGGCCGCCGGCTCGGATCACCTGCCGGTCTGGGTCGAGCTTGGATAAACTCAACCCCGCGCAGGGAGACCCCCTCATCCGGCCGCTGCGCGCCCACCTTCTCCCCGAGGGGAGAAGAGGTGCGCGCGGGTGTCTCTAACTCCTCTCCCCTCGGGGAGAGGTCGGATTGCCCCGAATTGCCCTTCGCAATTCGGCTGGCAATCCGGGTGAGGGGGCGCTTCGTCAGCCTTCCGAAGCAGCCGTCAAAAATGAATCCAGTTCCTGAGGCTCGTCCAGGTTTTGCGGTCCAGCCGGTAGCGCTCGACCGGCACCTGGCCGGCGACGATCGAGTTCAGCATGCCCTGGCCGGCATACTGGAAGCCGCATTTGTGGATGACGCGGCGCGAGGCCGGATTGATCACCCTGGTCGAGGCATGCAGCACCTGGATCGAGGTCTTCTGGAAGGCGAGGTCGACCAGCGCGTGCGCCGCCTCGGTGGCGTAGCCGCGCTTCCAATAGGGCTCGCCGATCCAGTAGCCGAGCTCCAGCCCGCGCTCGGTGGTGTTGAGCCCCGCGCAGCCGACGAAGGTGCCGGTGCCGGCCAAGGTAAGTGCGAAGACGATGCCGGCGCGCCGCGACCCCGCCATGGCGAGGAAGGCTCGCGCCTCGGCTTCGCCATAGGGATGCGGCATACGGGCCAGCATTTCGGCGACGTGACGGTTGTCGGCAAGCTCGACCAGCTGTGCGATATCGCTCTCGCGCGGGGGGCGCATGACCAGCCGCTCGGTGGCGAGCACCGGGCAGTCTATCGCGTAACTTTCGCTTTCTGTGTCTTCCGCTTCGGCAACCATTTTAGTCCTCCAGGGCATAGGAAAAATGAAAAAGGAGAGATGGAAAACCCATCTCTCCTGATCCTTTTCCTGGCCTGGCCAGACCGGTTCCCGAGATGGGTGCCGGTGTTATGGTGCGGAACCGGCTACTCCGCTGCTTTGGTAATCGGGTTCACCGATACGTAGGTTCGGCCGTTGGCTTTTTTGTTGAAGGTGACTGCGCCGGCTTCAAGCGCAAAAAGGGTGTGGTCCGTGCCCATGCCAACGTTGGTGCCCGGGTGCCAGGTAGTGCCGCGTTGGCGGATGATGATGTTGCCGGCAAGCACGGCTTCGCCGCCGAACTTCTTCACGCCCAGACGCTTGGAATGCGAGTCGCGACCGTTGCGCGACGAGCCGCCAGCTTTCTTGTGTGCCATCTAACTAACTCCGATACGCCGCAAGGGCGTTTGAATGGTCTTATGAACGCGTTCGCGTTCCGTTTCAAGCCCGTACCGGCGACGTTTGTCGCCGATGCGCCTACTTCTTCTTCGCCAGTTCCTTGGCCTGCTCGCGCCAATCCTTGATCTGGTCGGCGCTGAACGGCATATGCTCGTCGATCTTGGCGACGTCCTTGTCGGTGAGCTTGGCAAGCTGCGCGAAGGTGACGATGCCCTGCTCGGCGAGGTCCTTGGCCGCGACCGGGCCGATGCCCTTGATTACGGTCAGGTCATCCGGCTCGCCCTTCGGCGCCTTGAACAGCGGCGCGGCGGCCGTTTCTGCCTTCGCCTCTTCCTGCGGAGCGGCCTCTGCCTTGGCTTCCTTCTTGGCCTTGGCCTCCTTCGGCGCAGCCTCGGCCTTCGCCTCGGCGGCGACTTCAGCCTTTGCAGGAGCCTCGGCCCTGGCTTCCGGCTTGGCGGCGGCCTTCTTCGCCGGCTTGGCGCCGCCCAGCAGGATCTCGGAGATCCGCACGGTGGTCAAAAGCTGGCGGTGGCCGATCTTGCGGCGCGAATTCTGCCGGCGGCGCTTCTTGAAAGCAATGACGGTGCGGTTCTTTCCTTGTTCGACGACTTCCGCCGTAACCAGGGCGCCATCGACGAACGGCGCGCCGAAGGTGACGTTCTCGCCCTCGCCATGCGCCAGCACGGTGCCGATCTCGACGATATCGCCGACCTGGGCTTCGACTTTTTCGATCTTCAAGAGATCGTTGGCGGCGACGCGATACTGCTTGCCGCCCGTTTTGATGACTGCGAACATTTTTTGCCTTTCGCTGTTCGGTCGGCCTTGATGAGCCGCCTGAGGCGGTTCGGCCGTCTTTTTGTCAGTCTGCGGGTTCAAAAAACAAGCGGCGCGGAAGACCCCTCCACGCCGAATGCGGGCTGTCCCTAACCGAAGGCTGGGCCAAAGTCAAGGCAAGCGGCCCGTTGCCGGGACCATTGTTGGCGCACCGACAACGAGGCGGTTCGAGATGTCGGCAGCCGCGGTGCCGGCGAGGGTCAGGCGACCGAATTGACACGGCTTTTCCAAGAAGCCGGAAATCGGGCGAATGGGGCCTTGTAACCTGTCCGCCCAGCCGTTATCTAGTGCGCCGCGCCGGCAACGGGCTGACCATGACCTCGCGGAGAGGTGGCAGAGTGGTCGAATGCACCGCACTCGAAATGCGGCATACTCGCAAGGGTATCGGGGGTTCGAATCCCTCCCTCTCCGCCATCGCTCAATTTGTACGGCCCGGAGACATAGGTAACAGTTCGTACCTAAGACATGGGTGACAATCTCGTGCCGAACGGATTGTCGATGGTCTGCAAGGTCCTCTGCTCCAGGTCGACATATCCCAGATCATAATGCATGAAGCTGACGAGCCAAATGCCGTCGTCGACTTCCTTGATTCCGAGCCTCTGACCGGCGAGCACGGTCAAGACGTTGATCTTCTTCCTCATCATGCAGATGCGGCCGCAGGCGGTGACCATGGTGTCCTTGTCATGGAAGGGATTGCCGCAAGACACGTAACGCGTTACAGTGACACTGTTGGCGCTACATGGGAGACCGAAGTGACTGCAACCGCCGAGCGGATGAGAATGATGCGCGAGCGGCGGCGCGGGCGAGGGCTGCGGGAATTGCGCCTGGTCGTGCCTGATCCGCGATTGGCGTCTGTCCGAAAGCGCGTTGCCGCCCAAGCAAGCCGTCTTGACCGGCGCCACGAAGACGAAGCCCTGAGTTGGATCGAAGCCGTTTCGGAATTCGACGAACCCGATCCAAAGGGACGATGAAACGCGGCGACGTTGTGATCGTCGCGGCGGCTGGCGATTACGGAAAGCCGCGACCGGCCGTCATTGTGCAGACCGACGCCTTTCCCGAAAACTATCCATCGGTCGTGGTTTGCCAGATGACATCCGACGTCGTCGACGCTCCGGATTTTCGCATCATGATCGAACCGAGTGAAAAGAATGGTCTGCGCATCCGTTCGCAGATCATGGTCGACAAGCCCGTTACGGTCCGGCGGGAACGGATCGGACAATTGGTTGGGCACCTGGCCGACGCCGATATCGGGCGTCTCAACATCGCCCTTGCTTTCGTCATGGGGCTCGCGGACTGATCTCGATTACAGAGCCATAGCCTAGACATGGTGCTCATCATCGTCGGTCGTGACCCGCCATCCTGCTTCGCTCTTCGAGCTCCGCAGGATTTGGTGGTTCTCTACAAGAAGCAGGATGCGCTCCGAAGGAGGACCTCCTCGAAAACCTATCCCAGCGCCTCCAGACGTTCGATGAAGCGTCCCTTGCCGGCGTGACGCTCCCGGATTGATTGAAACCGGAGGCGAAATTCCTCGACCGTGCCATGTTTTTCGGCGAACCCCAAAAGGTCGGAAAGAAGCGCCGCCGCCTTGTCATAGCCGGCGGGATTGCGGCGTCCGATTTCAGCCTCCACCTCTCCCCAGACACTCTCGCCCCGTCGGAGAATGGCTTCAAGCCGGATTTCTCGCGCCTTCTGGGCCGCCTCCGCTTGTTGTCGCCGTTGCGCTTCCGCCAGTTCCGCCTCGGCGCGCTCGCGCGCAAGGCGGATTTGATGGGCGCGGGCCTGCAGATCGGCAGCTGCGTGCGGCGCCTGGCGCCGTCTGGGGTTCCAAACGTGCCCGGACCATGGCCCGCAACTCGGCGGACACATGCGGTTCGCCATTGAAAACCCGCATGAGCAGGCTGGTTTTCTCGGCATCGCTCATCGTCGCGACCATCCGCCCGGCCATCTCCTGCAACGCTTCTTCAGGAGCCGTTGCCGCGCCTCGCTCAGCCGCTGCCTGGACGAGATCGCGATGGATGCAGAAGAACTCGGCAAACGCTTCGAGCGCGCCGGTCAGCGGCCCGATACCCGGCATCGGCTCCGGCTCGCCGGGCTCGATCTCCCCGGTTTCGACAGCCATCAGCCAAAGCAGATAGGACAGCCTGAGGTCGCCCGCGAGCAGGTCGGCCCGAAGCGGCGCCAGGGCCGGCAGCCAACTCGCGTCGTCATCGCCCCAGTCCTCCAGTTCCAGATCGTCGCGCCAGACGCTCAAAATGATGTTCTCGCCGGCGATCCTGAGCGTGACGTAGTCGGTATCCCCGAGGAAGGCGCCGAGGCGGTCCCGATCGACCAGCCGGGCCGGCAACCTCATCATCAACCGGCGCGATCCCCAGTTCGCCAGATAGAGGTGAAGGTCGAACCAGCGATCCATGAGCTCGTCCGGATCGCCGCGGAAATCGCCCCAATCGTAGGAATTGGTGAAGCTGGTGGTAGTGATCCGCGCCCGTGATGACAGACCGCGAAGCACCTGGCGATCCGCGTTGCTAAGGGGACGATCGACCGCCTGGAATTCATAGTATTGGTATTCGCTCATCGTCGCTCTCAGGATTGACACTGGTGTGTGGCTGAAGGATCGATAGCATACCCCCGGGCCGGGGCTCCATCGACGCGACTGGACGTGATGAAAAAAGAAGATTTGGAAAAGCTGTTTTCCGACGACAGCGGCGACTTCGAGCTGTATCCGATAGACCGCTATCTCCATGCCGTGGCAACCGAACGGCAGGTGCCGGATCTTGCAATCGCGGTCTGTACGATCAGGATAGAAGAATCCGCGCCTCCGCTGCGCGCGGTACTTGAACGCGCCGCGAACGGACGACCTTTGTCGGACGATGAAGAGTTGCTGCTCTTCAGAGGCGTGCATATCCTCGGCGGCGCCCGCGACACCCAGGCATGCCAACCTTTGCTGCGTCTGCTGCGCCGTCCCACCGAGGAAACTGGCCGGCTGCTTGGCGACACCATAACCGAAACCTTGTCGCGCATCATCGTAGGCGTGTTCGACGGCAACGCCGGCCCGCTGTTCGGCGTCATCGCCGACCGCTCCGCCGACGAATTCATCCGCGACGCGGCGTTTGGCGCGGTGACCTTTTTGACCTGGGAAGGTCGCATCGAGCGCGACCGGACACAGCAGTTCCTAGAACGATTTTACAAGGAGAGGTTGGCCGACGACTGGGACTACGCCTGGGTCGGCTGGCTAGAGGCGATCGCTATGCTCGCCCTGCGAGACCTCGTTCCGCTTGTCTACAGCGCTTGGGATGAGGACCGTATCCCCGAAGATGCGCTTGAACGCAGTGATTTCGAAAGCGACCTGCGGGAAGCCGAGCAGCAACCCGGCGACATTGGCCGGTTCGATCGCGCCGGTCTGAGTTATATCGAGGATGTCCTTGTGGCGCTGGATTGGACCCGCGGCCTTGATGATGACGACGGATTCGATTTTGGCGACGACGATTTCGATCTTGACGAGGACGAGGATGGGCAAGCCTCACGGCTGGACCTGGCCTTCTCCAGCGTGATACCGGCCACCAACCCTTGGCGCGACATCGGGCGCAACGATCCGTGCCCTTGTGGAAGCGGCAAGAAATTCAAGAAATGCTGCTTGGCAAACCCGGAATGACGGGGTGACGCGTCAAGGAAAAGCCGTTCCTCAGTTCGACCCACTTGCCTCATGCGCCGCGATCGCGCTCACGAAGATCTCCCCGAACTCCTTGAGCTTCGCTGCGCCCACGCCGTTCACTTCGGCGAAGGCGTCGAGGTCGCGCGGCCGGCGCTCGGCCATGTCGATCAGCGTGCGGTCGGAGAAGACGACATAGGCCGGCACCTGGCGCTCTTTCGCCAGCCGCAGACGCAGCGCCTTGAGCGCGGCCAGCAACCCGGCATCCAGCGCCTCGCCACCCGAAGCGGAAGCCTCCGCAGCCCGCTTCCTGCCACGCGCAAGACGATCCCGGCCCTCGACGCGATAGTGGAACGCAACCTCGCCACGCCCGAGCGCGCGGCCGGTTTCGGAAATGCCAAGGCCGCCATGGCCTTCCGGATCCGGCATCAGAAAGCCGCCCGCGACGAGTTGTCGGATCAGCGACAGCCATACAGTTTTCCTGTGCGCTATGCCCGTCCCGAAACTGGCGAGTTTCTGGTGGCCTCTCGCCAGCACCTTTTCGGTTTCATGGCCAAGCAATATGTCGATGACATGGGCGGCGCCGAAACGCTCGCCGGTCTGCGCGACAGCCGCCAGGATGATGCGCGCCTCGACGCTGCCATCCGCACGCGGCGCCTGCTCGAGGCAATTGTCGCAATTGCCGCAAGGCACCGCCGCCTCGCCGAAATAGCCAAGCAGCACCTGGCGGCGGCACTGCGCCGTCTCGCAATAGCCGATCAGCGTGTCCAGCCGGCCGTGCGAGCGCCTTTTGTGCTCCGGCGAGGCATCCTCGTCGTCGATGAACATCCGGCGCGTGCGGATGTCGCCGAGGCCGTACAGCATATGGGCCTCCGCGGCGCGCCCGTCGCGGCCGGCACGGCCGATCTCCTGGTAATAGGCCTCCAGGCTGCCCGGCAGATCGGTGTGGAAGACATAAGCCACGTCGGGCTTGTCGATGCCCATGCCGAAGGCGATGGTCGCCACCATGACGACGCCTGACAGGGTCATGAAGCTATTTTGATTGGCCTCACGTGCCTCCTTGCTCATGCCGGCATGGTAGGCGAGCGCGGTGACGCCGTTGCGCTCGAGGAAGGCGGCCATCTCCTCCGTCTTCCGGCGTGACAGGCAGTAGACAATGCCGCTCTTGCCTGGATGGCGCTCGACGAAGCGCAGCAGCTGGCGCTTGCTGTCCTGCTTGGTTTCGATTGCCAGCTTGATGTTCGGCCGGTCGAAGCCCAGCACCAGGGTTTTCGCGCGCCCGGCAAACAGCCTCGCCTCTATGTCGGTGCGCGTGGCCTCGTCAGCCGTTGCCGTCAGCGCGATGATCGGCACCTGCGGGAAGATGCCGCGCAGCCGCGACAGGTCCTCATATTCGCGCCGGAACGCCGGGCCCCATTGCGAGATGCAATGCGCCTCGTCGATGGCGATCAGGCGCACGTCGAGCCTGGCAAGCGCGTCGAGCATGCGCTCGGTCATCAGCCGCTCCGGCGCCAGATAGAGCAGGCGCGTCTGGCCAGACGCGACGCGGCGCCATGCCGCGACATTGGTGTCGCGGTCGAAAGAGGAATTGATCGTGTCGGCGGGCACGCCTGCCAGCCGCAACGCCGCGACCTGATCCTGCATCAGCGCCACCAGCGGCGAGACGACGATGGTGAGCCCGCCCAGCACAAGCGCCGGGACCTGGTAACACAGCGACTTGCCGGCGCCTGTCGGCATCACCGCCAGCACGTGACGTCCCTCAAGCAGCGCCTCCATCACGGCGGCCTGGCCGGGACGAAAATCGTCGAAGCCGAACACGTCCTTCAGGACGCGACGCTTTGGATCCGGCCCGCCCGCCGGTGCGCCTGCCGTCGCTTTGATTCCCGTAATGTCCGGGGTCATGGCCACCTCAGTCGCCCGGCCAGGGTCCGCAGCGCCGCGACCGATCTTTGCAGGCGCGTGGTGCCGGCGGCCTCGCCAAGGTAGAGTTCGGCCAGTGCTATGCCGCCTTCACCGGCAACGGCATAAAGCAGCCAAGTGCGGCCGTCCTCCTCGAAAATCGCCGGATCGCGCAACGCGTTCTCCCTGCCTTTTGCCGTACCGCTCCGGCTGCGGCGAACAGGCAGGCCGGCGCCTTCGAAGTCGGTGCCGGGCCGCAGCAGCTCGGTGCTGCCGCGCACCCTCCAACGTTGCCAGTCTCCCGAAAGATCGATCCTGCCATAGAATATTCGCTCCGGCGCGTCGCCCTTGTTCGTGTAGTAGACCACGAGCGAACGCTCGTTTTTCTGTACCGCGACATGCCTGGGCCTCGCGCGCCGCGACCCGGGCAGCACGATCGGCCCCTTGTCGAATCCGGAAAGACCGTCGCCCGATCGACTGAGTTTTATGCTGCCGGCCCCGAACAGCCCGTACCACCAGCCGTCATGGCGAAAGATGCGCGCATAGGAAGGTCCGAGCGCCTCGGAGCGGGGCGTGAAATTCAGCCCGTCGACCGAGGTGGCGGCGAAGGTCATCTGTTCCCGGTCATTCAGCGTCGGGCCGTGAAAATACATGACGATGCGCTGATTTTGCTCGTCGACATGCACATCGGGAGACGCGACGTGGTCCTGGAGGAACGGGCAATCGGCAACCGAGAGCGCGCCGCCGTGATGGATGTGCCACGGGCCCTCCAACGCATCCGAATACGCAAGCCGGATGTAGGTTCCGGTGTGATGCGCGAAATAGAGATAATATTTCCCGAGCCGGCCCGTCACCCAATCGGGCACCCTGATCAGCGAAGGGCCGTTTATGTTGATGCCATCCTTGCCGGGCAGCATGTCCGCGCCGATCAGCAGACCGTGCCGCTTCGCGATCAGCCTGACGCGTTCGTCATCGCCTCTCAAACCCGGTCTCCGCAGCACGCGGACTTCGTTTGCCGCAGCCCGCTCGCCTGTAACGGCTCCCCGCTCATGTCATGCGCCGGTCCAGTCGGGCATATCGTAGCCGAACTCGTCGCAGAAACTCCGCAGCCGGTCGACAAAAGCCGGCGGCAGGCCGCGCAGATAGGCTTGGAATTCTTCGTTGCGCTCCCATTTTTTCAGCGAGGTCGCCCACATCGGATTGCCGGGATCCTCGCTGAAGCGGATGCGCGACTTGAGGTCCAGCGCCCGCGCGATCCGCCCCTGCACGGCATCCGGCGCGCCGATCGTGTCCTCGTAGCGAACATAGACGATTGCACGGTTCGGCTGTGCCTTCCTCAGGCGCAGCAAAGCATCATACTCCGCCAGCCAGCGCTCGGGCGTGACATGGAACCGGCGCTCGCCCCTGGTCTGCGGATGCGAACTGGTGAGCACGTCGAAGGGATGGCGAATGCAATAGATCAGACTGACGGCGGCTGGAAGTCTCTCCAGATGTGCATGACCCCGTTCGGTGCGTTTGACCACAAGATTGGATTCGGGACGGTCCAGCAGGTCCAACTGCGCGTATTTCGCTTCCTGTCGATGGACGAAAGTGTCTTCGAAACACCCCATCAGACGTTGGGTCAGCGTCGTTCCGCTGCGCGCGCAGCCGGCAATGAATATCTTGTGGTAGCGCGCCGTGTCCGACTTTATCCAAAGCCGCCACAGCCGCTTCACATCCAACGCAAGGCGCCGGACCTCCCTGATCGGCCGCCTGGCAGCCGCGCGCGCAAGCGCCTCTGACTTTCGCACAACTTCCATTTTTTTGACGTTTCTCCAGCCGCTAGAGCATGTGTCCCGAAAGTGTGCAGCGGTTTCGGGACAAAGACATGCTGAAAATCAGACCTAAAGCTGTCGCGTGAATCCTTCTTCACGCGACAGGCTTTAGAGCAAATTCCAGGAAAAGTGTGAAACGGTTTTCCGTCCGCAATTGCGTCAAAAACAAAGAGGCAGAGCCGGGTCACCGTTTCCATGAAACGATGAACCGCTCCGGCGGCCTGCCACGGCCGCAAGATCTTGTCGTCTCGTTGGCCCGATATGTCGGACGAGTCCCAGTCTCGTTAAACCTATGTTCACCATATTGCGGCACGGTTGTTGTCCTGCGGCGATGTTCGAGTACCGCGGCTTAGGCAACAAGCCCGTGCCTGCCAAGGCGCGGGCTTTTTGTTTCCGATATCCTCGAATCGAATATCAGGCCAGGAAATCTGCACGGCACGGCGCAAAGCTGTCGACCAGCCGCCCGGCCTCCAGCGCCTTGACGCCACGTCGGTCATCGAGCGTTTTTCCGTTTTGCCTAAAGCATGTCTTCCGAAAGGGTGTAGCGATTTCGGGACAAAGACATACTTAAAATCAAAGACCTAAAGCATGTCGCGTGAATCCTCTTTCACGCGACATGCTTTAGGTCGTCAGCGCGCCAGCCAGCCGCCATCCACCGCAACCACCGCGCCATGCATATAGTCCGACGCCGGCGCGAGCAGGAACACCGCCGCATCGCCGATGTCGTCGGGCCGGCCCCAGCGCCCGGCCGGAATGCGCCCCAGTATGGCGGTGCTGCGATCTGGATCGCCGCGCAGCGCCTCGGTGTTGTTGGTCTCGATATAGCCCGGCGCAATGCCGTTGACGTTGATGCCCCTGTGCGCCCATTCGCAGGCGAGCAGCCGGGTGATGCCGAGCACGCCATGCTTCGAGGCGGTATAAGAGGCGACGCGGATGCCGCCTTGAAAACTCAGCAGCGAGGCGATGTTGACGATCTTGCCGCGCCGTCCGGGCTGTGCCAGCACGCGCCGGGCAAAATTCTGGCATAGGCGAAAGACCGTCTTCAGATTGATGTCGATGACATCGTCCCAATCGGCTTCGCTGAGGTCGACCGCGTCGGCGCGCCGGATGATGCCGGCATTGTTGACCAGGCCGTCGAGCGGACCGCTCTCGTCCCAGATCCGGTCGAGCATGGCGGCGGCCACGGCAGGATCGGCGAGGTCGGCGGCCACCGCCTCGAAGCTCCCGCCCAACTTGGCGATCCTGGCCGCGGTCTCGTCCATGGCCGAGCGACCGACGCCGATGACGGCGCCGCCGGCACGCGCGACCGACGCGGCGATGCCCTGGCCGATGCCGGTGTTGGCGCCGGTGACGAGGACGCGTTTGCCGGCGAGGCTGAAGGCTGAGAGGTCGCTCATTTGAGGTCTTCCATCGCCACCGTATCGACATCGGTATAGTCGATATTGTCGCCGGCCATGGCCCAGATGAAGGCATAATTCGAAGTGCCTGCGCCCGAATGGATCGACCAGCCGGGCGACAGCACCGCCTCCTCGTTGCGCATGACGATGTGGCGCGTCTCGTCCGGCTCGCCCATGAAGTGGAAGACCCGCGCGCTCTCGGCCAGGTCGAAATAAAGATACACCTCCATGCGCCGGTCATGCACATGGCAAGGCATGGTGTTCCACACCGATCCCGGCGCCAGCTGGGTCACGCCGACGACCAGTTGGCAGGTTTTTGCGCCATCGGCGTGGATGAACTGGAAGATCGAGCGTTCGTTGCTGGTCGCCGGGCTGCCGAGATCGAGCCGCTTGGCGTCGCCGATGCGGATCAGCTGGCTGGGATAGATTTGATGCGCCGGCGCGCTCAGCAGGTAGAACTTAGCCGGCTCATCCGGACTTGCGGACGCGAACGATACCAGTTGCGTACCCATGCCGAGATAGAGCATGTCGCGCGCCGTCATTTCATGGGGCAGGCCGTCCGCCGTCACCGTGCCGGCGCCGCCGATGTTGACGACGATCAGCTCGCGCCGGTCGAGGAACGCCTTGGTGCCGGTCGGCTTGATCGCTTCAAGGTGCAGAACGGAATCGACCGGCATGGCGCCGCCGACAATCATGCGGTCGTAATGCGTATAGGTCAGGCTGACGAGGCCGGGATGGAACAGCCCCTCGATGTGGAAATTGTGGCGCAGCTCGTCGGTTCCCATCGCCGCGGCGGCAACCGGGTCGATGGCGAAGCGCGACGAAAATTCAAAGTGTTTGCGACTCATCTTTACCTCGCTCGCATGATCACCCGGCCGGCGCGGCCGTCACCGAATGGGCGTAGTAGGCCTGCCTGGCCTGCAGCCGCTCGCGGTAGCGCTGCTGGCTGTTGGTGAGATGCGTGCGCATCGCCTCGCGCGCGGCGCCGGCATCGCCCGCCGAAATCGCATTGAGGATGACCATGTGCTCGCGCTGCAGGCCGCGCTGGTAGTCGTCGGACTGGACGAGCTCAGTCGACCACTGCGAGGTCACGTCGCAGGGAATGGCGCGGCGGCCGAGCATGTCGAGCATCTCGACATAGAAGGGATTGTTGGTGGCGCTGGCGATCGCCCGGTGGAAAGCAAGGTCGGCCGGGCCGGTCGGCTGGCCGTCGAGCAGCAAACGTTCGAACTCGAAGAAGGCCTCCTGGATCGCCGCCTCCTGCGCGGCGTTGCGACGGAGGGCGGCAAGGCCTGCCGATTCGATCTCGATCGCCAGGCGCACCTCGAGCACGTTGAGCGCGATGGAATCCTTGGCTCCCATTTCGGCGGTGAGCACGCCGAAGGTGGTCGAGATATGCTCGCTGACGAAGACGCCGGCACCTTGTCTCGGTTCGACCAGCCCGTCGGCGGCAAGCCTGGCCAGCGCTTCGCGGATGACGGTGCGGCTGACGCCGAAGGTTTCGGTCAGTTGGCCTTCGGTCGGCAGCTTGCGGCCGGGCGGGATCTCGCCCGCCAGGAGCTGCTTGCGGATCGTCGCAACGACGGTTTCCGAAAGCTTGGGCCTTCGCTCGACCCTGAGATCGATTGCGGTATCAGCCACACCGCGACCTGTGGATCAATTTCGAAAAATGCAACATGACTTTCCTCCGGCAGAAAACATGGCGCTCGGCTCAAAGCCGGTACGCCTTTTTGGCAAGCGTGTAGGCAAGCTCCCTCGCCAGCTCGTGCGCCTCCTCCTCGCGCAGCCGATGCTCGGCGACGAGCCGCGCCAGGAAGGCGCAGTCGACGCGGCGGGCGACGTCGTGGCGCGCCGGAATCGACGGAAAGGCGCGGGTGTCGTCGTTGAAGCCGACGGTGTTGTAGAAGCCGGCCGTCTCTGTGGTCATCTCGCGGAAGCGGCGCATGCCTTCCGGGCTGTCGTGGAACCACCAGGCCGGGCCGAGCTTCAGCGCCGGATAGACGCCGGCGAGCGGCGCCAGCTCGCGCGAATAACTGGTCTCGTCGAGCGTGAACAGGATGATCGCGAGGTCGCGTTCCAGCCCGACGCAATCGAGCAGCGGCTTCAGCGCCGCCGCATAATCGGTCCTTGTCGGGATATCGAAACCCTTGTCGCGGCCGAATCTCTGGAAAATAGCCGGCGAATGATTGCGCCATGAACCGGGATGGATCTGCAGCACCAGGCCGTCGTCGCGGCTCATCTTGGCCATTTCGGTCAGCATCTGGGCGCGGAACAGCCGCCGCTCGCGCTCGTCGTCCGAACCGCGGCGGATGCGGTTGAACAACTCTTCCGCCGCGGCGTCGGAAAGGTTGGCGGTCTCGGCGGTCGGATGGCCGTGGTCGGACGAGGTCGCGCCGAATTCCTTGAAGTAGGCGCGCCGCTGGCGGTGCGCATCGAGATAGCCGGCCCATGTGCCGGTATCGCGGCCGGTGATTTCGCCGAGACGGTCGAGATTGGCGGCAAAACCTTCGAAATCGGGATCGACGACGGCGTCCGGCCGATAAGCGGTGACGACGCGGCCTTTCCAGCTGCTGTCGCGGATCATCCGGTGCCATTTGAGATCGTCGAGCGCGCCCTCGGTCGTTGCAATCACCTCGATGTTGAAGCGCTCGAACAGCGCCCGCGGCCGATAGTCGTCGCGTGCGAGCAGCGCGGCGATCGTGTCGTAATGACGGTCCGCGGTGCCGGCGCTCAGCGGCTCGTCGATGCCGAACAGATGTTCCAGCACATGGTCGAGCCAGAGCCGGGTCGGCGTGCCGCGAAACAGATGATAGTGCTCGGCAAAGCGCCGCCAGATCGTCCTGCCGTCGGTCTCGACCGGTGTGCCGTCTAGCGTCGGCACGCCGAGCTCTTCCAGCCGCACGCCCTGGCTGAACAGCATGCGGAAAATGTAATGGTCGGGCACGATCAGCAATTGCGCCGGATCGGGGAAAGCCTCGTCGAGCGCATACCAGCGCGGGTCGGTATGACCATGCGGGCTGACGATGGGAAGGTCTTTCACTCCCGCATAGAGGGCTCGAGCCACCGATCGCGTTTCCGGCGCAAACAGCAGGTCCGGATCGGTCAGTGCGGCCATGTCGCTCCTCCAGGAAGGCGTAACCGGTATGGTCGCCCGGAAATAATGTCAACATACAAAAATCGGCTTGTTGTATGATGACTTTCGATCGGCAGCCGGCCATTGTGCGGGCCGCCAGCGGGTGTTATGCCGCTGACAACTCATCTTCGCTGCCTTCCGCCGGGAGTTGATTGTGGTCCAATCCGGAGACTTCGCGCAACAATGAAGAGCCGTCTTTCGAACGCTGCGGCCGCGACATTGCCGGCCGCAATTGCCGTGCCGCGCTACGACCGTGGCGCGGTCACGCCCGGCATCGTCCATCTCGGTGTCGGCGCCTTTCACCGCGCCCATCAGGCAGCCTATGTCGACGCCTGTCTGGCGGACGGCGCGACGGATTGGGGCATCGTCGGCGTCTCGCTGCGCAGCCCGGACACGCGCGACGCGCTGGCGCCGCAAGACGGGCTTTACACCTTGGCAATCAGGGACAGCGGCGGCGAGCAATTGCAGGTCGTCGGCTCGATCCTGTCGCTGCTGGTGGCGCCCGAAGGTCCTGGTGCGGTGCTCGCCGCGCTGACCGACCCGCGCATCCGCATCGTCACTCTGACCATTACCGAGAAAGCCTACTTGAGAGCGGCCGACGGCAGTCTCGACGAAGCGCATCCCGATATCGTACACGACCTGTCGAACCCCGGATCGCCGAAGACAGCGCATGGCTTCCTCGCCGAGGCGCTCGCGCGCCGTCGCGCCGCCGGCACGCCGCCCTTCACCGTGCTTTGTTGCGACAATTTGCCGGCCAACGGCGCCACGCTGCATGGGCTGCTGCTCGCCTTTGCGGAATTGCGCGATGGCCGGCTAGCCGCGTCAGGCGATGGCTCGCTCGCCAGCCACATTGCCGGCGAAGTCGCTTTTCCGTCGAGCATGGTCGACCGCATCGTGCCGGCCACCACCGATGCCGATCGAGAGCGTATCGCCGGCGAGATCGGCGTCGAGGACGCCTGGCCGGTGATGACCGAGCCGTTCTGCCAATGGGTGATCGAGGATCGTTTTCCGGCGGGCCGCCCGGCCTGGGAGAAATTCGGCGTCACCATGGTCGAGGACGTGCGGCCGTTCGAGGACATGAAGCTCAGGCTGCTCAACGGTGCGCATTCCGCCATCGCCTATCTCGGCCTTCTCAGCGGCCACGCCACAGTCGACCGCGCCTTTGCCGACCCGGCGATCCGGCAGTTTGTCGACTGGCTGTGGGCCGAGGCCATCCCGACCTTGCCGCAGGATGCCGGGCTCGACCCAATCCCTTACACGGCCGAGCTCGCCAGGCGCTTTTCCAACACGGCCCTTGCCCACCGCACAGCGCAGATCGGCAACGACGGCAGCCAGAAACTGCCGCAGCGCATCATCGCTTCCGCCCTTGCAAGACTTGAAACCGGACTGCTGCCAGAACATCTGGCACTGGTGGTCGCCGCCTGGATCGCCGCCTGCGCAGCGCGCGGCATCAGCTTACCCGAGAGCCACTTCACCGACCCGCTTGATTCAGCATTGGCGGCGCTTTTAAGCCGTAACCTGCCGACTGAAGAAATGGTTGCCGCAGTATTCGACCTCGCCGGCTTCGCCAAGGGTCATTCCGAGCGCCAGACGCTGATCGAGTTCGTGGCCACCCATCTCGCCCATCTGCGGCAGGGCGGCCCAGCGCTTGCGCTGGCCGCGCTCGGCATGGGAGGCGAGAAATCCTAAGCCAAAGCTGGCACTGGTTCGGGCCCGAAGTCTGCGAACGAAGCCTCTGTTGAGCCCCATCTCTTGCGAGCACCTGCCAGTCTTTCGTCGAGACCCCGCTCGTCGATAAGCTCAATGAAATCAAGAACGTGAAGGAGAATCCGCTGTAATCTGACCTTCCTAAAATCCTTATTGCCGTCCTCCAGGTCGAGCAGAAAATTGATAACAACTTGCGACCATGACTTAGTCGAACTTATGCCATCACTATTTATTAGGTCGACAAAACGCCCGTACCCAATAATCGACCTAGTCGCTCCTTTGCTTTCAATCATTGATTCTCCGATAGCGCGCAGTTCTTCTCGGAAGATAAGGGTGTCACGCCAGCTATCCCAATCGTCGGCCAAGTTTATGTGGCCGTCAGCAAAATCTGCTCTTATATCGGACAAGGCTTTATCTATCTCAGCGGTATGCGGATTCTCCGATGGCTGATAGAAGGTAAGCTCTTGCCGATATAGCTCGAGCCACCCTAGAAAGGCAGAAAAACGGTACAAACTGCTGACGAGTTTGTGGCGCTTGTAGTTGGGATCTTGATTGCTGTTTCTTTCTTGTCTCAATGGCCGCGACTGAAAAACTCGGCCAGATAGAAATACCGTGGGATAAGTATCACAAATCTCTAACAAACGGTAAGCTAGCTCTCGTGCGGATAACTTAAGTGGATCACGGTATTTCTGGTATATTTGTTCAAGAGCTCGATCTTGCTTCCACAGCTCGAACGATCTCGAAAAAAGTATTCTTTTAGGACGATCCCGAGAATTGACCCGACGGTCGATACCAAGGCACCAACGAATGCGAAGCCCAGCCAAGTTTTGAGGTCTAGCCCAAGCACAAAAACACCCCCCGGAGTTTTTTCTCTCTCCGAGAGTAACAAAGTTCGATGAGATTTGAAACCACCGGCAGGCTGACTATGCCGATGACCTGCTGCTCTCAAGCCGGCAGCAGCGCGCCTTCCAGCGTGGTGAGCTGGCTAAGGAACTGTTCCGCCCGACTGCGGCTCTCGTCGTCCTTGGCGTCGGCGGCGTCTTCCCTGGCTTCCTGGATACGGCGGGTGAGATCAGCCCGGTCGATGTCGTTGACGTGCACCGCCGATTCGGCAAGCAGCGTGCAGCCCGAAGGCAGGATATCGGCGAAGCCGCCGAACACGACGAAGCGCTCCTGCTTGCCGCCCGCGGTGTTCACGGTAACAACGCCGGGCTTGATCGTGGTCATCACCGGCGCGTGCTGCGCCATGACGGTCATCTCGCCCTCGGCGCCCGGAATGACGACCGACTCGACCTGCTCGGAAACAAGCAGCCGCTCCGGCGCAACCAGTTCGAATTTGAACGCTTCAGCCATGTCAATCTAGTGAGTAGGGAATAGTGAGTAGTCAGTAGTGAAAGGCGGCAAACGCCTGGATCACACCGCTAATCACTACTCACTATTCACTACTCCCTATTCGCTTCTTTACGCCGCTTCAGCCGCCAGGCGCTGCGCCTTCTCGACCGCTTCCTCGATGCCGCCGACCATATAGAAGGCGGCTTCCGGCAGGTGGTCGTAGTCGCCGGCGCAGAGGCCCTTGAAGCCCTTGATGGTGTCGGCAAGGTCGACCAGCTTGCCCGGCGAGCCGGTGAACACTTCGGCGACGAAGAACGGCTGCGACAGGAAGCGCTCGATCTTGCGCGCCCGGGCAACGGTCTGCTTGTCCTCTTCCGACAATTCGTCCATGCCCAGGATGGCGATGATGTCCTGCAGCGACTTATAGCGCTGCAGGATCGACTGTACCTGGCGGGCAACCTGGTAGTGCTCCTCGCCGACGACCATCGGGTCGAGCATGCGCGAGGTCGAGTCGAGCGGATCGACGGCCGGGTAAATGCCCTTTTCCGAGATTGCGCGGTTGAGCACCGTGGTGGCGTCGAGGTGGGCGAACGAGGTCGCCGGCGCCGGGTCGGTCAGATCGTCGGCCGGCACGTAGATCGCCTGCACCGAGGTGATCGAGCCCTTGGTGGTCGTGGTGATGCGCTCCTGCAGCGCGCCCATATCGGTGGCCAGGGTCGGCTGGTAGCCCACGGCGGAAGGAATACGGCCGAGCAGCGCCGACACTTCCGAGCCCGCCTGCGTGAAGCGGAAGATGTTGTCGACGAAGAACAGCACGTCCTGGCCCTGGTCGCGGAAATATTCGGCGACCGTCAGGCCGGTCAGGCCGACGCGGGCGCGCGCGCCCGGCGGCTCGTTCATCTGGCCGTAGACGAGCGCTGCCTTGGAGCCCTGGCCGCCGCCCTTCTTGTTGACGCCCGATTCGATGAACTCGTGATAGAGGTCGTTGCCTTCGCGGGTGCGCTCGCCGACGCCGGCGAACACCGAGAAGCCGCCATGCGCCTTGGCGACATTGTTGATCAGTTCCTGGATCAGCACCGTCTTGCCGACGCCGGCGCCGCCGAACAGGCCGATCTTGCCGCCGCGGGCGTAAGGGGCGAGCAGGTCGAGAACCTTGATGCCGGTGACCAGGATCTGCGCTTCCGTAGACTGGTCGACATAGGCCGGAGCCGGCTGGTGGATGGCGCGTATTTCGACGCCGTCGACCGCGCCGGCCTCGTCGACCGGCTCGCCGATGACGTTGATGATGCGGCCGAGCAGGCCCGGACCGACCGGCACCGAGATCGGTGAGCCGGTGTCGAAGACCTCCTGACCACGGACCAGGCCTTCGGTGGAGTCCATGGCGATGCAGCGCACGGTTTTTTCGCCGAGGTGCTGGGCAACCTCGAGCACCAGGCGGTTGCCGACATTGGTGGTTTCGAGCGCGTTCAGGATCGCCGGCAGATGGTCTTCGAACTGCACGTCGACGACGGCGCCGATGACCTGGCGGACCTTGCCGGCGGCGCCGACCCGCTTCGTCGCAACGCTCACCGACCTCGCCGCGGCCGGCTTGGCCGGCGCTGCTGCCTTGGCCGGGGCGGCCGCCTTCTTGGCCGGAGCGGCCTTCGCGGCTGCTTCCGGAGCCGTTGCCGCGGCCTTGGGGGCCGCTGCCGCCTTGGCGGCGGTCTTCGGGGTAGCTGCTTTCGCCATCGTCTTTGCCCTTCTCGTCTATCTGTTGCTCACGCGGTCTGCTCGGGGACGGCCCCGCAAACCGCCTAGAGCGCCTCGGCGCCCGAAATGATTTCGATCAATTCCTTGGTGATCTGCGCCTGCCGCTGGCGGTTGTAGGTGATCGACAGCTTGTTGATCATGTCGCCGGCGTTGCGCGTCGCATTGTCCATGGCGCTCATCTTGGCGCCCATCTCGCCGGCTGCGTTCTCGAGCAGCGCGCGGAAGATTTGCACGGCGATGTTGCGCGGAATGAGCTCGGAGAGTATCTCGCCCGGCTCCGGCTCGTATTCGTAGACGGCGACAGCGCCGTTGCCCGTCTCGGCGGTGGCGGAAGCCTCGCCCGCGGGAACGATCTGCTGCGCGGTCGGGATCTGGCTGATCACCGACTTGAACTTCGAGTAGAACAGCGTGCAGACGTCGAAGCCGCCCTGGTTGAACAGGTGGATGACCTTGCGCGCGATCGCATCGGCATTGACGAAGCCCAGCGTTTTGACCTCGCGCAGATCGACGCGCTCGAGGATCATCGAGGCATAGTCGCGGCGCAGGATGTCGAAACCCTTCTTGCCGACGCAGATGATCTTGACCTGCTTGCCGTCGGCCAGAAGCCTGCGGATGTGCTCGCGGGCAAGCCGCGCGATCTGCGAATTGAAGCCGCCGCACAAGCCGCGCTCGGCGGTGCAGACGATGAGCAAATGCACGTCGTCCCTGCCGGTGCCGGTCATCAGCGCCGGCGCATCGCCGCCGCCGCCGACCGCCTGGGTGATGTTGGCCAGCACCGCGCCCATGCGCTCGGAATAGGGTCTAGCCGCTTCCGCCGCTTCCTGCGCGCGCCGCAGCTTCGCCGCGGCGACCATCTGCATCGCCTTGGTGATCTTCTGCGTCGCCTTGACCGAGGCGATACGGTTACGAAGGTCTTTTAATGAAGGCATGCTTCAAACCTGATCCCGTCCGTCCGGCTTTGTCTCAAGCGAAGGTCTTGGCGAAGGCGTCGATCTCGGCCTTCAGCTTGCCGCGCAGATCGTCCGAAAGCGCCTTTTCCTTGCGGATGCCGTCGAGCACATCCTTGCCGGCCGAGCGCATGTGGCTGAGCAGGCCATGCTCGAACTTGCTGACCTGGTTGAGTTGCAGCTTGTCGAGATAGCCGTTGACGCCGGCGAAGATCACCGCGACCTGCTCCTCGGTCTTGAGCGGCGAAAACTGCGGCTGCTTCAAAAGTTCCGTCAGGCGCGAGCCGCGGTTGAGCAGGCGCTGCGTGGCGGCGTCGAGGTCGGAGCCGAACTGTGCGAAGGCCGCCATTTCGCGGTACTGCGCGAGCTCGCCCTTGATCGAGCCTGCGACCTGCTTCATCGCCTTGATCTGCGCCGACGAGCCGACGCGCGACACCGATAGACCGACATTCACCGCCGGGCGGATGCCCTGGAAGAACAGGTTGGTTTCGAGGAAGATCTGGCCGTCGGTGATCGAAATCACGTTGGTCGGGATATAGGCCGACACGTCGTTGGCCTGCGTCTCGATGATCGGCAGCGCCGTCAGCGAGCCGTTGCCGTTGTCGTCGTTGAGCTTGGCGGCGCGCTCCAGCAGGCGCGAGTGCAGGTAGAAGACGTCGCCCGGATAGGCTTCGCGGCCCGGCGGGCGGCGCAGCAGCAGCGACATCTGGCGATAGGCGACGGCCTGCTTCGACAGATCGTCATAGCTGATCAGCGCATGCATGCCATTGTCGCGGAAATATTCGCCCATTGTGCAGCCGGCGAACGGCGCCAGGAACTGCATCGGCGCCGGATCGGAAGCGGTGGCGGCGACGATGATCGAATAATCGAGCGCGCCGCGCTCTTCCAAGACCTTCACGAACTGCGCGACGGTCGAGCGCTTCTGGCCGACGGCGACGTAGACGCAGTAGAGCTTTTCCGTCTCCGGGCCGTTGTCGTGCACCGCCTTCTGGTTCAGCATCGTGTCGAGGATGATGGCGGTCTTGCCGGTCTGGCGGTCGCCGATGACCAGCTCGCGCTGGCCGCGGCCGACCGGGATCAGCGCGTCGATGGCCTTGAGGCCGGTCGACATCGGCTCGTTGACCGACTTGCGCGGAATGATGCCGGGCGCCTTGACGTCGACGCGCTTGCGTTCGGTCGCCTTGATCGGGCCCTTGCCGTCGATCGGGTTGCCGAGCGCGTCGACGACGCGGCCGAGCAGGCCGGGACCGACCGGAACGTCGACGATGGCGCCGGTGCGCTTGACGGTGTCGCCTTCCTTGATGTCGCGGTCGTTGCCGAAGATGACGACGCCGACATTGTCGGCTTCGAGGTTCAGCGCCATGCCGCGGATGCCGCCGGGGAACTCGACCATCTCGCCGGCCTGGACATTGTCGAGGCCGTAGACGCGGGCGATGCCGTCACCGACCGACAGCACCTGGCCGACTTCGGAGACCTCGGCCTCCTTGCCGAAATTCTTGATCTGGTCTTTCAGAATTGCGGAAATTTCCGCGGCGCGGATGTCCATCAGCCGACCTCTTTCAGTGCAAGCTTGAGCGAATTGAGTTTGGTTTTGAGCGACGTGTCGATCTGGCGCGAGCCCATCTTGACGATCAGTCCGCCGAGCAGCGTTGGGTCGACGGTGACGGCGATAGCCACGTCCTTGCCGGCAATGCCCTTCAGCGTCGTCTTGAGCTCGGTTTCCTGGGCAGCCGTCAGTTCATGCGCCGAGGTAACCTCGGCCGAAGTCTCGCCGCGATGATCGGCGGCGATGCGACGGAACGCCCTGATCATGCCGGGCACGGCAAACAGCCGGCGGTTCCTGGCGACGACGCGCAGGAAATTGCCGGTGAGACCGGTGATGTTGGCCTTGTCGGCGATCGCCGCGATGGCCTTGGCCTGATCCTCGCTGGAGAACACCGGGCTGTTGATTAGCCGGGAAAGGTCGGCGCTGTCGTTCAGCATCGCCTCGAAGGCGTTGAGGTCGGCCTCGACCTTGGCGACCGCATTGTCCTGCAGCGCCAACTCGAACAACGAGCCTGCATAGCGCTCTGCGACAGTTGAGATTGGCGATGACGATTGGGCCACGGACCGTCTTTTCTCTTGTCTGACAGGCCGCAGATTGTTGGCGCGAGCGAAAACTCTGGCTAAATCTTTGACCTTACTGCAAATTTTCCAAGCACGGAGGTCGGCTTCCGCTATCCCCGGCCGAAAGTCGATTGCCGTCTAGCACAGGCCTTTTAAGACCGCAATGCGTCGCCCGGAATGGTTTTCAGGCACTTTTGTCGCATCCGGCGGCAGAGTCCAGCCCAAGCGCCGGATTAAAGCATGTCTCCCGAAAGTGTGCAGCGGTTTCGGGACAAAGACATGCTTAAAATCAAAGACCTGAAACATGTCGCGTGAATCCTTTTCACGCGACATGCTTCAGCCGCTTAATCAGGGCAAAAAGCCGAAAGCGAAGGCCAGCGGCAAGGCTGCCAGCACCAACTCGACCGCGATCGAAACCCAGTTGAAAGGGGTGTTGGCGCCGTCCGACATCATCGACAGCAGCCGCCCGAAGGCGGTGAACAGCCAGGAGAAGCCGAGCGCCATGTAGAGCAGCGGCTGCGCCAAAAGGATGCAGCACAGGCTGACGCCGAGATAAAAGCCCGACATGCGGCCGCGCCCCTCGGCGATCGCCGCCGCCTTTTCCGGCTTGACCTGCAGGCGCAGGATGCGGAAGGCCAGCCCCGGTGCCAGGAACAGCAGCAGGCCAAGAGCCAAGGTGACCACGGCGCTCGACCATGCCAGCCATTCGCCCTGGCTCGCCGGCCACGGAAATGCAAACTCCATCTCGTCCCCTCGTAAAATGCTTGTTGGAAATTTCCGCATTCTAGCGAAGGAAAAGCACCGCGCCAGATAGCTGCCGGAAGATTAGGAAATTCACGGTCAAGAGAGCGCGAAGTCGATCGCCGCCTCGGCATGAATGCGCGTGGTGTCGAACACCGGAACGTCGAAATCCTGCTGGCCGATCAGCATGGTTATCTCGGTGCAGCCCATGATGACGCTATCGATCTTTTCATCGCGCCGCATACGGCCGATCTCCGCGACATAGGCCGTTTTCGATGGTTCGCTGATGACGCCCTGGCAAAGTTCGTCATAGATCACCCGGTGCACCATGTCGCGGCCGGCCTGGTCGGGTACCACTGGCTCAAGGCCGTATTTGTCGGCAAGCCGGCCCTTGTAGAAATCCTGCTCCATGGTGAAGCGCGTTGCCAGCAGCGCCGGTCGCCTCACGCCGGCATCGACGACAGCCCGCGCCGTTGCATCGGCGATGTGGATCAGCGGGATCGACACCGCTGCCTGCATCTGATCGGCGAGCTTGTGCATGGTGTTGGTGCAGATCACAAGGCCTTGCGCACCGCCTGTCTCCAGCTTGCGTGCCGCCGCCACCAGAAGCACGCCGGCGCCTTCCCAGTCACCCGCATGCTGCCGCTCGGCGATCTCGGCGAAATCGAACGACCACAACAAGAGCTTCGCCGAATGCAGCCCGCCCAGCCGTTCGCGCACGACTTCGTTGAGCAGGCGATAATAGATGGCGCTCGATTCCCAACTCATGCCGCCGAGCAAGCCAAGGGTTTTCAAAATCGTATCTCTTCTTCGGGAGGTTTCATGATACATTGGAGAACGAGGGTGAGGAGTGCCAAATGAAGACCATGGCAAGCAGCAAAGCGCGAGACCAGCTGTGCGCCTTGATCCGTAACGCCGGAAAGGGCAGCCCGACAACGATAACCAAGCGCGGACGGCCAGTAGCTATGGTCGTGTCGATCGAGGACGCACTTCGTTTATATCCGGATGAATTTCCGCAGCACCTCAAACTGAATATTCCCAAGTAGACAGCTGACCTCACAAAAAGCTCTGCGGGTCGATGTCGACCTGCACGCGCACCGAACCGCGCAGCTTCGGTCCTTCGGCCAGCATGGCGCGGATGAAGCCTTGCATGTCGGCGCGCCGCTCGCCCTGGATCAGCAGACGGAAGCGATGGCGGCCGCCGAGCAGCGACAGCGGCGCCTCGGCGGGGCCGAGCACGAAGATATCCAAGGCCGTGGGCGCCGCGCGCCGCAGGCCGCGCGCGTGGCCTTCCGCCTCGCCCCGCGATGCGGCGCTGACGATGACGCCGGCGAGCCGGCCGAAGGGCGGCAGCGCTGCCCGCTCGCGCTCGGCGATCTCGCGCTCGTAGAAGGCGTCGGCATCGCCGGAAACGATCGCCCGCATCACCGGATGATCCGGTTGGTAGGTCTGCAGCAGGCCGAGGCTTTTCTTGCCGGTGCGGCCGGCGCGTCCGGTCACTTGGCTGAGCAGCTGGAATGTGCGCTCGGCGGCGCGCGGATCGCCGTTGGCGAGCCCGAGGTCGGCATCGACCACCCCGACCAGTGTCATGCCTGGAAAATTGTGCCCCTTGGCGACGAGCTGCGTACCGATGACGATATCGGCCTCGCCCTTGGCAACCGCCTCCAATTCGAGCCGCAGCCGGCGCACGCCGCCCAGAAGGTCCGACGAAAGCACGATGGTGCGCGCATCGGGGAAATGCGCCACCACCTCCTCGGCAATGCGCTCGACGCCCGGCCCGCATGCCACCAGATGATCGAACGTGCCGCATTCCGGGCAGGCCTCCGGCCGCCGCTCATTGTGTCCGCAATGGTGGCAGACGAGCTGGCCGCGAAAGCGGTGTTCGACCAGCCAGGCCGAGCACACCGGGCAGCCGAAGCGGTGGCCGCAGACCCGGCAAAGCGTCAGCGGCGCGTAGCCGCGGCGGTTGAGGAAGAGCAGCGACTGTTCCTGCCTTTCCAGTGTCCGTCGCATATGGTCGGTCAGGACCGGGGAGAGAAAACCGCCGCGGGCCGGCGGCGCACGGCGCATATCGATCGACTTCAGGTCGGGCAGCGCCGCCTCGGCGAAGCGCGACGACAGCACCGCCCTGCCATAGCGGCCCTGGCTGGCGTTGACCCGGCTTTCGACCGACGGCGTCGCTGAGGCCAGCACCACCGGGAAGCCGCCGATATGCCCGCGCACCACAGCCATGTCGCGCGCATTGTAGAAGACGCGGTCCTCCTGCTTGTAGGCGGGGTCATGCTCTTCGTCGACGACGATCAGGCCGAGCTCGCGGAACGGCAGGAACAGCGCCGAGCGCGCGCCGGCGACGACGCGCACGCCGCCTTCCGCCACCTGCCGCCAGACTTTTTCGCGCATTCTTGGCGGCAAATCCGAATGCCATTCCGCCGGCTTGGCGCCAAAGCGGCCCTGGAAGCGCTCGAGGAAGGCATGCGTAAGCGCGATTTCCGGCAACAGGATCAGCACCTGCCTGCCCCGCTGAAGCGCTGTCGCGACCGCCTCGAAATAGACTTCGGTCTTGCCCGAACCGGTAACGCCGTCGAGCAAGGTGACGCCGAAGGCATCGGCCGCGACCGCCGCGCGCAGCTTTTCGGCGGCGGCTTCCTGGTCGGGCATCAATTCCGGCACGGCATGGTCGGGATCGGGCGCCGCCACCACCGGCCGCGGCGGGATCATCACGGCCTCGAACACGCCTTGCGCCCTGAGCCCGTCGATGACAGTCGAGGAGACACCGGCCGCATGCGCCAGCCCCGAGCGCGTCCAGGCAAGCCCGCTTTCGGTCGTTTCCAGCACGCGCCGCCGCGCTTCCGTCAGCCGGTCTGGCTGCGCAAGCGTGCGCTGCAAGCCTTCTATCCATGGCTCCGGATCGAAGGCTTCGGGTGCCCTGAGCAACATGCGGGCCACCATGCCGGGGGCCGACAGCGTGTACTGCGCGATCCAGTCGACGAAGCGGCGCATCGCCCGGTCGATCGGCGGGCAGTCGAACACCTCCTCGATCGCGCGCAGCTTCCTGGCGTCGACCGTCTCGACGGCGCCGTCCCAAACGATGGCCGCAACCTGCCGGGGCCCGAGCGGCACGCGCACGATCGAGCCCGGCACGACGCGCATGCCGGGCGGCACCGCATAGGTGTAGGGTCGCTCTGCCGGCATCGGCACCAGCACCGGTGCGGCCGCGACAAAGGGCGAATCTTCCATCATGAGGCGTGACCTTGCCCCGACTTTGCTCTAGATCAAAGGGCGACGCTGAACGTGCCGAGCACGCACGAGCAAATCTTCAGGAGACCCGCCATGAAATTTTTTGTCGACACCGCCGATATCAAAGAGATCAAGGAACTGAACGACCTCGGACTGCTCGACGGCGTTACCACCAACCCGTCGTTGATCCTGAAATCGGGCGGCAAGATCGTGGAAGTCACCAAGCAGATCTGCGACATCGTCGAAGGCCCGGTCTCGTCCGAGGTCGTGGCGACCGAGTTCAAGGACATGATGGCCGAGGCCGAAGTGCTGGCCAAGATCGCACCCAACATCGCCATCAAGGTGCCGCTGACGCTTGACGGGCTGAAGGCCTGCAAGACCATCCGCACCGAGATGAACCGCATGGTCAACGTCACGCTTTGCTTCTCGGCCAACCAGGCGCTGCTCGCCGCCAAGGCCGGCGCCTCCTTCATCTCGCCCTTCGTCGGCCGCATCGACGACACCGGCTCCGACGGCATGGAGCTGATCCAGGAAATCCGCCAGATCTACGACAATTACGATTACCAGACCGAGATCCTGACGGCATCGGTGCGCACCGTGAACCACGTCAAGCAAGCCGCCTTGATCGGCGCCGATGTCATCACCGCTCCGCCGGCGACGCTGAGGGCGCTGGTCAACCATCCGCTGACCGACAAAGGCCTCGCCGCCTTCCTCGCCGACTGGGCCAAGACCGGCCAGAAGATCGGCTGAGGCTGGATGCGAGCAATAAAAAAGGCCGGGCAACCGGCCTTTTTTCGTGGCAAAGTGCCTATGCCTTGGCAGGTCGCATGCCTCGGCGATTGGCCGGAATGCCCATCGCGATCGTCATCCTCGGGCGAAGCAAGGAGCGAAGCGACGCGGCGCAGACCCGAGGATCCATTCCGTGGAATACGAGCGTTGTGGCGATGCAGAATTTTGCTCCGCTGCACCCTTCGATCAAGGTAACGGCATGGATCCCAGGGTCTCCGCGACGGAGCTTACGCTCCTGCTTCGCCCTGGGATGACGAGGTTGTGGCGGCTTCAGCTAATCCCCAGCGCTTGCGCTGATTCCACCGAGACCAACGGTGAAAGCCCGCCGACAAGCCTGCAACCTTTCAAAATCCCTGTGTCCTTGAGGAACTAGGCTTTCTTGCCGTGCTTGACCAGATCCTGGGCGATCGCCAGGCGCAGCAGGTCGGCGAGTTCGCGGGCGGCGCGGTTCTCGGCGTCGATCTGCGCCCGATAGGCCGCATATTCCTGACGCGGTTTGTCATAGGACGACGGGATCGACCGCTTGCCGAGCGCGATCACCGTGCCGGTCGCGGTGTCCCGCAGCACGTAGTTGGCGGTCAGTGTCACGGTGCCTGCCGTCGGCTCGTCCTCGTCGGTCTGCACCTGCACCAGCGCCGCCGATTCGACCAGCTCGCTGACGCCGAGATCGAGCGTATAGACGGACGAGGCCGGTTCGCCCGAACCCTGGCCGAAGGCGAAGATCAGATTGTTGCGCACCTGCTGGGCATAGCGGGTGGCGACCGGCTTGATCGCGATCGACGCCAGCTCCGCCGCCGCGCCGACCTGCGAGCCGGCGGTCAGCGGCGCGCTCGAATAGAGCGGCCGCACCGTGCAGGCCGAGACCAGCGTCAGCGAGGCGACAAAGCCGTAGACCGCGATGCGGCGCAGCAGACGCGCCGCTTCTGGCTTTTCCGGATCAGGCAACGACATTGACGATCCTCTGCGGCACGATGATCACCTTGCGCGGAGCCTTACCTTCAAGTGCTTTCTGCACGAAGTCGAGGGCCAGCACCGCTTTTTCGACGGCACCTTGATCCGCGTCGCGGGCAATTGTCAAATCGCCGCGCTTCTTGCCGTTGACCTGCACCGGCAGCACGATCTCGTTGTCGACGACAAGCGCCGGATCGTAGGCCGGCCACGGCCGTTCGGCGACCAGTTCGGTGCCGCCCAGCGTCTCCCAGCACTCCTCGGCCAGGTGCGGCATGACCGGCGCGATCACATGCACCAGGATCTCCACCGCCTCGCGGCAGGCGCTATTCAGCGCCGCATCGGCCTTACCTTCGGCGACATCGTTGAGCGGCGCGGTCAGCGCATTGGCAAGCTCGTAGATGCGGGCGATCGCCCGGTTGAAGCCAAGCCTCTCGATATCCTCGCCGATCGCCTTCAGGATCTTGTGCGCGGCCCTGGAAACCGAACCGGCCTCGCCGTCATTCGCCGCTGCCGGCTTGACGCCGTCCAGCGATTCGGCCGCGATCGACACCAGGCGCCAGATGCGCTGCACGAAGCGATGCGCGCCGGCCGCACCCTCGTCCGTCCATTCGACGTCGCGCTCGGGCGGCGAATCCGACAGCATGAACCAGCGCGCCGTGTCGGCGCCGTAGCCGTCGGTGATCTCTTCCGGGCTCACCGTGTTCTTCTTCGACTTCGACATTTTTTCCAGCGGGCCGATAACCGCCTCCTCGCCGGTGGCGGTGTCGATGGCGCGGCGCTCGCCGCCGACGTCCTCGATCCTGACCTCGCTCGGCGACAGCCAGCGTCCGTTGGTCGAAGGACCACCGACCCGGTAGGTCTCGTGCACCACCATGCCCTGCGTGAACAGGCCCTTGAACGGTTCGGCCAGATTGAGATGGCCGGTTTCGCGCATGGCGCGGGTAAAGAAGCGCGAATAGAGCAGATGCAGGATCGCGTGCTCGATGCCGCCGATATACTGGTCGACCGCAAGCCATTCATCGGCCGCCTTCGGCTCGGTCGGCTCGTTGGCCCAGGGTGCCGTGAAGCGCGCGAAATACCAGGACGAATCGACGAAGGTGTCCATGGTGTCGGTTTCGCGTCGCGCGTTGCTGCCGCATTGCGGACATTTGACATGCCGCCAGGTCGGATGGCGGTCGAGCGGGTTGCCCGGCCTGTCGAACTCGATATCGTCGGGCAGCCTGACCGGCAGGTCGGCCTTCGGCACCGGCACCACGCCGCAGTGCTCGCAGTGGATCATCGGGATCGGGCAGCCCCAGTAGCGCTGGCGCGAAATACCCCAGTCGCGCAGGCGGAAATTCACCTTGCGCTCCGCCATCGGCCGGTTGCCGATGGTCTTCTGCTCCAGGAGCTTCGCCACCTCGTCGAACGCCCGCTCCGGCTTCATGCCGTCGAGGAAGCGCGAATTGATCATCACGCCGTCGTCGACATAGGCCTCCTCGATGATCTGGAAGCTTCCCTGATTTTCGCCTTCCGGCATCACCACCGGAATCACCGGCAGGCCGTATTTGTTGGCGAAGTCGAGGTCGCGCTGGTCGCCCGACGGGCAGCCGAAGATGGCGCCGGTGCCGTATTCCATCAGCACGAAATTGGCGACATAGACCGGCAGCGTCCAGCTGTCGTCGAACGGATGGACAACGCGGATGCCGGTGTCGAAACCCTTCTTCTCGGCCGTCTCCAGCGCCGCCACCGAGGTGCCCATATGGCGCACCTCGTCGATGAACTTGGCCAGTTCGACATTGCCTTCGGCGGCCTTCCTGGCCAGCGGATGGTCGGCGGCGACCGCCATGAAGGAGGCGCCGAAGATGGTGTCCGGCCGGGTCGTGTAGACCTCCAGCTCGTGCATGTCGCCGACCGGTTCGGCCAGCGGCCAGCGGATAAGCAGCCCTTCCGAGCGGCCGATCCAGTTGTGCTGCATCAGCTTGACCTTTTCCGGCCATTCGTCGAGGCGGTCGAGCGAATCCAGGAGGTCCTGCGCGAAGTCGGTGATCTTGAAGAACCACTGCGTCAGCTCGCGCTGCTCGACCAGCGCGCCGGAGCGCCAGCCGCGGCCGTCGATGACCTGCTCGTTGGCGAGCACCGTCATGTCCTCCGGATCCCAATTGACCTTGGAGGATTTGCGCGTCACCAACCCCTTCTCGACGAAGTCGAGGAACAGCATCTGCTGGCGGTGGTAATAGTCGACGTCGCAGGTGGCGAATTCGCGCGCCCAGTCCAGCGACAGACCCATCATTTTGAGCTGCTCGCGCATGGCCGCGATGTTCTCATAGGTCCATTCCCTGGGATGGACCTTGTTTTGCATCGCTGCGTTCTCGGCCGGCATGCCGAAGGCGTCCCAGCCCATCGGATGCAGCACGTTGAAACCCTTGGCGCGTTTGTAGCGCGCCACCACGTCGCCCATCGTGTAGTTGCGGGTGTGGCCGATATGGATTTTTCCCGACGGATAGGGGAACATCTCGAGCACGTAGTATTTCGGCTTCGGGTCGTCGTTCTGCGCCTCGAACAGCTTCTTTTCGGCCCAGGCCTTCTGCCATTTGGGCTCTGACGTGCGCGGATTGTATCGTTCGGTTGCCATCGGGTGTTTTTCACTTAAAAGCAGGCACGAAGCGCCGGACAATGCCAGGCGCCTGGGAAATGTCGTCGCGGTGTTCACCATGGATTGCCGGACCCGTCAACTGCGGCGAGTCGGCGTCGGCACTAACTACAGGCAGGATATGGGGATGACGAGTGCCGTCGAACAGCTTCTCGCGGTCAAGGCGAGGATCGCAAATGCAGAGCGCGAGGCCAAGCGCGAGCCTGGCGCCGTCACGCTGGTCGCGGTGTCGAAGACCTTTTCGGCGGACGATATCCACCCGGTGATCGAAGCCGGCCAGCGCGTCTTCGGCGAGAACCGCGTCCAGGAGGCTCAGGCCAAATGGCCGGCATTGAAGGAGAGCTTTCCGGATATCGAACTGCATCTGATCGGCCCGCTGCAATCCAACAAGGCCAGGGAAGCGGTCGCCCTTTTCGACGTCATTGAGACGGTCGACCGCGAGAAGATTGCCGCCGAGCTTGCCAAGGAGACGGCACGGCAAGGCCGCGCGCCAAAACTCTACGTGCAGGTCAACACCGGCTCGGAGCCGCAAAAGGCCGGCATCGAGCCGCGCGAGGCCGTCGCCTTCGTCAAGCGCTGCCGCGATGTGCATGCCCTCGTAATAGAGGGGCTGATGTGCATTCCGCCGGCCGACGAGAATCCCGGCCCGCATTTCGCGCTGCTCGAAAAGCTTGCCCGCGAGGCGGGAGTCGCAAAACTGTCGATGGGCATGTCCGGCGATTACGAGATGGCCATCGCCTTCGGCGCGACCAGCGTCAGGGTCGGCTCGGCGATTTTCGGCAGCCGCGCCTAGGCATGTCTCCCAAGATTTTGCGGCGGTTTCGGGACAAAGAAATGTTTGAAATCAAAAGCTTTAGAGCAGCCGCGTCATACCACCGCATTGCCCGATTGGACCGTCGCGCTAGCTGCGTTTTGAGGAACGAGCGAGCGGCTCCGAGCGGCTCCTTGAGCCCAGAGGAGGCCCCATGGCCACCATACGCCACGACCAGGATATCAGATATGACCGGCAAGTTTCCCGCGGGCTGCACGCGTGGGTCTATTTTGCGATGGTGGGGCTGGCAGCTTGCTATGCGCTATCGGCTTGGATCGGCTTCGGCGGCGGCTATGACGCCTATCTTCTTGCCGTTGTGACCGGGTTCATCGTGATGGCGGTAGCGTTGCCAGCCATCGCAGGCCGCGTCTGGCGTCATCACCGCAGCGGCACCCATGCCGCCACGACCTTCGCCGATTGGGTGGAAGGAGATTTCGATACCGGCGAGCACCCCATGAAAGCCAGAACGGCGGCGATCGAAATCCTGCTGCCACTTGCCGCTGTCGCGTTCGGTATGACGGCGTTTGCGATCCTCGCATTGGTGGAGAGCTAGAGCATGTCTCCCGAAAGTGCTCAGCGGTTTCGGGACAAAGACATTCTTAAGATCAAAGATCTTTGAAGCATGTCGCGTGCCTTAAGCCGATCCGTGGATCGATATGCGGCCAGGCGAATGATCCCGTTGTTCCAGCGCTTGAAACGAAACGCCCCGTTCCTATTTGACCTTTGTCATTCCAACTCACCGGGGAAATCTCATCATGCGCCATAACCAGCTCGGAAATACGGGGATGTTCGTCTCCGAACTCTGCCTCGGCACCATGACCTTCGGCGCCGCCGGCGAGAATGCCCAATGGGGCCTCATCGCCAGCCTTGACCAGAAAGGCGTGAACGAGATCGTCGGCCGCTCGATCGCCGCCGGCGTCAATTTCTTCGATACGGCCGATGTCTATTCGTTCGGCCAGTCCGAGCAGCTGCTCGGCCAGTCGCTCAAGGACCTCGGCATCAAGCGTTCGGATGTCATCATCGCCACCAAGGTGCACGGCACCATGGGCAACGGGCCCAATGAACGTGGCTCCTCACGTGGCCACATCATGGATTCGATCGACGGCAGCCTGGAGCGGATGCAGACCGACCACATCGATCTCTATCAGCTGCACGGCACCGACACGGTGACCCCGATCGACGAGACGCTGCGCGCCCTCGACGACCTGGTCGCCAGCGGCAAGGTGCGCTATGTCGGCGTCTCCAACTGGCAGGCCTGGCGCATCGCCAAGGCGCTGGGCATCGCCGAGCGCAAGGGCTTCGCCCGCTTCGAGACGGTGCAGTCCTATTACTCGATCGCCGGCCGCGACCTCGAGCGCGAGATCGTGCCGCTGCTCAATGAGGAGAAGCTCGGGCTGATGGTCTGGTCGCCGATGGCTGGCGGCCTGCTATCCGGCAAATACGGTCCCGGCGCGCCGGGCAATGGCGAAGGCCGCCGCGCCGCCTTCAACTTCCCGCCGGTCAACGAGGATCGCGCCTGGGCGGCGGTCGCCGTCATGCGCGAGATCGCCAGGAAACATGACGTCAGCGTCGCCACCGTGGCGCTGGGCTATGTGTTGGCCAAACCTTTCGTGATGAGCGTCATCATCGGCGCCAGCCGCATGGACCAGCTTGAGCAGAACCTTGCCGCGACGGCCCTGAAGCTCGATGCCGATGATCTCGCCAGGCTCGACGAAGTCAGCGCGCTACCCTCCGAATATCCCGGCTGGATGCTGGAAAGGCAAGGTGCCGGCCGGCGCCCCGCGCCCTTCGAACCGAAGGCGTAATACCGTTCGAGCAGACAGGTCAGAGCCGCGTGCCTTTGCGCGCGGCTCTTTCCTCATTCAGAGACGAACGGTCTCCGCCAGAAAGTCGAGAAAAGCCCGCACCCGCGCCGGCAAATGCTTGCCCTGGCCGACATAGACGGCATGCGTCGGCTCCTCGTCGCCGGGATTGAACTCCTCAAGCAACGGCACGAGCAGCCCGGCGGCGATGTCGGGTTGGACATGCCAGCGCGCCAGCCGTGCGATGCCGGCTCCTGCCAGCGTCGTTCGCCGCATCGCTTCGCCGTCGGTCAGCGACATGTTTCCGACAATCGGAAGGATGATCGATTTGCCTGCCGTATCGACGAAAGGCCATCCTTCGATATGTCTGGCGAAGCCGAAGGCGAGCATATTGTGGCGTCCTAGGTCGGACAGTGTGTGCGGCGTGCCGCGGGCTTCAAGATACGCAGGCGACGCGACCAGCACCATCCGGCTCTGGCCGAGCTTGCGCGCCACCAGGCGTGACTCGCGCAGCGGCCCGGCGCGTATGGCGATGTCGGCTCGCTCCTCCAGAAGGTCGATGACATTGTCGGTCAGCACCGCCTCGACGCCGATCTCAGGGTAGCGTTCCAGGAAGCGCGGCAGCAATTCCATCAGCCGGTGCTGGCCGAACGGCACATAGCTGTTGACCCTCAGCTTGCCCCGCGGTGCGGCCCCCGCCGCCGCTTCGCGCTCGGCCGTGTCCATGTCGGCGAGGATGCGCACGCCGCTGTCGTAGAAGGCGGTGCCCTCCGGCGTCAGCTGCAGCTTGCGTGTCGAGCGGCTGATCAGCCGCGCGCCAAGCCGCGCCTCCAGCCGCGCGATCAGCTTGCTTATCGCCGAAGGCGTCATGCGCAGCGCCCGCGCCGCGGCAGAAAAACTGCCCGCCTCGACGACGCGCACGAACACTTCGATCTCGCCGGAGCGGTTGATCTCGGGTCTCGCCATTCGTGAATCTATTTCACAGAAAATATGCCCGATGCAAGGCTGGTTCACAGCCTGGGGATTACGATCTTGCGTGTCGGGCGCGGGACTGAGCGTCCCTTTCCTGATCAACCGGACCGCAGCCATGCCTCTTGCCCTTTACGCACTCACCGCCGGCGCCTTCGGCATCGGCGTCACAGAATTCGTCATCATGGGCCTGCTGCTCGATGTCAGCGCCGATCTCGGCGTCTCGATCTCGGCCGCCGGCCTGCTGATCTCCGGCTATGCGCTGGGCGTCGTCCTCGGCGCGCCGCTGCTCGGCGCGCTGACCGGCCGTCTGCCGCGCAAGACCTTGCTGCTCGCCTTGATGGTGGTCTTCACAATCGGCAACCTCGCCTGTGCGCTGGCGCCCGACTATTGGACGCTGATGGCCGCGCGTGTGCTGACGGCCTTCGCCCATGCCTCCTTCTTCGGCGTCGGCTCGGTCGTCGCCACCGGCCTGGTCGCACCCAACAGGAAGGCCTCGGCTATCGCGCTGATGTTCACCGGCCTGACCGTCGCCAACATCCTTGGCGTGCCGTTCGGCACCTGGCTCGGCCAGGCCTATGGCTGGCGTTCGAGCTTCCTGGCCGTCACGCTGGTCGGCGTCATCGCCTTTGCCGTGATCGCGCTGCTGGTGCCCCGCGACGAGCCCGCCGCCGCTGAGGAAGAGGAGACCTCCGAAGGCACGCTCGCCGTGCTCGGCCGCCGGCCGGTGCTGCTCGGCCTGTTGACCACCGTGCTGAGCTGGGTCGGCGTCTTTGCGGCCTTCACCTATCTGGCGCCCATCCTCACCCGCGTCACCGGCTTTTCCGAGGGAGCCGTGTCGCCGATCCTGCTGGTCTTCGGCGGTGGCCTGGTGGCGGGCAATCTGCTTGGCGGGCGCCTTGCCGACCGCCATCTGATGCCGACGGTCGTCGGCACGCTGATCGCGCTGTCGGCAGTGCTGTTCGTCATGACCGCCGCGATCCATCAGCCGGTCACCGCGATCGTCGCCGTCGGCTTGCTGGGTGCCGCCGCCTTCGCCACGGTCGCGCCGCTGCAGATGTGGGTGCTGGAGAAGGCCGAGGGCGCCGGCCAGGGGCTGGCCTCGTCCTTCAACATCGCCGCCTTCAATCTCGGCAACGCCATCGGCGCCTGGCTCGGCGGCTTCGTTATTGACCACGGCCCCGGCCTCGGCGCCGTGCCCCTCGTTGCCGGCTTCGTGCCGCTCGCCGCGCTCGGTGTGGTGCTCATGGCGCTGCGCCTCGAACGCGGCCGGGCGATCGGCAAACCGGTCACGGCGCAGTGCTGAGCGCTGATCCCTTCGACATCCAATCAGGAGAAAAAAGATGGACTATCGACCTCTCGGTGCTTCCGGCCTGAAAGTGCCCGCGCTTTCCTTCGGCGCCGGAACCTTCGGCGGCTCCGGACCGCTGTTCGGCCATTGGGGCAACAGCGACGCCAGGGAAGCGCGCCGGCTGGTCGACATCTGCCTTGAGGCCGGCGTCAATCTGTTCGACACGGCGGACGTCTATTCGAACGGCGCCTCTGAAGAGGTGCTGGGTGAAGCGATCAAAGGCCGCCGCGACGCAGTGCTGATCTCGACCAAGACCGCGCTGCCGATGGGCGACGGCCCGGCCGGCTACGGTTCGTCGCGCTCGCGCCTGATCCGCTCCGTCGACGCGGCGCTGAAACGCCTCGGCACCGATTATGTCGATCTGCTGCAATTGCATGCCTTCGATGCCTCGACGCCGATCGACGAAGTGCTGTCGAGCCTGGACGACCTCATCCGCGCGGGCAAGCTGCGCTATGTCGGCGTCTCCAATTTCTCCGGCTGGCAGGTGATGAAGTCGCTCGGCCTGGCGGAGAAACATGGCTATCCGCGCTATGTCGCGCATCAGGTCTATTATTCGCTGGTCGGGCGCGACTATGAATGGGAGCTGATGCCGCTCGGCCTCGACCAGGGCGTCGGCGCGCTGGTGTGGAGCCCGCTCGGTTGGGGCCGGTTGACCGGCAAGATCCGCCGCGGCCAGCCCTTGCCGGAAAAAAGCCGCCTGCACGAGACCGCCAGCTTCGGCCCGCCGGTCGAGGACGAGCATCTCTATCGTGTCATGGATGCTCTCGACGCGGTGGCCGAAGAGACAGGCAAGACCGTGCCGCAGGTCGCCATCAACTGGCTCTTGCAGCGGCCGACCGTGTCGTCGGTGATCATCGGCGCCCGCAACGAGGAGCAATTGCGCCAGAACCTCGGTGCCGTCGGCTGGGTGCTGACGCCGGAGCAGATGAAGACGCTGGATGAGGCCAGCGCGGTGACGGCACCGTATCCGTACTTCCCCTATCGGCGCCAGGAAGGCTTCGCCCGGCTCAATCCGCCAGCGGTGTAAGCGCCGGCGCTGCCTAATCTCCCCCCTCGAGGGGGAGATGTCGCCGAAGGCGACAGAGGGGGTCGCCTCACGTAGAGCGCCAACCTCCTCCGACCTTGCAAAGGGGCCGGCGCTCCACGCGCGGCGACCCCCCTCTGGCCGCTTTTGTCCAGCCGATAGATGGGTAACACTTTGAACCGGATACATGGGTTACAGTTTTCTCCCTGAGTTGCTGTCCGCCGCAGTGCCGTCTGGTCGGGGTTGAACGGCACTGCGGCGGACCAGTTTCTTGTGTCGGCCGTCAATGAAGCCGAGCGGATGGGCATAGAAGTGGAGTGCCCATTCCCCATTCTCGGTCTCGGTTGCGGCAATCGCTTCACCGGCCAGCGCTTTTGAGACGTAGATGAAGTCGCCGTTCCACTTGATCTCGCCGTTTTGGCGCACGCTGCGCACCGCAGCTTCGGCCGGATAGTCCGGCTCTGGTGTCGTCTTCGGCATGGCGCGGGTCGAGGGGCGGTAATGCTGTGCCGGCGTGTCCATACCCAGCGCCTCGTGCGGGCGCTCCTCGTTATACTCGCGCCGGAAAGCCTCGAAAGCCCGAGCCTGGGCGGCCCTGTCGGCCTCCGGCGCCTTGGCCAGCGGCAGCATGGTCAGGTGGAAGCGCTCATGGCATCCGTTCTGCTGCGGTTTGCCCGGCTGAATGCGCTCCAGCACGATACCGAGCTTGATGAAGCGCACCGCAAGCGGCGTCAGCCCGGTGACGCCGGCTGACGCGAACGGCGCCCCATTGTCGCTTCTGAACCGATCCGGCAGGCCATGCTCCTCGAATGTCCGTTCAAACACCGGCCAGGCTTCACCCTCCGACGTCGAGCCGATCGCCGCCAGCGCCAACAGGTAGCGGCACGCCCCATCCATCACCGTCAGCGGCTCGCAGCGCCAGCCGTCGCCGGTCCGGAACCAGCCCTTGTGATCTCCCGTCCACAGCGCGTTCGCCGCCTCAGGCTCCGGCCATGGACCGTTGCCCGCCGCTCTCCAGCGCGCGCGCCGACGCCCGACAAGGCCATGCCGCTTCAGAATCTCGCCGGCTGTCGACACCGCCGGCCAGCTGCAGCTGGGCTCCGCCCGCTTCAGCCGGGCCATGATCTTCTTCGGCCCCCACAGCGGATGCGCTTCCTTCTGCGCCACGATCCGCTCCACCAGCTCCGCTGCCGTGGCACGGCCGTGCTCGAGCGGCGCCCGCGGCTGGTCGTGCAGGCCTTCCGGCCCGAACGCCCGGTAACGTCCAAGCCATTTGTAACCGGTCTTGCGCGAGATCTCGAAGGCAGCACAAAGCTGCGTCATCGTCTCCTCGCCAGATAGGCATTCCGCAACAAAACGAAGCCGCTCATCCATGAGCCCAGTCTCTCGCCAAACCATCGCCGGTCCTCCCGGCGGACAAGAAAACTGTCACCCATCTAATCGGTCCATTCTGTTACCTATCTATCCGGTTCGGACACTTTGCGGCCATCTCCCCCTCAAGGGGGGAGAGTGCGCCGCTCAATGTACCCGAAACTCCCCATCTACCTTGCGCCACTCGTTCGGGGCGATCAGCTTCTGGTGCGTGTAGGTTACCGAATGCAGCGGCCCGTCGAGCTTGGTCTTCCAGAACTCGATGAAGCGGATCAGCACCGGGAATGTCGGGGCGATGTCGTAGTCCTGCCAGATATAGCTCTGCAGCAGATGCGGATGGTCCGGGAAATGATAAAGGATCTTGGCCGTGGTCAGTCCATAGCCGCTGAGCATCAAGTCCATTTCGGGATGGTGGCGCATTGCCGTCCTCAGTTCTCCTTTCCTCCCAACGCGAAACTGTGCGCCTGGTTGCTTAACTGTCTATTGATTTTCGCACACCAGACCAGAGTTTTCCATCGGAAAAACAGTCGGTTAGCAGCCCAGGGACGCGAGTGCTGACAGCACTGTGCGCTTGACCCTGCGTCATCCCGCCGCGCGAATCCAACGTCTAATATTGCCGTCACGGCGGAACTGTTAATAATGCCCGCGAATTCGCGGCTCGACCGCCGCGATGCCGCCGGTGCTTCAAGCCGGCGGAACGGTTCTGGAGGAAAGCTGCAAAAATGTCCGATGTGCATGTCCACCGCGTCCAGCCGGCGTGGAAGAAGAACGCGTTGATCGACAACGACACCTATCTCAAATGGTACGCCGACAGCGTGAAAAATCCGGACAAGTTCTGGGGCAAGCACGGCAAGCGCATCGACTGGTTCAAGCCGTTCAGCAAGGTCAAGAATACCTCCTTCGACGGCAAGGTCTCGATCAAGTGGTTCGAGGACGGCCAGACCAACGTTTCCTACAATTGTATCGACCGGCATTTGAAGAAGCGCGGCGACCAGACCGCAATCATCTGGGAAGGCGACAACCCCTACGATGATCGCAAGATCACCTATAACGAGCTCTATGCCCATGTCTGCCGCTTTGCCAATGTGCTGAAGAAGTACGGCGTCAAGAAGGGCGATCGCGTGACCATCTATATGCCGATGATCCCGGAAGCGGCCTATGCGATGCTTGCCTGCACGCGTATCGGCGCCATCCATTCGGTGGTCTTCGGCGGCTTTTCGCCGGATGCGCTGGCCGGCCGCATCGACGACTGCAAGTCGACCATCGTGGTCACCGCCGACGAGGGCCTGCGCGGCGGCAAGCCGATCCCGCTCAAGGACAACACCGACAAGGCGGTCGACATCGCCGCCAAGGCCGGCACCAAGGTCGAGAAGGTCGTGGTCGTTCGCCGCACCGGCGGCAAGACCGGCTGGGTGCCGGGGCGCGACGTCTGGTATCACGAAGAGGCGGCTACCGTTAAGGCCGACTGCAAGCTGGAGAAGATGAAGGCGGAAGACCCGCTTTTCATCCTCTACACCTCCGGCTCGACCGGCAAGCCGAAGGGCGTGCTGCACACCACCGCCGGCTACCTCGTCTATGTCTCGATGACGCACCAGTACGTCTTCGACTACCATGACGGCGACATCTACTGGTGCACCGCCGATGTCGGCTGGGTCACCGGCCACAGCTATATTGTCTACGGCCCGCTCGCTAACGGCGCCACCACGCTGATGTTCGAGGGCGTGCCGAACTACCCCTCGCAATCGCGCTTCTGGGAGGTCATCGACAAGCACAAGGTCAACATCTTCTACACCGCGCCGACGGCGCTGCGCGCGCTGATGGGCGCCGGCGACGGCCACGTGAAGAAGACCTCGCGCAAGTCGCTGCGCGTGCTTGGTACCGTCGGCGAGCCGATCAATCCGGAAGCCTGGGAGTGGTATTTCAATGTGGTCGGCAACGCCAAGGTGCCGATCGTCGACACCTGGTGGCAGACCGAGACCGGCGGCATCCTGATCACGCCGCTGCCGGGAGCCACCGACCTGAAAGCCGGCTCGGCGACGCGGCCCTTCTTCGGCGTCAAGCCGCAGCTGGTCGACGGTGAGGGCAAGGTGATCGAGGGCGCGGCCGACGGCAATCTCTGCATCACCGATTCCTGGCCTGGCCAGATGCGCACCGTCTATGGCGACCACGACCGCTTCGTGCAGACCTATTTTTCCACCTACAAGGGCAAGTATTTCACCGGTGATGGCTGCCGCCGCGACGCCGACGGCTATTACTGGATCACCGGCCGCGTCGACGACGTCATCAACGTCTCCGGCCACCGCATGGGCACGGCCGAAGTGGAATCGGCGCTGGTCAGCCACGACAAGGTATCGGAGGCCGCGGTCGTCGGCTATCCACACGATATCAAGGGCCAGGGCATCTACTGCTACGTCACGCTGATGGCAGGCGAGCAGCCCAGCGAGGACCTGCGCAAGGAGCTCGTCGCCCATGTCCGCAAGGAGATCGGCGCCATCGCCACACCGGACAAGATCCAGTTCGCGCCGGGCCTGCCAAAAACCCGCTCGGGCAAGATCATGCGGCGCATCCTGCGCAAGATCGCCGAGGATGATTTTGGCGCACTCGGCGACACCTCCACGCTTGCCGATCCGGCCGTGGTCGACGATCTCGTCGCCAACCGGCAAAACAAGAAAGGCTGATGGCCGGCGCTGCCGCACTGGGCACCGTCAGCCAGCTCTGGCGATACCCGGCGAGCTCGCTCGCCGGCGAGCGCATGGACGCCATCTCGGTCGATCGGGCAACCGTCGACGGCGACCGCCTGTTCGGGCTGGTCGATGCCTCGGATGGCGAGATCGCCCGACCCGACCGAGAAGCCAAATGGCACAAGGTACCGCTGATCCGCACCCGGCTGTCCGAAGACCGCCGGCTCGAAGTGGCGGTGCCCGGCGGCGACTGGCTGCCGGCGCCCGACCCGCGAAGCGACCGCGCTATCTCGACCTTTCTCGGCTTCGAGGCATCGATCCGGCCGTTCGGCCAGGAAAACGCGGCACCCGCCTACGCCGGTCCGTTGACTGAGGCGCGCTACCGCAAAGCGCCGATCCATCTCCTGACCACCGCTTCGCTGGCGCGGCTGAAGGCGTTGCATCCGCAAGGCGCTCCCGACCCGCGCCGCTTCCGCCCCAACATCGTTGTCGACATGGTGCCAATCGAAGGTTCGTTCCCGGAAACGGAATGGATCGGCCGCAAGCTGGCGATCGGCGACCTGCTGCTCACCGTCTCGGAGCCTTGCCGCCGCTGCGGCTTCACCATCATCGCCCAGGACGGCTTCGACACCGATCCCGGCATCCTGCGCAACCTGGTCCGCCATAACGCCCATAATCTCGGCGTCTATTGCACGGTCGACCGGCCCGCGCGTGTCGAGATCGGCGCGCCGATGCGCTTCGTCTGAGCCCTCGTACGATACATCTCGAACCGGCGCTCGCGGAGCAAGACCTGTTCCACGGCGCAGCCGCAATCACGGCGCAACCTGTAATACGCGTGACAGAAAACGACGCCATACAATCTGGCGCGACCCCGCCTCTTCGCTTGTCCTGCAATTCAATCCCACCAATCGGAGTACCGATGACTTCCTTGCCCATCCTTGGCGCCGCCATGACGCTGGACGACGTCGAAATCCATCGCGACTGGCTTTTCGAAAAGCAGCGTGACCTGGAACTGCAGAGCTTCGTCGACGCTGAAATTCTCAACGGCGACTGGGCACCGCGCGCCGCCCGCGCCAAAAAGCTTCTCGACGGACACCGGGGACGGCTCGGGATTCACGGACCTTTCTGGGGCTTCACCATCGCCTCGCAGGACCCTGACATTCGCGCCGTTGTCAGCAAGCGCCTGATGCAGGGTCTTGATGTCTGCGCCGCCATCGGCGCAACCCAGATGGTCGTCCATAGCCCCTACACAACCTGGTCCTACAACAATCTCGACAACAATCGCGGCGGCCGCGAGGAAATCGTCGAGTACTGCCACCTGACGCTGCGCGATGCGGTCAGGCAGGCCGAGGACATCGGCTGCACGATGGTGCTGGAAAACATCGAGGACAAGGACCCGCATATCCGCGTGGCCTTGGCCGACAGCTTCGCGTCCCCAGCCGTCGCCGTGTCTATCGACACCGGCCACGCCTATTATGCTCATGGCTCGACCGGCGCTCCGCCGGTCGATCACTACGTGCACGCCGCCGGCAACCGGCTGCAGCACGTCCATCTGCAGGATGCCGACGGCTATGCCGATCGCCACTGGAGCCTCGGTGAGGGCACCATCCAGTGGCGCTCGGTCTTTGCCGCGCTGGCCGGGCTCGAAAGCAATCCGCGCCTCATCATCGAGATCAAGGACAAGTCCAAGATCCCCGCATCGGCGGCCTATATCGCCTCGCTCGGCATCGCCGGGTGAGATGGCGGCGGGCGGCATGCTCCTCCAGGTGCCGCTCGCCTTTTACTCGGGAATGGAGCGCGTCGCGCGTTACCGGTACAAATCGGCTCGTGTCGGCGGCAGCCCGCTTGGCCCCCGCGCCCGCTTGGTGGCGACGGTCTGGAAAATCTGCGCCGAGGCGCGCTCGAAGGTGATCGAGCAGCCTGTGAGGTAAAGCAGCCAGAGCCGCGCCTTGGGCTCGCCGACCTCTGCGACCGCCTCGTCGAAGCGTGCGTGCAGGCGCTCGGCCCACAGCCGGCAGGTGCGGGCGTAGTGCTCGCGAAGGTTCTCGACATCGTAGACGAGGAAACCATGCGCCTCGAGATTGCCGAGCGTCATGCCGATCGTGTCGAGTTCGCCGCCCGGAAAGATATATTTGATCAGCGCCTTGTATTCCGGCCCCTTGCGCAGGGTCTTCTTCAGGTCGCCCTTGCTGCGCCGCGTGATGGCGTGGTGCAGGTAGATGCCGCCCGGCTTCAGCAGCCGGTGAACCGTCGAGAAATAGGCGGCATGGTTGGCGAGCCCGAGATGCTCGAACATGCCGATGGACGAGATCTTGTCGAAGCTGCCGGTGAGCTCGGCGTAGGATTTTATCTCGATGCTGATGCGGTCCTCGAGACCCTCGGCGCGAATGCGCTCGCGCGCCAGCTTCGTCTGCTCTTCCGACAGCGAAACGCCGTGACCGACGACGCCGTAGTGCTTCACGGCATGAATGAGCATCGCGCCCCAGCCGCAGCCGATATCGAGCAGCCTTTCGCCCGGCTTCAGCCTGAGCTTGCGGCAGATGTGGTCGAGCTTGTCGAATTGCGCCTGGTCGATGCCGTTGGCGAAATCCTTGAAGTAGCCGCAGCTGTAGACCATGCGCTCGTCGAGGAAGAGCCGGTAGAAAGCGTTCGAAATGTCGTAATGATGCTGGATCGCCTCCTTGCTCGATCCGCTGACATAAGGATTGCGCCCGGACAGATCGGTGCGCGCCGTCATCTCTTTTCGGGAAAACAGCACGGCCGGCAGGTCGCGCAGGATCGCCAGCTTCGGCAGCGATCTGAGCTTCGTCTTGAGCTTGCCTTCCGACGGCAGCGCATAGAAGTCGAACAGCGAGCCTTCCTCGATGTCGACGGTCTTGGAAATCCACATCTCGACCAGCGTCGAGAAGCGCGGCCGGCGCAGCAGCTGCCAGACGATGTCCTGGTCGTTGATGGCGAGCACCGGGCCGCCGGCCGGCCCGATCCGCTCGCCGGTCCACAGCTTGACTGCGAAACCCGGCTTCAGCGTCTCGATAACCGTTCGCACGATCCGCGCGGCTTTGTCGGCGGCGTCCATTCCCATCTCCCGATGCGTTGAATACCTCCCCTCCCGAGCGCCACTGTCCTCCAACTGGCCCGCGGACCGCAATCCCGATCTGTTGCGCAAAAACACCGCGCACAGGGATTTCCTGTCCGGGCAACCCGCCATTCCGCTAGGGCAGCTTGTTTTTTGTTGCAATGCACCCCATCATGAGGGTGTCTTCAACAAATCGAAAGGAGGTGATCCGATGTCGAGTGATTTCGTTTTCCAGAACGTGAGCTCAGCGGATTGCACTTTCGGGAAGCAGTCTTCCCGTTAAGGCGCGAGATGCGCGGCAGGTGATGCGCACAGCATCGCCGCCATGAGCCGCGTCATGGACGGAAACACGGAAGGCCGCCTGCTTCGTCAAGAAGCGGCGGCCTTTTCCTTTTGCCGTCCGGGTTTGCCAAAAGTTTTGCAGATAGGGCCGGACCACCGATCAACTTACTTGGTGATGGCAAGGGTCTCGATGTTCTGGACGATGGCGCCGAAGGCTTGATCGAGCTCAGGGCCGGTTGCGGCTTCGTAATAATGTTTCAGCGACGACGTGTCTGTCGTCGAGCAATCCTTCAGCACGCTCTTGGCCTGGTCTCTCTCTGTCTTCGACATGCTCGGATCGTTCAGGTCAAAACCGATCGTGAAGATCTCGATGCCGTCTCGCTTCATGTTGTCGCATATGTTTTCAGCATTGCCGCGCGACATCTGGCCGGCATCCTGCGATTTGGCGGCGCCGCGCCCACCGGCGAAAGCCGTGTTGAACTGGCCGTCCGTCATCAGGATCGCGATCTTGGCCACCTTCTTCTTGTCGAAGTTGGCGGGTCCGGCGCCCAAGCCGGCATCCGCAATTGCCGAACGCCAGGAAGGCGAGAGCATATAGTAGCCCCATTGCGCGGCAATGCCGCCGGCGGTGACGCCGCCCGCCTTGAAGCTGCCGATGGTGTTCAACAACTTTGTTTCATCTGCCGTCAGCGGGATGAGAGCGGCAGCCGGGCAGACCCCAATGCGGTAATCCCGGTTGACCTTAGCCTGGTAAGTCTTGCCCTTGTTGTCCGTACGCAACGTATAGGGCCCGTCGGACGAATAATCGGCATAGCCGTCCCTGTCCTTGCGCTCAGTGGCGCATTTGTCAGGGGCCGGAGTGGCCGCGGAGACCACGATCGGCGCATCGATGGGCGGCGGCAGCTTGGGTCCGTTCTTCGTCTCGACAAACACCGTGCCGGCAAGACCGCCGGTATTGACCGCTTCGGCATAGGGAACGATCGCCACCCGCACGCGCGGATTGTTCTTGTCGCGGTTCGTGGCCAGCAGACTGGTCACCGCATTGGAAGCTGCGCTCTGCAGATCGCCGATCTTGTCGGTCTTGGCCCGTTTGTCGGCAGCCATCGATCCGGTGATGTCGAGCATCATCGAAACCTCGACCAGCTTGTCCGAATAGAGCGCGGTGGTGGAGGCGCCGACGCGCTGCATGTCGCCGGTGCTGAAAATCGGAAAATAAAGGCCGATATCGGCATGCACAGCCGCCTGCACGGTCTTGGCCGTCTTGTCGACGGTAAGCTTGTCGAGCACGATCTGGTTGGCTTGGAGAATCCCGGCCGTGCTGTTGGCGTCGAGGAAGGCCTGCACCTGTGCGTTGGCATCGGTTTCCTTGATGACGCCAAGGGTGAGATCGCGTGCCGTCGAGGCCACCGCCGCGTCGACGACGCCCTGCAGGCTCGATTTCGCGTTGTAGAGCTGCGAGATATTGACCGCGAATCCCACGCCCAGCGCCAGCACCGCTGCGGCAAGCCCGAACAGAACCGCGAAATTGCCTCCGCGATCCCGGGCAAAGCCGTCCACCCGACGAACGAGACCTTTGAACTGCCGCATCCTTCCGCCTCCACCGTCTGCGGCATCGAGGCCGCTCGAGGGATGCGTTGCAGGATTGCGGCCAGATACGGCCGGCAGCCCGCCGGAAGTCGTCTGGATTTGGTCAAGCTATTGTTTTTGCTCGATTTCGAACTGCTGAAAGATGAATGACCGGTAAACGAAAATACGATGGCGAAGCTTCGTTCATGAAGCACTTACCACGATCCTTGTGACCGTCGCGGGCCTTCCCGCTTCGGCACAGCCTGATTGTGCCGAAGCGGGATGCGTCGCGGCCGCGCGCGATCACCATACGGGCCGATCCGCGGCCGGTTGTGGCGGGGTCGAACGTATCGCTGTCGAGGAAGGCCTCCATCCAGACCGGGAAATCGCCGCCACGCACTCGATGGCGATTTCGTAGCCAAGCCCGATCAGCATCGCCTACCCCTTTTTTGATTTGGGAGACTTGATTTTCAAGACGGCAACGGGGACGTTGTTAGTCTGGCGGATCGAATTGATGGCCCGCGACTTTCCGGTCAGTATCTAAGGCTAAAGATAGCGACAGCCTTTCGCCCTCCCAAAATAAATCGCCCAGGATACCCGATGTTCTCAGGCAGAAAGTTCGCCGCTTTCCTTTTTGACATGGACGGCACGGTCCTCAATTCGATTCCCGCGGCCGAACGGGTGTGGACCAAATGGGCTGAGCGCCACGGTCTCGATGTGGCGACCTTCCTGCCGACCATCCACGGCAAGCGGGCAATCGAGACGATCGCCGGGCTGGGGCTCGCGGGTGTCGATTCCGTCGCGGAGGCCGATGCGCTGCTCAAGGCCGAAGCGGCCGACCTCGAAGGCATCGTGCCGATTCCCGGCGCCGTGGCGTTTCTCAATGCGCTGCCGGCGAATCGTTTGGCGATCGTCACCTCGGCGCCGCGCGAGCTGGCGCTGCTGCGCATGCACGCGGCCGGCATTCCGGTTCCCACCATGATGGTGACGGCGGAGGATGTCACCCACGGCAAGCCGGCACCCGACTGTTTTCTGCTAGCCGCCAGGCGTCTCGGCGTCGAGGCGCGCGACTGCCTTATCTTCGAGGACGCGCCGGCGGGCATTGCAGCGGCGGAAGCCTCCGGCGGCTCGGTGATGGTGATCAGCGCCACGCACGTCCATCCGATGATGACGCCGCATCCCAGCATCGCTTCCTACGACGCGCTCGGTATCACCGTCGATGAGGACAGCTGGATTGCTCTAGAACCGCAGCGCGATGCGGCTTAGGCATTAAAAATCGCTGGTCAGGCCCTTCACCTCCCAGTCGCCGTAGCGACTAGGCTCCTTGCCGCCGCGGCCGCCGATCTCTTTCGGCAGCGCGGCTTCCTTCTTGCGATACTCTTCGCGCCTCGCATCCGCTTCCGCGAGCGCCCGGCGTGCCGCCGGCGTCAGCTCCTTGAGCGCCTTGTCGCTGTCAGAAGGCGCTTCGGTTTTGCCGGGCTGGTCGGTCATGCGATACTCCAGAGCAATTCCAGGAAAAGTGTGACACGGTTTTCCGTCCGGAATTGCGTAAAGACAAAGAGATGGAGCGGTTCGCCGTTTCCATGAAACGGTGAAACGCTCCAGCCGATTGAAACAGGGACCGGCGTTTCCCATCATATAGCCATGACGCCAAAAGGATCGACCCCTGTTCGACAAACGGATGAGACGATGAACACGCTTCGCACCGCCATGCTTCTTGCCGCGATGACGGCGCTATTCATGGGCGTCGGCTATCTGATCGGCGGCTCGGGCGGCATGGTGATCGCGCTTTTGATCGCCGCCGGCATGAACCTGTTCAGCTACTGGAATGCCGACAAGATGGTGCTGTCGATGAACCGCGCCGTCGAGGTCGATGAGAAGAACGCGCCGGAGTATTACGCGATCGTCCAGGCGCTGGCCAAGCAGGCAGGACTGCCGATGCCGAAGACCTATCTCATCGACAACCCGCAGCCCAACGCCTTCGCTACCGGCCGCAACCCTCAGAATGCCGCGGTTGCCGCGTCGACCGGGCTGTTGGAGCGGCTTTCGCATGAGGAGGTCGCTGCCGTCATGGCGCATGAGCTTGCCCATGTGCAGCACCGCGACACGCTGACCATGACCATCGTGGCGACCCTTGCCGGCGCCATTTCGATGCTCGGCAATTTCGCCTTCTTCCTCGGCGGCAGCCGCGACAACAACAACCCCTTCGGTTTCGTCGGCGTGCTGGTGGCGATGCTGGTCGCGCCGTTCGCCGCCATGATCGTGCAGATGGCGGTGAGCCGTACCCGCGAATACGAGGCCGACCGGCGCGGCGCCGAGATCTGCGGCCATCCGCTGTGGCTGGCATCCGCGCTTGACAAGATCGCCCGCAGCGCCGAACGCATCCCCAACCCGGACGCCGAGCGCAATCCGGCAATGGCGCATCTCTTCATCATCAACCCGCTATCCGGCGAGCGCATGGACAATCTGTTCTCCACCCATCCGAGCACCGACAACCGCATCGCCGCCCTGCAGCAAATGGCGCGCGGAATGGGCAGCCCACCGCAGGCGGCGCAGCGCCAGGCGCCGCCGCCGACCCAGGCCGATGAGCCGCCGGCAGGGCCTTGGGGCAGGCCGGCGGAACCCGCGCAGCCGGCCGTGCCGCCGCGGCCGAAGCCTAATCCGTGGGGCCGCAATCCGACTGGACCTCGCAGCACCGGACCCAAGAGCGGTCCGTGGTCGTGACGCCACCGAGGCAGCGCCATTCAGGCAATCCGCAGAACAGGGCCGGCGACGAGACCGTCGCCGGCCTTGCCGCGCGCAAGGCGGCGGCGCGCCTGCTTGCCGCCGTCATCGATGCCAAGACGCCGCTCGACGGGCTGACCGACAACGAGCATGGCCATTCGCAGTACAAGGCGCTCGACAGCCGAGACCGCGCCCTCGTTCGCGCCATCCTGGTCACCGCGCTGCGCCACCGCATGACCATCGCCGGGCTGCTGGCAAAGCGGCTGGAGAAACCGCTGCCGCCCAATGCCACGGCGCTCTCGCACATCCTGCATGTCGCGGCGGCGCAGATCCTGTTTCTGGACATCCCCGACAGCGCCGCCGTCGACCTTGCCGTCACCCATGCCAAGTCCGATCCGCGCACGTTGCGTTTTTCCGGCCTGGTCAACGGCGTGCTGCGCTCGCTGGCGCGCGCCAAGGAAATCGAGCTCGCCCCGGCGCTTGCAGCGACAAGCGAGGCGCCACGATGGTTCGCCGAACGGCTGCAGGCCGCCTACGGCGCCGAAAAGACTGGCGCCATCCTTGCCGCCCACCGCCACGAGGCACCGGTCGATTTCACCGTCAAGTCGGACCCGGCGCTCTGGGCCGATCGCCTGGGCGGCATCGTGCTGCCGACCGGCACGGTGCGGGTTGAAAAGTTGCAAGCCGCCGTCACCGAATTGCCGGGCTTCGCCGAGGGCGCATGGTGGGTGCAGGATGCCGCGGCAAGCCTGCCCGCGCGGCTCCTAGGCGACATCAGGGACCAGCGTGTCGCCGATCTTTGTGCGGCACCCGGCGGCAAGACGGCGCAGCTCATCCTTGCCGGCGCCCGCGTCACCGCCATCGACAGCTCGAAGAACCGGCTGGCGCGGCTGGCGCAGAATCTCGAACGCCTCGGCCTGTCGGCCGAACTGGTGCAGACGGACCTGCTCGACTACCGGCCGGCGGAGCCGTTCGATGCCGTTCTGCTCGACGCGCCCTGCTCCTCGACCGGCACCGTGCGCCGGCATCCCGACGTGCCGTGGACCAAGACCATGGCCGACGTCGAAAAGCTCGCCGCGCTGCAGCGCAAGCTGCTTGACCGGGCATTCGGCCTGGTCAAGACCGGGGGACGGCTCGTCTTTTCCAATTGTTCGCTCGACCCGCTCGAAGGCGAAGACCTTTATCGCGCTTTCCTCGCCGAGACGGCCGGGCTTGTCGACGATCCGATCGGAGCCGGCGAATTTGCCGGCGTCGATCCGTTCCTGACGCCGCAGGGCACGCTGCGTACCACGCCTGCCGACATGGTGCTGGATTCGCCTGGCATTTCAGGACTGGACGGTTTCTTTGCCGCCAGGATGCGGAGGGCCGGCTGAAGCGGTATTCGATAGAACTTGCCGACTTTCTTAGGGATGGCCTCTGCCGGGCGGCGCGAAGTGCTTCACTTCGGCGAAATCCGCCTTCGCATAAGTTCTTGAATCATATAAGCTTGTGCTCGGGGTAGAGGACGATCAGGAGGGCTTTTGGCACTTGTTGCCGGCAGCACGACGCGTCTGTGGACGCTGGTCGCGAGGGAATTCTGGCGCAAGACGCGCCGGCGCCTGCGCGCCGGCCCCATCTATCGCTGGCGCTATTCCGGCCGCACGCCCGAACGCGTCCTGATCGCGCCGCCCGATCTCAGGCTCGCCGACCCGCAGATCGCGCTGGAGATTTACTACGGCCGCTACCCGCTCTCCGGCCACATGGTCGAGACCGGTGGCAAGTCGCCCTTCCAGATCAGTGTGCAGAACCGCGGCTGGCAAAAGACGCTGCACGGCTTCCGCTGGCTGCGCCACATGCGCGCCGCCGGCACCGAGCTCGCCGCCGCCAATGCGCGGGCCCTGGTTTCCGACTGGATCGCCATGCATGGCAACCAGATATCGGGGGTCGCCTGGGAGCCGGGCACGACGGCCAAGCGGGTGATCGCCTGGCTGCAGCATTCCTCGGTGGTCCTGCAGGGCGCCGAATTTCCCTTCTATCGCGCCTTCCTCAAATCGCTGGCCATGCAGATCCGCTATCTTCGCTCGATGACGCGCGAGATGCCCGACGGCAAGGATAGGTTGCGCGCCCGCATCGCGCTCGCCTTCGCCGCCCTGTCGCTGCCGGCGCCGGCCTCGGCATTGCGCAACGCCACGCGCAGCCTTGCCGAAGAGCTCGACCGCCAGATCCTGCCCGATGGCGGCCATATCTCGCGCAATCCGATGGCGGTGCTGGAGCTTTTGGCCGACCTTTTGCCGCTGCGCCAGACCTATGCCAACCAGGCCGAGACACCGCCAGCAGCGCTGATGGGCGCCATCGACCGCATGCTGCCGGCGCTGCGTTTCTTCCGCCACCAGGACGGCAGCCTGGCCCGCTTCAACGGCATGGGCGCCACCATCCATGACCGCATCGCCACCGTCCTGCGCCATGACGATACCGTCGGCGCGCCGCTGCTGCACGCGCCGCATTCGGGCTACGAGCGCCTGTCGATGGGGGGTGTCACGGTGATTGCCGATACCGGCCGGCCGCCGCCCATCGACGTCTCCAATGCCGCGCATGCCGGCTGCCTTGCCTTCGAGCTCTCGTCGGGCCGCCAGCATTTCATCGTCAATGCCGGCATCGACACTTATGGCGCGGCCGAGTTCCGGCCGCTCGCCCGCGCCACCGCCGCGCATTCGACCGCGACCATCGACGACACCTCGTCGGCGCGCTTCAGCCATTCGCTGCGGGTCAGCGACCTGCTCGGCTCGCCGCTGATCGGCGGGCCGCAGCACGTGCCTTGCAAGCGCATCGACCAGAACGGCATGCAGGGTTTTGTTGCCCGCCATGACGGCTATCTCGCGCGCTTCGGCTTCCTGCACGAACGCGACCTGAGACTGACGACCAACGGCAATGTGCTCGTCGGCCGCGACCGCTTTCTGCGCCCGGGAGGTGCGGCGATCCGCAACAATGGCCGCGACTTCGTCACGGTGCGTTTCCACCTCCATCCCGACATCAGCCTGCTGCAGGACGAGCATGGCCGCCTGACGCTGGCCGCCGCCCAGGGCGATACCTGGGTGTTCACCTGCGCCGAAATGGTGCCGGAGGTCGAGGAATCGATCTATTTCGCCGGCCTCGGCGGACCGCGCCGCAGCCGTCAGATCGTGCTTGCCTTCAAGGCCTCGGAGATTGCCGAGGTCCACTGGCAGCTGACATGCACCAACATCGCCGGCTATCCCGAAAAGAACTGAGCTGCCGCTTCTCAGCCAGGAATCCCGAAGGCGTCATAGGTGGCGAGCGACGGCGGTTCAGCGAAGGCAAAACGGATCTTGTCGACCATTGCCGCGGCCTGGCCGCTTCGCTCGTAGCGTTCGGCGTCCTCGGCGGTGTCCCAGACGGTGATAGCCATGAAGGCATCCCGCGCCTGGTGTTGCTGCAGCAACAAGGCGCTGATGTTGCCTCGGGCGGCACGGATGGCAGGGATCGCTTCGGCCTCATAGATGGTGCGCAGTTCTTCAACCGTTTCCGCCAACGCCTTGAATTGGCCTACACGCACGAATGCCATGATTGTTTCCTCCGATGATGAGCGAGCCTAGAGCAATTCCAGGAAAAGTGTGGAACGGTTTTCCGTCCGGAATTGCGTAAAAAACAATGGATAGAGCGGTTCGCCGTTTCCGTGAAACGGTGAAACGCTCTAGTTCCCGTAAACGACGGAGCGCCCTTGGGCAAACTTCACTTTTTCGGGAAGCCGGCGCGCAACTGCGGAGGACGCGGCGCTTGATTTCCGGGGCTCATGTGCTACGGCCGGCCAACGCCCCCAACAGCTGTGAAAGGCCTCCGCATGGCCGTGCCCACAAAAAACATTCCGGCGCCAGACCTCGTCCCGGTCCGCCGCGCGCTGCTTTCCGTCTTCGACAAGACCGGTCTCGTCGACTTCGCCAGGGCGCTTGCCGCGGCCGGCGTCGAGCTGGTCTCGACCGGCGGCACGGCAAAGGCGATCGCCGAGGCCGGCATGGCGGTCCGCGACGTCTCCGACATCACCGGCTTTCCCGAGATCATGGACGGCCGCGTCAAGACCTTGCACCCGTCGGTGCATGGCGCGCTGCTTGGCGTGCGCGACGACCCCGAACACGCGCAGGCGATGCGCGACCACGGCATCGAGCCCATCGACCTCGTCGTCTGCAATCTCTACCCCTTCGAGAAGGTTCGCCGTTCCGGCGCCGGCTATGCAGCGATCGTCGAGAATATCGATATTGGCGGTCCGGCGATGATTCGCGCCTCGGCCAAGAACCATGCCTATGTCGCCATTGTCACCGATCCCGACGACTACGCCCCGGTGCTCAACGCGCTGGAGATGAATTTTGGCTCCCTGTCGCTGGATTTCCGCAAGAAGCTGGCGGCCAAGGCCTTTGCCCGCACCGCCACCTATGACGCGGCGATCTCCGGCTGGTTCGCCGACGCGCTGGAGATCGAGCATCCGACGTGGCGCGCCTTCGGCGGCCGTCTCGACCAGGTGATGCGCTACGGCGAGAACCCGCATCAGGGCGCCGGCTTCTATCTGTCGGGCGACAGGCGGCCGGGTGTGGCGACGGCGAGGCAGTTGCAGGGCAAGCAGCTTTCCTACAACAACATCAACGACACCGACGCCGCCTTCGAGCTGGTCGGCGAGTTCGATCCCGCCCGTTCGGCCGCCATCGCCATCATCAAGCACGCCAACCCATGCGGCGTGGCCGAGGGCGCGACGCTGAAAGCGGCCTATGCCAAGGCGCTGGCCTGCGATCCGGTCTCGGCCTTTGGCGGCATTGTCGCCATGAACCGCATCCTCGACGCGGAAGCGGCGGAGGAGATCGTGAAAACCTTCACCGAGGTGATCATCGCGCCAGATGCTACAGACGAGGCCGCCGCGATCGTTGCGGCGAAGAAGAATTTGCGCCTGCTGGTCACCGGCGGCCTGCCGGATCCGCGCGCCGCCGGCACGGTGGCGAAATCGGTTGCCGGCGGCCTGCTGGTGCAAGACCGCGACAACGCTGTGGTCGACGATCTCGATCTGAAAGTGGTGACCATGCGGACGCCGACGGCGGCCGAGATGGCCGACCTCAAATTCGCCTTCCGCGTCGCCAAGCACGTCAAGTCGAACGCAATCGTCTACGCCAGGGACGGCGCCACCGTCGGCATCGGCGCCGGCCAGATGAGCCGCGTCGATTCGGCGCGCATCGCTGCCCGCAAGGCGCTCGACGCCGCCGAGGCAGCCGGCCTGAGCGAGCCGCTGACAAAAGGCTCGGTGGTCGCCTCCGACGCCTTCTTCCCCTTCGCCGACGGCCTGCTGTCGGCGATCGAAGCCGGCGCCACGGCCGTCATCCAGCCGGGCGGCTCGATGCGCGACGACGACGTCATCGCCGCCGCCGACCAGCACGGCATCGCCATGGTGTTTACCGGGGTCAGGCACTTTAGGCATTGAGCGCTCTCTCCCCTCTCCCGCTGTAGGAGAAGGTGGATCGGCGCGCAGCGCCGAGACGGATGAGGCGTGCGTGACGGAGTGAGACGTCTGAAAGGCTAAAACGATCTCGCGCTTAGTTTTTCGGCGCAGCGATCCTTCCAACACCCCTCATCCGACCTCGCTTCGCGAGGCCACCTTCTCCCACAGGGGGAGAAGGAAAAGGCTACTCCACCGGCTTGTCGGCCGGATACGGCGTCCCGATCAGGATCGCCATGCCGAGGGCGAGAAACAGTGCGATCACCGCCATGCCGAGCCGCGCCGAGCCGCTGGCAAGGGTGATCGTCGAGACCAGGAACGGCGCCAGGAAGCTCGTCGCCCGTCCGGCCAGCGCATAGATGCCGAAATAGCGTCCCGACTCGGCCGCGGTGACACTGCGCGCCATGTAGGAACGCGACGAGGCCTGCACCGGTCCGAAGGCAAGGCCGACGAGCAGTCCGTAAAGGATGTAGGCCTTCTCGGCGGCTGTGCCGAACAGGCCGCCTGAGTCGGCGGTGGAAAGCGGGATCAGGCCCAGCAGCGTGAAACCCGGGCCGGTCGACACGATGCCGATCGTGGCAACCGACAGCAGGACCAGCGAAATCATCACCACGCCCTTTGAGCCAAGCGCCGTGTCGAGACGCGCCGCGATCCAGCAGCCGAAGATGGCGACGACGTTGAGGATGATGCCGAACAGGCCGATCTCGGTGATCGACCAGTGGAACATGCCCGCCGCGAATGTTCCGCCCAACGCCAGCACCGCGTTGACGCCGTCCTGGTAGATCATGCGGGCGACGAGGAACCGGAAGATGCCGGCGCGCTTGCGCACCTCGAACAGCGTCGATTTCAGCTCCGACAGGCCTTCGCGCACCGCAGGCCCGATCGGAATGCCTTTGGCAGCGTCCGGTGTGAAGAAGAACATCGGCAGGATAAACAGGAAATACCAGCCGGCCGACATCGGCCCGGTGAAGCGCGCGTCCTCTCCCAGCTTCGGGTCGAGCCCGAACAGCGGATCAAGGCCGATGAGCGTCTTGCCGGTTTCCAGATTGCCGGCCAGAAACAGCACCACGAAGATCAGCGCGATCATGCCGCCGAGATAGCCGAGCCCCCAGGCGACGTTGGAAATCCTGCCGATCTCCTCCTTCGGCACCAGGCGCGGCATCATCGAATCGTTGAACACCGTCGAGAATTCGGCCGCGACGGAAGCGAGCGAGAACAGCAGAACGACCAGGAAGAGGTTCGAGCCGGGGGCGGCGAACCACAACAGCGCAAGGCTGGTGATCTTGACCGCCGCGAAGAAGGCGATCCACGGCTTGCGCGGCCCGGTCTGGTCGGCGATCGAGCCGAGCACCGGCGAAAGCACGGCGATGACGAGGCCCGCGGCGGCGATGCCGTAGCCCCAGGCGGCCTGGCCAGTCGTCGGATCGCTGGCCATGCGCGAGACGAAATACGGCCCGAAGATGAAGGTGGTGACGACGGTGAAGAACGGCTGCGCCGCCCAGTCGAAGAACATCCACCCCCAGATGCCGCGACCCGATGCCCGCTGCACTGTCTCTACCGCCATGATGATTTCCCAGTTCCCACATCGGGCGCCATGTCTGCATGTTTCAGATGCTCATGCAAATGAACAAGCGCCTGGGTAGTGCATCAGTTTGAAATCTGCAAACTAGCCGGCGCTTTGCGAGATCGCACGCGGGACTATGTTCAACCAAGCCAATGATGAGCCAGCCACGCGAGGTACAAACCCGCTATAACCGCGTGAATCCAGCTGAATGAGACTTTGGTGTCGGGGCCGTGGCGCGCCACGCGTGGCGGCCGATAATAGGATAGCAGTTGCCGTTGCGAGACGATTAGCATTTGCTCCAACTCGCGGCGCCCTTCCTCCCTTGCCCGTTTTAAGTCCAGGCGCTCCTGAGCGTAGAGCTGTCTCGCATGCTCCGAGGCCGAGAGTGAGTTTTCGTCCAGCCACGCTTTGAATTTGCCGGGCCTGACGAGGACTTTGGCGTGGGTGAAGTCGCGTCGGTGGAGTCTCTCCGCCTTGGAAGCTTCAAAATCCGTATGCCACTCTTCCCAAGTCGCCGGCATGTCATCGGCGCCGGGAAGCTGGCGGACACGAGGATAATCCTTGGCAGTGTAGACTGGGATAGCCCTGACTTCGCTGCTCATCGCAAGCCTTCCCCTTCTCCCATGAAGAGGATGCGACTCCTAGGGCTTAGTGTCCAGATGGCGCTACCCAGCCATCATGAGCCGCACCATCCCGCTCGACTAAACTAGGGATAACTGATGCACTACCACCGTTTGCGCCGCCCCTCATCCGCCTGCCCGTCCTCCGCAGCACCTGCGCTGCAGCTGCGGAGGGTGGACCGGGCATTTCTCCCCGTATGATGGACGGCGAGAAAGCCGCCGTCATCGACGGTTTCGCCAATCATCAAGGTTGCGGGAGAGGCACCGACGTTGCCGCCAGCCATGCCAATCAGCCTACATCCCCGTCAGGTCGCTCATCAGGCCCGATGCCACAGACAGCCGCGATACCGTGATGTCGCCGCCTTCGGTCAGCGCCTGCAGCCGGTCGCGGATCCGCCCGACCCGTTCGCCGCCGGCCTCGAGCCAGGCCGCGACCGGATCCTCCGCCCCGGCATGTCCGGTGAGCGCCGCCACCGCGATGCCGCGCCGCGCCACGCCGATCGTGTCGGTCGCGCGCGACAATGCGAGCTGGTCGTAATAGTCGCCGGGCATGATCGAGCGCGCCGCCTCCTCGACGCGCGGGATGCGGAAGGCGTCGCTGACCGCGAAGAACGCCTTGGCGGCGGCGACGATGTCGGCATTTGCAGTGCGCGCGGCAAGCGCGATGTCGGGGATCAGTTCCGCCACCTCGGTCAGCGCCAGCTGCTCTGCAAGCCTTTCCGGCGCGCCGCCCTTGAACAGGCCGTGCCGCCGCTCCTCGATCCGCTCGCGCGAGAAGGCCGGCAGCAGTGAAGTGAGCTTCGGCTCCAGCGCCTTGCGCGCCTCCTGCAGCGCTGCGATGCGCTGGCCGAGCGGCGCGGCGCCGGTATCGTTCTTCAAGTACCAGCCGCTGGTCATGAAGATAAGCCGGCTAACAGCCTGGTAGAGGTCGAGCTGGATCTGGCCGTCGATCCGGTTGTCGAGCGCGTCGATCTCATGATAGAGCGCCGGTAGCGCGAAGCCGTCGCGCACCACGGCAAAGGTGCGCACCACGTCGGCCGCGGTGCGCCCGGTCGATTCCTGCAGCCGGTTGACGAAGGACGGTCCGCCGCGGTTGACGAGGTCGTTGGCAAGCACGCGGGCGATGACCTCGCGCCGCAGCCGGTGGCCATGGATCTCGCCGGCGAATTTCTTCGCCATGCGCTCGGGGAAATAGCCCATCAGGTCGCGGTCGAAATGCGGATCGTCCGGCACGTCGCTGGCGACGATGTCGGAGAACAGCACGATCTTGGCATAGGCAAGCAAGACGCCGAGCTCGGCCCTGGTCAGCGGTTCGCCGCGCGCCTCGCGCTCCGCAAGCGCCGCCGGCGAGGGCAGCGTCTCGACCGCGCGGTCGAGCAGGCCGCGCGCTTCCAGCGCCGTCATGAAGCGGGCCTGGTGCGCGATGTCGGCCAGCCCGCGCTTGCGCGCCATCGAGAGCGCCAGCGTCTGCTGATAATTGTTGGACAGCACCAGCGCGCTGACCTCGTCGGTCATTTCGGCCAGCAGCTTGTTGCGCGCCGGCCTCGTCAGCGATCCCTTGCGCATCGCCGAGGCCAGCGCGATCTTGATGTTGACCTCGACGTCGGAGCAGTTGACACCGCCCGAATTGTCGATGGCGTCGGAATTGCAGCGGCCGCCATGCATGCCGAACTCGATGCGCGCCCGCTGCGTGACGCCGAGATTGGCGCCCTCGCCGATGACCTTGGCTCGCACGTCGAGCGCGGTGACGCGGACGGCATCGTTGGCGCGGTCGCCGACATCTTGGTTGGTTTCGCCAGAGGCCCTGACATAGGTGCCGATGCCGCCGAACCAGAGCAGATCGACCGGCGCCTTGAGAATGGCGTTCATGATCTCGACCGGCGTCGCCGTGGTCTTGGCCAGCCCGATCGCGGCCGCAGCGGCCGCCGGCAGCGTGATCGACTTCTGGCTGCGCGAGACGATGACGCCGCCTTCCGACAATTTCGACTTGTCGTAGTCCTGCCAGGACGAGCGCGGCAGCGCGAACATGCGCTGCCGCTCCGCCATCGAAGCCGCCATGTCGGGATCCGGATCGATGAAGATGTCGCGATGATCGAAAGCGGCGATCAGCCTGGTCTGCGGCGACAGCAGCATGCCGTTGCCGAACACGTCGCCCGACATGTCGCCGACGCCGGCGACGGTGAACGGCGAGGTCTGGATGTCGCGGTTCATCTCGCGGAAATGCCGCTTGACCGCCTCCCAGGCGCCCTTGGCGGTGATGCCCATCTTCTTGTGGTCGTAGCCGGCCGAGCCGCCGCTGGCGAAGGCGTCGTCCAGCCAGAAGCCATGCTTCTCGGAAATCGCATTGGCAGTGTCGGAGAAGGTCGCCGTACCCTTGTCGGCGGCAACGACGAAATAGGGATCGTCCTGGTCGCGCCGCACCACGCCGGCCGGCGGGATGACGCCGTCGATGCCGATATTGTCGGTGATCGACAATAGGCTGGAGACGAAGTTCTTGTAGGCCGAGGTGCCGGCCTCGAAAATGGCGTCGCGGCCGGCGCTCATCGGCAGTTTTTTCGGATAGAAGCCGCCCTTGGCGCCGACCGGCACGATGACGGCGTTCTTGACCTGCTGCGCCTTGACTAGGCCGAGCACCTCGGTGCGATAATCCTGGGCGCGGTCTGACCAGCGCAGGCCGCCGCGCGCCACCGGGCCGAAACGCAGATGCACGCCCTCGACCTCGGAGCCGTAGACGAAGATCTCGCGCCAGGGCCGCGGCGCCGGCAGGCCCTCGACCGCCTGCGAGTCGAGCTTGATCGCCAGCGACTGGCCCTTCGCTTTCGTATCGGCTACGAAATGATTGGTGCGCAGCGAGGCTTCGATCAAATTGAGATAGCGGCGGATGATGGTGTCGTCATCGATGTTCGGCACCTCCTCCAGCGCATCCTTGATCTTGGCCTTGAGATGCTTGGCGGCGACCACGCCCTCTGTTTCGGCCGTCGGCCCGAGGCGGGCGACGAACAGCGCGTGCAGGCCGCGCGCGATCTCCGGATAGCGGTTGAGCGCGGCGGCGATGAAATCCTGGCTCTGCGGAATGCCGGCCTGCTGCAGATAGCGGCCATAGGCGCGCAGGATGGTGATCTCGCCCGACCATAGCGCGGCGGTCTGGGCGAGGCCGTTATAGCCGTCATTGTCGACATCGCCGCGCCAGACCGACAGGAAGACATCCTCGAACAGCTTGCCGCCGTCGGTGAGATCGATCGGCTTGCCGTAGCTGTTCTCCAGCTCCATGTCGTGGATGAAGACCTTGCCGGGGCCCTCGTCGCCGACCTCGAACGTACGCTCGCTGATGACGCGGAAGCCGATGTTTTCCAGCACCGGCACGCGCCGCGACAGCGCCACCGGGCTGCCGAAATGATAGATCTTGAGCGCCGCCTGATGCGGCTTCTGGTTGGCATGGCGATAATAGTCGATGGCGATCGGATTGTCGGCGTTGATCCTGGCGATGCGTCCGGCATCGGCGAGCGCCACGGCCGCGCTGAAGGAGTCGCGATAACTTTCCGGGAAGCGGGCGGCGATTGCTTTTAGCGGCTGGTCGCTGCCGTCGGCTTCCGCCGCCTCGGACAGCGCATCGTCCCAGGTGCGCACGATGTCGCGGATCGCCGCCTCGATCGCCGCCTGCTCGACCTTCGGCGTCTTGCCGCCCGAACGGCCGATGATGAAGTGAACCCGCGCCAGCCCGCCCTCGGGGAAGGCCGGGTAATAGGCTGAAAGCCGGCCTTCGAACACGGTCTTCAGATAGGTGCCGATCTTCTCGCGCACGACGCTGTCGTAGCGGTCGCGCGGCACGAAGACGAGGATGGAGACGAAGCGGTCGAACTGGTCGACGCGTACCAGCGCCCTGACGCGCGGCCGTTCGATCAGGCCGAGGATGGCGCCGGCGTGCTTCCTCAGGATCGGCACGGGAACCTGGAAAAGCTCATCACGCGGATAGCTTTCAAGCACGTTGATCAGCGCCTTGCCGGAATGGTCGTGGCGGTCGAAACCGGACTTGGCGATGACCGTCTCGGCCTTCGAGCGCAGATAGGGGATCTTCATCACCGAGCGCGTGTAGGCGGTCGAGGTGAACATGCCGACGATGCGCAGTTCGCCGGCAAGCGCGCCTTTGGCGGTGTAGGTCTTGACGCCGATATAGTCGAGATAGATGCGGCGGTGCACGGAAGACTTGGCGTTGGCCTTGGTGACGATCAGCGGCTCCGGCCCATGCAGGAAGGCGCGGATCTCCGGCGTCGTCGTCACCGCCTCGGTGCCGCGCCGCAGCACCAGCACGTCCGGGTCGGAGAGGATGCCGAGGCCGGGCTTGTCGGCACGCTCCAGCGTGCCGCTCTCCTCGCCGCCGACATATTTGAACTCGCGCATGCCGAGGAAGGTGAAATTGTCGTCGCGCAGCCATTCGAGGAAGGCGATGGCCTCGGCGACGCTCTTCTTGTCGAGCGGCACCGCCGAATAGCGGAACTCCGAGATAGCCTGGTCGAGGCGCGCAAGCATCGGCTTCCAGTCGCTGACGGCGGCGCGAACCTGGTTCATCACCTTGCCCAGCCGTTCCGCCAGCCCGTTCGCCTGCTCGGCGCTCAGGCGCGGAATGTGGACATGAACGACGCTCAGCCGGTCATGGCTGCCGTCATCCTTGCCGAAGCTGCCGTCGCCGAGAATCTCCTCCACGCCGGCCTTGCCGTGGCGCACGGTGATGATCGGATGGGTGACGAGCGTCGGCTCCCCCGCCGTCTCGGTGATTTCGCCGAGGATGGAATCGAACAGGAACGGCATGTTGTCGTTGACCACCGTGATGACGGTGACCGGACGGCCCTCGCGGGCGACGCCGGAATCGGCGTCGACGGCAATCACGCAGTCGCCTTTGCGGTGGCCATTGACCGCCCGGTTGGCCAATTCCGCGGCGCGCTTGAGGTCTGCGATGTCATAGGCGGCGATGTCTTCGGCCGGCGCCCGGGCAAGCAAATAATCGGCAAAGCTCGCCGGACTTTCCGCCGATCTGGCGCCTGCGGCCGCCTTCTTTTTCGGCTTGCTCGCGGTTTTCACGCTTGCCATGACGCTTATTCCCTCCCGTGGCATGCTTTTGCGACTATGGTAGCCAGATGACCGCCGTTTGGCGACAAAGGTTTGACGGCTTGCCAAGATTTATCGCCAATTCTGCGGCAAGCCGACGTCCAACGAGGAGAAATGTCCGATGACCGGCAAGATAACCGCGCTTGACCTCGCCCCGGCCGAGCTTAGCGATGCGACGAAAGCCTATTTCGCCAAATGCGAGGAAAAGCTGGGGCTCGTTCCCAATGTGCTCAAAGCCTATGCCTTCGACGAGAAGAAGCTGCGTGCTTTCACCGACACCTACAATGATCTTATGCTCGGCGATTCCGGCCTGTCTAAGCTGGAGCGCGAGATGATCGCCGTCGTCGTCTCATCGATCAACCAGTGCTACTATTGCCTGACCGCGCATGGCGCGGCGGTGCGTCAGCTGTCCGGCGATCCGGCGCTGGGCGAGATGATGGTGATGAATTTCCGCGCCGCCGACCTGTCGGAGCGCCAGCGCGCAATGCTGGAATTCGCGGTCAGGCTGACCGAAGAGCCGGCTAAGATTGTCGAGGCCGACCGCGCGGCGCTGCGCCAGGCCGGCTTCAGTGACCGCGACATCTGGGACATCGCCTCGACCGCCGCCTTCTTCAACATGTCGAACCGGGTGGCGGCGGCGATCGATATGCGGCCGAACGACGAATATCATGCCATGGCGAGGTGATACATCGTCAAGCGGGATGGTTCTCTGTTGTGATCAGATTCTGAAGAATCTTCAGGAATTCCCTCGTGTCGCCGGCAGTAACGCCGACATCAAGTTCGCCGTGAACAAATCGATTCCGAGAAGTCGCCAATGATCGCAGGCGATGCGCTTCACTGGGGGTAAGTATTCCCTCGTTGGCCATAACTTCAATAATACGACCAGGAGTTTGTGGTCGAACAAATCGATCCGCGAGAACTCTACGAGCGATCGCTTCAAAGACAGCCCACGACAACAAGAAACCTGCAGAAGCGTGACCATCGGCGATAAGCGCTTCAACCTGAGAGAGAGTGTCCTTGATCTCGCTGATCGATTGTGCACGGAGCGGCACCTCAATTCCTGAATTGGACGCCCAATAAACCTTAAATTTCCAACCCTTTTGACCTTCAAATAGCTTGGCGATATCGTCCAGCCTTCGACTATCCGGGTCGCTTTTTGAAGCGACTTCAATAGCTAGGTTGCCGTCCTCTCGCAAGGCGATCAAATCCGGAAGATAAGAGCCGAGAAAGGGCGGCACTATCGAGCGCCGGGGCTCCCTAATGACCTGGTAGCCATCGGCCTCCAACTCAGGGAGCAACCCCTCCAGGATGGTCTGCTCGAGAACGTCCGTCTTCATTGCAATTCCTCGTGCGGATCATTCGAAATTCGAACATATAAGGCAGGCTTGGCGCCTTCAAAGGCCTGAACGAATGTAGCAGATGGGTTGCCAAAGCTAAACAGGTGGTCTGGCTCAAACTTCTGAACGAGCACGCGTTCCACCTGAGAATCATCAAGGTAGATGTGGGCGCAACAAGCGTCGAGAATAAGCTTGACGATGTTATCTATGTCGCCCTGCATCGGCTCTGGTGGAAAGTAAAACAGTGTCACCGCAATCCGCTGGTCACTCGCAAAATGTGGATCGGGAAGCGCTACACGGCTCGAATCTCGGACCTGATCTTTCCACTGCTCTCGTGATTCCGAACGTTTGGCTTGATGAGAAACCGGCGTTCCATGAACAATGAATTCTATAGGAAAGACGATCTCCATCTTCTCCAGCAACCCCGGCAATCACCACACCCGGGAGTGAAACTACCATAAGCCTTTGAGGAAGCTAGGCGTAAGCTCCTTCGCATTCTCGATTGCCTGTTTTCCATTTTGGGCCGATGATCAACGATTGCGGCACGGCCGCACATCAACGATTGCAGCAAAGCCGCATATCACCAGGCGGCAGGGCCGCATACCGGTTCGATGCCGCCGATCGAGGGAGGAGAACATGGCGAAGTTTCTCTATGTCTTTCACGGCTCGGGCAAGATGCCGACCGAAGAGGCCGAACGGAAAGCGGCAACGGATGCTTGGAACGACTGGTACGGCAAGCTTGGCGCGGCCGTGGTCGACGCCGGCAATCCGGTCGGCATGTCGAAGACCGTGCTGCCCGGCGGCAGGATCGAAAACAATGGCGGCAGCAACCCGACTGCCGGCTACACGGTCGTCGAAGCAAAAGACATCGACGACGCCGTCGGCAAGGCCAAGGATTGTCCCATCCTGATGGACCCGGCCTTCAGCATCGAAGTCGCGCCCATCATCGAGATGATGTAATGCGTCCATGAGCAAAAAAGGGGAGCACGTGGTGCCCCCTTTCAGACTGCATCGGTGACGAAACACCAAAGCATGTCTTTGTCCCGAAACCGCCGCACACTTTCGGGAGACATGCTGTTTACGCCGCGCCGACCGCCTTGGCAGACTTCTCGAAACGCTTGCGCTCGTTGGGGTCGAGATAGAGCTTGCGCAGCCGGATGGTCTTCGGCGTCACCTCGACCAGCTCGTCGTCCTGGATCCAGGCCAGCGCGCGCTCAAGCGTCATGCGGATGGGCGGGGTGAGCTTCACCGCCTCGTCCTTGCCGGCGGCGCGGATGTTGGTGAGCTTCTTGCCTTTGAGCACGTTCACTTCAAGATCGTTGTCGCGCGAATGGATGCCGATGATCATGCCCTGATAGACCTTGACGCCCGGATCGATGACCATCGGGCCGCGGTCCTCCAGGTTCCACATGGCATAAGCGACCGATTCACCCTGCTCGTTGGAGATCAGCACCCCGTTGGTGCGGCCGGGCAGCTCGCCCTTGTAGGGCTCGTAGGCATGAAACAGCCGGTTCATCACGGCAGTGCCGCGCGTGTCGGTCAAGAGTTCCGACTGATAGCCGATCAGGCCGCGCGTCGGCGCGTGGAAGACCAGGCGCTGGCGGTTGCCGCCGGACGGGCGCAGTTCGACCATCTCGGCCTTGCGCTCCGACATCTTCTGCACGACGATGCCGGCATGCTCCTCGTCGACGTCGATGACGACTTCCTCGACCGGCTCCAGCAACTCGCCATTCTCGCCCTTCTGCATCACCACGCGCGGCCGCGACACGGCAAGTTCGAAGCCTTCGCGGCGCATCGTCTCGATCAGCACCGCAAGCTGCAATTCGCCGCGGCCTGAAACGAAGAAAGAGTCCTTCTCAGGCGATTCCTCGATCTTCAGCGCGACATTGCCTTCGGCCTCGCGCAGCAGGCGGTCGCGAATGACGCGGCTGGTCACCTTGTCGCCTTCGGTGCCGGCCAGCGGACTGTCGTTGACCAGGAACGACATGGTCACGGTCGGCGGATCGATCGGCTGCGCATGCAGCGGCTCGGTCACCGCCGGATCGCAGAAGGTGTCGGCGACGGTGCCCTTGGAGAGGCCGGCGATGGCGACGATGTCGCCCGCCTGTGCTTCCTCGATCGGCTGGCGCTCGAGGCCACGGAAGGCGAGGATCTTCGAGATACGGCCGGTCTCGATCTGGGTGCCGTCATGGTGCAGCACCTTGACCGCCTGGTTGGGCTTCAGCGAACCGGACTCGATGCGCCCGGTGATGATGCGGCCGAGGAACGGATTGGCTTCGAGGATGGTGCCGATCATGCGGAAAGGACCGGGATGCACGGTCGGCGCCGGCACGTGCTTGACCACAAGGTCGAACAGCGGCGCCAGGCCCTGGTCCTTCGGGCCTTCCGGCTTTTCCGACACCCAGCCGTCGCGGCCCGAACCGTAGAGGATCGGGAAGTCGAGCTGCTCGTCGGTGGCGTCAAGCGCGGCGAACAGGTCGAACACCTCGTTGACCACCTCGACATGGCGGGCGTCCGGACGGTCGATCTTGTTGATGACGACGATCGGCTTCAGCCCGACCTTGAGCGCCTTGCCGACGACGAACTTGGTCTGCGGCATCGGGCCCTCGGCGGCGTCGACCAGCACGATGGCCGAATCCACCATCGACAGAATGCGCTCCACCTCGCCGCCGAAATCGGCATGGCCTGGCGTGTCTACGATGTTGATGCGGGTGCCATGCCAGTCGACCGAGGTCGCCTTGGCCAGGATGGTGATGCCGCGCTCCTTTTCGAGGTCGTTGGAATCCATGGCGCGCTCGGCGACGCGCTGGTTGTCGCGGAAGGATCCGGACTGTTTCAGGAGCTGGTCGACCAGCGTGGTCTTTCCATGGTCGACGTGCGCGATGATCGCGATATTGCGGATGTTCATTGTCTGGTCTCGGGAGCGTTGCAGGCGGCAGGCCCAAAGGCGCCGCCTTTTTCGGTTGCGCGGCTCATACAAGGTTTTTCGCAATTGCGAAAGAGGAGGCCGCGCCCCAAATACATAGTCACTGATTCTTAAATGTCTTGGTGTGAAATGATTCTGTTAACCAAGGCGGAACCTTTTCGAGGGCCGGGCAGTTCGATGTTCATGACCGATCATACCATCAGATTGCGTCCGGTTTTGGCGTGGGCAGCGCTTGCCGTCGTCCTGGCGGCCGGTGCCGCGCAGTCGGCTGCCGTGCTGCGGGAGGCCAACCCTGCACGCGCCGATAACGCCCAAACGGCCGAACAGCTGTTCGCCGACGCCCCTGACGGCGTCGACCCGGTCGTCACCGGCCCGGTCAGCGCCGCCTTCAAGCAGCGGCAGAAGGATGCCGGCTGCGAGACGGCCGTCTGGCCGAACGTTCCAAGGGCCTGCTATCCGGATTGACCGTCGCGGCAGCAATGCCACAAAGGTAGAGTTCCGGCACACGCCCCTCCGGCCTGTCGGCCAGAGGGGGTGCTGTCCCGCCAGCAATCATAATTTAAGCCGACCGCACCGGGTCGAGCGTTACCTTGTAAAGTTCGTTGTCGTCGCGATCCATCAGCCGCACGGTCAGCTGTTCCGTGGTGCCGGAAATGTCGACCAGGCCGAAGAACTGCAGCCCGGCTGACGGCGGCAGGTTTTGGCCCTGTTCGGCGGTCGGCGCCTTGATGAACTTCAGCTCCGGGCCGAAGGTCATGTCGAGCTCGTTCGGGCCGAACGTGCCGGCATGAATCGGGCCGGAGACGAACTCCCAGAACGGGTTGAAGTCCTGGAACTGCGCCTTGTCGGGATTGTAGTAATGCGCCGCCGTGTAGTGCACATCGGCGGTGAGCCAGACCGTGTTGGTGACGCCGGCATTCTTGATGAAGCGCAGCACGTCGGCGAATTCCAACTCGCGGCCCTTCGGAGCGCCATTGTCATGATTGCTGACGGCTTCGAAGCCAACCTTCTTTGCCGCATCGTCCCAGACGACCAGGCTAAGCGGCATGTCGGCGGCGATAATCTTCCAGGTCGCCTTGGAGTTTGCCAGTTCCCGCTTCAGCCACTTGCTCTGCTCCTCGCCGATCATACGCGACTTCGGCGTCAGGGTCTCTTCCAGGTCGGGGCCGTTCGGGCCACGGTAGGAACGCATGTCGAGGAAGAACACGTCGAGCAGCGGCCCATGCGAGATCTTGCGGTAGACGCGGCCCGGCTCCGACGGCTCGTAGCGGATGGTCGTCATCTCGTGGAAGGCGCGCGCCGCGCGGGCCGCCAGCACATGGATGGATTTTTCCTTGTAGCGATCGTCGGCGGTGAGATTCTTCGAATCCGACCAGTTGTTCAGCACCTCGTGATCGTCCCACTGGTAGAAGGTCGGGCAGATGGCGCTGAGCTCCAGCACGTTCTTGTCCATCATGTTGTACTTCCACTGGTCGCGGTATTCGTCCAGCGTCTCGGCCACCTTGCGCTTGCCGTCGATGAGAACGACGTTCTTCCACTTGCCGCCGCCGGGCAGGTCGACCTCGTCCTTCATCGCGCCGTCGGCATATATGGTGTCGCCCGAATGCAGGAAGAAATCGGGCGTATGCTTGGCGATCGTCGAATAGGTCTTCATGCCGGTCTCGTCGATGCCCCAGCCCTGGCCGGCAGTGTCGCCCGACCAGGCGAAGCGCACGTCGCGCTTGGATGACGGCGCGGTGCGGAAGCGGCCGACGATCGGCTCGGAGACGGCGTTGATGTCGGACAGATCAGCCGCCGTCATGCGGTAGAAGATGTCCTGATCGGAAGCGAGGTCGGTGAGCAGGCGCTTGACGGTATAGTCGCTGGCCGGCGAGGTATCGAGCGGCGCAAGCCTGGTCGCGTCGGCGAAGCTCTCCGTCGTCGACACTTCATACATCACCCGCGCCGGACGGTCCGTGCGCGTCCACACCATGCCGGAGGTGGCATCCACGTCGCCGGACTGGACGCCGTGGGTAAAGACCGGCCGCTGGCTGGCGCGAGAGTAATAGGGCAACGCCAGACCGGAGGCGCCGAGGAGACCGGCAGCACTTGCGGAAGTGACAAAGGCGCGGCGGGTCAATGAGAGCTTGTTCATGGCTTTCTCCTGAATGGCTTTGAACGTCGCCGCCAAAGTCTGGCGTCAATGTTTCAGGTACATTTCGGAACCATGAAGTTTTGATAACAGTGGACAGCCTGGGAATCTCCCCCCTCGAGGGGGAGATGTCGCCGAAGGCGACAGAGGGGGTCGCCTCGCATGGAGCGCCAACCTCGTCCTTCGTCCTTCATCCGCCGTAAAGGTCGAGCCCGGTCGGACCGACCCCCTCTGGCCGCTTCGCGGCCATCTCCCCTCGAGGGGGGGAGATCGGCGCCTCAAGCCGTCTGCGGCTCCGGATCGAAAGCCGGCCTGCTGGTGTTGATCAGCAGCGAGATACAGGCCGCGGCAATGCCCGTCATGCCGGCGATCAGGAACGCCAGCTCGTAATTGCCCTGCAACTCGCGCATGGTGCCGCCGAAGGCCGCGGCTGCCGCCGCGCCGACCTGATGGCCGGCGACAATCCAGCCGAAGACGATCGGCCCGCTGCGGTCGCCGAAGGCCTCGTTGGCAAGCCGCAGAGTCGGCGGCACGGTGGCGATCCAGTCGAGGCCGTAGAGCACGGCGAAGATGATCAGGCTCGTCGCCGAGAAGCCGGAATAGGGCAGATAGATCAACGACAGGCCGCGAATGCCGTAATAGACGCCGAGCAGCTTGCGCGGATCGAAGCGGTCGGTGAGCCAGCCCGACAGCGTCGTGCCGATCAGGTCGAAAATGCCCATCATCGACAACAGGCCGGCTGCCTGCACCTCGCCGATGCCCATGTCGCCGCAAAACGAGATCAGATGCGTGCCGACCAGGCCGTTGGTGGTGAAGCCGCAGATGAAGAAGGTGGCGAACAGATACCAGAACACCCTTGTGCCGGCGGCACGGCGCAGCGTGTTCAGCGTATGGGCCAGGAAATTGCCCTGCGAGGCAGGCGACACAGGCGGCACGTCGTCGACATCGGCGCCGTAGCGCACCTGTCCGATCGAGGCCGGCCGCTCGGGTACCAGCAGATAGACGAAGGGCACCAAAGCAGCGGTGGCGACGGCGACGGCGATCGCCACCGGCTTCCAGCCGCCGCTCTGCGCCAGCGCAGCGATCACCGGCAGGAACACCAGCATGCCGGTGGCGCTGGAGGCCGACATCAGGCCCATCATCAGGCCGCGATTGGTCTTGAACCAACGGTTGACGATTGTGGCGCCGAGCACGCTCGCCACCGCGCCGGAGCCGATGCCGGAAAAGACGCCCCAGGTGATGAACAGATGCCAGGGCTCGGTCATCAACAGGCTGAGCGCGGTCGATCCCGACATCACCAGCAGCGCGCCGAGCAGCGTGCGGCGCAGGCCGATGCGCTCCATCAGCGCTGCCGCGAACGGCCCTGTCAGACCGTAGAGCAGGATGCCGATGCTCGCGGCCCAGGACGTCACGTCACGATGCCAGCCGAAGCTATCCTCCAGCGGCACCATCATCACCGAGGGGGCGGAGCGAAGCCCGGCTGCGACCAGCAGGCAGAAGAAAATGACGGCAACGACGACGAAGGCGTAGCGCTGGCCAAACGGGCGGGACTGAGCTATCATGTTACTGACCGGTACGTTGCAATTGGATGAGGCCATACATACGTACCGGTCAGTAACATTGTCAAGCGAGTTGTTGCATGTCATCCGACAATAAAATTGAAGCGTCGATCAGCGAGCCGCGTGCCGCGGCAGTGCCCAAGGCCGCCGACAAGATCCTCGATGTGGCGTTTGACCTTTTTTATCGCGAAGGCATCAGGGCGATCGGCGTCGACGAGATCGTCAGGCGCGCCGGCGTAACCAAGCCGAGCCTTTATCGCAGCTTCCCGTCCAAGGACGAACTCGCCGCCTCCTATCTGCGCAAATACGACCTCGAATTCTGGGAGCGCTTCGACGAAGCGGTCGAGGCACACCCCGGCGATCCGCGCGCGCAGATCATCGCTTTCCTCACCCGTGTCGGCAAACGCACGCAGAAGCCGGACTACCGCGGCTGCGGCATGACCAATGCCGCGGTCGAATATCCCGAGCACGGGCATCCGGCGCGCATCGTCAGCGAGAACAACAAGCAGGAACTCCGGCGCCGCCTGCGCGCGATGGCCAAGGCGATGGGGGCGTCCGACGCCGACACGCTCGGCGATGGGCTGCTGCTGCTTATCGAAGGCGCCTATATCAGCGGCCAGCTGTTCGGCGCCGGCGGACCGGCGGCGTCGGTGGCCCGCAATGCTGACCTGCTGATAGAAGCCAGCTTGAAGAAATAGACCTTGTAATCCACTCCAGCAACAAGCATTACTACGGTCGTGCCTGTAACTATTGCAAATTGACGGTAACGATTTGAACTTTGCTCGCACGCTCTCGGACGACCTCCAAAAGATGTTCCTGATCCACTATATGAGGCAGGGATACCAAGGGTTTATCAGCGAGCAGGAAAAGAGAGACGTTTTCACAGTTCTCGACCTGAATGAGTACACCGTCAAAGAGGCCGTGCTGCGCAGAGTGCTTTTCCTGTTTCTGATCTCGTCGGTTGGGATGTACTTCATCGCCAAGGCACATGGCATCAGCCCAACAGCAAGCATTCTGACCGCGTCAACATGCACGGTCGCTTTGGTCTTTTTATATCTGAGTATTTTTGTTCCCGTAGTCCTGTTCGCGGTCTTTGTATCACTGCTCGCAATCTGTTGGATGAACGACCAAACGTTCACCGCATCCGCTTTGTTTTCCACGTTGTACGCCCTGTATTTTTTTGCGAGGCTGAGAGCGCGATAGCGAAATCGGGCAAACAGGGATGTACTCGTCATGCGTGCCGTTCTGATCCCGCTTGCCCTCGCCGGGCTCTGCCATGAAGCCCATGCCGGCGATATTTCCAGCGCCTACACCGATCTCGACTGGAAGAAGGACTGCGTAACCTACGCGCAGGCGCAAGAAGGCGAAGGTGACTGGGCCAATCTCGCCTGCTCCGGCTATCGGGGCTATCCAGTGCTGATCGGCTACGACGATGCGCGCGAATCCGTCTATTACGGCTTTCCCTCCGACGACATGACCGCCGTCTGGGAGAGTTTCTCCGGCCTCAACACCGCGGGTCCGAGGGTCGAATGGCGCATCGAAACCAATGGCGACAAGGCCATCCCCTTCGCCGTCATTCATCGCCGCTCGGTGAGCAATCCCGATGACGAGAACAAGCCGACCGAGGTGCTCGTCGTCGCCAAGGTGGCGCAGCCGGAACAGCACGAAGGCTGCACCGTCGGCCTGGTGCTCGCCACCGGCAACGCTCAGGCCAACGACCAGGCGCGCAAGCTCGCCAACGAGAAGGCGAAGACTTTCGCCTGCGGCAAGGACAAGCGCAAAGTGATCGGCAAGGTGCCAGATTTTGGCCGGGTGGATAACTGAGCGGAACGTGTGTTTTGCTCGCCAACGATTCGTATACCTGGCTCCGATCACCACGCGCCTTCGTCATCCTCGGGCTTGACCCGAGGATCCATGCCGTGACGGAGATGGAAGAACCCAACGGTCCAGAACGGCGAGCCTTTGCGGTGCTGCAAGAGAATTCTGCACCGCAGTGGCTCTCGGAAGTAACGGAATGGATCCTAGGGTCTCCGCGTCGCTTCGCTCCTGCTCCGCCCTAGGATGACGAAGCAGGAGATGGCCGCTCGCGACCTACTTGCTGACCTTCGCGCGCTCGATCGCCTCGACGATCATTTTCTTGGCATATTTGGAATCGTGCCAGCCCTCGATCTTGACCCATTTGCCGGGCTCGAGGTCCTTGTAGTGCTCGAAGAAGTGCTGCACCTGCTGGCGCGTGATGTCGGGCAGGTGGGTGTATTCGGTGACGTTCTCGTAGCGCAGCGTCAGCTTGGGCGACGGCACCGCGATCACTTTCTCGTCCTGGCCGGCATTGTCTTCCATGATCAGCACACCGATCGGCCGCACATTGATGACGCAGCCCGGCACCAGCGCGCGCGTGTTGCAGACCAGCACGTCGATCGGGTCGCCGTCGCCCGACAGCGTATGCGGAACGAAGCCGTAATTGCCGGGATAGCGCATCGAGGTGTGCAGGAAGCGGTCGACGAACAGCGTGCCGGCCTCCTTGTCCATCTCGTACTTGATCGGCTCGCCGCCGATCGGCACCTCGATGATGACGTTGACGTCCTCGGGCGGGTTCTTTCCGGTGGGTACGGCTTCGATGCGCATGGCTCAAATCCCTCTCTCGATCTTGTGATCGATAGCGGGGGATGCGTTATGGTGCAATGCGGCTAATGGGCTGAATTGACCATCAAGGCCGGTGACGAGCGGTCATTCCCAGACGAAGGCGACCTTCTTCAGCGCTTTCTGCTCGAACACCTCGACGCCCTCGGCGACATCGCGGCCGCCGGCGCCGGCATAGAAGGCGAGCGCGTTCTGGTTGTCCTCCAGCGCCCACACCACCATGCCTTTCAGGCCGTGATTGGCAAGCCGCGCGCGGGCCGCCTTGAACAGCCGGCTGCCGAGCCCGATGCCCTGATATTCCGGCCGCAGGTAAAGCTCGTAGATTTCGCCCTGCTGCCTGAGCTCGCGGGCGCGGTTCTTGCCGATCGTGGCATAGCCGGCGATCGTGCCGCCGATCTCGACCACCAGCACCGTCGCCGCGCGGCGAATCGCGTTCGCCCACCAGTCGGGACCGCGGCGGTTGATCATCGAGATCAGCGTGCGGTGCGGAATGATGCCGGAATAGGCGCCGCGCCAGGCCTCCTGATGCACCTCGGCGATGGCGCTTGCATCGCGTGGCTCGGCTTTCCTGATGTCGATCGTCAGCGTGTTCATGATTGGTTAACCATAGACCCGCGTCAGCCGCTTGCAAAGAGTCCGTGCCGTCGCATCCGCGCTTTCGCACAGGCGAAGACACCGCACTTGTTGGCACAGAGCGGGTTTAACGGTTGGCTTTTTCAGATCTCAACGAGGTGGTCGTCCAGCTCGTTGGTGTCGCCGGCGGTGACCGGAAAATGCCCGGCCAGCACCGCGCCGACCGATTCGATCGCCTTGACGAAGCCGTCGGCGAGGCGGTCGTCGCCGGCATGTTGGGTGAGGTCGCGCACCACGCTGTCCCAGACATGCTGGCCGACCTTGACGTCGATGCCGGCGTCGGCGACCACCTCGGCATAGCGCTCGGCGATGGAGACGAAGATCAAGACGCCGGTGCGCGCCTGGGTGCGATGCACGTTGCGGGCAAGGAACTGCTTCATCGCATTGATGTGCGCGGCCTGATAGCGCAGCCGCCTTGGCACCAGATGAATGCGCAGGGCGGGCCGCAGCCAAAGTAAAGCGAGCACCACCGCCGCCATCGCAAGCAATTGCGCCAGCACGAAATGCGGCAGGCGGATGGTCAGCCACAAGGCCTCCAGCCCATAGGCGACGGCGAGGCTGGCGACGAACACGCCGAGCGTCGCCAGGAACGCGGCGGGAAAGAAATAGCCGTCGCTGGCATGCGCGACCACGCAATAGATCTCACCGTCGGTCGTCGCCTCGGCGGCGCGGATCGCCTCGGCGATTCGGTCGTGATCCTGCGGGCTGATCGGTCGCGTTGCCATGTTCCTCACCAGCTTCCCGAAGAGCCGCCGCCGCCCGACGAGCCGCCGCCGCCGGAAAATCCGCCGCCGCCCCCTCCGGAAGACCAGCCGCCGCCGCCCGACGACCAGCCGCCACCGCCGGAAGACCACCCGCCGGAAGACCGGCGGCCCGGCTCGAACGTCATGCCGAGCCAGCGGTAGCGGCCGGGACCGATCTTCTGGCCGAAGATCGGCGGCAGCACCGTCAGCGCGATGCTGCCGAAGAAGATCAGCGCCCAGATGGTGATGAAGACGGCGAAGAACAGATTATCGGAGTTGAACGGCGCCTGCTGGTTGCGCTTGCCGCGCGCCTCCAGCTCTTCCGGATTGCCGTTAAGCACCATGATCATGTCGTCGACGGCCTTGCTGATGCCGCCGGAGAAGTCGCCGGCGCGGAAGGCCGGCACCATGTCGTTTTCGATGATCAGCTTGCTGTGCAGGTCGGTCAGCGTGCCTTCCAGCCCATAGCCGACCTCGATGCGCATCTTGCGGTCGTTCGGCGCGACCAGCAGCAGCACGCCGTTGTTTTCCTTGGCCTGGCCGAGCTTCCAGAAACGGTACAGCCGGTTGGCGTAAGGCTCGATCTCCTCGCCGCCGAGGCTGGGGATGGTGGCGACGACGATCTGGTCGGAGCCTTTTGCCTCGAAGGCGGCGAGCTTCTGCGTCAGCGCCGCTTTGGTCGAGGCATCGATGATGCCGGCATTGTCGACGACGCGACCGGTGAGAGCGGGCAGGTCGGCGGCGAGGGCGGCGAGGGGCAGGAAAAGTAGGCTGGCAAGAACGGCCAGAAGGGCGAGGTAGGCGCGAGGCGCCCCCCTCTGTCCTGCCGGACATCTCCCCCACTTGGGGGGAGATTGGCAGCTCGACCGCCGGCTCTCTCTTTCAGACGTTGGAGAATGGCGAAGGCGAACGCGACATCCAATCTCCCCCCTTGTGGGGGAGATGTCCGGCAGGACAGAGGGGGGCGCGAAGGAACTCAACGCTGACAGTCTCAAGGAAATTCAGCCTAGCCGCTCACCCGCCCTGCTTCGCGCTCGTCCCAAAATTCACCTTCGGCACCTGCATCTTGTCTTCCTCGACTGTGAAGTTGGCGAACGGCTCGTTGCCGCGGAACCAGAACGTCGCCCACAGCACCGACGGGAAGGTTTTCAGCGTCAGATTGTAATCCCTGACCGCCTGGATGTAGTCGCGGCGCGCCACCGCGATGCGGTTCTCGGTGCCTTCGAGCTGCGCCTGCAGCGCCAGGAAGTTCTGGTTGGCCTTGAGGTCGGGATAGGCTTCCGACACCGCGATCAGCCGCGACAGCGCGCCCGTCAGCCCGGCCTGGGCGTCCTGGAATTTCTTCAAGGCGTCCGGATCCTTCAGCGTCTCCGGCGTCACCGTGATCTGCGTGGCCTTGGCGCGCGCCTGGACGACCGCATCGAGCGTGTCTTTCTCATGCGATGCATAACCCTTGACGGTCTCGACCAGGTTCGGGATCAGGTCTGAGCGGCGCTGGTACTGGTTGAGCACCTCGCTCCATGCCGCCCTGGCGTTCTCCTCCGCCGTCGGGATGGTGTTGTAGCCGCAGCCGGCGAGCAGCGGCAGCACGAATGCCATCATCAGAAAGACAGGCAGGGTGCGGAAGGTGGAGGGCAGGGAGAGGCGCTGGGCAAACATGATGGGGTCCCTCGACAGAAATTGCTCGCGAAGCATTACCACAATCAGCGCGCAAGAAAATGTCTGGACCGCGGCCTCTGTGAATGGCTGCGCGAACCGGCTAAGCTCTCGGCGGGAAAGGACAATTGCCATGGCCGACGGCCGGGACGACGAGACCGAATCGCGCCGCATCCTCGAACGCGTGTCGCGCGAGACGACGCCGGGCAGCGCATCGTTTATCGCGCGGGCGGCCAGGGGCGCGCGCGACCATGTGAGCGCCGCGGACGCCGACCGCTCCGATCCGATCGAAATTTGGGGCACCCGCATCGGCCGGACACTCGGCCTCATCGCCGCCATTGGGTTGTTGGCCTGGCTGGTGTATGTCGCCTCGCGTGGCAGCTAGGACAAAAATTCCATGAATGCAGAAAAAGCCGACGCGCCGCGCGCGGTCATCGTCATCTCCAGCCATGTCGCGCGCGGCTCGGTCGGCAACCGCGCCGCGGTCTTTGCGCTGGAGACGCTGGGCTTCCCGGTGTGGGCGGTGCCCACCGTCATCCTGCCCTGGCATCCGGGCCACAGCCGCGCCACCCGCATCCTGCCGCCGCTCGACCAGTTCAAGGCGCTGATGGCCGATCTCGAACGTGCGCCATGGCTGGGCGAGGTCCGGGCCGTGCTGTCGGGCTATCTCGGCGAGGCCGGCCAGGCCGAAGCTGTTGCCTCGCTGGTCGCCGCGGTCAAGGCCAAGACCCCGAATGCCCTTTATGTCTGCGACCCGGTGATGGGCGATTCTGGCGGGCTTTATGTGCCCGAGTCGACGGCCGCGGCGCTGCGCGACAGGCTGATGCCGATCGCCGATATCGCCACGCCCAACCGCTATGAGCTCGAATGGATGGCCGGCGCGCCGCTGCCGGACATCAAGTCGGTAACGGCCGCCGCCCTTCACGCCGGCCCGTCGACCATGCTGGTCACCTCGGCGCCGTCGCTGATGGCCGGCGGCACCGGCAATTTCCTGCTCGACGGCAGCCAGGCCTTGCTTGCCGAGCACCGCATGATCGAAAAGCCGCCGAACGGGCTGGGCGACCTGACGGCGGCCGTCTACCTGGCCCGCATCCTCTCCGGCCAGCTGCCGGCCAAGGCGCTGCAATCGACCACCGCAGCCGTCTACGAGATCCTGGCGCGCACCGCCAAGCGCGGCGGCGACGAGTTGCAGCTCGAGACCGACGCGCAAAGCCTGTCGCATCCGATGTCCATGGTGCAGCTGCGCCACCTCACGCATCCGGGGCGGGATCGCCGGGCGTGAAATCCGACGTCGCGCTTGCCGGCGTCGACGGCTGCAAGGCCGGCTGGATCGCGGTGCGGCGCGACCCCGGTGCAGCGCCTTGCGTCGCTGTCTTTGCAAGCTTTGCCGCGCTGCTTGCCTCCCTTCCCGGCGACGCCATTGTCGCCGTCGACATGCCGATCGGCCTGCCGGAGTTTTCGCAAAAAGGCGGACGCGGGCCGGAAGCGCTGGTGCGGCCGCTGCTCGGGGCGCGGCAATCGAGCGTCTTTGCCATCCCCTCGCGCGCCGCGCTTTACGCCGAGATCGGCGACTTCACCACCGTCGAGGCCTGGTATGCGGCGCACCGCCGGGCAAGCGCGGTGGCGATGACGACGTCCGACCCGCCGCGCGGCGTCTCCATCCAAGCCTTCGGCATCTTCGCCAAGATCCGCGAGATCGACGCTTTGCTGATCGCGCGGCCCGAACTGCGCCGCCGCGTCTTCGAATCGCATCCGGAAGTCGCCTTCTGCCGCCTGAACGGCGGCAAGGCGATGGCGCTGCCGAAGAAGATCAAGGGCGCCGTCAATCCGGCCGGCATGGAAGAACGCAAGGCGCTGCTCTGCCGGCATGGCTACGAGAAGGATTTCCTCGACCGGGCGCCGCCGAAAGGTGCCGCCAGCGACGATTTCCTCGACGCCGCGGCGATGATGCTGATCGCCGGCCGCATCGCCGGCGGCGAGGCGAGACCTTCGCCGGACCCGCCGCTGACCGACCGTTTCGGCATTCCGGTCGCCATCTGGGCGTGAAGCGGACCGGTCAAGCCATGCCTGCCGCATCGCGATTGCGACGGAGCCATCCGCAATTCGGCATTGCTCGCGGCGGGCTTTTGCCGCTAGAGCGTCTCCCAGATTGAAAAACGTGCCGCATCCAACCCGGAAAGGGTCCCGACGCCGCCCATGCCCCATCTCCCCGAACATCTTCTCGCCGGCTATCGCAACTTCATGAACGGCCGCTATCCGACCGAAAGCGACCGTTACCGCTCGCTCGCGCGCGACGGGCAGTCGCCGGAGACAATGATCGTCGCCTGCTGTGATTCCCGCGCCGCGCCCGAGGCGATCTTCGACGCCGGCCCGGGCGAACTGTTCGTGCTGCGCAATGTCGGAAATCTGGTGCCGCCCTATGCGCCGGATGGCGAATTCCACTCGACCTCGGCCGCGCTTGAATTTGCCGTGCAGAGCCTCAAGGTGAAAAACATCGTGGTGATGGGGCATGGCCGCTGCGGCGGCATCCGCGCCGCGCTCGATACCAATTCGGCACCGCTATCGCCCGGCGACTTCATCGGCAAATGGATGAGCCTGATCGCGCCGGCGGCCGAAACCGTGTCGTCCAGCACCTTCATGACGGCGACGGAACGCCAGACGGCGCTGGAGCGCATCTCGATCCGCTACTCCATCGCCAATCTCAGGACCTTCCCCTGCGTCTCCATCCTCGAGGGCAAGGGGCGGCTCTCGCTGCACGGTGCCTGGTTCGACATCTCGACCGGCGAGCTCTGGGTGATGAACAAGGACACCGGCGATTTCGAGCGGCCCGAGCCGGCATAGGAGGCGACAATGCGGCACTGGCGTGCATTGGCTTTTATCGGGGCGATGCTGCTGTCCTCGCTCGCCTCGGCCCGCGCCGATAACAGCGCCGTTATCGACCGCTGGTATGCGGCGCTGCTGGTCGCCTGCCGCACCGAATTCTCGGAACTGCTCGCCGACGACGTGCGCATGAAACTCGACGACATCGGCGTCGTCCAGACCAAGCAGGAATTCATCGCCTCGATCGACGAATGGCAGCGCGCTGTCGCCGGCGCCGCCATCCGCCACCGCATTGAGAAAAGCGAGAACGATTCGACCACGGTGCTTGCCTGCTACGATTTCCCTGAAAACGACATGCTGATGCGCGAAACTTTTACGGTCGTCGGCGGCCGCATCGCGGCCAGCACCCAGACGGCGGTCGCGCAGGACTGCAGCGGCTATTAGTGTTTGCGTTGGTGGGTCGCATGCCTTGGCGATTTGCCGAAACGCCCATCGCGATCGTCATCCACGGGCGAAGCAAGGAGCGAAGCGACGCGGCGCAGACCCGAGGATCCATTCCGTGACATACGAGCGTCGCAACGGTGCAGAATTCTGCTCCGCTGCACCTTTGGGCTGAGGTTACGGAATGGATCCTCGGGTCTCCGCGTCCGCTTCGCTCCCGCTCCGCCCGTGGATGACGAGGTTCGGAAGACTTCAGCCAATCTCCAGCGTTTGCGATGAACCTGCGCGTTTCACTGTTTCACTGAAACGGCGAATCGCCTTACCCCTTGAATGTTCTAAGGCAAATCCCGGGGCTACCCGTGTTGCGTGGCGCCGGGCATCGCCCTACATCGGAGGCAGCCTGCCTGCATCCCGCCCACTGGAATCGCTCATGTCATCGTCAAATGCCGTCGACCTCGCCGCCCATCCGCTGACTAAATGGCAAGGGCCGCTCGGCCTGCCGGATTTCACCCGCATCGGCGACGGCGATTTCGGCCCGGTCTTCGACGCAGCGCTCAAAGCGCATGAGGCCGAGATCGAAGCGATCGCCGGCAACGGCGAAGCGCCGACGATAGAGAATACGCTGGCCGCGCTCGAACTCGCCGGCGAGCTGCTCGACCACGTCTCGTCGATCTTCTGGTGCCGCGCCGGTGCCCACACCAACGAGGATATCCAGGTGCTGGAGCGCGAAATCTCACCGAAAATGTCACGCCATTTCTCGGCCATCTCGATGAACGAGAGGCTGTTTGCCCGCATCGACGATCTCTACCAGCGGCGCGAAAGCCTGGACCTCGATGCCGAGACGCTGCGCGTGCTGGAAAAGACCTGGAAGGGTTTCGTCCGCTCCGGCGCGAAGCTCGATGCCGACGGCAAGAAGCGGCTGGCGGCAATCAACGAGGAGCTGTCCTCGCTCGGCACCAAATTCGGCCAGAACGTGCTGGCCGACGAGCGCGACTGGGCGCTGTTCCTCGACGAGGCCGATCTTGCCGGCCTGCCGGATTTTTTGAAGAGCGCGATGGCCGAGGCGGCCGAAATGCGCGGCCAGAAAGGCCGCTATGCGGTGACGCTGTCGCGCTCGATCTACGAGCCGTTCACGACCTTTTCCGAGCGCCGCGACCTGCGCGAGATCGCCTTCCGCGCCTTCATCATGCGCGGCCAGAACGGCGGCGCCACCGACAACACGGAAGTGGTGCGCGACATGCTGAAGCTGCGTGCCGAAAAGGCCAGGCTGCTCGGCTACGACTCCTTCGCGGCGCTCAAGCTCGACGACACCATGGCCAAGACGCCGAAGAACGTGCATGCGCTGCTCGACCCGGTCTGGGAAAAGGCGCTGGAGAAGGCGGCCGCGGACCGGAAAGAGCTGGAGCGGCTGGCAACCGAAGCCGGCAGCAACGAGAAATTCGCCGCCTGGGACTGGCGCTTCTACCAGGAGAAACTGCGCGCCGAGAAATTCGCCTTCGATGAGGCCGAGCTGAAGCCTTATTTGCAGCTCGAACGCATCATCGACGCCTGCTTCGATGTCGCGACACGATTGTTCGGCATCACTTTCGAGGAGAAGAAAGGCATCGCTGCCTGGCATCCCGACGCACGGGTCTTCGTGGTCAAGAATGCCGACGGCAGCGAGCGCGGGCTGTTCCTCGCCGACTATTTCGCCCGCCCGTCGAAGCGCTCGGGCGCCTGGATGAGCGCGCTGAAATCCGGCTACAAGCTCGGCCGCGGCTCGCAGCCGGTGATCTACAACATCATGAACTTCGCCAAGCCGCCGGCCGGCGAGGCGGCGCTCCTGTCTGTCGATGAGGCCAAGACGCTGTTCCATGAGTTCGGCCACGCGCTGCACGGCATGCTCACCGACGTCACCTGGCCGTCGGTCGCCGGCACCTCGGTCAGCCGCGATTTCGTCGAACTGCCCTCGCAGCTCTACGAGCACTGGCTGACGGTGCCGGCGGTGCTGAAAAAGCACGCGCTGCACGTCAACACCGGCAAGCCGATGCCGAAGCCGCTGCTCGACAAGATGCTCGCCGCGCGCACCTTCGGCGCCGGCTTCGCCACGGTCGAGTTCACCGCCTCGGCGCTGGTCGACATGGCCTATCATGCACGGCCCGACGCGCCGCAAGAGCCGCTTCGATACGAGGCCGAAACGCTTGAGAAGCTGCATATGCCCGACACCATCGCGATGCGCCACCGCACCCCGCATTTCGGCCATATCTTTGCCGGCGACGGTTATTCAGCCGGCTATTATTCCTACATGTGGTCCGAGGTGCTCGACGCCGACGCTTTCTCGGCCTTCGAGGAAACAGGCGACCCCTTCAACCCGGAATTGGCGGAGCGCCTGCGCAAAAACATCTACGCCGCCGGCGGCTCCAAGGACCCGGAGGAACTCTACACCGCGTTTCGCGGGAAAATGCCTTCGCCTGAGGCGATGATGGTTAAAAGAGGGCTGGTGTAGCGCCCTCTCCTTCTCCCCTTGTGGGAGAAGGTGGATCGGCGCGCAGCGCCGAGACGGATGAGGGGTGTTCCAGGGAACGCCAAGGTCTCACTCCGCTGGAGCACCCCTCATCCGTCGCCTTCGGCGACACCTTCTCCCACAAGGGGAGAAGGAGGAGCCGCATCCTTCCACGGATCCTTCACCCGTGGCCACACCGGCCGCGTCAATTTCGTATAGTTGGTCACCGCCGGGTTGCTCGGATACGAGCTCGGCGCCGCGACATAGATGATCTCGGCGGCGATCGGCGCGAAGCCGGCGTAGAAATGGTTGGTCGATTTGACCAGCAGGATGTCTTTCGACAGCGGATCGATGCCGATGTTGGAAAAGATGTCCGGCTCGAAGGTCTGCGTGCGGTTGGTGTTGAGGATGACGTCGACCTCGGTGCCGTCGATACGCACGACCGCAGCCGGCCCCAGCGTCACCCGGCTCGGCCCGAAACTCTGCCAGCCTTCGCTGACCGCCTTCAGCACCGTGACGCGCGCGTCGATCGGCTCGCCGGCCTGCGGTCCGGCTTTGCCGCCGAAGCGCAGGTCGATGACGGCGCCCTCGCCGGCAGCATGGCAGAAGGTCACCGCGACCGGATCCCAGATCGTCGCCACGCCGACACTGTCGACGCCGCGCGCCAGCAGTTCGCGCAGCACGATGGTGCCGTCACCCGGAACGCCGCCACCTGGATTGTCCCAGATATCCGCGATAACAACCGGCTTGTCCTTGCGCTCGGCTCGCACGGCAAGCGCACGCTCGATGCCATCCGCCGTGTTCAGCATCGTCATCGCCGTCTTTTCGCGCATGGCATAAAGCTCTCGCCCCAATTTCTCCGCCAGCGCATCGCCCTTTGCCTTGTCGTTGTCGGTGACGACCAGCATGCGCGTGCCCATTTCCGGCACGTCGGCGGCCATGAAGCCGTGGACGACCGAGACCGACAGCACCCCGTCCTTGCCGTGCAGCGCCTTGATGCGGTCGACGAAGGAGCGCATCGGTTCGCGGCTGGTCGGCAGAACCTGGATCATGCGGCAGTCGAAGGTCGAAATCACCGGCTTGATCTCGCCCCGCGCCGCCGCCAGCCCGAGCTCGACGACATGCTCGCCACGCTCGTAGAAATCGGTGTGCGGGAATTCGAGGAAGTAGGCCATGATGTCGCACGCCGCGACGCGCTTTGGTGTCAGATGGCTGTGCGGATCGAACTCGGATGCGATCACCACCGTCGGCCCGACGATGTCCCGCACGCGCTCCAGCAGGTCGCCTTCGCAATCGTCATAGCCTTGCGCCACCATGGCGCCATGCAGGCCGAGAATTACCGCATCGACCGGCAGGGCGGCCTTGAGCTGATCGAGAATCTCGTCGCGCAGCGCCTCATAGGTCTGCCGTTGCACCAGTCCGCCGGGCTCCGCCCAGGTGGCCGTGCCTTCGATGACGGTCAGCCCCTCGCCTGCCGCGCGCCGGCGCAACGCCACCATCGGCGAGGAGCACAGCGTCGGCGTCTCCGGATGCCTGCCTGGCCCGGCATAGAAAGCCATGTCGAACGAGGCCCGGTCGGTCGGCACCGGCGAAAAAGTGTTGGTTTCGGTCGCCAGCGAGGCGGTGAAGACGCGCATGAACGCTCCGTGCGGTAGATGCTACTTGACGGCCCCGAGCGCCAGCCCGCGGACGAGGTAGCGCTGCAGCCAGGTGAAGAGGATCGCCACCGGCAGGGTGGCGAGCAGCGTGGCCGCCATGACATGGTGCCATTCGATCGTGTAGCGGCCGGCGACCAGTGAGAAAACCTGGATCGGCAGCGTGTAGCTTTCCTGGCTGCGCAGCATGGTGAGCGCCACGACGAACTCATTCCAGGCGTTGATGAAGGTGAAGATCGCCGTCACCGCGATGGCCGGCAGGCAGAGCGGCAGGAACACTTTGCGCAGCGTCAGCCAGCGCCCTGCGCCTTCCATCCAGGCAGCCTCCTCAAGGTCGCGCGGGATGGTGTCGAAATAGCTCTGCAGCATCCAAACCGTGAAGGCGACGTTGAAGGCCATGTAGATGAAGCCGAGCGCGGTGGTCGATTCGACCAGCCCCCAGGCGGCCATCAGCCGGAACAGGCCGAGCACCAGCACGATCGGCGAGATCATCTGCGAGATCAGCAGGAACTGTCGGAAGGCTCCATAGCCGGCAAAACGAAACCGCGACATGGCGTAGGCGGCCGGCACCGAAATCAGGATGGCGCCCACGGTGGCGATAATCGAGACATAGAGCGAATTGGTAAGCGCCTGGCCGAAGCCCGTCGCCACCCACATGTCGGAAAAATTCGACCAGTGGAATTCGCTCGGCCACCAGGTCGGCGACAGGACTTCCGGCCGTGGCTTGACCGCGGTGAGGAACATCACCGCGAACGGGAAGATCGTCACCACGATCAACGGCGCCAGCAGCAGCCAGGCGACAATCGTGCGTTTGAGCTTGCCATTCCTCATGCGCGCTGCTCCCGCATGGCGAGCCGCACATAGATCATGGTGAAGACCAGCAATATGGCGAACATAACCAGCGACACCGCCGAGGCTTCGCCCAATTTGCCGATGCGGAAAGCGAGCTTGTAGAGATGCGTGACCAGAATATCGGTGGAATTCGCCGGCCCGCCCTGCGTCATCACCCAGATGATCGGGAAGGAATTGAAGACGTAGATGGTGTTGAGCACGATGGCGATGTTGATGAACGGCTTTATGAGCGGAAAGGTGATCTCGCGGAATTGCTGAAACGGCGTAGCGCCCTCGAGCGCCGCCGCCTCATAGAGATCGTCGGGGATCGAGGACAAGCCGCCGAGAAAGATCGTCGTGGTGAACGGCACCGTCACCAGGATGCCGATCAGCACCTGCATCGGAAACGCCGTCCCGGCGCTCGCCAGCCACTGGATGTTCTGGCTGATGATACCGAGCCTCATCAGCGCCGAATTCAGCATGCCGCTTTCGCCGTTGAGCGCCCAGCGCCAGACCACCGCGGTCATGGTCAGCGACACCGCCCAGGGCAGCATGATGATGACGCGGGCAACGCCGCGGCCGTAGAAATCGGTATTCAGGATGAGCGCCACCGGGATCGATAGAAGCAGCGCGCCGCCGACCACCAGCACGGTCCACAGCGCGGTGCGCCAGAGCGCTGCGACAAAGTCAGGATCGGCGGCGAGCGCCCAGAAATTAGCCAGGCCGCTGAAGTCGCGCAGCTGGCCAAAGCGATTCACGTCATGCGTCGAGATCTGGATCAGGTCCCAGACCGGCCAGAAGATGACGATTGCCGCGAAGAGCAGGCTGGGCAGCGTCAGCAGATAAGGCAGGAAACGATTTTGCATCGGCTGGTTTGTACCGCGTTGCGGGTGGATGGCGCTGGCTTAAACAGATTGGCTTGATCCCCGCCTCGTTCTTCTCAGGACACCGCTTCAGGATTCCTTACAAGTGGCGGCGCTGTTCCTCATCTTTGCGCCCGTCCTGCTCGGCGGTTGCGGAAGAGCGCCCTTCCTCTCCCCCGTCGATCGGGGGAGAGGTGTCGAGCGAAGCTCGACGGAGTGGGGGTCGACCCTTGGCACAAGGCGAGGCGATGCTTGCGCCTGGTGCCCTTCGTATGTCCGTTCGCGGCGGTTGCCAGGTGGTTCCCCCACTCCGTCTCGGCTTCGCCGAGCCACCTCTCCCCCCTCCGGAGGGAGAGGAAGGAGGGCGGCTGGTGTGGCGCGCTCCGACGGGGTGGAGCGCGCCACGGGCGCAGGGAGATACGCCCTTATTTCTTCTTCAGAACGGCGTTCGCCTTGTCGGCCGCCTCCTTCAGGGCCGCTTCCGGCGTGACGCTGCCGAGATAGATCTTCTGCATGGCGTCAGAGGTGATCTGGGCGATCTCTTCCCAGCCCGGAATGACCGGCGCGAAGCGGGCGTCGGGCAGCAGCGCGGTGAAGGCGGCGAGGTCGGCATTGTTGACGTAATAATCCATTTTCGCCTCTTCCTTGTTCACCGGCAGGAAGCCTTCGCCCTGCGTGAACTTGGCGCGCTGTTCCTTGGTGAACAGGAAGTCGAGCAGCTTCCAGGCCTCGTCCTTGTTCTTGGAATTCTTGAACATGATGATGGAATCGGTGACGCCATAGGTGCCGCGCGCACCCGTCGGTCCGGCCGGAATCGCGGCGACGCCGTATTTCAGGCTCGGCGCCTCTTCCTTGATCTGGTTGGACAGGAAGGGCGCGGTGATCATCATGCCGACCTTGCCCTGCTTGAACAGGTTCTGCACGTCCTCGCGATTGAGCGAGGTGACGCCAGGCTCGGTCAGCCCCTCGTCGATCATCGACTTGTAGAGCTTGGCGGCTTCCAGCGCGCCCGGCGTGCTAAGCCCCGAAGAGCCGTCCTTGTTGAGGATCTCGGTGCCAAAGGACCACATCGCATAGTAATAATAAACGTCGGTCTCGATCTCCTTACCCTGCAGGCCGAAGCCGAACGTGCCGGAGCCGAGCGCCTTGATCTTGCGGGCGTCCTCCTGCAGCTCGGTCCAGGTCGCCGGCGGCTTGGCGATGCCGGCTTTCTCGAACAGGTCCTTGTTGTAGTACATGGCGCGCGCCGAAGCCGCGATCGGCAGGCCATAGGTGTGGCCGTTCATGATCGACGGCTGCAGGAAGGTGTCGATGAAGCGGTCCTTGAACTCGGGCTTGATGTAGCTGTCGAGCGGCTCGGCGACGTCCTGCTGGACGAAGTCGATCAGCCAGCGCGTGCCGATGATCGAGAGATCGGCATTGGTGCCGGCGGTGATATCGGTGGTGAGTTTCTGCAGCAGCACGTCCCACGGCACCACTTCATATTTGATGGTGATGCCTGGATTGGCTGCCTCGAATTCCTTCTTCACCGCTTCGAAATAAGGACCGGTCTTGGCGCTGTATTCGGCGACGGTGACGCGCACCTCGCCCGCATCGGCCGGCGCCGTAAGCGCCAGCATGCTCATTCCAGCCAAAAGGCCGACAGTCCATTTCGCAAGGCTCATCTCATTCCTCCCATGATGTGCATTGGCGCCTGCGTCGTTGAACCGCAGGAACTATGTTACTTTCCTACATTATCGATGATTTTTCGCGGCGCAAGCGGTTTGTCGGCGTTGCTTAATTACATTTCATTGAGTAGCCTGCGGGCGTGGGTGGGACGAGGCGGAGGAGCGCTCGCAGTGGTTTCGAGGGCTGAATTCGAGGACAAAACCGTTGTCGTCACCGGCGCCGGCGGCGGCCTCGGCTCGACGATCGTGAAGCTGATGGCCGAACGCGGCGCACGCGTGGTCGGCTGCGATCAATCGGCCGAAGCACTCGCCAGCCCCACCGTCGCATCGCGTCACGTCTTCAATCTTCTAGACCGCGCCTCGATCGAGGCAGCGATCGCTGCCATCCTCGACAGGGACGGCGTCCCCGACATCCTGATCAACAATGCCGGCTGGACGCGCGCCGAGACGCTTGATGCGCTGACGGCGGACACAATAGAGCAGGAGCTCGACCTCAACCTTACCGGCGTGATGACGTTTGCCGACCCGCTCATCAAGGCTATGGCCGGGCGCGGTTCGGGCAGCATCGTTTTCATCTCCTCGGTCAACGCGATTTCGCATTTCGGCAATCCCGCCTATGCCGCCGCCAAGGCCGGCATCAACGCCTACGCCAAATCGATCGCCGTCGAGCTTGGCCGCGCGGGCCTGCGCGCCAATGTCGTCTGCCCGGGCTCCATCCGCACCGCCGCCTGGGACCATCGCCTCGCCAAGGATCCCGAAATCCTCGGCCGGCTGCAGCGGCTCTATCCGCTCGGCCGCATCGTCGATGCACGGGAAGTCGCCGAAGCGGTGGCTTTCCTTGCCTCCGACCGCGCATCCGGCATAACAGGCGCGGTGGTGCCGGTGGACGCCGGGCTGACAGCCGGCTACCTGCCTTTCATCGACGACATTTTGGGAGCGTGACCATGACCGACGTCCTGTTTCGCAACCTGTCGAAATCCTTCGGCCATCACAGCATCCTCGAGGACATTAACCTCGACATCAAAAGCGGCGAGTTCGTCGTGCTGGTCGGCCCGTCCGGCTGCGGCAAGTCGACCCTGCTGCGCATGCTGGCGGGCCTGGAGACGATCACCTCCGGCGACCTTGTCATCGGCGGCGTGCGCGCCAACGACCTGCCGCCGCAGCGGCGCAACATCGCCATGGTCTTTCAGTCCTATGCGCTGTTTCCGCATCTGAAGGCAGCCGACAATATCGGCTTCGGCCCGAAGATACGCGGCGAGAGCCGCGCCGCGATCGACGCCAAGGTAAAGAAGGCCTCCGGCGTCCTCAACCTGTTCTCCTATCTCGACCGCTACCCCAGGCAATTGTCGGGCGGCCAGCGCCAGCGCGTCGCCATGGGCCGCGCCATCGTGCGCGAACCCTCGGTGTTCCTGTTCGACGAGCCGCTGTCCAATCTCGACGCGCAATTGCGCGTGCAGATGCGCACCGAGATCAAGGCGCTGCACCAGCGGCTGAAATCGACCATCGTCTACGTCACCCACGACCAGATCGAGGCCATGACCATGGCCGACCGCATCGTGGTGATGGACCGCGGCCGCATCCAGCAGGTCGGCCAGCCGCTGGAGCTCTACGACAGGCCGGCCAACAAATTCGTCGCCTCCTTCATCGGCTCGCCGTCGATGAGCTTTGTCTCGGGCGCGCTGAAGAGCGCCGACAGCAAATCCTGGTTCGAGACCAGGGGCGGCCGCCGCCTGCCGCTGCCCGGCAAGGCGGCGCGCAGCGACACGGTCGAGGCCGGCATCCGCCCCGAGCATTTCGTCATCGGCGCCGCCGAGGATGCTTTAGCCATCGACGTCGATGTCGTCGAGCCGACCGGCTCGGAAACCCATGTCTATGGCTCAGTCGGCGACGACACCGTGCGCGCCGTCTTCCGCGACCGGCTGCAGGTGAAGCCGGGCGACCGTTTGCCGGTGACCGTCGATCCGCGCAACATCCACCTTTTCGACACCGCGACCGGCCTGCCGCTGTGAGACGATGAAGAGCCCGGCCGACATCATCACCCGCCTGCAGCTGATATCGCAGGACGGCACCAAGTCGGACCGCCGGCTGGCCAGCCTCGTGCTCTCCGATCTCGATTTCGCCTCCAAGGCGGCAATCTCGGAGATTGCCGCTCGCGTCGGCGTCAGCGAGCCGACCGTCACCCGCTTCTGCCGCAACCTCGGCTGCGAAGGCCTGCGCGACTTCAAATTCTATCTGGCGCAGGCGATCGCCATCGGCGGCCAGTACCTGTCGCCGGAGCCGCTGAGCCGCGACGCCCGCGAGCAGCGCATCGCGTCCGCCATCACCGAGGCGGCGGTCGCGGCCATCCGGCGCGCCAGCGAAAACCTCGACATGAGCGTGCTGCTGGACGTCGCTGCCCGCATCGCCGCTTCCGGCAATGTGCTGTGCATCGGCTCGGGCGGCATTTCCTCGATGATGGCGACCGAGATGCAGAACCGGCTGTTCCGGCTGGGGCTATCGACGCTAGCGCAGATCGACGGCCAGCTGCAGCGCATGTACGCCGCCGTCGCGACGCCGGAGACGACGCTGGTCGCCTTCTCCGTCTCCGGCTATGCCCGCTCGGTCATCGAGGCCGTCGAGGTCGCGCAGCAATACGGCGCCGCCACCGTCGCCATCACCGCGCCGGACTCCGCTCTTGCCAAGGTCGCCGACACGGTCATCCTTTTGCAGTCCGTCGAGGACGGCAACATCTACAAGCCGACCTCCTCGCGCTACGCGCTGCTTGCCATCGTCGACATGATCGCCACCACGGTGGCGGAGGCGCGCGGGCCAAAGGTTCTGGAGAACCTGCGCCGCATCAAGCAGAGCGTGAACACGCTGAAGGTCGACGACCCAAGGCTGCCGCTGGGCGATTGAGTGGCGGACCGGACAGGGCAATACCCCCTCACCCGGATTGCCAGCCGAATTGCGAAGGGCAATTCGGGGCAATCCGACCTCTCCCCAAGGGGAGAGGAGCGGGTCGGCGCCGGCACAAACCTCTTCTCCCCGCCGGGGAGAAGGTGGCCGCGAAGCGGCCGGATGAGGGGCGCGCCGCTCGAGCTATTTACTCAGCGCCTGAAGCCTGTTCACCAACGTGGCCGCGTCACCCAATATCCGCAGCGTCTTCAATCTCGCCGTCCCGCCGGCGATAACCGCGACAGCCGACCCCGGCACCCCCAGCGCCTTGGCCACCATCCGCTCCAGTGCCACGTTCGCCGCGCCGTTCTCCGGCACGGCGCGCACGCGAGCCTTGAGATGGCTGCGCCCGGCCGCCGTCGTCTCGACGCCCTCGATCCGGTCCAGCGCCGCCTTCGGCGTCAGCCGCACGTAAAGGTCGATGCCGTCGTCGAGCAGGCGAAACGGCACGCGCATCGATCAGGCCAGCCTCAGGCGACCCACGACCAAACCGTGGTGACCAGAAACTGCCGGATGAAGAAAATGATCAGCAGAAGAATGATCGGCGAGATGTCGATGCCGCCGAGATCGGGCATGAAGCGGCGGATCGGCCTGAGCGCCGGCTCGGTCAGCCGGTAGAGCATATTGCCGATCGTGCCGACGAACTGGTTGCGCGAATTGACGACGTTGAAGGCATAGAGCCAGGAAAAGATCGCCGAAGCGATGATGACCCACCAATAGAGGTCAAGCGCCATGACGATGGTTTGAATGAGGGCGATCATGCCGGTCTCCAAATTGTCGCCGACATGTAGCCATTGCTTGCGGAGCCGGCAAGGCCCGGCTTTCCGGCGAGCGCCAACCCAGGCTTTCGGCGAACCCTTTCGCCTTGACACGAAACGGCCGCGCCCGATAAATGCGCCATCCGCTGGACGGGGCTGTAGCTCAGCTGGGAGAGCGCATCGTTCGCAATGATGAGGTCAGGGGTTCGATCCCCCTCAGCTCCACCAACGGATGTTGCGAGCCGCTGCGGTGCTGGCCCTGCACGCCGCCGCAAACCCCTGAGCCAACCGAACAACCTCTGAATTTCAGATCGGCTCGAAAACCACTTTTTGTTTCCGACGCGTGAGGTTCGGTGCGCCGGCAGCGCCACCTCTCAGGTCAAAACGCCTCGGCGGCGAGACGTCGTGAATTGTGACCTCGCCGGATTGGATGCGTGGTTGCTCGGGCCCTGAAGCGTCCAACCGCAACTGTCATGAATTTTCGCTGAATGAAGTCTTCAGCCTCCGTTCCGGGCCACCCTCCTACAAAGGGGCCGTTCAACCCGCGGTCCCCGCCGCATCGAAGGAGAAGTCCCATGACCCACACGTCAGTCATCGCCGCTGCCTTTGCCGCCGTCGTCGGCTTTACCGCCGTCGCGCCCGCCATGGCCAATGACGTCAACATCGAACAATATGGCTGGCGCAATTCCGCCGGCGGCGCCCAGCATGGCTACCGTAACCGCATACGCGTCTATCAGGATGGCCGCTTCAACACCGCGATCGGCCAGCAATATGGTCATCGCAACCGGTCGGTGATCGGGCAGCAGGGCGTCAACAACTACGGCGCGACCTATCAGTACGGCAGCCGGAACGCCGCGGGCATTGCCCAGTTCGGCTCGAACCACACTGCGATCCTGACCCAGGACGGCAACGGCAACATCGCCGCCGGCGTCCAGGTCGGTCACGGGTGCAATGCCGACGTCAGCCAGGGCGGCAGCGGCAACGTCGCCGCCTTCGTCCAGGACTGCCCCTGAACCAGAGCATGATCCCGACCGAAGGCTCCGGTTCGGAAAGAGATCATGCTCAAATAAGAAGATGGAGCGGCCGGCAACGGTGATGCCGGCCACCGTTCTCAAATAGTGAGGAGATGACCCATGACCAGACCGGACAAGCGAACAGCAGTGGTATCGGCCGCGCTCCTGGCTGTGATCGCCGGTGGCGCAGCCGGCGCGACTGCCGGCAAGGACGGCTCGACCTCCGGGCCGCTGCGATGCGAGATACGAGATACGATTCAGGGCGACGCCATCCTGCTGGAGCCTCTGGTTTATGCCGACAGGAGCATCAGCGGCACCTATACGGTCAGCGTCTCCGGAGGTGGCACGTCCGGTTCGGCCAACATTCGGCAGGGCGGCGCCTTCGAAGCCCATCCGGGCAATCCCGCATCGCTCGGCCGGATGAGCGTCGGGGGGAATGGCGCTTCCTACGACGTCGAGCTGAAAGTGACCGCAGGCGGGACGAGCGTCAGCTGCGTCAAGCAGGTGGCCGGCGCGACCTGAGCGCCGGCTCTCTCGGTCGGCCGATCGAAGGAAGGGCTCCGGGCAACCGGAGCCCTTCGCGATTCCCACCTCGCCCTGGAAGGCCGAACCGCTCCGGCTTGAACCGCTCCTGAACGCACCCTTCCGCCTGGGTTCAGCTTCGCTATGCGACTGTTCCTCATCAACGGTCGAAACCGCCAGGAGACGTAAACATGAACCGTCAGATCACAAAGCTCATCCAAGCCGCCACGCTCGCCGCCGCAATCGGTCTGCCCCTTGTTGCCGCTCCGGCAGAGGCGGGCGGTTCGATCGGGTTTTACTACTCGCCCCGGACGGCCCGCGATGCGCAAGCGCTGGATCTCGGCCTGCGCGCCTATTCGGCCTACAACGGGCTGCGCAGCGGCGCCCATATCCGTCAGCGCGGGCGAAACAACCGTGCCGGCATAGGTCAGGACGGGACCGGCAATCTCGGCATAATTCGACAGGAAGGCAGCGGACATTCCGCTACCTTGCGGCAGGACGGCAACGACAATTCCTACGGCATTTTTCAGTTCGGCAGAAACACCGACGCCAACGTCGCGCAGGCCGGCGACGGGCAGAGTGGAGCAGCCTTGCTGTTCGGCTGGTAGGCGAGAAACCACGGATTGCGGATACGTGGACGGCTGTCCGGTCAAGCATCCGCAACCGATGATCGGTTACAGCCCGCGAGGCCTGCAAGCGGCGCCCGCAAAACACAGGGGGCGGCTTTCGGCCTCAGAGAGCCTCAATCGTCCCAATCATCCCAATTGTCTTCATCCTGCGGCGGATAGTTGGGAATGACCCGGATAACCGGCCGCGGACGCTGATAGCGCCAGTAATATTCGTCCGGTTGCGGCTCATAGGTGCGGTAGATTTGCCGATAGTGATGCTTGGGCTTCCAGTACGCGTGCTTCTTGTGCGGTCGCACGCAATAGCCGTCCTCGGTCAGATAGGCGCATGTGACATGCGCCTCTTGAACCAGACTGTCTCTGTCCGGCACAGCGATCATTGGTGCCGCCTGCACCGCAAACGTCGGAGCCAGCATGGCCCCGGCAAGCGCAAGAACTGACAATTTCATCGACCTCTCCATCGTCTCCAGGTTAGGTCGGAAGAACCCCCGGATTGGGGGCGATTTGGGGCGGCCGGTGATCACTTTGATTTTCCGCCGCACATACGAGCGTCAGATCATGTTTTCTGCCGGCATGCTCAAAGCCCGCCCTTCAGGCCTGAATTCTCCGCACCATCCCCGCGAAACAGGCGGCGCATGAGACCGCAGATCATTGTTCACGGGCTTCCAACGGCCGGCAAAAATGGGCTCCCCCCTGGCTTCGGCTGACCTCGCTCACCTGGAGACGGCCGTCGCTTTGCGGCTACGCTGGCGCGCATAGGCCACGCAGGCATCGACCGTGCTGACGCAGAGCGCATCGACGCTGTTCGGCATATTGTTATCGCCGGCATAGGCAACTTCCGCGACATGGCCGCCGACCATGCGGATCTGTGTATTGCAATAGCCGCCGGGCGCGACGTTGACGGATCCCCCAACCGCGGGGATCGCGCCCACGGCCATTGTCGGCATTGCAATGCTGAGATTGCCCCGCTGCACCGTGCGCTGATAGGTCCAGATCTGGCCGGAAGGTCCCACATCGGCCGTAGCGGTCGGAAAGCCGGCGCACATGCGAACGTCGGCCTCGCTGAGACCGACCATCTCCTTGCGCGCCGCTGCCGTCGTTGCATCCACCTTGGCGACGCGCGAAGTGTCATCGGGGATGACGCAGGAAGACAAAACGCCGGCCGTGAAAACAGGAAGGACGAGCTTTCGAATGCATTGGAATGTCATGCGGACTGTCGGAATTGGGTGGCTGCCCCGGCGCCCTCTTGCTAGCTAGGCAACCAGACGATCGCGTCAACCGGGCGATGTTCACGAAAACTTCAGGCGCGTGCCAGATGCCCATCGCCGGCGCCGGCCCGTCTGGGCCGGCGGAAACTCAGATCCAGCCTCGCACGTGTCTATATAGCTTCATGAAGCCTCGGGCCGTGTGAGCTATGTCATAGTTTATTGCAGTGCGAAGGAAGCTATTGGCATTTGCGTATGTTCGACCGGACGGGAGGAAGCCGTGCCTTATTCGCAAACCTACGTGCGTGCTTATCTGGACCGCTATCTCGGTCACTTGGGACCTCGAATTGAGATGGTCGAGACGGACCGGCAAGCGTTTGTGCGGGTCGTCGAGGACGAGGAAGAGCGCATCTATTCGTTCGAGGCGGGATCGTCTGCACTGGCCTTCGCGGAACGCCAGAGAATGCGCCTGCGGCTCCCTGCCATTATGCGTCCCTAGCCTGCGCCAGATACTCCGGACGACCATTTTGCTCCGGCCGCTTGCTGCGCAACCCGACGCTCTCCGGAAATGCGCGACCGGTCAGCAGACGACCCGGTAAATGCGTGTTCACACAACGCGGACATAGCTGGTCATGCCGGTTTTCTGGTGCTCGATGATGTGGCAATGCAGCAGCCAGTCTCCGGGATTGTCGGCAACGAAACCCAGCTGAACCTTCTCATTGGGCTGGATGAGATAGGTGTCGGAGATCAGCGGCTCGATCACGCGCGTCGAGGACGACAGCAGCTTGAAGCTCATGCCGTGCAGATGGATCGGGTGCGCGTGCGGCGTCAGGTTTTCCATGTCGATGACATAGCTCTTGCCGAGCTTCAGCTCGGCCAGCGGCGCGGTCGGATCCGGCGTGTCGCCCGGCCAAGGCACCTTGTTGATCGCCCAGAAGCTGTAGCCGAGGGAGCCGCATATGCCGTCGCCCGGCACATTTTCCGCCGTGGCGCTGAGCGCCAGGGCAATATGTTTCGCGCCGGCAACGTCCACCTCCTGCACCGGATTAGCCTCCAACGCCCCAAGGCCGCGAAGGTCGCGCCGGAGCGAGCCTCCGACCGCGCGCAGCGTCGCCAGCACCTTCGGCTTGGTACCCCGAACGTCGCGCAGGCTGACGATCGCCCCCTCGTCGTCGGGCATGCGGATGGCAAGCTCCAGCCGCTGGCCGGGTCCGAACAGCAAGGCGTCGGGCGTAAAGCGCTGCGGCACCGGATTGCCGTCGAGCGCGATGACCGCCGCTTCCGCGCCCTCGACACGGAAGGCGTAGATGCGGGTAACGTCGGTGATGGCGGCCCTGAGCCGCACCAGGCCGCCGGCGGGCGCGTCATATTGCGGCTGGTCGAGCCAGTTGGCGCTGCGCACCGTGCCGAAAGTACCGGTTTTCGCCGCATCGCGCGGCCGGAACTGCTCGATGAACTGGCCATCGTCGCCGAGCCGCCAGTCGCGCAAATTGATTACCACCTCGGCATCGAATTCCGGATCGTTCGGGTTCTCCACCACGATCACGCCGGTCAGCCCATGGCCCATCTGCGTCAGCGTGTTGCAATGCGGGTGATACCAGAAGGTGCCGGCATCGGGCGGCGTGAAGGCGTAGTCGAACCGATCGCCAAGATAGACATAGGGCTGCACCAGGAACGGCACGCCGTCCATCCTGTTCGGCACGCGGATGCCATGCCAATGGATTGTCGTCGGGTCATCGATGCCGTTGATCAGTTGCGCGGCAAACGGCTCGCCTTTTCGCATCCTGACGACCGGAGGCATGCCGGCCTCGCCATAGGTGAGCACATTCCTCGTTGGTGCGCCATCCATAAGCCGAGCCTGGATGCTGGCGGTCTTCAGGATCACCGGATCGGGCTTTGCTGCCGCGAGGCCGGCCAGTCTGCCCATGGTCGAGGCGCCGATGCCCGCGAGGCCGGCGGCAGCGGCAGTTTTGAGAAGGACGCGACGCGTGAATATGGTCATATGGCTCCGGACAGCAACGACGCTGGAGTAATTCAGGATTGGACTGAGCTGTTCAAGTACCTGTCCCTGATGGCGGCAAATCTAGTCCCGCAAGCTGAACACGAAGGGCGCCGTACGGGTCACCCGCCCGCCGAGTTCGGCCGGCGGCGCCGGCACCGAAGCGCCCTGCAATGCGCCGAGTGCTGCGCGGTCGAGATCGCCGTCACCCGAGGAGCGCGCCAGCCGGGCCGAAACCACCCTGCCGGACGAATCGACCGTAAAGGTCACATCGGCTTGTCCCGCCGCGCGCCTCGGCCTCGCCGCGCCCGGATAGCGCGTATGGCGCCTGATCCACACCGCCAGGCTGGAATTCCAGCGCGACGGGCTGACGCTCGACCGCGGCGCGACATCGGCAGATTGCGGCGCGGCCGCCTTCGCCGCCGTCTTGGTGTCGATGCTCGCCGTCATCACGGTATTGGGCGGCGCTGCCTTTTCTTTCTTCGCACGCTGTTTCGGCTGTTTGACCGGCTTCTTTTCGGCTGTTTTCTTCTTCGCCTCGACCGGCTTGCTCGCCTTGACCTCGGCCTTGACCGGCTTCGGTTCCGGCAGCGGGATGACGACGTGGGGCGCCACGGTCTCTGTGATGTCTGGCACAATCCCGTCCAGAGGCGGCCGTCCGCTCGGCGCCGCCAGGGTCTGCCCTGCCGGTTCGGCTTGCGAGGCCTCCTCGACCTTCTCGGTCTCGACCGGCGGTTCCGTTACAGGCTCGGTCTCTTGCACGACAGACTCCGGCGCCGGCTCTGTCACCGGCTTAAGCTCGGTGGACTTGTCCGTTTCCTCAGCCGCATCGGGTGGCTCAGTTACCATATCGAGCATGGCTGTCTCTTCCGGGCTGGGCGCGACCACCAGCGGCGACACCTCGATCGCGAGCGCCGGCGGCGAACCGCCGTCCGGCTCGGCGAAGCTCAGGCTCTGCACGGCATAGGCGACCACCATATGCCCGGCGATAACGATAGCGGCGGCAATTGCCCACCGGCCGGCGTCGCCTGCGCCGAAGCGCGGCTGCCTGATCCCGGACAAGGCCATGATCGCTTGCGTCAAGGGGGCGAACTCCCGCTCGTGACTGGCGCGGGAGCCATGGCTCCGGCCGAGGCCGCGCTGTCGGAGCCGGATGCCGTCTCCAGCCCGACCAGCGCGACCTTGAGATAGCCGGCGCCGCGCAGAAGGTTCATCACCTCCATCAGCTCGCCATATCCAACCGCCTTGTCGGCGCGCAGGAAGATGCGCGTCTGCTTGTCGCCTTTGGTGCGGCCGTCGAGCGCGGCGGCGAAAGCGGCGCGCGGCACGGCGTCATTGCCGATCGCCAGCGTAAGATCGCCTTTCAAGGTCAGCAACGGGGGCGTCTGCGGCCGCGGCGCCGGCGCCGCCGTCGAGTCTGGCAGGTCGACATCGACGTTGACGGTCGCCAAGGGTGCCGCCACCATGAAGATGATCAGCAGCACCAGGATAACGTCGATGAACGGCGTGACGTTGATCTCGTGGCTTTCCTCGAGATCGTCGCCGGTGGTTTCGCGCGTCCTGGCCGCCATCGCCGCTCACTCCGCCGCCAGCGCGGCCGCCGATGGCACGTTGCGGAAATCGAGGTCGCGGCTGACCAGCCGCTCGACGCCGGCCGAGGCGTCGGCAATGATCTGCCTGTAGCCGGCTATCGAGCGCGCAAAGACATTGTAGATGACCACAGCCGGGATCGCCGCGACAAGCCCCATGGCGGTGGCGAGCAGCGCCTCGGCGATGCCGGGCGCCACCACCGCGAGGTTGGTCGTCTGCGCCTGCGAGATTCCGATGAAGGCGTTCATGACGCCCCAGACGGTGCCGAACAGGCCAACGAAGGGGGCCGTGGAGCCGATGGTCGCCAGCACGCCGGTGCCGCGCGACATGCGCCGCGCCGCGGCCGCCTCGATGCGCGACAGCCTGGAGGTGACGCGCTCCTTCAGGCCGTCGCCCGGGACATGGTCGAGCGCGCCCACCGAAAGCGCCCGTTCTTCCTCCGCCGCCCGCACCAGGAGCGCGCCGAGGCCGTTGCTGTGGCCAAGCACGCGGACGGCCTCAATCAGCGTCGCGGCGTTGCCGATCGCATTGGCTGCCCGGCGCGCCCTGAGCTTGCCGCCAAAAACCTCCAGCGATTTGGCCAGCCACACCGTCCAGGTGACCAGCGAGGCGAAGGCGAGCCCGACCATCACCGCCTTGACCACGATGTCGGCGGCCATGAACATGCCCCAGGGCGACAAATCATGCGGCAGCGTCAGCGGGATGGCAGAGGGCGGCTCCTCGCCGGCGACGGTGGCCGGTGCACTGGCGGGAGCCTGATCGACCGGTGCCTCGGCAGCCGGCGCTTGCACGGGCGCTTGCGCAGCCGGAGCCGAAGTCGCCGGCTGGGCCTGCGCCGGGACAATGCCGGCCGAAAGAATGAAGGATGCGGCGAGCGCCGCAAGAAGCGCGTTTCGCGACAAGGCTCGTTCCCGCTCGCTGACCGCACGCAGCCGCGGGCCGCGCAGCGTCCGCTCGCCGGCTGCAAGGCACACCGCGTCGACGTCAAAGGCTGTCTGAGCATCAGGTCCGACCAACATCCGCCTCCAATGCGGCCGCCGCTGTCCAGGGGCTCCACAGGGCGGCCGATGCCGGCTTGACTATAAAACATGAGTTCAATAGTCAACTATAAAGGCGACGGTGTCGATCAAATTGCGGGACGGCTCCGGTCCCGCAAGCTGCTTTCCATATCGGGCTGATAGCTCTGGACTGCGGTGCTATCGCCGGGCCACGATGGCGGGCAGCGACCGAGGCAGCAGCGATGATCACCGCGACACCGTTCGATTTCCCTTATGATGGCCGGCTGGTGCCGGAGAGCACCGCGCTGCTTGTCATCGACATGCAGGAAGATTTCCTCTCGCCGACCGGCTATTTCGCCAGAAAGGGATATGACTCGACGCCGCTGCGGGCCATTTTGCCGACGGTCAAACGGCTGATCGCGGCAGCCCGCGCGGCCGGCCTCACCGTTGTCCACACCAGGCAAGGCTACCGCGCCGACATGGCCGACATGACGCCTTACGAGACATGGCGCCGCAAGCGGGCCGGACTGGACGGAACCGATGTCCTGCTTCGCTGCGGCGCCGGTTTCCAGATCGTTTCCGACATCGAGGTCGCGCCCCAGGACATCATCGTCGACAAGACCTGCAACGGCGCCTTCACCTATACCGACCTGGAACTGGTGCTGCGCTCGCGCGGCATAACGCATCTGCTGTTTGCCGGCTGCACCACGGATGTCTGCGTGCACAGCACCTTGCGCGAGGCCTGCGACCGCAATTTCCAGTGCCTGACGATCGCGGACGCCTGCGCCAGCGGCGACCGGTATGCGCATGAAGCCGCGCTGCATATGGTGACGGTCGAGGACGGCGTCTTCGGCGCGCTGGCGGATTCGGCGGCTGTCGTCACCGCACTATCACGACTCGCGAACGGGGCGAGCTGAAGAGTTCGGCATCGCTTGGATCGCCGGCCTCCGGGCAGCCGATATCCTTGCGGATATCCATCGGCAGCAAATAGAGTGCCCGCGCCGCCCGATAGCGGGCATGGGTGGCTGCGTATTCTGTCGCCAGGCGATTGATGGACGAGAGGATCGACATTTGCTTCTCGCTTGGTTGATGCCGGCATCGGAAGCATCGGCACCCACCAGGACGAATGACGGGTGCCTTTCGGAACGGCGGGGAGGAATTTTTCTCGTGCATTGCCGGTCGATGGGACGCTTGTCGTGATTGGCCCTTCGATCGCTATTCGTCGGTGGCCGAAATTTTTTCGCCTGCGCCGTTCCGTTCCCGGCATCGTGTTCGTCTTGACGGTTGCGACGATTACGGAAGCCACGACGGCCTCCGCCGCCAGGACAAATGGAGCCAAGCCATGTCGACCGCTGTGACCTTGATCAATGTCTTTACCGCCAAGCCCGGCAAGCAGCAGGATCTCGCGAAAACCCTTGCCGAAGGAACGCGGAACTTCTTCAGCAAGCAGCCGGGCTCGCTGTCGTCCTCCGTGATCGTCGGCGGCGACGGCAGCAAGGTGGTCAACATCTCGCAATGGCGCTCGGCCGAAGACATCGCCGCCTTCCGCAGCGATCCCCGCTTCGCCGATTACATGAAGACGATCATGGAGCATGGAACCGGCGAGAGCGTGATGGGACATGCCAGCTATTCCCACACGGGCGGAATCGAGGACTAGGAGGTTGCGTGACCGATTCGCATGATCATCCCGTTGCGACGACCGAAGCCAGGCTTCGCGCATTCGAGCGTGAAGCCGCCGGGTTGAGAGCCCGGCTGCACCGTTATTGCTCGCGGATGGTGGGATCGGTCATCGATGGCGAGGACATCGTCCAGGAGGCTTTGGCCAAAGCTTTCGTGGCGATCAGGAATGGCGACATGCCCGAAAAGACCGAGCCCTGGCTGTTTCGCATAGCGCACAATTCAGCACTTGATTTCCTGCGCAAGCGAGCCCGTTCCCGGATGAGCGAAAGCGAGGTCGAGATCGATACGATCGCCGACGAAGATTCCCCAATCGATGCGCGTATCGCCGCCCAGGCGAGCCTTGCCGAGCTGATGCAATTGCCGCCGGCGCAAAGATGCACCGTCGTGCTGAAGGACGTGCTCGGCCACAGCCTCGAGGAGATCGGCGATATCCTCGAAACCACCGAAACGGCGATCAAGGGAGCGCTGCAGCGTGGCCGCGAGAGCCTGCGCAGGCTGGCGGCCGCGCCGCGGACGTCATCGCCGCGCCCGGCCCTCAACCGAGAGGATATGCGGCGCCTCGGCGACTATGTCGCGGCTTTCAATGCCCGGGATTTCGACGCCTTGCGCGGCCTGCTTGCCGACGACGTGAAGCTGGAACTGGTCAATCGGCTTCGCGCCGAAGGCAAGGAATATGTCGGCAAATATTTTGGCCGCTATTCCGACGAGACGCACTGGCACTTCACCACCGGCCTCGTCGAAGGCCGGCCGGCCATCCTGGTCACCAGTCCGGATCGTCCCGACGGACCGCCGCGCTACTTCATCCTTATCGATTGGGAGAATGGCCGGATCGCCGGAATCCGCGATTTCCTTTTCGCGGACTACGTCATGGATGGCGTCGACTATACCGCGCAGCCGCCGTCTCGGTGAAAAAGCGCAACGCAAACGTTCCCGGCGGCCGAGTGTCGGCTTCGCGTCGCGCCGGCGAATTCGCGATCAGCGTTACCGTCTCGCGGCCGATCCGGGCAATCTCGCTGGCACGGTCGATGCCGCCGATCATGAATTCCTCGATGCCGAGCGCTGCGTAGGGCAACAGCGAGAGCGCAAGCCGCGCCGGCGGCCCCGCGATCTCGACTGCCCTGTGGTCGTCGGCGCCCGACCAGCCCTCTGAGCGAATGCGCACCGGCAGCGCGAAGCGCAATTTGCCGGCGCGGCCGTGCTCGGCGGCGGCGCTGCGCACCCGCTGAATCAGCTGCCGAATCTCGGCGGGCGACCCGGCCGCCAGTTCGAAGACATCGGCGTGTTTCCCGGCCACTGCCAGCGCGGTGCCGGACTGCCCGCCAAGACGGATCATCAGGTCGGCGCCATGCGGACCCTTGCGCGGCACATAGCCGCCTCTGACGCTGTAAAAGGCGCCTTCATGGTCGAAAGGCTCCTCGTTCGACCACAGGCGTTTCAACAGCACCAGATATTCGTCGATACGTTGCCAGACCACACCGTGGCCGGCCGGACGCGCTTCGGCGTCCTCGTCTTCCAGCGGCTCGCTCAGCATCCTCAGCGACAGCCGGCCGCCGCTTCTTTGATCGAGCGCCGCCAATTGCCTGGCCGCCACCGTCGGCTCGATCACCCCGGCCCAGTGCGTCAGCACGACTTCGAGCGAGCCGGTGCGGTCGAGGGTCTGGGCGGCGATGTCCATATTGGTGAGCAGGCCGGCCGCATCGTCGACGATGAGCTTGCGGAAGCCGGCGTCCTCGATCAGCGACAGCTTGGTCGCGGTCTCGGCGAAATCGTAGAAGAAGCTGCCATCGGCAGACTTGCCGGGTACATGCGTGAACTCGATCGACATTGCCATCTCCTCCATCACGTTGGGACCCCGCCCGTGTTGATGACATCGACGCGCGACGGCGCCCTGGCACTGCGCCAGTTTTTTCCACTCCGTTACTCAACTCAGATTGTTTTGATTGCGGGACCGCGGTCCCTGTGCGGTCAGGGGATGAGCCCCAGCACCACCGCGCCGGTGAATACGAATGCAAGCGCGAAGACGAGATAGGCGAAGGTGCCGCCATAAGCCGGCCTCCAGCTCTGGTCGGCGGTCTGGCCTTTTCGCTGGGCGTTCTGCATGTAGGACATGGTCGAGCCTCCGTCTCAGCCATTAATCTATAAAGTTAGTAGACTTTGTCGATTGCTATTTTTACGGGATCCGTGGAATGAGCTTCTCAAAGCGGGCGGGAAAGTGGTTTTTCATTCTCAATTGGCCTGAGGATTCCGACCTGTGCGGGGACGATGCCAGCCTGAATTTGCTTGAAAACTACCCGCGCCCTTCCCCTCTCCCGTCGATCGGGGGAGAGGTGTCGAGCGCAGCTCGACGGAGTGGGGGTCGACGCTTGGCGCGGCGCAGGAAAATTCTTGCGCCTGAGCTCCTTTTCAATATCCGTTGGCGGCGGTTGCCAGGTGGTTCCCTCACTCCGTCGCTGCTTCGCAGCGCCACCTCTCCCCCTCCGGAGGAAGAGGAAAGGACACCTACTCGCCTACCGCTCCTCCCTGCGAAAGGGCTTCAGCAGCGCCGAGGGCGCCACGGCATTGCGCGACATGAAGGCCATAGCGACGATGGTGAGGATGAAGGGCAGCATCAGGAAGGCTTCGTAAGGGATGTGCCCGAGTCCGCTGGCCTGCATCCTGAGCTGTAGCGCGTCGACGAAGGCGAAGAGCAGCGCCGCGCCCGCCGAGCGCCACGGGTCCCAGCGGCCGAACACGACCAGGGCGATCGCCACCCAGCCGCGCCCGGATACGACGCCGAAGGTGAAGGCGTTGAACTGCGCCATGGTCAGGAACGCGCCGGCGAGTCCCATCAGCGCGCCGCCGAGGATCACCGCCTGGAAGCGCGTCGCGATCACGCTCACACCTGCCGAATCGGCGGCGCGCGGGTTCTCGCCGACCATGCGCACCGACAGGCCCCAGGGCGTGCGGTAGAGCACGAAGGCGGCCACGGGGATGGCCAGGATCGCCATGTAGACAAGCGAGAACTGGTTGAACATCGCCGGGCCGAGGATCGGAATGTCCGACAGCAGCGGGATCGGCAGCGTCTGAAACCCCTTGATGCTGGGCGGCACCGATTGCTGGCCGAAGATCAGCCGGTAGAGGAAACAGGCAAGGCCGGATGAGAACAGCGTCACGCCGATGCCGCAGACATGCTGGCTCAGACCCAGCGCCACCGTGAACAGCGCGTGCAGCGCGCCCATCAGCATACCGGTCAGCACGGCCACCAGCACGCCGAGCCACAGGCTGCCGCTCAGGCTGGCGGCGGTAAAGCCGGCCATTGCCGACAACAGCATGATGCCTTCGATGCCGAGATTGAGCACGCCTGCACGCTCGGAAAACATTTCGCCGAGCGTGGCGAAGGCCAGAGGCGTGGCGATGCGGATGATGGCGGCAAGGAAGCCGACCTGGAAAATCTGCTCCAACACCGCGCTCATGCGGACGCTCCAACGCGGCGGATGCGGTAGGCGGTGAACAGCAGCGCCACCAGCATGGCAAGCAGCGCCGTGCCCTGGATGACGTCGCTGAGGAAAGCCGGCACGCCGGTCGCGCGCGACATCGCCTCGGCGCCGGTCATGACCGCGGCAAGGAAGATCGCCGCCGGCACGACACCGAGCGGGTTGAGCCTTGCCAGCATGGCGACGACGATGCCGGAATAGCCATAGCCCGGCGAGATGTCGCTCATCACCTGGAAATGCACGCCGCCCACCTCGCCGACGCCGGCCAGCCCCGCCAGCGCGCCGGAGAGCAGCGCGGTGGAAAGCAGCACGCGCTGGGCATTGATGCCGCCATAACGCGCCGCTTCCGGATTCTCGCCGGTGACGCGAATGCGGAAGCCGAGCGTGGTGCGCGCGATCAGGAACCAGCAAAGCGGTGCGGCGATCAGCGCCACGACGACGCCGAGATGCAGCCGCGTGCCTTCGATCAGCACCGGGAAATTGGCCGAATCCTCGATCGGCGGCGAGATCGGGTAGCCGCTGAAGCTATCCTTCCACGGCCCCTCGATCAGCGCCATCAGCGCGTAGTAGATGACCGAGTTGAGCAACAGCGAACTCACCACGTCGTCGACCTTGAATTTGACCCGCAGCGTCGCCGGCACCAGCGCGACCAGGGCACCAGCCGCCGCTCCCACGATCGCCATCAACAGCATGGCGAGGGTGCCCGGCATCGGGATCGCGCCGACGGCGCAGCTCGCCACCGCGCCGGCCAGCAATTGGCCCTCGGCGCCGATGTTCCAGAACTTTGCCCGAAAGGCGACCGCCACTGCGAGGCCGGTGAAGATCATCGGCGCCGCGCGCACCAGCGTTTCGGTGATGGCGTAGCTGTCGCCGAGCGAGGCCGACAGCATGACGCCATAGGCCTCGATGACGCCGGCCCCGGCCACCGCGATCAGACCGCTGCAGAGCACCAGCGCCGCTGCGATCGCCAGCAGCGGCAAAGCGAAATTGAACCAGACAGGCGTTGAGCTGCGGGCTTCGAGACGAAACATCAGGCGTGCCCCTCCGCGCCGGTCATCAGGAGTCCGAGCTTTCCAACCGTGGCGTCCGCGCTGGCCAGCGTGCCGGCGATGCGTCCCTCATACATCACCGCGATGCGGTCGCAGAGCATCAGCAATTCCTCGAGGTCCTCGCCGATGACGATGATGCCGCAGCCCCTGGCGCGCATGGCGAGGAATTTTTCGTGGATGAAACGGGCAGCACCGATGTCGAGGCCGCGCGTCGGCTGCGAGACGATCAGCACTTTCGGATCGAAGGCGAGCTCGCGCGCCAAAAGCGCCTTCTGCAGATTGCCGCCGGAAAGCGCGCCGGCGCGCGTCATCGGTCCGGGACAGCGTATGTCATAGGCCTTGATCTGTTCCTCGGCGAAGGCGCGGATCGCCGCTGGATTGAGCAGTCCCTTGCGGCTGAAGGCTTCGGTGCCGATGCGCGGCAGCACCATGGAATCGGCCAGCGGCAGGTTGGTCACCAGCCCGGTCGTCATCCGGTCCTCCGGAATGCGGCCGAGCCCCAGCGCCTGCAGCTCGCGCGGCGAGAACTGCACAACCATTTTGCCGGCTATCGTCATCGAGCCGGCCCCGGGCGACAGCATGCCGGAAATCACGTCGGCCAGCGCCCGCTGGCCGTTGCCGGAGACACCCGCGATGCCGAGGACCTCGCCCGCGCGGACGAACAGCGAGATCTCGCGCAGCGGCGTGCCGGCATGGCCGGAGGTAGAGATACCATCCAGCGTCAGCACGGAACCGCCGGGCGTCGAAGCTTCTTTGGTCGGCGGCACGATCTCGTGGCCGCACATCAGCCTGGCCATCTCGGCCGAAGTGGTGCTGGCAGGATGATTGACGCGGCCGGCGACCTTGCCGTGCCTGAGCACCACGCAGCGATGTGTGAGCGCCCTCACTTCGTTCAGCTTGTGCGAGATGAAGATGATGCCGAGCCCTTGGCCCGCCATCGAGCGCAGGGCGGCGAATAGGCCGTCGACCTCCGACGGCGCCAGCACCGCGGTCGGCTCGTCGAGGATCAAAAGCCTTGCGCCGCGAAACAGCGCCTTGACGATTTCGAGCCGCTGCTGCTCACCGACCGACAGCGCCGAAACCGGCAGGTCCGGATCGAGACTCAAGCCATGCTGGCGGCCGATCTCCTTCAGCCGCGCCAGCCCACCGGCGCGGTCGATGCGGCCGGATTTTCCTGGAATGCCTATCAATAGGTTCTCCAGCACGGTGAGCCGCGGCGCCAGATGAAAATGCTGGTGCACCATGCCGATGCCGGCGGCTAAGGCGTCGGCAGAATTGCGGATGGCAACCGGCCTGCCCTCGACCAGGATTTCGCCGGCGTCCGGCGCATAGGCGCCGAACAGCACGTTCATCAGCGTCGTCTTGCCGGCGCCGTTCTCGCCCAGCAACCCGAGGATTTCGCCCGGTGCGACGCTCAGGTCCACGGCCTCGTTCGCCTTGACGGCGCCGAAGCTCTTGGTGATGCCGCGCATTTCGATAAGGGGGGCGGACAAGGGTGCTCCTGACTTACGATCCGGCGAACCGCGGAGGTCGGCGCGAGGCCCCCCTCTCTGTCCTGCCGGACATCTCCCCCTCAAGGGGGGAGATTGGCAGCTCCGTCGACGGCGCTCGATCTTTTCAACGTTGAAAGTTGGCGAAGGCCGCCGAGATATCTGATCTCCCCCCTTGAGGGGGAGATGTCCGGCAGGACAGAGAGGGGGGCCTCGCGCCACCCCTCACAACCAGGTATTAATCCGAAACCGGCGTGTTCTCATCCACATCGACGCGGAAATTGCCTTCCAGGATCTCCGCCTTCTTCTTCTCGACCAGCTCCTTGACCTCGGCCGGCAACGTCTTGTCGAATTTGTGGAAGGGTGCGAGATAGGAGCCGCCCTTGGCCATGCGCGAGAAATCGCCATAGTCCTGCGCGGTGAAGACGCCGGCCTTGACCAGCTTGATCGCCTGCTCGACCGTCGGAAACATGTCCCAGACCGGGCCGGTGATGACCGTGTCGGGACCGAGGCTCGACTGGTCGGACATGTTTGAGATGGCGTAGACCTTCTTTTCCACCGCCGCCTCGATGACGCCGAAGCGCTCGGCATAGATGACGTCGACGCCGGCATCGATCTGTGCCACCGCGGCTTCCTTGGCCTTCGGCGGATCGAAGAAGGAGCCGATGAAGGCGACCTTCTTCTTGACGTTCGGGTTGACCTCCTTGGCGCCGGCAAAAAAGGCGTTGACCAGCCGGTTCACCTCCGGAATGCCCATTGCCGCGACCGCGCCGACCGTGCCCGACTTCGACATTTTTCCCGCAATCATGCCCGACAGATAGGCCGGCTCATGGATCCAGTTGTCGAAGACGCCGAAATTGGGTTCGGCCGGTCCGGCGCCGGAGCCGAACAGCCAAGCGGTCTTGGGGAATTGCTTGGCGGTCTTTCGCGATTCACGCTCGGCGGCGAAGGCATCGCCCAGCACCAGCTGGTAACCGCCCTGCGCATATTCGCGCATGACGCGGCTGAAGTCGGCGGTCTGCACCTTTTCCGACCATTTGTATTCGATTCCTAGTTCCTTCTCGGCCTTCTGCAGGGCGACATGGATCTGGTTGTCCCACGGCTCCTCGATCGGCGTGGCGAAGATCGCCGCCACCTTCAGTTTTTTGTTCGCGGCGAAGGCGGCATTCGGCAGCACCGCCGCCGCGAACCCCAGCGCGCCAAGCTCCAGCACGTTGCGTCGGGACAGGCCAGCGTATTGGGTTTTACTATGATCGTTTTTCATTTGAAGTTCCCCTCTGTTCGACGGCCGTGTCGAGCCGGCCGTTCGAAAAATGTCAGACCGCGGGACTATGGAACGGCGTCCGACTTTTGTCCACATGGTCAAATTTGGCTTTGCCGCTTCCGCTTTCGTCATCCACGGGCGAAGCAAGGAGCGTAGCGACGCGGCGCAGACCCGAGGATCCATGCCGTGACGTTGGAGCGCTGCAACGGTGCAGAACGGGCACTGCTGCGCCAGGGCTTGTTCTGGGCCGCCGCATTCTTCGTTTGATGGAACGGCATGGATTCCAGGGTCTACGCTTCGCTTCGCCCTGGAATGACGAAATTACTGGGCACCGCCCGCCTCCTCCCACGACCCAGACTCCGCAAAGCGCCTCAGCGCCGGCGCCGGCTCGAAGATCGGCCGGCCAGTTTGCCCATGCCAATACTCAAGTCGCTCGACAATCTTCCCGGCCCCCTCAAGTCCGGCCCAGAACATCGGCCCGCCCTTGCCGATCGGAAAGCCGTAGCCATTGACCCAGACGACATCAATGTCGGCCGCGCGCGCCACGATGCCTTCCTCGAGGATTTTCGCGCCCTCGTTGACTAATGGGTAAAGCGTGCGCTCGATGATTTCGCCCGCGCCGATCGCGCGCCGCGCGACGCCATGCTCGGCCGCCTTGGCGCGGATCAGCGCCTCGACTTCCAGATCAGGCATCGGCTCGCGCGCGCCGCTTCGGTACCGATACCACCCACTTCCGGTCTTCTGGCCGTAACGCCCCTGCTCGCACAGCGTGTCGGCAATCACGGCCGTCAGCCCGCGCGCCTTGCGGTTGCGCCAGCCAATGTCGAGGCCGGCAAGGTCGCCCATCTGGAATGGCCCCATCGGCCAGCCGAAATCGGTGAACGCCTTATCGACCTGGGCAGGCGTCGCGCCTTCGAGCAGCAGGAACTCGTTCTCCGCGCCACGCGCGGCCAGCATACGGTTGCCGACGAAGCCGTGGCAGACGCCGACGGCGACCGGCACCTTGCCGATGCGCCGAGCCAGTTCGACAACGGTCGCCAGCGCGTCGGGCGCAGTCTTTTCGGCGCGCACGATCTCCAGCAGCTTCATGACGTTGGCCGGTGAGAAGAAATGCATGCCGAGCACATCTTGCGGCCGTGACGTCGAGGCGGCGATCTCGTCGACGTCGAGATAGGAGGTGTTGGTGGCAAGGATGGCGCCGGACCTGGCCACCGCATCCAGCCTGCCGAACACTTGCTTTTTCACCGCCATGTCCTCGAACACGGCCTCGATGATCAGATCGCAATCGGCGAGATCGGCATAGTCGATGCTGCCCTTGAACAGTGCGAGCCGTTGCTGCTTCGCCGCCTCGCTCATCGAACCGCGCGAAACCGATACGGTGTAGTTCCTCTCGATCATCGCCAGGCCGCGCTGCAGCGCTTCCTCGCCGGTTTCCAGCAAGGTCACCGGAAAGCCGCCATTGGCAAAGGCCATGGCGATGCCGCCGCCCATCGTGCCGGCGCCGATGATGCCGACGCGTTCTATCCTGCGCTTCTGCAAGTCCTTGCCGGGCATCTTCGCCACCTCGCGCTCGGCAAAGAACAGATGCCGCTGCGCCCGCGACTGGTCGCCGGCAACGAGTTTTTGGAAAAGCTGGCGCTCGGCTGCCAGCGCCTCGTCGAAAGGCAAGGTGATCGCGTTGCGCACGGCCTCGGCACAAGCAAGCGGCGCCTCCAGCCCGCGCGCCTTTTTTGCCAAATCGGCCGCCTGGCGGTCGAAGGCCTCGATGTGCGTCTCTGCCAGCACTTCCTTGCGGTCGCGCACCGGCACGAACGATCCACCGCCGGCTACTATTTCGCTGGCGAAACGAACCGCCTCTGCTAGCAGGTCGCCATTGAAAACGGCATCGACCAGCCCTGCCGCTTTTGCCTCGGCAGCCGAGACCGGCGTTCCGGAAACGATCATGCCGAGCGCCTTCTGCGCGCCGACGAGCCGCGGCAGGCGCACCGTGCCGCCGCCGCCCGGCAGCAGGCCGAGCTTGACCTCCGGCAAGCCGAGTTTGGCGCCGGCGTCAGCGATACGGAAATGGCAGCCGAGCGCCAGTTCCAGCCCGCCGCCGAGCGCGGTGCCATGAATGACGGCGACCGTCGGCTTGGCGATGGTCTCCAGCAGCGCGATGATGGCGCGCAGCTCCGGCTGCTGGACCGGCTTGCCGAATTCGGTGATGTCGGAGCCGGCGACAAAGGTGCGTCCAGCGCAGGCGATGACGATGGCCTTCGCGGCGGGATCGTCGCGCAGCGCGGCTAGTGCTTCGTAAAGCGGCTTGCGGACATGAAAGCTCAGCGCATTGACCGGCGGGTTGTCGATGGTGACCACTGCGACGCCGTCCTCGTTCGCGACGCTGACGAAATTGGACAAGCGGAACCTCCTGAGCTGCGATCGTGGACGGGTTTACTAGGCCGGGCAGCGAATGGAAACGGATGTTGCGCTGACACAATGACTATTCGGGCAGGCTGCGCGATGGCGCGCTGCGGCTGAAGCTCGGAACTTCGTCATCCTAGGGCGAAGCAAGGAGCGCAGCGACGCAGCGCAGACCCTAGGGGGTGTTTCATCCCAGGCTTTAATGGTTCATTATTTTCCCCCGATTGGAAGGAGGCACTATGGGCCAGGTTCTGCATGGGCGCGCCACGACGACAGAGGCAATCCGTCGAGCAATACAAAATAGTCAAGAGAGCCTGAGGAAGCTGTCCAAGCGCTACGGGATCGATCCGAAGACGGTTGCCAAATGGAAGGGGCGAACTTCGGTCGCTGATCTGCCGACTGGTCCCAAAGCCCCGAAGTCGACGGTGCTGTCGATCGAGGAAGAGGCTGTCATCGTCGCTTTCCGCCGGCATACGCTGTTGCCCCTGGATGATTGTCTCTATGCGCTGCAGCCAACGATCCCGAACCTGACGCGCTCGTCATTGCATCGCTGTCTGCAGCGTCATGGCATTTCGAGATTGCCCGAGGTTGAAGGCGACAAGCAGCCCAAGAAGAAGTTCAAGGCCTATCCGATTGGCTATTTCCACATCGACATCGCCGAGGTGCAGACCGCCGAGGGCAAGCTATATCTCTTCGTGGCCATCGACCGAACCTGCAAGTTCACCTACGTCGAACTCCACACGCGGGCCACAAAAATGATCGCGGCCGAGTTCCTGCGCCACCTCATCCAGGCAGTTCCCTACCAGATCCACACGATCCTCACCGACAACGGCGTCCAGTTCAAAAACCGCGAGCAGGACCGCACCGCCATGGAGCACATCTTCGGGCGCACCTGCCGCGACAACGGCACCGAGCATCGTACCACCAAGGTGAAGCATCCCTGGACCAACGGCCAGGTCGAGCGAATGAACCGCACCATCAAGGACGCGACCGTCAAGCGCTTCCACTACGACGATCACGACCAATTGCGACAGCAACTCAACGACTTCGTCGCAGCCTACAATTTCGGCCGGCGACTGAAGACCCTCAAGGGCATCACTCCCTTCGAGTTCATCTGCAATGTCTGGAAAAAAGAGCCTGAGCGGTTCAGACTCGATCCAATCCATCAAATGCAGGGACTAAACACCTAGATGTTGGTCTCGTTGGCAGGCTCGCCCTTCATCTCGCTGCGGTAATAGCCGTCGCGCAGGTTGATGCCGTATTCGAGATAGGCCTTCATGCAGGCCAGCATCTGCGACCAGCCCTCGCAATTGAGGTAGGATTTCTTCAGCCCGGCCTCGCCTTCATGCCAGCCGCTTTCGGCGATGGTGACGAAGGTGCCGCCATCGTCCAGCGGCTCGAAATTCATCTCGATGCGGGTCTTGTAGGCCGGCTTGCCGTCGGCGTCGGTGGCATCCCAGCGCAGCACGATGCGACGGTCCTTCGTCACCTCGTCGACCTCGACCGGAACCTTGCCCCACCAGACCACACCCGCGCCCGGCACGAGCGGCCCGCTGGCGCCGCCGATAGTGGTGAAATAGCCGCTGAGCTTGTTCGGATTGGCAACGGCGTCGAAGACCTCGGCGACCGGTTTGCCGATGCGTCCGGAAACCCTGAATCCAAGAGACATATCCACAACTCCTTCCTTGATTGGATCAACGATATGTTATAGAAACATAACATGTCAAGCCAAACGTCGGACGATCACGTTTTCAAGGCCTTGGCGCATCCGCGCCGGCGGGAACTGCTGGACCACCTGAGGGATCAGCCGCAAACCACGGGCATGCTGTGCGATGCCTTTGGCGACATGGACCGCTGCACGGTGATGATGCATCTGAAGGTGCTGGAGGAAGCCGATCTGGTGGTGGCAAAGCGCGAGGGGCGGGAACGCTGGAACCACCTCAACGCGCTGCCGATCAAGCAGATCCACGACCGCTGGATCAGCCAGTATGCCGGCCATGCGATCAGCATTCTCGACCGGCTGAAGTCGGATCTCGATGGCTGAGCCGATGCTTTGCCGTCAGTTGCATAGGACTGTTGCGCGCGATCAACGGCGCGGCTGGACGAATTGAGCCGATTTATCTATAAGCCGGCCATTCCGACAGAGAGCGCCGTATGCCTTCGTAGGCTTACCCGGGACGTTCTGAAATTTGAACTCGAGTATCCGAGACGGCGAGGTGAGCTCATCTTGCCGCTGGATGCTCTAGCCGAACACGACAGGGGTGCCATGGCTGGCCATTCGCAGTTCAAGAACATCATGCACCGCAAGGGCCGCCAGGACGCGGTGCGGTCGAAAATGTTTTCCAAGCTGGCGCGCGAAATCACCGTCGCCGCCAAGACCGGCACGCCGGACCCGGCGATGAACCCGCGGCTGCGCCTGGCGGTGCAGAACGCCAAGGCTGTGTCGATGCCGAAGGACAACATCCAGCGCGCCATCAACAAGGCGTCCGCCGGCGACGGCGAAAACTACGAGGCAGTGCGCTACGAAGGCTATGGGCCGGGCGGCGTGGCGCTGATCGTCGAGGCGCTCACCGACAACCGCAACCGCTCTGCCTCGAATGTGCGCGCCGCCTTCACCAAGGCCGGCGGCGCGCTCGGCGAAACCGGCTCGGTGTCGTTCATGTGGAACCGCGTCGGCGAGATTTATTACCCCGCCTCGGCCGGCAGCGCCGACAAGGTCATGGAAGCGGCGATCGAGGCCGGCGCCGACGACGTCGAGTCGGACGAGGAAGGCCACACCATCTATTGCGCCTTCGAAAATCTCGGCGAAGTGTCGAAGGCGCTGGAAGCCTCGCTCGGCGAGGCGGAGTCGGTGAAGCCGATCTGGCAGCCGCAGAACAACGTCCCGGTCGACGAAGAGCGGGCGCAGTCGCTGATGAAGCTGGTCGCAACGCTCGAGGACGACGACGACGTGCAGAGCGTCTACGCCAATTTCGAGGTCGACGAAGAGACGCTGGCCAAGCTCAGCGCGGCGTGACCGGTCAGGATATGAGCAAAGCTCAATCCGATATGAGCAGGGCTCAATCCGATATGCGCGAAAAGCTGTTGCCTGTCATCCGCATCACCTACTGCACACAGTGCCAGTGGCTGCTCAGAGCCGGCTGGATGGCGCAGGAGCTTCTTTCCACCTTCGGCACTGATCTCGGCGAGGTGACGCTGGTGCCGGGCACCGGCGGCATCTTCACCATTTCCTGCAACGACGTGCCTATCTGGGACCGCAAGCGCGACGGCGGCTTTCCGGACGCGGCCAAACTCAAGCAGTTGGTCCGCGACGTTATCGATCCAGATCGTGATCTCGGTCACTCAGATCGCAAAGGCCACAAAACAAAAGACACGGCCTGATGAACTGACCCCGTGAAGTTGGACACCACCATCGGGGTCAGTTCACCGAAGCCGGGTCTTTTGTTTGAGCGTGATGCCTCTCAAATCAGCGCCATGATGAAGCAGGCCATCGATACGATGGCGGTGACGGTGCGGACGTGGTTCCACATCACCCATTCGCTCAGATAGTTCGTCCATACCGCGGCGCCGTTGGCGCTGGCCGGATCGACCGCGGCCAAGGCATCGTTGAGCGGCACGTTGAAGACCATGGTCACGATCGGGTTGCCGATCAGGTAGATCACGGCGCCGGCGAGCAGCCAGTAGGTGCCGGTCTGATTCCAGCCCAATAGGGCGGCGGCAATCAGCACCAGGCAGATGAGGCCGGTGCCGAACAGGGCCGTCATGAAGGTCGGCGTGATCACCGTGATGCGATGGAATTCATGGCGGCGATGCCGGTCGCCGCGGGCAGCCGGGCAAACGCCGGCATGACGAAATTCGAGAAGGCGAAGAAGACGCCGCCGACGACGCCAGAGCCGATCGCGGCGATGAAGGTGAGGGTGGGAAGAAGTTTCATCATGTCGGTTGCTCCAGATTGGTCGACGGTTGCGATAGAAATATGAGGAACACTCATGTTTGCAAAACGTGATAAACCCTCATATCTTGCAAGTCAAGCCGGTTCCGAAAAATCGTCCGGAGTGAGCCATGGATGACAAAGTCGCCGCGAAGACCGACCAGGGCGCAATTGCTTCGCCGCGCCGCGCGCCGACCCAGCAGCGCAGCCGCGAGCGGGTCGAGCGGATGCTGGCCGCCGCCTCGGCGCTGATTGCCGAGCAAGGCAGCGATGCCATGCGCATGGGCGAGGTGGCGGAGCGGGCAGGCGTGTCGATCGGCTCGCTCTACCAGTTCTTTCCAGACAAGCGGGCGATCGTCTGGGCGCTGGCCGAGCGCTACACGGCGGAAAGCCAGGCCTGCATTTCCGCGGCGCTGAAAGATGTCAGCGATGCCGAAGGCCTGCGGAGGGCGTTTTCGGAACTGGTCGACATCTATTACCGGCTGTTCCTGGCCGAGCCGGTGATGCGCGACATCTGGTCGGGCACGCAGGCCGACAAGGCGCTGCGCGAGCTGGAGCTCGCCGATAGCCGCGCCAATGCCGAGTTCCTGGTCGCGGTGCTGAAGCGGCTGCGTCCCGGCGCCGATCCGATCGAACTGGAGACGACGGCATTCCTCGTCTGGCAGATGGGTGAAGCCGCTGTGCGGCTGGCCATCTCGGTCGACCGAGAGGAGGGCGACAGGCTGGTCGCGGCTTACAAGCGCATGGCGCTCAGGGAGCTGGTGGACGAGTAGCGAGGAACTCTACTCTGGCACTTTTTCCTGGATCGTCGACAGAAGGAAGAAAACAAAAAAACCCGCCTTGAGGCGGGTTTTTGATCTGCGACAAAGCGGATAAAAGCTTAGAGGCCGAAACCTTCGAAACGCTTCTTGAACTTTGACAGGCGGCCGCCGCGGTCGAGCAGGGTCTGCTGGCCGCCGGTCCAGGCCGGGTGCGTGGTCGGGTCGATGTCGAGGTTCATCGTGTCGCCTTCCTTGCCCCAGGTCGAACGGGTCGTATATTCGGTGCCGTCGGTCATGACGACCTTGATGGTGTGGTAGTCGGGATGGATATCTGCCTTCATTGGTCTGTTCCTGGCTTGCCGGCGCTGCTGACGGGCCCATGGCCTGCGTCGATGCGCCCCTTTTTAAAACTCGAAGCCGCAGCTAATGAAAAGCCACGGCTTCTAAAACGGTCGGCGAGCCTATACATCAGCCGGAATTGAATCACAAGGCCGCGGCAAGCGCATATTGAGGCGCATGACCGCCAAGTGGCCAGAGGAAACGCTCATGGCGGATATCGGTGGCAGTCCAGGCGAGCGCAGGCGCTCGATCCGGCCGCTCAGACGCCTTTTTCCGTACATCACCCGCTACCGGACATTGGTCGCCGGCGCCATCATCTCGCTGATCGTGGCGGCGGTAACGACGCTAGCCTTGCCGATGGCCGTGCGGCGCATGATCGACCACGGTTTCATCGGGTCGGGCTCCGCCTTCATCGCCGAGTATTTCGCCGCCCTTGTAGCGATGGCGGCTGTGCTGGCGGCGGCCTCGGCCAGCCGCTACTATTTCGTCATCACCCTGGGCGAACGTGTCGTCGCCGACATCCGCCGCGACGTGTTCGCCCATGTCACGACCTTGTCGCCGGCCTTCTTCGATACCGCGCAATCCGGCGAGATCGTGTCGCGACTTGCCGCCGATACCACGCAGGTGAAGTCGGCGGTCGGCGCCACCGCCTCGGTCGCGCTGCGCAACGTCATCCTTGGTGTCGGCGCGGTGGCGATGATGGTGGTCACCAGCCCGAAGCTTTCCGGCCTGGTCATCGCCGCCATTCCGCTGATCGTACTGCCGCTGGTCGCCTTCGGCCGCTCGGTGCGGCGCAGGTCGCGGCAGGCGCAGGATACGCTGGCCGAGGCAACCGCCTACGCCAGCGAGCAGATCGGATCGGTGCGCACGCTGCAGGCCTTCACCAATGAAAAGCTGGTCACCGGCCGCTTCTCGGCCGCGGTCGAGGCAGCCTTCGAGGCGGCGCGGAGCTCGATCTTCGCCCGCTCCTTCCTCACCTTCTTCGCCATCTTCATGATCTTTTCCTCGGTGGTGGCGGTGCTCTGGTTCGGCTCGCGCGACGTGCTTGCCGGCACGATGTCGCCTGGCACGCTCAGCCAGTTCCTGCTCTATTCGGTGTTCGCCGCCGGCGCGCTTGGCGCCCTGTCGGAGGTGTGGAGCGAGTTGTCGCAGGCGGCGGGCGCAGCCGAAAGGCTGACCGAGATCCTGGCCGAGAAACCGGCCATCCAGCCGCCCACCGATCCCGTGCCATTGCCGGCCAAGGCGAGGGGCGCGATCAGCTTCGACGACGTCTCCTTCTCCTATCCGGCACGGCCCGACCGCGCCGCCGTGCACGGCCTGAGCTTCCAGGTGAAGCCCGGCGAGACGGTGGCGATCGTCGGCCCCTCGGGCGCCGGCAAAAGCACGGTCTTCTCGCTGATCCTGCGCTTCTACGATCCGGAAAGCGGGCGCATCGCCATCGACGGCATCAATGTGCGCGAAGCCGATCCCGCCGCCATCCGCGAACGCATCGCCATCGTGCCGCAGGACGTCACCATCTTCGCGGCAAGTGCCGCCGACAACATCGGCTTCGGCCGGCCTGGCGCCGGCAAGGCCGAGATCGAGGCGGCAGCGAAGGACGCGCTTGCCGACGAATTCATCCTCAAGCTCGACAAGGGCTATGACAGCCAGGTCGGCGAGCGCGGCGTGACGCTGTCGGGCGGACAGCGGCAGCGTGTGGCGATCGCCCGCGCCATCCTGCGCAACGCGCCGATCCTGCTGCTCGACGAGGCGACCTCGGCGCTCGACGCCGAAAGCGAGACGCTGGTGCAGACGGCGCTGGAGCGGCTGATGCAGGGCCGCACCACCATCGTCATTGCCCACCGGCTGGCGACGGTGCTCAAGGCCGACCGCATCCTGGTCATGGAAGGCGGGCGCATCGTCGAGGAAGGCACCCACCAGAGCCTGGTCGCCAGGGGCGGCACCTATGCGCGGCTCGCCAAGCTGCAGTTCGAGACTGGAGCCAGCGCCTTCAGGGGCGCGGCGGAGTAGGGCGCTTTGCCTTTGCGCAATTGCGAACTGCTGCGAACTCTTTTTCGGAACTGCTCTCGCTACCGGTTCCGCCCATAGGCCACGTACAGCGGCAAAACTACAAACAGGGATAGCAGCACCATGGCGGTGAGGAGCTGCGGCACGGGCTTGTCGGAAGCGGGAGCTGGCGGATTCTCGGGCGCGTCCTGATAGGTGAAATCATACGTCCAGTCGATATTATTGGCGACGTCCTTGACCGACTTCAGATAGTCGCTGATCGCCCTGGCCGGAACCTCGCTCGCCAGGGTCCGGAAATTCCACTCGACCTCGAAGGTGGTCGGCGTGTTGCTCCAGGAAGCCTTCAGCGACAGATAGGGCGTGACGACATTCTTGATGTCTTCGCCGGAGAACCTTGCCTTCAGATTGCTGACCGTCATCTTGTGACTGCGGTAGACGGGAGATCCAAGCGAGATCGGGCCGACGCGGTCGACCATGGTCGGGGTCGGCAGATCGGTGCCGATATCGGCTGGCTTGATCGGAAAATTCTTGGCGAGATCGTTGGCGGCAAGCGCCTGCGCCGACAGTTGATAGCTCTCCCTGACGTTGACGATGTTGCCGTCGCGATTGTCGAAGACCTCCAGCTTCTGAGTGCTCTCGATGCCGGGGTAACGCTTGCTGTAATATTTCAGATAGGTGTCGGACAGCTCGCTCACCGAGCGGCTGGCCAGCCTGCTGCGCATGCCGTCGGCTTCGGCGCCTGCATAGGTCGAAAGCACCGACAGCGTCAGATGGCCGTCGGGCTTGTCGGGAAAGGAAAACTCCTCGGCGACCTTGAGCGAAGGACTTGTCAGTTCCTGGCTCGGCATCTTCTCCAGCGCGCCGTTGCCGAAAAGCGGCAGGGCGAAGCCGTAGTCCGGCTGCGGATAATCATTCGCATCGCCGCCTTGCAGGTAGTTGGTGGCATCCAGCCAGTATGTCTTTTCCCCGATCGTCGCCTTGACGATAGCGTGGTCGAAATCGCGCAGCGCCGGCAGATGCTGGTCCAGCGCCCGGCCCTGGTCGAGATCGGCAAGTGCTGCCTGCGCCGACACGCCGAGCCTGGCCAGTGCCGAGACAAGCAGCAGCGCCTTGTCCTTGCAGTCGCCAAAGCCGCTCTGGATGACCGTCGCCGGATCGCGCGGAATATACGAGCCGGACCCCATCGAGAGGCTGACATAGCGGATCTCGTCCTGCACCAGGCGCATCGCCTGGATCATGCGATCCTCGGGCAGCGGATGCCTGGCCGCGATCTCGTCCAGCTTGGCGGAGAAGGCCGCCGGAAGGGTGGTGGCAGGCTTGTAATAGGGTTGAACGGCGTCCACCACGCTCTGCCAGCTTGCCGTCGACGAGACGTCTATCGTGCCCCAGGCCGGAAACGCCGCCGGCACGTTGTCCTCGACTTTGACGGGTTTGGGATCGGCGATCTCCCAGAGATAAACGGTGTCCGTTCCCGATGCGGAGATGGCGGGCTTGATCCCGGTGCCTCGCGGCTTGATCGCCAGTGGCTGCGCCGCCGGCCAGGTGATGCTGGTGCGGATCAGCCCCACCGGCTCTTCCCACTCGGTCGAGAAGTTATAGAAAAACAGGCCTTTGCCAACGAGCGGCGTTATCTCGTAGGTTTCCGCATAGTCCACCACATCGCCGACGCGCACGTCGTCGATATTGACATGGGCGGTCAGCCAGCCGTCATAGATGCCCTTTTCGGCGTCCTTTTCCTGCCGGAAGATGTCGAACTTGACGTCGTCCAGCCGGTCCAGCACCGCGCCGTCGCGGATGATGCGCAGATGGTTGAGGGTGACCTTGTGCCTGGACGGATCGAACTGCAGGTCGATGCCGGCGCCCTGCTCCAGCCCGGGGCGATCGACGATCTTGTAGACCGTGCGCGAATAGTCGTCGTAACCATGCTCGCGGTGGATGATCTGTTCGTCCGCCAGCAGCCATGAGATGCCGTTCTTGATCTGGTCGGCCCGTGCCGGATCCGCCTGGGGGATATCGACCAGCCTGATCCAGTCGGCCTCCGGTCCCTTGCGAACGACTTCATCCGCCATGGCGGAAGAACCGAGGCCGGTCAATAAGATCACAAAGAGAAGGAGGCAGCGCAAAGAGCTGACCCCACGAAGACTGCTACCCACCAACATCCAAGCCCACTGACGCAAAGAAGGCCCTTTTTCAGAGTCTTTCCGGCCAAAGTAAAGACTTGGCCAAACAAGTTTTGCGCGTCTTGATCCAGAAACGCCGGCGAGCTCGTGTCAGTTGCCGTAGCGTCGGCGCAAATGTTCGGTGAAATAGGCGGCGTTGAGCTTCTCGCCTGTGGCGCGTTCGAGCAGTTCCGGCGTCGACCAGCGCGAGCCCTGCGACCAGATTTTGTCGCGGCGCCAGTCGTTGACGGCGCTGAAGTCGCCCTTGGCGAGATCCTCATCGGCTGAGGGATGCTCTCTGGTCAAAGCCGCCCATTGCTGCGCGGCCATCATGGCGCCCAGCGTGTAGGACGGGAAATAGCCGAAGGCGGCGCCCGGCCAGTGCACGTCCTGCATCGGACCGTCGGCCGGGTTGTCGATGGTCGACAGGCCCAGATAGTCGCGCATCTTGGCGTCCCAGGCTTCGGGCAGGTCGGCCGCCTCCAGCCGGCCGGAGACAAGCTCCTGCTCGAGTTCGTAGCGCAGGATGACATGCAGCGGATAGGTGACCTCGTCGGCGTCGACGCGGATCAGGCCGCGCTCGACCCGATGCACATGCGGCAGGATGTCGTCGAGCGACCAGGCTTCGCCGAGATGCCTTTCGACCACCGGCAGCGCCCAGCGCCAGAAGGCCGGATTGCGGCCGATCTGCTTTTCGACGAACAGGCTCTGGCTCTCATGCACCGCCATGCCGCGCGCCTTGCCGAGCGGCCAGTGGGCCCAGGCTTTGGGCAGGTTCTGTTCGTAGAGCGCGTGGCCAGTCTCGTGCAGCACGCCCATCAGCGCCGACAGGAAATCCGAGGTCTTGTAGCGGGTGGTGATGCGCACGTCGCTCGGCACGCCGCCGCAGAAGGGATGGTGCGACACCGACAGCGAGCCGTGGGTGAGGTCGAAGCCGACCGCCGCCATCATGGCGAGGCCGAGTTCGCGCTGCTTGTCGATGGCGTAGCTGCCGGACAGCGGCTTCAGCGGATGTTTCGCCAGCCGCGCGTCCTGCATGGCGAGCGCCTGCGGCAGGAAATCTCTGAGGAAGGCCTTGAGTTCGGTGAACACCGGCGTGATGTCGGCGGCGCGGTTGCCGGGATCATACTGCTCCATCAGCGCGTCATACGGGTTGAGGCCAAGCGCGTCGGCGCGCAGCGCCGCTTCCTCACGCACCAGCACCACCACCCCTTCCAGCGCCGGCAGGAAGCCTGCCCAATCGTTCTTGGCGCGCAGATCGCGCCAGAGCTGCTCGGAACGCATGCGCGCCGTCGTCTGGCGCTCGACGAATTCGGCTGGCAGGCAGGTGAGGTTGGTGTATTGCCGGCGCAATTCCCGGACCGCCGCCTGCTGCTCCTCGTTCAGCGATTCGGCTTCGGCGGCGGCGATCCAGTCGGCGATCTCGGGAGCGGTCGCCTGACGGTGCAGCATGCCGGCAAGCGCCGACATCGCCTCGGCGCGCTTCTCGCCGCCGCCGACCGCCATATGGGTGGCCTCGTCGGCGCCGAGGATGGCGAGCGCATGCTCCAGCGCTTCGAGCTTATGGCCGAGGTCGTCGAGTTTTTTGAAGGACATTGACGGATCCGAGCTTCAAAATTGGCTGGCGGGAAAAGATACCAACGCGTCGGGGTTGGCAACCCTGCGTCACCATTGCCGGTCTCGACGGCAGGGCGACGGTCGGCCGAAAGATCCTGTTCATCCAGATGCTGCCGGCGGCTCTCGCCATCATCGTGCTGCGGCTGGGCTGGTGACAGAAAAGACGCCCTCGGGACGTAAGGTCCCTCGGGCGTCAGCAAGTCCCTTCCTCTGGGATTCAGCCGTTCGGATAGTGGCCGCCGTCGGAGCCATCGCCAATCAGGAAGCCGCTGCCGGTATCGACCATCAGCTTTTGGTCGACATTGTCGAGGCGGCGCAACAGGTCCTTGTACTGCCCAGCAGGAATCCGGCCGCGATCGGAACCGGCGACGCGCTCGGCAGCCTGGCTGATATGCGCGGCGCGCATATGCAGCCGCTGCGCCTCGGAAGCCGAGATGGTGTTGGCTTCACGCGCGTCGGTGATGCCCCGATCGACGCCCTGGACCTGTTCGACAAGGCTGGTCACGCGCGGTCCGGTCATATTGGCCGGATCGGTCGCGTCGAGGGCGCCCCGGCGATGACCGGCGGCATAGGCGCCGGCAACCGGGGCGGCGATCAGAACCGCAGCAATGGTTGCAGTCTTGAGAGATGTTGAAGCGCGCATGACGGCGCATCCTTCTGGTGGGGAAGAAAGCGGCCGCGCCGCATCCTTCCGATTTTCGGGCCGTCCGGTTCCGTCGCGTCGCGATGGGAGGTATCGCCGGCGGTCCCCGGCCCTGCGCGGCAAATTAGGAGCGCCCGATCACCAAGTGTAATTAAAAAAAGATAATGTTTTCAGGCCTTGCCGCTCGCCTTTTGCGCCCTAGAGTTGAGCCGGCGAACAAATTCGCGCGATTTCGCGTGATGATAAGTCAACGTTCGGTGAGCTTCAGTTCAATGCGGCGGTTCTTGCTGCGCGCCTCATCGGTGTCGGCCGGGTCGAGAGGCTGGAACTCGCCGAAGCCGGCGGCGACCAGCCGGTTGGCCGGCACGCCGTTCTCGATCAGGAACTTGACCACCGAGGTCGAGCGCGCCGTCGACAATTCCCAATTGTCGCGGTAGCGGCCGGTGCCGGACAGCGGCTTGTTGTCGGTGTGGCCATCGACGCGCAGCACCCAGTTGATCTCCGGCGGGATCTCCTTCTGCAGTTCGATGATGGCGTCGGCGAGCTTCTTCATCTCGACCTTGCCGGCATCGTTGATCACCTCGGAGCCGGTCGGAAACAACACTTCGGACTGGAAAACGAAACGGTCGCCGACGATGCGGATGTTCTCGCGGTCGGCGAGGATCTCGCGCAGCCGGCCGAAGAAGTCGGAGCGGTAGCGGTTGAGCTCCTGGACGCGCTGCGCAAGCGCTACGTTCAGGCGGCGGCCGAGATCGGCGATCTTGGTGTTGGAATCGCGATCGCGCTGCTCGGACACGTTGAGCGCATCCTCCAGCGCGCCGATCTGCTTGCGCAGCGCCGCGATCTGCTGGTTGAGGATCTCGACCTGGCTCAGCGCCTGCTGGCTGATCTGGCGCTGGCTGTCGAGCTCGCCGGAAAGCGCGGTGGCGCGCTGGTTGGCCGCGTCGCCGTCGCCGGCGCCCCGCGCCAGCAATTGTTGCAGCCGGCTTTTTTCCGCTTCGGCCGCCGACAGCGAGGCCTGCAGATTGGCGAGCGAATCTTCCTTGTCCTGCGTGTTCGAGCGTTCCAGCGCCAGCAACTGGGTCAGTTCGTTGATCTGCGAGTTGAGGCGGTTGAGCACCGTGTCCTTGCCGGAAATCTCGCGGCTGAGCAGGAACTGCGCCAGCACGAAGACGGTGAGCAGGAACATGATCGCCAAAAGCAGCGTCGACAGCGCGTCGACGAAGCCCGGCCAGTAATCGATGCGCCGATCGGCACGCCGCCTTGCCAGCGCCACCTCAGTGGACCCCTTGCTTCTTCAAGGCGTCGGCGATCTTCTCGAGTGTGTTGCGCATCGCCTTCTGCTCGTCGGACTGAGCCTCGACCCAGTCGCGCATGATCTGCTGTTCGGAGCGCATGTTCTTGACCAGGCCGGAAATGCCGTCGGCAAGGTTGGCCATGGCGGTGGCGACGCGCGGGTTGGAGCCGCCGCCATTCTCCTGCAGGCTGCGCAGCCGCTCCGACAAAAGACGGATTTCCTCGGACGGCTCGGCCGCCCGGGCCTGGTCTGAGACGACGATGTCGGAGGAGAGATCGGTGACCGAGGAGAGCCAGTTTTCGAGCTCGGTGTAGAAACGGGTCTGGGCGCGGCCGGCCTGCAGGTCGAGGAAGCCGAGCACCAGCGAGCCGGAAAGACCGAACAGCGAGGACGAGAAGGCGGTGCCCATGCCGGCTAGCGGCGCCGACAGACCCTGCTTCAACGCATCGAGCACCGCGGCGGCGTCGCCGGTGCCGGGATCGAGCGCCTCGATGGTCTCGCGGATCGAGGCGATGGTGTTGAGCAGGCCCCAGAAGGTGCCGAGCAAGCCGAGGAAGACCAGCAGCCCGACCAGATAGCGCGAGGTGTCGCGGCTTTCGTCGAGCCGGGTGGCGATGGAATCGAGCATTGTGCGCATCGAAGAGGTCGAGAACGCCATGGTCGAGGAGCGGCCGATCATCGCCTTCATCGGCGCCAGCAGCACCGGCTCGGTGGTTTCGGAGCCGGCGCGGAAGGAGTTGACCCAGCGCACCTCGCGGAACAGCCGTCCGACCTGGGTGAAGGCGAGCAGAATGCCGACCACGAGCACGCCGATGATCAGCCCGTTGAGGCCGGGATTGCTCGAGAAGGCGGTCGAGATCTGGCGGGTCAGGATGGCGGCGATGAACGCGACGATGATCAGGAAGATCACCATGGTGAGCAGGAAGACCTGCGGGCTCGACAGCTTGTGCGGATCGTAGACCAGGACGTCCGATCGCCTGCCGAAGGATCTGAGAAAAGCCATCCGTGCCCCGTTTCCGATGCCACCGCCGCAAATTTTGTCGCGACTCTAAACGGAATTGTGACCAAAATGAATGGCGCTTGGCAATATCGCCGGCGCCTCCTTGCTTTGACGCAATTCCGAACGGAGGGCTACGGCGAAGGCGCCGAGCCTAACCGCTTCACGCTTTTCCTGAACTGTTCCAGCCTTCAGAACCGGTTGATGACCAGGCAATCGACCATAGCGGCCAGATGCAGGCCGGCGCCGGTGACGACGAAACCGTGCCAGACGGCATTGTGGAAGCGCAGGCCTTTCCAGGCGAAGAAGATGACGCCGCAGGAATAGACGATGCCGCCGGCGATGATGAGCACGACCGAGGTCGTCGGCAACGTCTCGACCAGCGGTCCGGCGAGCACGACGCCGCTCCAGCCGATGGCGAGGTAGAAGACGACCGCCAGCCGGTCGTAGCGGCCTGGCACGAACATCTTGATCGCGATGCCCATGGCGGCCGCGGTCCACACCACGACGATCATCGGCGAGGCCAGCGGCGAAGTGTGGAGCTGGGCCAGGAAGGGGGTGTAGGTGGCAGCGATCAGCAGGTAGATCGCGGCATGATCGAAGCGGCGCAGGATCCATTTCGCCGGCCACGATATCGGCCACAGATTATAGGCCAGCGACACCGACAGCACGGTGAGCAGCGACACCACGTAAAAGACCGCGGCGACATATTCGCCGGGACCGGAATGGAAAGCCGCCAGCGCCAGGAAGGCGGAGCCGGCGGCGATCGCCAGCACGATGCCCACCGCATGCACGATGCCATCGGCGATCATCTCGGCGCGCGAGTAGTGCCAACGCCCTATGAAGGGGATTTCGAACTCTTGCCGGGCGGTGTTCATCGACAGACCTGCATTGCCTTAATCTGGGCGATTGCGGACCAGTATTTCAAGATTCGGTTGCGGTTTTGCGACTGCGGCGCCGCGCGTCGTTTCGACGCGCAAAGGCCGCTGCAGCACTTTGAATTTGCGCATGATCCTTTCCAAAAATCGATTCCGATTTTTGGGGTCATGCGCGAGGGCGCATCAGCGCGACCAAGTCTGTCCACGCGGTTTGCCCTTCAGCGCGGCGGGAGCGGCTTCTTTATGGTCTTCAGCAGCGCACGCTGGATGGTCTCGTTGCCGGCGACGATCCCGCCATTGTCGAGCATGTCCTGGCCGCCATCCATGTCGGAGACGAAACCGCCGGCCTCGCGGACCAGGAGAATGCCGGCAGCGATGTCCCAGGCCGACAGGCTGGTCTCCCAGAAACCATCCATGCGTCCGGCCGCGACATAGGCAAGGTCGAGGGCAGCCGAGCCGAGGCGGCGAACGCCCGACACCTCGGCCATGACATTGCGCAATTCGATCAGGAAATTGCCGTGCTGGCCGCGCCCGAGATGAGGGATGCCGCAGCCAATGACGGCATCGGTCAGCTTGATGCGGCCGGCGACCCGCAGGCGACGGTCGTTCATGAAGGCGCCGCCGCCGCGCTCGGCGGTGTAGAGCTCGTCCATCGCTGGATTGTAGACGACGCCGGCGACGATCTGGCCCTGGCGCTCCAGCGCGATCGACACCGAAAAGATCGGGATGCCGTGCAGGAAGTTGGTGGTGCCGTCGAGGGGGTCGACGATCCAGCGGTGCTGGCCGTCCTCGCCGTCGACCGTGCCGCGCTCCTCCATCAGGAAGGCGTAGCCGGGCCGCGCCTTGGACAGTTCGGTGAAGATGATTTCCTCCGCCTTGCGGTCGGCCTGGCTGACATAGTCGCCCGGACCTTTCATCGAGACCTGCAGGTTCTGCACTTCGCCGAAATCGCGCGACAGCGAGCGGCCGGCCTTCATCGCGGCCTGGACCATGACATTGAGAAGGGCTGAGCGTGCCATCGTAAATTTTCTTCCTGCCGCTGCTTATCGATGCATGTCGGTGACCCAAAACCGGGGCCACTTTTGGGCGACATGCATCAGTCGGCGCGGCGCACGTAGGTGATTTCGTTGGTATCGACGATGATGCGCTCGCCGGCGCCGATAAAGGGCGGCACCAGGACGCGGATGCCGTTCTCCAGCACCGCCGGCTTGTAGGAGGAGGCGGCCGTCTGGCCCTTCACCACCGGGTCGGCCTCGGTGATGGTCAGCGTCACATAATCGGGCAGCGAAATGCCGATCGGCCGCTCCTCATAGAGCTGGACTGTCACCATCATGCCGTCCTGCAGGAAGGCGGCGCGGTCGCCGACGAAGTCCTTCGCCAGTTCGAGCTGTTCGTAGCTTTCGGTGTCCATAAACACCAGCGCCTCGCCCTGCTCGTAGAGGAAGGAAAAATCCTTCAGATCAAGCCGGATCTGCTCGACCGTCTCGGCCGAACGGAAGCGTTCGTTGAGCTTGGTGCCGTTGATCAGGTTCTTCAATTCGACCTGGTTGTAGGCGCCGCCCTTGCCGGGCTTGACGGTGTTGGTCTTGACCGCCACCCACAGGCCGCCATCATGCTCGATGACGTAGCCGGGACGGATTTCGTTGCCATTGATCTTGGCCATGATGAACTGATCCGGAATGAGATTTTTTCGCGCAGACCGCGCTTTTGCGCCTCCAAGACCACAAATCGACCGGAGAGGCAAGGGAGCGGGACCATGGGTGGCGTGCGGCCAGTCGCGTCAGGGCAGGCGGTTCGCCTTCTGCAGCGCCTGTTTGGTCTGGTCGTCGTCGAGGCCCTGGAGAAAATCGTCCATCTGCGGATCGATCAATCCGGCGCGGCGCGCGACGATGTACCAGGCGCCGGCCAGAATCAGATCCGGGTCGGTGCCGATGCCGCCCATATAGAGCTTGGCGAGCCGGTTCTGGGCGGCGACATTGCCGCCTTCGGCCGCCCGCTTCATCCAGGCAAAGCCCGATTTCAGGTCGCGCCCGCCGCCGCGGCCCTCGATCATCCAGGCAGCCAGATCGATCTGCGCGGTGTCGTAGTTCTGCCGCGCGGCCTGCGCCAGCAGAATGCGGGCCTGGGCGTCGTCGTGCGGCTTGCCGCCGGCGCCGTTGGCATAGAGCTGCGCCATCGCATACTGCGCGTCGGCCAAGCCGGTGGCTGCCGCGCGCTCGTAATACGCGGCAGCCTTGGCGAGGCCGCCGTCGCCCGGATCCTGCTGGACGAGAAGCTGCGCGAAATTGAACTGCGCCAGCCGGTTGCCAGCTTCGGCGGCGGCTTGCATCAGCGCATAGGCTGCCTTCTGGTCCTTCTTCACATAGCGGCCGTCGAGCAGCATCAGCGCATACTGGAACTGCGCTTCCGGCACCCCCTGCTCGGCGGCCAGCGCATACCATTTCGCCGCTTCGGCGGCGTTGAGCGGCACGCCCAGCCCGCGCGACAGGATCTCGGCCACCAGCGTCTCGGCGGCCGGATCGCCGTTCTTGGCGCGGACCACGGCGAGGTTGTAGGCGGTCTTGTAGAGCCCGCGCTGAAAGGCGCCATAGGCGGCGTCCGCCGGCTTGGCGCCGAAGCGGTCGGGATTGACGGTGTCGGCGGAAGGCGGGGTCAGCGTCGCCGGCTGCGGCAGCGGCATCTCGATTGGCTTGTCGACATGGGCGCCGACATTTGGCGCGCCGACAGCTGGCGCGCCGACATCTGGCGCACCACTCGGCGCGCCGGCGTTTGGCGCGCTCGCATCGGGCCTCGGCTGCGGCACCGGCACGGTCTCGGCCGCGACAGCGGCCTGGGCCGCCAAGCCGGCCACAATTAGCAGGGAAAGCACGAGTGCCGGGGGAAGCAGGGGCAAGCGCACGTCAACTCTCGAAGCGCGGCGCGGTTTCGTCGAGGAGCGCGTTGGCGGCGGCGACCGCCGCACGCGGATCGAGGCCGTTAGCGAAGACGGCGCTGGAGAGCGCCACGAACTCGGCCCCGGTGGCGGCGACCGTTTCGACCGAGCCGAGCTCCGATCCGGCCATGACGATGCAAGGGATCTGGATCATCTGTGCCCACCATTCGCCGAGCGACAGGTTGCGCGGGTGCGGTTCCGGCTTGTTGTCGTAGCCGAAGCGGCCGAAGAACATGTAGTCGGGCCGCTCCTCGCCAAGCTCCAGCGCGTCGTCACGGGTCTTGGCGCCGCCGGTGCCGACCATCATCTTGCCCTGCACGCGCTCGATCGTCTCGGCGAGCTCCTGCCTGCCTGCCTCGACGTGGATGCCGTCGGCCTGGACGCGGCCGGCAATACGGCTGTCGCCGGTGATGATGACGGCGACGCCGGCACTTTGAGCGACCGGCACGATCTTTTCGGCGAAAGCCTGGAAGGTAGCGTCGTCCATGCCGTTTTCGGGCAGGATCAGCGAGGCGACGTCGCCGCCTTCGAACGCCGCGCAAATGTGTTCCGCCGACGCAAGCGGCGGCGCAATCAGCACGATACGGCAGCGGTTGGGCGGCTTTGCGTCGTTCATTGGTCTTCCGGTCCCGGTTTTCGCCTATGCCGGGCGAAGATGGTTGCATTGCGGCATAGAGCAAAGCGCCCGGCTTGAACAGGCGGGCGAGGCAGGAGCGTCAGGCGTGGGCCGCCGACTGCGCCCCTTGGCCTGGCACGGCTCACCGTTTCGCGGCAACGCCGCACCGCTCATCCGTCCGGCAGGCCGAAGACGGCACACGATCTGGCGATTCCGCGCAATTGATGTTCGCCCAGCGGGACCAAGGGCGTTGATATTTCCGCCGTGACAGCCCCCGAGATCAGCACACTCCGTCCAAGCGGCCGGCACAGGGCTTCGAGCCTGCTGACGAGATTCACGGCCGGGCCGATCGCGGTGAAATCCAGCCGGTCGGCTGTGCCGACATTGCCCCACACCATGTCGCCCAGATGCAGCGCCATGCCGAACTGCAGCTCGGGCATGCCCTGTCTGGAACGAACCTGATTGAGCTGCGCCATTCCCGCCCGCGCCGCGCCGATCGCGCGCAACGCCGCCTCGCAAGCCTCCGAAGCCGAGCGCTCGCCGACAGGAAAGATCGCCAGCACCCCGTCGCCGATGAATTTCAGCACCTCGCCGCCAAAAGCGTGAACGGCGCCGGCGATGCGGTCGAAGCTAGCGTTGAGCGCCGCCACGACCTGCTCGGCGTCCGTCTCCTCCGACAGGGCGGTAAAGTCGCGCAAATCGCTGTAGAGCAGGACGGCGCGGATCGTCTCACCAACCTCGCGCCGAGAGCGGCCGGCCAACACCTGCGCCGCGCTTCGCTGCCCGAGATAGGCCTGAAGCAGCGCCGACAGCGCCGACCTGGCCGCGAGAGCGGCAAGTGGCGCGGCGGCGAAGCGCGCCACCTGGTCCAGTGTGTTCGATTCGTGCTCCGCGAGATGACGGGCCGCGACCCAATCCAGTTTTGGAGTCTCCGATTGCGCATCCTCACGCTGAGGCCCAACCGTGTAATCGTGCACAACACCGGTTCCCAGTCGCGCCAGCCATTCGCGTCCGAGATCGCCCTCCCCGGCTCCAGGCATCCTGCCGGCGCCAAAACCCAGAGCTTCCATGACGACGCCTGTCTCGGCCCGCCACAGCCAGGCGCGGCGCGTTATGATCGGATGCGGCGCGGCGAGCGTCAGGGCTCCACCGGCGAGCGGCAGCCCACCGTCAATCAGCCGCGCGCCGAGCGTAGCCAGAAAATCATCCGGTTGGATGACGCCGCCGGCGCTGTCGACCAGCCAGGCGAGAGTTGAAGAAAGCCGCATCGACACCATGATGCTTCGGCGTTCCGTCGCTGTCACCAGCGTGAACTGACCCAAGGAGATTTTTGTTGAACGGAAGGGCGATTTAGCATCGAATCGAAAGCGCTGGTCCGGCGCCGCCTGTCGGGCGAGCCATGTTGCCGCACGTCTACTCGGGAGATTTCGATGGCTGAACTGTTGATCATTCGTCGTGAGGTGCAGATCGCGGCGCCGCCGGCGACGGTCTTTGCCTTCCTGACAGATCCCGACAAGATCGTGCGCTGGATGGGAACGGAGGCAACGTCGGAGCCCAACCCCGGCGGTCTTTACTTGCTGAATTTGGCAGGAAGAGCCACGGCACGCGGCCAATTCACCGAGGTCGTACCCGTCCACCGCCTTGCCTACAGCTTCGGCTGGGAGGGCAACGACCAGGCACCGCCCGGTTCGAGCCTTGTTGAAATCGATCTGGTCGAAGAGCCCGGCGGAACGCGGGTCAAGCTCACCCATAGCGGCCTTGCCAACCAAGAGATTTGCGACAGCCATGAGAAGGGCTGGACGCACTATCTGACCCGGCTCGCAATCACCGCCGCCGGTGGCGACCCGGGACCGGACAAGATGTAGACCTGCCGCGATGCCGACAGCCAACGACGTCAACCGCTAGAATTCCAATTTGTAACCAATATGGCTGGCCTTGAAGCCGAGCCGTTCGTAGAAGCGGTGCTCGTCGAGCCGGCTCTGTTGGTCGTTAGCTGGACGACCCCGCAGCGGCCGTCACGGCATTAGTCTAGTCGATCGCCCAACAGAGGAAGCCCACATTATTGGCTATCGCGCAGAGCAGGTTGTACGCTATGGCTCGGCTCCCGCCTCCTAATACGTTTGCCCCGATGTCAGGTCTGCTCAGCGATCCATGGTTTTATGCCGCCGCCATCCCGGCGGTCATCCTTGTCGGCCTGTCGAAGGGCGGCTTCGGCGGCGCCGTCGGTTTCGTCGGCGTGCCGCTGATGGCGCTCGCCATGCCGCCGGTGCAGGCGGCCGCCATCCTGCTGCCGATCCTGTGCCTGATGGACATCGTTTCGGTGTGGATCTGGTGGGGCGTCTATGACCGCAGGATGGTGGTCGACATGATGCCGGGCGCCATCATCGGCATCGGCCTCGGCTGGCTGACGGCGGCGCTGGTCACCGAAGAGATGGTGCGGCTGATCGTCGGCGCGGTCGCGCTGGTCTTCGTGCTGCGCTGGCTCTATCTGCAGTTCCGCCACGGCGCCGATCACGCGGCGGCGCCGAACCGTGTCGCCGCCGCCTTCTGGGGCATCGTCGCCGGTTTCACCAGCTTCGTTGCCCATGTCGGCGGCCCGCCTTTCCAGGTCTACGCGCTGCCGATCCGGCTCGACCCGAAGGTACTGTCGGGGACGGCGGCGATCTTCTTTGCCGCCACCAATGCGCTGAAGCTCATACCCTATTTCGCGCTCGGCCAGTTCGACACCACCAATCTGACCGCCTCGGCGGTGCTGATGCCGCTGGCGCCGCTCGCCACCATCGCCGGCGCATGGCTGGTGCGGCGGATGCGGCCAGAGATCTTTTACCCCTTCACCTATGCGACTGTCGCGGTGGTGGCGGTCAAGCTGCTTTGGGACAGTCTCTTGTAACCGGCGGGGCGGCCGCTGGCCGCCCCCCCCCGCGATCAGGCGGCGCTCGGCACCATCTGGCGGCTGCCGCCGAAGGCCAGCGCCGCGCCCGCCACCAGCACCATCGCCATGCCGGCGAGAACGCCGATGTCGTGCACGGTCGGCTTGATCACCATGTCGGCGATGATCACCAGCATCACCGCATAGTCGAAGCGCGCCACACTCATCATGCGCTGGCCGATGGCGAGAGCGGCGGGCGTCACCCCATCCTTGGCGATCATCGCGCCTATGCGCTCGCCCGTCGGCTTGAAGATGAACATGCCGATCGAGAAGGTGGTGGCGTAGCCGGCGAGGCCGATCAGGATCCATAGCTCGGAAAAACCGACCCAGAAGCTGCACATGACGAGCCCGAAGATGAGCGTCAGCATCGACATCGGTGCGAAGAAGCGGCTGCCGAGCTGTCCGCTGGCGCGCATAGCCTGCAGCTTTTCCTCGATATTGCCGGCGCGCTCGGCAAGCACCCCGAGCAGGAACAGCACGAAGCCGCCGCCGACCCACAAAATAGCCGAGACGACGTGTAGGAATTTGATGATCGAGTACCAGTCCATGGTTTGCTCCTGGATGTCTTTCTTGATGCGCGGCGAGCGCGGATTTGCCGCCGCCGTTGAGAGGAGCGGGCGTTTAACGTGGCGCGTGTTTCGAAACGATGTCGCGAGGGCGATCGGCATGTTTCGGCACTGCAATAGAGCCGAAAAACCCGATTCTTTGCCGTTCCGGAAGGCCATGCAGCCCTGTCCTGTTCCGGGACAGAAAGGCGCATTCGGTCAAAAAATCCGCGCGGCGTTAAGACTTCATTAAGCTTTACAGGCGTTTACTACGCGCATCCAGTTTTGCTGGATTCTTACCGAGTGGTTGGAGCCACTTTGTTTGACGCCTCCCTGTTAAACTCCTGAGAGCCGCCTTATCCGCGGCTCTTTTTTTGTCCGCAGGCCAGGAACATCTTTTGTCCGCTGCCAAGGGACGGCGGCGTTAACCGTTTGTTAAACATGCGCTTGCCTTCATGGGCTTCGAAGCGCATTTTCAAGCCTCAGTCATTTAGGGTGCAGGACGTATCGGCGAGGATGCCGAATCGACTTGCGGCAGTGCAGGGGCGTAGCGATGAACGAGCCTTCGAAGGGCAGCGCGAAAACCATCAAGCTGGCGGAACGCCGGGTTTTCTCCCAATCCTTCAAGCCGCTCTACCAGGAGGGCATGGGCCTGGTCGAGCAGGCGGCCGAATATCTCGACGGCAAGGGCAGGCTCGAGGCCAAGAAACTGTCGCGCACGGCAGCGACGCTCTATGCCGCCGAATCGATGCGGCTCACCACCCGCCTGATGCAGGTCGCCTCCTGGCTCTTGTTGCAACGGGCGGCGAATTCCGGCGAGATGACCCGCGACCAGGTCGCCTCGGAAAAATCCAAGGTGCGCCTCGACACCGCGTCCGCGCATGACGAGGCGCTCGGCTGGAACGAGTTGCCGAAGGAGTTCCTCGGGCTGGTCACCCGTTCCCTGCGCCTGCAGGCGCTGGTGCGGCGCATGGACGAGGAAATCTACGGCGGCGTCCTGCAGGAATCGCCGTCGGCCGGCCGCAGGGCCAATCCGGTCTCCGACCAGATCAGCCTGCTCAACACCGCGTTCGCACGCGGCTGAGAGAACGTTTCATAATTCTACTCCGGCGGCCATCTGGCATGGCCTTCTGCGCTTCCGGTGCTCACGTACTTGAATGTACGCTCCGCTCCGGTTCTCGAAGACCAAGCCAGCTGACTCGCCGGAGCGAATTCTAAAACGTTCTCTCGGCGGGTTTCCGCTACCCGTTTCTGCTTTGTTCACATTTCGCTGGCATCGCCATGCGCCACGGTTAGACTTGGCGCATGGGGGAAGCGATTCGCATCATCGGCATCGATCCGGGCTTGAGGCGCACCGGCTGGGGCATCGTCGAGAGCCTCGGCAATTCATTGCGCTTCATCGCCTCCGGCACTGTGCGTTCCGACGACAAGGCGTCACTCGCGACGAGGCTCTGCCAATTGCACGATGGGCTGGCCGAGGTGCTGCATCAGGCGATGCCGCATGAGGCCGCGGTCGAGCAGACCTTCGTCAACAAGGACGCGACGGCGACGCTGAAGCTCGGCCAGGCGCGTGGCGTTGCCATGCTGGTTCCGGCCCGCGCCGGCCTGGTGGTCGCCGAATATGCCCCCAATGCGGTGAAGAAGGCTGTGATCGGCGTTGGCCATGGCGAAAAGAAGCAGATCCACATGATGGTCAAGGTGCTGATGCCGAAGGCGATCTTTGACACCGACGACGCGGCGGACGCGCTGGCCATCGCCATCTGCCACGCGCATCACCGCCAGAGCCTCGCCTACCGGATGGCGGCGCTGGCGGGGTGAGCATGTTCTTGACTTGTTCCTCGTGATTCTGTAAGTAATACTTCTGAGGTATTACCATGCGGGTCACGACCAAGGGTCAAGTTACAATCCCCAAACAAATAAGGGATCACCTGGGTATAGGGCCGGGCTCCGAGGTGGAGTTCGTCGCCACGAACGAGGGCGCCCGGCTTGTCGCCGTCAACGAAAACGTTTCCGAGGAAGAAGCGTCCCGCAGATTTAAGGACGTTCTCGCCGGCATGGCTGGAACCCTGGATCTGGGGGGCATGACTGCCGACGACTACATCGAATGGCTGAGGGGACCGCGTGAAGATCTCGACGTTGATTGACACGAATGTGCTGATCGACGTCTGGGGACCGGCCGGACCGCTGACGGAATGGTCAGCAGATGCGATTGCTTCCTGTCACCGCGAAGGCGCATTGGTCATCAACACGATCGTCTGGTCCGAACTCGCGCCGCTGATAGCGACAGAAGCGCAGCTCAAGAGAGCGGTCGAAAAGCTGGAGATGGATCGTGAGTTTCTGCCTTGGGAAGCGGCATTCCTCGCCGGTATCACGCATTCCCGTTACCGCCGGGCCGGCGGCGTCCGGGAACGAACCTTGCCGGATTTTTTCATCGGCGCCCATGCGGCCGTCGCTGGGCACCGTCTCTTGACACGCGACGCCGCCCGTTACCGCAGCTATTATCCCGATCTCGATATCATCTCTCCGGAAACGCATCCCATGAGCGCCAGCACATGATCGGCAAGCTGAAGGGCACGCTGGACGAGGTCGAGGAGGATTTCTGCGTCGTCGACGTGCACGGCGTCGGCTATGTCGCCTATTGCTCGACGCGCACGCTGGCCGCGCTACCCTCGCCCGGCGAGGCGGTGGTGCTGTTCATCGAGACCTATGTGCGCGAGGACATGATCCGGCTCTATGGTTTCCAGTCGGTGCTGGAGCGCGAATGGTTCCGGCTCTTGATGAACAATGTGCAAGGCGTCGGCGCCAAGGTGGCGCTGGCGATCCTGTCGACGCTGACGCCGGCCGAACTCGCCAATGCCATCGCTTTGCGCGACATCGCCATGGTCTCCCGCGCCCCCGGCGTCGGCAAAAAGGTGGCCGAGCGCATCGTCACCGAATTGCGGACCAAGGCGCCTGCCTATGCGGGTGCGGCCACCGGCACGATCGGGCTGAAGCAGGAGCTTGGCGAAGGCGTGGCGCCCGCGCCGATCACCGACGCGGTCTCGGCATTGGTCAATCTCGGCTATTCGCGCGACATCGCCGCCAATGCCGTTTCGGCGGCGCTGAAGACGGCCGGCGAGGGCGCCGACGCCTCCAAGCTGATCCGCTTCGGGTTGAAGGAACTGGCGCGGTGAGGCGCTGCTTGTCCCAGTCCTTGCCGTATGCAAGGAAGGCGGCATGAACCTTTCGCCCCGCCTCATTGCCCCCGACAAGCGCGGCGAGGATGCCGACCAGACGCTGCGGCCGCAGACGCTCGACGAATTCGTCGGCCAGGCGGCGGTGCGGGCCAATTTGAAGGTCTTCGTCGATGCCGCCAAAGGGCGCGGCGAGGCACTCGATCATGTGCTGTTCGTCGGTCCGCCCGGCCTCGGCAAGACGACGCTGGCGCAGATCATGGCGCGCGAGCTCGGCGTCAATTTCCGCTCGACCTCGGGTCCTGTCATCGCCAAGGCCGGCGATCTGGCGGCGCTGCTTACCAATCTCGAGGATCGCGATGTGCTGTTCATCGACGAGATCCACCGCCTCAATCCAGCGGTCGAGGAAATCCTTTATCCGGCAATGGAGGATTTCCAGCTTGATCTCATCATCGGCGAAGGACCGGCGGCTCGCTCGGTCAAGATCGACCTTGCCCGTTTCACGCTGGTCGCCGCGACGACCAGGCTCGGGCTTTTGACCAATCCGCTGCGCGACCGTTTCGGCATTCCGGTCAGGCTCAATTTCTACACGGTCGAGGAACTGGAGCAGATCGTGCGCCGCGGCGCCCGCATCCTGCAGATGCCGCTCGGCGACGACGGCGCGCTGGAGATCGCAAGGCGCGCCCGCGGCACGCCGCGCATCGCCGGCCGGCTCTTGCGCCGGGTGCGCGATTTCGCCTCCGTCGCCGGCGACGGCCATGTCGACAAGCGTATCGCCGACGAGGCGCTGACGCGGCTGGAAGTCGACGGGCTCGGCCTCGACGCGCTCGACCGACGCTATCTGTCGATGATCGCCCGCAATTTCGGCGGCGGCCCCGTCGGCATCGAGACGATCGCGGCCGGGCTTTCCGAGCCACGTGACGCGATCGAGGACATCATCGAGCCCTATCTCATCCAGCAGGGTTTCATCCAGCGCACGCCGCGCGGCCGCGTGCTGACCGCCAATGCCTGGCGGCATCTCGGCCTAGATGCGCCGAAGGATCTTGCCCAGCAGCAGATCAGCCTGTTCCAGGAAGAGTAACGGACATTTGTCTTGCCGTTGCGCGGCAAACGGCTTGTCTGCGCAAAATCTCCTCACCTTCGCCAGCGTGAGGGCGCAATTGCCGGCTCTAACGCGAGCCTCGATGGAATTGTATCGCAAACCCGTGGCCGACCGATGATCACCAGACGTGGTTTCCTGCGCCTCATCGGCGGCTCGTTCTTCTCCATGGTGTCGCTTAGCGCCTATGCCGTCGGCATCGAGCCGATGCTGCTCACCCATGTGCAGCGCTATTCGCTGACGCCGCCGCACTGGCCCGCTGGTCTCAAGTTGCGCATTGTGGCGCTGGCCGACATCCACGCCTGCCGGCCCTGGATGACGCCGGAGCGCATCGCCTCGCTTGCCGCCGAGGCCAATGCGCTGCAGCCGGATCTGATCGTCCTGCTCGGTGATTATACCGCCGGCACCAAGCTGGTGACCGGCTGGGTGCGGGTGGCGGAATGGGCCGAGGCGCTGTCGGGGCTGAAGGCGCCGCTCGGCGTGCTCTCGATCCTCGGCAATCACGACTGGTGGACCGATATTTTTGCGCAGCGCGCCGAAGCCGGCCCAACCCAGTCGCGCAAGGCGCTCGAGCATGTCGGCATTCCCGTGCTGGAGAACGATGTCGTGCGGCTGGAAAAAGATGGGCATGGGTTCTGGATCGCCGGACTGGCGGACCAGCTTGCTTTGCTGCCCAACAAAGCGAAAGGCCGTCACGGCTTCCAAGGTCTGGATGACCTGGACGGCACCTTGGCCAAGGTGAAAGGAAGCGATCCGATCATCCTGCTCGCGCATGAGCCTGACATTTTTCCCAAGGTGCCATGGCGGGTGTCGCTTACGCTCTCCGGCCACACCCATGGTGGACAGGTGCGGCTGTTCGGCTATTCGCCGGTGGTGCCTTCGGACTATGGCAACCGCTTCGCCTATGGCCATGTCGTGGAAAACGACCGCAATCTGATCGTTTCCGGCGGGCTCGGCTTCAGCATCGTGCCTGTGCGTTTCGGCGTGCGGCCGGAGATCCTGCAGATCGATCTCGGCTGAAGTTCCGCTCTATGTATTGTTTTTACGCAATTCCGGACGGAAAACCGCTGCGCACTTTTCCTGGAATTGCTTAACGCAGCGATTTGATCGCGTTCATCACGTCGGGCTCGGCCTTGTCGCCATCGAAGGCGTCGACGACGCCGAAAGCGCCGCCATAGCTCCACAGCGACCAGGAAAAGCCGTGCGCCTCGGCGCGCGCGATCATGTCCCGCACGTAAGCCGCCCGATATCGCGCCGGCATGACATAGGCGTTGCCGTATTCCTGGCGGATCATGCCGAACTCGCCGAGCGTGATGTCTTCCGGTTTGATGCCGTTGGCCTTCGCCCAGGTCTCGACCGTGTCGAACGGCGCGTCCATGATGCCGAGCAGCTTGTCGGGGCCGTCCAGGTTCGCCAGCTGCTCGTCGAGATAGGCAAGCAGGCCGCGCCGGCGGGTCCAGGACGCCTCGGCTCTGATCCTGTCGCGGATGGTGTTCAGCGTCACATCCAGTTGCTCGCGCGGCACCGCGGTCAACGGATATGGCAGGCCGGTGACATATTGAATGAAATCGCCTGCCCAGGTCGCGCCCTGATGCGTCAGCAGGAACGGATCGTAGGAATGGAAGGTCCAGATGATGTTGTCGTCTGGGATCGTCTTCGGATCGATCCTGGCCAGCGAAGCCGCGTTGGAATAACAGCCGCCGGTGAGGATTAAAGTCAGCTTCGTTGCGGAAGACCGCGCGGCCGCGAACAATTTCTTCTGGCGATCGGGCCACAGGTTCGTGCCGTCGCTGTCGCAATCGACGATCGGCTCGTTCATCAGTTCCAGGGCGACCTGGCCTGCATCCTCTGCAGCCAGCGTGCGCGCCATCTTGCGCACGACCTCGGTATAGGCTTCGAAGGTGGCGGGATCGTCCATCACCTGGCTCATGCCGATCTTGCGGTTGCCGCCGGCCGGGATCAGATGCAGGTCGACGATGACCTTCAGGCCAGCTCGATTGATCATGCGCGCCGAGTCCAGCACGCTGGCATAGAGGTCGTCGCGCAAGGCAAGCGTCCGGTCGGAGAGGAACGGCGAAGGATCGACCGGCATGCGCAGGAAATCGAAGCCTGCGTCCTTGAGCGCCTCGAGATCGTCCTCCTTCATGAACTTGCGCCAGTCCGGATAGGGCAGGATCGCCTCGCGATCGCCCCATTTGTCCTCGCCCGGCCATGTCGTCCACTGGTCGAGGTTGAGGCCGCGCTTCATCGAAAACGACGCCGCGCCGGCCGGCAATGCCAGCGGGCCGAGCGTCAGCAGCGCCGCCAGCAAGGTCTTGATCATCGCTCTCAACAGTGCCATCCCGTTTCCCGCGCCGAAAACACCTGCCCGCTCGGGCCGTAAAAGGAAAGCGCGATGGACGATCATGGTGAATCGGCGCTCAGCGCCGGACTTTCCGGAGCGCTGACGGAATTCGGCCACCGCCTGATGGCGCGGGTCTATTACGCCGATACCGATTTCTCCGGCGTCGTCTACCATGCGCGCTATCTCGAATTCCTCGAGCGCGGCCGCTCCGACTATCTCAGGTTCGCCGGCGTCCATCACACCGAATTGGCTGAAGGCAAGCACGGCGAGCGCATTGTCTGGGTGGTGCGGCGCATGGAGATCGACTTTCGCGCGCCGGCCCGCATCGACGACATCCTGACCATCGACACGCGCACCGAGGGCATTTCCGGCGCCCGCATCTTCATGGCGCAGCAACTGAAGCGTGGCGGCGAGGTGCTGGTCGAGGCAAAGGTCGAGGCGGCGATCATCGGCGAGAATGGCCGGCCGAGGCGATTCCCGCGGGAATGGGTAGCAGCATTCATGCCGAAAGGTCGCGGCTGACATCTCGGCGGTCGCGTCGGCCTCGTCCGGAGCACAACCAGCGGCACCGGAAGGGAAGCCACCCTGGCAAGCGCGGCAATGCGCCGCGCCATGCGTCCTAACCCATCCTTAACCATAACGGTTCATGAAGGAATCGGTGAAGATTGGCGCAATCCGCGCGCCTTCCTTTCACCAACATTTGCCCCGAAAAGGCCGCGAAACGGTGCATTCGGGGGCTATCCGCAAGCGTCAAGCTTCGCGCGATCGGACCAAAGGGATGCCCATGGGCCAGCCGCCAGCAATGCCCGGAAAATCTTAAGGACTTAAGTCATGGAAAACATCGCACTTGCCGACCCGGGCGCGCATTTGTCGATCTGGGCCCTGTTCATGCAGGCCGGCTGGGTGGTCAAGCTGGTGATGATCGGGCTGCTTTGCGCCTCGATCTGGACCTGGGCGATCATCATCGACAAGCTCGTCGCCTTCGGCCGCATGCGGCTGGCGCTCAACCGTTTCGAGCAGGTGTTCTGGTCGGGGCAGTCGCTGGAAGAGCTCTACCGCACGCTTGCCGACCGCAAGACCAGCGGCATGGGCGCGATCTTCGTCGCCGCCATGCGCGAGTGGAAGAAGAGCTTCGAGAAGGGCGCCAAATCGGCGCTGGCGCTGCAGACGCGCATCGACAAGGCGATGGACCTGGCGCTGACCCGCGAGATGGAAAGGCTGGAGGGACGCCTCGGCTTCCTCGCCACCACCGGCTCGGCCGCCCCGTTCATCGGCCTGTTCGGCACCGTCATCGGCATCATGACGTCGTTCCAGGCGATTGCGGCTTCCAAGAACACCAGCCTGTCGGTGGTTGCGCCCGGCATCGCCGAGGCGCTCTTGGCGACGGCCATCGGCCTGCTCGCCGCCATCCCCGCCGTCATCGCCTACAACAAGCTGTCATCGGATGCGAACAAACTCGCGGTGCGCATGGAAGGGTTCGCGGACGAGTTCTCCGCCATACTCTCGCGCCAAATCGATGAAAAAGTCGTGCAGAAGGCCTGAGGGACGATCATGGGAATGTCTGCTGCAAGCGCAGGTGGCATAGGGCGAGGCGGGCGCGGCCACAGGCGGCGCGGGCGCCATCACGGGCTGATTTCGGAAATCAACGTCACGCCGATGGTCGACGTGATGCTGGTGCTGTTGATCATCTTCATGGTCGCGGCGCCGCTGCTGACGGTCGGCGTGCCGGTCGACCTGCCCGATACACGGGCCAAGGCGATGAATGTCGACACCCAGCCGATCACCGTCTCGATCGACGCCATGGGCAAGATTTTCCTGCAGGAAACCGAGATCCCGATCGAGGAGCTTGTGGCCAAGCTGCAGGCGATCTCGAAGACCGGTTATGACGAGCGCATCTTCATCCGCGGCGACAAGTCGACGGACTATGGCACCGCGATGAAGGTCATGGCTCGCATCTCGGCCGCCGGCTACAAGAATATCGGCCTGGTTTCGCTGCAGGAACAGGACCAATAGACGTCAGATGCGGACCGGCCTCACCTCATCGGTGATCTTGCATGCGGTAGCGCTGGCCTTCGGGCTGTTCACGCTGTCGTCGCCGCCTGCCATGCCGGCCACCGACGTGGAATCGGTGGCGGTCGACATCGTGCCGATGGAGGCGATTGCACAGACGCTGCAGGGCAACAAGAAGTCGGTAATGCATGAGAAGCCCGCACCGCTGCCGACCAAACGGCCCGATGTCGTGCCCCACGCCGAGAAGGTCGGGGAAAACACTGTCGACACCGAGAAGCCGGTAACGGACGACGCCAAACCAAAACCGGTCGACAAGACCTCCGCGCCGCCGCCAGCACCGACGCCGACCGAGAAGCCGGCCGCTGAAGACGTGCCCAAGCCGCAGGAGAAGCCGAAGCCGGTGCCGGCGACGGAAGTGGCGCCGACGCCGGCGCCGAAGGAAGAGGTCAAGCCCGAGCCGGTCAAGCAAACGGATCCCAAGCCGACCCCGGCCAAAGAGCCGACGCCGACGCCGCCGCAAGACAAGACCGCGGCCATCCAGCCGAAGGAAGAAGTCAAGCCCGACGCGGTGGCCGAGGCCATTGCCAAGGATCAGCCGACCGAGGAAGCAAAGCTGCCGGATTCGGCGCCTGCGCCGGAAGCGCGCCCGAAGCCGCAGCCGGCCCAGGCCGAGAGCCCCAAGGCGCCGGACCGCAAGGATGCCGAAAAGCCGGTGAAGGAAGCCTCCTCCAAACGGAAGTCGGATGACAAGCAGTTCAACGCCGACGAGATTTCCGCGCTGCTCGACAAGCAGAAGCCTTCCGGCGGCGGCGCCAAGCGCTCGACCCAGCAGGCATCGCTCGGTGGCGAAAAAAACCAGGGCACCAAGCTTTCGCAGAGCGAGATCGATGGGCTGAAGACGCAGATAAAACGCTGCTGGAATGTGACCCCCGGTACATTTGACGGCGACAATATGAAGGTCACCATCAGGGTGAAACTGAACCAGAGCGGCGAGGTCGATGGAGCTCCGGAAATCGTCGATGGCGGTGATGGCTCCATGGGCGCTCGCATCGCGTCGGAAGGGGCACGGCGCGCGGTGCTGCGATGCGCACCCTACAATCTGCCCGCCGCGAAATATGATGGCGAGCTGGGGTGGAATGAGGTCGAGGTAACATTCATCCCAAGCGACATTTACTGACTTGCCGAGAGAACAACGAGGCTGAACGAATGAAGAAATTTTTCACGACGCTAATGCTGATCGGCACGATTGCGGCCGGCATAAGCGGCCTCGCTACGATCCCAGCGGCGGCATTGGTCAAGCTCGATTTGACCCAACCCAATGTCGAGCCGCTGCCGGTCGCCATCACCGACTTTCAGTCCGGGGATGCGCTTGGCGCCGAGATAACGAAAATAGTCAGCGCCGACCTGAAGCGCTCCGGCCTGTTCGCGCCGATCGACAAGAGCGCCTTTATCGAAAAGATCTCCAACCCGGATGCGCAGCCTCGCTTCGACGACTGGAAGGTCATCAACGCGCAGGCGCTGGTCACCGGCAGCGTCGGCAAGGAAGCCGATGGCCGTATCCGCGCGCAGTACCGGCTGTGGGACACGTTTGCCGGCCAGCAGCTGTCGGGCGAGCAGTTCTTCGCCAACGATGCCAACACCAGGCGCGTCGCGCATATTATCGCCGACGCCATCTATGAGCGGCTGACCGGCGAGAAGGGCTATTTCGACACCCGCGTCGTCTTCGTCGACGAATCCGGCGCCAAGAATGCGCGCAAGAAGCGCCTCGCCATCATGGACCAGGACGGCGCCAATGTGCGCTACCTCTCCGACGGCCGTTCGATCGTGCTGACGCCGCGCTTCTCGCCGAACCGGCAGGAAATTACCTACATGTCCTATGAGAGCGGACAGCCGAAGGTCTATTTGCTGCAGATCGAGACCGGCCAGCGCGAACTGGTCGGCAATTTCCCCGGCATGACGTTTGCCCCAAGGTTCTCGCCCGACGGCCAGAAGGTGATCATGAGCCTGCTGCGCGACGACGGCAATTCCAACGTCTTCGCCATGGATCTGAGGAGCCGCTCGACCACCCGGCTGACCAATTCGGCGTCAATCGATACCTCGCCGTCCTATTCGCCCGACGGCAGCCAGGTCGTCTTCACCTCGGACCGCGGCGGCCGCGCCCAGATTTATGTGATGGGCGCCGACGGCTCGGGCCAGACCCGTATCTCCTTCGGCGACGGCACCTATTCGACGCCGGTGTGGTCGCCGCGCGGCGACCTCATCGCCTTCACCAAGCAGACCGGCAGCGAGTTCCAGATCGGCGTCATGAAGACCGACGGTTCTGGCGAGCGCATCCTGTCTTCCGGTTTCCAGCAGGAAGGACCGACCTGGGCGCCCAACGGCCGCGTGCTGATGTTCTTCCGCGACTCCAATGGCGGGCCGAAGCTGGTTTCGGTGGACCTCACCGGCCGCAACGAACAGCAGATCCCGACGTCGAATTTTGCCTCGGATCCTGCGTGGTCGCCGCTGCTGGAATGAGAAAGGAACTGGAGAATTGAAGAATTGAAGAACTGAGGAAAAGACTGATTCCTTGTCGCTTCAATTCCCTCTTTTCCACTGCCTCGTCGCGTTTTGGCCGCATTTCCGCTTACGGTCCGCGCGCATTGTGGCTCCGGGTGGAGAACGGTCGAGGACGGCGGCCCGCAACCAAACATTAACCGTATTTCTTGAATGCCGGTTAACCCAAACGTGGTTACTGGGTGATCAACGAAATCACTCGAATGCGAAGGAGAGGCGGCATGGGCCGTATCGCAGCACTTACCAGAAACCCGGCGATGATCGCGCTCGTGATGGCGCTCGCCGTCACCGGTTGCGCCTCGAAGAAGACGCCGAACAGCGCCGCCGATCTCGGTCTCAACGGCGCGGGTGCTGCGACGCCTGGATCGGCCCAGGACTTCACCGTCAACATCGGTGACCGCATCTTCTTCGACACCGATTCCTCGTCGATCCGTGCCGACGCGCAGACCACGCTGTCGCGCCAGGCGCAATGGCTGAACCAGTACAAGCAGTATGCCATCGTCGTCGAAGGTCATGCCGACGAGCGCGGCACGCGCGAATACAATCTGGCGCTAGGCGCCCGCCGCGCCGCCGCCACGCGCGACTTCCTCGTCTCCAAGGGCGTTGCCGCCAGCCGCCTGAAGACGATTTCCTACGGCAAGGAGCGTCCGGTCGCGGTCTGCGACGACATCTCCTGCTGGTCGCAAAACCGTCGCGCCGTCACCACGCTTTCGGGCGCCGGTTCCTGACGCATGACCCCGAAAATCGGTTCCGATTTTCGGAAAGGATCATGCGTCGACTCATAAGTGCTACAGCGTCCTTTGCGCGTCTGCCGACGCGCGGCGCTGTAGGCGACATAAATACAACACCTCGATGCGAAAGGCGGCCCCTGGGCCGCCTTTTTCGCATCCAGCGGTCTGAAACAAAATTTGGCCGAAGTCTCGCGTCCTGCTATGAGCGCGAGGGCGCTTCGTCCACTGCGGTTCGGAAGGCGCGTCAAGCTAACGAATTCACGGCGAGAGACATAATGCATCTTAGAACTGTCCTCAGCGGCACGCTTGCGCTGCTGCTTTTATCTAGTATCGCGAGCGCCGCCGCGCCGGCAGGCGGCGGGCAATCCTCGGACAGCGGCTTCACCTTCCATCTGCCGACGCTAGGCATTTTCGGCGACAAGAAGAAGCCGGAAGCGGCGCAGATCGCGCAGCAGGACGCTGCCGGCGCGACCGGTCTGGAAGACCAGCTTCGTCAGATGAACGGCAAGATCGAGGAGCTCAATTTCCAGATCCTGCAAATGCAGGAGCAGATCCGCAAGCAGCAGGAAGACAACGAATTCCGCTTCCAGCAGCTCGAGGGCGCCGCGCCGGGCGCCAAGCCGGCCGGACAGAAAAAGTCCGAAGCCGCGCCGGCGAACAGCGATACGAATACTGGCGATGCGGCCGCCGCCGGTGCCGGCAGCACGACGGGCGATGCCGGCACCGGCGTCGCCGAGGCGCCGGCAACGCAAGCCCCGGCCGACACCGTCACCCGGGACGGCGGCGGCAAGAGCGTCGGCGACGTCATCGTCGAATCGCAGACCGGCGACCCGGGTAAGCTGATCACCGGCGCGCCGCCGAAGAATTTCGGCACCATCACCGTCGACAAGAACGGCAATGTCGTCAATGCCGAAGGCAATCCGCAGGCAAACGCGCCGGCGGAAGCTCCGGCGGCCACCGCGAGCGCGCCGACCGCCGAGACTCCGGCGAAGAACGGCAAGAGCAAGGCCGGCGGCACGGTGGTGGCGGCGTTGCCTTCGACCAACGATCCGGACGAGCTCTACCGCAACTCCTACCAGTTCATCCTGTCGGGCGATTATCCCACCGCCGAGCAGGGTTTCCGTGACCACATCTCGCGCTTCCCCAAGGACGCCAAGGCGGCCGATGCGCATTACTGGCTTGGCGAGTCGCTGCTCGGCCAGCAGAAGTACCGCGATGCGGCCGAGACCTTCCTTGCCGCCAGCAAGGAATATCCGAAGGCCAAGAAGGCGCCCGACATGCTGCTCAAGCTCGGCGTGTCGTTGGTCGGCCTGAAGCAGAATGACGTGGCCTGCGCCACCTTCAACGAGATCGGCAAGCGATATCCCGACGTTTCCGGAACGCTCAAGGAACGCGTCAAGCAGGAAAAAGCGCTGGCGTCGTGCTAGTTTTTGCCTGCATGTCGTTGTCCCGCAACCGGGACCATTTTTGGGCGACATGCATTGATGCTCGACACCGAGCCTGACCTTTCGACTTTTTTCGACTTCGATTTTTCCGACGGCGCAATTGCGGCCGTTTCCGGCGGCAGCGACTCCACCGCCCTTCTGCTTCTCATCAAGGACCATCTCGACCGCACCGCGCCGACTGCCAGACTGCTGGCGGTGACGATCGACCACGATTTGCGGCCGGGCTCGGCTGCTGAAGCGGAAGCCGTCGCCAGGCTATGCGCCGAGCACGGCATCGCGCATCGCACCTTGATCTGGTCCGGCAGCAAGCCGTCGAGCGGCCTGCCCGCCGCCGCGCGCGAGGCGCGCTACCGGCTGCTCGCGGAGACGGCGCGGGCGGAAGGCATGGGTCTGATCCTGACCGGTCACACCGCCGACGACCAGGCGGAAACGGTGCTGATGCGGCAGGCGCGTGAAAGAGGGGCGCGTGAAAGAGGGGCGCGTGAAGGGGCGACCCGTAGCGAGGGGACGAGCGACGACGGCCGCGGCCTGGCCGGCATGGCGCCCGCAACGCTTTACAATTGGCGGACGTGGATCGTGCGGCCGCTGCTTGGCATGCGGCGGGCGGCGCTGCGTGAAATGCTGCGGCGCCGCGGTATCGGCTGGATCGAGGATCCGACGAATCTCGACATACGTTTCGAAAGGCCAACAATTCGGGCCGCGCTGAAGGCAGACGACGGCGAGGCGCGCTTTGCGGAGTTGATCACAAAGGCCGGCCAAGCAGCCGCAGAGCGCGAGGAGATCGGGCGCCGCGCGGCCATACTGATCGACGCCTATGCGGACAAGCCAGCCCAGGGTTTGATCCGCCTCGACCGGGACTTCGCCGCCGATGAAGATGGCGAGGCGGCGATCTATGCGCTTCGCATCCTGCTCGCCACGGTCGGCGGCGCCGCTTTCCTCGCCGACGAGGCGCGCGCCCGCCTCCTGTTCGGGCGCCTGCGGTCCGGATCGCTTCGCGCCACATTGTCGCGGACCATGGTCGACGCGCGCCGCGCCGGCATCTTCCTTTACCGCGAGGGCCGCAACCTGCCGTCCGCCGCTCCGGCGATGGACAACCAGTTCTGGGATGGCCGGCGGCGGATCACATTGAGCGACAGCCCGGACTGGTTGGTGATCGCACCGCTGGGGCAGGCGGCCGCCAAACGCTCGCTCACGGAAGGTGGCGAACGCGCACAAGAAGGCGCCCCGCCGGCCCTTTTGCGCGCGGCGCTCGCCGCCGAACCGGTGCTATGGCGCGGTGGCGAACGCCTTGATTTTGCTGGCGATGATGCCGCAGCGCAGGGGGCTGCGGTCCTCCCGGCGGTGGCGCCCTTTGCCCGCTTCCTGCCGGCTTTCGATCTGCCGCCTGCTGCCGCCGTCGCCGCGCTCATCGGCGCGCCGCCGCTGCCGGCTCCGCCTTTTCACCGCCACGATCGCCGCGGAGCGTGGGCGAAAGCTTAACCGACGCATGCTGTTATGCTTGGCAATGGGAGGCGCTCTCCCTATGTTAGGCCCAAGCTTCCTCCATCATCGTGGGTCCGCCCCGCGGACGCCAACAGGACAATAGATGAATCCGAATTATCGCAACCTCGCGCTCTGGGCGATCATAGCGGTCCTGCTCATCGCCTTGTTCAACCTTTTCCAGACGCCACAGACGCGCGGTGCCACGACCGATATCCCCTATTCGCAGTTCCTGCAGGATGTCGCGGGCGGCCGGGTCAAGAGCGTAACGATCGCCGGCGCCCGCATCGTCGGCAACTATACGGACAACGCCAACGGCTTCCAGACCTATTCGCCCGGCGACCCGTCGCTGGTCTCGAGGCTGCAGGACAAGAACGTCACCATCAACGCGCGTCCAGAGAATGACGGCTCCGGTTCGCTATTTTCGATGCTGATCTCATGGCTGCCGATGATCCTGATCCTCGGCGTGTGGATATTCTTCATGCGCCAGATGCAGTCCGGATCCGGCCGCGCCATGGGCTTCGGCAAATCGAAAGCCAAGCTGCTGACCGAAGCGCATGGCCGGGTCACTTTCCAGGACGTCGCCGGTGTCGACGAAGCCAAGGAGGACCTCGAGGAAATCGTCGAATTCCTGCGCGATCCGCAAAAATTCCAGCGCCTCGGCGGCAAGATCCCGCGCGGCGTGCTCCTGGTCGGCCCGCCCGGAACGGGCAAGACGCTGCTTGCCCGGTCGGTCGCGGGCGAAGCCAACGTGCCGTTCTTCACCATTTCCGGTTCGGACTTCGTCGAGATGTTCGTCGGCGTCGGCGCATCCCGCGTGCGCGACATGTTCGACCAGGCCAAGAAGAACGCGCCCTGCATCATCTTCATCGACGAAATCGACGCGGTCGGCCGCCATCGCGGCGCCGGCCTGGGCGGCGGCAATGACGAGCGCGAGCAGACGCTGAACCAGCTGCTGGTCGAGATGGACGGCTTCGAGTCCAACGAGAGCATCATCCTGATCGCCGCCACCAACCGGCCCGACGTGCTCGACCCGGCGCTGCTGAGGCCCGGCCGTTTCGACCGCCAGGTGGTGGTGCCGAATCCCGACATCGTCGGCCGCGAGAAGATCCTCAAGGTGCACGTGCGAAACGTGCCGCTGGCGCCCAATGTCGATCTCAAGGTCATCGCGCGCGGCACGCCGGGCTTCTCCGGCGCCGATCTGATGAACCTCGTCAACGAGTCCGCGCTGATGGCGGCGCGCCGCAACAAGCGGCTGGTCACCATGGCCGAGTTCGAGGACGCCAAGGACAAGATCATGATGGGCGCGGAGCGCCGCTCGTCGGCGATGACGCAGGCCGAGAAGGAACTGACCGCCTATCACGAGGCCGGCCATGCCATCCTGGCGCTCAACGTGCCCACCGCCGACCCGCTGCACAAGGCGACCATCATTCCGCGCGGCCGCGCGCTCGGCATGGTCATGCAGCTGCCCGAAGGCGACCGCTATTCGATGAGCTACAAATACATGATCTCGCGGCTGGCGATCATGATGGGCGGCCGCGTTGCCGAGGAGTTCAAGTTCGGCAAGGAGAACATCACCTCCGGCGCGTCCTCCGACATCGAGCAGGCGACCAAGCTGGCGCGCGCCATGGTGACGCGATGGGGCTTCTCCGACAAGCTCGGCCATGTCGCCTATGGCGACAACCAGGAGGAAGTGTTCCTCGGCCATTCGGTGGCGCGCACGCAAAACATCTCGGAAGAGACGGCGCAGATCATCGACGCCGAGGTGCGCCGGCTGATCGACGACGCCTACTCCACCGCCAAGGCCATCCTGACCAAGAAGAAGAAGGACTGGATCGCGCTGGCCGAAGGGCTGCTCGAATACGAGACGCTCTCCGGCGAGGAGATCAAGCAGCTGATTGCCGGCAACAAGCCCGCCCGCGACCTTGGCGACGACACGCCGCCCAGCCGCGGCTCGGCGGTGCCGAAGGCCGGCACCGGCGGCCGCCGCAAGAAGGGCCCCGAGCCCGAAGGCGGCATGGAGCCGCAGCCATCGAGCTGAGGTTGGTGCGCGAAAGACTGATCGAGAAACGCCGCGGCTTGCTCCGCGGCGTTTTTGTTTGGGCCATCGGAGACAAGGCAAGGCTTCCCTCGTCCTGGCGCGTAGATATCGCCCAACAGCAGATCCCCAGATACGCCCGAGGACGATGGCTCAACGTCTGCGGGAAAAACGGTGAACCGCTTTATCCGCCGTATTTGATTTTTATGATTCAGCTTTCAGCCGCGCATTGCAGAGGCTGTAGTAACCGCCGCCCTTCTGGATCCAGCGAAGGCCGTTCAACGTACCCGCTTCCTTGTTGTCGTGGTAACCCTGCAAGCAGGTCTTCATCCGGGCCTTAGCGGGCTTTTCGGTCTTGAACTCGGCGGCGAGGGTGGTTGGGAATGTCACGCCCGCCGGCGCTACCGTGGGGGCGACCGCCGCGCTGGTTTCCGTTTTCTGCTGCTCCGCGGATGTGACCGGATCCGCGCTGACGCTCTCCGCGGCGGACGTCGCGCATTTCTCCTTGCGGAAAGCAGCCCAGTCCATGCCGTTCAGAGTGCCGCCTTCCTTGGCCGCCCGATAGGTCTCGCCGCATTCCTTCATCGTCAGCGCGCTCGCAGGTGAGGCGTTCCAAGCGACCAATGCCGTCACAGCCAACGCCGCCAATTTCAAACTGAACATTGAGACCCTCCTGATTGATGATAAGTTCGACATCTTTTTGTATACTGTTTGTTCCCTATATGTTCAACCGGAATCTTTGCGAGCTCCCGACAAACCTGGCGGTGGGCAGTATGGGCAAATCGACGATGCCGACAGTCCCGCCATATGCAGATGCGAGCAAGACCGCGGGCGTCTTCGCCTGCAACAAAAGGCCCGCGCATCTTGCGACGCGCGGGCCTTTCCCCTTCGAATAATTAGGCGATCAGCTCTTCAGCTTGGCGTTGCAGAGGCTGTAGAAGCCGCCGCCCTTCTGGATCCACTTCAGGCCGTTCAGCGTGTTGGCATCCTTGTTGGCGTAGTACTGCTCGAGGCAGGTATGCATGCGGCCCTTGGCCGGGGTCTCGGTGGCGAATTTCGGCGAGATGGCTGTCGGGAAGGTCACACCCTTCGGCGCGGCGACCGTCGGCTTCGCCGGTTCGCTGGTGTAGGTCGCTTCCGTCGGCGCCGGCACGGTTTCGTCATCGGCAGCGCCGGTGCCGCACTCGGCCTTGCGGAAGTCGTTCCACTTCATGCCATTGAGCTTGTTGGCGGTCTTGGCGGCCTGGTACTTGGTGCTGCATTCGGCCATCGACAGGCCCTTGCCGCCAGCCGCGGCCGGCGCGGTGGTGGTTGTCGCCGTTTTGGTCGCAGTCGTCGTCTTGGTCGCGGTCGTAGGCTTGGTGTCCGATGCGGCTGCAGCGCCGGCGGCGCATTCGGTCTTGCGGAAGTCGTTCCACTTCATGCCGTTCAGCGTGCCGGCCGCCTTGGCGGCCTGGTACTTGGTGCTGCATTCCTTCGCTGTCAGGCCCTTGGCAGAGCTGTCGGCGGCCGCGGCTGTCGTCTCTTTGGCCTTCTTGGCCGGCTTGGTCTCAGCAGCCTTGGTTTCAGTTGCCTTGGTCGTGGTTGTGGTCGTCGCCGCGGCCGCTGCGTCGCTGCCGCACTGGGCCTTACGGAACTGGTTCCAGGTCTGGCCGGCGAGCGTTCCGGCGTCCTTGGCCGCGTTGTACTTGGTGCTGCATTCGGCCATGGTCAGCGCATGGGCCGGCGCCGCCAGGAACAAGGTTGCGACGGCGAGGCCCGTCAACGTTGCAAGTCTATGAATAAGCATGGCGATTTCTCCCTTGATGCCGCCGGGGGTGTCCCTGCACCAATCAATAACTCTCAATGATGGGTTGCGCTAGATGCTTCCGGCGAAGTGCCCTCACAAACCGTGTTCTTGCCGACAAGATGATGAATTTCCTCTGCAGTTCGCCGGCGATGGCATATTTGCAAAGCTCTCGGGCGCAGAAAATTCGCCTCGGCCGGCATATTGCCGCTACGAAGAGAGGTCGGGGCAGGCTGCCGAATCACTTGAATGGCCTGCGACAATGAATTCCTAAGAATGGTAATATATAATCATGAAATGTGATGATCGGATGCGGGCCAATTGTGGCAAAACGAGCGGCTGAAAAACTGACGGGGACGTTGGCAAGCATGGCAGGGCAGTATTTCGGCACGGACGGTATCCGCGGACGCGCCAACAAGTTTCCGATGACGGCCGAGATCGCGATGCGGGTCGGCATGGCCGCCGGTCTCTCTTTCCAGCGCGGCAACCATCGCCACCGCGTCGTGCTCGGCAAGGATACGCGGCTTTCCGGCTACATGATCGAGAATGCGATGGTGTCGGGCCTTTGCGCGGCCGGCATGGATGTCTTCCTGCTCGGCCCGATCCCGACGCCGGCGGTCGCCATGCTGGTGCGCTCGCTGCGCGCCGACATCGGCGTGATGATCTCGGCCTCGCACAACCCTTACTACGACAACGGCATCAAGCTGTTCGGCCCCGACGGCTACAAGCTCTCCGACGAGATCGAGGAGCGCATCGAAGCGATGCTCGACAAGGACATCGAGCTGGCGCTCGCCGATTCCGACGGGCTTGGCCGCGCCAAGCGCGTCGATGGCGTGCATGACCGCTACATCGAATTCGCCAAGCGCACGCTGCCGCGCTCGATGTCGCTTTCGGGCCTGAGGATCGTCGTCGATTGCGCCAACGGTGCGTCCTACAAGGTGGCGCCCGAGGCTTTATGGGAGCTCGGCGCCGAGGTCGTTGCGATCAATGTCGAGCCGAACGGCTTCAACATCAACAAGGAGTGCGGCTCGACCCATCCGGCCGGCTTGCAGAAGAAGGTGCATGAGGTGCGCGCCGATATCGGCATCGCGCTCGATGGCGACGCCGACCGCGTGGTGATCGTCGACGAGAACGGCACGATCGTCGATGGCGACCAGATCATGGCGCTGATCGCCGAGTCCTGGCATCAGAGCGGCCGGCTGGCCGGCGGCGGCGTTGTCTCCACGGTGATGTCCAATCTCGGATTGGAGCGCTTCCTTGGCGACATGAAGCTGCAGCTCCACCGCACCAAGGTCGGCGACCGCTATGTCGTCGAGCACATGCGCGCGCATGGGCTCAATGTCGGCGGCGAGCAGTCCGGCCATATCGTGCTCTCCGATTTCTCGACCACCGGCGACGGCCTGGTCTCGGCCTTGCAGGTGCTGGCCTGCATCAAGCGGCAGAACCGGCCGGTCAGCGAATTGTCGAAGAAATTCGAGCCGGTGCCGCAGCTCCTGAAGAATGTCCGTATCTCCGGCGGCAAGCCGCTGGAGGAGGCTCCGGTCAAGGCGGCCATCGAGGAAGCGCGCAACCGGCTCGGCAAGACCGGCCGCCTCGTCATCCGGCCCTCCGGCACCGAGCCGCTCATCCGCGTCATGGCCGAGGGCGACGACCCGCAACTGATCGAGGCGATCGTCAACGACATCGTCGGCATAATTTCGGACACGCGCAGCGCCGCGTGACATCCGGCACAACAGCAGAGCGGCCAGCTTTCAATCGAATCGCTGGACGCTCTCTTTATTTTTACGCAATTCCGAACGGAAAACCGTGTCACACGTTTCTCGGAATTGCTCTAAATGCATGTTTTCGGAACGAAATTTGTCCTGAGATTGCCGACTGGCCCACCTCGGAGCCGCCGTTGGCGGGCTTTTTTGTAGGCCGCCAGCGGCAAGGTCGACCTGCCCCGACTGCATCCACCTAAAATTGTATAGATTCGTGGTTAATCGGCACGGTTAAACGGCCTTTAACCTTTGCGATTCATTATCCATGCCGAGGTTAATCAACTTCGGGCGGCGTCGTCCCGAGGCTTCTTAGGGGTGACAGCATGTTCAATACAGCAAGAATGGCATTGGTTGCCGCGCTGTTTGCGGGGGTGGCCGGACCGGCCCTTGCCGCCGACCTCGCGGAACCGCCGGTGGTCGAGCAGGCGCCGCCGGTCGTCGAAGAGCAGCCGGTCGATGTCGGAGGCTGGTATATCCGCGGCGACATCGACTATCACAAGTCGACCGTGCGCAGCATCGACTACATTACATACGGCCCGCCGCCCGGCACCAACGATTTCGATTTCGGCAAACTCAAGGGTGGTTTCTCGCTCGGTGGCGGCGTCGGCTACAAGATTAACGACTACCTCCGTACCGATCTGACCGCCGACTACTGGTTTAAATCGAACTTCAATGGCCAGACATCGGATCTCACGACGACGTCGACCGAAGTCTCGAAAATGAGCGCCTTCCTGCTGTTGGCCAACGCTTATGTCGATCTCGGCACCTATCATGGCATCACGCCGTATGTCGGCGCCGGCATCGGTGGCGCGCACGTCAAATGGGATGCCGTCAGGGATCCGAACACCACCGAGTTCAATCCCGGGTCGTCCAACTGGCGTTTCGCCTATGCGCTCATGGCCGGCGCTTCCTACTGCTTGACCGACAAAGTGATACTCGATGCAGGCTATCGCTACTCCCATATCCAGGGAGGTCGCATGTTCGAGTTCGATACGAGCAGCTCCGGGCCAGGCTTCGACCATGGCATCAGCACGCATGAGGTGCGCGGCGGTCTGCGCTATCAGTTCGGGGGCAACAACGGGTGCTCCGCGCCGGTGGTGGCTTATCAGCCGGAGCCGGAGCCGATCTACACGAAGTAAAACTCCTGCATTCGACGGTCTGAAAGCCGCCCGGCTCGCTGGGCGGTTTTTCGTTTGTGAGGTCTTCGTAAAAGCCGATCGAAATCAATTCGGTAACGGACCGTTATCCTTAACCGGCACTTAACCACTATGGTTAACAATGCATCCTGAAAACGGCAGCTGTGCCCGCGTTCGCGGCTGGCGCCAACTTCGGGAGCCGGGGACCATGACACCAAAATCGCGTATCGCGTCAGCGCTTGCAGCAATCGTCCTCTTGCCACTGACGCCGGCGCTCGCGGCCGATTACAATCCGCCGGTCTATGTCGACCAGGCGCCGGACTATCAGCCGGTCGAGGTCGGGTCCGGCTGGTACCTACGCGGCGACGTGTCCTACCTGGCACAGAAGAGCTTCAAGAACGGGGATTTCACCTTCCCGTCAACGATCAACAACGAAAGCTTCAGCGAGAGCCAGGACGCCTATTTCGCGAGCATCGGTTTCGGCTATCATTTCAACGATTACCTGCGCGCCGATTTCAACCTTGGCTACCTGCCCGGCAACAAAGCCAGCTTCAGCTATGATGATACAGGGACCGCGACGCCGTCGGCCGTGGGATCCGGAAACCTGAAGAACTATGCGATCTCAGGCATACTCAACGGCTATGTCGATCTTGGCACATATGTCGGCATCACGCCATATCTCGGCGCCGGCATCGGTGTTGTCCGCAGCACGCGCAAGCTTTCGGCGAGCTATACCGATATCAATGTTCCCGCCAACAGCTTCACCTTGCAGGATAATAAATCTCGGTACTCTCTCGCTTATACGCTGAATGCAGGCCTTGCCTACCAGGTGTCCAAAAACGTGCTGATCGACCTCGGTTATCAGTATTTCTCGGCCCCCGATGCGGAATATATCACCGCCGCGAGCTTGACCTCGTTCCCGGTCCACAAAGGCATCAGCAATCATCAGGTCAAGCTCGGCCTGCGCTACGATCTCTGGTGAGCGGCGCGGGCCAGGACATATCGACGGCGGATCCAACGGTTCGCCGTTTCTCATTTCCGGTTTGCACATGAAGCTGGAACGAATATCCCGACAGCGACAAAAACTTTCCCCTTGACGCCGGAAGCCTGAACGCATATCGCCGTCCGTGGGCCACCCCTCCCCAACGAGGGGCCACTATCTGGAAGGATAGACCACGATGACGACGCTTACGAAGCCCGGACTCCGTCCGGCGAACCCCAATTTCTCCTCAGGTCCCTGCGCAAAACGTCCCGGCTGGTCGGTCGAGGCGCTGAGAGCTGCCGCGCTCGGACGTTCGCACCGCGCCAAGATCGGCAAGACCAAGCTCGAGCAGGCGATCGAGCTGACGCGCGAAATCCTACAGGTGCCGGCGGATTACCGCATCGGCATCGTGCCGGCTTCCGACACCGGCGCGGTCGAGATGGCGCTGTGGTCGCTGCTCGGCGAGCGCGGCGTCGACATGGTCGCCTGGGAAAGTTTTGGTGCCGGCTGGGTCACCGACGTGGTCAAGCAATTGAAGCTCGCCGACGTGCGCAAGATCGAGGCCGGCTACGGCGAACTGCCGGACCTCGCCAGGATCGACTTCGACCGTGACGTGGTCTTCACCTGGAACGGCACGACCTCGGGCGTGCGCGTGCCGAACGGCGATTTCATCCCGGCGGATCGCAAGGGCCTGACCATCTGCGACGCCACCTCGGCGGCGTTCGCGCAGAGGCTCGATTTCCAAAAGCTCGACGTCGTCACCTTCTCCTGGCAAAAGGTGCTGGGCGGCGAGGGCGCGCATGGCATGCTGATCCTGTCGCCCCGTGCCGTCGAGCGGCTGGAGATCTACAAGCCTTCATGGCCGCTGCCGAAGATTTTTCGTCTTACGTCGGGCGGCAAGCTGATCGAGGGCATCTTCAAGGGCGAGACCATCAACACACCGTCGATGCTGTGCGTCGAGGACTATCTCGATGCGTTGCAATGGGCGAAGTCCATCGGCGGCCTTGACGCGCTGATCGCCCGCGCCGATGCCAACGCCGCCGTGCTCGAACAGTTCGTGGACAGATCGGCGTGGCTTGGCCATCTCGCGGTCGATCCGGCAACGCGCTCGAACACCTCGGTCTGTTTCTCCTTCACCGATCCTGGCGTGGCGGCGCTCGATGCCGACGGCCAGGCGGCCTTCGCCAAGGGCATCATCTCGATGCTGGACAAGGAAGGCGTCGCTTACGACATCGGCTCCTATCGCGATGCGCCGCCCGGCCTGCGCATCTGGTGCGGCGCGACGGTCGAGACGTCGGACCTCGAGGCGCTGCTGCCTTGGCTCGACTGGGCCTTTGCCAGCCAAAAGGCGTCGCTCAAAGCGGCTGCCTGAGATTCATGGCGGCCCTCTGGCCGCCATTTCCCAACAATCCATCTCAAGGAGGCCGCCATGGCGCCCCGCGTTCTCGTTTCGGATAAACTTTCAACCACCGCCGTGCAGATCTTCAAGAACCACGGCATCGAGGTCGATTACCTGCCCGATCTCGGCAAGGACAAGGAAAAGCTCGCCGAAATCATCGACCAGTATGATGGCCTTGCCATCCGCTCGGCGACGAAAGTCACCGAGAAGCTGATCAACGCCGCCACCAGGCTCAAGGTCGTCGGCCGGGCCGGCATCGGCGTCGACAATGTCGACATACCGGCGGCAAGCCGCAAGGGCATCATCGTGATGAACACGCCCTTCGGCAATTCGATCACCACGGCCGAGCACGCCGTCGCCATGATCTTTGCGCTCGCCCGGCAGATCCCGGAAGCCAATGCCTCCACGCATGCCGGCAAGTGGGAAAAGAACCGCTTCATGGGTGTGGAGATCACCGGCAAGACGCTGGGCGTCGTCGGCTGCGGCAATATCGGCTCGATCGTCGCCACGCGCGGCGTCGGGCTGAAAATGCATGTGATCGCCTTCGATCCGTTCCTGTCGGACAGCCGCGCCGAGGAGCTCGGCGTCGAGAAGGTCGAACTCGACGAGCTCTTCGCCCGAGCCGATTTCATCACCTTGCACACGCCGCTAACCGACAAGACGCGCAACATCATCGACCAGGCGGCGATCGCGAAAATGAAGGATGGCGTGCGCATCATCAATTGCGCGCGCGGCGGGCTGGTCGTCGAGGCCGACCTGGTCGCGGCGCTGAAGAGCGGCAAGGTGGCCGGCGCCGGCATCGACGTGTTCGAGGTCGAGCCGGCGGAGAACAACGCGCTGTTCGGCATGGAAAATGTCGTGGCAACGCCGCATCTCGGCGCTTCGACCATGGAGGCACAGGAGAACGTCGCGCTGCAGGTCGCCGAGCAGATGAGCGACTATCTGATCAAGGGCGCGGTCTCCAACGCCATCAACATGCCGTCGATCACGGCGGAAGAAGCGCCGCGCCTGAAGCCTTTCGTCAAGCTCGCCGAGGTGCTCGGCGCCTTTGTCGGCCAGGTCACCGAGGATCCGATCAAGGAGGTGGAGATCCTGTTCGACGGCTCGACCGCGACCATGAACACGCGCGCGCTGATCAGCGCGGCGCTCGCCGGCCTGATCCGGCCGCAGGTCTCGGACGTCAACATGGTGTCGGCGCCGATCATGGTGAAGGAGCGCGGCATCATCGTCGCCGAGGTCAAGCGCGACAAATCGGGCGTCTTCGACGGCTATATCAAGCTGACGGTCAAAACCGAGCACATGACGCGCTCGATCGCCGGCACTTGCTTCTCGGACCACAAGCCGCGCTTCATCCAGATCAAGGGCATCAATCTCGACGCCGAGGTCGGCCAGCACATGCTCTACACCACCAATGCCGATGCGCCCGGCATCATCGGCCTGCTCGGCACCGTGTGCGGCGAGAACGGCGTCAACATCGCCAACTTCCAGCTCGGCCGCAACCGGCCGGGCGGCGATGCGATCGCGCTGCTCTATCTCGACGCCCCGTTCCCGGAAAAGGTGCTGGACCAGTTGCGGGCGCACAAGTCGATCGACTCGGCCAAGCCGCTGCACTTCGACGTCGGCGGCGTGTAACCTGACAGATCATGCCGGGTTGAAAGGCGCAGGCGCGATCCTGCGCCTTTTTGTTTATGATCCGATGCGATAGAATGCGTCTCACCGAGGAGCTTATGATGAAGATTGTGGTTGATGCATTCTGGGATGACGAAGCCAAAGTCTGGGTGGCGGCGTCACGCGAAAAGATCGGCCTGGCGACCGAGGCCGATACGATTGAGGCGCTTCAGCGCAGATTAGCTATTATGGTCCCCGATCTGCTCGGTGATAATCATGAGGGGCCGTTCGAGATCGAGCTGATTGCCCGGAGTCACCAGACAGTAGCCGCTTAGCTGTTAACCTTTCTTAGCTGCCTGTTAATATCCTTCTAATTATTTTTCATTGGTTTCTGCTTTAAATCGAGCCGAATCAGTTTCCTGCGCCGAGCCGTCGCAATGAATAATTTTGCTCCATTAACAAAGAAACTTCTGTCGCAGGCGGGCTGGCAATTTCTTCGGTCAGGCAAAGGCGACCATGAAATATGGCATGATCCCAATTCGGGAAATAAGGTCACCGATCACGATCAAATCTCGCCACACGGCAAATGGGATTTTGAAACAAGCCGGGCTGCCGAAGGCGTTTTGATCGTCCTTCCCGTTCGTCCGCTTAGGAATGCTTGCGTCCGCTGTATTCGGCGAGCGCGATGCCGCCGAGCACGAGCACAAGCGCAAGGCCCTGATAGAGCTGAAACTGCTCGCCGACGATCAGCACTGAAAGCAGCGTGCCGAAGATCGGCACCAGGTTGATGAACAGGCCGGCCCGGTTGGCGCCGATCAGTTCGTTGCCCCTGATGTAGAACACCTGCGAGATGACCGAGGCGCCGAGCGCGGTGTAGAGCGCGACCGCCCATCCGCGCCCGTCAGGCGCGATCACCCGGCCGGCCACGACCTCCCAGACGAAGAACGGCACCGAGGCCAGAAGCGCGGCCAGCGACAGGGCCAGCATCAGGCTCTGCCAGCGGATCGCCGGCCGCAAGCGCAGTCCTACCGAATAAAGGCTGTAGCAAAGTACGGCGACCAACATGATCGCGTCGCCGAAGTTCAACTGAAGCTTCAGCAACTGGCCGAGCTCGCCATGGCTCGCGGTGACGGCGACGCCGACGATGGTCAGCGCGACGCCGACGATCTGCGGGGGCCGCACACGGAGCCGGAACAGCACGAAATTGGCAAGAATGATGACGACCGGTATGGCCGCCTGCTCGATCGAGACGTTGATGGCGGTGGTATAGTTCAACGCGGTGTAGAAGATGACGTTGAAGATCGTGAAGCCGCAGGCGCCGAGGCCGGCGAGCAGCAGCCAATGCCTGCGCACCTTCGGCCAGTCCTGGCGAAGCGGCCGCCAGCCGATCGGAAGCAGGATCAGGACCGCCATGACCCAGCGCAGGAAGACCAGCGTCATCGGCGAGACGTGGCCGACGGCAAGCTTGCCGGCCACGGAATTGCCGCCCCATATAAGCATGGTGGACAGAAGGAACAGGTAGGCGGCTCGGTGCATCGGAAATCCGGCCTTGTGAAGGCGCGTTCGAGGATCGAAGCCGGCCTAGTGCGGTGGGTGCGCCAAGTAAATGATGCGCGAGCCGGAATTTGTTGTGCCTCAGCTCGATTTTGGCGGCAAAGAAAGGTCGCGCCGGCCTGATCTTGACGCTATAGAGGCCTGTCGTTTTCAAGCCGCCAAAGCGGCATCTCAAGGGAAAAGAACATGGCCAATGTGGTGGTCGTCGGCTCACAGTGGGGCGACGAAGGCAAAGGCAAGATCGTCGACTGGCTGTCGGAACGGGCTGACGTGGTCGTGCGCTTCCAGGGCGGCCACAATGCCGGCCACACGCTGGTCGTCGACGGCAAGGTCTACAAGCTGTCGCTTTTGCCATCCGGCGTGGTCAGGCAAGGCAAGCTGTCGATCATCGGCAATGGCGTCGTGTTCGACCCGCATGCCTTCGTCGCCGAAGTGGCGAAGCTTAAAGAGCAAGGCGTGGAGGTGACGCCGGAGCGCCTGAAAATAGCCGAAAACACCGCGCTTATCCTGTCGCTGCACCGGGAACTGGACGGGTTTCGCGAAGACGCCGCCTCGAATTCCGGAACCAAGATTGGCACGACCCGCCGCGGCATCGGCCCCGCCTATGAGGACAAGGTGGGCCGGCGCGCGGTGCGGGTGATGGATTTGGCGGATTTGGAAACGCTTCCCCTGAAGGTCGACAGGCTGCTGACGCACCACAATGCGCTGCGCCGCGGGCTAGGTCACGCCGAGGCCACGCACGAGGCGATCATGCAGGAGCTGACGTCGGTCGCCGGCGAGGTCCTGCCTTACATGGATCGTGTCTGGAAAGTGCTCGACGACAGGCGGCGCGCCGGCGAGCGCATCCTGTTCGAGGGCGCGCAGGGCACGCTGCTGGACATCGACCACGGCACCTATCCCTTCGTCACCTCGTCCAACACTGTCGCCGGCCAGGCCGCCGCCGGCTCCGGCACCGGTCCGAACGCGATCGGCTACGTGCTCGGCATTACAAAGGCTTACACCACGCGTGTCGGCGAGGGCCCGTTCCCGACCGAACAGAAGAACGAGATCGGCGAATTCCTCGGCACGCGCGGCCATGAATTCGGCGTCGTCACCGGCCGCAAGCGCCGCTGCGGCTGGTTCGATGCCGTGCTGGTGCGCCAGGCCGTCGCCGTCAACGGCATCAAGGGCATCGCGCTGACCAAGCTCGACGTGCTCGACGGGCTGGACGAGATCAAGGTCTGCACCGGCTACCGGCTCGACGGCGAGGCGATCGACTATCTGCCGGCCAGCCAGGGCGCGCAGGCGCGGGTCGAGCCGGTCTACGAGACGCTTGAAGGCTGGAAAGGGACAACCGCCGGCGCCAGGAGCTGGAACGATCTGCCGGCGCAGGCGGTCAAATATGTCCGCTACATCGAAGAGCTGATCGGCGCCCCGGTCGCGCTGCTTTCCACCAGCCCGGAGCGGGACGACACGATACTTGTGACCGACCCGTTTCAAGACTAGTTTCACAGCCCTTCCGGGACGTGTAGCTGATTTGCTGAAGCCCGCCCGGAACACAATGCAGGTCGACTGACGCATGGCAGATTTCGTTGGTGTTCTAAAAAGGCAGCTTGAGAAGCACGGCGAGCCCTCGTCCGAGCTGCGCAAGCGGTTTTACGAGAATGCGCGTACGGCACTGGCGAAGAAACTCGCTAATTATTCTCCGCCTTTGTCCGCCGATGTCGTCAGCAAACAGAAGCGCTCGCTCGAAGATGCCATTTCGAGCGTCGAACGGGAGTATGCCAAACCCGCTCCGGCTAAACCGGCACCGGCGGAGGATCCGCTGGCGGAGCTGGAGCATATTTTCTCCTCCATCGACCGCAACAAGAACCAGCCGAGCCATGCCCGGCAGCCGCAGGCAAAGCCCGAGCCCGCCAGGTCCGAACCGGCCAGGTCGGAATCCTTCAAGCCGGTGCCGACCCCTGCCGAGACGGAACCGAGCCGGCAAGGCGCAACGAAATCGGAGCCGAGCTGGCAAAGCGTGGCGAAGACGGAACCGGGCTGGCAGAAAGCACCGCCGCCGCCGATGCCCTCGCCGCGCGAGGACGATGTCGGTCTTGCGGAAATGAATGCGGCTGATGCCGATGACGATAGCGACGTTTTCGCCAGCGACGAACAGCCGGCGGCCGACACCTTTCAGCGGCTGCGCCAGCCGGCGCGCAAACGCGGCTATGGCGGTTTGATCGCGGCCGTTATTGCGCTGCTGGTGATCGCCGGCGGCGGTTACGGCATCTGGCTGAACAAGGATGCCTTCGGCTCCCTGCTGGGCTCGAAGGGCGGCGGCAGCAGCAAGACGGTCTCGACCGAGCCGCTGGTCAAGCCCGCTCCGGCTAAACCGGCCGCCGAGACGGCAGCCGCTCCGCCCGCAGCCGGCACCAGCGAGCCGGCCGAAACAACCAAGTTCACCCAGCGCCTGACGCCTGAGGGCAAGGAGACCGATCCTGGTCCGGCCGCCGGGCAAAGCACGATCGGCGAAGGCGAATCGGTCGCGGCACTGACCACGCCGCCGCCGGTCACGCCTGCTCCGGCGACCCCGCCTGCCGCTGCTGGCGGCAGCGCACCGGCTCCGGCCACTCCGGCGCCCGGGACGACCCCGCCTCCCGCTGCAGCCACGCCTCCGGCAGCGGCTGCCAATCCGGCTGCGCCCGCTGCCCGAGCGACGCCTCCTGCGGCTGCGACGGCACCTTCCGCGCCAGCCACAACGCCGCCTGCGGCGGGCACGCCAGCCGCGCCGGCTACGACGCCACCCGCTGCGGCCACGACGAAGCCGGCCGCGCCGGCGCCCGCGGCTGCCCAAGCCAGCGTGCCGGTCGGCCAGAAGGCGATCTTCTATGAGGAGAAAACCAGCACCCAGCAAGGCACGGCCGAGCCCGGCAGCATCGTTTGGTCGCTGGTGCAGGAATCGCCCGGCGGCGACCTGCCACCGGAGCCGGCAATCCGGGCCGAGGCGACCATTCCCGGCAAGGACATCCAGCTGCGCATGACGATCCGGCGCAACACCGACCAGACGTTGCCGGCCAGCCATATCGTCGAGATGATCTTCCTGACGCCGGAAGGCTTTGACGGCGGCGGCGTCGACAACATTTTGCGCATCGCCATGAAGAGCTCCGAGCAGGATGCCGGCAGCCCGCTGATCGGCATTCCGGCCAAGATCGCCGACGGCTTCTTCCTGGTCGCGCTCAACGACACCAAGGCCGACGAGGACGCCAACCTGACATTGCTCAGGGGCCAGGACTGGATCGACGTGCCGGTCGTCTACAAGACCGGACGCCGCGCGTTGCTGACCATGGAAAAGGGCATTCCCGGCGAGAAGGTGTTCGACGAAGCGCTGAAGGCCTGGGCAGCGAAGACGTCGGGGTGAACACGGGAGCCTCGATTTCGAGGCTTTCGCCCTCAAAAGCCCTGGAACAGCATATCGAGAGCCGCGACGATCTCATCCTGATGCCGCATCAGATTCAATCGGCTCTCGCCCAGTTCCACTGTCGAGACCGTGGCGATCAGATGGGTGGCCATGACCAGCTTGCGCCCATTGATTTCAAAGATGGGGTGGAGCTTGCGCATGGAGGGCGGCGCTGCGGTAAGTGGCAGGAGCGGGACGACCACCCGTGTCGTGAAATGGTCCAGCAGGTCGGATTGAACGTCGAGAAGGTAGCCGCCTTCGACGCCGCTGGCGACAAACACGTCATAACGCGCCATCAGAACTGCCGATGTTCTTTGAGCGGGATGCCATGCTTTTCGATATAGTCGTTCCAGGCATCCATCGTGGTGCGGTTCTCGAGCTTCCACAGCCGCGTTTTTTCCGCGGCAACCGCTTCCGCTATCCCGGCTTCGGCGGCGCGTGAGACGTTGACATTGAGCCCTTTGGCTTCGGCCATGAGCTTGGAGTCGATCGACAGATTTGCCGGCTGGCGAACGGCGTTCGCGGCTATCTTCCGCATGACAACCTCCTCGATGCGCATACTATATGCGCATGCCTCCGGCCATGCAACGGGCGGCCCTCAGCCCTCCATCTCCTCCCGCAGCATCTCCAGTTCCAGCCACTCTTCTTCCAGCGCCGCAAGTGTGGTGCGTTCTTTGTCGAGCGCGGCGATGGTCTTCTGGAACGAGACCGGGTCGCGTTCATAGAAAGAGGGATCGGCGATGTTGTTCTCCAGCCTGGAGATCGAGGCCGTCACCGCCTCGATCTTCCTGGGCAGAGAGTCCAGCGCGAATTTCTGCTTGAACGACAGTTTCTTCGCCGGACCTTTCGGGGCCGCTTGCTCCGCCTTGGCCGCCGTCGTCTCGCCGGCGTCCGGCTTCGGTCTTGCCTTGCGATCCTCCAGCTTCGAGCCGCCGCGCTGCGCCAGCATGTCGGAATAGCCGCCGGCATATTCGATCCAGCGGCCGCCGCCGTCGGGCGCAATCACGCTGGTGACGGTGCGGTCGAGGAAATCGCGGTCGTGGCTGACCAGAATGACCGTTCCGGCAAAGCCGGCGACAAGCTCCTGTAGCAGCTCCAGCGTCTCCATGTCGAGATCGTTGGTCGGCTCATCGAGCACAAGCAGGTTCGCCGGCCTGGCCAGCACACGCGCCAGCAGCAGCCGCGCCCGTTCGCCGCCGGAAAGCTCGCGCACTGGCGTGCGTGCCTGTTCCGGCTTGAACAGGAAATCCTTCATGTAGGAGACGACATGGCGCTGCTCGCCATTGACGACGAGGTTCTCGCCGCGCCCGTCGGTGAGGTAGTGCGCCAGCGTCTCCTGCGGGTCGACCGCCTCGCGCTTCTGGTCGAGGGTCGCAATTTCCAGATTGACGCCGAGCCGTACCGAGCCGGCATCCGGCGCCAACTCGCCGGTCAGCATCTTCAACAACGTCGTCTTGCCGGCGCCGTTCGGGCCGACCAGGCCGACGCGGTCGCCGCGCTGAATGCGGGTTGAAAATCCCTTGACCACGGTGAGGTCGCCAAAACTCTTGTCGATGTTTTTCGCCTCGATCACCAACTTGCCGGATTCGGCGGCGTCGCTGGCCACCATGGTGGCAGTACCCTCGGCGCCGCGATGGCTGCGGTGGCGCTGGCGCATGGCCTGCAACTCGCCGAGGCGACGCATGTTGCGCTTGCGCCGCGCCGTCACGCCGTAGCGCAGCCAATGCTCCTCGCGCACGATCTGGCGGCCGAGCTTGTGCTGCTCGCGCTCTTCGTCCTCGAGCACCTGGTCGCGCCATTCCTCGAAATGCGCAAAACCCTTGTCCAGCCGCCGCGTCCGGCCACGGTCGAGCCATACGGTGGCGCGCGAGACGCGCTCGAGAAAACGGCGGTCGTGCGAGATCAGGATCACCGCCGAGGAGGTGCGGGCAAGTTCCTCTTCCAGCCATTCGATGACCGACAAATCGAGATGGTTAGTCGGCTCATCGAGCAGCAGAATGTCGGGCTCGGGCGCCATGACGCGGGCAAGGGCGGCGCGGCGCGCCTCGCCGCCGGAAAGGTCGTCGGGCCGCTCTTCGCCGGAAAGGCCGAGATGCTCCATCAGATAGGTGGCGCGATGCGGGTCGTCTGCCGGACCCAGACCGGCCTCGACATAGGCGCGCACGGTCGCAAAGCCATCCATGTCGGGCATCTGCGGCAGGTAGCGGACGGTCGCCGAAGGCTGGCGGAAGACCTCGCCGTCCTGCGGCTCGATCAGCCCGGCGGCGATCTTGAGCAGCGTTGACTTGCCCGAACCGTTGCGGCCGACCAGCGCGATCTTCTCACCGGCCGAAGCGCTGAGTTCGGCGCCGTCGAGCAGCGGCGTGCCGCCGAAAGTCAGCTTTATCCCGTCGAGATTGAGAAGAGGCGGGGCCATGTCAGCTTTCAGGCAGAGGATAGGGATGCGCCAGGAGCAGCGCCCGGCCGCGCTCCAGCGCGATCTCCAGCCGCCCTTTGACTTCGTTTGATATAGTCAGCGACGAGCCGAACGCCACCCCGACATTGTCGAGCGGCCATTTGGCGCCGGAGACCGTCAGGCCGGCGAGGTCGGAAAAGCCGAGCACCGAAAACAGCGTGCCGTCGGCATAGTCGAAGCGGGCTTTTCCCAGCAGGATGGGAACACCTTCCTGCGCGCCGCTGGTCAACAGCACCGTCGTGCCGGCCTCCGCCAGCCGAAGCCCAAGCGCCAGGTGCAGAAAGGCATGGTCGGCGCGCTTGCCGCCAAAGGCGCCGGCCAGCACCAGGCTGGTGGCGCCGCGTTCGAGCGCCTCGGCGATTGCGAGTTCGCCGTCCGTCTTGTCCTTCTCGGCTGGGAATGTCTTTCGCGGCACGGAAGCGAGGCCGTCCGGCAGGTTCGCCGGCACCGAGTCGAAATCGCCGACCCAGAGCTCCGGGATCAGGCCCAGCATGCGGGCATGGCCGATGCCGGCATCGGCGGCGATGACGCGCGAGCCTTCGATCTGGCGCTCGAGCCGAGGCGTGCGGATGAGTTCGCCGCCAAGCAGGATGGTGAATGTGCTCATGTCGCGTCGCCCTTACCAGTCCGGCCGATGAAACGGAAGCCGGGCCGATTGGATGTCCGGCAAACTTCCGCTTGCGCGCCGCTCGGGCCGGGCCTATGTCTCAAGCCGCTCTAACGGGGTGCCGGACGCTGACTTCGCGAACCGGCTGAGAGGCAAGAGGCCAACCCGCTGAACCTGATCCGGTTTGTACCGGCGGAGGGATTAGACGTTTCGGACCATCCGACGCCTCAATTCCTTTCAACGTGAACGAAGGAGGCGCCGATGCGCGGATTTTTGTCCCATCTGATCCTGGCCTTGGGCCTGTCGCTTCTGGCGGGGGCTGCGCCCGCCGCCGCGAAGGACAAGCTCACCGTCTACACCTATGAAAGCTTCACCGCCGATTGGGGTCCAGGACCCGCGGTGAAGAAGGAATTCGAGGCCGAATGCGGCTGCGATCTCGACTTCGTCTCGGTCGCCGACGGCGTCGCGCTGCTCAATCGCGTCAAGCTGGAGGGCGCGGGCACCAAGGCCGATGTCGTGCTCGGCCTCGACACCAATCTCACCGCCGACGCCAAGGCGAGCGGCCTGTTCGTGCCGCATGGCGCGGTGTCCGGCATCAACGTGCCGGGCAGTTGGAGCGACGATACCTTCGTGCCCTTCGACTACGGCTATTTCGCTGTCGTCTACGACACCGAAAAGCTGAAAAACCCGCCGAAAAGCCTGAAGGAACTGGTCGAGGGCAGTGCGTCCGACAAGATCGTCATCCAGGATCCGCGCACCTCGACACCGGGCCTCGGCCTGCTCTTGTGGGTGAAATCGGTCTATGGCGACAAGGCGCCGGAGGCCTGGGCCAAGCTCAAGCCGAAAGTGCTTACCGTGACGCCGGGCTGGAGCGAGGCCTATGGCCTGTTCACCAAGGGCGAAGCGCCGATGGTGTTGTCCTACACCACCTCGCCGGCCTACCACATGGTCGCCGAAAACACCCAGCGCTACCAGGCGGCGTCCTTCGACGAGGGCGAGTATCTGCAGATCGAGGTCGCCGGCATCACCACCACGGGCGCGAAGAACCCGCTGGCGCAAAATTTCATCGCCTTCATGACCGGGCCGAAATTCCAGGACATCATTCCCGAGACCAACTGGATGTTCCCGGCCGGCAAGACCGACAAGCCGCTCAATCCGGCCTTCGACAAACTGGTAAAGCCGAGCAAAACCTTGCTGTTCAGCCCCGAGGAGGTTGCGGCCAACCGCAAGGCATGGATGGATGAATGGCTGGCGGTGATGAGCAGGTAGGATTGCTATTCGCGCAAGATGATCGCTCTACGGCGCCCCCCTCTGTCCTGCCCGTCCTCCGCAGTTGCTGCGGAGGACAGAGGGGGGCGCGAAGGAACGCGGCGTTCGCTAGCTCAAATCCAAGTGGTGCAGCGTGCAGTCCGCGCCGCGCCCTGACTCCCGCATCCCCGCCGGCATCGTCGCCCTCGCGGCAATCGCCTTGCTGATCGGCGGCGCCTTCGCCGGGCTCATCCTCGAAGGCGTGCACGACCTGTCCGGCGCTGTCGCCGCCTTCGACAGCTATCTCGTCCGCGTCGCACGCTTCACGCTGTGGCAGGCGCTGTTATCGACGCTGTTGTCAGTTGGCCCGGCGCTGCTGGTGGCACGGGCTCTGTCCAGGCATCCAGGCTTTCCCGGGCGCGGCCTGATTCTGCAGCTCTTCACCGTGCCGCTGGCCTTGCCGGCAATCGTCGCCGCCCTCGGCGTCTTGGCGCTTTATGGCCGTGCCGGTTATTTCGCCGGCATTCTTGGCCGTCTCGGCAGTGGGGAATGGCCCGGCATCTACGGCCTGTCCGGCATCCTGACCGCCCATGTCTTCTTCAACTTGCCTCTGGCGACGCGGCTGTTTCTTGAAGCGCTGGGTACAGTGCCGACCGACCAGTGGCGGCTGGCGAGCCAGCTTGGCATGGGGGCGGCGCCTTCATTCCGCCTGATCGAATGGCCGGCGCTGCGCGCGGCCCTGCCGGGGGTCGCCGGGCTGATTTTCATGCTCTGCATCACCTCCTTCACCATCGTGCTGACGCTGGGCGGCGGGCCGGCGGCCACGACGCTGGAAGTCGCAATCTACCAGTCGCTGCGCTTCGATTTCGATCCCGCGCGGGCCGTGGCACTGACGCTTCTGCAGGTCGTTCTCACCCTTATCGTGGTCATTGCCCTGACGCGGCTTGGCGCCAATACGGTCGGCGATGCCAATCTGCCGGTGGCGCCGCGCCGCTATCTCGCGGCGGGCAGGCTTGAAACCGCACTGAACGCCGGCCTGATCGCGCTTGCCCTGCTGTTCGTCGCCGGACCGATGGCGGCGACGGTGGCGGCAGGATTGGAGGCCGATCTTGGCCGGCTGGCCGGCGAAGAAGCCGTACGGCGGGCAACGCTCACCAGCGCCGGGCTCGCCTTTCTCTCGGCGCTGGTTGCCGTGATGTTGTCGCTGGCGCTGATCGCGGCCCGGCGCGCGCTTGCCTTGCGGCGGCGTGCCGGCACCACATCGTTGCTCGAACATGCCACGGATACCGGCGCCGGTTTCGTGCTCGTGGTGCCGCCGATCGTCGTCGGCGCCGGCTGGTTTCTCCTGTTGCGCGGCGTCACGGACGTCTTTGCCGTCGCGCCGGTCATGGTCGTCACCGTCAATGCGGTGATGGCGATGCCTTTCGTCATCCGCGCCGTTCGTCCCGCCTACGATGCGGCGAGCGAACGCCATGAGCGGCTTTGCCTGGCGCTCGGCATCTGCGGCTGGAACCGGCTGCGCCTGATCGACTGGCCGTCGCTCAGGCGGCCGCTTGCCACCGGCTTTGCCTTCGCCATGGCGCTGTCGCTCGGCGATCTCGGCGTGATCGCGCTGTTCGGCAGCGATTCCGTGCAGACCTTGCCCTATCTGCTTTTGGCGCGCATGAGCAGCTACCGGACAGCCGACGCCGCGGGACTTGCCTTGCTGCTCGGCCTGGTCTGCCTGATGCTGGTGATAGCCGCCGACTGGCTGGGCCGGGAAACAAGGTCATGACAGCGACCACCAGTGGCATTGTCGCCGACAAGGGCCTGGCCGTGGCGCTGGACGGCGTTTCGTTCAGCTATGGCGAGGCGTCGTTCCGCTTTGATGCCGAATTCGCCGCCGGCAGGATCACCGCCATCATGGGGCCGAGCGGGTCGGGAAAGTCGACGCTGCTCAATTTGATAGCCGGCTTCGAATCGCCCAATGGGGGCAAGGTGAGGATCGGCGGGCTCGATGTCGGCGCGGTGCCGCCTTCGGCGCGGCCGGTGTCGATGGTGTTCCAGGAAAACAATTTGTTTGCGCATCTTTCCGTCGAAGCCAATGTCGGGCTCGGCCGCTCGCCGTCGCTGAAGCTCGGCGATACCGATCGCGCCGACGTCGCCGAGGCGCTGGCGCGGGTTGGGCTGGCCGGCAAGGAAAAGCGCCTGCCGCGCGAACTTTCCGGCGGCGAACGGCAGCGCGTCGCGCTGGCGCGGGTGCTGCTGCGCGACCGGCCGGTGCTGTTGCTCGACGAGCCCTTCGCCTCGCTCGGTCCGGCGCTGCGCGACGACATGCTCGACCTCGTGGCCGGCATCCATGCCGAGCGGCGGATGACGGTGCTTTTCGTCACCCATCAGCCGCAAGATGCGCGCCGCATCGGCCAGGATATGGCCTTCCTCGACGAAGGGACGATCGCCGCAAGCGGGCCGGCCGATGATTTCTTCGAGCGCTCTGGACCGGATGCCTTCCGGCGCTATATCGGCGATCGAGGCGGCACCGTTGCCGGATCACAACATATTGCCCGGAAGCGGACATAATTTATGGCCAAACCGGCAATGGGCGATCCGGCGTTTCCTTGCCTTGTCCGGGGGAGTATGGCTAGGTCCGGCCATGCTGGTCCGGCTGGGCCGTGATTTGCCGAAAGATTTGGAAAGGAAGCCGACCTGTCGAGCGGCGCTAAGAAGGTGTGGATGAAGCCGCTGGCGCGATTCTTCGCGATGGCCGGCTTCGCCGTGGCGCTGGCCAGCTGCCAGATGTTCACGCCCCCGGACGTGCAGGAGAACGGCTTCCAGCCTTCCGACAAGCCGATCACGGTCGACAATGTCGTCGCCAATGCCAAGCTCGCCGAGATGGCGAAAGCGCAGCATCCGCGCATCCTGGCCACCTATGGCGGCGAATATTCCGATCCGAAGCTCGAACGCATGGTGGCCAAGGTCGTCGGCAGCCTGACCGTGGTGTCCGCCAACCCTACGCAGACCTATCGCATCACCATTCTCAATTCGCCCAACGTCAACGCCTTCGCGCTGCCGGGCGGCTATCTCTATGTGACGCGCGGCCTTCTGGCGCTGGCCAATGATTCCTCGGAGCTTGCGGCGGTCATCGCGCATGAGATGGGTCACGTCACCGCCAATCACGGGCTGCAGCGGCAGCAGCTCGAGGCCGAAGAAGGGCTGGCGACCAAGGTCGTCTCGGACGTGCTCGGCGACAGTCCGACCGCCAAGGCGGCGCTGATCCGCGGCAAGCTGAGGCTGGCGCAGTTCTCGCGCAACCAGGAACTGCAGGCCGACGCCATCGGCATCAAGTCGATCGGCGAGGCGGGCTATGATCCCTATGCCGCCGGCCGCTTCCTGCAGTCTATGTCGGCCTATACGGATTTCCGCTCGGTCAGCGGCGCAACCGACCCCAGTCTCGACTTCCTGGCCACGCACCCGAACACGCCTCAACGTATCGAACTGGCGCAGCGCCTGGCCCGCAACTTCGGCCCGCCGGGTGTCGGCACACGCGACCGCGATGCTTTCCTCGCCGGCATCGACGGCCTGCTTTACGGCGATACGCCGGAAGAAGGCTATGTGCGCGGCCAGACCTTCCTGCATCCGGGCCTTGGCGTATCGTTCTCGGTGCCGGACGGTTTTGTCATCGACAATTCGGCGGCCGCGGTGACCGCGACCGGGCCGGGCGACATCGCCATCCGCTTCGACGGCGTGGCGATCAACAAGTCGATGTCGTTGACCGACTACATCCGCAGCGGCTGGGTGGCCGGGCTGGACGACACGAGCGTGCGACAAGAAACGATCAACGGCAACGAAGCGGCGATGGCGCATGCCAGCGCGCAAGGCTGGCAGTTCGATATCGCGGTGATCCGCGCCGGCGGGCAGGTCTACCGGCTGCTGACCGCGGCACCCTCGACCAGCACCACGCTGGAGCCGGTGGCGCGCTCGGTCAGCGGCTCCTTCCGCACCTTGAGCGCTGCCGAGAAAGCAGCGCTGAAGCCGCTGCATATAAGGGTGGTCACCGTGCAGGCGGGCCAGACCATGGGCTCGCTTTCCGCGCAGATGGTCGGCGTCGACCGCAAGCTCGATCTTTTCCGCGTGCTGAACGCAATGTCGCCTGGTGCGTCGGTGTCGGCCGGCGACAAGGTCAAGATCGTCACCGACAAGTAGCGCTGGCGCCCGGGGTCACGTGGCCACCGCCAAGGAAGCAGGCCCGCTATTGACCCCACTTATGCCATCGCTGCAGCTATCCGTTAGTTAGAGCCCTGTGCTGACTCTGTCAGAGCCGACGCTGCTGCCGGTATCAGTGCTGCCGCTGCTGCCTTGAGAGCCGCCGCCGGTGCTGCCGCGAGGCTCGGGATGATCGCCGTCGCTGCCACGCCAAGGCGCCGGTCCGGCGTCGTTCTGTCTTGGCTTGACCGGTGTCTGGAAGACCTCCGGCATCGTGGGCGTGGGTATATGGACCACCTTTATCTTCGTGACTATTTTTCGCACGACCTTGGGCTTGCACACCGCGACCGTTGAGGCGCTGCGCGCGGGGAGGCCGAGAATGCTCATCGAATACACGCCCTGCCGCTCGATGCCGGCTTTGAGGAAGGCCAGGGCGCGGGCCGGATCGGCGGGCACGCCATTGCGGCCTTCCTGGAAGATCAGCGCGAGATCGTTCATGGCATTGACATGCCCCATCGCCGCCGCCTTGAGCAGCAGGTCCAGCCCTTTGCCGGTATCGCGCTGGACGCCGAGACCATTGAACAAGGCGCGTCCCCAGGCGGCCATGGCATAGGGGTCTCCCTTGTCGGAAGCTCGCGAATAGAAGCCGCTCGCCTTCGCTGGGTCTACGGCCGTCCCTATTCCGGACGAGGCGATGGAGCCAAGCTCGAAGACGGCGCGGACATGTCCCTTGTCGGCGGCTTCCTGAATGGCCTTCGCGGCCTCGCCGACCTTGCCGGCCGCCAGCAGCGCCCGTCCGAGCTCGTAGTGAAAGCGGGCGACATCGGGGTAGGCCTTCACCGCCGCCTCGCAGGCCTCGACAGCCGCGCCACCGATCTCGTTCGGCGACCTGCCGGGGACGACGCCTTGCAGGTCCAGCGGTGCGCCCGCGGCCTGGTCGCAGGGATTGAGGCTTGGCGACAGTTTCATCGTCGCCGGCCTGGACGCGTTGCCGGCGCGGATTTCGAAGCCAATTTCGACAGGAGTTGCCGAGCCGATCTGCGGCTCGTAACGCAAATTGTCGATTTCATCGGCCGTCAGGCTCGATTGAGGCGGCAGCGTGCGATCCGGCAGGGACAGCGTGCCGGTTGCCGGATAGCTCGCGAGCTTCAGGCTGACCGCGGGATTCGTGGTCGGGAAGCCCAGCTTCAATGAAACCGGGCCAACGCCGACAGGAATGCTGATGTCGCGGCTTTCGATCGCCTCGGCGGCCCCGCCGGGCAGGTTCAGCGCGACAGGCCCGACGCCCGACGGCTGGATTTTCTCCGCTGCCGATAGGCTCTCGCTGCGCACCAGCACCACGTCATCGATCAGCGAGGAGTTTTCCCACGGAACCTGCTTGCCGTTGGTGGCCTTGACCACGTCGCGGCGAACCGCCGCCATCACCGTGCGTATCTCCTGGTTCGGCGCCAGCGCGCGGCGTGAAAAGGCAGACGAGAACGGACTGAGGTCGCCGGTTCCGTCATAGGCAACCGCACCGGGCTCCGTGGCGAAGGCAATCAGGGTGTTCAGGGAGCTCTTCACCTGCGCAAGACCGCTGCCGCCGGCGACGATCAACTGGTCCTTCAGCCAATAATCCTTGCGCGGGAAAGGATTGTTGCGGCAGGCATCGAGGATGATGACCTGGATCTTCGATTTCGTGCGCAGCTGCTCAAGCACGTCGTCAAGCTTGATCGCCTGGACCTCAATGTCGGCAGCGTCCTTCAGCGAAGCATCGACCGGGATCAGGAAGTTCTCGCCGCCGATCTGGAAGCCATGGCCTGAATAATAGACGACAGCCAGGTCGGCGCCGTCGGCCGCCGCAAGATACTGGCGGAACCGCTCCTCGAACTGGAGCTTGGTGAGATCCTTGGCGACGAACACGTCGAAACCGGCCAGCCGGAACGTGTTCGCCACGTCACGAGCATCCCTGTCCGGATTCTTGAGCGCCGGGATTTGTTGGTATTCGGAATTGCCGATCACAAGGGCAACCCTTCGATCGGCGTGAGCGTCGAACGCCGTGAAGCCCACGAGGATCAAGGCTGCAAGGAACGCGTAACACCGCAGCATGGCAAACCCCCCATCCGCTCTGATCTGGTGCGTTTAGGAAGCAGTTTACGACGCGAGGGTCTGTTAAAGAATTCACAATCCGCAGATTCGGATGAAGAAGATCTGCCGGATGGCTGAGCGATGCCTTTTTGGCGACTTCGTGTCGCTGCGTCAGCTTCAGGCGGCTTCCGCGAGAAATTCGGGGTTCTGCTTCACCAGCGCCAGCTTCAGCTTTTCCATGGCGCGGGCCTCGATCTGGCGAACGCGCTCCTTGGAGATGCCGAGTTGCTCGCCAAGCGATTCCAGCGTGGCGCCGTCGTCGCTCAGCCGGCGTTCCTCGATGATCCGGAGCTCGCGGGCATTGAGCGCGCCGAGCGCGCTCCGCAGCCAGACAGCGCGGCGCTCGACGTCGATCGTTTCGCCGACAACCTCGTCGGGAAGCGGATCCTCCGAGACCAGGAAATCCATCCGTTCGGCGGCGCCGTTCTCGTCGGCAAGCGGGGCGTTGAGCGAACTGTCGGGAGCCGACAGCCGCGAATCCATCATCGCCACGTCGGCTTCCGGCACGCCGAGCGCCACCGAGACCTGACGGTAGAGCGAGGCGTTGGAGATCGGCTCGGCGCCGTTGGCCAGCCGGGCGCGAAGCCGCCTGAGGTTGAAGAACAGCGCCTTCTGCGCAGAGCTGGTGCCGCCGCGCACGATCGACCAGTTGCGCAGGATATAGTCCTGCATCGAGGCGCGGATCCACCAGGTGGCATAAGTGGAAAAGCGGACTTCCCGCGCAGGCTCGAAACGCGCCGCCGCTTCCAGCAGGCCGACATGGCCTTCCTGGATCAGATCGCCGAGCGGCAGGCCGTAATGGCGGAATTTCGACGCCATGGAAATAACCAGTCGCATATGGGCGACGGTGATCCTGTGCAGCGCGTGCTGGTCGTTCTCTTCCTTCCAGCGCAAGGCCAACAGATGCTCCTCGTCGCGCTCGAGATAAGGAGCCCTCATTGCCGCACGGACCAGTGTCCGTCCTGCCGCGTCCTCGATCATGCCGGCTCCTGTTGGCGGTCGTTGCACTGTTGACGGTTGAAATGACGCCGCCGCGCCCTACAACAGCCTGCAACGTGCCAGACGCGTTAATGGTTCCGCGAGAGCGGAGGCCACAGCCGCCGCCGCAGCGACGATTTTGTTATCGGTCCGGAGAGCTTGCTTGCCGGGCATAATCGCATTTTTGAGAACCGGATTTCTGGAGTGAATGATTTTTGAAATCTGGTTCCTTATTTTGCGGGCTTCGATCTGTCAGTTTCCGGCTCTCACACTACGCCGGGCATCGGTCAAAACGGGATCACAGAAAAATGAAATGGCTTCAATCGCTTCTCATCGCCGGAACGCTGCAGGTCCTGGCGGTCACCGCCGGCCACGCCGGCGCCAATCTCGACCAGATCAAGCAGGCCGGCGTCATCAAGGTCGGCACGGAAGGCACTTACGCGCCCTTCACCTATCATGACGCTTCCGGAGCGCTGGTCGGCTTCGACGTCGAGATCGCCAAGGCGATCGCCGACAAGCTCGGCGTCAAGGCCCTATTCCTCGAGGGCAAGTGGGACGGCCTGATCGCCGGCCTCGACGCCAACCGCTACGACGCCGTCATCAACGAGGTCGGCATCACCGATGCCCGCAAGGCCAAGTACGACTTCTCCGATCCCTACATCGCCTCCAAGGCGGTGCTGATCGTGCGCGGCGATAACACCGACATCAAGACCTTCGCCGATCTCAAGGGCAAGAAGTCGGCCCAGTCGCTGACCTCCAATTTCGGCAAGCTGGCCGAACAGAATGGCGCCGAACTGGTCGGCACCGACGGTTTCGACCAGTCGATCCAGCTGCTTCTGACCGGCCGCGCCGACGCCACCATCAACGACAGCCTGTCCTTCCTCGATTTCAAGAAGCACAAGCCCGACGCCAATGTGAAGATCGCAGCGCAGGAAGAGAATGCCGACTATTCCGGCGTCATCGTGCGCAAGGGCGATCCGGAACTGGTCGCCGCCATCAATAAGGCGCTGGCCGACATCAAGGCCGACGGCACCTACAAGAAGATCGCCGACACCTATTTCGGCCAGGACGTTTCGCAGTAGGCGCACCCACCGGCCTCGGCATATCAAACCGGCGGGCCGTCTTTTGACGGCCCGCCGGTTTTCGCGTGATATTTACTTGGCAATGCCGACGCGGCCATCGCGTCCGGAAGGAGGAGCGCCCCGTGCCGCACTGGCTGCAATTGATGGTGGAATCATTGCCGACACTGCTTTGGGCGGCGCTGAGCTTCACCGTGCCGCTGACGCTTTTGTCCTTCGCGCTCGGCCTCATCGCCGGGCTGGTCACGGCGCTGGTCAGGCTGTTCGGTCCGAAGCCGCTGGTGCTGCTCGCCCGCTTCTATGTCTGGATCTTCCGCGGCACGCCGCTTTTGGTGCAACTGTTTCTGATCTTCTACGGCCTGCCGTCGGTCGGCATCCTGCTCGACGCCTTCCCCGCGGCGCTGATCGGCTTCACGCTCAACATCGGCGCCTACACGTCGGAGATCATCCGCGCCGTCATCGGCTCGGTGCCGAAGGGGCAGTGGGAGGCGTCCTATTCGATCGGCATGACCTGGAGCCAGGCGATGCGGCGCACTATCCTGCCGCAAGCAGGCCGCGTCGCGGTGCCGCCGCTCTCCAACACTTTCATCTCGCTGGTCAAGGACACTTCGCTGGCGGCCGCAATAACGGTGCCGGAAATGTTCCAGGCCGCGCAGCGCATCGTCGCCACCACCTACGAGCCGCTGATCCTCTATGTCGAGGCGGCCGCACTTTACCTGGCGATGAGTTCCGTGCTGTCGGCGCTGCAGGCGCGGCTGGAGGTGCGGCTCAACCGCTATGGCGGCTTCCTGGAGGCCAACGCATGATCGGCCTCACCAACATCGAAAAGCGCTTTGGTGAAAATCTCGTGCTGAAAGGTGTCAGCGTCAGCATCGACGAAGGCAGCGTCACGGCGCTGGTCGGCCCTTCGGGCGGGGGGAAAAGCACGCTTTTGCGCTGCATCAACCTCCTGGAGATCCCGACCTCCGGGTCCTTGCGCATCGGCGACGAGACGCTGGAATTCCGGCCGGGCGGCAGGGTGCCGGCAAAGGATATCCAGCGCGTTCGCCTGCAGACCGGCATGGTGTTCCAGAACTTCCAGCTGTTTCCGCATCGCACAGCGATCGAGAATGTCATGGAGGGGCTGGTGACGGTGCTGAAATGGCCGCAGCCGAGGGCGCGGGAGCGGGCGCTGGCGCTGCTCGAAAAGGTCGGCATGGTCGAAAAGGCCGATGCCTGGCCGGCGACGCTGTCGGGCGGCCAGCAACAGCGCGTGGCGATCGCGCGCGCGCTGGCGCCGTCGCCCAGGGTGCTGCTTTGCGACGAGCCGACCTCGGCGCTCGACCCGGAACTGGCGCAGGAGGTGGTCGACGTGCTCGGTCAGCTGGCGCGCGAAGGCACGACCATGGTGATGGCCACGCATGACCTGCGGCTCGCCTCCAAGATCGCGCGGGAAGTTGTGTTCCTCGATGCCGGCGTCATCGTCGAGAAAGGCCCGGCCGCCAACGTGTTCGACACGCCGGAGCGCGAACGGACCAAGCGGTTTATTGCCTCGCTGCGGCAGGAGGAGGCGCAGAGGGAAACGGGCGGCTGAGCCCTCCTACCTTTGCACTTTGTGGGGCCAATCGCATATGGCAGCGCCGGCCCCTCATCCGGCCGCTTCGCGGCCACCTTCTCCCCGGCGGGGAGAAGAGCTTGGCGCCGGCGCTGACAGCCTCCTCTCCCCTCGGGGAGAGGTCAGCCGAGCGAAGCGGAGGCTGGGTGAGGGGGAGCGCCGTATGCGAGAGTGCACAAACAAAAAACCCGGCGCCTGGCCGGGTTCTTCGCATTCAGTCTGAACGAAAAACTCAGGCAGCTTCTTCCTGCTCGGCTTCCTCGTTGTCGGCCTTGGCGCCGCGCTTCGGGCCCTT